>NZ_JBFAYT010000001.1:698703-1393739 GCF_040681455.1 Kribbella sp. NPDC051770 | reverse complement strand
ATGGTACTGCGACCGGGAGGTCGTGGGAGAGTAGGACGTCGCCGGACATTCACACTGTTAAGGGCCACCCCACACCGGGGTGGCCCTTAACATTTGTGGGGGCCGGAGCACCGCGTCCGACCCTGTACTTTTGTCTGTTGAGCGCAACACCTCCGCACGACCGTTAGGAGTCACCGTGGCTACGCCACCTCGTAACCCCCGTCCCGGCTCGGGTGATCGCCGTGGTTCGTCCGGCGGCGCCGGCCGTCCCGGTCGAGCAGGCGGTGGGCGTTCCGACTCCACTGGCCGTGGCCGCTCCGGCTCCGGCAACTCCGGCTCGAGCGGCTCCGGTTCCTCTGGTGGCTCGGGCTACCGGGGTGCATCGGGTCGTGGAGACGGTCCGCGCGCAGGTGGGCCGCGCTCCGGTGGTGCGCCGCGTTCCGGCGGAGCTCCTCGTACGGGTGGAGGTCCTCGCAGCGGGGGCGCTCCTCGTACTGGTGGTGCACCGCGTGACGGTGAGAACCGGCGTGGGTTCGCCGGCTCCCGTGGGGACGACAAGGCGGAGAGGGACCCCTTCAAGGGACAGCTCTCCGGTGACTCGCGTGACGACCGCGGTGGGTACCGCGGCCGCCGCGACGACGAAGGCTTCCGTCGCGACCGGCGCGACGACCGCGGCGGCTCGCGAGACGACCGTGGCGGTTACCGCTCTAACGACCGTGACGACCGTGGAGGCTCCCGCGAGGGTGGCTACCGGCGTGACGACCGCAGCGGGTACCAGCGTGATGACCGTGGTGGGCAGCGTTCGGGTGGGTTCCAGCGGGACGACCGCGGAGGCGAGCGCTCCGGCGGTTACCAGCGCGACGACCGTGGTGGACCGCGCTCGGGTGGCTTCCAGCGCGACGACCGTGGTGGGCAGCGCTCCGGTGGGTTCCAGCGGGATGACCGTGGATCCCGTGGCGGCGAGCGCTCTGGCGGGTACTCGCGGGACGACCGTGGCGGGTCGCGCGGTGGTGAGCGGTCTGGTGGGTACTCGCGGGATGACCGTGGGGCCCGTGGCGGTGAGCGGTCTGGTGGGTTCCGGCGGGAAGAGCGCGGTGGGCGCGATCAGCGTGGCACCGGGACGCCTCGGCCGAACGAGCGGGTTGCCGGGCGTAGGGACGTTCGCGGCCGTGACGACCGGCGTAACGACCGTCGGGACGAGGAGAAGGCCGGTCCGCGCCGGGACGACCCGAAGATTCCGGAAGGGATCACCGGGGCCGAGCTCGACCGCGGGGTCAAGGCGGAGCTGCGGTCGTTGCCGCGCAGCCTGGCCGATCTGGTCGCCCAGCACCTGGTCGCGTCCGGCCGGTTCCTCGACGACGAGCCGGAGCTCGCGTACCAGCACGCCCGCGTCGCCCGCCGGCTCGCCGCGCGTCTGGGTGGGGTCCGCGAAGCGGTCGCCATCACGGCGTACCTGGCTGAGCACTACGACGAGGCGCTGACCGAGTTCCGCGCCGTACGCCGGATGACCGGCAACCACGAGGTGCTGGCGATGATGGCCGACTGCGAGCGCGCACTCGGCCGCCCGGAGAAGGCGCTGGCGCTGTCCCGGGAGCCGATCGTCCTGCAGCTCGAGGAGTCCACCCAGATCGAGATGCTGATCGTGGCCGCCGGCGCCCGGCGCGACATGGGCCAGACCGCCGCCGCGATCCAGACCCTCGAGGTGCCGGAGCTGACCAAGCGGACGCGCGCCGACTGGCTGCCGCGCCTGCGGTACGCGTACGCCGACGCGCTGGCCGAGGCCGGCCGGACCGACGACGCGCTGATCTGGTTCCACCGCGCCGCGGGCGCCGACCAGGACGGCTCCACCGGAGCCGCTGAGCGCGCGGCCGAGCTCGAGGGTCTGCACTTCACCGACCTCGACGACGAGGACGACGAAGACACGATCATCGAGGTCACCGACGAGCCCGAGGCCGACGAGGACGTCGACGCCGATGACGACGCCGATGACGACGCCGACGACGACGCGGACGAGGTCGCCGACGAGGACGACGCGGACGCTGTCGAGGACTCGGCCGAGGATCTCGACGCCGACGAGGACCTCGACGAGGGCAAGAAGGACTAGAGCAGAACCGAGCGGCCCGGGAGAGGTGAGTGATCACCTCCCCCGGGCCGCTCGTCGTTTCGGTAGATTCGCACCGTGCTGACACTGGCCGTGCTCCTGCAGGACCCCTCGCTGGAGCTCGACCTGCTCGTCGCCGGCGCCGACGGCAGCCTCGAGCGCGAGGTGCTCTGGGTGCACAACACCGAACTGCCCGACCCCTCGCCGTACCTGCGTGAGGGCGAGATCGTCCTCACCAACGGCCTCTGGCTGCCCGAGACGCCGCCGAGCGTGTTCGTGGCGGCCGTCCAGCGGGCCGGCGCGGCCGGGATCGTCTACGGCCTCCGGGCGGCGTCACCACAGACGCCGGACGAGCTGATCCGGGCCTGCGAGCAGTACGGCGTACCGCTGCTGCAGATCTCGATCGACGTACCGTTCACCGCGATCACCCAGGCCGCCTCGGCCGCCCAGGCCGATCAGCGCCGCGAAGCCCTGGTCGACCTGGTCAGGCGCGGCGACGCGTTGGCGCAGGCGATCTCGCACGGCGCGGGCGCGTCCGGCGTACTGGCGGTGCTCCGGCGCGAGCACGATCTGCCGCTGGCCGTCGTCGACCGGATGGCCCGCCTCCTGGCGTCCGCGGGGATCGCCCCACCCGCCGAAGCGGGCAGCGCCGAGCAGCGTGGCGAGCGCGCGGAGGACTTGGCACGCGAGGAGCGTGAAGGCGGCCGGGAGCGTGAGGGGCAGTTGTCGCCCGAGCAGTTGCGCGTCGTGGCGGACGGGTTGGCGCGGCGGCCGCCGCCGTTGGAGGTGGATCTGGGCGGTGTGCACGGGTCGGCGACAGTCTTCCTCGTCGGTGCGGTGGGTGATACCGACGCCGCGCTGCTCGCTCTGAAGCCAGTCACCGCGCTGAGCCGGGCCGAGCAGGACGCGCTCGACCAGGCGGCGCGGTTCCTCAGCTTGGAGGTGGCCAAGCAGCAGGCTGTTCAGGCGATCGAGCTGCGGTTCGCGAGCGAGCTGCTCGACATGATCCTGTCCGGAGCGCAGCGCGCCGCCGAGGTCCCCGACCGGCTGCGCGCCTTCGGCGTCGACCCGTACGGCGAACTGCTGGTCCTCGCGGCCGCGTTCGCCGACAGCACCGACGCGACCCTCCCGGGGTTCGCGGAGACCGTCGGAACGTTCTTCCTCGACCGGAGCCTCGCGGCGGTGGTCACCGGGGGCAGCCACGACGTGGTCGCCGTTCTGCAACGCCCTCAGCAGGAGGCCCGCGAGCTGGCCGCCGAGCTGCGCTCCGCCGTCTCCGAGCGGTTCCCCGGTCGACGGGTCGTGATCGGCCTCAGCGAGCCCGCCGCCACGGCACACCAGCTCCGAGAGCCGCTCGTACAGGCCCGCAAGGCCTGCCAGGTCCTCAAGCGCCGGCCGGACCGCTCTGTCGCCACCTTCGACCAGCTCGGCACCCACCACGTGCTGCTGGCTCTCCAGGACCCAGAGACGCTGCGCAGCTTCGCAGCGGGGGTCCTCCAGCCGCTACGCGCTTACGACCGCGGCCGCGACACCGGTCTGGAGAGCACGCTCCGCGCCTACCTCCAGTACGACGGCCAGTACGCTGCAACCGCCGCCGCGCTCTACATCCACGTCAACACCCTCAGGAACCGGCTCGCCAAGATCACCGAGCTCACCGGCCGCGACGCCACCCGCACCGAGGACCGCGTCGACCTCTACCTCGCCCTGGAGGCCGACGAGCTGTCTCAGGGGTAGACCGTCGGGTCGACCACCGGCAGCGTCACCGGGCGTACCGGCAAGGACTGGTCGGCAGCAGCCCGTACGGCGAGGTCGCGGCACCGAGTGAAGCTCACATCCCCACAGGACAAGGCGTACTCGATCAGCTCCCGTACGGCGAGCAGCCGGCCCGGCCGTCCGGACAGGAACGGGTGCAGGCACAGCATGAACAGGCAGCGGTAGACCCGCATCCCGTCCAGCTCCGCCTTCCACAGCTCCAGCGCCTTGCGCGGCGACTCGATCACCGAGCCGATCTCAGGCTCCGGCAGGAAGGCGTACTGCTCCCAGTCGTCCAGCGACCAGTGCACCGGCAGCTCGACGACGCCGCCCGCCTCCAGCAGGTACGGCCGGTCGTCGCCCATCAGCGACGAGTCGTAGAGCAGCCCGTGCTCAGCGACCAGCGCAGGGGTCTGGGGACTCGCCTCCCACAGCGCTGCCCGGTGGCCGCTCACTGTGATGGCCTGAGCGTCGAAGACGGCCAGCGCCCGCTCGAAGTCGTCCCGCTCCTCAGCGGGCGTCAGCGATGTCGGCGGGCGATGGCTGTACGAGTGGTGAGCCACCTCGTGCCCGCGGTCGACTATGGACGCCGCCAGGCCGGGCCGCTGCTCAGCGACCCAGCCGGGGACGAAGAACGTCGCTGGTACGGACAGGTCGTCCAGCAGGTCCAGGATCCTCGGTACGCCGACGTCCGGGCCGTAGGACTGGTGCGACATCGTGCTGAGGTGCCCGGCGTACCGGCCGCCGCGGGCGAGCACCGGTGCCTCCGCGTCCACGTCGAACGTGAGTGCTGCCACCGCTGCCGCGCCGTCGTACCAGGTCATGACCTGGCAGCCTGCCACGTCCGGGCGTTCGCCAGGGTGACCGACGGGTGCAGCATCGACCTGTCGAACGCCGCCAGCTCCCGGCCCTCCGCCAGCCGTCGGGGCAGGTCCGGGTTGACGAGTGCGCCCCGGGCGATCGCCAGCAGGTCCGCGTGGCCGTCGTCCAGCACCTGCGCGGCCTGGACCGGGTCGTGCATCCCGCCGTTGACGATCACCGGCAGTCCGGTGAGCCGCCGGGCCAGTCCGGTGATGGTCTGGCCGCCCGCGAGTCGTGCGGTGTCGATCCAGTTCCGTCCCTCGCTGGCGATGTGCAGGTACGACGCCCCGGCGTCGGCCACGGCCGGGAAGATCACCGCGGCGTCCGCGGCCCCTCCCGCCCAGCGGTGCGCGAGGTCATTCACCTTGGTCTGCGACAGCCGGACACCGACGACGAACGAGGCCGGTACCGCGGCGACCACGGCGGCGGTGATCCGCGCGGTCAGCCGGACCCGGTTCGACACCGAGCCGCCGTAGGCGTCGGTACGCCGGTTGGTGTAGTCGGTGAGGAACTGGTCGAGCAGGTAGCCGTTCGCGCCGTGCAGCTCGACGCCGTCGAACCCGGCGGCGACGGCGTTCAGGGCAGCGGTCACGAAACCTTCGACCACCTGGTCCAGATCGGCGGGCGTCAGCTCCCGCGGCACCGGCCAGGGGCCGCTGCCGCCGTAGTCCGGCATCATCGCGCCGAGCGGCTGGATCGCGGACGGGCCGGCCGTGCCGTCGGCGTACGGGTTGCCCTGGGAGATCGCGCCGGCGTGCATCAGCTGGGCGACGATCCGGCCGCCGCTGACATGCACCTGGCGGGTGACCTCGCGCCAGCCCTCGATGTGGTCGGCGATGACCAGGCCGGGCTGGTTGAGGTACGCCTGGCTGTACAGGTGATCGGTGTAGGTGCCTTCGGTGACGACCAGGCCGAAACCGCCGGCCGCGAAGGCGGCGTAGTACTCGGCCATCTCGGGCGTCGGGACGCCGGCGGGCGTCGCCGAGGTCCGGGTCATCGGCGCGACGACGAGCCGGTTCGGGAGCCGGAGCGGGCCGAGAACGCTGGTGGACAAGGCGGGATGGGCGGTCATCGGAGGTCCTCCAGGACGTCGAGGGCGAGATCGGTCGGACCGGAGCCGTTGATCACGGTCAGGTCCTGCGGGCAGGCCGAGACCACGACGACGCAGTCGAGCTCGGCCCGGACGGTGATCGAGTCACCGGGTTCAGTTGCTGCAGGCAACCATTCGAGGACGCCGCCGGCGGTCACCGGGACCCGCATGAACACGTTCACCGGCTGCGGTACGACGGGGGTCCGGCGGCCGAGGCCCGCCAGCGCGCGGGTCAGGTTCTGCGCGCAGGAGGGATGGTCCGGGACGCCGAGCGCGGCGTACCGGGCCGGGTCGCAGGCGGCGATCAGGAGATCGTGGTCGCCGGGTGAGGTGTCGGCGGTGAGGGTGAGGATCGGGCGGCGGCGGTTGGTCACGAACGCTTCGCCGGCGGCCGGGAAGAGGCGGCTGGTCGCCGTACGGGTGTGGGACGCGCTCAGGTACTCGTCGGCGGCGAAGGCGAACAGGTCGCCGACCTGCTGGCCGGCGACGTCGGTGATCCGCAGCGACGTGCCGCGCCTGAGCTCGACGGCCCGGCCGGTGCGGGCCGGAACAGTGATCTGCATGACGGCAACTCAAGCAGCGCGCGGCCTGCGATCGGGAGGGGTGATCCTCCAGCGTTTGCGGCGAAAGCTGGAGGATCCTCTAGTCGAGAGTGCGGAACAGCAGCCCGACCCGCGGCTTCGGGCCGAAGGAGGTCGCCTTCTGCGGCAGGACGACACCGCGGACCGCTGACTGGAGGACCTGGTCCAGCCGGGGCGCGACCAGCTCCACAGCAGCTTGCGACGGGCCGGCGAGAGCCAGCGCGTCGCTGAGCGCGTGGTGGAACGTCACCTCGTCCACCGGTACACCCCACGCAGGCAGCAGCTCCTCGTGCAGCAGCGACACCGTCGGCTCCACCCTGTGCGAGGTAGAGCGCAGCGTGACCCAGGACGACCCATCGGACACAGCGACGCGGTCCGGTACGCCGTCCACCCGCCCAGGGAGCACCTCCCAGCTGTCCGGCGTACGGCGCTCTACTGTCTCCAGCGACAAACCAGGTACGACGCGGTGGATCGGGTCGAGTGTCAGCGGGTGCCGGTCGTTGTCGACCAGCATGGCCAGCCCCACCGCGCTCCCGGGCCGGTGCGGCTCCCGGCGGGCGCGCTCCAGGTACGCCGCGTACCGGTGGTGGCCGTCGGCGATCAGCGCCTCGTGCGTGGCCAGCTCGGCGGCGATCATCGCCAGCTGCTCCGGGTCGTCGATCCGCCAGATCCGGTGGTGCGCGCCGTTCTCCGTCTCGGCCACCAGCCACGGCGTACCGGACCGGGCTGCGTCGACAGCGTCACTGGCCGCGCCGCCACCGCCGTACGCGAGCAGGATCGGCTCCAGATCGGCGTCGGTGGCAACCATCAGCTCGAACCGGTCGTCCACCCACTGCGGCATCACGTCCTCGTGCGGCAGCACCACCCGTCGCTCCGGGTCGAGGCCCAGCGCACCGACCAGTCCGCACAGCACGGCGCCGCGGAACTGCTGCTCGTAGACGTACAGCGCGGGCCTGCTGTCCTGCACCACGATCCCCGCCTGCTGCCAGTCGACCAGGCGGCGCGCTGCACCGTCGTACCGGCTGGAACCGAGTTCAGGGTCGCGTGGAAGGATGAGCCTCACCATGTTGTGCAGATCAGAGTCAGTCAGCCGCCGGACCAGCGCCGGTTCCAGCACGTCGTACGGCGGCGACGTGACCGCACCCAGCGCACTCACCTTGCCCGCGACGAACCGCCACGCGCGCAGCGGCTCGAGGCGCAGGGTGGCGTCAGACATGGGCCGCATCGTACGGGGGGACCGATGACGGACGAACGCGAATCACCCGCACCACTGTCCGCTTGTGACGAACCGCTCGCCACTCGGTACGACGTGGCGCTGCTCGATCTCGACGGGGTCGTCTACGTCGGGCCCGATCCGGTCCCGGACGCGCCCGAGAACCTGCGGAAAGCGGCCAAGGAAGGGCTGCGGATCGGCTACATCACCAACAACGCCAGCCGGCCGGCGTCGGTGGTCGCCGAGCACCTCGCGTCGTTCGGGCTGGACGTGATCGCGGAGGACGTCGTGACGTCCGCGCAGGCCGCCGCGAAGCTGATCGCGGAGGAGTTCCCCGAGGGGTCGCCGGTGCTCGTCGTCGGGGGTGAGGGGCTGACCTCGGCGCTGGAGGAGTACGGGATGCGGCCGGTGCGGTCGAGCGACGCGCACCCGGTGGCGGTCGCACAGGGCTTTCACCCCGACGTGAGCTGGGTGATGCTCGCCGACGGTGCGCACGCGATCAACGAGGGCGCGAAGTGGTACGCCACCAACCTCGACCTGACGATCCCGACTGCCGGCGGGATGGCACCCGGCAACGGCACGCTGGTGCAGGCGATCCGGGCTGCCGTCGAGGTCGACCCGGTGGTCGCCGGCAAGCCCGAACCGCCGCTGCTGGAGACGAGCATCGAGCGGCTGAAGGCGAAGAAGCCGCTGATGATCGGGGACCGGCTCGACTCGGACATCGCCGGCGCGCACGCCGTCGGGATCGCGAGCCTGTGGGTGGCGACCGGGGTGCACGACGCGCACGACCTGGCACGGGCGCCGAAGGACCAGCGGCCGACGTACATCGCTCCTGATCTGAGCGCTCTCGCGCAGAAGCAGCCCGGGGTCACGGTCGAGGGCGCGAAGCACAGCTGCGGCGGGTGGATCGCCGAGGTCGTCAGCGGCGCCGTGTCGGTGAAGGGCGAGGGCGAGCCGTACGACGGCCTGCGGGCGATCCTGTCGGCGGTGTGGACGGCGACCGACGAGCCGGCGAAGACCGCCAAGCCCACCGCCAAGGCAGTCGGCCGCGGCCGGCGCCCGCTGCCGAAGCCCGGCCCTGCGCTCGGCTCGATCGCCATCGACGCCGCCCTCCACCGCGTAGGCCTCGACAAGTAACCCCTGCCCAGCAACCCCCGCCCAAGCCTCCCCCGAGCAGCCGTTGGGGGCTTGAACAGGAAACCGGGGGTGGGGACTGGCTATTTCCTGTCCGCGGCCTCGGTTTGGTGTCCGAGGGGCCGGGATTCGGCTGGGTGCCCGGGGTGGCGGAGGGCGTCCAGGCTGGTGTTGCGGGGGTGGCGCGATACCGTTGCGGGGACGACGCGAGGAGGCAGACATGGTGATGGACGCACTGCGCGGCTACGTACAGCTGGCCAACGGGCTGACCGAGGTGACTCGGCAGCGGGCGCAACAGGCGGCGAAAGCGCTGCTCCAGCAGACCGGGGCCGACGCGCTGACGTCCGGGCTGACCACCAAGGTCACCGACCTGGCCGACGAGATCGTTGCCACCAGCAAGAGCAACCGCCAGCTGCTGCAGGCGATCGTGGCCAACGAGGTCGAGGGCGCGGTGTCGCGGCTCGGGTTCGTGCGCACCGAGGAGGTCGGCGTACTGAGCCGGCGGGTGGACAAGCTGGAGAAGGAGCTCGCCGAGGCGCGGGCCGCGGCCGAGTCGGCGGCGGTGGCGGGATCTGCCGCCGCGACAGCAGCCGGTACGGCGGCATCCGCGGCCGAGAAGACCGCGCCGTTGAAGAAGCCGGCGGTGCGCAAGAGCGCTCCGAAGAAGCCCGCGCCGGTGGCGAAGACGGCCGGCCCGGCGAAGAAGACGGCCAAGAAGGCTCCGGCGAAGAAGGCGTGAAGTGACCGAACACCCCGGTGAGCAGGTGCGGCCCGCGTTCGACCCCGACGTCGAACCCGGCTTCGACCCTGACCCCACGGAGCGCCCGGCCCCCGACTACGACACCGAGCCGGAACCCGAGGACACCGAACAAACCTTCGCGGCGTCGCTGGAGTCGGCCGACGAGGCCGAGCGGCGCGCGGAGGCGGAGTTCCAGGCGGAGCTGGAGGCTGAGGAAGCCGAGCGTCGCGCCGAGGCGGAGCTGCTCGCGGAGCTGGAGGCGGAGGAGGCAGCCAATGTCGCGCCTGCCCCGCCCGCGGAGCTGGATGCAGCCGCGTCTGCGCAGTCGCCAGACCCTGCCACGCCTGCTGCCCCGAGCCCGGCTGCACCTGCTGCGTTCACTCCCCGTCCGACGCCGCCTGCGGTGCCGGGTTTCCAGCTGACGTCCGCGGACGGTACGCCGATCGCAGCTGCGCCGTACCAGCCCCCGGCCGAGCCGGAGGTGGACGAGGCCGAGCGGCGTGCGGAGGCGGAGTTCCAGGCGGAGCTGGACGCTGAGGAGGCCGAGCGCCGAGCCGAGGCGGAGCTGCTCGCCGAGCTGGAGGCGGAAGAAGCCGCTGGCACGCAGTCCTCGCCGTCGCCGAGCCCGGCAGCACCTGCTGCGTTCGCACCACGTCCGGCCCCGCCTGCGGTGCCTGGCTTTCAGCTGACGTCGGCGGACGGTACGCCGGTGCCGGCTGACGAGTCGGAGGCTGATGAAGCTGAGCGCCGCGCTGAAGCTGAGCTGATGGCTGAACTGGAGGCGGAGGAGGCTGCCAACCGGCAAGCCCCGCCGTCGCCGAGCCCGGCAGCACCTGCTGCGTTCACGCCGCGGCCCGGGGGTCCGCAGCCGGGTCCGCCGAGCGGGTTCGGTGCGCGGCCTGCGCCGCCGGTACAGGCGGGCGGGTTTGCCCCGGGTGCCGGGCCTCGGCCTGGTGCTCCGGCTGGCGGGCCGCCTCGGCCTGCGGCTCCGCAGGGAGCGCCGGGGCAGCCGAGCGGTGCGCCGCCGCGGTCTGCGCCGCCGGTACAGGCGGGTGAGTTCAGCCCGCGGCCTGCTCAGCCTGTGCAGCGGGAAGAAGGCTTCGAGGGCGACTCTCATCCGCTCGTTGAGGAGACCATGGCTCGCTTGGACGAGTTGCGGGAGCTCCCCGTCGGCGAGCACGCGGAGGTCTACGCCGAGTTGCACGAGCGGTTGCAGGCGGCCCTGGTGGAGGCGGACGCTGAGTCGGGCGACCGGGGCTGACTGGGAAGTGGCCAAGGGAGGCGTCAAGCGGTCTCGGCTGGATGCGGAGCTGGTGCGCAGGGGGCTGGCTCGGTCGCGGGAGCATGCGAGTGAGCTGGTCGCGGCGGGGAAGGTGAAGGTCGCGGGGACGGTGGCGACCAAGCCTGCGACGGGGGTCGGCGCGGACGCGGCGATTCTGGTGGATACGTCGGAGAGCGACGATCCGGGGTATGCGAGTCGTGGGGCGCACAAACTGATCGGCGCCTTGGAGGCGTTCAGCGGCGTACAGGTGAAGGGCCGGCGGTGTCTTGACGCCGGCGCTTCGACCGGTGGTTTCACCGACGTGTTGCTGCGCAACGACGCCGAGAGCGTGATCGCGGTCGACGTCGGGTACGGCCAGCTGGTGTGGGCGTTGCAGACCGACGAGCGGGTGACCGTGATGGATCGGACGAACGTTCGGACGCTGACGCTGGAGGACATCGGCGGGGAGCCGGTGGATCTCGTGGTGAGCGATCTGAGTTTCATCTCGCTGACGATCGTGATGCCGGCGTTGCTCGGCGTCGTCAAGGAAGACGGCGATCTGGTGCTGATGGTGAAGCCGCAGTTCGAGGTCGGCAAGGAGCGGCTCGGCAAGGGCGGTGTGGTGCGCGACCCCGAGTTGCGGGCGGACGCCGTACGAGGGGTGGCTGCGAAAGCCGCCGGCCTGGGGTGGGGTGTGCAGGGGGTGGCGGCGAGTCCGTTGCCGGGGCCGTCGGGAAATGTGGAGTACTTCCTGTGGATACGGCGTTCCGCACCGCCACTCGATGAGACGATGCTCCAGAACGCCGTCGAGAACGGTCCCCAGTGATCCGGAAGGCAGGTCCGCGTGGTTGAGCCGGTTGTCACCGAGCCGCGGCGCGTCCTGCTGGTCACGCACACCGGGCGTGATCAGGCGGTCGAGGTCGCCCGGGAGGCGCACCGGCTGCTGACCGCGGCCGGGATCGTCGTGCGGCTGGTCGGCGCGGAGGCCGCCGAGCTCGACCTGCAGCCGGTGGAGATCTCCGACGACCCGGACCAGGCGGCCCAGGACGTCGAGCTGATCATCGTGCTCGGCGGTGACGGCTCGATCCTGCGCGGTGCCGAGCTGGCCCGCCCGCACGGTACGCCGGTGCTCGGCGTCAACCTCGGCCACGTCGGCTTCCTCGCCGAGGCCGAGGTCGAGGACCTGGAGCGGATCGTCGAGGTGGTGGTCGACCGCAGCTACACGGTCGAGGAGCGGATGACGCTCGCTGTCGACGTGTACGTCGGCGACGACCTGATCTTCGACACCTGGGCGCTGAACGAGGCCAGTGTCGAGAAGGCCGCCCGGGAGAAGATGCTCGAGGTGCTGGTCGAGGTCGACGGGCGCCCGCTGTCGCGCTGGGGCTGCGACGGCGTCGTCCTGGCCACACCGACCGGCAGTACGGCGTACGCGTTCTCCGCCGGTGGACCGATCGTCTGGCCGGACGTCGAGGCGATCCTGCTGGTCCCGCTGAGCGCGCACGCGCTGTTCTCGCGCCCGATCGTCGTCGCGCCGAACTCGCAGGTCATGGTCGAGCTGATCGCGGCCTGGCACGGCCGCGGCGTGCTGTGGTGCGACGGCCGGCGGATGGTCGAGGTGCCGCCGGGGGCCCGGATCCAGGTCCGTCGCGGCAAGACACCGGTCCGGCTGGCCCGCGCGCACGAGGCACCGTTCACCGACCGTTTGGTGGCCAAGTTCGACCTTCCTGTGCTGGGATGGCGCGGCGCCGCCGAACACCGCCGTAAGAAGTCCGCTCAAGAGGAGATCTAGGCAGATGCTCTCGGAGATCCGCATCACCGGGCTGGGCGTGATCGAGGACGCGACGCTGGACCTCGATCCTGGGTTCACCGCGGTCACCGGTGAGACCGGCGCGGGCAAGACGATGGTCGTGACCGGGGTGAACATGCTGCTCGGCGGCCGCGCCGACAGCGGCCTGGTGCGGCACGGCGTACGCCGGGCGCGGGTCGAGGGCCGGGCCAGCGCGGTGCCGCGGTCGATCGTGCAGCAGGCGGAGGACCGTGGCGGTGAGCTGGACGACGACGAGCTGCTGATCGCGCGCGAGTTGTCGTCGGAGGGGCGCTCCCGGGCATTCCTCGGCGGCGCATCCGTCCCCGTCTCTGTGCTGGGTGAGGTCTCCGGCGACCTGGTCGCGATCCACGGGCAGGCCGACCAGTGGCGGCTGCTGCAGCCGGCGCGGCAGCGGGAGACGCTCGACACCTTCGCGGGCAAGCCCGTGCTGGCTCCGCTCGGCGAGTACGCGACGGCGTACCGGCGGCACCGTGAGGTCGAGGCCGAGCTGACCGAGCTGACGACGCGGCAGCGCGACCGGCTCGCCGAGGCCGACCTGTTGCGCTTCGGGCTGGACGAGATCGCGAAGGCGGAGCCGCTGCCCGGTGAGGACGCGGAGCTGGCCGCCGAGGAGGGCAGGCTCGCGTACGCCGACGGCCTGCGCACCGCGGCGACGACAGCGGCCGAGGCGCTGGCTTCCGAGGACCTCGACTCGACGCGGCCGGGCGACGTACTGGGGCTGTTGTCGCTGGCCAAGCAGGTCCTCGACGGCGAGCGCGAGCACGACGCCAAGCTGGCCGAGCTGGCCGACCGCGCGGGCGAGCTCGGGTATCTGGCGGCCGACCTGGCCGGCGAGCTTTCGTCGTACGTCGCTGACGTCGACACCGACCCGGCGCGGCTGGCGGTCGTGAGCGAGCGCCGCAGCCTGCTGACCGGCCTGGTGCGCAAGTACGGCGACGCCGAGGGCACGGTCGACGAGGTGATCGAGTGGGCGAAGCGGTCTGCCGGGCGCCTGATCGAGCTGGACGGCAGCGACGAGCGCGTGGAGCAGCTGACCGCCGAGCGCGCCGAGCTGCAGGTGCAGCTGACGGAGCTGGGCGGCAAGATCGGCGCGGCCCGCCGGGAGGCGGCCGAGCGGCTCGGTGTCGCGGTGTCCGAGGAGCTGACCGGGCTGGCGATGCCGCACGCGACGCTGACCGTCGAGGTGCACGAGACGCAACCGGGACCGTACGGCGCGGACGAGATCGAGTTCTGCTTCGCGGCGAACCCGGGCAGCCCGGCCCGCCCGCTGCAGAAGGCGGCGTCCGGCGGCGAGCTGTCCCGGGTGATGCTGGCGCTCGAGGTGATCCTGTCCGACACCCACCCGGTGCCGACGCTGGTCTTCGACGAGATCGACGCCGGGATCGGCGGCCGGGCCGCGGTCGAGGTCGGCAAGCGGCTGGCCCGGCTGGCCGAGAAGGCGCAGGTCATCGTGGTCACCCACCTGCCGCAGGTGGCCGCGTTCGCGGACCGTCACGCCGTCGTACTGAAGAGTGACGACGGGTCGGTGACCACCAGCGGTCTGGTCGCGCTCGACGACGACGCCCGGCTCAAGGAGCTGTCGCGGATGATGGCCGGCCTGGAGAACTCCGACGCCGCCCAGGCGCACGCCGAGGAACTGCTCGCGCTGGCTGCGGAGCGTCGCAGCAAACCGAAGCGGAAGAAGCGCTGAGCGCTCCGCCGAAGGAATGATTTAACGCTACGTCACCCGGGTACCTGTCCCTGGATGCCCGCAAAAGGCGAGCGGGGGGCTCTTGACATGGCAGGATGAGAGCGCGATGAAACTGCCCAGCCTGCGTAGAGCACGCCCCACCGAGCTGCCCGGGATCGCCGGAGTGGTCCGGCTGGACCGGCGTACCAAGAATCTCACCAAACGGCTGAAGCCGGGCGAGGTCGCCGTCATCGACCACGTCGATCTGGACCGGGTCAGCGCCGAGGCGCTGGTCGACTGCCAGGTCGCGGCGGTGGTGAACGTCGCCGACTCGATCAGCGGCCGGTACCCGAACCTCGGTCCGGAGATCCTGGTCGAGGCCGGCATCCCGCTGGTCGACGGGGTCGGCCGCGAGGTCTTCTCGGTCCTGCACGAGGGCGAGCGGGTCCGCCTGCACGACGGCGTCCTGTACCGCGGTGAGGAAGTCGTCGCGAAGGGTGTCACCCAGGACAGCCAGACCGTCGCGCAGCTGATGGACGACGCCCGCGCCGGGCTGTCGACCCAGCTCGAGGCGTTCACGGCGAACACCCTGGAGTACCTGCGGCGCGAGCGCGACCTGCTGCTCGACGGCGTCGGCGTACCGGCTGTGCACACCGCGATGGACGGCAAGCACGTGCTGATCGTCGTCCGCGGCTACGACTACCGCGAGGACCTGGTCGCGCTGCGGCCCTACATCCGCGAGTACCGGCCGGTCCTGATCGGGGTCGACGGCGGCGCCGACGCCCTGGTCGAGAACGGTTACGTCCCGGACCTGATCGTCGGCGACATGGACTCGGTCAAGGACGAGACGCTGAAGTGCGGCGCCGAGGTGGTCGTGCACGCGTACCGCGACGGCCGCGCGCCGGGCTCGGAGCGGCTGGAGCGGCTGGGGGTGGACTCGATCGAGTTCCCGGCGGCCGGGACCAGCGAGGACGTCGCGATGCTGCTGGCCGACTCCAAGGGTGCGTCGCTGATCGTCGCGGTCGGCACGCACAACTCGCTGGTCGAGTTCCTGGACAAGGGACGCGCCGGGATGGCCAGCACGTTCATCACCCGGTTGCGCGTCGGTGCCAAGCTGGTGGACGCCAAGGGCGTCGGCCGGCTCTACCGCAGCCGCGTCTCCACCTTCCAGATGGTCGCGCTGATCGTGTCCGGACTGTTCGCGCTCGGGGTGGCCATGGTCGCCATCGGGGCCGACGACATCCTGTGGTCGATCCTGCGGGCGCGCTGGAACGAAATCTACTTCCACATCCGGGAGCTGTTCACGTGATCGACTTTCGCTACCACATCGTCTCGATCGTGGCGATCTTCTTCGCCCTCGGAGCCGGCGTGGTACTCGGCGCCGGCCCGCTGAAGGGCACCGCCTCGCAGGTCGTCGCGGACCAGGCCGACCGGGACCGACAGGCGCTCGAGCAGGCGCGCGCCGACGCGATCCAGGCCAAGTCGCTGGACAAGTACCGCGACGACTACGTGGCCAAGGTGACCGCGGGGCTGACCGACGGCAAGCTGGCCGGCCAGAAGATCGCGATCGTCACCGTGCCGAACGCCGACGGCGACATGACCAACGCGCTGCAGGAGTCGATCGAGAAGGCCGGCGCGCAGGTCACCACCCGGGTCGCGCTGGACGCCAAGCTGTTCGACCAGGGCCAGCGCCAGCTGATCGAGCCGCTGGTGAACGAGCTGGTCACCCCGGACATCACCTTCCCGGCCGACAGCAACACCTACCAGCGGGCCGGCCTGATCCTGGCCCGCGGCGTGCTGGCCCACGACAACGCCAAGACCTTCGACGCGGAGTCGACCAAGATCCTCAGCGGGCTGACCGACTCCAAGCTGGTCTCGGTGAAGCCGACCCCGAAGGACCGGGCCAACCTGGTCGTCGTGGTGGCCGCGAAGCCGCCGACGCCGGTGCCGGACAACTCGTCGTACGCCGACACCGTCGACTTCGTCGAGGGCCTCGACCTGGGCAGCTCGGGCGCGGTCGTCGCGGGCGTTCCGGAGAGCGCGCAGAACGGCGGCATGCTGAAGGCCTTGCGCGGCGACAACGACGCCACCAAGATCGTCTCCTCGGTGGACGTCGCGAACATGCCGAGCGGCCAGGCCACGGTCGTCTTCGCCCTGGTCGAGCAGGCCGGTGGCAAGGCCGGCCAGTACGGCGGGGTCGACGCGAAGAACGGTGTCGCACCGCCCGCGGTGCAGGCGAAGGAGAACTGATGGGTCTGCTCGGAGCGGTCGTCGCGGCCGCGGCCACCGCGGGGCTGGAGCGTGCCGCGGCGAAGTTGCCGAAGGAGCAGCGGGCGCCGTTCGAGCGGACGAACCACCGCGGCGAGACGGTCACGCTGCTGGAGGGACCGGTCGCCGTACTGGGTGCGTTGGCGGGTGTCGCCGCCGGCTCCGGCAGTGGCCGGGTCAAGGCGGCCGCGCTGGTCGCCGGTGCGGTGTCGGGCGCTGTCGGCGCGTACGACGATCTCGCCGGAGCGACCGAAACCAAGGGGTTTCGCGGTCACCTGTCGGCGTTGAAGCGCGGCGAGGTGACGAGCGGCGCGGTGAAGATCCTCGGCGTCGGTGCCGCCGGACTGGCTGCTGCGGCGTTGCTGCCGCGCAAGTCGTCGGGGGTGGGCGCGGTCGTCGAGGTCGTCGCCGACGGCGCGTTGATCGCCGGTACGGCGAACCTGGCGAACCTGCTGGACCTGCGGCCCGGGCGCGCGTTGAAGGCTGCGACCGCTGTGAGTGCTCCGGCTGCTTTGACCGGGCCTGCGGGAGCAGTTGTCGGTGCTGCTGTCGCCTCCGCGCCGTCGGACCTCGGCGAGCGCTCGATGCTCGGTGACTGCGGCGCGAACGGACTCGGCGCGATCACCGGTACGGCGCTGGCGGCGTCGCTGCCGCGGCCGCTGAAGGTGCTCGCGCTCGGCGCGGTCGTCGCGCTGAACCTGGCCAGCGAGAAGGTCAGCTTCACCAAGGTGATCGCGGGCAACCCGACGCTCGACAAGATCGACCAGTGGGGCCGACGGCCCCGGTGAGCGGCTCGGTCTCGCCGGCTCGATCCCGGTGAGCGCCGGGGGCCGGATCGCTCGCGCCGCGCTCCTGGTCGCGGGCGTCACGGTGCTGGCGCGTGTCGTCGGATTCGGGCGGTGGCTGGTCTTCTCGAAGACTGTCGGTGCCGGCTGCTTGGCTGAGGCCTACGCGACGGCCAACCAACTGCCGAACGTGTTGTTCGAGGTGGTCGTCGGCGGTGCGCTGGCCGGTGCCGTCATCCCGATCCTCGCCGGGCCGGTGGCGCGCGGTGACAAGGCCGCACAAGGCCGGATCGTCAGCGCGCTGCTGACCTGGTCGCTGGTGCTGCTGGCGCCGTTCGCCTTGCTGGCTTGGCTTCTGGCCTCGCAGTACACGTCCGCGATGCTCGACTCCGACGACTGCGCCTCTGCTACGACGGCCACCCGGATGCTGGTCATCTTCGTCCCGCAGATCTTCGGCTACGCGGTCGCGGTGGTGGCGACCGCCGTTCTCCAGTCCCACAAGCGTTTCGCGGCCGGTGCGCTCGCGCCGCTGATCTCCAGCCTGGTCGTCATCGGCACCTACCTGGTGTTCGCCGTCGAGGCGCCCGTTGCTGACCAAGCCTCGCGCGGTGCTGCGGACCTGCTCGCCTGGGGAACCACAGCAGGCGTTCTGGCGCTGGCGCTGACCGTGCTGATCCCCATGCTCCTGCTGCGGTTGCCGCTGCGTCCGACGCTCCGGCTCGACCCAGGGGTCGGCCCGGTGCTGCGGAAGCTCGCCATGGCAGGCCTCGCCGTACTGGTTGCCCAGCAGCTCGCCTTCCTCGTCACCACCTACCTGGCCAACCACCGCGGCGTACCGGGCAGCATCGCCGTCTACACCTGGGCCAACGCGGTCTACCTCCTCCCGTACGCCGTACTGGCGGTGCCGATCACCACCGCGGTCTTCCCCAGGCTGGCAGCGGCTTTCGACGCGAAGGACGAGGCAGGCTTCGCCCTGTTCACCTCAACCTCCACGCGCGCGGTCATGCTCGCCGGAGGCGCCGGCGCCGCCCTGCTGGTCGGTACGGCGATCCCGGTCGCCCGGATCTTCGCGTACGACGACGGCCGCGTGCAGGAGGCCCAGGCGACGTCGCTGGCTCAGGGCCTGGTTGCGTTCGCTCCGGCGATCATCGGGTTCGCAGTGCTGATGCACGCGGGCCGCGTGCTCTACGCACGGCACACCGGCCGGGCGGTCGCGTTGGTGACAGGTGGCGCCTGGCTGCTCGTGGCGGTCGCTGGTCTGGTGCTGACGCTGCGCTGGGACGCCGTACCGGCTCTGGCTGCTGCCATGTCGGTGGGGATGCTCGCTGGCGCAGTTGTGCTGCTGCTGGTGTTGCAGCGGGTTGCTGGAGCTGGTGTGCTGCAGGGGTTGCCCCGCGCGACTGTGGCCGCTGTGGTCGGCGCTGCTCTGGCTGGTGCGGCCGGCTGGGTCGTGTCGCTGCCGGCTGACGACGGCGGCTGGGGGAGCGCGCTGCTGTTCGCCGTACTGTCCGGGCTGGCTGTCGTGATCGTGTACGCCGCGGTCGCCGTACTGGTCGACCGTCCGGACGCCAGGGCGCTGCTGCGCCGGGGCGTCCCAACCGTGCTGGAGGAGAAGCAATGAGGATCGGCCTGCTGCTGGCGGAGTCGCGCGGAGGGATCGGCCAGCACGTCGCCTCACTGGTCCCGCGCTACCTGGCAGCCGGTCACGAGGTCGTCGTCTGCGCACCGCCCGGCACGGCCGAGCACTTCGACTTCGGCGACGCCGCTGTCGTCGAGACCGCGGTAGGCCTGCGAGGCTCCGACCTGGTCCACGCGCACGGGTACCGGGCGGGCATGGCCGCGCTGCGCAACCGCTCGCACCTGCGGCCGCTGGTGGTCACCTGGCACAACGCGGTGATCGCGCCGGGCCCCCGTGGCCTTGTGATGCGCCTGGGACAGCGTCTGGTGGCCCGTGGCGCCGACTTGACGCTCGGAGCGTCCACTGACCTGGTCGAGCTCGCCAGACGCCTAGGAGCCCGCCAGGCGCGGCTGGCGCCGGTGGCGGCTCCAGCCATGCCGGAGATCCGTACGCCGTCCGCTGCCGTCCGCGAGGAGCTGGGGATCGGTGACGCGCCGCTGGTGCTCACCGTGGGTCGCCTGGCGCCGCAGAAGGACTACCCGACGTTGCTGTCGGTAGCGGCCGAGGTGGCGAAGACCGAACCGGGTGTGGTGTTCGCCGTGGTCGGCGACGGGCCGCTGCGGGACAACCTGCAGGCCCGGATCGATGTCGAGAGCCTGCCGGTCCGGCTGCTCGGGCACCGCGACGACGTGGCCGACCTGCTCGGCGCGGCCGACGTCTTCCTGCTCACCTCGCACTGGGAGGCCCGGGCGCTGGTGCTGCAGGAGGCGCTGCAGGCCGGCGTACCGGTGGTGGCGACGGCGGTCGGCGGCGTACCGGAGTTGGTCGGGGACGCCGCGGTCCTGGTCTTTCCCGGCGACACGCGCGGGCTCGCGGACGGCGTACGGAAACTTCTTTCCGAACCGGAAACGGCCGCTGCGAGGCGGGCAGAAGGCCTCGAGTTGGCCGCCGGATGGCCGGACGAGGACGCCGTGGCGAAGAATCTTCTCGACATCTACGCGGGGCTCGTCGCGACCACTGCTTGACAGCAGGTAGGCTGAAGGCCCGTGGACAGGGCTTCGAATTCCCAGCAGACCAAGCACGTATTCGTCACCGGCGGCGTGGCCTCCAGTCTCGGCAAGGGGCTGACAGCGTCCAGCCTCGGCAGTCTGCTGACGGCACGGGGCATCCGGGTGACCATGCAGAAGCTGGATCCGTACCTCAACGTGGATCCCGGCACCATGAACCCGTTCCAGCACGGCGAGGTGTTCGTCACCAACGACGGCGCCGAGACCGACCTGGACATCGGTCACTACGAGCGCTTCCTCGACCGCGACCTGTCGCAGGTCGCGAACGTCACCACCGGCCAGATCTACAGCTCGGTGATCGCCAAGGAGCGGCGCGGTGAGTACCTGGGCGACACCGTCCAGGTGATCCCGCACATCACCAACGAGATCAAGGACCGGATGCTGGCGATGGCCGGTCCGGACGTCGACGTGGTGCTGCACGAGATCGGCGGCACCGTCGGCGACATCGAGTCGCTGCCGTTCCTCGAGGCCGCCCGTCAGGTCCGGCACGACGTCGGCCGCGACAACGTGTTCTTCCTGCACATCTCGCTGGTGCCGTACATGGCGCCCAGCGGTGAGCTGAAGACCAAGCCGACCCAGCACTCGGTGGCCGCGCTGCGCTCGATCGGTATCCAGCCCGACGCGATCGTCTGCCGTGCCGACCGGCCGATCCCGGACGCGGTCAAGCGCAAGATCTCGCTCATGTGCGACGTCGACGTCGAGGCCGTGGTGGCCGCCGTCGACTCGCCGAGCATCTACGACATCCCGAAGGTGCTGCACTCCGAGGCGCTCGACGCGTACGTCGTACGGCGGCTGAACCTGCCGTTCCGCGACGTCGACTGGACCCGCTGGGACGAGCTGCTCCGGGTCGTGCACCACCCGAAGGACCAGGTCACCGTCGCGCTGGTCGGCAAGTACATCGACCTCCCGGACGCGTACCTGTCGGTCGCCGAGGCGCTGCGCGCCGGCGGTTTCGACAACGACGCCAAGGTGCAGCTGCGCTGGGTCGCCTCCGACGAGGCGGCCACCCCGGAGGCCGCCGCGAAGCTTCTCGGCGACGTGGACGCGGTCTGCATCCCCGGTGGGTTCGGCGTCCGGGGCATCGAGGGCAAGATCGGCGCGATCCGCTACGCCCGCGAGGCCGGGATCCCGATCCTCGGGCTGTGCCTGGGCCTGCAGTGCATGGTGATCGAGGTCGCCCGCGACCTGGCCGGCCTGGACGAGGCGAACTCCAGCGAGTTCGACCCGGACGCCGCGCAGCCGGTGGTCGCGACGATGGAGGAGCAGAAGCACATCGTCTCCGGCTCCGGTGACCTCGGCGGCACGATGCGGCTCGGCCTCTACCCGGCGAACCTGGCCGACGGCTCGATCGTCCGCGACCTGTACGGCGCTCCGTCGGTGCAGGAGCGGCACCGGCACCGCTACGAGGTCAACAACGCCTACCGGGACAAGCTGGAGACCGCCGGGCTGGTGTTCTCCGGGCTGTCGCCGGACAACGAGCTGGTCGAGTTCATCGAGCTGGACCGCGACAAGCACCCGTTCTTCGTGGCCACCCAGGCGCACCCGGAGCTGCGGTCGCGGCCGACCAAGCCGCACCCGCTGTTCTCCGGGCTGATCGCCGCCGCCCTGGTGCGGCAGCGTGAGTCCCGGCTGCCGGTCGAGGAGGTCCCCGCGGCGGCCAAGGAGGTCAAGGAGCCGGTGAAGGCCGGCGCCGCGAAGGCCAAGACCCGATGACGCAGTCCGGTACGCCGGACGCGGCGGGGGAGCCGGCCGAGCTGCGGTTCGGGGCCGGGCTGGTGGACGTGCCGACCTCCTGGGAGGTCAGCACGTCGGAGACCGTGCACGCCACCGGTCGCGTGATCTCCGTACGGCGGGACCAGGTGGTCCCGCCTGCCGGCGGCGAGCCGTTCACGCGGGACGTGGTGGTGCACCCGGGCGCGGTCGGCGTGGTCGCGCTCGACGAGAACCACCGGATGCTGCTGGTTCGCCAGTACCGGCACCCGGTCGGCTACCGCCTGCTGGAGCCGCCCGCTGGGCTGCTCGACGTACAGGGTGAGGCGTACCGGATCGGTGCCGAGCGGGAGCTGTGGGAGGAGGCGGCGACCAAGGCCGCCGACTGGCGGGTCCTGGTGGACGCGTTCACCTCACCGGGGCTGACGACCGAGGCGGTCCGGATCTTCCTGGCCCGTGAGCTGTCGGCGGCCGACGAGGTCTACGACCGGCTGCACGAGGAAGCCGACATGGAGACGGTGTGGGCGCCGCTCGAGGACGTCGTGAAAGCGGCGCTCGCGGGCGATCTGCACAACCCGATCCTGGTGATGGGCTCGCTGGCCGCCTGGGCAGCGCTCAACGGCGACGGCTTCGACGCGTTGCGTCCCGCCGATTCCCCCTGGCCGGCCAAGGACCGCTGAGTTTCGTCGGCCGCGCGAAGCCCCGCGCCGCGCGGCCGAGCTAGTGGCGGACCTCCGGGAGTCGTCGGCAACGAGCGCAGCACCTCGCCCGTCGGCAGGCTTCCCGGAGACCCGCTCTCGTGTTCGAGTATATGTTCGAATACTCCGCGAGCGCAAGTCAGTGCGGCCGTCGGCACGAGTACGCCACGGCGTCCCGGCCGATCCGTGTCACGATCAGCGTCGCGCTCTCCGAGCCCTTCGGTGAAAGCTTTTTCCGCAGCACCGCCGGATCGAGATCGACGCCGCGCTTCTTGATCTCCAGCGTCCCGATCCCATTCGCCCGCACCCACGACTTCAGCGCTTTCTCCTTGTAGGGCAGCGTTTCCATCACCTCGTACGCCGATGCGAACGGCGTCTCGACCAGGAACGGCCCGGTCACGTAGGCGATCCGCGGGTCCAGCAACCACCCGTCCACCTCGGCGGCGACCGCCGTGACCAACCCGGCGCGCACGACCGCGCCGTCCGGTTCGTAGATGTACTGGCCGACCGGTCCGACCTCAGCCTCCGGTGCCTCGGCAACGGACGCGCCGCTTGGCAGCAGCGTCGCCCGGCGCGCAGCACCGCCGTACAGCTTGCCGGACCAGAGCGCTGCCTCCTTGACCTCGCCGGCGTCGCTCACCCACTCCGCCTCGACCCCCTCCGGTACGGCGTCGTGCGGGATCCCCGGCGCGACCTTCACGCACGCGGTGCCCTCCAGCAGCGAGGTGATGAACGACCAGGGCGGCGAGTACGCGTTGTGGTCGAACACCCGGCGGCCATCCGCCCGCCGAGCCGGATCCGCGAACACCACCTCGTACGGCGTGAGGTCCTGCTCCTCCGCGTCACCCAGCAGCACCTCGCCGGGCAGCCCCAGCGCGGACAGGTTCGCCGCAGCGGCAGCAGCCGTTGCCGGGTCTCGCTCGACGCCGGTGATGCGGAGGCCGGCGCGCGCCGCGCTGATGAGGTCGCCGCCGATGCCGCAGCCGAGGTCGATCACCGAGCTGCCGGGCAGCGCCGAGGCGATCCGGGCTGAGCGGTGTGCGGCGACCGCCGTACGGGTGGACTGCTCCAGGCCGTCCGGCGTGAAGTACATCCGGGCCGCGTCGTCCGCGCCGAACTTGGCGACCGCCCGGTGCCGCAGCGACGCCTGGGTGACCGCGGCGGTGACCACGTCCGCGTCGTACCGGCGGCGGAGCTTCTCGACCAGTTGCAGCTCACCGCCGGGGCTGTACGACGCGCAGGCTTCGGCCAGGACGTCGGAGCCCGGTGGGGTGAGCAGGGCGGCGATCGAGTCGGGTGTCACGCGCTCATTCTGCGCTGACGGCTCACAGCGAGCTGTAGCAGCCGCTGCTCCAGATGCGCTTGGCCAGGTGGTAGAGCCGCCAGTTCATCGCCGAGCGGGTCGCTGGGCCGTAGATACCGTCAGCAGCGAGCTTGTGCCGCTGCTGCACCTGCTTGACGACCGCGCGGGTGTTGCTGCCGTACACGCCGTCGACGGTGAGCTTGGAGCCGTAGCAGTAGTTCAGGTTCCGCTGGAGCGTGCGGATCGCGGTGTCCGGGTCGCCGAACGTCTCGTTGCCGCGCTGCGGGTCGTCGCCGTACATGAGGTTGCAGCGGGTGCTGCTGCTCTCCCAGACCGACGGCGCCGGTACGCCCCACCCGGCGCTGCCGACCGGAACCAGCCGAGCGCTCCGGCACTGCCCCAGCGCGGCCGCTGCCCCAGCAGCCCGTACGCCAAGGTCAGCAGCCGGCCCGGCCACCTGCTCAGGCGCCACCGCTGCCGGCCCACCAGCACCCTGCGGTGCGTCGGTGGAGTGGCCGCCACCGGCGGCAACGCCCACGGCGATCGGGCTCACCACCAGCGCGACGATCGCGACCAGGGCCTTGCCGGACGGCTTACGCACCGTGAAGGGCAGCTTCATGTGGGCTCCTTGTCTCCACACAGAACGGTCCCACGTCGTACCGCCCAGGCCCAGACCCTGGTCGCAGAAAGTACGGGCCGGGTTACAGCGGGCTGTAGCAGGCGTCGCTGGACAGGCCGAGCTTCGGGTTCCAGAGCCGCCAGTTCATCGCCGAGCGGGTGGCCGGGCCGTAGATGCCGTCGGCGGTGAGCCCGTGGCGGCGCTGGACCGCGGCGACGGCCGCCTCCGTCCTGGCGCCGTACCGGCCGTCGACGGTGAGCTTGGAGCCGTAGCAGTAGTTCAGGTTGCGCTGGAGGGTCTTGATGGCCGTCTCCGGGTCGCCGAACGGGTTGCGCGGGTCGCGGTGCGGCAGGTCGCCGGGCTTCAGGTTGCAGACGGTGCTGCTCTCCTCCCAGATCGACAGCGCCGGCACGGTCCAGCCCGCGCTGTTGACGGTCTTGTTGTAGACCTGCTGGCACTGGGTCAGCGCCTGCGTCCCGGCCGACGCGCTGGACGCGACGAAGGTCAGCGGAACGGCGGCGACGGCGGCGGCGGTGAGCACGACGGCAGTACGGCGGGTGGTGACGTGACGCCAGAACCGGCGGAGATCGGACATGGTGGATTTCCCTCCCGTGGGGGCCCGCGGGGCGGGGCCCTGTGCCGGGTGAGACGACCTGGCGGCGGGCGAAGGTTGAGTAACGGTTCGGGCCGGCGTGTTCGCCGTGGGCCGAGTTCTGGCACTCGAGTTGACCGAGTGCTAATCGCGGCCTAGATTCGGTGTTGGCACTCTCCCTGTGAGGGTGCCAGCGGCCCCGGCCCCTGACCCCCGCGACGGCAGGCGGCGGGACGGCCGTCCTGACGCACTGTGAATCATCAAGAACTCGACCGTGGAGGTCAGCAAGTGTCGGTCACGATCAAGCCGCTCGAGGACCGCGTCCTCGTTGCGCCGCTCGAAGCCGAGCAGACCACGAAGTCCGGCCTGGTGATCCCGGACACCGCCAAGGAGAAGCCGCAGGAGGGCGAGGTCCTCGCCACCGGCCCCGGCCGCATCGACGACAACGGCAACCGCGTCCCGCTGGACGTCGCCGTCGGCGACAAGGTCATCTACTCCAAGTACGGCGGCACCGAGGTCAAGTACGACGGCCAGGACTACCTGATCCTGGGCGCCCGCGACATCCTCGCCGTCGTCAGCAAGTGACGACTGCTCAGAGTTTCTGACTGACACCGCCCCGGTGCCGAACACCGGCGCCGGGGCGGAGTCGGTCCAGAACCGGCTGGGCCATTGAACGCAAGAATTCAGAGAGGGACTGGTTTTTCCATGCCGAAGATCCTCGAGTTCGACGAGAACGCGCGGCGCGCCCTGGAGCGTGGCGTCGACAAGCTCGCGAACACGGTGAAGGTGACGCTGGGGCCGAAGGGCCGCTACGTCGTGCTGGACAAGAAGTGGGGCGCCCCGACCATCACCAACGACGGTGTCACCGTCGCCCGTGAGGTCGAGCTGGACGACCCGTTCGAGAACCTTGGCGCGCAGCTGGCCAAGGAGGTGGCCACCAAGACCAACGACATCGCCGGTGACGGGACCACCACCGCCACGGTGCTGGCGCAGGCGCTGGTGCACGAGGGCCTGCGGGCCGTCGCCGCCGGGGTCAACCCGATGGGCCTGAAGAAGGGCATCGAGGCCGCCGTCGAGGCCGTTTCGGCCCGGCTGGTCGAGACCGCCCGTCCGGTCGACGACAAGGGCGACATGGCCCACGTCGCCACCATCTCCGCCCGGGACGCCGAGATCGGCGGCCTGATCGCGGACGCCTTCGACAAGGTCGGCAAGGACGGTGTGATCACCGTCGAAGAGTCGAACACGATGGGCACCGAGCTCGAGTTCACCGAGGGCATGCAGTTCGACAAGGGCTTCATCTCCCCGTACTTCATCACCGACGCCGAGGCCGGCGAAGCGGTGCTGGACGACCCGTACATCCTGATCAACCAGGGCAAGATCTCCGCCGTCGCGGACCTGCTGCCGCTGCTGGAGAAGGTCGTGCAGTCGGGCAAGACGCTGCTGATCATCGCCGAGGACGTCGAGGCCGAGGCGCTGTCGACCCTGGTGGTCAACAAGATCCGCGGCAACTTCACCTCCGTGGCCGTCAAGGCGCCGGGCTTCGGTGACCGCCGCAAGGCGATGCTGGAGGACCTGGCCGCGCTGACCGGCGCGCAGGTGATCGCTCCCGAGGTCGGGCTGAAGCTCGACCAGGTCGGCCTCGAGGTGCTCGGCACCGCGCGCCGGATCGTCGTCAGCAAGGACAACACCACCGTTGTCGAGGGCGCCGGCAAGTCCGACGAGATCGAGGCCCGGGTCAACCAGATCAAGGCCGAGATCGAGCGCACCGACTCCGACTGGGACCGCGAGAAGCTGCAGGAGCGGCTGGCCAAGCTGGCCGGTGGCGTCTGCGTGATCAAGGTCGGCGCGGCCACCGAGGTCGAGCTGAAGGAGAAGAAGCACCGCATCGAGGACGCCGTCTCGGCGACCCGCGCGGCGATCGAGGAGGGCATCGTCGCCGGTGGCGGCTCCGCTCTCGTCCACGCAGCCTCGGTGCTGGAGGACGGCCTGGGCCTGGAGGGCGACGAGCTCGCCGGCGTCCGGATCGTCAAGAAGTCGGTCGTCGAGCCGCTGCGCTGGATCGCCGAGAACGGCGGCAACGAGGGCTACGTCGTCACCGCCAAGGTCGCGGAGCTCGAGGTCGGCAGCGGCTTCAACGCCGCCACCGGTGAGTACGGCGACCTGCTCGCGCAGGGTGTTCTCGACCCGGTCAAGGTGACCCGCTCCGCGCTGGCCAACGCCGGCTCGATCGCGGCCCTGCTCCTCACCACGGAGACCCTGGTCGTCGACAAGCCCGAGGAAGAGGAGCCCGCCGCCGCCGGTCACGGCCACGGTCACGGTCACTGATTCCTCCGTACCAGCGCAGTACCTGGTACACCGAACTGCCCGGCTGGTCCTCGGACCGGCCGGGCAGTTTCACGTTCGGCCGGTGGATACCCGGGGGTAGTGACAGGTTGTCATGAAAATTACTCAGTGATCACGAACTGCCACTAGGCAGCGGGGCGTCCGGGCCGTAGCATCTTGCAGGCTGACCGGTCTTACACGAGGGGGCGAGGGGTGACCGAGGTTCGAATGCCGCACACCCACGACCGGGTCGAGCTCAGGGATCTGGCCGCACTGGCGGCCGGTGGGGATCCGGGGGCTCTGAACGATCTGCTGACCAGGGTGCGCGCGGTCGCTCATCGCTACGTGCGGTCCCGGTTGTGGACCTACCCCGGTGGCGCCGACATGGTCGACGACGTCGCGCAGGAGGTCTGTGTCGCGGTGTTCGGGGCGCTCGGGCGCTACCGCGACGAGGGGCGGCCGTTCGAGGCGTTCGTGTACGGGATCGCGGCCCGCAAGGTCGCCGACGCCCAGCGCGCGTTCGCGGTCGCCGACGTGTCGACACCGGACCTTCCGGACGGGGCCGACGAGTCCCCGACGCCGGAGGAGCACGCGGTCAGGCACTCCGAGGTCCAGCACATCGTGGGCCTGCTGGAAAGATTGCCGGAGAAGCTGCGGGAGATCCTGCGGCTCCGGGTGGTAGCGGGGATGTCAGCCGAAGAGACCGGCCGGGCACTGGGGATGACACCGGGGGCGGTGAGGGTCGCACAACATCGGGCGTTGAACACGCTCAGGGGGTTTGTGGGGCATGAGGCAAAGCTCGAGCGAGGAGCAGGGGAGGAGCGGAATGGCTGAGCGCTTTGACTTAGACGCGATCGAAGCCGACGACGCGCTGCTCGACCTGCTCGCAGCCGGTGGGGAGTCCGCGTGGGAGGCGGGCGAGCACGACCCGACCCTGAAACTGCTGGCCGATCTGCGGCTCGCGGTCGAGGTCGAGGACGAGCTCCCGGTGGAGACCATCGACGACCCGGAGACGTTCCTGGCCCGCTGCGCGGCCCTGAACCCGGTCACCGACCCGTTCACCCGCAAGATCGCCGCCCGCGGTCTGGCCGTCGGCGTCGCCGCCGTGGCCGCGCTGTCGGTGTCGGGGGTCGCGGCGGCCGTGAACGGCGACCCGCTGGCGCCGTACGAGAAGATCGTCAAGACCGTCGTGGACGGGCTGCGGCCGGAGACGAGCTTCCCGAAGGAAGAGCTCGACGGCATGCCGGTCGTCGACAAGTCCAAGATCGTCAAGGTCGCCAAGGACTACCAGCAGAAGCAGGCCGACCTGCGCGAGGTCGAGGAGCGCAAGGCCGAGCAGCGGCTGACCGATCCGCTCGCGCTCGGGCTGACCGAGCTCGAGACGGTGATGCCGAAGCCGCCGCTGGCCCGGCCCGAACCGCCGAAGGTGGAGGAGAAGGCCGGCACCCGCGACCCGCTGCTGCCGCCGACCGAGCCGGTCGAGGAGAAGCCGGTCGACAAGCCGACCACTCCGGTGGACGAGCCGACGGACAAGCCGAGCGACCCGCCGAGCACGCCGGTCGACGAGCCGACGGACCCGCCGACCACGCCGACGGACCCGCCGCCGACCACTCCGACCGAGGAGCCGACCGACCAGCCCAGCGACGGTGGCGGCGGCAACAACAACGGCCAGACCGACACGCCTGGTTCGGACCCGTCGACGCAGCCGAGCGAAGGCAGCGGCGAGACCGGTACGCCGGGTGGCGAGACCGGTGTCCCCGGCGGCCAGACCGGTACCGGCGACGGGGAGACCCAGACCGGCTCGGGCGACACCAAGCCGGGCGACACCAAGCCGGAGGACCAGCCGGCCGGTGACCAGACCGGTGGCGGCCGCAACGACGGCGAGCAGACCGGTGGCGCGGACCAGACCGGCGGTGCTGACCAGACCGGTGGCGCGACCGACTCCAAGCCGGCCGACGACTCCACGCCCGCCGACGACGCCAAGCCGGCGCTGCCGCCCGAGACGCCGGCCGAGCCGACCCGTCTCGAGCAGTACGTGAACAAGCGGCTGGAGGCTTCGGCGAAGCACTCCAACGGCCAGTTCGCGCTGGGCTGGGCCAAGCAGCAGTACGCCAAGGGCAAGCACTCCAACGGCCAGTACGTCGAGGGCCGGCACGCCGCCTTCGAGCGGGCGCACGGCTCGATGAACCCGGTCACCCTGCGCCAGATCCTCTGGGTGCTGAACCACCCGACCGGCCGCTGACCTGACGCGAGGCGGGTTCCCGGACGGAACCCGCCTAGGGCGTGTCTCCCAATTCTCGCCTACTGCGCGGCACTCGGCACGGCACCTCGGAGCACTGGAGCAAAGCCCACGATGGAAAAACATCGAGGGCTTCACTCCAGCACTCCGAGCTACCGCGGCGAGCACCTGCTCGCTACGGCGACAATTGGGAGACACGCCCTTGTCCACAGCCGCGGGGACCGATGCGGGGGACCGGGCGCGGGCGGCATACCATGGTGTCCCGTTCTCGCCGTGCAAAGGTGCCTGCAACCCTCATGGACATCACCCCCTCCGGAGTTCCCGACAAGTTCGCCGTCCTCGGTCTGACCTTCGACGACGTGCTGCTGCAGCCCAACGAGTCCGACGTGATCCCGTCCGAGGCGATCACCCGCTCCAAGGTCAGCCGCAACATCGAGGTGAACATCCCGCTGCTGTCCAGCGCGATGGACACCGTCACCGAGGCCCGGATGGCGATCGCGATGGCCCGCCAGGGCGGCCTGGGCGTGCTGCACCGCAACCTCTCGATCGAGGACCAGGCCCAGCAGGTCGACCTGGTCAAGCGCTCGGAGTCCGGGATGATCGCGCAGCCGATCACCATCGGCCCGGACGCCACCATCGGCGAGGCGGACGCGCTCTGCGGCCAGTACCGGATCTCCGGTGTCCCGGTCGTCGACGACGCCGGCGTCCTGGTCGGCATCGTGACGAACCGCGACATGCGCTTCGAGACCAGCCAGGACCGGCCGGTCCGCGAGGTGATGACCAAGCAGCCGCTGATCACCGGCAAGCAGGGCATCTCCGCCGACGACGCGATGGCGCTGCTCAGCCGGCACAAGGTGGAGAAGCTGCCGCTGGTCGACGACGCCGGCAAGCTGACCGGCCTGATCACGCTGAAGGACTTCGTCAAGCGTGACCAGTTCCCGCTGTCCACCAAGGACGCGACCGGCCGGCTGCGGGTCGCCGGCGCGATCGGCTTCTTCGGTGAGGCGTACAAGCGGGCGATGACCCTGGTCGAGGCCGGTGTCGACCTGCTCGTGGTGGACACCGCGCACGGTCACTCCCAGGCCCAGCTGGAGATCATCCGCAAGCTCAAGGCCGACCCGGCGACCCGCGGCGTCGACGTCGTCGGCGGCAACGTCGGGACCAGGGGCGGCGCCCAGGCGCTGGTCGACGCGGGCGCCGACGGCGTCAAGGTCGGCGTCGGCCCGGGCTCGATCTGTACGACGCGCGTCGTGTCCGGCGTCGGCGTCCCGCAGGTGACCGCGATCTACGAGGCGTCGCTGGCCTGCAAGCCGGCCGGCGTCCCGGTGATCGGCGACGGCGGCCTGCAGTACTCCGGTGACATCGCCAAGGCGCTGGTCGCCGGGGCCGACACCGTGATGCTGGGCTCGCTGCTGGCCGGCTGCGAGGAGTCGCCGGGCGACCTGGTCTTCATCAACGGCAAGCAGTTCAAGGCCTACCGCGGGATGGGTTCGCTGGGCGCGATGCAGTCCGGCGGCCTGCGCAAGTCGTACTCCAAGGACCGGTACTTCCAGAGCGACGTCGGCAGCGACGAGAAGCTGATCGCCGAGGGCGTCGAGGGCCAGGTGCCGTACCGCGGCCCGCTGGCCGCGGTCGCCCACCAGCTGATCGGCGGCCTGCGCCAGTCGATGTGGTACACCGGCGCCCGCACGGTCCCGGAGCTGCAGGACAAGGGCCGGTTCGTCCGGATCACCTCGGCCGGCCTGCAGGAGTCGCACCCGCACGACATCCAGATGACGGTCGAAGCGCCGAACTACTCCGGCCGCTGACCCGCCAACGTTAGGACAACCACCAGATGACCGAGATCGAGATCGGCCGGGCCAAGCGCGGCCGGCAGGCGTACGCGTTCGACGACATCGCGATCGTGCCGTCGCGGCGGACCCGGGACCCCGAGGAGGTCTCGGTCGCCTGGCAGATCGACGCGTACCGCTTCGAGCTGCCGATCCTGGCCGCGCCGATGGACTCGGTGATGTCGCCGGCCACCGCGATCGCGATCGGCAAGGCCGGCGGTCTCGGTGTGCTGAACCTCGAGGGCCTGTGGACCCGCTTCGAGGACCCGAGCTCGCTGCTCGAGGAGATCGTCACCCTCGGCCGCGAGCAGGCCACGACCCGGCTGCAGGAGATCTACTCGGCGCCGATCAAGCCCGAGCTGATCTCGCAGCGGGTGCAGGAGATCCGCGACTCCGGGGTCACGGTGGCCGGTGCGCTGTCGCCGCAGCGGACCAAGCAGTTCGCCAAGCACGTGGTGGACGCGGGCGTCGACCTGTTCGTCATCCGCGGTACGACGGTCTCGGCCGAGCACGTCTCCGGCCAGGCCGAGCCGCTGAACCTGAAGCAGTTCATCTACGACCTCGACGTCCCGGTCATCGTCGGCGGCTGCGCGACGCACCAGGCCGCGCTGCACCTGATGCGGACCGGCGCGGCCGGCGTACTGGTCGGCTTCGGCGGCGGCGCCGCACACACGACGCGCAAGGTGCTCGGTGTCGCGGTGCCGATGGCGTCGGCGGTCGCCGACGTCGCCGCGGCCCGGCGCGACTACATGGATGAGTCCGGCGGTCGGTACGTGCACGTCATCGCCGACGGTTCGGTCGGTCGCTCGGGTGACGTGGCGAAGGCGATCGCCTGCGGCGCCGACGCGGTGATGGTCGGCTCGCCGCTGGCCCGCGCGAGCGACGCTCCCGGTGGCGGTTTCCACTGGGGCGCCGAGGCGTGGCACGCGGACCTCCCGCGCGGTGAGCGGGTGGAGGTCGGCGTCACCGGCACGATGGAGCAGATCCTGTTCGGCCCGTCCTGGGTCCCGGACGGCACGATGAACCTGGTCGGCGCCCTGAAGCGCGCGATGGCCACCACCGGGTACACCGAGCTCAAGGAGTTCCAGCGCGTCGAGGTCGTCGTCGGCTGACATTCTGACGGACCGCCGCGGTCGAGGGGTGGACTCGCCGTTCGTGAGGTGAGACACCTGTGGCGGCTGCTCGCGGGTTGGCCGGTTCTGGAAGGATTGGCCTATGGGATGGTTCAGCCGCCGCACCGAAGCCGACAACGTCGCCCTCGCCGCCGCGCGGGCGCAACTCTCCTCCGAGGACGTCGACCAGGTCCGTTTCCTGCTCACCACGCGGAAGAGTGTCTTCGCGGTGAAGTACGTGATGGACCGGACCGGGTCGGAGCTCAAGCACGCCAAGGAGCTGGTCGACGACATCCGCCTCGGCCGCTACGTCCCCCCGGTCACCGGTACGCCGGTCGTCCGGCTCCCCGGCACGAACCTCGCCGAGCGGACCCGGGCCCTGAAGGCGTCCGGTGAGCTCCACCAGGCGACCGCCCTGGTGGTCAGCGAGACCGGCATGACCGAAGCCGAAGCCGGGTTGTTCGTCGGAGCCCTACAGGCCTGACCTCAGGACGGCTGCGCGTTCTTCGCCGTCCAGGTCGCGTCCCGCCCGAACGCCCCGAGCAGCCGAGCCACCGGATCCGGCCCGCTCGGCACCCGCTCCGCGATCGCCCCGCCGTCCCGGTACGCCGCCTCCCGCTGCTCGAACCACCCGGCGACCTCGCTGACGACCTCCGGATCCATCCGCGGCGTCGCACCGATCGCCACCGCGAGATCCCACCCGTGCACCAGCAGATCCGCCGAGAGCTGCCGCAGGTACTCGCCGGTGTCCTCCTCGCCGTACGAGAGCTGCACGACCGGAACCGCGTCCGCCGTCGCTCCAACCGCCGCCGAAGCGGCCTCCGCCGCAGCAGCCGCCGGATCCTCGCCGAGCAGATCCCCGTCCAGCGTGTCCCCGACGTCCGCGATCGACCGGCCCGCGAGCAACGGCACCGCCCACCGTTCCTCGCCGACGACGTGGTTCACCAGCGCCCGCACGTCCCACTCCGAGCACGGCGTCGGCGCACCCCACTGCTCGGCGCCAACCGCTCCCACCTGCCGAACGAACTCCGCCCCGGCCCGCTGATGCATCTCGACAACATCCATGGCGCTCGCCCCCTCAGCGCCAGAGTGCGCCCGCTACGCCGACCGGTCAATCGATTCGGGTCAGGTCTGCAGCTGAGCCGCGGCCTCGTGCGCGTGCTGCGACGCCAGGAAGTCGCCCTTGGCCGCCAGCAGATCGCCGTGGTGGCGGTAGCAGGAACCGGCCAGGTCGGCGACCTCGGTGTCGCTGGTGGTGAACGGGATCAGCGCGGTCGCGACCTCGGCGCTCCACCCCGCGAGGTCGAGCGCCATCTCGGTCTGGCCGGCCGCGTGGTACGCCTCGGAGATGTCGAGCAGCAGCCGCGCCCAGATCGGCGCGTAGGTGCTGACCTCGTAACGCATCCGGTGCGACTCGCGCTCCGACGAGATCGCGAACAGGTAGTGCGCCTCGAGCCCGAGCGTCAGCGCGGTCTCCGCGTCGTGCGCGAGCAGCGGGCGGACCAGCTCGGCCAGCTCGGTCGCCCGGACGCAGGCCGACTCCGGATCGGTCCGGCCGCTGACGGTCGCGAGCGTCATCCCCGGCGCCGGTTCGCCCAGAGCCAGCAGCCGGTAGTACTGCTCGAACGGCCCGAGCTTGATCTCGGCCGTCTCCAGCGCGGTCCGCAGCGACGGCGGGATGCCGCGGTCCAGCTCGTCGACGACGCGCTGCGCCGCCTCCTCGTCCGTGGCGAACGCGGTCCGCAGGCAGTTCTCGCCTTCCAGGACCCGGCCGACCTGGTTGAGGTGCCGGCCCTTGCGAGCCAGCGCCGCGACCAGCGTTCGCAGGTCGGTCGCGGACTCCGAGTCGGCGAGCGTGTCCGCCGTACTGAGTCCGATCTCGTCCGCCTCGAGGGCCAGGTCGAGCCGGCTCTCGGCAGCGTGGATGTCGGCCGACACCGCCGTTGCGGAGCACAGATACCGCGCGTAGGACAGCGATTGGGCGCTCTCGTTGATCTGCCCGGCTAGCTGCAGGAACAGCTGCACGGCCGCGTCGGCGGAGGCCACCGCCAGGTCCGGGTCGCCGTACCGGCGCAGGATCAGTGCGTTCATCGCCAGCACCCGGGCGAAGTCGGGCTGGTGGTGCAGGCTGTCGGGCCCGCCGACGAGCTGTCCGTACGCGATCACCGCGCCGTCCATCTCCAGTACGGCGGTAGCGCCCCACCCGCGGTGCGCCTGCGTCATCGCCCGCCGGGCCCGGACGTCGGCCAGGAACGAGGTCGCGTCCAGCACACCGGCGTCGCTCAGCTCGGTGTAGCCCAGCTGGGCCTCGTGGAGCGCGGCCAGCGCCTCCTCGTGCCGCCCCGACGCGTTCAGCGAGCCGGCCAGCTCGTACTGCGTGGCCGCCATCAGGTGCTTGGCCTCGTAGTGGTCCGGCCGGTCACTGGCCCGCTCCCGGGCCAGCTCGATCACCCGCTGCTGGTAGGGCCCGGCCTCGTCGGCGCGGCCCTCCTCGATCAGCACCTGGGCGGTCTGCAGCGCCTCACCGAGCTCGTCCTCAGGAGGCGTCCAAAGCCCCCCGCTGTCCACCATCGTGTGCTTCCACCCCTTCGCTGACTCAACGGATCACCTTAGTGCCAACCGCAGTGATCCACCTCACCTCGGCCTCGCGAGTCCAGTGCCATGGCGCGGTACTGACACATCTGATTACCCACAGGTAGCCTGGGTCAATGAGCGAGCAGACCTCGATCCCCGCGGACCCCGAGCTGGACCCGACCGCGTCCTGGGCCACCGACCAGTCGGCCGTCCGGCGGCTGAGCGGTCTGCTCCGGGCCACGGCAGGCACCCGTACGTCGTACGCGCCGGCGACCGGGCAGCCGGTCGCCGAGCTGCCGCTGTCCAGCGCCGACGACGTGGTCGCCGCGGTCCGGGCCGCGCGCCGGACGCAGCGCAGCTGGAAGGGCACGTCGCTGGCCGACCGGGCCGCGATCCTGCTCCGGTACCACGACCTCGTGCTCGACCACCGCCACGAGCTGGTCGACCTGGTCATCCTGGAGTCCGGCAAGGCTCGCAAGCAGGCCTTCGAGGAGGTCGGCCACGTCGCGCTGACCGCCCGGTACTACGCGCGCAAGGCGGCCGAGCTGCTCGGGCCGCAGCGCAAGCTCGGCATGTTCCCGGTGCTGACCCGCGCCGAGCAGCGGTTCGTGCCGAAGGGCGTCGTCGGGATCATCTCGCCCTGGAACTACCCGCTGACGATGGCGATCTCCGACGGTCTGCCCGCGATCCTGGCCGGGAACGCCGTCGTGCTCAAGCCGGACAGCCAGACCCCGCTGACCGCGCTGCGAGCCGTCGAGCTGCTCCACGAGGCCGGTCTGCCGCGGGACGCCTGGCAGGTCGTGAACGGTGACGGCCCGACCGTCGGCGGCGCGATCATCCAGAACGTCGACTACATCTGCTTCACCGGCTCGACCAGGACCGGCCGTCTGGTCGCGCAGCAGGCCGGGGAGCGACTGATCGGCGCCAGCCTCGAGCTCGGCGGCAAGAACCCGATGCTCGTGCTGCGCGACGCCGACGTGCACCGCGCGGCCGAGGGCGCGATCCGGGCCTGCTTCAACAGCGGCGGCCAGCTCTGCGTCTCGATGGAACGCCTGTACGTCGCCGACCAGATCTACGACGCGTTCGTGACCGCGTTCCTGGACCGGGTGAAGAAGCTGCGGCTCTCGGCCGGCACCGGCTGGGACGTCGACATGGGTTCGCTGATCTCGAAGGCGCAGCTGGAGACGGTCAGCCGGCACGTCGACGACGCGCGCGAGAAGGGCGCCGTCGTCCTGGCCGGTGGCAAGGCCCGTCCGGATCTCGGCCCGCTGTTCTACGAGCCGACCGTGCTGTCCGGCGTGACGCCGGAGATGGAGTGCTTCGACAACGAGACCTTCGGCCCGGTCGTCTCGCTCTACCGGTTCTCCGACGAGTCCGAGGCGATCGAGCGCGCCAACGAGGGCGAGTACGGCCTGAACGCCAGCGTCTGGACCCGCGACGGCCGCCGCGGCCGCGCGATCGCGGCCCAGCTCGTCGCCGGCACGGTCAACGTCAACGAGGGCTACGCCGCGACCTTCGGCTCGATCGACACCCCGATGGGCGGGATGCGGTCCTCCGGCCTCGGCCGCCGCCAGGGCGTCGAGGGCATCCGCCGGTACGTCGACCCGCAGGCGATCGCCACCCAGCGGGTGCTGCCGATCGCGGCGTCGCACGGCATCAGCGACGAGACGTACGCCGAGGTGCTGGTCACGGCCATGCGGGTGCTGAAGAAACTGGGACGCGCGTAGGGTGCCCACCGGCCAGGCTGCACGAAGGAGGACGGCATGAGCTTCGACCACGACGTGCTGATCATCGGCTCGGGCTTCGGCGGCAGCGTGAGCGCGCTGCGGCTGACCGAGAAGGGCTACAAGGTCGCGGTCCTGGAGGCGGGCGCGCGGTTCGACGACGCCGGGTTCGCGAAGAACTCCTGGGACAAGAACCGGTTCCTGTTCGCGCCCAAGCTCGGCTGGTACGGGATCCAGCGGATCAGCGCGCTGCGGGACGTGATCATCCTGTCCGGCGCGGGCGTCGGCGGCGGCAGCCTGGTCTACGCCAACACCCTGTACGAGCCGTTGCCGGCCTTCTACGCCGACCGCCAGTGGGCGCACATCACCGACTGGAAGGCCGAGCTGGCGCCGTACTACGACCAGGCCAAGCGGATGCTCGGCGTCACGACGTACCCGCACTTCACGCCGGCCGACGAGGTGATGAAGCAGGTCGCCGACGACCTCGGCGTGGGCGACACCTTCCACCCGACGCCGGTCGGGGTGTTCTTCGGCGAGCCCGGGGTCGAGGTCGACGACCCGTTCTTCGGCGGCGCGGGCCCGCGGCGGACCGGCTGCATCGACTGTGGCGAGTGCATGACCGGGTGCCGGCACAACGCGAAGAACACGCTGACCAAGAACTACCTCTACCTGGCCGAGAAGGCCGGCGCGGAGGTCTTCCCGATGACCACGGTGACGTCGGTCGAGCCGCTGCCCGGCGGCGGCTACGCGGTCGAGACCCGCCGTACGTCGAACCGCAAGCTCACCCGCAGGTTCACCGCCGAGCAGGTGGTCTTCGCGGCCTCCGCGCTCGGGACGGCGAAGCTGCTGCACCGGCTGCGCGACGAGGGCAAGCTGCCGAAGGTGTCGCGCCGGCTCGGCGTACTGACCCGGACGAACTCCGAGTCCCTGCTCGGCGCGATCGCGAAGGACCGCGACGTCGACTACAGCCGCGGGGTGGCGATCACGTCGTCGTTCCACCCCGACGAGATCACCCACATCGAGCCGGTCCGCTACGGCAAGGGCAGCAACGCGATGTCGCTGCTGCAGACCGTGCTGACCGACGGCGACGGGGACCGGCCGCGCTGGCGGACCTGGCTGCGCGAGCTGGGGATCCAGCGGAAGAACATCCGGCGGCTGTACGACCTGAAGCACTGGTCGGAGCGGACGGTGATCGCGCTGGTGATGCAGACCGCGGACAACTCGATCACGACGTTCGGCAAGCGGGACCGGTTCGGCCGCTGGCGGCTGACCTCGAAGCAGGGCCACGGCGCGCCGAACCCGTCCTGGATCCCGGTCGCGAACCAGGTGGTCCGGCGGATGGCGACGATCATGCGCGGGACGCCGGGCGGGACGATCGGGGAGCCGTTCAACGTGCCGATGACGGCGCACTTCATCGGCGGCTGCGCGATCGGCGACTCGGCCGAGACCGGGGTGGTCGACGCCTACCACCGGGTCTACGGCTACGACGGGCTGCACATCGTGGACGGGTCGACGATCTCGGCGAACCTGGGCGTCAACCCGTCGCTGACGATCACCGCCCAGGCGGAGCGGGCGCTGGCCTTCTGGCCGAACAAGGGTCAGCCGGATCCGCGGCCGGCGGCCGGTACGCCGTACCAGCGAGTGACCGCGGTGGTGCCGGAGCACCCGGTGGTGCCGGCCGATGCGCCTGGTGCGTTGCGGCTGCCGATTGTCGAGATCAATCAGCCTGTGACGAAACCGTAACTGGCTGGAAATAGCGAAAAACCCTCAGTTCCGGTGATTTTCCGGAGCTTGAGGGTTTGTGTTTAGTGCCAGAAAGGGAGCAGGTCCCTCGGGAACGTTTCCGCCCAAATCGTTTCCCGAGGGACCCACTCAAGCCGGGGTGAGGCGCCCGGCGCTTTGGGATCGGGTCACCAACCACAGCTGGCGACCCGAGCTCGTAACCTCACTCTACATCCTCTTCCCAGCCTTTCGAGCTGCAGCGAGTGAATGTGATCACTCTGCGTGCTGTTCGTAATACTCTGGGATTCGGAGTGGCGGTCTTCCTTGCGGCGACCGCCTCTGCACACATCAACGAGCCCGTCTACAGGGGGTTACGAGGTTTCGGAAAAACTTCCGGACTTTCTTTTCGGCCGGGGTGACGCCCCTCGCAGTGCGGACCGGCAAGGCTGGCCTACTGTGACCGCATGATCCTCGACGTCGCCCGTGAGCAGGTCCTTGGCCGTGGTGTCGGTCTGAACCAGGAGCAGCTGGAGGAGGTGCTGCGGTCGCCGGACGACCAGTTGGCCGACCTGCTGGCGCTGGCGCACGACGTCCGGGTGAAGTGGTGCGGCGAGGAGGTCGAGGTCGAGGGGATCATCTCCCTGAAGACCGGCGGCTGCCCCGAGGACTGCCACTTCTGCTCCCAGTCCGGTCAGTTCACCTCTCCGGTCCGCTCGGTCTGGCTGAACATCCCCGAGCTGGTCGAGGCCGCCAAGGAGACCGCGAAGACCGGCGCGACCGAGTTCTGCATCGTGGCCGCCGTCCGCGGGCCCGACGCCCGGCTGATGGCGCAGGTCAAGGCCGGCATCGAGGCGATCAACGCCGAGGTCGACATCAACATCGCCTGCTCGCTCGGCATGCTCACCCAGGAGCAGGTCGACGAGCTGCGCGCGATGGGCGTGCACCGCTACAACCACAACCTCGAGTCGGCCCGCTCGTACTTCGGCGACGTGGTCACCACGCACTCCTTCGAGGAGCGCTGGGAGACCTGCGTGATGGTCAAGGAGTCCGGCATGGAGCTGTGCTGCGGCGGCCTGGTCGGGATGGGCGAGACGCTGGAGCAGCGCGCCGAGCTGGCCGCGCAGCTGGCCGAGCTGGAGCCGCACGAGGTGCCGCTGAACTTCCTGAACCCGCGGCCTGGGACGCCGTTCGGCGACATGGAGGTGATGGCCGGCAAGGACGCGCTGCGGACCATCGCGGCGTTCCGGCTGGCGATGCCGAAGACGATCCTGCGGTACGCCGGTGGCCGCGAGCTGACCCTCGGCGACCTGGGCACCCGCGAGGGCCTGCTCGGCGGCATCAACGCCGTCATCGTCGGCAACTACCTGACCACCCTCGGCCGCCCGGCGACCGCGGACCTGGACCTGCTGGCCGACCTGAAGATGCCGGTGAAGGAGCTCCAGAAGACGCTATGACGCTTGGGTACTGCGGCCACTGCGGCCAGGAGCTGACCGGCAGCGGCCACGACAACTGCCGTACGGCGCTCGCGATGGAACCGCCGCGCTACTGCGACCAGTGCCGGCGGCGGATGGTCGTCCAGGTGCACCCGATGGGCTGGTCGGCCCGCTGCTCGGTGCACGGTGAGATCCATGGCTGACCTGCTCGCGCAGGACGCGGCGCTGCTCTGGCACCCGTACGCCTCGCTGACCGAGCCGTCGCCGACGCGGCTGGTCACCGGCGCTTCCGGCGTACGGCTGACGCTGGCGGACGGGCGCGGTGGTGAGGTCGAGGCGATCGACGCGATGGCGTCGTGGTGGTGCATGATCCACGGCTACCGCCATCCGGTCCTGGACGCTGCGCTGAAGGAGCAGGTCGACTCGTTCAGCCATGTGATGTTCGGCGGGCTCACCCACGAGCCGGCGGTCCGGCTGGGGGAGCGGCTGGTGGAGATCACGCCGGAGTCGTTGCAGCACGTGTTCTTCTGCGACAGCGGGTCGGTGTCGGTCGAGGTGGCGCTGAAGCTGGCGCTGCAGTACCAGGTCGCGCGGGGCTTCTCCGGGCGGACGCGGATGCTCACCGTGCGCGGCGGGTACCACGGCGACACGTTCGCGCCGATGAGCGTGTGCGACCCGGTCAACGGGATGCACTCGCTGTTCACCGGGGCGCTGAAGGAGCAGGTCTTCGGGCCGCAGCCTCCGGCTGGATTCTCACGGGCTGCCGACGACCCGGAGTACCTGGCCTGGGCCGAGGCGATGCGTGAGCTGGCTGCTGCGCATCGCGACGAGGTGGCGGCGATCGTGGTCGAGCCGATCCTGCAGGGGGCCGGTGGGATGTACCCGTACAGCCCAGCGTGCCTGCGGCTGTTGCGGGAGCTGGCTGACGAGTACGGGTTCCTGCTGATCCTGGACGAGATCGCTACCGGTTTCGGGCGTACCGGAACGCTCTTCGCGTCGGAGCACGCTGGAGTCGAGCCGGACATCCTGTGCGTCGGCAAGGCGCTGACCGGCGGCTACCTGTCGATGGCTGCCACGTTCTGTACGACGGACGTGGCGCGGACGGTGTCGGGTGGGCCTGGTGGTGCGCTGATGCACGGTCCGACGTTCATGGCGAACCCGCTGGCCTGTGCTGTCGCTCTGGCGAGCATCGACTTGTTGCTGGCGTCCGACTGGTCTGCTGAGGTTTCGCGCATCTCGGCCGGGCTGTCTGCTGGTCTGGCGCCTGCTGCCGAGTTGCCCGGCGTGAAGGACGTGCGGGTGCTCGGCGCTGTTGGCGTTGTGCAGCTCGGCGGGCCGGTGGACCTGCCGCGGATGACGGAGGCTGTGCTGCGGCGTGGGGTTTGGGTCAGGCCGTTCCGGGATCTCGTGTACACGATGCCGCCGTACGTGTGCACGGATGAGGAGATCGCGACGATCACGACGGCGATCACCGAAGCCATTGCCGAGGGCAACTGATGTTGGTCGAGTGGCTGGAGCCGCTGGCGGCTGAGCGGGAGGCTCAAGGGCTGACTCGTCGGCTGCGTACTCGTCCTTCTGACGAACAGTTGGTTGACCTGGCCGGCAACGACTATCTGGGGCTGGCTCGTCATCCCCAAGTGGTGGAGGCTGCAGCAGTTGCTGTGCGCGAGTGGGGTGCTGGAGCTACTGCCTCTCGACTCGTCACCGGCACGACTTCATTGCACGCCGAGCTGGAGACCGCTCTGGCTTCCTACACAGGACATGCAGCCGGCCTGGCCTTCTCCTCCGGCTACCTGGCCAACCTCGGTGTCGTCACCGCACTGGGCGGGCCGGACACGCTCCTGGTCTCCGACGCCCACGTGCACGCCTCACTGGTCGACGCCTGCCGGCTCGCGCGCTCCCGCGTGCAGATCGTTCCGCACAACGACGTGGAAGCCGTCGGCAAGGCCCTTGCCAACCGCAACGAGCCGCGCGCCCTGGTGCTGGTCGAATCGGTTTACAGCGTGCTCGGCGACGCCGCGCCGCTGGCCGCGCTGGCAGCCGTCGCGCTGGAGCACGGCGCGGTGCTGCTCGTCGACGAGGCCCACGGTGTCGGCGTCACCGGACAGGGCCGCGGGGGAGTCGCAGCAGCGGGGCTGGCCGGGCTGGACCACGTAGTCGTCACGGCGACCCTCTCCAAGGCGCTGGCCAGCCAGGGCGGCGTCGTACTCGGTCCGGCGATTCTGCGCGAGCACCTGGTCAACCGGGCTCGGCCGTTCATCTTCGACACGGGTCTCAACCCAGCAGCCTGTGCAGCGGCGCTGGCAGCGCTGCAGATCCTCAACGCCGAGCCGACGCGACCGGACTCCATCCATGTCACAGCCCGTCGGCTGGCCGCCGAATGCGGTGTCACCCCGTCCGCCGGTGCCGTGGTCTCCGTGCCGATGGCTGGTCCCCGCGAGGCGGTCCGGGCCGCTGAGCTGTGCCTGGCGAACGGCGTACGGGTTGGGAGCTTCCGGCCGCCGTCTGTGCCCGACGGCATCAGCCGCCTGCGGCTGACCGCCCGCGCCGGGCTGTCGGCCAACGAGCTGGACCACGCCTGCCAGACCATCACCGCCGCTATCCAGGAGGTCTCGTGACCGTCCTCATCGTCACCGGGACCGATACCGGGGTCGGCAAGACCGTCGTCACCGCCGCACTCGCTGCAGCAGCCTCCGGCAGCGTCGCGGTGATGAAGCCTGCACAGACAGGTGTGACCGCTGACGAGCCCGGTGACCTGCAGGACGTCCAGCGGCTCACCGGCCTGACCGACCTGCACGAGGGCATCCGCCTGCTCGACCCGCTGGCTCCTACGACAGCCGGGCGGCGGCAGGGGCTCGCGCTGCCGCCGGTCGACACCCACGCCAAGGCGGTCGACGACCTGGCCGCCGAGCGCGACCTGGTCCTGGTGGAAGGCGCCGGGGGACTGCTGGTCGGGCTGGACGAGGACGGCCACGACCTGGCCGACCTGGCCGCGCTGCTGACCGTGCCGTTCGCGTTCGTCGTGGTCTGCCGCTCCGGGCTCGGCACGCTGAACCACACCGGGCTCACCGTCGAGGCGCTGCGGACCCGCGGGCTCCCGATCGCCGGACTGGTCATCGGCTCCTGGCCGGACGAGCCCGACCTGGCCGAGCAGTGCAACGCCGACGACCTGCCCGCGACCACCGGCGTACCGGTGCTGGGCCGGGTCCCGGCCGGTGCCGGGCAGCTGGACCGCGACGTGTTCAGGTCCGAGGCGGCGAACTGGTTCACCGGCGCGATTACAGCCCGGCTGACCAGCACCGATACCCTCTAGGCGTGACTGAACATGACCTGGTTCTCGTCGTCGACTTCGGTGCGCAGTACGCGCAGCTGATCGCCCGCCGGGTGCGCGAGGCGAAGGTGTACTCCGAGATCGTGCCGCACTCGATGCCGGTCGAGGAGATGCTGGCCCGCGAGCCGAAGGCGATCATCCTGTCCGGCGGCCCGCAGTCGGTGTACGCCGACGGCGCGCCGCGGGTCGACTCCGCGCTGTTCGACGCCGGTGTCGCGGCGTTCGGGATCTGCTACGGGTTCCAGGCGATGGCGCAGACACTCGGCGGCGACGTCCGCAAGACCGGGCTGCGCGAGTTCGGCCGGACGCCGGTCACGGTGAGCGAGGCCGGCACGCTGCTGGCCGGGATCCCCGAGGACCTGAACGTCTGGATGTCGCACGGTGACGCCGTGCACGCGCCGCCGGCGGGCTTCGCCGTACTGGCCGCGTCCGGTGGTGCACCGGTCGCCGCCTTCGAGGACCTGGACCGCCGGCTGGCCGGTGTGCAGTGGCACCCGGAGGTCCTGCACTCGCAGGCCGGGCAGGCCGTGCTGGAGCATTTCCTGTACGACATCGCCGGCTGCACCGGCGACTGGACGACCAGCAACGTCGTGGACGAGCAGGTCGAGCTGATCCGCCAGCAGGTCGGCGACAAGCAGGTCCTGTGCGCGCTGTCCGGCGGTGTGGACTCCGCGGTCGCCGCTGCTCTGGTCAGCAGGGCGATCGGTGACCAGCTCACCTGCGTGTACGTCGACCACGGGCTGCAGCGCGCCGGTGAGTCCGACCAGATCGAGAAGGACTTCGTCGCGGTCACCGGGACGCGGCTCGAGGTCGTCGACGCCGAGGAGCAGTTCCTGACCGCGCTGGCCGGGGTGACCGACCCGGAGCAGAAGCGCAAGATCATCGGCCGCGAGTTCATCCGGACCTTCGAGGCGACCGCGCGCAAGCTGGACGCCGAGCGGCACATCGAGTTCCTGGTCCAGGGCACGCTCTACCCGGACGTGGTCGAGTCCGGCGGCGGCACCGGCGCGGCCAACATCAAGTCGCACCACAACGTCGGCGGCCTGCCCGACGACCTGCAGTTCTCGCTGATCGAGCCGCTGCGGACGCTGTTCAAGGACGAGGTCCGCGAGCTCGGCGTCGCGCTCGGGCTGCCCGAGACGATGGTCTACCGGCACCCGTTCCCGGGCCCGGGCCTGGGCATCCGGATCGTCGGCGAGGTGACCAAGGACCGGCTGGAGATCCTCCGCGCCGCCGACCTGATCGCCCGCACCGAGCTGACCGCGGCCGGCCTGGACCGCGAGATCTGGCAGTTCCCGGTGGTGCTGCTGGCCGACGTCCGCTCGGTCGGCGTCCAGGGCGACGGCCGCACCTACGGCCACCCGGTGGTCCTGCGCCCGGTCTCCAGCGAGGACGCGATGACCGCCGACTGGTCGCGCCTGCCGTACGAACTGCTGGAGAAGATCTCCACCCGGATCACCAACGAGGTCGACGAGATCAACCGCGTCACCCTCGACATCACCAGCAAGCCGCCGGGCACCATCGAGTGGGAGTAGCCCGCTAGGAGTCGACCCGCGCGGCAACCGCGCGGGCACACTCCAGCGAAGCGCTCACCCTGGTGTCGACCTCCAAGTCGTAGTGCACGCCTTCGTGCACGACCTCCGCCTGGAGCTCCGCCATCCCGGTCGTACGGTCGCCGCGGGCCTTCTCCCGCTCCGCGGCGACCTCCGGCGCGCAGCGAACGCCGACCCACAGCACGTCGAGGCCCTCCAGTTGCTGGCGGACCCTGCTCTGTGACTCCGCACCGCCGAGAAACACGTCGTCCAGCACAACCCGCGCTCCCGCCCTGGCCATCGCCGCGATCCCCGCCAGCCAGGCCGTCTCCAGCGTCCGGAACTGCTCACCCACCGACACCTCACCGGCGTCCCCGAACCCGATCCCGTCCCCGCCACTCACCAGCGCCGGGGGCATCGCGTCCACCAGGTCGTCGACGCTGAGGCTCAACCAGGCCCCCGGCAACACTCCCTGCAGCTCCCGAGCCAGCCTGCTCTTGCCCGAGCTCGACCCGCCGTTCAGCACAATCACCTGAGTCACCAGGCCACGCTAGCGGTACGCCGCGACCTCGAGCTTCACGCTGCGGATCTCGTTCGCCTTCATCCCCACCTGCGCCAGCGCGTACCAGTCCCACCTGGCCGGTACGACGAAGTCGGTACTGCTGATCGAGTTTGTGCACGGGACCCGGCGCGCGCCCGGCACCGGCGTGCTCGGTGGCGTCGCTCGCGGGTCGAGCTGCTGCTCCCGGTACGCCTTCAGCGACACCGACAGCATCACCGGATCGGCGGCGGTCGCGTTCGGACAGGCCGTCCGCACCCGCACCAGGTCGCCGGGTACGAGCCCGTCGACCGCCAGGTACAGGCCTCCGTTCGCCTCCAGCTCGCGGTGCGGCGCCGGGTCTCCCAACAGCTGCCGGTTGCCGACCTGCAGCGGGGTGTCGTCCAGCTCGTGCAGCGGGAACTCGGTAGCGACCGGCCCAGCAGGCTCAGCCTGGCCGCGTGGCCACAGGTCCACCGCACTCACCACACCGGCGGCAACCACCGCCGTACAGGCAATGGCAGCGACAGCCTGCCGCCTCCGGTAGCGCTTCGCCCTGTGCCGGATGACGGGGACCGGGTCACCAGGCGAGTCGACCGGTCGCCCGGCCTCCTTGAGCAGCGTACGTAGCTCGTCGGTGTTCATCGGCTCTCCACAGTCACTTGGGAGGTGAGATCGACGCGCAGCTTGGTCAGCGCCCGGTGGGTCTGGCTCTTCACCGTCCCGATCGAGCAGCCCAGCACGTCGGCCGTCTCGGCCTCGGACAGGTCTTCGAAGTACCGCAGGACGACCGCGGCGCACATCCGCTTAGGCAGCCGCCGCAGCGCCTGCATCAGGTCGGAGTGCTCGACCAGCTGCACAGCCCCGTACGCCGGAGGCGCCACCGCGGCCAGGTCGTCGGTCGGCACCTCCCGGCCACCACGCCGGCGCCGCCACCACTCGGTATGCGTGTTGACCATCACCCGGCGCACGTACGCCGTCGGGTCCTCGGCCCGCACCTTGTGCCAGCTCAGCCAGCACCTGGTCAGCGTGCTCTGGACCAGGTCCTCGGCCAGCGCGCGGTCCTGCGTCAGCAGGTAGGCCAGGCCCAGCAGCGCGCCGTACCGGGCGGACACGTAGGCCTCGAAGTCGGCCCGCGTGCTCACCTGTGGGGTCTTCACGTCACCCTGCATACCGACCAAGAGGCAGAACCGTCGCCGAAGGTTGCATGCCCCCGAAGCTCACTCCCGCTCCCGCCGTCGACAGACCTCGCCGAGTGTCAGACAGGTAGCAAGCACCCAGTACGTGGCGAAACACTAGAAGGCACGCAGGTGACAGCCAAGAGCACCGACACCCACCACGGCTGCCGTGGGTTTCTGGTCAGAGCACGCTGCAGCGTCACCGGCCACGGCTGTCGCCCGGAGCTCACTCTGTTCGTCCGGCCGTTGAGTTGGCGCTCCGTACCAAGGCGGTGAAGGCAACGCCGATGGCGAGCAGTACCAGGACGAGGACGGCGGCGATCCAGCGGCGACTGGTGTGCGAGCTGACGGCGGCAGCCACGGCGAAAGCTGCGCTGGTGGCCAGGATCAGGGCCCAGAAGACGACCAGTCGCCAACGGGGAATCCTCCGCGGTGGAGTCCAGTCGGGCCGGCGGATGCGCTGCAGGAGGACTAGGCCGATCGAGGCACTGAGCAGAGTGGGCAGGCTGGACAGCCAGCGGCCGTCGAGCAGTTGGAGGACGCCGCCGGCAAGGCTCAGCACGATCGCGACGATCAGCAGGGCGACCCACCGGCGTTGGTTCACCCCATCCGTGTACCCGCGTGGTGGAGCTGTAGTCGGAGAGTGCAGGTTGCTGCAGCTCAGGCTCGGTTGAGCTGGTCCTCCAGTGCGTCGGCCTCCTGGTGCCGGTCCAGCTGGCGCAGGCGGTCGGCCAGCAGGTAGCCGGCCCGGTGGTAGTGCGGGTGGCTCGTCGTCAGGCTGTTGAAGATCCCCTCCAGCGCTGCCGCGTCAGTACTGGCGTGCTCCGCCAGCAGCAGCTGCGCGTTGAGGTGCTGGTCCTCGTAACCACCGCGCTCGTACGCCTCCGCAGCACGCGTCGCATCAGCAACGAGCGTCGCCAGGTCGCCCTGCTGCAGCGCGAGGATGCCGCGGTCCCAGTAGATGCCTGCCTGCTGGAACAGCACGTGCTCCTCAGCAGACGGCAGCACCTCCAGCACCGACTGGGCCTGCTCCAGCAGCTCCCGCACCCGGTCGAACTCACCGGCGTACCGCGCGGACTGGCCGGCAAGCCGCAGCGCCTGCACTGTCTCCAGCGGCTGCTCAGCCGCCTCGAAGTACGCCGCCGCAGCCACGAAGACCTCCACCGCTTCCTTGTCGCGGTCGAGGCGTTCGAGCAGGTTGCCCTCGTCCTGCTTGGTCTGCCCGAGCCAGTACGGGTGCACGTCGGCCGGCGCCTCCGCCAGCAGCGCCCGCACCTGCACCAGTGCCGGCTCCATCTCGCCCAGCGCCTTGTACGCATCAGCCAGTACGCCGCGGACGTCGCCAAGCAGACCGGCCAGCTCCGGGTCACGCAGCGCGGGCAGCGCCTCTTCAGCGGTCTCCGCCGACTCCAGCGCGCGGCCGCTGAACAGGTAGGCCTTGGCGAGCTCCATCCGGCAGATCGCCAGGTGCACCTCGCTGTCCGGCGTACCGGTGGCCAGGGCGATCGCCTCCTCCAGGTCGGCCACAGCCTCTTCCGGGCGCTGCAGCGCGAGCCGGATCCAGCCGCGCTGGCGGTAGGCGAACGAGCGCGGCATCTGCTGCCGGGTGCCCGTGCCAGCGGTCGCTGCCTCTTCCGCCTCCTCCAGCCGCTCCAGCTGCAGCAGCAGGTTGCACTGCAGGATTCCGGCGCCCGACTGGAGATCCGGCTCGGTGTCCGGGCTGCTCCGGAGCACCGCCAGCTCGGCCAGCGCCTCCTCGGTACGGCCGACCTGAGCCAGCATGGTCGCCAGCGAGTACTGCCACCCGGCGCGCCGTCGCGGCTCGTCCTCCTCGATCAGCCGGCGCAGCGGGGCCTCGCCGGTGGCCAGGCCCTCGTCCAGCTGTCCGGTGTCGCACAGGACGCGGCCGATCCGCCCACGGTCGCGCAGGACCCGGATCTCCTCGCCCAGCTCGGCGTACAGGGTCAGGGCCTCGCGCCACGCCTCCAGCGCGACCTCGGCATCATCGTTGTCCGAGGCAACCAATCCACGACCGTCGAGCACTCGGGCGCGGTCCAGCGGCGACCGCTCGCTCTCCGGTACCTCCTGCTCGAACGCGGCCCACGCCGCACCCGCCTCCGTCCGGCGGTCGGTCTGCCATGCCTCCTCGGCCCGATCGAGCCAGGCCTGCCCGCCACCCTCCGGCAGGGGCTCACTCGGCACCGGCGCCGGCAGCACGCGCTCGTGCGCACGCCGAGCGGTCTCCGACAGCGGCAGGTAGTCCACCCACGGCTCCGCGGCCAGCACGGCCTTCACGTTGTCGCTCTGCCGCGTCGTGCCGTTCCGCTCGTCGAACTGCGCCGCGAGCTCCAGCGCCTGCTGGGCCAGCTCGTCCGCCAGCTGCGCCGACTCGACCTCATCGCCGGCTCGCCGGATCCGGAGGTCGACGCGGCTCAGCGCGAGCGACGCGGCCGCGGCGAAGTCCATCGCGGCCAGCGGGCTCGGCGGCTCGGCCAGGTCGGGCAGGTGCCGCTCGATCAGCTCGACAGCGCGCGGGAGGTTCCCGGTCCGCGCGCAGAAGCGGACATGGTCGGCGTACGCGCTCAGCTCACCCGGCTGGTTGCGGAGGATCCGGTACGCCCGCCGGTGCGCGTCGACAGCTTCGGCGTACATGCCCTCGGCCACGTACGCCGGCAGCAGCGTGGTCAGCATCTGCTGCGGCTGCTCGTTGCAGGTCAGCTGCCCGTCCAGTACGCCGACCGACAGCGCCACTGCCTCGGCCGTCTGCCCGGTGGTCGTCAGGTGCAGCACCTTGTGCGTCGGGTCGCAGCCGATGCAGTCGGACAGGTCGTCGCGCGGCGACGTCGACCAGAGCCGGAACTGCTCGGCAGCGGCCGCGTCGTCACCGATGTGCGCGGCCACCTGCCAGCGGTGCTGGTGCACGGCGTGCGGGCTGTGGCCACCGACCTGCCAGCGCCGCTCCATGTCGTCCAGTACGGCGTACGTCCGGTCGAGCGGTACCTCGGGGAACTTGGTCAGCGTGTTCGGCGCGTACTTGAAGCACCACAGGAACGAGTGCGAGTGCTCCTGGTACTTGGCCGGGTCCGCGTCCCAGTCGGCGACGCAGCGCGCGAACGGCACCAGCGACCGGCGCGGCTCCCCACCCATCACGTACGACGTGACCAGGTTGAGCCGGCTGAAGAACGCGAGGTCCTCGGCCCCGGCGGCGTCGGCGCGCCGGACCACGTCCTCCAGCATCGCCGTACGGGCCTTACCGTACGGCGCCGACTGGGCCTGGTGCAGGCGGTCGACCAGGTCTTCTGTCATCGCGTCGGGTCCTCCGAAGTAGGAACAGCCTGGTCGAGCAGGCCGAGGAAGGAGCGGTTCACCAAGGCGGAGTCCGCCGGGCCGATCGGGTGGTAGCCGAGCATCAGCGCGTGCCCGTACAGGCCTTCCACCGCGAGCCTGGCGAGCTCCGGGTCGGTCAGCGCGGCCATCCGGCGTACGAGCGGGCTGCGGTGGTTCAGCACGAGCTGGGGGCGGCTGTCGTCGTTGGTGTCGAGTGCGCCGAGCACGTCCGACCAGAGCGCGTCGGTGCGCTCCCTGGTCGCGCGCAGCTCACTGGCGAACTGTGCTGACCGGTCGACGAGGTAGATGGCCGACAGCGACGCCGGGTCGAAGGCACGGACGACCACCTCGCAGCCGACCGAGTCCAGCGCCTCCTGGGCGAGCTGGACGAACGGGCGCAGCTCCAGCTCGGTCTGCGGGTCCAGGCTGTCGAAGCTGGTGCTCAGCTCGGTCGGGTCGAACCTGCTGGTGACCAGCCCCGGTACGACGTCCGGCAGGCGGGCCAGCAGCTCCGCGTCGTAGGTGTAGCCGGCGTTGACGATGGTCAGGTTCTGTGCGGAGGCGACCGCTGCGAGCTGTCGGAACTCCTCGATCGTTCCGACGTACCGGATCTCGCCCTTGAGCTCCTGCAGCTCGGCGGCGGTCATCCGGCCGTGGTTGGTCTCGAACCGCAGCCAGCGGTGCACCAGCCGGAGCATCTGGTCGTCGTGGAGCGCCAGGGCCTTCACGCCGAGCTGGTGGATCCCCAGGAACCGGTCCAGCTTCTGCGGGTCGGTGCTGCCGAGCCGGACCATCCAGCCACGCAGCTGCTCGCCCAGCGCCTCCCTGGTGGTCTCCAGGTGCCCGTCGTCGAACAGGGCCTCGCGGCTGGCCGTCGGGCGCAGCTCGGAGGTGTCGATCACCGCGCGGACGAAGAACGCCCAGTCCGGCAGCAGCCCCTCGACGCCCTCGGCCAGCAGCATCCGCTTCAGGTAGACGCGGTGCGTGGCGCGCTCGGCCGGGTTGGCGGCGAACGGCAGCACGAACGCGACACCGGTCAGGCCGGCCGCCGGGTTGTTCAGCGGGATCACGTCGAACGGCGTGAAGCCGAGCTGGTCCTGCGCGTAGCCGACCAGGTCGGCCCGGCCGTTGCCCTCCCAGGGCGCGACGCCGTCGGTGACCCGCTCGCCGTTGACCGTGATCTCCAACGGGAGCAGGGCCCCGAAGAGCTTCACCAGCTCGATCACCGTCGCGGTCTTGAACCACTGCTCGGCACCGCGCCGGGCCTGCACGGTCACCGTCGTACCGACTTCGTCGCGGGCCGCGGACTCGCTGATCGTGTAGCGGCCGTCCGCCGTACCGTTCCAGCGCGTGGTCGGCCCGTCGGCCGGACGCGTCACGACCTCGATCTCGTCGGCCACCATGAACGCCGACAGCAGCCCGATCCCGAACTGCCCGAGGAACTCCGACCGCGCGAACCCGATCTCGTCGCGCTTCGAGCTCCGCCCGATCGTCGCCAGCAGCTCCCGCACCTGCTCCGGCCGCAGCCCGATCCCGGTGTCGCTGACACTGAGCCGCTGCCCGTCCACGACGATCCCGATCACGCCAGGCGCCGCCGCGTCCCCGGACCGCCGCGCGGTCACCGCGTCGACGGCGTTCTGCAGCAGCTCCCGCAGGTACACCCGCGGACTGCTGTACAGGTGATGACTCAGGAGATCGACGACCCCCTGCAGGTCCACCCGAAAGTTCTCGCTACCCATTCCCCAGCCCCTCCAGCCCACAACTGCCTGAACGCTACGGCATTCGAGAGGCAACCTCCGCGTTGCGGACGAGCGAGGCCTACCCGTCAACGGCAGCCAGCACGGCGGACAGCTCGTAGGCACGGTCAGATCCGACAGCCAGTCGACTCTGCAGCCCGTGTAGCTGTTGTCTTGAGGTAGCACCGAGAGATGAGTCGACGGAGACCAGACGACGTAAAGCGCGGAGCGCGCAGTACTGCCCGAGGGGTGCCTCCTCGTTGACGATCGCCTTGACCAGGCGTTGCGCATGCCCAGGGCGTCCGACGGAGCCTTGTTCAGAACTCGTTGGCTAGTTGGTCGATCTCAGCGCGGATCGGCGCTCAGTCGCCTCTTCCTTGGCCTGCTGGACGTCCCGCTTCAGCGAGATACCGAACCCCGAGATCTCGGTGAAAAAGGCCGTGAGGGCGACGAGTACTTCTCATTTGCCCCTTGGCCGGTTGCCACAGATGTTGCACTGCACGTAGGCAGAGTGGAATACGTCGCTGCCGATATCGGTGGCAGCTACACCGTCGGTGAGTGTCGTCGACGCACCCGGCACCGACCTCTCATCTCCGCCGGGTTCCCACGAAGGGAGCTACGCTGTCGCGGCGATCCCGTCGAGCAGGCGGTCGAGGCCGTAGCGGTAGGCCTCGGCGGTGACCTCGCGGGTGCCGTCGCCGTACGCCGAACCGTCGCCGGCGCCGTCGTTCCAGACCGCGGTCATCGTCGGGTAGCGGTCGACGTCGAAGTAGTGCTCCCACAGGTCGCCGCGCTCGTGCCACCAGGCGTCGTGGGTCTGGCCGGTGGAGCGTTCGATCAGGTCGCTCTCGGCCTCGCCGCCGGCGGCGGAGTCGACGTACGTGGCGATCGCGAGGGCGGCCAGGTTCGCGCGGGCGGGCGGCAGGCCGAGCGCGAACATCGTGGACAGCAGGTACTCGCGGGCGGCCAGCATGCCCGGCCCGATCGGCGGGCGGATCGTGGAGACCCGGGCCAGCCAGGGGTGCCGGGAGTACATGGCGCGGGTCTCGTCGGAGTACAGCCCGACCTGCGCGCGCCAGTTGGCCGGGCGGTCCTCGCCGGGGCCGGGCAGACCGCGCTCGAGCAGGACCTGGTCGACCATCAGGTCGAGCAACTCCTCCTTGGAGGGCACGTAGGTGTAGAGCGTCATCGTGCCGACGCCGAGCGCCTTGGCGACGTTGCCCATCGAGGCGGCCGCGATCCCGCGCTCGTCGGCGAGCGCGACCGCGGTGTCGACCACGGTGTCCAGCTGCAGCGTCGGCTTCCGGCCGCGGGCCTTGGTGGCGGCCCGCTGGGTCTGCTTGCGCCACAGCAGCGCGAGCGTGCGCGCGGCCGGGCCGCCACCGCTGTGCTGCACCGTCATTCCGCACCTCTTCTCGTCGCCGCATCCTATGAGAGCCAATTCTCGTATACCCTACGAGAATTGCTCTCGGAGTGGATGGAGTTGGGGATGGCGATCCTGGTGACGGGTGCGACCGGCAGCGTCGGGCGGCTGCTGGTGGACGAGTTGGTGGCGGCGGGCGTGACCGGCGTACGGGCGTTGACGAACAACCCGGCGAAGGCGGCGCTGCCGCCCGGCGTGGAGGTGGCGCGCGGGTATCTGGGCAAGCCCGCGACGCTGCCGGCGGCTTTGGAGGGGATCGACACGGTGTACCTGGCGCCGCTGCCGGCGTTCGTCGACGAGTTCGTGGCGGCGGCGCAGAAGGCCGGCGTACGGCGGGTGGTGGTGCTGTCGGGGGAGCCGGCCGAGTACGAGGCGATGGGCGATCCGGAGTCCTGGCACTACTACAAGGTCGAGCGCGCGATCGAGGACGGCGGCTTCGAGTGGGTGCACCTGCGGCCCGGGCAGTTCATGAACAACACCCTCGACTGGGCCGAGTCGATCAAGACCGAGGGCGTCGTCCGCGGCCCGTACGCCGGCGCGATGCAGCTGCCGATCGACCTCGGTGACATCGCGGCGGTGGCGAGCGTCGTGCTGCGCGACGAGAGCTACACCGGGCAGAAGCTGCTGATGAGCGGGCCGGAGCAGCTGACGCAGCCGCAGGAGGTCGCGCTGATCGGCGAGGCTCTCGGGCGGGAACTGCGCTTCGAGGAGCTGACGCACGCGGAGGCCGTCGCCGCGTGGACGCCGTTCATGGGCGCCGAGTCGGCCGAGTGGCTCGTCGACGGCTTCCGGATGATGGCCGAGTACGCCGCCGAGCCGTCGCCGGTAGTGCAGGAGGTGACCGGCCGGCCGGCCAAGCCGTACCGCGCGTGGGCCCAGGACAACGTGGCCGCGTTCCGGACGTGATTTGAAAGCTGGCCGAACATGTGTTCGACTGTACTCCATGAGATGGGCGGGACAGCAGCTCGACGTGGAGGCGCCTGGCGCGTTGCCGGGGCTGGGCTCGATCGCGGGCCTGGTCCGGTCGGTGACAACCCCGGAGTTCCAGGGCGTCACGTTCCACGAGGTGGTCGCGCGGTCGGCGCTGAACTCGGTGCCGGGGTCGGGCCTGCCGTTCAACTGGACGGTGAATCCGTACCGGGGCTGCACTCACGCCTGCCGGTACTGCTTCGCCCGCCCGACGCACAAGTACCTGGAGCTGGACACCGGGCTCGACTTCGACCGGCAGATCGTGGTGAAGACCAACGTCGCCGACGTCCTGCGCCGGGAGCTGGCCCGGCCGTCCTGGCGTGGTGAACAAGTTGCCCTCGGCACCAATACCGATCCTTACCAGCGCGCCGAGGGTCGCTATCAGTTGCTGCCGGGCATCATCTCCGCGCTGGCCGACTCCGGGACGCCGCTGTCGATCCTGACCAAGGGAACGCTGCTCCGCCGCGACCTGCCACTGCTGCAGTCCGCGGCCGAGCAGGTCCCGGTCGGCATCGGAGTATCCCTGGCGCTCGCCGACGAGGAGCTGCGCCGACGCCTCGAGCCCGGCGTACCGTCGGTCCGCGGCCGCCTGGAGCTGATCCGAGCGGTCCGCGAGGCCGGTCTACCGTGCGGGGTGATGGTCGCCCCGGTGCTCCCGTGGCTCACGGACTCCGCGGAGCAGCTCGACGACCTCTTCGCCCGCCTGGCCGCCGCCGGCGCGACCGGCGTGACAACCCTCGTCCTGCATCTGCGTCCCGGCGTCAAACCCTGGTTCATGAAGTGGCTGTCCGAGGATCATCCCGACCTGGTCGGCCGCTACGAGTCGTTGTACGCCCACGGCCCCAACGCCGCCCCCAGCTACCGCAACGCCTTCGAGTCCAAAGTTCGCCCCCTGCTGGAAAAACACGGTTTCGGCACGTCCTCCCACCGAGGAGTCGTAGAAGCCTCCGACCAAGGCTCCTTCTCCGGCTGGGGCGAACCCACCGCACGCTTCCGCGGCCGATCCAGCCCAGCCCCCTTCAACACCTCCACCACCCGCCGCCACCCGGCCCCCGTACCCGCCGCAACCCCCGAGCCAGACCAGCAGCCACTGTTCTAGCTCACACTCCCCGAGCAGGACCCACTGTTCTAAGCCGCACTCCCCGAGTACGACCCACCAGCCGCTGTTCCAACCGGCTCACCGCCGTGCCGCGCGGGCCACCGCTCGGGCCCGCCGACCTGCACGCCTAGCCAGGGGCCTACCCGCACTCCCGCGCCCGACCAGCCGCCGTACCGGTTGGCCGGCCGCGGGCGAGCCCGTCCGCCGGACCGCCCACCTCCCGGCCGGCCCACGAGCCCCCTGCCCTCGCTCACCTCACGCTCCCACCATCTTTGGGCACCCACCAGTCAGGTTCCGGCCCGATTGTTGGCTGAGCGGTGCTCAAAGATGCCCCTGCCCGGGGCGGAGGTGCTGAGAGCGTCGGTGGAGCGCTGCCCGCTTGTCCTCGACCGGATCGCGAGCCCCTCGCGGGCGAACTGTTCCGCACTGCCCTCGCTGCGTGCGGCATCTTTGAGCACCCGCCAGCCAGAATCTGGGGCGTTCCGTGGCTGAGCGGTGCTCAAAGTTCTTGTCTGTAAGGGGGAGACGAGGGGTGGTTACTGGCGGAGGGTGAGGATCTTTGGGCCCTCGGCTGTGATGGCGACGGTGTGTTCGGCGTGGGCGCCTCGGGTGCCGTCGGTGGAGCGGAGGGTCCAGGCGTCGTCGTCGATCAGGTACGTCGAGCCGGGGCCGTGCCAGAACCAGGGTTCGATGGCGAGGACGTGGCCGGCGCGGAGTTTCAGGCCTCGGCCGGGGCGGCCGCCGTTGGGGATGTGGGGTTCCTCGTGCATTCGGCGGCCTATGCCGTGGCCGCCGAAGTCGAGGTTGGTGCCGACGCCGGCTTCGGTGCCGACGGCACCGATTGCGGCGCCGACGTCGCCCAGGCGTGCGCCCGGTACGGCGGTCGCGATGCCCGCCGCGAGGGCGCGCTCGGTGGTGGCGATCAGCGCCAGGTCCTCCGGGCGCGGCGTACCGACGACGAAGCTGGTGGCGGAGTCGGCACACCAGCCGTCGACCGACGCGCCGCAGTCGACGTTCAGGAGGTCGCCGTCCTGCAGGCGCAGGTCGCTCGGCAGGCCGTGCAGCACCGCGTCATTGACCGACGTACAGATGACGCCTTTGAACGGCGTGGATGCGAAGCCTGGCTGGTATCCGTCGAACAGCGACACCGCGCCGGCGGCGCGCAGGACGTCGCGGGCGATCTCGTCCAGCTCGCGCAGCGAGACGCCGACGGCCGCCGCGGCCTTCACGGCGGTGAGTGCGGCCGCGACGATCTGTCCGGCCGCGTGCATCGCCTCGACCTCGGCGGGGGTCTTCAGGTCCACCATCGGCTGCGTCCTCGGGTCACGGGATAGTTATCCCGGTATCATAATCACGCTCAACCTTTTGCCTGCTCACGACGTCTTGTAGGTGTCCGTCCTGCCGGGGCGGAGACCTGGGGGCTTGGCGATGCGCATGCGGTGGAAGGTGTTGGCGGTCGGCGTTCTGCTGGCCGGGTTGAGCGGCTGCGCTGACGTGCCACTCGGCGGCGGTCCGAGCGACGGCGCGGGCAAGGGTTCCGGCTCTGGATCCGGCGCGGGGACAGGCTCCAGCGTGGGCACGGGAGCTCAGCCGCAGGCAGGCGCGCGGCAGGAGATCAGCCTCGTCGCCACCGGCGACGTCCTGCTCCACGAACGCCTCTGGACGACCGCCCGCCAGGACGGCAGCAACGGGCAGTGGGACTTCGCGCCGCTGCTCAGCGGCGTCAAACCCCTTGTCCAGGGCGCGGATCTCGCCGTCTGCCACCTCGAGACCCCGCTCGGCGCGCCGTACTCCGGTTACCCGCTCTTCCAGGGCCCGCCGCAGATCGTGCCCGCGCTGAAGGCAACCGGGTACGACGCCTGCTCGACCGCCAGCAACCACAGCTTCGACAAAGGGGCCGCCGGCATCGACCGGACGCTGCGCACCCTCGACCAGGCCGGCCTGAAGCACACCGGGACGGCGCGCACCCCGCAGGAGGCGGCGACGCCGACGATCGTCGACGTGCAGGGCGTGAAGGTCGCGCTGCTCAGCTATACCTACGGCTTCAACGGCATGCCGTACCCGAACGGCGAGACCTGGCGGGCCGGGAAGCTCGACCCGGTCAAGATCAAGGCGATGGCGGCCAAGGCTCGCGACCTCGGCGCGCAGATCGTCGTGGTCAGCGCTCACTGGGGTACCGAGTACTCGGCCAGCGCGAGCCCCGAGCAGCGCGCGCTGGCCGCCGACTTGCTTGCTGACAGCAACATCGACCTGCTCCTCGGGCACCACGCGCACGTGGTGCAGCCGATCGAGCAGCTGAACGGAAAGTGGGTCGCCTACGGCCTCGGCAACCTGGTCGCCGCGCACCGGATGCCGAAGGCGCCGAAGTCCGAGGGGCTGCTGGTCAAGTTCACGTTCCAGCGCGACGGCGACCGGTGGAAGGCCGCGGCTCCGGAGTACGCACCGCTGCTGGTCACCGATGCGCTGCCGGTGCGGGTGCTCGACGTACGGCGTGAGCTCGCGAAGCCGGACTTGCCGCCGGCCAAGCGCGAGCGGCTCGAGCTGGCCGAGCGCCGGACGACGGAGACCGTCGAGAGTCTCAGCAAAGCGCCGAAAACCCTTTGAGAACAAGGCACGAAGCGCTCTAGGCTCCCGAGCATGATTACGTACTTCGTGATGGTCCGTCGTGCCCGCCTCCGGGCAGGCGAGGGGTGCCTGGGGATGGCATCCGCTCGATAGTCGTTGGGCCCAGCGCGTCGTCGACGCCGCCGGAGTGCGCTCCGGTGACCTCGTCCTCGACGTCGGAGCCGGTCTCGGCGCGCTGACCGGGCCGCTGGTGCGAGCCGGCGCCGAAGTCATCGCCGTCGAGCTGCACCCAGTTCGTGCCGCGAAGCTCCGCGAACGCTTCGGGGCGCCGAGCACCGCAGGCCGGTCCGAAGCGGCGCCGACAGGCAACCGCTCCGGGTCGGTGAGGGTGATCCAGGTCGACGCAACCGACCTGCGGTTGCCGACTCGCCCGTTCCGAGTGATCTCGAGCCCGCCGTACGGCGTCTCCACCGCATTGCTGAAGAGGCTGCTCGCACCAGGCTCACGCCTGCTGTCGGCAGACCTCGTACTCCAGCGCCAGGTGGTCAACCGCTGGGTCGAAGGCCGTGCCCCGGGAGCAGCTCGCTGGACCCGCCACTACGACACCTCGATCGGTATCCGCCTTCCCCGCAAGGCGTTCACCCCACCACCCCATGTCGATTCCGCTGTCCTGAGAATCACCAAGAGATAGAAAGGCCCGCTCCACCAGGAGCGGGCCTTTCGCAGCTCATCCGTGCCAGGACTTCCACAACGCCGCGTACGAACCGTCCCGAGCGACCAGCTCGTCATGACTGCCCAGCTCGCTGATCGTCCCGTCCTCGACCACCGCGACCCGGTCCGCATCGTGCGCCGTGTACAGCCGGTGCGCGATCGCAATCACCGTCCGCCCTTCCAGCACAGCGGCCAACGACTGCTCCATGTGCCGCGCAGCCCGCGGGTCGATCAGCGACGTCGCCTCGTCCAGCACCAACGTGTGCGGATCAGCCAGCACCAGACGCGCCAGCGCCAGTTGCTGAGCCTGCGCCGGCGTCAGCGCGAACTGCCCCGAGCCGACCCGCGTGTCCAGCCCCTCCGGCAACGCCTCGGCCCACTCCCGCGCGTCCACCGCGTCGAGCGCCTCCAGCAGCGTCTCGTCCGACGCCTCCGGCGACGCCATCGACAGGTTGTCGCGCAGCGTGCCGACGAACACGTGGTGCTCCTGGGTGACCAGCGCGACCTGCCGGCGCAGCTCGTCGAGCGGCAGGTCGGTCATCCCGACCCCACCGACGCTGACCGACCCGGTCCGCGGCGGGTGGATGCCCGCGATCAGCCGCCCCAGCGTCGACTTGCCCGCGCCGGACGGGCCGACCATCGCGATCCGCTCGCCCGGCTGGACGGTCAGGTCCACGCCGTGCAGCACGTCGCGGCCGTCGACGTACGAGAACCGCACGTCGCGCGCCTCGACCAGTTCGCCGGACGGCTGCTCACCGGTCGGCGTCCGGTCGTCCGGTACGTCGGTGATGCCGAGCAGGCGGGCCAGCGCGGCGCCACCGGACTGCAGCTCGTCCAGCCAGGAGATCAGCCGGTCGACCGGGTCGATCAGCTGGCTGGCGTAGAGCACCGCGGCCGTCACCGCGCCGAGCGACACGTGGCCGTTGATGTGCAGCCAGCCGCCGAACAGCAGCGTGCCGACGACGGGCACCAGGTACCCGACCTCGACCACCGGGAAGTAGACCGTGCGCAGGAACAGCGTGTACCGCTCGGCGTCGTACGAGCCGCGGATGTCCTTGTCGCCCTGGCGAACCCGCGACTCGTACCGGCGCAGCGCCTCGACCGTGCGCGCACCCTCGACCGTCTCGGCCAGCGAGCTGGTCATCTGCGCGTACGCCGCGTTCTCCCGCAGGTACCCGTCCTTGGCGCGGCGCAGGTACCACTTGGTGCTCAGCCAGAGCACCGGCACCATCGCCAGCAGCGGGACCAGCACCCAGACGCCGACCAGCACCGCGGCACCGACCGTGAACAGCACGGTGACGAACGCGATGATCGTCTCCGGTACGGCGAACCGCACGGTCCGCGACAGCGTGTCCACGTCCCGCGAGGTGCGCGACAGCAGGTCGCCGGTACCGGCCCGCTCGACCGTTCCGATCGGCAGCGCCAGGGCGTCGTCGACGAAGTCCTCGCGCAGCTCGGCCAGCACCTGCTCGCCGAGCGCGAACGACCGGTACCGGGCCCAGCGGGTGAGCAGCGACTGCACCACGACGAACACGGCGATCACCACGATCACCTGGTTCACCGCGGACGCCGTCGTACCGCGCTGGACGTTCTCGACCAGCTCACCGATCAGCCGTGGCGTGGCCAGACCTGTGACTGCCGCCAGGGCGTGCAGGCCGAGCGCGATCAGCAGAGCGCGCGGGTGCCGCCGAGCCAGCAGGCGGGCGTGCCTGCGGACCTGCGCTGAGTCGGCGACCGGCAGGATCTGCTTCATGCGAGCACCTCCTCGTCCTCGGTCTGGCGGGTGACAGTACGGCGGTAGTGCGGCTCGGTCTCCAGCAACTGCCGGTGCTGACCGGTCGCCACCACCCGGCCGTCGGCGACGAAGATCACCTCGTCGACGCGGTCGAGCAGGAGCGGGCTGGACGTCAGGACGACGGTGCTCCGGCCCTCCCGGTACTCGCGGAGCCGGTCGGCGATCCGGGCCTCGGTGTGCGCGTCCACCGCGGACGTCGGCTCGACCAGCACCAGCACCGACGGGTCGGCGAGCAGCGCCCGGACCAGCACCAGTCGCTGCCGCTGGCCGCCCGAGAACGAGCGGCCCTTCTCCTCGACCTCGGCGTCGAGCCCGTCGGCCAGCGCGACCAGCACGTCCTCGGCGGAGGCCGTCCGGATCGCTGCCATCAGCTCCTCGTCCGTACGCCGGCCGCTGGGGTCCAGCTCGTCGCGCAGTACGCCGGTGAACAGCTGGGAGCCGGTGTCGCTGACCAGGATCCGCTGCCGGACGTCGGCCCGGGTGGCGCTGGCCAGCGTGACCCCGCCGTACCGGACCTCGCTGGCGTCGTCGTACCGGCCCAGGACGTCGGCGACGAGCGCGGCCTGGTCGGACTCGGCGGAGACGATCGCGGTCAGCCGGCCGTCGCGGACGCGGATGCCGGACACCGGGTCGACCAGGTCGCCGCGCTCCGGCAGCCGGACCGGCTGGGCCGAGTCGGTCACGTCGGGCGTCAGCGCGAGCACGCGGACGATCCGGCGCCCGGCCACCAGCGCGCGCATCAGGGCGTTCGCCATCTCGGTCGCCGTCCGGAGCGGGAGGACCAGGAACGTCGCGTACCCGTAGAACGCGACCAGGCTGCCCGCGCTCAGGTCGCCGCGGACTGCGAAGTGCGCGCCGAGGCCGACCACGCTGACCACGAAGATGCCGGGCAGGAAGACCTGCGCCGCGTCGAGCACGGACTGGATCCCGGCGACCTTCACACCGGCGCCGCGGACCCGCTGCGACTCGGCGCGGTAGCGCTTGGAGAACGACTCCTCGCCGCCGATTCCGCGCAGTACGCGCAGGCCGGAGACGATGTCGGAGCCGAGCGAGTTCAGCTCGCCGACCGCCTCACGCTGCGCGGACTGCCGGTGGTGCAGCGGGCGCAGCATCGGGCCGAGCGCGAACAGCATCAGCGGGACGCCGATCAGCACCACCAGGCCGAGCACCGTCGACGTACTGAGCAGGATCACCGCGACCACCACGAACGCGACGATCGCGCCGCTGAACCGGGCCGAGATCTCCAGCAGGTTCCCGATGTAGGCCAGATCGCCGGCACCGACGCTGACCACCTCACCGGTGGCCAGGTTCTTCGGCAGGGTCGCGCCCAGGTCGGCGGACTTGCGGGTGACCACCTGGACGGTCCGGTAGGCGCCGCTCAGCCAGTTCGACACCGCGAACCGGTGCCGCATGATGCCGGCCAGCGCCTGCACCACCCCGACCGCGAACAGCAGCGCCGTCCAGCCCAGCAGCCGCTCGACGTCCCCGCCCGCGATCCCCTCGTCGATCGCCTTCCCGAGGATCGCCGGCACGAACGCCTGCGCCCCCATCCAGAGCATCCCGAAGGTCATCCCGCCCAGGAGCGTGGCTTTCTGCCCGCGCGCCACCCAGAGCAGGTAGCGCGCGGCAGAACGATGGTCCGGAGTGCCGGGATCGGCGAGAGGAAGCTGTTTCATAACCTGTCCAGGCTAGGTCCCGGCACCGACAGAACGCATGTGGTTTAAGGGCCTACGATCGAACGATGCGGAACCGCTGGGGGCTGGTCCTGTACGCCGTACTGTCCGTCGCGCACCTGGTCGCGATCGCCATCGACGAGAAGCTGCCGCGCCTGCTCACCAAGCTGGCGCTGATGCCGACCCTGGCCGTCTGGGCTCGCCTCCAGGGCGCCGCCTGGCTCCTGGCCGGCGCACTGGCCGCCTCGCTGCTCGGCGACGCCCTGCTCGAAGGTGACGAGCTGCTGCTCGGCATGGCCGCCTTCGGCGTCGCCCACGTCTGCTACATCGTCCTGTTCTCCCAGCGGACCACCCACCGCTCCTGGAAGGCGGCAGCGACGTACGGCGTGCTCTGGCTGGCCGGCATGGTGTTCCTCTGGCCCGGCCTGGACGACCAGCGGCTGCCGGTCGCGGTCTACTCGTTGCTGGTCACCGGTACGGCGCTGACGAGCATGTGGTTCGACTGGCGGACCGGTATCGGCGGACTGGTGTTCATGGTGTCCGACGGGCTGATCGGCGTCGAGCTGGCCGGGCACGACTTCGCCGGCCGGGACTACCTGGTGATGGCGACGTACTGTCTGGCGCAATACCTGCTGGTTGTCGGTCTGGTTCCAGCTCGGGAACGGGTGGCGGAGGCGGTGCCGGCGGCTCGGTAGAGCTTCATCTTGCGTTGGGCAACTAGTTCCCCCGGGGTCACCTCGGGCGCCTGTCCTGGATCGCATGCTGGTCATCGCGCACCGTGGAGCTAGCGGCTACCGTCCGGAACACACGCCGGCGGCCTACCGCCTGGCTGCGGCGCTCGGCGCCGACTACCTGGAGCCGGACCTGGTCGCCACGCTGGACGGCGTGCTGGTGGCCCGGCACGAGAACGAGATCTCCGGAACCACCGACGTGGCCGACCACGCGGTGTTCGCGGACCGCAGGATCACCAAGATCGTCGACGGTGAGGCCGTCACCGGGTGGTTCGTCGAGGACTTCACGTACGCCGAGCTGCGCACGCTGCGCGCGCGGGAGCGGATGCCCGCCCTGCGCGCCGCCAACACGTCGTACGACGGCCGGGAGGCGATCCCGACCTTCGACGACGTGGTGGCGCTGGCCCGGCAGGAGTCCGCGCGGCTCGGGCGGCCGATCGGCGTGATCCCCGAGATCAAGCACCCGGCGTACTTCCGGCGGCTCGGGCTGCCGCTGGAGGAGCTGCTCGCCGAGCGGCTGACCGCGCTCGGCGTCCGCCGCGGCGAGGCGATGGTGCAGTCGTTCGAGCCGACCAGCCTGCGGCGGCTCGCGGTGATGACCGACGTGCCGCTGGTGCAGTTGGTCGACTCCGAGGGCACCCCCAACGACTTCCAGCGCTTCGGCGACGACCGGACCTTCACCGACCTGACCGCACCGGCCGGGCTGCGCGAGATCTCGACGTACGCCGAGGTGCTGGCGCCGCACAAGGACCTGGTCATCCCGCGCCGCTCCGACGGCACACTGGACGCTCCGACCCGGCTGGTCGACCAGGCGCACCGCGCCGGGCTCAAGGTGCAGGTCTGGACCTTCCGGGCCGAGCGCCGCTTCCTGCCGACCGGCATGGACCTGGCCGCCGAGCTGAAGGCCTTCGCGGCCACAGGTATCGACGGCGTCTTCGCCGACCACCCCGACATCGCCGTGGCCACCATGACTCGCCGGGCCACGCTGAAGGTCTAGAGCGAGCCCCGCAGGTCCTTCAGTACCTGCTCCGCAGCGGCTGCCAGCTCCTGGTCGATCGCCTGGTTCTCGTTGAGGCCCAGTACGACGCGGGCGCTGGTCGCCGGGCGGGCACGGATCAGCTTGGCCCGCAGGTAGGTCGGCGGGTGACTGGAGTCGGTCCGGGTCTCCCGCAGCCTGCTGACCCGGAGCCGCCGCTCGATCTCGCGCTTCGGTGTCTCGGCTACAGCACGCCGTACGGCCTCCAGCGGTGGCAGGTCCTTCTCGAAGCGCAGCGCTCGCTCCAACGCCCTGTACGACGTGTCGCCGAGCAGCGTCCGCTCCAGCGCCCAGGCGGCGGCCTCGGAGCCGGCCACCTCGGCAGCTGTGCGGTCGGCCAGGTACTCGGCCCGCTGGTTGCCGCGCAGGCTCACCCGGTCCAGCAGCCAGGCGTAGCCGCGGATGATCGGCCCGACGATGCTGTTGATCACCCGGGTGAGGTGGCTGGTCGAGGTGTCGGTGCCCAGCGCGTGCGCCGCGTCGAGCTTGTACTCGTCGTACGGCTGCTCGGTGAACGCCGCTTCGAGCTGCTCCAGTACCGACTCGGCGGCATCGACCACCCAGCCGTGCCGGGCGTCCCCGTTCCTCCCGTGCCCCAGCTCGTGCGCCAGCACAGCCACCCGCTCCTGCGGCCGCAGTCCCGTCCAGAGCGGCAGCCCGATCCCGATCACTGGCCGGAACCGCCACCCAACCCTGACGAAGCAGACGTTCGGCTCGGCATCCAGCGCAACCGCAGCGACCTGCGTAGTACCAACAGCTGCAGCGATCTGGTCCAGCAGCCCGAACAGCACCGGTGCGTCCTCGCGGAAGACCAGCTGGACGTCAGGATCCAGCCGGGTGGCACGGGGACGCAGCATCAGCCCAATGGCGATGGCGATCGCTGCCAGCGGGATGCTCAGCCAGAGCGGCCGGTAGAAGACCAGCAACGCCACACCGCCGACCAGCGCGACCAGAGGCAGCACCAGCAGCACAGCCGACAGCAGGTACGCCGCGATGCGTGCTGCGTCGACGCCCGGGCGCTGGATGCGACCGTTCTCCAGCTCGCGGTAGAGGGTGTCAGCGAGCTGGTGCTCGAGCTTGACGCGCCACGCGGGCTGCTGGTGGTCGGAGCCGGTCGGGTCGACGTTCCAGTCGCACTGGTCGCACCAGGTGACGTAGCCGGGGTCGAGGCGGATCTGCTGGGCGCACTGGGGGCACCGGGTCACGCCGGCTTCGGTCTGCACGGCAGCAGTGTGACAGTGCAGTCAGAGTTCGCGGCGGAAGGCTGCCAGGGCCTCGGTGGTGGCGTGCGCCAGCTCCTGGTTCAGGTCGGTGCTGTGGGTGACCTGCGGCTGAGCGGGGGAGTGCTGCAGGAGCCGCAGTCGCAGGTACGTCGGCGGGTGGTCCGGCGAGCAGCACAGGCGGGTGAGGCGGACCCGGCGTTCCAGCTCACGGCGGGGGACCTCGGCGACGGCCCGACAGGCCGCGGTGGTCGGGTCCACGTCGCGGTTGTAGCGGAGCGCCCGTTCGAGAGCCCGGAAGGCTGTGTCGGACAGGAGAGCCTTCTCGAGCGCGGCGGCCGTCGCCGTGGTCCCGGCGAGCTGGGCGGCGTGGCTGTCGGCGGCGTACGCGTCGTACTGGGTGAAGCGGAGGGTGACGCGCTGGAAGGCCGCCAGGTAGAGGCGGAGGAGCGGGCCGAAGAGGAGGTTGGCCAACTTGGTGAGGTAGTAGTTGACGATCACGTCGTCCTGCGCCGAGACCACACCATCTGCAGGACTCGGCAGGACCCGCTGGGCCTCGTCGTGCCGGGCCTCGTCGAGGGGACCGGGCCGGAACGAGTCGATGAGACCAGTGAGTACGCGGCGAGCAGCAGCGATGGCCGAGGCCAGCCGGCCCGACCTGGCCAGGCTGAGCGCGATCACTGCGACCCGCTCCTGCGGCTCCAGCGCACTCCAGTACGACGTACCGATGACCAGCACCCGGCGGAAGCGCCAGGTGATCCGTGCGGCGTTCACGGTCGGCCCGCTGTGCACGTAGACGCCGGAGACCGGGCCGACTGCGTCGAGTACGGCGTACAGGCCGGGGGCCTCAGCGCGGGAGACGGGCCGGGCGTCCGAGGGGAGCTCCTGGGGGCGTGGGCGGAATGCTGCGCCGATGACCAGCGCGACCACCGCCAGCAGTGCGCTGAACCAGAGCGGCCGGTAGAAGAGCAGTAGAGCGACGGCGCCGAGCAGACCGGCGCAGGGGATCAGCAGTACCGGGAGCGTCACCAGGTACGCCGAAGCCCGGGCCAGTGGTGAGCCCGGGCGGTTGACGGCACCGCGTTCCCACTCGCGGTAGACGGAGAGTTGTTGTCGCTGCTGCCAGGCGGCGACCTTGTGGTGCTCCGGGTGCGGGTCGACGTTCCAGTCGCACCGGTCGCACCACGTCACGTAGCGCGGGTCGGCCGGTAGCTCGTGGTCGCACCGCGGGCAGTGCGACAGTCCCGACTCGGTCTGCACGGCAGCAGTGTGGTCCCTGGACGGGGCCGTTGCCCACTCGGGGCGTGGTCACTGCTGCCGTGGCAGCGAGGTCACGCGGCCGGCGGCTTGTCGTCGTAGATGCGGGCGGCGATGTCGCCCTCCGGCGTGGTCTGCGGCTGGTGGTTGTTCTGCATGCTCTGGTGGGCGCTCTGCCAGACGGCCTTGCCGTCGGCCTCGGGCATCACGACCCAGGCGATCACGTAGCCGATCAGCGCGGTACCACCGGTGAGCAGGGTCAGCCCGACGATGCCCAGCCGGACCAGCGTCGCGTCGATGTTCAGGTACTCCGCGATACCGCCGGAGACACCGGACAGCATCCGCTGGTCGCGCGAGCGGCGGAGGGTCTTGCCGGACAGGTTCTGGAAGGGTGCGGTGTTGTTCGTCATGTCCACAACTGTGCCGCTCAGGAGCCTGCCCGCACATCGGGATCGGTACCGACCCACCCCTGACCCGACCCCGGCATCCCTGGTCGCGCACCCCTGACGACTTCCGGACTTTGTCGGTGGTCGCGGCTAGCTTGAACAGATGGACGCGGAAGCGGTGCAGAAGCTGGTGCTGCGGTTGCCCGGCGCGGAGGAACACGAGGGCTGGGCGGGCCAGCCGGCCTTCAAGGTGCGCAAGAAGGGTTTCGCGTACCTGTCCGAGGACGACGCGAAGCTGTTCGTGAAAGCGCTCCGCGAGGAGCAGCAAGCGATGATCGCGGAGAACCCCGAGGTCTACTCCTCCTGGTGGGAGTCCGGCCGCTTCGGCTGGCTGGAGATCGACCTGGAGCACGCCGACCCCGAGGAGATCGAGGAGCTGGTCACCGAGGCGTGGCGGCTGAACGCTCCGAAGTACCTGATCGCCCAGTGGGAGGAGTGAGCGCCGACCGCCGGTAGCCGCTCGGCGTCGTGCCGACCTCTCGCCGGAACACCGTCCGGAAGTTCGCGGCGCTACCGAAACCAGCGACCGCGGCGATCCGCTCGACCGGCAGGTCCGTTGCCTCCAGCAACCGCCTTGCGCTGAGCACGCGCTGCACCGTGACCCACCGCATCGGCGACTGCCCGGTCTCGGCCGCGAAGTGCCGGAGGAACGTACGCCGGGGCAGGTGGCTGCGGTCGGCCAGTTGCTGGACGGTCATCGGTTCGCCGAGGTTCTCCAGCATCCAGGCGCGCGTCGGCGCGAGGTCGGACCGCGGCGGCATCTGACCGTCGACTTGCTGGCGCTGGTCGCCGGTGCGGACCGGCGCCGCGACCACGCCCTGCCCGGCCGCGTGTGCCGCCGCGGCGCCGAAGTCGGACCGGATCAGGTGCAGGCAGGCGTCGATCGCCGCGCCACCGCCTGCGGAGGTCAGCACGCGGCCGTCCTCGACGAACAGTTGGTCGCCCTGGACGTTCACCGTCGGGTGCAGCGCGCGCAGCGCGTCGACGTACTGCCAGTGGGTGGTCGCGTCGCGCCGGTCGAGCACGCCGCTCGCGGCCAGCGCGAAGGTGCCGGTGCAGATGCCGACCAGGCGGGCGTCGCGGTCGGCGGTGGAGCGGATCAGGTCGAGGTACTCCGCCGGGAGCGGGACCTCCGGGTCGTCGTACCCGGGGACGACGACGATGTCCGCGGTCGCGGCGGCGGCCAGCGGGTGCGCCGGGCGGAGTGCGGAGCCGGGGACGTCGGTCTCGCCGCAGAGCAGCACGTCGTACCCGCCCTGCTTGCCGAGCAGGTACCCCGGGATGGTGACGTCGAGGTCGATCACGCGGGGCACGACCAGGATCGCGACGCTCAGCACGGGACCTCCTCGACCGGGTGGCACAACGGACGCGCGAACGGTGGCACGAACGATGCCGTCTTTGGCACCGCCGCCGCTGGTGGCCCGCGGCGCGACTTCCTAAGTTGGTTGAATCTTGTTCAACCTAACAGGGAGTGCTGATGGCGGTACAGACGGAGAGTTTCGGGGTCCCGTGGGAGCACGACTACGGCTACGTCCAGGCGGTCCGGCGCGGGGACACGATCTACCTGTCCGGCCAGCTGTCGCACGACGGCGCCGAGTTCGTCGCGCCCGCGCCGGTCGGTGCGGACGGGGTGGTGACCGACTTCTCGGCGACCGCCGACCAGTGGCGCCGTACCTACGTGAACGCCGAGGAGCTGCTGAAGCGCTTCGGCGCGACCCTGGACGACGTGGTGGAGGAGGTCGTCTACGTGCTCGACGTCGACACCGCGATGAGCGTCGCCGGGGAGGTCCGCAAGGCGGCGTACCGGCGGGGCGACCCGCAGGTCGCCAGCACCATCCTCGGCGTCACCCGGCTGGCCCTCCCGCAACAGCTGATCGAGGTCAAGTTCGTCGCCAGGGTCTAGCCCGCGGGGTCCACCGCGTCGAGGGCTGGCTTGCACTCGCTTGGGGCGAGTGCTAATACTTGGTTAGCACTCAGTGGGCGAGAGTGATAACGCTCGTGCCCGCGGGGAGCTGTTAGAAGACGGCCTCGATGAGGTGCCGGAGTCAGGCGGGACGTGACCGCGACGACACCGGTACCGTCCGTCGCGGGCATCGGGCCGGCTGAACCACCAGAAACTCGACGCGGGAGGACTCGCGGAGAATGCCCAAGCTGATTTCTTTCAACGAAGAGGCGCGCCGCGGCCTCGAGCGGGGAATGAACACCCTCGCCGACGCCGTCAAGGTGACGCTTGGCCCGAAGGGCCGCAACGTCGTCCTGGAGAAGAAGTGGGGCGCCCCCACGATCACCAACGACGGTGTCTCCATCGCCAAGGAGATCGAGCTCGAGGACCCGTACGAGAAGATCGGGGCCGAGCTCGTCAAGGAAGTTGCCAAGAAGACCGACGACGTCGCGGGTGACGGCACCACCACCGCGACCGTGCTGGCCCAGGCGCTCGTGCGCGAGGGTCTGCGCAACGTCGCCGCCGGCGCCAACCCGATGGGCCTGAAGAAGGGCATCGAGAAGGCGACCGAGGCCGTCAGCGAGCAGCTGCTCGCGCTGGCCAAGCCGGTCGAGACCCGCGAGCAGATCGCGGCCACCGCCTCGATCTCCGCCGCGGACACCCAGGTCGGCCAGATCATCGCCGAGGCGATGGACAAGGTCGGCAAGGAAGGTGTCATCACCGTCGAGGAGAGCAACACCTTCGGCCTCGAGCTCGAGCTCACCGAGGGCATGCGCTTCGACAAGGGCTACATCTCGCCGTACTTCGTGACCGACACCGAGCGGATGGAAGCGGTCCTCGACGACCCGTACATCCTCGTGGTGAACAGCAAGATCTCCAGCATCAAGGACCTCGTCCCGGTGCTCGAGAAGGTCATGCAGACCGGCAAGCCGCTGGCGATCATCGCCGAGGACCTCGAGGGTGAGGCGCTGGCGACCCTGGTCGTGAACAAGATCAAGGGCACCTTCAAGACCGTCGCCGTCAAGGCGCCGGGCTTCGGTGACCGCCGCAAGGCCATGCTCGGTGACATCGCCATCCTCACCGGTGGTCAGGTCATCTCCGAGGAGGTCGGCCTCAAGCTCGACACCGTGGACCTGGAGCTGCTCGGCCAGGCCCGCAAGGTCGTCGTCACCAAGGACGAGACCACCATCGTCGAGGGCGTCGGCGACGCCGACTCGATCCAGGGCCGGGTCAACCAGATCCGCGCCGAGATCGAGAAGTCGGACTCCGACTACGACCGCGAGAAGCTGCAGGAGCGGCTGGCCAAGCTGGCCGGCGGCGTCGCGGTGATCAAGGTCGGCGCGGCCACCGAGGTCGAGCTGAAGGAGCGCAAGCACCGCATCGAGGACGCCGTGCGCAACGCGAAGGCGGCCGTCGAGGAGGGCATCGTCGCCGGAGGTGGCGTCGCGCTGCTGCAGGCGTCGGTGATCGCGTTCGAGAAGCTGGAGCTCGAGGGCGACGAGGCGACCGGAGCGGCGATCGTGCGCTCGGCCGTCGAGGCTCCGCTGAAGCAGATCGCGCTGAACGCCGGCCTCGAGGGCGGCGTCGTGGCGGAGAAGGTCCGCAACCTCGAGCCGGGTCACGGCCTGAACGCCGCGACCGGTGAGTACGTCGACCTGATCAAGACCGGGATCATCGACCCGGCCAAGGTCACCCGGTCGGCGCTGCAGAACGCGGCCTCGATCGCGGCCCTGTTCCTCACCACCGAGGCGGTCATCGCCGACAAGCCGGAGAAGGCCGCGGCCGCTCCGGGTGGCGCGCCCGACATGGGCGGCATGGACTTCTGATCCCCAGAGGTTCCCAGTAGTACTCAGCACGACGAAGCGGTCCCGGGTCCCAGCCCGGGACCGCTTTGCTGTGCTCAGCCGGTGATCAGGTTCTTGGCCAGGACCGGGGAGAAGGTGCCGGCCGGGATTCCGCGGCCGGTGCCGCAGTCGCCGTCGGAGTCGCCGGGGACCTTGAGCCAGACCAGCAGGTCGAGCGTCGCGGACAGGTGGTTGCCGTTGCGCGAGGTCTCGCCGAGGCGCCGGCCGGCCGGGTTGCACCACTCGCCGTTCGAGCCGTTGCCGTTGCGGCTGGAGTCGATGACGAACTGGGCGGTACCGCCGAGCGCGCCACGGATCGCGTTGCCCTTCGCCACCGACTGGTCGTTGGTGTAGTAGTTCGACGTGTTCAGCGCGAAGCCGCGGATCTTGCCGACCTCGACCAGCTTCAGCCGGCGCGCCATCTCGGCGGCGTCGATCCAGGTCGCGTTGCCGCCGTCCATGTAGGCCCAGGTGTTCGGGGCCTTCGCGGCCAGCTCGTTCACGGCGTACTTGAGCAGGTCGGTCCGGGTCTTCTTCTCGGCCGCCGGGACACAGTCGAGCTGCGCCAGCGCGTCCGGCTCGATCACCACGACCGCCGGGCGGTTGCCGATCCCCGCGGCGAACGCGCTGATCCAGGTCCGATACGCGGCCGGCGACCCCGCGCCGCCGCCGGAGTGACTGCCGCAGTCGCGGCCCGGGATGTTGTACGCGACCAGGATCGGCAGTTTGTCGACCGCGTCGGCGGCCGTCGTGTACGACGACACCGCGGCCCGGATGTCACCCGACCAGTTCCCGAACCACCGCCCGCCGGCCTGCTCGGCGATCCGGGTCCGGATCGCGGCGGCGTCGGGGTGCGACGGGTTGGCCCGCACCCAGGCCGCCGGGTTGGACCCCGGGTCGACGTAGAAACCACTCGTCATCCCCACCGGGTCACCTCCCGCGGCCCGGTCCGGCAATGGGTTGCCTAAGGCAACCGATCCGGAGGTGGCCAGGACAGCGCCGAGGAGTAGCGTGGGGACGACAGTACGCAGGCGGGACATCGGAGTCCTTCCGTGAGGGGCGGTCACGGCGACAGTAGATCGATCAGGAAGCCGTTGTCCCAGTAGGCAACTCAACGGCCCGCAGCAGCCGCAGCTGCCCGATCTCCGCGGCGTTCTTCATCAGCTCGGCGTTCACCCACCCGTACAGGTCGGCCACCGACCGGCCCGCTTCCGGTGGCCAGGGAAAGGCCACCGGAAGCTCGAGCCGCGAGGAGTCCTCCAGTACGGCGGACCACTCGTCGCGCAGGTGGTGCATCCAGTCCCTGGTCCCGAGCAGCGTGCCCGGCCACGGTACGTCGGTGCGGTGCGGCGGGACGGTCTGCCGGGCGTGCGCCAGCGCGGTCGTCCACCACCAGCCGATGTGCCAGGTCAGCCAGCCGATCGTCGGCACCGGGATCGGGTCGAGCTCCTGGTCGGCCCAGTCCGGCCGCCAGACGCCGGTCGCGTCCGGCCGGACGGTCCAGTTCAGCCCGGCCGGCTCCCAGAGCAGGTCCTCCGGGACCAGCCGGTCCAGGTGGTACTCGAACAGCGACCAGGTCAGCTCGAACTGCCCGCGCAACACACCCGTGATCGTCACCGGGTGATTCTCTCAGGAGGCCCCGACAGGCCTCAGGAGCTGACCAGGCAGAAGGACGCGTAATGGTCGGCGGTGTAGTAGACGAACGCCGGGTCGGTGGTCTCGCCGCCGCCGATCAGCCGGCGCGCGCCGCGGTCGGGGGAGCCGGGCGTCTCGACGGTGTACTCGTGGTAGTAGCCGGTCGACTCGTCGGGCAGGATGCCCTCCCGGTTCTGGAAGACGGTGCCGTCCTGGTCGTACGGGAACGGCCCGCCGGAGTGGATCAGGTCGAGCGTCTCCGACGCCTCGGCCGGCAACGAGCTCAGCTCGCAGTCCGGGATCGCGGCGAGCTGCGGTACGGCGTACAGGGTGGTCGGGGCGGGTGCCGCGGTGGCGGTGCTGAAGCCCAGCAGGACTGAGGCGAGCACGGCGACGACGGCGCTGACGGTCTTCGTGACGACGGGAGTTCGCATGGGCTGGAGGCTTCCCGCTCCAACCCCGCGCGGGACATCCCAGCTGTGGTTAACCGGTGGACTATGACCCCGGCCGGGCCCTACTGTTCTGGCTGCGAGAACGACTCGAGCGAAAGGAGCGACCGATGACCACTCAACCGTGTTCCACGGCGCGCCCGGTCCGCTCGTCCAGCTCGCACTGAGCGGAGCCCGCGCCTCTTTCCGGAGGTACCGTGACCATCCGCACCATCGTCGAGTCCGATCTCGACACCATCCACACCCTGATCGCCGACCAGTCGATCAACACCGTCACCCGTGAGCGCTACGACGAGTACGTCGGCGTCGGCTACTACCGCGACGCCTGGACCTGGGTCGTCGAGCAGGACGGCCGGATCATCGCGCTGGCCGTCTGGTGGGGGATGCCGCAGTTCGAGCACCCGTTCAGCATCGACGGCCTGTACTACGCCGGCGACGGCGACCCGGTGGCCGTGTGGGCCGAGCTGATCCGCGCCGGGCTCGACTCGATCCCGGCGGGGGCTGAAGAGCCGGAGTACCACCTGTTCGTGCCGAACGGGTGGTGCGAACAGCCTGAGGTTGTTGCCGCGTTGGAGCCGCGGCTGGCGGCTGCTGCGCTTGCTGGGCTGTCAGCGGTGACTGAGCGGCTCCGCTACGAGTGGCTGTCGTCGTACGGGCTGCCGAGCCGGTCGACGCGGCTGCGGTTCGAGCCGGCTGACGACGACGCGTTCCTGGACGCGTTCGTTCGGGTCATCGAGGGGAGCCTGGATGCCTCCACTGCGCGGGCGGTTGCGCGTGGCGGGGCCGAGGCGTCGGCGAAGGAGGATCTGGAGATCTACCAGGAGATGCCGGGCGAGCGGGACTGGTGGAGGCTCGCGTACGACGAGGCCGGCGCGCTGGTCGGCTTCATCCTGCCGTCGGCCAACAACGGCGGGCCGGTGATCGGGTACGTCGGGGTGGTGCCCGAGCAGCGCGGGCACGGCTACAGCGACGACCTGCTCGCGGAGGGGACGCACATCCTCGCCGAGACGGGCGCTGAGCGGATCCGCGCCGACACGGATCTGACCAACCGCCCGATGGCCGCGAGCTTCGAGCGGCAGGGCTACCGCAACCACGCGGTCCGGATGGTCGCCAGCCACCCGATCGCCTAGCCATCGACTGCCCCTCGGAAAAGTTGTTCCGAGGGGCAGACGGCCGGCCGGGTGCGCCCTATGCTCCCTGACATGTCAGAGACCTTCGGGTCTTCGTCGGGCGGGGTGAGGGTGGACGATGCGCGACATCGCGCTGATCCTGCACGTCGCGTCGGGGGCGCTCGCGGTCCTGCTGGGGCCGTTCGCGATCGCGCTGACGCTGCGGCGCAAGGGGCTGAACTGGGTCGGGGAGATCTACCACTGGGCGGTCGCCCTGGTCTGCCTGTCCGCGCTGGTGATGGTGCCGTACGACTGGGCCGGGCTGTGGGTGTTCTGGCCCATCTCGCTCGCGTCGTACCTGTTCGTGTACCTCGGTCAGCGCTCGGCGGAGGCGCCGGGCGGGCTCTGGTACCGCGGCGTCCTGCGCGGGTACGGCGGCGGCTGGATCGCTTTGTGGACAGCGATCCTGGTCGTCAGCGCGGCGGACCACCCGTGGACCTGGGCGGTACCGATCGTGCTCGGCACCGCCCTGATCGAGTGGCTCTGCTTCCGCCCGGCCGTCGCGTGGACTCGGGTCTGACGCTCAGCGCAGCGGGCGGAAGAACGCGCGCAGGTCGTCGGTGAGCAGCTCGGGGACCTCCATCGCGGCGAAGTGACCGCCGCGCTCGTACTCGTTCCAGTGCTCGATCTTGCCGTCCGGGTCGACCAGGCTGCGGATCGCCGTCTCCGCGCCGAACACGGCGACTCCGGTCGGGGGAGCGACAGAAGCGCCTGCCCAGCCACCGTCGTCCGCGCCACCGCTCCAGCTGTCCTCCGCGGGCGCCGGCTGCTCCGCGAACGCACGCCAGGCGGCCATCCCGTCGTACAACGCGTGGGCAGAGGTAGCACCCGAGCCGGTGAACCAGTACAGGCTCACGTTCGTCAGCAGCTGGTCCTTGTCCACAGCGTCCTCGGGCAGCGCCGCCGAAGGATCCGTCCACTCGGCGAACTTCTCCACGATCCACGCCAGCTGCCCGGCCGGTGAGTCGTTCAGCGCGTACCCGATCGTCTGCGGCCGCGTCGACTGCAACGTCAGATACCCCAGCCCGTCTCGCAGGTAGTTGTTGAACCGCTCGGCCCGCTCCCGATCCACTCCGCTGAACGCCTCGACATCCAACGGCCCACCGAACGGCTCTGACGCACTCACCGCCGCCAGGTGCACCCCAGCCACCCGCCCCGGCGCAGTGAACGGCAGCATCCCGCTCACCCCAGCACCTGCGTCCCCACCATGCGCAGCAAACCGCTCGTACCCGAGCCGGCTCATCAGCTGCGACCACATCCCAGCCACCGCGAACAGGTTGAACCCAGCCGGCCCGAGCGGGTTGGAGAACCCGTACCCCGGCAGCGACGGTACGACGACGTGGAACGCGTCCGCCGGGTCACCGCCGTGCGCCCGTGGGTTGCTGAGCGGACCGACCACCCGCGCGAACTCCACCGGCGACCCCGGCCAGCCGTGCGTCAGCAGCAACGGCAGTGCGTCCGGCTCCGGCGACGGCTGGTGCAGGAAGTGCACCCGCTGCCCGTCGATCTCGGTCACGTACTGCGGGACCTCGTTCAGCCGCGCCTCTGCGGCGCGCCAGTCGTACCCGTCCGCCCAGTACGCCGCCAGGTCGCGCAGGTAGCCGCTCGGCACGCCCCGGCTCCAGCCGTCGGGGGCCGTGGCCGGCCAGCGGGTGTTCCGCAGCCGCGCCCGGAGGTCGTCGAGGTCAGCCTGCGGGATGTCGATGGCGAAGGCCTGGACCGCGCTGCTGGTCGTCATCGGCAACGTCCTTCCGTGGTGGGTGGTGCTCGGATCCCATCCCACCGCGGACGACGTCGGCAAACCCTTGACGCCAGGCGCAAACGCTCCGCCTGGCCCGAACGCGAAGGCCGGCGAGCTGCTACGCCTGCCCGGCCTGCTCCTCCGGGGTCGCCTTGCGCACGACCAGCCGCGTCCACGCACCCACATAGATCCGGTCGTCAGCGTTCAGCTCACGCCGCTGCCCCGGCGGAACCGGGTCCTCGGGCAGCGGCCCCGACGCCGGGCCGACGAACGTGCCGTTGGACGACTGCAGGTCCTCCACCCACCAGCGCTGCCCGTCGGTGGTCAGCTGCGCCTGCCGGCGGCTCACACCGGTGTCGTCGCCGCAGTCCACCTCCGGGCTGATCCCACGGCTGCGCGACGGGCGCCCGACCAGCACGCTCTTCTCGGTCAGCGGTACAATGACCGGTAGGCCCGGCGAGGGGCACGGGTCGTCGCTCTGCTGCACGGCGTACCAGTCGGGGTCGACCCAGCGCTCCACGACCCACTCGGCGACCTCCTGCGGAGCAGGCGGCACCGGCGGCGGCGCCGTACTCGGTCCGAGGTCCAGTGGTGAGGCGGCCCGGGGCATCGTGCCGGTGGTGAAGTCGTACCCGCAGGACTCGCAGAACAGCGCGTCCACAGCAGCGGACTCGTTGCAGTTCGGGCAGGCCTGCGTAGTCGGCGCTGCCGGAGCAGGCGCCGCCACTGCAGGAGCCGGTACGGCGGCAGCCGCCGGTGTGGCAGCAGCTCCGATCGGCAGCCCGCAGACGTCGCAGTAGTCGGTGGAGGTCGACGGGTGCCCGCTCGGGCACGTGGTCCCGCTCACTTCTTCACCCGGGTCGTCTTGGTGGAGGCCGTGTCGAGAGCCATCTCGTCGACCTTCTCGACCGTGCGCTTGAGCCGCACGGTGCCGGTGTCCTGGTCGTCGATGTCGACCACCTTGCGCAGCCGCGAGGTGGCCTCCTCGTTGCCGGTCTGGGCAGCCAGCTGCACGGCCCGGCCGAGCTTGGTGGTCGCGGTCGCGGTGTCACCGGCGGCCTTGGCCGCCAGGCCCTCCTGGATCGCGTCGGCCAGCTCGGTCTGCCCGGTGTAGTGGGCGACCTCCGGGCTGATCCGGGTGGTCAGGGCCTCGTCGGCCGACCACAGCGCCTTCACCAGGCCCTGCGCGAGCACCTGGTCGCCGACAGCCAGCTGGACCCGGGCAGCGAGCTGCTCCTGCCCGATTCCCTTCGCAGCAAGCCGTACGGCGACGTGGTAGTCGCGGGACTCGTCGCCCCAGGAGCCGGTCGGGTAGGACCCGGTCAGCGCGTTCACCTCGGTACGCCGTGCGGTCAGGTCGTCCACGGTCGGGGCGACCTGGCGGACGAACAGCACCTGCGCGCCCTGCGGCGCCCAGACCCGCAGGTCCGCCGCGGCGACGCCCTTGCTCATCGCCTGCTGGATCAGCTTCTGGAACTCGGCCGCCAGCTGCTCCGGCGCCGGGATGATGTCGACCGTGCCGAGCAGCGCGGTGGCGATCCGGCGCACCTCGTCGACCTGCCAGGCCACACCGACACCGCGGCAGTCGCACTGGAACTGGCCGGTGACCGCCTCGATCGTCGCGGTCAGCACCTCCGGCGACTCGTGCTGGTTCTCGCCGTCGGTGAGCAGGATCGCGTGCTTCTGCGACAGCGACGGGACGGTCGCGAAGACCCGCGAGGCCAGCCGCAGCCAGGTTCCCATCGCGGTCCCGCCGTCGGCGTAGAAGCGCGACACGGCCTCCTTGGCGGCCTGCCGGGTGTAGGCGTCCATCCGGACCATCACCGGCTCGGCCGACGGCGGGAAGGCCAGCTGAGCCCGGTCGTTGCCGGAGATCACCGCGAACCAGACCCCGTCGAGGATCTGGTCGATCGCGGTCTGCGCGGCGTACGCGGCGGCCCGGACGCCCTCGGCGCCCATCGAGCCGGACGTGTCGACGATGATGATCTCGCCGGCGTCGCCGGACCCGGTCTGGCCCGCGACGCCCGCGCCGGCGCAGTCGACGGTGACGATCGCGTGCACGTCGGTACCGCCGTCGGGCAGGAACTCGTTCTGGTAGACGGTGGCGGAGAACTCGGCCATCTCGTGGGGTTCCTTTCGGTCCGGCGGGATCAGGGGAGGCGCGCGAGCGCGACGGTGATGTTGTCCTGGCCGCCCTGGGCGTTCGCCCAGTCGACCAGCGCGGACGAGGTGGCCAGCGGTTCGCCACTGTTGGCCGCAGCGGTCTGACGGACCAGGTCGGCCAGCGGTGCCGCTTCGGAGCAGTAGTTCCACAGCCCGTCCGAGCAGACCAGCAGCCAGCCGGGACCGTCCACTCGGAGCGTGGTGGTCCGCGGGGTGTGGTCCGGGGCGTCCTTGCCCAGCCAGCGGGTGATCGCGTGTGCCTGCGGACCGGTCTCGGCCTCGTGCCGCGGTACGCCGGTGGCGATCAGCTCGGCCGCCCAGGAGTCGTCCACGGTCAGCCCGACGGCCTCGCCGTTGTCCGGGAACCAGTACGCCCGGCTGTCGCCGACCACGCCGGCGACCAGCAGACCTGCCTCGAGCACGGTGGCGACGAACGTGCAGGACGCCGGGTTCGGGCTGTCCGGACTCGTGTTCGCCAGTACGGCGTCGCTCGCGGCGTCAGCTGCCGCGTTGAGCCGGGCGATCACCGCCGCCTCTCGCGACGACTCGGTACCCATGCCCTGCGCGTGCCCAGCAGCCAGTACGTCGCGCGCCGCGCGAGCGGCGGCCAGGCTGGCCACGTCGGAGTCCAGCGACGAGCTCACCCCGTCGCAGACCACCAGCAACGCGCGGCTGCCCGGCTCTGCGTCGGCAGCGATCGCCACGGCGTCCTCGTTGCGGCTGTGCCGGATGCCCCGGTCACAGACCGCGGCGACCCAGGGAGCAGGCTGCTCGCTGAAGTGGTCACGCGGCTTGCTGGCCTTCGTGCCGCAGGTCTCGCAGTAGCCGTCGGCACCGACCGTGCCGCCGCAGGAGCGGCAGGGACCGGGCGTGAACGCCGGCGCCGGGGCACCGGTGTGCAGCTCGATGGTCGGTTCCGTGTCGGTATCCAGCGCGGGCGTGCTCGGTGCGGCGCCGGGCTGCAGCTCGGCGCCGCAGCTCTCGCAGTACAGGTCGGCGTCGGAGACCGGCTCGCCACACTGGGGGCAGGCCGTCCGGGTCGTACTCGTCATCGCAGCGTCCATCCTCGAACCTCGTTGGCCAGGTCGACCAGGGCGATCCTTTCCTCCCGGCTGCGCGCGTGGCCGGCCAGCTCACGGTAGGCCGACTCCAGGCCGGCGCGCAGGTCCGACTCGGTCGCGGCGTGCTTCGAGATCACCACCTGCGGGTCCGGGCCGTTGGCCAGCACCACGTCCAGGGCGGTCGCGAACACGCTCGCCGACAGGTTCGCCCGGTCCACCGGGTCGATGGTCAGGTCGTCGATACTGCCCATGGCCTCGGCCAGTGCGCCCAGGCCACGCCCCGATCCGGCCAGCAGCCCGGCCCGCAGCCGGCGGGCCCGGATGTAGGCGCCGCTGGTCGGCGGCACCAGGTCGAGCGCCGCGACCGCGCCGTCGAGGTCACCGCGCTCCGACCGGATCGTCGACAGCCCGAAGGCCGACGGGGCGATGTAGTTGGCGTCGGTCCGGGCACAGGTCAGGTAGAGACCCTCGGCGACGTCGTACTCGCCGCTGAGCCGGCAGGACTCCGCCAGGCCCAGTTTCGGCGCCAGCTCACCCGGCACCTGGCCGTAGACCGCGTTGAACGCCGACTGCGCGGCGGGGATGTCGTTGCGGGCCAGGGCGACCAGTCCGGCCATCCAGACCGCGCGCCACTCCCACGGGTCCTGCTTGAGCAGGTCGCTGACCGCGGTGTCGACCATGTCGTACTGGCCGGAGTCCAGAGCGGCCTGGGCGAACTCCAGCAGCGTCTGCGGAGTCTGCTCCGGCGCGTTGGAGATGGCCTCCAGCCGCTGCTCGGGGTCCTGCACGCTGACCGTCTTCAGCCAGCCGGCCATCTTGTCGCCGTCGTCCGGCAGCAGCGAGGGGAGGCGCTGCCAGGGCAGTGCGGCCTCGCCGAGCGCTGCTGCCCGGTCGCCCGGGCTGCCGAACAGCAGCGACGACGTAGAGTGCTGCGCGGCGCCGTACGGCTGCTTGGCCGCGACCACCTCCCGCAGTACGCCGAGCAGCTGCACGCGCAGCTCGTCGGCGGAGACGAAGCGGTCGGCCGGGTCCTTCGCGCACGCCTTGAGCAGCAGGCGGTAGAACGAGTCGTACTCCTGGAACAGCGGCACGTCGCTCACCGGCGGCAGCGACGCGATGTACGTCGACTGGTAGCCGCGGAACTCCATCGCCAGCACGGTCAGCGTGCGGCCGAGCGTGTAGATGTCGGACGCGATCGACGTCCCGACCTCCGGGACCTCCGGCGCCTGGTAGCCGACGGTGCCGTAGATCGCCGAGTCCATGTCGTCGATCCGCCGGACACCACCCATGTCGATCAGCTTCACCGCGTCGCCGACCTGGATGATGTTGTCCGGCTTGAAGTCGCAGTAGACCAGGCCGAGGTCGTGCAGGTACGAGAACGCCGGGAGGATCTCCAGCAGGTAGGCGATCGCCTGGTCCACCGGCAGGGCGTTGTACTGGCCGCGGTTGGCCTGCATGCGCTGCTTGAGCAGGGTCTTCAGGCTGGTGCCGCCGACGTACTCCATCACGATGTAGCCGGCGCCGTCGTGGGTGACGAAGTTGTAGATCTCGACGATCAGCGGGTGCTCGACGCGGGCCAGGAACTGCTGCTCGGCGATCGCCGCGGCGACGGCGTCGGGGTCCTCGGAGTTGAGCAGGCCCTTGAGCACCACCCAGCGGTCGGAGACGTTCTGGTCCTGGGCCATGTAGATCCAGCCGAACCCGCCGTGTGCCAGACAGCCGGCCACCCGGTACTGGCCACCGACGAGGTCCCCGGCCTTCAGCTTCGGCGAGAACGAGAACGGGCTGCGGCACTTCGGGCAGAAGCCTTCGGTGCGCCCCGGCTGGTCGCCACGGGCACGGCCGACCGCGTTCCCGCAGTTCGGGCAGTTCCGACGATCCTCGGGGACCATCGGGTTCTGCAGGATCGCCTTGCTGGCGTCGATCGGCGGGATGGTGGGGACGCTGGTCAGCCCAGCACCGAGCCGTGCGCCGCGGAGGCGAGTGGAGGAGGTTCCCAGCCGCCGGGTCAGCTTGGAGCCGGCAGCCTGAGCTCGAGCAGAGCCCAGGGGAGTGGAAGCCAGCCGGTTGGAAGCCCGAGAAACTGTTGAGGGTGAGCTGATCGGCTCCGGAGCTGCTGAACTAGCACCCTCGGCACCGCCAGGTGTGCCGCAGACATCGCAGTACCCGTCGACAACCGTCCCTGAGCAACCTGGTTGCTGGCAGCCCCCAGCGGCAGCAGGTGCTCCCAGACCAGCAGTCCCACTGCCTGTAGTGGCAGCAGGCGATCCGCAGACGTCGCAGTACCCATCAGCAATGGTGCCGGTGCATCCCGGCTGGGTGCAGGTCATGTTGTTCCTCCGACACTGTTGTCCAGATAGGTCTGGTACGCCGCGACCAGCGCGGCCAGCCGGACCAGATCCACCGGCTCCGCCTTCAGTACTTCCCGCCCTCGCCGGTACAGCTCAGCCAGGTCCTCAGTAGCTCCACCAGTACGAGCCACGCTGCCCGCCTTCACCTGGTACGCGTCCAGCCGCGCCGCCAGTTCGTCCCGCCGCGCGAGCGCAGCACCGTACGCCGACTGCGCCTGCCCCAGCGCACGCCGTACGGCGTCCAGCCGGGTCAGGTACTTCTCCAACTCAGCAGGCGTGTTCGGCACCGCCCCCAGCGCAGTCACATCCGGTACGCCGAGCCGCGGCGCAGGCGCCACCGCCGCGACGCACTGGTCAGCCAGCGCCCGCACAGCCGTCCCCTGCGCCTCCAGCTCGGTCCGCAGCGTCCGCGCCCGCGCCACGTCGGCAGCGCGCTCCCGCCGCGTGGCCGACCCGACGATCAGGTCCCGCTCGACCAGCGCCGCGTCGATCTCCAGCGGCCCGATCAGCCCGCCGACATCGGCGCCCCGCTTGGACCGCTCGGTCACGTCGGTGACGCGGCGGTCCAGGTCGTGGTGCTTGGCGATCGCGTCGTTCCGGCTCACCGCGGGCTCCCGCGTGACCAGGTCGCTGATCCGCTCGACCTGTGCGCGCAGCTGCCGGAGCCGGGCCGCCAGGTCGGCGTCCCCGGGCTCCAGCGCCAGCTTGGCCCGCAGCGTCGCGGCCAGCGCATCCGACAAAGTGCATGCCTCGGGCAACGAAACCGCGAGCGACCCGCCGGCCGCGCCGGCCCCGGAGGTGGTGTCCAGGCCGCCCCAGATCAGCGTCGAGATCCGCTCGGTCTCGGCCGCGCCGACCCGCCCGGAGTCCCAGGTCAGCAGGATCAGCTCGTACCGGTCCGAGACCGCCTTCCAGACCGCCATGCTGAGCACCACGTCGGCGCTCAGCGCGTCCGCGTCGGCGGCGTGCAGGGCGGCCTGGTCGAGCTCGTCCAGCTCCGCGCGGCGCCGGTCCCGCCAGGTCCCGAGCGCGTCCAGGAACGCCAGCAGCTCCGCGGCGGGAACGCTGCTGCCGATCCGGCCCGGAGGCGCCGGCGCGACGGCGGTCGGCGTACGAACGGTCATCAGCCCCTGCCGTAGAGGGGCTTCGGCGGCGCCGGCGCCGGCCCGAGGGTCGGCGCGAGCCACTTGTCGTAGGAGGCCTTCCAGCGCCCCTCGGCCTTCATCTGCTCCAGCACCCCGTTGACGAACCGGACGAAGTCCACATCGCCCGCGGGAATCCCGAGGCCGTACGGCTCGTCGCTGATCCGCTGGCTGATGATCTTGGCGTACGGGTCCTGCGCGGCCTCACCGGCCAGCACGGTGTCGTCGCCGCTGATGCCGTACGCCTTGCCCTGCTGGAACAGCACCAGGCAACCGGTGTCGGTGTCGGCGGTGATCGGCGTGATGTCCTTGTACTTCTTCAGGTTGTCCAGACTGGTCGAACCGGCCGGCGCGCAGATCGTCTTGCCGCCGAGGTCCTCCAGCCTGGTCGCGGTCGAGTCGCGCTGGATCAGCGTCTTCTGGCCGGACCGGTAGTACTCGGCGGAGAACGCGATCTGCTGCCAGCGGGCGCAGTTGATCGTCATGTTCCGGGCCACGATGTCGATCTTGGACGCCTTGTTCTGCAGCACCGGGATGCGTTGCGGGCTGGAGATCACCACCAGCTCGACCTTGTTCGGGTCGCCGAAGATGGCCCGGGCGACCTCGCGGACCATGTCGATGTCGAAACCCTCGATGGCGCCGGTGATCGGGTTGCGCGAGCCCAGGTTCAGGCTGTCCGCGGAGATCCCGGCCCGGAGTCGGCCGTTGCGGTAGATCCTGTCCACCGTCGAGCCGAGCCTCGCCTGCCCGGGGGCCGGGAGCGCGCCCTCGGGTGCGTACGAGCGCAGCTCGTCGGTCAGGTTGTTCTTGCAGGTCGGCCCGGCCGGCGGCGGCGCCGTACTGGTCGGGGCGGCCGGCTTCGGCGGGACCTCGGTGGCCGCGTAGTCGCCCGAGCCGCAGGCGGCCAGGGCGAGCAGCGCCACGGCGCTGCCGGCGGCGATCAGCTGCTTCCTCATCGGTATTCCCCCAGTCGCTGGGACAGGCCCCACGCGGCGAGCAGCGCGGCTGCGATCCCGATCGGCAGGCCGAGCCAGCCGATCGGCGGCAGCGAGCCGCGCGCGTCGGCGAGGTTCTGCTGGGCCGCGTCGCTGCTGACCCCGAGGGTCGAGGCGGAGGCCTTGTCGAAGGTGGTGAACGGCGTGGTCGCGGAGCCCGCGCCGGTGCCGATCGCGCGATCCACGGCGTCGTCCCACTTGCCGCTGTCGTCGGCCGAGCGGATCGCGACGTGCGCCGCCTTGTACTGCTGCCACGCGCTCGCCGCCGAGCCGGCGCCGGAGCCGATCGCGGCGAGCTGCTTGTCGACCCGCGCGGCGGCGGACTTCCACGCCGTCTCGAAGTCCGAGCCGGAGCCGCGGGCGATCAGGGTCAGGCTCTCGTTCGACTTGGCGTCGTACGCCGCGATCCGGGCCTGGGCCAGCGCCAGCGCGTCGGTGTACTCGTCGGCACGGGTGTCGCGGGCCGAACTGCTGGCTCCGGCGAGCCCGGCACCGCCGACCACCATCGTCAGCAGCACCAGGACGGCTCCCACGACCAGCGGCACGTTCAGGTACCGGTGAGTGCGCTTGGCCAGCCAGACCATCGTCAGCACCAGTACGGCGAGGCTGATCAGCCCGCCGACGATCAGCCAGATGTTGCCGCGGCCGACGCCGTTGAACTCGACTCTGACCCGGTCCTCGTTAGCGGTGACCAGCGCGTTCAGCAACGGCAGCGACTCGTTCTGCAGCGTGGCGTTGGCGTCCTTCAGGTACTGCGAACCGATCGGCAGGCCCTGGCGGTTGTTGGTCCGCGCCTGCTCGATCTGGCCGTTGTAGGTGAGCAGGGTCTGGTTGAGTGCGCCGAGCACGGTCTGGTCGGCCGGCTGGGCCGTGGCCGCCTCGGCGATCAGCCGGGAGGCCGTCGCCAGCGAGTCAACGAAGTGCTGGCGCTGGGCCGGCGGCTCCAGGCCACCGACGAGGAACGCGTTGGTGGCGTCCGCGTTGGCCGCGACCAGGTTGGTGTGGATCGCCTGTACCCGGACCAGCTGCGCGGTGTTCGCCTCCGCTCGCTTCAGAGCGCCGTCGGACTGGCGGAAGCCCTGCGCTGCGGCCAGGCCGAACAGCACGGCGACGACGGCGGTCAGGATGAGCAGTGCGCGCATCCGGCCCGGCGTACCGTAGAAGAAGATGTTGACGACGCCGTGCGGCTTACGAGCCGGTGGCTGCTGCTGCGGCGCGCCGCTGGACGCGGCGGGCGCGGCCGGCGGCGACCAGGTCGCCGGGGGCGCACTGACTGTCTGGGTCACGCCTGTTCTCCTTGCTCGGGCAGCTCTTCACTGACCAGCTCTGTTCCGACCTCGGCAGTACTGGGAGCAGCAGGTGGGTGCAGGTCCTCGTCGGTGAGGTCCTCAGGGAGGATCTGACGCAGCTGCTCGGTGGTGGGTGCCGTGACGTCGCGCAGCCGCCAGGCGTGCCGGCCGATCGCGGCCTCCAGCGTGTTGCGCGCGAACCGGCCGTTACCGAACGACCGCCCGCGCGGCGTCGACTCCAGCACGACCTGGAAGTGCGTCAGCGCGCTCTCGGTCAGCTCGTAGTCGGCTGCCTCGGCCAGCCCGGTGAGGATGTCGGTCAGCTCGGCGTCGGTGTAGTCCTCGAACCCGATCGTCGTCCGGAACCTGCTGGCCAGGCCGGGGTTGGCGGCGATGAACGTCTCCATCGGCTCGGGGTACCCGGCAACGATCACGACCAGGTCGTCGCGGCGGTCCTCCATCTCCTTGACCAGGGTGTCGACCGCCTCCCGCCCGTACTGGTCGGTGCCCTGGTCACCGGAGGTCAGGCTGTACGCCTCGTCGATGAACAGCACGCCGCCGGCCGCCGACGCGACCACCTCGGCGGTCTTGGTCGCGGTCTGGCCCAGGTACCCGGCGACGAGCTCGGAGCGGTCCACCTCGACCAGCTGGCCTTTGCTGAGCAGCCCGAGCGCCTTGTAGATGCCACTGACCAGCCGGGCGACCGTGGTCTTCCCGGTCCCCGGGTTGCCCACGAACACCAGGTGCCGGGTGATGGTCGGGCTCTTCAGCCCGGCGTCGGTCCGTAGCTTCTCCACCCGCAGTACGGCGACCTGCCGGTGCACCTCCCGCTTGACCTTCTCCAACCCGGTCAGCTCGTCCAGCTCAGCCAGCAGCTCCTCCACCGACCGCTCAGGCTCAGCCGCTTCAGGTGCGACTACTTCTTCCGTCTTCTTCTCAGTAGTTGTCGGCGCTGGGGGAGTGCTACCGACTTGAAGGGGACGGGCTCCGGCTGCCTGCAGCTGAGCTGCTGCAGCGACCGAAGCATTTCCGATCACCCGCATCGTCGGCTCACCCAGCGAACAACTCGCCGACGCGACCTCAGCCAGCGCCTCGGCGTACGCGACCTTCTCCGGCGACCCCTGCGCGACCAGCTCGATCAGTACCGCAGTGGGCGACCCCCGCCACCTCCGCCCCCGTACGGCGGCGTCGAAGAAGTCCTGAGTAGTAGCACCCGGCGTCACCGCCGCCCAGTCCGCCGGAGCGCCCGGAGCCGACTCGGCCAGCGCAGCGGCGAGCGACAGCGCCTCCGCCCGGGCAGTGTCCTCGGACACCCCCGCACGCCCGGCGACGGTCAGCAGCGCCGCCAGTGCGTCCTTCAGCGAAGTACCCCCCACGCTGCTCATGCCCCTCCTCGTCCTGGCGGTGGTTGTAGCGGTCGTGGCCCTGGTGGCGGTTCCGCGGGCGGTGTCTCGCCGAGAGCCAGTGCACCACCGGTCGACCCGGTGCCGAACTTCTCCTGCAGGAACCTGCCGTGCGCGACCAGCGCGGCCGCGTCGGCCCGGTTCACCGCGTCGAAGACCTTGTCCATCGTGGACCCCAGCAGGTCCAGCTGGTCGATCAGCAGCATCAGCGACGTCTTGCCGCGGTCCACCGGCCGGCTGTCGGCCCACTGCCGCGGGAGCCGCAGGTACCCGCCGATGGCCTCCGGCAGGTAGTCCGTCGCGGTCGCCATCACGGAGTACGCCTGCAGGCTGCCGCCGAGGTTGCCGAGCCGCGGGATGGTCTCCCGGACGATCCGGACCACCCGGTTGACCCGCGACGCCACCACCGCCGGTACGGCGCCGTCCGCGACCAGCTGCTCGACCCGGACCAGCGCCGCGAGCAGGTCGTCGGTCGTGGGCGCGCGGGGACCAGGGTCGGGCTCCGGCTCCGCCTTGCGACCGGTCAGCCGCGCGAAGAAGTCACCCAGCGCCATGCAGTCCTAGTCCCCCCGCTCGTGTCTCGGCTCAGCGGCCGAGGTCCAGGCTGCCCTGAACCACCCGCTGGTCCTGCTGGGCCACCCGGTCCAGGTAGCTGCGGGACTTGGTCACCTCGTTCTCCAGCGTGCCGATGGTGGCGGCCATGTTGTCCAGCGCCTCCACCTTGAAGGTGTCGATCGCGTCCATCGTGGCGTAGATGTTCGCGAACGCCGCCTGCAGCTGCGGCAGCCCGATGGTCGCCGAGGCGGCCTGCTGCTGGATCGCGACCGAGTTGTCGCGCAGCATCTGCGAGGTGCGCTCGATCATCCCGCTGGTGGTGGTGTTCAGCGCGGTGATCTGGTCGAGCACCAGCTTCTGGTTGCCCAGCGCCTGGGCCACGATGACCGCCGTCCGGAGCGCGGAGACGGTCGTGGTCGAGGCGCGGTCGACGCCCTTGATCAGCTCGATGTTGTTCTTGATCACGATGTCGATGGCCAGGTAGTTCTGGATCGACACGGCCAGCTGGACGAGCAGGTCCTGGTGCTTCTGCCGGACGTAGAACAGCACGTCCTCGCGCAGCGCCTTGGCCTTGTCCGGGTCGGTCGCCTCCAGCTCGGCGATGGTCGCCGACAGCCGCGCGTCCAGCCGCTCGGCGACGTACACGTACTGGTTCAGCCGGCCCATCGCGTCCCAGAGCTGCTGCTTCTCCAGGTTCAGCGCGGCGTTGTCCTTGCCGAGCTCGTCCTGGCCGTTGCGCAGCGAGTGCAGGATCCCCTCGAGGTGGCTCTGCGCGCTCTGGTACTTGCGGAAGTAGTCCTCGATCTTGTCGCCGAACGGGATCATCCCGAGCAGCTTCTTGGTCCCGGTGGCTTCCTTGGGGTCCAGGTTCTCGACCGTACGGCGCAGCTCGAGCAGCGTCTTGCCGACCGTCGAGCCCTCCGACAGCCCGCCGGCCGTCAGCGCCTTGACCGGCGACTGCAGCAGCCGGTTCGAGCTCTCGGCGGCGTGCCGGATGTCGACGTCACCCATGCTGCGCACGTCGCTGGCCTTGGCCGCGAACTCCGGCGAGCGCGGCGCGGCGGTCATCAGCGAGGTCAGGTAGGTGTCGACCTTCGAGTCCAGCCCCGGCAGCGCGGCCGGGTCGACCGCGGGCGCCATGCTCGGCGCGGCCGTCGCGGCGACCGGCTGTGTCGGCGCGGGTGCGGTGAGTATCAGTCCCGGCGCGGTCGCGGTCGGCGGCTGCAGCGGCGACACCGCCGGCTGCGCCTGCGCGGCCCCCGCTCCGGGTGTCCCCGCGGTGTTGTCGGCTTCGGTCATCGTCGTTCCCCTCCGGTGGCCTGCCACGGGCCCGCGCCCGCGTCCCCTGTCACACACTCCGTGACGCGCACACAATCTACGCGGTTCCCGGTCCGTTGGGACCAGACGTAACGTAGTCGTTGTCAGGACAAGGAGCGGGCGTAGCTGACGAAGGTGAAGCCCTCGCGGGGGTCGCGGGCCGTCTCGGTCCACGCGGCGGGGTCGATCTCCGGGAAGGTGACGTCGCCCTCGGGGGACTGGTCGACCTCGGTGAGCTCCAGGCGGTCGGCGTACGGGAGGGCGAGCCGGTAGATCTCGCCGCCGCCGGCCACGTAGATGTCGTTGCCGTCGGCAAGCTTGAGGGCGTCGTCCAGGCTGTGGACGACGTCGACACCCTCGGCCGACCAGTCGGCCTGCCGGGTGACGACGACCGTACGGCGGCCCGGCAGCGGGCGGCCGATCGAGTCGTAGGTCCTGCGGCCCATCACCAGCGTGTGGCCGAGCGTCAACTGCTTGAAGTGCTGCAGGTCCTCGCGGATCCGCCAGGGCAGGTCGTTGTCGCGGCCGATCACACCGTTGCGGCCGACGGCCGCGATCAGGACGATGCTCATACCGCGATCGGCGCCTTGATCCCCGGGTGCGGGTCGTAGCCGGTCAGGACGACGTCGGCGATCTCGTAGCTGTCGATCGAGTCGCGCTTGGCCAGCTCCAGCGTCGGCAGCGGCCGGGGCTCGCGGGTGAGCTGCAGCTTGGCCTGGTCGAGGTGGTTCAGGTACAGGTGCGCGTCGCCGAGGGTGTGCACGAAGTCACCGACCTCGAGCCCGGTCTGCTGGGCGACCATGTGCGTGAGCAGCGCGTACGACGCGATGTTGAACGGGACGCCGAGGAAGATGTCGGCCGAGCGCTGGTACAGCTGGCAGGACAGCTTCCCCTCGGCGACGTAGAACTGGAACATCGTGTGGCACGGCGGCAGCGCCATGTCGTCCAGTTCGGCGACGTTCCAGGCGCTGACCAGGTGCCGGCGGGAGTCCGGGTTCTTCCTGATCGCCTCGATGACACCGCTGATCTGGTCGACGTGCCGGCCGTCCGGGGTCGGCCAGGAGCGCCACTGGTAGCCGTAGACCGGGCCGAGTTCGCCGTTCTCGTCGGCCCACTCGTCCCAGATCGAGATGCCGTTCTCCTGCATCCACTTCACGTTCGTCGAGCCGCTGAGGAACCAGATCAGCTCGCCGACCACCGACTTCAGGTGCAGCTTCTTGGTGGTCACCGCGGGTAACCCGGCGCTCAGGTCGTACCGCGCCTGGTGCCCGAAGACACTCAGCGTGCCGGTCCCGGTGCGGTCGCCCTTCTCGACGCCGTGGGTGAGGACGTGGTCGAGGAGGTCCAAGTACTGCCGCATGGTGCCGACCTTACAACCGGCGCTGTACGGCGTACTGGCAGACTCGCGCCCGTGGGTGACGTGGAGTACGTGCTGACGCTGGTGCTGCACGTGGAGAAGACCGAGCGCCCGGCGCAGACCGACGCACTGGAGACCGCGGCGCGCGCCGTCCTGGCGATCCTCGCCGATGAGCGCTCGACCGGCGAGGGCGAGTGGGCCGAGGCGATGTACGCCTGGCAGGACGCGCGGATCCGGAAGGTCGTACGCCGTGCGCGAGGCGCCGAGTGGCGCCGGGCGGCGGCGTTGCCGGGGATCACGGTCGCTTCGGGCGCTTCCGAGGGGCCGCCTCCCGCGGAGGTCCGAATCTTTCCTCCGGTCCCGCTGGACGAGGTCCCGAAGGACTTGGCGAAGCTGCAGGTCACCGGCACCGACCTGGAGGACGAGGACCTACCGCCGGTCGCGCCCGGCCTGCCCGTGCTCTGGGTCAACCCCGGCCTGGAGATGTCCACCGGCAAGACGATGGCCCAGGTCGGACATGCGGCTCATCTGGCGTGGTGGCGCTTGCCGGACACCGCCCGGAAGGCGTGGGCCGACGACGGGTTCCAGCTGGCCGTGCGGACGGCCTCCGCGGACCAGTGGAAGCAGCTGCTGCGCACCCGCCTTCCCGTCGTACAGGACGCAGGCTTCACCGAGGTCGAGCCCGGCAGCCATACGGTCATCGCGGATCACCCAGCGCTCATCCGGTAGTGCAGGTGGGTCACCCGGTCGCCGCTGTGCTGCGATCACCTTGCTCATCAGGAGTCTTTCCGTACGGCGTACGTGAGGTGCTGGGCGTTCGGCGTGGAGATCGCGGAGGTCAGCTCCAGGTCCACCCGCGGGCCGTCGCCGGCCGGGTAGAGCCGCGTTCCACCACCCAGTACGACGGGCGCCACGTGCAGCCGCAGGACGTCGGCCAGGCCGGCGGCGAGCACCGCGTAGCAGACCTCGCCGCCGCCCATGACGACCGTGTCCTTGTCCCCGGCGGCCTCGCGGGCCTGGCGGATCGCGTCGGCGAGGTCGGTGACGAACGTGAAGCGGTCGCCGAGGCGGGTCTTGGCCGGGGCCTCGTGGGTGACCACGAAGATCGGCGGGTTCTGCTCGCCGTTCGGCTGCGCGCCGTACCCGAGCTCGTCGGTCCAGCCGTCCGGGGCGTCGATCACGTCGAACAGGTTGCGGCCCTGGACGACCGAGCCGGTCTCGGTGAAGCTCCGGTCGAGCACCGCGCGGTCCTCGTCGGTGCCGTCGAAGACCCAGTTGTGCAGCGCCTCGCCGTTGTCGCCGAGGCCGTTGCCCGGGCCGGCGTTCGGCCCGGTGACGTACCCGTCCAGCGAGACGGTGATGTCGACCACGACCGGGCTCATCGGCCGGTCTCCTTGGCGAGCAGCGCGGTCAGCTTGTCCAGCCCGTCGTTCAGGCCGCGCTCCATCCCGCTGGCGACCATGCCGTCGCGGGCCTCGATCGACGGGAACACCGACCAGACCCGCAGCTGGACGCCGTTCTCGGTCGCGGTGTACGTCGCCTTCTCCAGGCTGACCTCGCCCGGGAACCCTTCGTACTCGAAGGTCTGGATGACCATCTCGCCGGGCACGATGGCGTGGAAGACACCGCGGAAGGCGTACTCGCCGCCGTCGGCGTCGCGGTGGATGTAGCGGTACCGGCCGCCCGGGCGGACGTCGTACTCGACGACCTCCATCTCCAGCTCGTTCGGGCCGAGCCACTGCGCGACCAGGTCCGGGTCGGTGGAGACCTTGAACAGCTGGGCCGGGGTGGCGGCGAACTCGCGCAGCACCTCGATGAACGGGGTGTTCGCGGGCGCGTTGATGGTGGTCTCACTCATGGTCCTGCTCCTTCACGGTTTCGAGAACGGCGTCGATCCGGCGGAACCGGCGCTCGGTGGTCAGCCGGTACTGGTCGATCCAGCTGGTCAGCTGCTCGAGGGCGCTCGGCGCGAGGTGGCACGGCCGGCGCTGGCCGTCGCGGGTCCGGGTGATCAGCCCGGCGGCCTCCAGCACGGAGATGTGCCGGGAGATCGCCTGCAGCGTGATCGGGAACGGCTCGGCGAGCTCGTTCACCGTCGCCGGACCACGGGACAGCCGGGCGATCAGCGACCGCCGGACCGGGTCGGCCAGAGCCAGGAAGGCCCGGTCGAGTGCTGCTTCGTCGAACGTCATCTTTATCAACCAATTCCTTGATCAACTGATGTGTTGAATATAGGCAGAGGTTGGCGAGAGGGTCAAGAGGGCGCTTCCAGCAACTTCGGTTGTCGCGCGGTGGTCAGTCCGTGGGCGTTCGGTCGACCGCGTGGCCGTTCTTCCAGATCGTCCTGATCGCGCGCACGGCGGTGATGTCGTGGGTCGGGTCCCCGTCGACGAGCACCAGATCGGCGCGACGGCCGACGGCGACGCGGCCGCGGTCGAGCAACCGGAAAGCTTCGGCAGGTGCGGCCGTTGCGGCGGTCAGCGCCTCGCTGGGGGAGAGGCCGGCGCGGACCAGGTGCTCGAGCTCGGTGAACAGGCTGGCCCCGCTCACGTTGGCCCGGACCGGCGCATCCGTCCCGGCCAGGATCGGTACGCCGGCCGCGTGGAAGCGGCGTACGTTGGCCGACGCGATCCCCAGGAAGTCCGGGCGATCCGGCCGATCGGGCGGTTCCTGGTCGAGCAGGTAGGTCTGCGTCCCGCTCAACCAGTCGGTCACCCGCGGGTCGGCGAGCAGCGACTTGGCCCCGGCGCCCCAGTCGACCACCGACAATGTCGGTACGACGAGCGCGCCGCTGCGCTTGAGCACCACGACATCGGCGTCGCCCGCGACCGCGTCGTACGGCGCGTGAACGATGCCGTCGGCACCGAATCGCACGGTGTCGACCCAGAGCCGCAGCTTCTCGACGTGCGCGACGGCGAGCCGCCGGCGCCGGTGCGTCGCGGCGATGGTCGCGCGGACCTGCTCGGCGGTCAGGCTCGGCAGCGGGCGGTCGGGCGGGTTGCCCGGTTCGTAGACCAGCTTGATGAAGTCGGAGCCCTCGGCGATGCGGTCGCGCACGTACGCGTCGAGATCGGTATCGGGCTGCACGCGCGGGAACTCCCAGTCGGTGCCGAGCGGATGCCCGCCCGGCACGGTCACGCCGTTGCCGGCGGACCAGAGGTCGCTCTCGCGGGTCTGCTGCAGTGACTTGCGGCGGCGCCGGGCGTCCGCGAGCTTGGCGGGATCGCCGAACATCTCCAGCTCGGTGGTCACGCCGAACCGCAGCGCGTCGGCGCGGCTGCCTTCGAAGGTGTGGACGTGGCTGTCGATCAGCCCGGGGAGGAGCGTGCGGCCGCGCCCGTCGTGGACAGGTACGCCCTCCGGCTCAAGGTTGCCAATGGCAACGATGCGTCCGTCGGTGACCAGGACCGACGGACGGCCCGGGAGCACGCGCCGGCCGTCGAACACGCGGGCTCCCCGGATGAGCGTGGAACTCCGTGGGTGGGCCGCCGCCGGTGCCGACAGCGCGACCGCAACCGCAGCCGCGGGAAGAAAGCCCAGGACATGACGCCGCGAAGGATTCATGCCCACCGACGCTAGCTCCTGAAGTCCTGCGGGAAATCCGACTTCCGTCGTCGACCTCCCGACCGAAGTTCACACCGTCGCGAACCCCGCCATCATCGCCATGTCCTCGTGCTCGAGGTTGTGGCAGTGGATCAGATACTTGCCCTTGTGGGCAGTGAATCGCACCAACACCTCCACCACCTCCGCCGGCCGCACATCCACCGTGTCCTTCCACCCCACGTCGTACGGCCCGGGCGCGCCGCCCCCACGCCGCAGCACCTGAAACGGTGCCAGATGAACGTGCACCGGATGATGCACATCGGTCACGAACGACCACACCTCGTACTGGTCGAGCTGCACCGTCGCCTGCATCACCGCCGGGTCGAACGCCTTCCCGTTGATCGTCCACCCCCGATGCTCCCCGGCCGTCCCGCGCCGGAAGCGCCACTTCCGGCGTACGATCCCGCTCGGCTCCACCGTCTTCGCGTACGACGACAGCTTCGCCGGCACCGCGCTCCCGTCAACCGCCTTGCGCGCAACGACAAACCGCATCACCTCCGCCGCCCGCCCGGTCCCCAGCTTGTTCCGCAACGTCACGGCTGTCCCGACCCCGTACTGCGAGAAGTCCACCACCACGTCGAACCGCTCCGCCGGCGCGATCACCAGCGTCTCGTGCTCGACCGGCGCATCCAGCAGGCCGCCGTCGCTACCGATCTGCACGAACCGCCCTGGCCCATCCAGCTCCAGCTCGTACCGCCGCGCGTTGGCTGCGTTGAGGATCCGGAAGCGATACCTGACTGCCTCGACCTCCAGCACCGGCCAGGGCGCGCCGTTGACCAGCTGGACGTCGCCGATCACCCCCTCCATGTAGCGCGACTCCACCCCGGGCCCGTCCGGCAGCGACGGGTAGCGGAACGACCCGTCCTCGTTGAACGACCTGTCCGCCAGCACCAGCGGCACCTCCCGATCGCCTGCAGGCAAGGGAAGTGCGTCCTCTTCGGCGTCGCGGATCAGGTGTAGCCCGAACAGCCCCCGGTAGACCTGCGGAGCGGTGTAGTCCATCCGGTGGTCGTGGTACCAGAGCGTGGCGGCCCGCTGGGTGTTCGGGAACGTGTAGCTACGGCTGCCGGTCTTCACGTCGCCACCGGTCATGCCGTGGTGCCCGGCGTGGTCCTGGTGGTTGCCGTTCGGCATCAGCAGGTCCAGCGGCCAGCCGTCGCTGCTGGCCGGGGTATGCCCACCATGCAGGTGTACGACGGTCGGTACGTCGAGCTGGTTGACCTGCTCGACCACACTGGTCCGCCCACTCCGCACGTCGAATGTCGGGCCGGGCAGCAACCCGTCGTACCCGAGGACCTCGGTGCGGAGACCGGGGAGGATCTCCAGCGACGCCTTGCGCTGTACGACGCGGTAGTAGTCGGTGCTGGCGTCGCTGCGGACCGGCCGCTTGGTCGGCGGGATCGGCAGCGGCACCTGGAAGGGCTCCGGGAGCGGTACGGCGCTCGTGAGCAGCTCGGCGGTCTGACCGGGTGACGGGTCGAGGCCGCACCCGGCCAGGGTGGCGGCACCGGCGACGCCGAGGAATCCGCGGCGGGACAGCTTCATCGGGTGACCTCCGGGTCGTGGCGGAAGGACCAGACCGTCATCGCGACGACGGTGCCGACGATCGCCGTACCGAGCGGGACGTGGACGGCGAAGTTCTGCAGGTAGCCGTAGGTGAGTTGGACGAAGTCGGCGAAGAACAGCGCGAGCGTGACGAGCGCCGGCCAGAGGCGGCCGCCGCCGGGTCGCCAGTAGAGGACGGCGACGACGAACTGGAGCATGGCGACCATCCAGAGCGTGGAGCCGATCGGGCCGTGGATGTCCATCGCGTCGGCTTCACCGGAGAGGAAGTACCCGGCGAGGATCGGCTGCGCGATGACGAGCCCGGTGTGCAGGAGAAGGATGATGCGCAGCAACCAGAGGGTGATGCGCGGCCGCCGGGTCGTCGCCGGCTCGCCGGTGACCGATGGATGCCGGCTCACGCTGCCACCGCCGTGCGCCGTACTGTCCAGACGGCGAGCGCTATGCCGCCGGCGACAACTGCCATCCCCAGTGGGATGTGGAGCGCCAGCTCCCGCCCGTAGCCCGCGTGGATCATCAGTGCCTCGCCTGCGAGCACTGCACCGGTCAGCACCGACGGCCACAGCAACCGGGTGACCAGCCAGGTCTGGACCAGCTGGAGCAGGCAGAGCCCAGCGGCGGTGAGCCCGACCAGTTCGTGGATCGAGATCGCGCCGCCTTCGCCGTTCAGGTAGAGGCCGGCGAGCAGCGGCTGCAGGCAGACGGCGCCCGCATGCAGCACCGCGACGGCACGAAGAAGCTTCATGCCGTTCAGAGTAGTAGCGTGCCTACATGTAGCGGCACCAGGTAAAACCCTGGGGCGACCCTAGGTGAGCTGCCCCAACCGCGACACCGAGATCCCCGCCCGCTCGCAGACCCAGTGCGGATCCGGGCCGAGCTCGGGCTCGATCCGCAGCTCGTGGTCGTTGAGGTCGTCGCACGCCGTGCACCGCGGCCACCGGACTCCCGAGTCGGTCAGCCGGTCCTGCACGTCCTGCGCGACCAGGCCCGCGATGTGCTCGGCGCCGTCCGGCCACTGGTCGAGCCACCACTGCCGCTCGGCGACCGCGTCCTCGAGCGCGGACACCATCGCGGCGTCGTCGAATCCCCGTGCGGCCAGGTCGTGGAGCACCAGCGCACGAGCGGTCAGCAAGATCCCCGGCTCACTCATCGCCCATCAGAGTGCCAGACGGCATCGACAAACCGAAGTGGCGGACGTGCACCACCCACTAACCTCCTTCGTGCCCAGGTGCTCACGCCTGAGACGCGGCGCCGGCGGGGGCAGATCGTGGGTTAGTGGGTGGTGCACGTCCGCCTGCTCACCGGAGAGGTGAGCGGGCGGATCGGCGACCTGCGACCGACCTGCGATCGGCGACCGACTTGCGACCGACCGGCGACCGGCGAGCGGCCTGCGGCGGGCGCGACCGGCGGCTAGTGCGTGGCTGGCTCGCAGCGCGGGTCCAGGCGGTTGGCCAGGCGCAGCTCGTGGGTCGCCGCGGTGCGGAGCGCGGCGCCGAGACGGGTGCGCAGAGTGGAGCCGCGGCGCGGCTCGTCCGGCTGCTGGGGAGCGTCGGGAAGTGCGGACTGCGACAGCGACCGCGCGTTTTCCACGGCGGTGTTTCCGGCGATGAACATGAGGGTGCTCCCTTCGAGAAGAGCGTGGTTGAGTACCCGGCGACCAGGCGGCCGTCGGTGGTTCGGAACGGGTTGTTCAGTTGCGGGGAGCGGGACCGCTGCTCGCGCGCACGACCAGCTCGGTCGGCAGCAGGATCTGGCGGTCCTCGACGGAGGGATCGAGCAGCACGCGCCCGACCGCCCGGCCCTTGTCCTTGATCGGCTGGCGGACGGTGGTCAGCCCGGCCGTCTCCGCCTGCGGGATGTCGTCGAAGCCGGCCACGGTCAGGTCCCGCCCGGGGACCAGGCCGCGTGCCTTCATCGCCTCCATCGCGCCCAGCGCCAGTACGTCGCTCAGCCCGACGATCGCCGTCGGCCGGTCCTGGGAGTCGAGCACCCACTCGGCCCCGATCAGTCCGGAGCTGAACGCGTTGTGCCCGCCGGAGACCAGCCGGATCCGCGCGTCCGGCATCTCCTTCTGCAGGCCGCGGATCCGCAGCTCGCAGTCGGTGTAGCCGACCTCGTCGAGCGTCATCTCGACCGGCTGCGTCCCGGCCGCCTTGGCGTTGTCGACCAGTACGACGATGTCGCGGTGCCCCAGTCGCGCCAGGTGCTTGCCGAGCTTGGCGGCCGCCTCGACCTCGTCGATGGCGACCCACGACAGGTCGGGGTGGTCGCCGCGGTCGGTGGAGACCATCGGGATGTTCCGGGCCCGCAGGATGTCGAGCCCAGGATGCGCACCGGCGACGCAGAAGATCGCCGCGGCGTCGATCGCCGCTTGCTGGACGGCGTTCGTCCCACCCTGGATGTCGGTCGAGCTGAGCGGCATCAGCAGCAGACTGGTCGCGAACTCCTCGGCGACCTCCGCGAGCCCGGCGAGGAAGCCGACGGCGTACGGGTCGGAGAAGGCGTAGGCGAGCTTGTCGGTGAACAGCACCCCGACCGCGCCCGCCTTCCCGCTGCGCAGCGCGCGCGCCGAGGCGTCCGGCCCGGCGTACCCGAGCTCCTGCGCGGTGCTGAGGATCCGCTCGCGCAGCGCGGCCGACAGCTGGTCCGGCTTGTTGTAGGCGTTCGAGACGGTCGACGGCGACACCCCGACCGCCTGCGCGACCGTCTTCAGTGTGACTCCGGGTGCCATCTCGCCCACCTCTCTGCATCGTTCTACTAGATCGTTCTAGAAAAACGATACAGAAGCCTCTCGGGGAGTGCAACACCTTTCGCGGGCGAACCGAAGGACAGGATGTGTGCCTCCCGTGCGGGCGCGGCACGCGGGGCGCGGCGGCGGCCGGGGGCACACGTCCTGTCCTTCGGTACGCGATGATGGTCCGCATGGGGTCGTTGCTCGAGGTCATCGCGTTGCACCCGGCGGACGCCGAGGCGGCTCAGGAGGGTGGGGCGGACCGGCTGGAGCTGTGTGCGTCGATGGAGGCGGACGGGTTGAGTCCGTCGGTGTCGACGGTGAGTGCGATCCGGCGGGTGACCGACCTGCCGTTGCGGGTGATGCTGCGGCTGAGCGACTCGTTCGCGGTGAACGGCGCGGAGCTGAACAAGCTGACCGCGACGGCGCAGTCGTACCTGGGCGCGGGGGCCGACGGGTTCGTGCTCGGCTTCCTGACCGGGGACAACGAGGTCGACACCGAGTCGACGGCCGCGCTGGTCTCCACGTTCGCCGGTACGCCGTGGACGTTCCACCGCGCGGTCGACCACGTGCTGGAGCAGCGGCCCGCGTGGCGCGCGCTGCGCACGCTGCCGGGGCTCGACACGGTGCTGACCGCCGGGTCGTCGCTCGGCGTACGGCACGGGCTGGACGACCTGACCGCGCTGGCGAAGGCCGATCCGTCGGTCGCGTCGGTGATGATGGCCGGCGGCTCGCTGCAGCCCGAGCACGTGCCGTGGCTCTACCAGGCCGGCGTCCGGAAGTTCCACGTCGGCTCGTCGGTCCGCCAGGACGGCTCCTGGACCAAGGCGTACGTGAACTCGCGCTTCGTCCAGGCGTGGCGCAACCTGCTCGACGCCCAGGACGCCAAGGAGACGACCGCGTGATCCTGATCGATCCCCCGGTCTGGCCGGGCTGGGACCGGGTCTGGTCGCACCTGGTCAGCGACGAGTCGTACGACGAGCTGCACGCCTTCGCCCGCAAGGTCGGCATCCCCGCGCGGGGATTCGACCGCGACCACTACGACGTACCCTCCGACCGGTACGACGACATGGTGGCCGCCGGCGCGACCCCGGTGGAGAGCCGGGTCCTGGTCCGCAGGCTGATCGAATCGGGACTGAGACACCGGAAGTCGGAACAGACGGGTCGGGAGCGGTGACTGCTTCGCCGCAACTACTTGAAGTAGTTGCCGCGTAGAGGTCGAGGGGTGGTGAACGGGTCACCACCCCTCGCTCTTCAATCGAGCAGCTCGGTCACTGTCCCGGCGGCGACGGTGTGCCCGCCCTCGCGGACGGCGAAGCCGAGGCCGACGTTCAGCGCGACCGGCTTGGCCAGCTCGACGCCCAGCTCGATCGTGTCACCGGGCATCACCAGGGCGATCTCGCCGAGGTCGATGCCACCGTCCACGTCCGTGGTCCGGATGTAGAACTGCGGCCGGTACTCCGCGCCGAACGGGCTGTGCCGGCCGCCCTCGGCCGTCGACAGCGCGTGCAGCGTCGCCCGGAACTTCCGGTGCGGCGTCACGCTGCCCGGCAGCGCCACGACCTGACCGCGACGGACCTCGTCGCGCTTCACGCCGCGCAGCAGGATCGCCGCGTTGTCGCCCGCCTCCGCGGTCTCCAGCGACTTGCCGAACGTCTCCATCCCGATCGCCGTGGTGGTCAGGGTGTCACCGAGCCCGACCACCTCGACCGCCTCGCCGACCTTCAGCGCGCCGCGCTCGACCGCACCGGTGACGACGGTGCCACGGCCGCTGATGGTGAGCACGTTCTCGATCGGCATCAGGAACGGCTCGCCCAGCTCACGGTCCGGCGTCGGCACGTAGCTGTCGACGGCGTCCAGCAGCTCGCCCACCGAAGCGGACCACCGCGGGTCGCCTTCCAGGGCTCGCAGGCCGGAGACCCGGATCACCGGCACCTCGTCACCCGGGAAGCCGTACTCCGACAGCAGCTCCCGGACCTCGAGCTCGACCAGGTCGAGCAGCTCCGGGTCCTCGACGGCGTCCGCCTTGTTCAGCGCGACCACCAGGTACGGCACCCCGACGCGTTGCGCGAGCAGCACGTGCTCACGGGTCTGCGGCATGGCGCCGTCCTGCGCCGACACGACCAGGATCGCGGCGTCCACCTGGGCGGCACCGGTGATCATGTTCTTCACGTAGTCGGCGTGGCCCGGCATGTCCACGTGCGCGTAGTGCCGGGTGGCGGTCTCGTACTCGACGTGCGAGATGTTGATGGTGATCCCGCGCTGGACCTCCTCCGGCGCCCGGTCGATCCCGTCGAAGGCGACGAACGAGTTCAGGCTCGGGTCGCGCTCGGCGAGCACCTTGGTGATCGCGGCGGTCAGCGTGGTCTTGCCGTGGTCGACGTGACCCATCGTTCCGATGTTGAGGTGCGGCTTGGTCCGCACGAACTGGCTCTTGGCCATGATGCTGTTTCCCCTTGCTGGTCAGAAGATTCGACGAGAGCCAGGACCCCCGGCCACGCCTTTACCGCACAGCAGGAGGTGCTGCGAGGGAGGGGGCCAGTTGCCGTGCCACCCTCCTCCGCGGGTCCTGCTTCAGCAGGAGGAGGGTCGGCGTCGCGCGCCGGTGAACAGATCTGAATCCGCTGACGTGTGAGTCCACGCGGCAGCGCCCGTCAGGCCCAGGGCCGACAGGTACGCAGCAGAATCCGCGCGGAACATGGTCATCACGATAGGGATCAACCAACCGCCGGGCAAAGGAATTCCCTACCCGAGGTAGCCCTTGGCAACGGCCGGGCGGAGGGCCTCGACGACGGTGGCCGCGTCCATCAGTTCATGGCGAAGAGGCGGACGCCGTCGCTGAAGATCGGGCGGCCGCCCGCGACCGCGACGGTGGGCTTGTCGCAGGTGACCTTGTCGCGTTCGGAGGCCTTGGCGGCGTCCGGGCTGGCGATGATCGGGCGGGGCTGGACGCCGGTGGTGCCGATCATGACGGGGGAGCAGACGCCGTTCTGCTGCGGCATCAGCGTGACCACGCGGCCGTCCGGCAGCAGGCCGAAGCCGTCCCGGGGGAAGGACGCGTGCTGCAGCTTCGGCGGGACCTCCAGCAGGTGGTGCCACTGCGGCGTACCGTCGGCCGGGCTCGCCGCCGAGACGTCGTACGTCTGCGGCTCGCCGGGCTCGGTGCTGGTCCTGCAGGTCACCAGGACGATCGTGCTGTGGGTAGCGGCGAGCTGGGCGTCGCAGGAGGACGTGCCGAGCCGCGGCCGCGGCGTACCGGGCACTGGGGTGGTCCAGAGCATCCGGCCCTCGCCGACGTCGACCGACCACTGGTGCAGCGTGCCGCCGGCGTCGCTGGTCCAGACCAGGCCGGAGACCTCCCGGGTGTCCGGTACGGCGACCAGGTCGCCGATCCAGGTGGACGGGTCGAGCTCGGCGCTCAGCTCGAACTGGATGCCGAGGTCGACGTCCCACTTCTGGTCGCCGTTGTTCAGGTCGAGGCCACGGACCTCGGCGCCGTTGCCGCCACAGGCGTCGACCACGACCGCCTGGTCAGCCAGCAGCACGCCCTGGGTCACAGCGCACTGCAGCCGCGTCCGCCAGTGGGTCGGGTTGCTGACTCCGTGCGCCACGACCTCCTTGCCCTCGGCGACGAGCAGCTGGTTCCGGTCGACGGCCAGCGCGGTGCCGTCGGTGTGGACCTCGGTGAGCACGTCACCGGTGTCAGCATCCAGTACGGCGTACGTCGGGAGGTCGATGCCGCTCGGTGCGCGGTTGCTGCCGTACGGGAGGTGGGCGGCGATCGTCCGGCCGTCGCTGGAGACCAGCAGGCCGCGGGAGCCGTTGGAGGCGGCGTCGACGACGTCGGCGCGGGAGTAGCGCCAGCGGATCTGACCAGTGGTCGCGTCGGACATCACCACACCGTCCGGACGCAGCTCGGCGACTCCACCGACGGTCCCGGCGATGGCGCCGGTGGCCGGCACCTCCCGGCTCCAGGCCAGCTCGCCGTCCAGCTGCACCGGCAGCACACCCGCAGGCATGGTCGCCGTGGTGCTGACCGTGTTCGCCGTCTCGAGCCGGGCCTGTACGAAGGGCTCGCCGGCGGACACCATGATCCAGGCGAGCACACCGGCGCAGACGACGGTCACGCCGAGGCCCAGCGCTCGCGGCGGAGCGACGGCGTACGGCGGAGCCAGCCGCAGGCGCCTGGCCAGCGCCAGCAGGGCTCCGGCGATCAGCAGCGCGACCGAGGCGAGCATCAGGTACGGCCAGCGCTCGCTCATCGCGGCGCCGGGAGCTGTCGCCGGCCAGCGCCACCAGCAGACACCGGTCGCGACCACGCCGACGGCGCAGAAGACGATCGCGGGGATCGTGATCAGCTTCGGCTGCGCGCGCCGGAACCACGCGCAGGCCAGCCCGGCCGCGACCGCCGTACCGGCGATCGGGGCCCAGACCGGGAAGCCGGTGGACTCGTCCGGGGCGACCGGCCAGCGGGCGGCGGCGCCGAGGCCTCGGCCCAGCAGGACCGAGGCGGCGATCACCACTCCGAGCGCGGCGCCCAGGTAGATCATCGGGATCAGGCCGGAGATCGGCCGGGCCGCCTTCGGGGCCCAGCGGGTCAGCTCGCGCTCGAGGTTGGCGTGCGCGGGCTTCTCCCAGTGCTCGCGGCCGTGCGCGGTCGCGTAGAGCGGGGTCTCGGCCAGGTTCTGCAGGAAGGTCATCCGGCCGCGGGCGAAGTCGCGCTCGGCGATGTGCTCGTACTCGGCCCGGACACCGACCGCGTACTCGTCGTACCGGTCGGCGTCCATGCTGAGCACGCGCAGGTCGGCGTCGCAGAGCACGGCGCCGTTGGCGTCGTCGGGCTCGCAGTCGTGCCGGGCGGTCAGCCGGATCAGCCGGCCGACCTCGGCCACCCGCTCCGCCTCCACGCCGTACGCCGCCAGCTCGAGCTCGGCCAGCTGCGCCGAGACCTCTTCGTTCTCGCCGGGGTCGGCCTTCGGGTCGTAGATCGCGTCGTGGAACCAGGCCGCCAGGCGGACCGTGTCGGCGTCGTCGGCCACCGCGGCCAGCTCGTCGATCGTGGTCAGCATCTCCGACAGGTGCTGCTGGTCGTGATAGTGGCGATGCAACTCTGCGTAACGAGCCAGCAGGTCCTCGCCCAGCGGCTGCGCGTGCGGCAGCAGGCGATTCCACTGGTCGCGCAGGTCCATGGTTATGGAGTCTGACACCCGGGAGCACCCCGGACCGACCGATCCGGGGTCCACGGTTAGGGTCGTGGCCAAAGCGATATCGGCTCGTCACCAGACCGCTGCCCGGCCCGGGCGGGTCGTCGGGAACGGAGAACAGCATGCGGTTCGGTCTGGTCGGCACCGGTCCCTGGGCCCGGCGTACCCACGGACCCGGTCTGCGGGCCGCCGAGGGCGTCGAGCTGGTGGGGGTCTGGGGACGCGATGCGGGGCGCGCGAACGCGCTGGCTACCGAGCTCGGGACCACCGGGTACGACGACTACGCGGAGTTACTCGAGGTCGTGGATGCGGTGGCGTTCGCGGTTCCGCCGCGGGTCCAGGCCACGATGGCGCTGGAGGCGGCGGCGGTCGGCAAGCACCTGCTGCTGGACAAGCCGGTCGCCGACTCGCTGGACGACGCGCGGGCGGTGGCCGACGAGGTGGCGGCCGAGGGGATCGCGTCGGTGGTCTTCTTCACCGGCCGGTTCCAGCCGGAGCTGCGGTCGTTCTTCGCCGAGGTCCGCGAGCGCGGCGGCTGGAAGGGCGGCTGGGCCCGGATGCTGGCGTCGCTGGACGCTCCCGGTAACCCGTACAGCGAGTCGCAGTGGCGTCGCGAGCAGCGCGGAGCGCTCTGGGACGTCGGGCCGCACGCCCTGTCCAACCTGAGCGCCATGCTCGGCCCGATCGCGTCGCTGCGAGCTGTCGGCGGTGAAAGCGGTCTGGTCCACCTGGTGCTCACCCACGAGTCCGGTGCAACCAGTACGGCGAGCCTGTCGCTGTCCGCGCCACCGGCCGGCAGCAACTTCGAGACCGGCATCTGGGGCGAGACCGGGACCGCGCTGCTCCCGCCGACGGAGACCTCCTCGGTGGACGCGCTGGCGATCGCAGCGGCGGAGCTGGTCGCTGCCGCGGAGTCCGGGGAGTCGCACCAGATCGACGCGGCCTTCGGAACGCGCGTGGTTGAGCTGCTCTCTTCCGCCGAGTCGCAGCTCTCCTAGCGGAGGGCGATGATGCTGCTGTTGCCAGAGGTCAGCAGCAGGTTGCCCACTGCCCGGATGTCCCGGCTGCAGGAGATGCCCTCGGGCAAGCGCGCCCGGCGCAACCCGGTCCGGCCGATGCTGTTGGCGTAGCAGCCGTCGAAGCCACGGGACAGCGAGACAACCCGGGCGTCCTCGGTGACTGCCACTCTCGCCCGCGGGTTGACGGGTGCGGTGGTCTGCCAGGCGGTCCGGCCGGTGGCCGAGTCGATGGCGGTGACGACTGTCTTGTTGTTCTGTCGCGTGTCCGGTCCGGGGCAGTCGACGACGACCAGCAGCCGCCCGGCCGGGCTGAGGAACGTCCGGCACGACCAGTCTCGCGGCACCGGCCAGCGCCACTGGATCTCTCCGGTCCGCGGCTGTACGGCGACCAGCGCGCCTGGCGTGTTCGCCTCCTCGCTCTGCTCGGCGACGACGACCAGACCCCCGACGACCACCGACCGGCGGAACAGGTTGCTCGGCGACTTCCGCCACAGCTCCTTGCCGCTCTTCAGGTCCAGACCGACCATGTCGTCCGGCTTGTCGTCGCAGCTGTGCCCGAGGAACGCGACGACGGTGTCGGTGGTGGCAGCTGCGTCGACCGACGTACAGCGGCCGGGCTCGAAGGACCAGCGCTCGTTGCCGTCGGCGTCCACTCCGCGCAGCCGGTCAGCACCGCGGCTGACCTCCTGCCGGGTGAGCAGCGGGTCGGCCTGGACGATGGCGTGGTCTCTGGTCCGACCGGGCCAGGCTGCTTGCCGGTGGCCGGTCTCGGCGTCGAGCAGCAGGTACCCGATGTCGGTGAACTCGGCCAGCACGTAGCGCCCGTCGCCGGTCGCGGCGATGTTCGGCTTCTCGTCCGAGTCCGACCGGCTGTAGCGCCAGCGCAGCTCGCCCGTCGCAGCGTCGAGCATCTCCACCGAGCCGGTCTGCCGCGGCACAGCGATCCCGTACGGCGTACTGACGGCCTCCTCGGCTCCGGCGCCGGTCAGCGCCCGGCTGACCCAGGCGACCCGGCCGTCGACCAGTGAGCGTGGTGCAGCACCGGCGGCCGGCGCTGCGCCTTCGACGCGTTCGTTGGACTCGAGCACGTAGTTCCTGGACAGCGGCTGCACGATCAGCAGCAGGACCAGGGCGATCACGGCCGGAACGGCCAGCCAGGCCAGCTGCTGACCGACGTTCCGCGTCGGGGTGTAGCGGGCGGCTCTGGTTCGCAGCAACGAGGCGACCAGCGCCGCAACGCCTGCAACGAGCAGCAAGAGCAGTGCGGAGATCAGCAGCGGCACCCGGAGCCCAACACCCACAGCAGGGTTGGTGGTCGGGACCTTGGCCCAGGCAACGAGCAGCCCGGTCGTGGCGACAGCGATGACCGTGCCGGAGATCAGCTTGGCCCGCTGGGTGTTGCTGCGGGAGCTGCGGAAGAGCAGTGGCGCAGAGAAGAAGGAGAAGACCGCCAGGCCGACCGGAGGCCAGCCGGACTCCACGTCGACGACTGGGACCTGCCAAGGGGCGCCGGCTGCGGCGATCGCCACGACAACAGCAGCGATCGCGGCGAACGTCGCAGCAGCTGCCAGCGCCGCCTGCTGCCAGCCGCGCCAAGGTGCGGGGAGCTCGCTGTCGAGCCCGGCCAGCTCGGTCTCCAGGTTGACCCGGGCAACGGCTCCCATCCGCTGGCGGGCCAGCTGGGTCCGGTAGAGGTGGCCGTCGAGCAGCGCGCGAACCTCGTCGTACCGGCGGGCCATGGCGATCGTGCGCTCGCCGGCGTCCCGGCGTACTTCGGCGGCGTGGGCGGTGTAGCGACTCGGGTCGGTGGCGAGGACGGAGTTCACGGCGTCGAGCAGGACGTCGCCGTTCGCGTCGCGACGGGGTGGTGCGTAGGAGTCGGTCGGCGGAGTGGCCAGCTCGCCGGTCAGCCGGACCAGCCGGGCGACCTCAGCGATCCGGATCGGAGCTACGCCGTACTGCGGCAGCAGCTGCTCGGCCAACCGGGCTGAGGCTTCGGCGTCCTCGCTGGGGTCGCCACCTGGTTCGTGGACCGCGCGGTGGAACCAGGCGGCCAGCCGGACCGACGTCGGGTCGGTGCTGAGCTGCAGCAACGAGTCCAGCGCCGAGAGCACGGTGTCGAGGTAGTGGTCGCGGTAGGCGCGGCGGTTGCGTCCGACGTACCTGGCGATCAGATCGTCGGCCAACGCCTCGGAGCCGGGGATCGACTCGTTCCATCGCTCGCGCAGGGCCACCACCGCCACAGTGTGCCAGAGAAGGAGAAGGCGGAACGGCGGGTGCAATTCTTGGGGGAAGAGAGAGATTGCACGGCGAGGTTCGACATCGGATCGAGTCGTTCCCGAGACGGTTGGAGTGTCCTGGTGAAGATTGCTCAGCTCGACCTGGTCGCGTTGCCCGGTGCGGACGACTGGCCGGTGCTGGTCGTCGTGGTGCGCACCGACGACGGGCTGACCGGGATCGGCGAGGTCGGGATGCGTGGCCGGGAGCGGGCCGCGGCCGGGGTCGTGAAGGACCTGAGGCCGTTGCTGGTCGGTGTCGACGCGACCCGGATCGAGCACATCTGGCAGCTGGGCTTCCGGTCGGTGTTCTTCCCGTCGGACCGGCACCACGGGTCGGTGCTGGCCGGCATCGACCAGGCGCTGTGGGACCTGCGAGGGCAGGCGCTCGGCGTACCGGTGTACTCGTTGCTGGGCGGTCGGTCGCGGGACTACGTACCGGCGTACGCGCATGTGCGTGGTGGCGGAATGGATGACGTGCTGAACCACGCGGCGGAGCTTGCCGAGGCAGGGTGGAAGCATCTGCGGTTCACGGCCTGGGACCCGCAGGAGCCGGAGTACGACGCCCGCCGGGCGGTGCGGTGGACCGTGGAGCTGATGCAGGAGCTGCGGGCCGGGCTGGGCGACGACGTCGAGCTGCTGGTCGACGCGCACACGCGGCTCGACCTGGCCGAGGCGGTGCAGCTGTGCCGCGAGCTGGAGCCGGTCCGGCCGTTCTTCGTCGAGGACCCGCTGCGCAGCGAGCACCTGTCGGCGTACAAGTCGCTGCGCGGGCGGGTCGGCGTACCGCTGGCGGCGGGGGAGCAGTTCGTCACCAAGTGGGAGTTCCGGCAGCTGGTGGAGGACGAGCTGATCGACCACGCGCGGATCGACATCGGCCACACCGGTATCACCGAGGGCCGCAAGATCGCCGCGCTGTGCGAGACGCACCACGTCCAGCTGGCGCTGCACAACTCGATCGGCCCGGTCTGTACGGCGGCGTCGACGCAGCTCACCACGGCGCTGCCGAACGTCAGCGTGCAGGAGCAGGCGCACCACTTCGCGTCGGAGGTGGGCGCGTTCACCAGCAGCGTCGTACTGGAGCCTGGCCGGCTGATTGCCTCCGACACCGACCCGGGGATCGGCATCCGGGCCGACCTGTCCCAGGCCAGTGCGCCGGAGACCGCGACCATCCCGCGGCTGCACCGGCCGGACGGCTCGGTCACCAACTGGTGAGCTACTGCTTGGCGGCGAGGACTCCGTCGAGCAGACCGGGGTAGAGGGCGTCCAGGTCTTCGCGGCGCAGCGCACTGATCCGCCGGGTGCCTTCGGTGCGGGTGCTGACGACGCCGGACTCGCGGAGCATCTTCAGGTGGTGGGCGCGCGTCGATGCGGTCACCGGCAGCTCCAGCTCTCCGCAGGCGATCCCCTCGGAGGTGTCGGCCAGCATCCGCACGATCATCAGCCGGACCGGCTCGCCGAGGGCCTGCAGCACGGCGTCGACCCGGATCTCGTCCCGGTCGGGCTGCGGTAACTGCTTCGAGGTGCTCACGCAGTCCATAGTACGACGCCTGTCGAAGTTCGATGAATATCGTAGTACGATCAACATCGAATCATTCGACTTGGAGGGGTTTGCTGATGTCCGCACGGATCTACCTGCTGGCCGGCGGAGCGTTCGCCGTCGGGACCAGCGCGTACGTCGTGTCCGGGGTGCTGCCGTCGGTCAGTTCCGAGCTGCACGTCTCCCTGACCGCCGCGGGCCAGCTGGCGACTGCCTTCGCGCTCTCGTACGCCGTCGGCGCGCCGCTGCTGTCCACGCTGACCGGCCGCTGGGAGCGCAGGACGCTGCTGATCGCGGCACTGGCCCTGGCGGCGCTGGGGAACGCCATCGCGGCGGTGGCGACGTCGTACCCGCTGCTGATCGTCGGGCGCGTGGTGGCGGCGTTCGGCGCGGCGGCGTACACGCCGGCGGCGACGCTGTTCGCCACTGGGTTCCTGCCGCCGAAGGAGCGCGGCAGGGCGGTCGCGGTGGTGTTCGGTGGGCTGACGTTCGCGCTGGTGCTCGGCGTACCGGCGGGGAGTCTGCTGGGTGGGCCGCTGGGGTACCGCGGGGTGTTCGCGCTGATTGCTGTGGTTGCTGGGCTGTTCGCTCTTGCTGTGCGGCTGGCGCTGCCACGGGTGGAGGCGCCGGCTCCGGTGAGTCTGCGGGAGCGGTTCGCGGGCGTGACTGACCGGCGGGTGCAGACCGTGCTGGTGATGACTGTGCTCGGCGTACTGGGGACGATGAGCGTCTACATCTACGTGGTGCCGCTGCTGGACAAGACCGCTCACCTGCACGGGGGAGTGGTGGGGATTCTGCTGCTGGTCTACGGGCTGGGCGCAGTGATTGGGAACTGGCTCGGCGGGCGGGCGACGGACCGGTTCGGCAGCCTGCGGACGCTGACGGTGACGATGTCCGGCTTCGTCGTGGTGATCGGGACGCTGTCGCTGACCGCCGTCAATGTCGGTGGGGCCGCGGTCGCGCTGTTCGTCTGGAGTGTCTTCACCTGGGCGTTCAACCCGCCGATCCAGAACCTGCTGCTGGAGATGGCGGCGGGCAGCGGGCTGTTGCTCGCGCTGAACGCTTCGGCGATCTACCTGGGTGCCGGGCTGGCCGCGATCGTCGGCGGCGTGGTGATCAACCTGGTCGGCGTCGAGCTGCTGCCGCCGATCGCTGCCGTCCTCGGCCTGATCGTGCTCGGGCTGATCCTGCAGCTGCGGCGGAACCCGGAGCTGCAGGAAGTCGAGGACTTGGAGTCTTCCGACGAGGTGGTTGGGGTTCTCGCGGACTGATCCCTTGACACCTGCTCGTCTCTGACGCAAACATTCATCGAACCCGCCCTTCGATGAATGGTTGTTTCATGTCCGATCCTTCCGCGGTTGGTGCCGGCCCGGACATCGCAGACCGCGTCCGCGCGACGCTGCCGCGGTTGACGGGGGCGCTGCGGTTGGTGGCGGACTTCGTACTGGCTGAGCCCGCGGTTGCTGCGGAGCTGTCGACTGCTGCGCTGGCTGAGCGGGCGGGGGTTTCGCAGGCGAGCGTCACGCGGTTCGCGCAGGCTGTGGGGTTGTCCAGCCATCAGCAGCTGCGGATCGCGCTGGCTGCGCAGCTGGGCCGCGCGGAGGTGCCCGGCTGGAGCACAGACCTCGGTCCGCTGATCAATGACGACGACACCGTCGCCCGGGTCGCGACAGTGGTGGCGAACGCCGACATCCGCGCGATCACCCAGACCGTCGACCAGCTCGACCTGGAGGCGCTCGACCGGGCCGCCCACGTACTGGCTGCTGCTCGCCGGATCGACGTGTACGGCGTCGGCGGCAGCTCGACGATCGCCGCCGAGCTGGAGATGCGCCTGTTCCGCATCGGCTGCCAGGTGCGGGCGTGGCCGGAGATCCACGGCGCTGCCACGTCCGCTGCCCTCCTCACTGCATCTGACGCCGTAGTAGCCATCTCCCACTCCGGCGCCACCACTGAGGTCATGGAGCCGGTAGAGCTCGCCCAAGACCGAGGCGCCCAGGTCATAGCCATCACCAGCGACCCGCGCTCCCCGCTCGCCGCAGCCGCAGACGAGGTACTCGCCACCGCCGTCCTGGAAACCACCTTCCGCAGCGGAGGCCTGGCCGCCCGCCACTCCCAACTGGTCGTCACCGACTGCCTCTACATCCGAGTCGCCCAACTCACCTCCTACAGAGCCGCCAACTCCATAGACCTCACCAAATCCATCAGCCCCCACCACACCCGCCGCCGCCGCTGAGGAGCCCCACCGTGAAGCTGCACCGCCCGCAGCACACCATCCGTCTTCTACTGGTCGCACTGCTGGCAGCTGTAGGTCTGGCTGCTCCAGCACAAGCTGTTGAAACAAAGAGTGTTCCGCAGGTGCTGCCTGCTTTGTCTGGTTGGCAGTCTGCTGCTGGGCAGTTCGAACTGAGCAAACGCAGCAGGGTGGTTGCCAACTCTGCGCGTGGAGAAGCTGAGACCTTCGCCGAGGATGTTCGGCTGCCTGTCGTCGGTGGTCGTGCGAAGACCGGCGACATCGTCCTCGCCGTCGACTCCAAGCGCACAGAGCTTGGTGCCGAGGGATACGAACTCTCGGTCGGGAAAACCATCAGCGTCACCGCCAAAACCAACGCCGGCGTCTTCTACGGCACCCGGACCATCCTCCAGATGCTGAAGAACGGCAAGGTCCCCGCCGGCCGCGTGACCGACATCCCGGCGTACGCCGAACGCGGCGTCGGCGTCTGCGCCTGCCTCATCAACATCTCCACCCAATGGTTCGAACGTCTCATCAAAGACGCCGCCTACCTCAAGCTCAACCAGCTCTGGGTCGAGCTGAAGATCAAGAGCGACACCCACCCCGAGTCCGTCGAGTGGGGCTACTACACCAAGCCCCAGATCGCCGCTCTGCAAAGGCTCGCGGACAAGTACCACGTCACGATCGTCCCCGAGGTCAACTCGCCCGGGCACATCGAGCCGTGGATCCGCAACCGCCCCGATCTCCAGCTGACCGACAACACCGGCGCCAAGCAGGTCTCCCGGCTCGACATCACCAAGCCCGAGGCGTTCGACTTCCTGACCGCGATCATCGACGAGAACCTGCGCACCTTCCGGACGCCGTACTGGCACATGGGGGCCGACGAGTACATGCTCGGCTCCGACTACGCGAAGTACCCGCAGCTGCTCGCCTACGCCCGCGCGAAGTTCGGTCCGGACGCCGTCCCGCAGGACGCCTTCGTCGACTTCATCAACCGGGTCAACGCGCACGTGAAGGCCAAGGGCAAGACCCTTCGGATCTGGAACGACGGCATCACCGACGCCGCGACCGTTCCGCTCGACCGCGACATCGTCGTCGAGCACTGGCTCAGCGGCGGTGTGAAGCCGAGCCGGCTGATCGCCGAGGGCCGCAAGGTGATGAACTCCGCCTACGCGCTCTACAACGTCCGCGGCGGTTTCAAGACCAATGCCCAGCAGCTCTACGACTCGAACTGGACCCCGCTCCGCTTCGAGGGCGAAACGCTTGCCAGTAGCAACGGTGTCACCGGTGCGAAGATCACCCTCTGGCCGGACAACGGCTCCGGCAACACCGAGAACGAGATCGAGGCCGAGGTCCGGATGCCGCTGCGGCTGGTCGCGCAGGCGACCTGGAGCACGGTGAAGCCCGACCCGACGTACGCCGCCTTCTCCGCCCGCGCCGACGCCGTCGGCCGCGCGCCGGGCTTCGTCAACGTCGACCGTACGCCGGTGGCCGCCGGCACCTACTCGCTCTCCGTCGGCCGCAACTACCTCGGCGCCTCGGCGGCGCAGCTGAAGCTGTCCCGCACCGAGTCCGCCTGGGACGTCACGCCCACCACCGACGGCTACTACACGCTGACCGACCTGGCGACCGGCCGCTGCGCCGAGTCCCGGGTCGGCGTTCGCTACCTCAACACCCCGCTGCAGCCCGGCACACCGATCACCGCCGAGGCGTGCGACTCCACCAACCGCCTGCAACGCTGGCAGCTCACCAAGTCGGGCGGCAGGATCACGCTGGTCAACGCGATCACCCGCATGGTCGCCACACTCGACAGCTCCGGCGGACTGGTCCAGCAGATCCCCGACGGCCACCGGGCGATTCCGCTGACCCTGAAGCCCGTACTGCGGGCTGTGGCGTCGGTCGACCGCCAGACGGTCGTCGCGGGCTCCACTGCGCAGCTGACGGTCACCGTCACGGCGAAGGACCGCGCTACTTCTGTCACCGTTCAGCCGTCGGTTCCGGCCGGCTGGAGCGTCACTCCGGCGAGCAGGTCCACGGCGGCGATCGCTGCCGGTGGGAGCTTCGGGGCGACGTTCACCGCGACCCCTCCGGCCGACGCGCCAGCAGGTACGGCGGCGCTCGGCGCAACCACGTCGTACAAGCAGAACGGCGCAACGCATCGGCTGAGCGCGACAGCCGGCGTACGGCTGAGCTGTGCGACCGCAGCGACCAGCCCGGTCGCGGTGAAGTTCGTGGACAGCGAGGAGACCGCCGGTGAGGACGGCCGGGCGGTCAACGCGATCGACGGGAACCCGGCGACGTTCTGGCACACCGAGTGGTCGGCGCGTCAGCCGCAGCCGCCGCACGAGATCCAGCTGGACCTGGGCGCTGACAAGTCGGTCTGTGCGGTGACCTACCTGACCCGGCAGAACGCCACCAACGGTCGCATTGCCGACTACGAGCTCTACCTGAGCAGCGACGGCGTCAGCTGGGGACAGCCGGTCTCCAAGGGCACGTTCGGCAACAGCCCGGAGGCCAAGTGGGTGCCGGTCGCGGCGACGACCGCCCGGTACGTGCGGCTGGTCCAGCTGAGCGAGGCGAGCGGCAACCCGTTCGGGACCGCCGCCGAGATCACCGTGGACGCGAAGTGAAGGCCCGCCTCCTGCTGGCCTCGGCCCTGTTGATCGGAGTGATGGGTACCGTGCCCGCTGTGGCAGCTGATCCTGATGTGCTCGACGTGTCGTTCGGTGGCTCGTTCTCCAGCGGCAACACCTACACAGCCGCGACCGGGGAGGTGATGGGCGGCACGCTCACCCGTCGGACCGGTGCGGAGTCCCTGGACCCGGTCCGCGGGCTGGTGCTCGCGGGTGCTGCCGACGGCGTACGGTTCCAGCCCGGTACGCCGATCACCGGCGGCTCGGTCCAGCGCTCGTTCCTGGTCGAGACGGCGTTCACCCCGGCGGCGACCCAGTCCAACCTGGCGACGGTCACTGCCATCGGTGGCGCGGTGTTCGGCCGCTACAGCGGCAGCAACCTCCAGTACGGCTTCAGCTCGGAGGTCAACGGCCAGTGGACCGATGTCGTCCAGTCGGTCCCGGTGCCGAGTGCTGGTGAGCAGCACGTGCTGGCACTGGCCTACGAGGTCGACGGCGCCGGTGCGACGCTGCACGCCTTCCTGGATGGCCAGCAACTCCCTGCTGCAACCAGCACAGCCGGTACGGCGACCTGGCATCCCGACGCGGGTGCGGAGATCGGTGTGGGCAACGAGGTGCACCCGTCAGCGCTGCAGCGCGGTCTGGCGGGGTCGGTCCGCCAGGTGCGGCTGGCAACGTTCACTGGTGCGTTCAACCCGGCCGACCTGCGGCTGGCCAAGCCGATCGCGTCGACGCCGAAGGTGAGCGTCGGGTTCGAGGGGACGATCAGCCAGGGGCAGTACGCGCCAGGCCTGGGGGAGAAGGCGTCGCAGCTTGCGGTGGCCGGTGGGAAGATCACTGAGCCTGGCCGGCTGAAGCTGGCCGGTGGTGGCGTCAGCTGGCGTGGGGAGCTCGACGGTGGGGTGCTGGCGGAGACGGTGGTCTCGCCCGACCTGCTCGACCGCGGGACCTCGTTGATCGACCTCGGCGACGTGGAGCTGGTTGCCCAGGGCAAGCACTCCGTGGTGTTGCGCGCGGGTGGGAAGTCGACGGAGGTTCGGCTGCCGGCCGCCGCGGTGAAGGAAGGTGTCGCCTACCACTACTTGGGGGTGGTGGTCGATGAGGGCAAGGTCAGCGTGCTGACCGCGCCGGGCGTGACGGCGCTCAGTACGAGCGTTGCCACCGACCAGGTCGAGGAAGTGCGCTGGCTGACCGGCGCACGCGGTACGGCGTACGGGGTCGGGCTCAGCAGCTTCCTGGGGAAGCCGCCGGCCGGGCTGAAGGCGCTGCCGTGTGTGGTGGGCAAGCTGAGGCCCGCGCAGACCATGCCGGTGGCGGAGGGCGAGTGCGTGACCTCGCTGGTCGCCAAGGCTTCCGCGATCCGGCCGGAGCCGCGGCAGGTGGAGTGGCAGCGGATGGAGCAGACGGCGTTCCTGCACTTCGGCGTCAACACGTTCACCGGGCTGGAGTGGGGACACGGCGACGAGGACCCCGACCTGTTCCAGCCGACCGGGCTGGACACCGACCAGTGGGCCCGCACGCTGCGCGACTCGGGCTTCAAGCTGGCCATCCTGACCGTCAAGCACCACGACGGCTTCCTGCTCTACCCCTCCCGCTACAGCGACCACAGCGTTGCCTCCAGCTCCTGGCAGGGCGGCCAGGGCGACGTGGTCGAGGCGTTCGTGAAGTCGATGCGCAAGTACGGGTTGAAGGTCGGCCTCTACCTGTCCCCGGCCGACGAGAACCAGTTCCTCGACGGCGTCTACGCCAACGGCAGCGCGCACACGGCGCGCACCATCCCGACGCTGGTGCCCGGCGACGACCGGGCCGGGCAGGACCTGCCGCAGTACACGCTGACCGCGTCCGACTACGGCGCCTACATGCTGAACCAGCTGTACGAGCTGCTGACCGAGTACGGGCCGGTGGACGAGGTCTGGTTCGACGGAGCCCAGGGGCGGATCCCACCGGACAAGGTGGAGACCTACGACTTCCCCAGCTGGTACCAGCTGATCCGGGCGCTCGCGCCGCAGGCGACGATCGCGGTCAGCGGACCGGACGTGCGCTGGGTCGGCAACGAGTCCGGTCTGGCCCGGCCGGACGAGTTCAACGTCGTACCGACGATCACCAAGCCGAACGGCGCACCGGACTACGCCCTCGGGTACGCCGCTGCCGACCAGGGCAGCCGGAAGGCGCTGCTGGCCGGGCGGGACGCCGGTGCGACCGAGCTGGCCTGGTGGCCGGCCGAGTCGGACGTGTCGATCCGGGAGGGCTGGTTCCACCACCCGGAGCAGTCGCCGCGGTCCGTGGACGAGCTGGCCGATATCTACTACAAGTCGGTCGGCCGGAACTCCGTGCTGCTGCTCAACATCCCACCGGACCGCCAGGGGCGGCTGGACGACCAGGACGTGACCCGGCTGGCGGAGTGGCGAGCCAGGCTCGCTGCTGACATGCCGACCGATCTCGCTGCTGGTGGGCGGTTCAGCGACGACGGCATGACCGTTCGGCTGGCTCACCCGTCGACAGTGCGGCGGGTGTCGCTCGGTGAGGACATCCGCCACGGCCAGCAGGTGGAGGCCGGTGTGGTCGAGGTCCGGTCGCAGGGCACCTGGAAGCAGGTCGCCACGTTCGGTGCCGTCGGCCACAAGCGGATCCTCACGCTCGACAACCCGTTGACGACCGACCAGGTGCGCGTGCGGGTCACTCAGGCCCGCGGCAAGGTCCACCTGCTGTCCCTGTCGATCTACTAGGACCCCGCGTGGGGCAAGCTAGCCCGCATGCGTCTTCTGGCCGGACTGCTCCTGCTCGCCGCTCCACTGACTGGTCCCAGCACCGTCGTGGAGGGGTGGCAGAGCAGTCCGGTGTACGTCGACCCGACGCAGCGAGCCCTGGTCACCGACAAGCAGGCCGAGCAGCTCGCTGAGCGGGTGGAGGGACAGGACCCGGCCATCCAGATCGCTGTGGTCCCAGCGGCGTCGCTGGCGACCACCGGGTCGCGGGAGCAGGCAGCACGCTCGTACGTCGACCAGGTGGTCGACCTGCAGCGACAGGACGGGATCTACCTGGTCGTGTTCGGCGGAGCGATCGTGTGGGGGAGCGCGGTCGGGGTGGACACCCCGATCGACCGGATCCTCACCGACGAGCTGGGTAAGCACAGCCGGTCTGACCCGGTCGGCACGCTCAACGGCGTACTGGATCAGCTCGACGTGCCGAAGGCGGACAGCGGTGGCTTCCCGGTCTGGCTGGTCGTGCTGCTTGCGGTGGTCGTCGCTGGTGGTGCGGGGCTGTGGTGGTGGAGGCGCCGGCCGCGCCAGGAGGAGGGGCCTGCGCTCTACCGGCCGTCGTACGACGTACTGCCGGACGAGGCGGACAGCCTGGAGGAGCGGCAGGCGCTGGCACGGGAGGACGTGACGCGCTTCGGCGAGGAACTGGATGCGGCGGACGTGCGTCTGGACGGCGTGGACACAGGTGCAGACGTGCAGGCGGCGATGGACGCGTACGCCGACGCCGGGCGTGTGGTCGACGCAGCGCCCAGCGACGAGCAACTGCGCGAGGTCCGGGCCACGGTCGAGTACGGGCGCTGGAGGCTGGCCTGCGCCCAGGCGCTCGTCGCCGGTACGCCGAAGCCCGCTCGGCGTGCGCTGTGCTTCTTCGACACAGCCCACGGGACGTCCGTGACCGACTGGATGTACACGCCGCCCGGTGGCAAGAGCCGCGAGGTCCCTGTCTGCGCCGCCTGCCAAGCCCGCCTCTCGGGAGGAACCCGATGACGATCGCCAGAGTGCTGCTGGGTGCAGTGCTGCTCTCCGCCTTCCCGGTAGCTGCTGCTGAGGCTGCTCCTACGCCTACTCCCACCAAGCCGAGACCTACCTTCCGCTACACCCCGCCGGACATCGTGGGCGACCGAAAGCGCGCGGAGGCGGAAGCAGGGCGCTACATGGACAAGGTGGCGGCCGCACTCGGCGACACCGGGGTCTGGGTCGACCCGGCGGTGAAGAAGCTGACCGCCACCGAGACCGGCGAGCTGGACCGGGCCGCGAAGGCCGCTGCCGCGCCGATGCGGATCGCGGTGATCCCGGCCGAGGCCATCGACACGGCGCCGAGCAGCATCTCGTCGTACACGCGGCTCGCCTGGGACGGCGAGGAGATCGCCGACCAGCTGTACGACCGGGTCGGCGTCGAGGGCGTGTACGCCGTACTGGTGGATGCGCGGTCCGAGTCGGCCGGGCGCGGCTTCCACGCGGTGCAGCGGGCGGACAAGGGGCCGACGTACTACGTGGGAGACGCCGTCGACCAGGCGGTCGACTGCTGCGCGCCGGACTACGAGGAGATGCTCGAGCGGTTCATCCAGCGCGGACAGGTGATCGACAAGCCGTTCTACGTCGACGCTGCGCCCTGGGCTGGCGGAGCTGCTGGGCTCGGTGGGCTCTGGTGGGGTGTGACCGCGCTGGGCGCTCGCCGGGCTCGCCGCAAGGAGGAGCAGGAGCACCTGGAGGTCTCCAAGCCGCTCCTGAACGAGGAGATCATCGCACTGTCGCAGCAGGTGTCAGCGCTGCCGACAACCGGTGACGCGCAGCAGGCGAAGCTGTCGAAGGACGTGCTCGACGCGGTGGAGAAGGCGCGGCACCGGCTCGACGCTGCCGAGGGCGACAGCGACACGGAGGCGGTGGCGACACTGCTCGGCTCTGCTCGCTACGGGCTGCTCTGCTTGGACGCCGTACGAGCGGGCAAGCCGATGCCGGAGCCGACGGCCCCGTGCTTCTTCGACCCGCGCCACGGTCCCAGCACCGGCTCGGCGAACTGGACGCCCGAGCACGGCGCCCAGCGGGCCGTCGACGTCTGCGACGCGTGTGCCGCGCGGCTGGCGGCCAACGAGCAGCCGGACATCCGCATGGTCACCGTGCGGGACCGCGCCCGCCCGTACTGGACGCTCGGCGAGGAGCTGGCGTCGTACATCGACGGCTACTGGTCGCGAGGCGACGGCCGCCGCTGGTGGTTCCCCGACGAGGACGCCCGCCGGGCGGGCAACGAGATGCGAGCCCGCTGGGCCTCCCGCCGAGCCGGCGCCCGCCTGGGCCGAGCCGCCTCGAACATCGGCACGTCCATCGGCAACTGGTCAGCCAGCTCGGGCTCCGGCGACTCCGACAGCAGCTGGAGCTCCGGCTCGAGCCGCCGCCGCTCCTTCTCCTCCAGAACCCGCTCCAGCGGAGGAGGCTCCAGCCGCCGGTCTTCGCGCCGCTCAGGTGGCTCCAGAGGCTTCTAACGAAGTACTTCTGGTAGGTCCTCCGAGTGGAGCACCGCCAACGACGTCACCGCACGGGTTAGGCATACGTACAACCTGCGGAGCCCGGTGCGTTCGTCCGCCTCGCCGGCGATGATCCCCGCCGGCTCCACCAGCACCACGTGGTCGAACTCGAGACCCTTGGCCAGGCTGGCGGGCACAACGTCCAGGTGCGTCTCGACATCGTCCTCGTCGCCCAGCACCGCGAACGTGAGGCCCTTGTCCTGCAGTGCTTTGCGAGTCTCCACGACCAGCGCGTCCGGCACGATCAGTCCGATCGAGCCGAGACGCTCGGACACCTCGCTGACGGTAGAGACAGCAGCAGCCAGGCTGTCGGCCACCCGCGTGATCGCCAGCTCACCACGCGCCCGCCGGACAGCAGTCGGCGGCGTCAGGTGCGGAGCGATCTGCGGGAGCAGGCGAGCGGCGTACTCGATCACCTGACCAGGCACCCGGAAGCCGGCCGTCAGCTCCTCCGTGTGCGCCCCGGTCTTGCCCAGGTGCGTCAGCGCCTCGTCCCACGACGGCGTGGCCCACGGCGTCGTCCCCTGCGCGATGTCACCGAGCACCGTCATCGACCCGGTCGAGCACCGCCGCCCCACCGCCCGCAGCTGCATCGCCGACAGGTCCTGCGCCTCGTCCAGTACGACGTGCCCGAGGCTCGGCGTCCGGTCCACCAGGTCGGCCAGCTCGTCGATCAGCGTCGCATCGGCCACCGACCACTTGGCCGCCCCCGCTGACCGCGGCGCCTTCTCCCACAGCAGCAGCTGCTGCTCCTCCTCGGTCAGCACCCCAGCAGCATGCTCAGCCAGCAGCTCCGCGTCGGTGAACAGCCGGAACAGCAGCTTCACCGGATCCACCGCCGGCCACAGCTGCTCGGCGTACTGCTTCACCGGTCGGCTCCTGGCGACCGCGTCCTGCACCCGGTCGTCAGGTGAGTCTCCAGCGGCCTCCATCCGCAGCAGCACGGCGTGCGCGAGCCGCTGCGGCAGCATGCCCCGCCCAGCGCCGTACCGGATGCCTCTGGTCCGCAGCTCGGTGACCAGCTCCTCCGCCTCGTACGCCGGGACGCGCCACCGGTGCGAGCCGCGCGGTACGACCAGCGACTCCTTCGGCGGCTGGATGCCCGACCAGACCGCCCGGTGCAGCACCTCGGCCATCCGGGCGTCGCCCTTGAGCACGTCAACCGGCGCCGGACCCGGCCCGGCGATCTTCACCCGCGCGACCATCTCCTCGACGGTCGTCTGCTTCGCCTCGATCTCACCCAGCGCGGGGAGCACGTCGCCGATGTACCGCAGGAAGCTGGCGTTCGGCCCGACCACCAGAACCCCGGCGCGCGACAGCTGGTCGCGGTACGCGTACAGCAGGTACGCCGCCCGGTGCAGCCCGACGGCAGTCTTCCCGGTCCCGGGCGCGCCCTGGACGCAGATGGTCTGCTCGACGCCGGCCCGGACGATCACGTCCTGCTCGGGCTGGATCGTCGCCACGATGTCACGCATCGGGCCGGACCGGGGACGCTCGATCTCGGCGTCCAGGATGTCGCTGTGCTCCTCGGCGGCGTCCGCGGAGGTCAGGTCCTCGTCCTCGAACGCGGTCATCTCGCCGTGCGTGAAACCGAACCGGCGCCGCGTCCCAACACCCATCGGCTCGGTCTTGCTGGCCCGGTAGAACGGCACCGAGATCTCGGCCCGCCAGTCCACCACCAGCGGCTCGCCGGCCTCGTCGTTGACGTGCCGGCGGCCGATGTGGAAGGACTCCGGCGCGGGCTGCAGGTAGTCCAGACGGCCGAAGAACAGCGGCACGTCCGGGTCGTCCTCGAGCTCCTTCATCCGGCGCCAGATCGCCTGCTTGAGGAACTCGGTGTTCACCGGGTCGGCGCTGGCGATCTCCAGCGAGCCGGTCTTCGCGCGCATCACCGCGAGCGCGGCGCGCGACGTCGCCAGGTAGGAGCGTTCGTCGTCGAGGGTGGGATCGTCCGGGGGCATGACAGGACCTCCGCAAAGCGGGCCGACGGTCAGGGGAGCCCGGTCACGTTACTTGACCGCGGCCGCCGGGGAAACCGAATTAGCCGCGACGCGCAGACCGGGCCTGAGCAGCAGCGGCAGACTGACCGCGAGGAGCACCAGCACGACGAGCCCGTCCATCCAGTAGTGGTTCGCTGTCACTACCACCACGCCGAACGTGATCACCGGGTGCAGCAGCCACAGCCAGCGCCACTTCGTGCGGGTGATCAGGATCATCGACAGCGCGATCAGCGCCGCCCAGCCGACGTGCAGGCTCGGCATCGCGGCGAACTGGTTCGCGACGCCGTCGGAGTGGTCCGGTCCGTAGACCGACTGGCCGTAGAGCAGTCCGGTGTCGACGAAGCCGGGCATCATCCGCGGCGGCGCGAGCGGGTACACGATGTGGCCGATCAGGGCGAGTGCGGTGACCGACACCATCGTCCAGCGCACTCGCGGGTACGCCGCCGGGCGCCAGATGCTCAACCAGAGCAGGACGACGGCGGTCAGCGGCGCGTGCACGGAGGCGTAGTACAGGTTGGCGCCCTCGACCAGGTGCGGGACCTGGAGAGCGTGCTGCTGCAGCGCTGCCTCGTTCGGCAGGTGCAGCCAGCGCTGGAACGACAGCACCTGACCGGCGTGGTCGAAGGCCGACCCGGTGTGCTTCGCGGCGATCTGCCGGCCCGCGCTGTAGACCAGGAAGAGCGTGGCCAGCAGGACTGCTTCCCGGACCACTCGCCAGACCACTGGGCCTGCCGACCGGTGCCGTTCACCCAGCCCGACGGGCTCCAGTGCCTGTGTCCCCATACTTTTCGACGGTACCGGTCGAAGCCTCCGGAATACCCCAGGCGCGACCCTGAAGTTGCCCTGGGCAACCCCCGGGTCACGACCCGCTACCGGACCGTCACCCCCTCTCCCACGGTGCAACCCACGCCGGTGCCGGGTCAATTCCTGGATGACGTGGAGACGACAGGTCACACTGTCCGGATGGGAGAACTGGTCGGCGTCCTGCTCGCGGCCGGCGCCGGGACCAGGCTCGGGATGCCGGGCGGTCTGATGCGCGCGGCCGACGGGACCCCGTGGGTGGTCAGCTCGGTCGGCGTCCTCCGTACGGCGGGCTGCGGGCCGATCGGTGTGGTGGTCGGCGCGGCGGCGCCGGACGTGGTCGCGCTGCTGGCGGGAGAGGACGTCACCGTCGTACCGTCACCGGACTGGTCGGACGGGCTGTCCCACTCGGTGAAGGCCGCGTTCGCCTGGGCGGAGCAAACGGATGCGCCCACCGCGCTCTTCCACATGGTCGACCGCCCAGAGGTCGGACCTGCAGTCCTCGAACGAGTCCTGTCAGTGACGACCCCTGAACCGGCCGCCTTGGCCCGGGCCGGCTTCAACGGCTTCGCCGGCTACCCGGTGGTCATCGGCCGCGACCACTGGGCAGGAGCAGCGGCCGCCGCCACCGGCGACCGCTCCATGGGCCCTTACCTCAAACGCGTTCCGTGCCCCTTGATCCCTTGCGACGACTTGATCAGCTAGCGAACAAGTTCTCGGCGTCCACGATCGTGTACGCGTAACCCTGCTCGGCCAGGAAGCGCTGGCGGTGGGCGGCGAACTCGGCGTCGACGGTGTCCCGGGCGACGATCGAGTAGAACCGCGCGGTCCGCCCGTCACCCTTCGGCCGCAGTACGCGACCCAGCCGCTGGGCCTCCTCCTGCCGCGAGCCGAACGTCCCGGACACCTGGACGGCGATCGACGCCTCCGGGAGGTCGATCGAGAAGTTCGCGACCTTGCTGACCACCAGCCGGTCGATCTCGCCGGTCCGGAACGCCTGGAACAGCCGCTGGCGCTCCTTGACCGTCGTCTCGCCCTTGATCACCGGGCACTCCAGCCGCTCGCCGAGCTCGTCCAGCTGGTCGATGTACTGGCCGATCACCAGCATCGGCTCGCCCTTGTGGTGGTCGGCGATCTGCCGGACCAGCCGCGACTTGGCCGGGGTCGACGCGGCCAGCCGGTACCGGTCCTCGGGCTCGGCGGTCGCGTAGACGAACCGCTCGGTCTGCTCCAGGTCGACCCGGACCTCGATGCAGTCGGCCGGCGCGATCCAGCCCTGCGCCTCGATGTCCTTCCAGGGCGCGTCGTAGCGCTTCGGGCCGATCAGCGAGAACACGTCGCCCTCGCGGCCGTCCTCGCGGACCAGCGTCGCGGTCAGGCCGATCCGGCGCCGGGTCTGCAGGTCCGCGGTCATCCGGAAGATCGGCGCCGGCAGCAGGTGCACCTCGTCGTACACGATCAGGCCCCAGTCGCGGGCGTCGAACACCTCCAGGTGCGTGTAGACGCCCTTCCGCCGGGTCGTCATCACCTGGTACGTCGCGATCGTGACCGGGCGGATCTCCTTGCGGGCACCGGAGTACTCGCCGATCTCATCCTCGGTGAGGCTGGTCCGCTTGAGCAGCTCCTCCTTCCACTGCCGCGCCGACACCGTGTTGGTGACCAGGATCAGCGTGGTCGCGGAGGCCTGCGCCATCGCGGCCGCGCCGACGATCGTCTTGCCGGCGCCACAGGGCAGGACGACGACGCCGGAGCCGCCGTGCCAGAACGAGTCGACCGCCTGCTGCTGGTACGGCCGCATCTCCCAGCCGTCGGTGTCCAGGTCGATCTTGTGCTTCTCGCCGTCGACGTACCCGGCCAGGTCCTCAGCGGGCCAGCCCAGCTTCAGCAGCGTCTGCTTCAGGTGCCCGCGCTCGGACGGGTGCACCAGCACGGTGTCGTCGTCGATGCGGTCGCCCAGCAGCGGCTTCACCTTGGCCGAGCGCAGCACCTCCTCCAGCACCGGCCGGTCCGTCGTCACCAGGACCAGTCCGTGCTGCGGGTGCTTCTCGAGGCGGAGCCGGCCGTACCGGTCCAGCGTCTCGGCGATGTCGACCAGGAGCGAGTGCGGGACCGGGTACCGGCTGTAGCGCAGCAGGACGTCGATCACCTGCTCCGCGTCGTGCCCGGCGGCCCGGGCGTTCCACAGGCCGAGCGGGGTCAACCGGTACGTGTGCACGTGCTCGGGCGCCCGCTCCAGCTCGGCGAAGGGGGCGATCGCCTTGCGGCAGTCGTTCGAGTCCGGGTGCGCGGTCTCCAGCAGCAGGGTCTTGTCGGACTGCACGATCAACGGTCCGTCGGTCACGCAACATCTCCCGTCAGACGGATGAGGCCGGGCAGGACACCCTGCCCGACCCTCCATTGTGCCTCGTCCCGCAAGTCACCCGACCGGGTCGGCCTCCAGCGTCCCCGGTACGACGGCCGCCTGCGGCACCGCCGGGCTGTGCCGCGGCAGGAACGCGGCGATCGCCAGCGCGAGCAGCGACGCCCCGCAGCCGATCGCCAGGATCAGCCGGAACCCGTTCTGCGACGGGACCTGGAAGCCGCCGAACGAGATCGTCACCTGGGCCAGCACCAGCCCGGCGACCGCGCTCGACACCGACGTACCGATCGAGCGCATCAGCGTGTTCAGGCTGTTCGCCGCCGCGGTCTCCGAGACCGGGACGGCGGCCATGATCAGGCCCGGCATCGCGCCGTACGCCAGACCGATGCCGGCGCCGATCACGGCTGCGATCACGACCAGCTGCCAGACCGCCGACATCATCACGATGCCCAGGCCATAACCGAGCGCGACCACGACCGCGCCGAGCATCAGCGTCACCTTCGGGCCGCGGGTCCGGGAGATCTTGGCCGACAGCGGAGCCGTCGCCATCATCACCAGACCGGACGGCGCCAGCACCAGGCCGACGGCGAGCATCGAGCGGCCCAGGCCGTACCCGGTGGCCTTCGGGAGCTGCAGCAGCTGCGGGAGGACCAGCGACATGGCGAACATCGCGAAGCCGAACACGGCCGAGGCGATGTTGGTCAGCAGCACCTGGCGGCGAGCAGTGGTCCGCAGGTCGACCAGCGGCTGCTTGGCGCGCAGCTCGTACCAGCCCCAGAGCACCAGCACGAGTACGGCGGCTGCGAACAGGCCGTCGGTGACGCCACTGCCCCAGCCCCAGTCGGCGCCCTTGGAGATCGCCAGCAACAGGCAGAAGAGCCCGACGGACAGTCCAATGGCGCCCAGCGCGTCGAAGCGGCCTCCGCTGCGTACGGAGGACTCGGGGACGAGTGCGACGACCACCACGAGCACTACTGCGCCCGCTGCGGCTGCTGTCCAGAAGAGCACGTGCCAGTTCGTGTACTCCGCCAGGAGCGCTGCGGCCGGTAGACCCAGCGCACTGCCGATGCCGAGGGAGGCGCTCATCAGCGCGATGGAGGTGCCGAGCCGGTCGGACGGGAGCTCGTCGCGCATGATGCTGATGCCGAGCGGGATGACGCCGGCCGACAGACCCTGCAGGGTGCGGGCCACGATCATCGGCGTCAGCGAGTCGCTCAGCGCGCCGATGATCGAGCCGATCACCAGCATGCTCAGGCTGAGCAGCAGCATCCGGCGCTTGCCGTACATGTCACCGAGCCGGCCGATCATCGGGGTGGCGATCGCACCGGCCAGCAGGGTGGCGGTGATCGCCCAGGTCGCGTCGCTGGGGGTGGCGTGCAGCAGGGCCGGCAGCTGCGGGACCAGCGGGATGATCAGGGTCTGCATCAGCGAGACCGTGATACCGGCGCAGGCCAGCGCGGCGACCACCGCGTTGGGGCGCGGTGCGGCGGGGACAGCGGACATGCAGGGGCCTCCGGGCGGAAACTGTTGGTTGCGGAATACAACTAACGGTAAGTCAGTCAGTTGACTTAAAGCAAGCGACTCGGCAATCTGAAGCCGACAACCGGTGGACAGATGGGTGTTGACGATGGCGGTGCGGGCACAGCAGACCCGGGAACTGATCCTGGCCGCGGCCGAGAAGCTGTTCGCCGAGCACGGCGTCGGCGTGGTCTCCAACCGGCAGATCAGCGAGGCCGCCGGGCAGGGCAACAACACCGCGGTCGGCTACCACTTCGGCACCAAGGCCGACCTCGTGCGGGCCGTCGTACGCCGGCACAGCGAGCCGATCGAGCGCATCCGCGGCGAGATGATCGGCGGGCTGCCCGCTGATCCCGAGCTGGGCGACTGGGTGGCGTGCATGGTGCGGCCGGTGCCGGAGTACCTGGGGACGCTGGCCGCGCCGACCTGGTACGGGCGGTTCACGGCGCAGGCGATGACCGACCCGCTGCTGCGGCAGATCATGATCGACGAGGCGCTGACGTCGCCGCAGCTCCGGGAGGTGCGTGAGGGGCTCAACCCGTGCCTGCCGAGGCTGCCCGCTGCTGTGCGTGCGGAGCGCGGGGAGATGGCCCGGCACGTGATCGTCCACAGCTGCGCCGAGCACGAGCGGGCTGTCGCTGAGGGCACGGCGACTCGTAGCTGGCACCACCTCGCGACAGGTCTGTCGGACGCGATCACCGGCCTCCTGCTGGCACCGGTCACCCGCGCGTGACTGTCGGCGCCCTGCTGTACTTGCGCGCATGCGGGTAAGCGGCGTGCTGTGGAAAGGCGCGGAAGCGCAGCTGGAACGAGTCGACGGTGTCACCACGTCGCTCGCTCCTGGGACCTCGCTGTCGTTCGCCCTCGGCCCGGACCGCCGCTGCATCGGCATCTGGCGAGCCGGCCGCCGCCTGGCCTGTACGACGGCCACCGAACTCCCTCCCACCAGCCGCTCCCCGCAGTGCCCCGACTGCCAGGCCATGGAACGCTCCAACTCCATCGCCGCCGACACGCGCCTGGACGACCCCCGCTCGTTCTCGGTCTACCTGGCCCACCACGGCAGCGTCGTGAAGGTCGGCATCACCGCCACCGAACGCGGCCACGCCCGCCTCCTCGAGCAGGGCGCCCTCTCGTCGACCTTCATCTCCTCCGGCAGCCTCCTGGGCGCCCGCCGCATCGAGAACCTCCTGATGACGACACTCGACCTCCCCGACCGCGTCTCCACTACCCGCAAACGAGCCGCCCGCAGCCGCCCTGTCCCGTCCGCTGACCGCACGGCCGCCCTGAAAGACCTGGTAGCCCGCGCAGCCGACCTGTCCTGGCCGGAAGGCCAGACCCGCTGTGATGCCGCGATCCAAGACCACACCCAGACCTACGGCCTCCCGACCACAGGCCTCCACCCCGACGCCGCCCTCAAATCACCCAGTCCCGGCAGCACACTCACCGGCGAAGTCGCCTGCACCATCGCCGCCGACACCTACCTACGGACGTCTGCCGGCCTGGTCCTGGTGGACACCCACCTCCTTGCAGGCTGGTCGCTCAGCCCCGCCGACAGCCAGCTGAACGTCCCGTTGGAGCCGGTCGCCCCACTCGAGATCGAGCAGGACGCCCTCTTCTAAACAGGTCGCGCGGTAGCGATGCGGTGGAGCGCGTACGTGCGGGGCTGGTCGGCGCCGTCGTCGTAGGCGGTCAGCCAGCCGTCGGCTACTCGGACTGGTTCGACGATGCGTTCCGAGGCGTTGCCGTTGTGGTCCACGTAGGAGATCCAGGTGCGGGAGCTGGACTCGGCGGCGTTGGTGAGGATGCTGATGGTTTCGGCGGGGGCGGTGGGTTCCTGGCCGGCGGACTCGGGGCGTTCGGCAGCCAGGCGGTCGCCGGTGCGGACCTTTTCGATGACGGCTTTGACCTGGTCCTCGGTGAGTTCGCTGGGGGTGTCGACGAAGTCCCGGCTGGTACGGCGGCGTGGTGCGTCGCCGCGGCGGGCGGTCGCCGTACTGATCTGGACGACGCCGTCGAAGGTTTCGGCGAGCGGCGCGAGGCCCGCTTCGCGCAGCCGCGCCAGCACCATGTCGGGCGGCGAAGGCGACACCACGACCGTCGGCGCGAGTCGCCGGAAGCGCACACCCGGCAGGTTCGAGCCGAGGAGTTGGGTCAGCACGTCCTCGTCGTCGCAGCGCAGGTACGTCGTGGCCGTGCCGATCCGCAGGACGCCGTGCCGTCGCGCGACGTCGTCGATCAGGTACGTCAGCGGCTGCGGCACCGGCGTGCGCGAGTGCTCGGCCAGCCACTTGTGCAGCTGGTCGCTGGTCCGCCCCAGATCGAACGCCCGGCGTACCGAGCTCTCGCTGAACCGGAACACCCCGCCACCACCATGCGACTCGGCATCCGCCATCGCCGTCAGCTCATCCTGTACGGCGCGCACCAGCGGCCCCGGCGCGACAGCGGTCAGGTCGGCCTGCAACAGGAACTCCGACACCGGCGCAGGCACCATCGGCGCGATCGCCGCGGCCAGGTCGTCAGCTGTCGGCTCCTCACCCAGCAACGGCTTCGCATGGACGCCCAGCGAACCCAGCCCGGTCAGCCCGAGCAGCGCCGCCTCAGTCAGAGTCCACTCGACCAGGTCGTCCCGGAACTGCCCACCGCGCCGCGGTCGGTGCCACGCCACCCAGGTCACCACCGACTCAGCTGCCGGCGCTGAAGCCGCCCCCGCCTCGGCCAGCGCCTGCAGCGTCAGCTGCCGGACCTCCGGCGCCAGCAGCCGCTCCAGATCTGGCGCCAGCGCGTTGACCAACCGCTCGCGCGCAGCAGCAGTCGCACCGCCGCTGTCGCGCCGGCCGATCAGGCCGATCGCCCGCAGCCCTGTGTACCAAGCGATGACCAGCTGAGCCCACCGATGAGCGGTGTCGAGTTCCAGCCAGTCGTCGTACGAACCAGTCGGCAGCCACAGGTCGCTGGAGCCCACCTCAACTGAGGCGAGCAGCCCAGCGGCGTACGCAATCTCCAGCACCGCGGCAGCGACCTGCTCGTCGACACCGATCCGCCCAGCCAGCGACCGCAGCTCACGGACCCCGATGCCACCGGTCCGCAGTACAGGCGGCGGCTCGGTCCCCAGCTGCTCCAGCGCACGGTCGACCAGCCGAACCAGGTCGAGCGCAGCCCCAGCAGCCGCCCGGTCGGCGATCGAGGCCGACACCTGCTTGCCGTCGAGCGGCGGGGGAGTGGGCCGGGTCGACGCCATCACCCGCCCACCCCGCAGGTGCAGCCCGATCTGCCGAGGCAGCACGACGGTCGTCGCGTCCTTCGGTACGACGAGCCCGCGTGCGAGCAACTGCTCGACCGGCGTCTTGGCCGACGCGATGGTCACCGGCCGCTCGGCCTTCTCGACCGTGCCGGTCGGCGGACCCCAGGTTAGCTTGGCCAGCACCTCCCGCGCCTCCGGCCCGGCCTCCTCGATCAGCTTGTCCAGGTCGCCGAAGTGGCGAGTGGTGACCGGGCCCAGCCCGGCAGGTGTCGGGCCGAGCAGCTCGTGCACGGATCTGATCGGCCGCAGGTCGTCCTCGGTGCCCCAGACCAGCGCCAGCGCCAGCAGCTCGGTCACCCGCGGCTGGACGATCTCCACCGGCTGTCCGACACCAGCGGCGAGTCCAGCGAGGTCCACCGGCTCAGGGAGAGCGGACAGCGTCTCCAGCAGGTCGACACCGAACTCGTCGAGCCGGTTGATCGCCCGGGCCGCCGAGGCGTTCGTGGTCGCCCTCGCCGCCAGCTGGCCGGTGTCGGCCGGGATCGGCGTCGCCAGATCGGGCCGGTGCCGCAGCAGGTGCCCGAGTGCGCCGTCGTCCCAGCTCCGCAGCGCCTCGGCGAGGGTACGGGGGCGGGTCCGCTCGGTGTTGCTCATCCCTCCAACCGTACGGCCCCCGGCACACCCCGCACGACCCGCGGCCCGGTCGAACCGGTCAGCCGCCCGCCGCACGCTCCGGCGAGATCTCGCCGCCTACCGCCCGTACGACAGCGCTCCGGGGTCCACCGGCGTGTCCGCGGGCAACCCCAGGTCGCCCAGAATCCTCACCAGCACCGCATCCCTGTCCTGGTGCTCGTCGAACACGTGCTGCTCCACACCCGCCAGCAGGTCGCGCGCCTCGTACCACTCACGCATCGACTCCGGCGCAACGTTCGCGGCCCAGGACCTGGTCGCATGCCGCACCAGCGTCTCCTCGAACGGGATGTCGAAGTAGTAGTGCCGAGTCGTCCCGCGATGCTCGGCGGTCAGCGCCCGCAGCATGTCGCCGTACCGATCAGCGTGCATGATCCCCTCGACGATCACGTCGAAGCCGCGGTCGAGGCAGTACCGGGCATTCAGCCCGATCAGGTCGATCGCGGCGTTGCCCGGGTGGTCCTTCTCCCAGAGCAGCACGCGCCGGATCTGGTCCTGCTCGACGATCGCGGTGCCGCGGCCGAGCCGGGACCGCAGGTGCCGGGCCGTCGTCGACTTGCCCGACCCGGAGTTGCCGCGCAGCACGATCAGCCGCGAGGTGGTGCTGCCGATCACTCGGCGCCGCCGGCGTGCCCGATCCGGTGGAAGCCGACCCGCTCGTACACCGCCGCCACCGCGTCGTCCTGCGCCGACAGCAGCACCAGGTCGACGCCGTTCGCGAACGCGTGCTCCACCAGGCAGCTGGTCACCGCAGCGCCCAGACCCTGGCGGCGAGCGGCAGGAAGCGTCGCCACTCCCACGACCTCCGACGTCGTACCAACAGGCTGGTGTACGCCGGACGCCAGCATCCCGTCGTCGCCAAACACAGCTGCCGTCACCGAGACCCCAGTGCGAGCCCGCTCGAGCAGAGCCCGGCTGGTCTCCTCCGGCACCTCGTGCGCGTTCCGCTCGGCCACACCGGCCTCGCCGACACCTGTCCCCGGGTTGCTGAACCCGACGTTCGCCACAGCCCTGGCCTGCGCCAGCAGCTCCTGGTCGGCCGGCAGGATCTCGCAGCGCGCTGCTGTCTCCACCGGCTTGAAGTCGGCCCGCTCCAGCACCAGCAGCGGGTACTCCACGACAGTCAGCCCAGCAGCCGCAGCAGCAGGCCCCAGCGACGGGCAGGTCTCCACGACCCACTCGAAGCTCAGCGGCAGGTCCAGCTCGGCACACCGCTCCCGCACCAGCTCCACGTCGGCCTGCTCGACCACGGCGCCGCTGCCGGGCACCGGGCGGGCGTAGTACGGCCAAATCGTGGTCGACCGGAAGAGGGTGAACGGCCCGACCTGCTCCGGCGTCGCACCGGACAGCGGTACGGCGTGCAGGTACTCGTCAACGCGCGTGAGATGAGACATCGCCCGCAGTGAAGCGCATCGCGAGGGTCATGTCGAGCCAATTGCGGCGGCTCCGACGTCCCTGCCGAACCCAGGGAGGAACCGATGGAGAACGTTGCCTCCGCCGACGGCACCCAGATCGCCTACGAGCGCTCCGGCCGCGGCACCCCACTCGTCCTGATCGGCGGCGCGCTCTGCGACCGCAGCATCACCCGCCCGCTCGCCCGCGCGCTGGAGGACGACTTCACCGTGGTCTCGTACGACCGCCGCGGCCGCGGCGACAGCGGCGACACCACCCCGTACGCCGTCGCCCGCGAGGTCGAGGACCTGGCCGCGGTGATCACCGCGCTCGGCGGGTCAGCCGCTGTCATGGCCACTCGTCAGGCGCCGGCCTGCTCGTCGATGCCGCGGCAGGCGGCCTGCCGATCACCCGGGTCGTGCTGCACGAGCCGCCGTACAGCCCGGACGACCCGAGGCGCTGCCGAACGGCCAGTACGCCGAGCTGGAGGGCCAGCAGCACGCCGTACCGCCCGAGCTGCTGGCACCTGTCCTGAAGGACTTCTTCAGTCGGCGATGATCTCCAGCTCGATCCGGTCGGTGTAGAACGCCACGTGGTCCTTGATCTCGGCCACCGCGTCGTACGGCTGCTCGTAGGTCCACACCGCGTTCACACCGGCCTCGCCGAGCGCCAGGATGCTGTAGTACCCGGCGTCACCCTTGTACGGGCAGTACGTCGTGTGGGCGGTCCGCTCGAGCAGGCTCACGTCCACGTCGGCCAGCGGCACGTACTGCACGGCCGGGTACGTCGACTCCTGCAGCGACAGCGCGGCGCGGGTGTCGGCGAGCACCTGGCCGGCGGCCTTCACCACCACCCGGTCCGGGTTCTTCTCCACCGTGATCGGGTGGTCCGGGCCAGGGGTCCTGACCGGCTTGTCCGCCATCTTCGTCTCCGCTCCGCGAGGTGTTGGTCCAAACACCAGCAACCCCGGCGCGGGACCGATTCATTCCCCGAGCGGCTCGAGCTCCACGACGAGCGACGGCCCGCCGTCGAAGGTGCCGGCGTCGATGCCGAGCACCAGGTCCTCGCAGTACAGCAGCGGTCCGGTGACCCAGGCCGGGTCGATCCCCATCTGGTCGGCGACGATGCTGTGCCCGTGCACGATCCGCTCGCCGCCGAGGTGCTGCAGGAGCGTCCGGGCCAGCTCCGGTCCTTCCGGCCCGCGGAACGCGTAGCGGGCGGTCATCCGGCGCCAGATCTCCCACCAGACGGTGATGTCGTCACTGCGCAGGTCCGCCCGCGCGCCCGCGTTGATCTCGTCGATCGTGCTGCCCCACTCGACGTACTCCGCGGTGTCGGAGTGCATCAGCAGGTGCCCGGCGTCCAGCCCGAGCATCGGCTGCTCCAGCAACCACTCCACGTCCTCGTCGGTGAGCAGCTCCTGGTCGCGGTCGATGCCGCCGTTCAGCGCCCAGCTGCGCTCGAAACTGCGCAGCGTGATCCCGTCGTGCGGCACCGCCTCGTCGCCGAACTTGTGCATGCCGAGCGCCAGGATCTCGTGGTTGCCGAGCAGCATCCGGACCTCGCCGCTGCCCTGCGACGCCTGAGCACTCAGCCGCTGCACCAGCCGCAGCACACCGATCCCGTCCGGCCCGCGGTCGAAGAAGTCGCCGAGCAGCCACAGCCGCGCGTCCCGGCCGGACCAGTTGCCCTCAGCGTCGACCAGCTCGGCCTCCAGCAGCGAGGCGGCCAGCTTGTCCGGGTGCCCGTGCACGTCGCTCACCACGAACGACGCGGTCATGTCAGCCTCGCAGCGTCAGCACGATCAGTACGACGTTGAGGACCGAGACGGCGGTGGCGACCAGACATGCGGTGAGAGTAGTCGGCAACCGGTTGACCAGGCTGCCCATGATGCGCCGTGTTGCCGTCAACTTCACCAGCGGCCACAGTGCACACGGGATACCGAAGCTCAGCACCACCTGCGAAACCACCAGCGCCCGGCTCGGGTCGATCCCGATCGCCAGGATGATCAGCGCCGGCAGCAGCGTGATCAACCGGCGTACGGCGAGCGGCACGTGCCTCTGCCAGAACCCTTCCAGGATGACCGATCCGGCGTACGTGCCGACCGAGGAGGACGCGAAACCACTGGCCAGCAGGGCCAGCGCGAACAGCAGCGCCGGGAGCTGACCGAGGCGGTCGCCGATCGCGCTGTGCGCGGCGTCGAGCGAGTCGGCGCCGGTTCCGCTCAGCGCGGCAGCGGCCAGGACGACCATCGCCAGGTTCACCGCGCCGGCCAGCGCCATCGCCACGGCCACGTCGATCCTGGTGGCCCGGAGTACGCGCTGCTTACCAGCGGTCGAGCGGATCGACTTCCAGTGCCGGTCGGTGACCAGAGCGCCGTGCAGCCAGATGGCGTGCGGCATCACGGTCGCACCGAGCATGCCGGCCGCCAGCACCAGCGACTCCGTCCCGTCCAGCCGCGGCACCAGCCCGCCGACCACACCGGACGCCGACGGCTCCGACTGGATCGTCGACACCACGAATCCGACCAGTACGACGGCCAGCAGCCCGATGATCGCCGCCTCGAACGGCCGCTGCCCCCGCTTGGACTGGTAGATCAGCAGCCCGAACGACACCGCGCCGGTGATCACACCGCCCAGCAGCAACGGGATCCCGAACAACAGGTTCAGCGCGATCGCTCCACCAACCACCTCGGCCAGGTCGGTGGCAATCGCCACCAGCTCCGCCTGCGCCCACAGCCCGCGGGAGGTGGTCGCCCGGAAGTGCTCCCGGCACAGCTGCGGCAGCGTCTTCCCGGTCGCGATGCTGGCCTTGGCCGCCAGGTACTGCACCAGCACGGCCATCAGGTTCGCCCCGACGACCACCCAGCACAGCAGGTACCCGTACGTCGCCCCCGCCGCGATGTTGGTCGCGAAGTTGCCCGGGTCCACGTACGCCACGGCCGCCACGAAGGCAGGGCCGAGCAGCAACAGACCTGATCGGTTCAGCTGACGTCGAAGCGGTGCCGGTGCGTACATGGGAGAACTATGGCCGACGGAACAGACCTGTGGGCGGGTTGTCTTGTTTTGAGACGAACGACTCAGGCCCAGTTCCAGCGGACCTCGAGCGTGACATCGATGGACTGCTCGCCGGGGGTGACGCCCATTTCCGGCGAGAACCCGCCCGCGCTGAGGCCGACCGCCTTCGCGGCCATGTCCCGGCGCAGCGGGACGTACCCCTGCGTCTCGCTGACTCCCGCGATCCCGCCGATCGACTGACCGGTCAGCGCGGCCAGCTGCTCCGCCTTCTGCCGCGCCTGCTGGAACGCCAGCTGACGGGCCTGGTCCACCAGCGCCGCCTTGTCCTTCACGTCGAACTGCAGGAAGTCCAGGCCCAGGCTGTTGCCCACGGCAGCGACCGCCGCGTTCAGCAACCGGCCGAAGCCGGTCAGGTCGGTGGTGGTCACGATCATCGAGTGCGACGCCCGGTAGCCGGTGACGGTCATCTGGTCGCCGTACTGCGGGTGCACGGACACGGAGCTGGTGGCGACGTCGTCGGAGGCGACGCCCTCGGCCAGCAGCGCGGCCTTCACCGCATCGGTGCGCTCGGCGACCTGCGCGACCGCGTCGGCGACGTCGGGTGCGTCCTGCCCGACGCTGAGGGTGAGGCGCAGCAGATCGGCCGGCGCGGTGGCCTGGCCGGTCCCGGTGACGGTGATCCCAGTGTCCATGCGTGCAGTCTGACACTTCACCCGGCGCACAGCCTCTGGTCAGCTGGTGTCGGCCGGGCCTTCTTCAGCCCGGCACACGCTGCCCGCAACCACCACACCGCCCAGGGAGACCACATGCGCCGCAAGACCATGCTCGCCACCGTCCTGGCGGGCGCACTGCTCGTCGGACTGACCACTGCCGGGGCGGAGGCGGGCGGACGCGACGACCAGGTCGCCCGCGCGTTCGAGGCGACCACCCGCAGTACGCCGTGGACACAGGTCGCCAAGATCCCGCTGAAGTTCCCGACGTACCACCCGCAGGGCTTCGCGCTGGTCGGTGACCTGATCTACCTGTCCAGCGTGGAGGTGCTGGAGGCGCCGGTGAAGTACCCGGTGCCGGTGGACGGGTACGACCGGAGCCCGGGCAAGGGGATCGGCCACCTGTTCGTGCTGACCCGGCAGGGCAAGCTGCTGAAGGACATCCGGCTCGGTGAGGGCACGGTGTACCACCCGGGCGGTATCGACTTCGACGGCGAGAACGTCTGGGTGCCGGCGGCGGAGTACCGGCCGGACAGCAAGGCGATCGTCTACAAGGTGAACCCGAAGACCTACCGCGTCACTGAGCAGTTCCGGGTGCGTGACCACGTCGGCGGTGTCGTCCGCGACCGGCGTACTGGTCTGGTGCACGGCGTCAGCTGGGGCTCGCGGACCCTGTACGAGTGGACCGCGTCCGGCAAGCAACTGGACGCTCAGCCCAACCAGAGCCACCTGCTGGACTACCAGGACTGTGACTACGTCAGCCGGAGCAAGCAGCTGTGCGGCGGCGTCACCGGGCTGCCGACCGCGACCGGTGGCGGCTACGAGCTCGGTGGACTGGCTCTGATCGACCTGAAGGACGACAACCGGATTCTGCACGAGATCCCGTTCCCGGCGTTCTCGTCGACCGGCCACAGCGCCACGCGCAACCCGGTGGCGCTGGAGGTCTCCGGCAAGACGCTGCGGCTGTTCACCGCTCCTGACGACGGTGAGGACGCCAACGGCACCGAGCTGTACGTGTACGAGTCGCCGATCAGCTAGCCCTGGGGACGATGCGGGCCGGGATGTCGTGCTGGTGGCACAGCGCGAGCAGCCCGGTCCCGTCGATCAGCTGCAGCGGCTTGCCGTTCGCGAACTGGTAGCTGGACGGGCCGAGGCCGCTGGTGGTGATCAGGATCCCCTTGGTCGCCCCGGCGTCGACCACCGTCCCGAACAGGTCCCGTACGGCGCTGGGCGGCACTGTCCGCGTGTAGAGCTTGGCCTGGACGACGAACTTGCCGCCGGTGATCGGCCGCGGGTCGTACGCGACACAGTCGATGCCGCCGTCGTTGCTGCTGCGGAACAGTCGGGTCTCCAGGCCCATTCGGGTCAGCAGGTTGTGCACCAGGTGCTCGAACTCCTCCGGGCTCAGGTCCAGCAGGTTCGGCCGGGTGTCGAGCTCGCTGACCACGTCCATCGGCTCCACCGTGCGCGGGTCGGTCAGGTCGAACTCCAGCACCGGCTCCACCGGCTGCAGCTCCTCCGGGTGCCGGGAGACCTCCGCGCCGAAGTAGTGCCGCACGCAGGCGACCGGGTCGAGCTGGTCGAGCACCAGCGCGGTGAACTGCTCCCTGGTCGCCCGCAACGTGATGAGGCACGGCCGGACCGTCCGGCCCGTTGCAGCATCCACTGCCTCGACCATCCCGTTGAACACGACAGTGTCGACCACGGCGTACCGGTCGTGGGCAAAGACCAGGTGCAGCGCCCGCAGCGCGCACTGGGCGACCAGTTGCTGGTAGAGCAGCCGGATCTCCTTGTCCTCCCGCGGTACGGCGACGACGGCGTCCTGCGCTTCGTCGTACCGGTACGACGAAGCCTTCGGGATCACGCTGATGTCCGGCAGATCCCACTCCAGCGCCAGCAGCGTCGACTCGGGCACGTAGCCGGCCTTGCGGCGGGTCGGGAAGTCCAGCGGCTCCGGCGTCCGGTCCAGCGCCTTCTGGAAGTAGCGGCTGACCGCACGCCGGTCCTTGGCGCGCACGCACCGCTCGTACTCGTCGACGCGGGCATGCTGCGCCGCAGTCGCCTCGTCGAGCCGGCGCTGCTGCTCGGCCTGCTCCCGGACAGCCCGGACCGCCCGCTGCTGCCGGGCCTCCTCGGCCAGCCGGTGCCGCTCGATCGCCTCGGCGAACCTGTCCTCGGCGTCGCGCAATCGCCGGGCGTAGCGCCGGTTGCCACCGACCCAGCTCGCGAACGGGCCGGGCGGACTCGGCAAGAAGGCAGCCCACACCGGACCCGGGTGCGGCTGCCGGTCCGCCTCCGCCAGCCGCGGTGGCGCCCGGCGCGGTGCACGCTTCAGCGTCTGCAGGTCGGTGCCACAAACCTCCTCGGCCAGCGCCGTGGCCAGCACGCCTTCCAGTGCGCGGACATGCTCACGGACCGCAGCGGTCCGCTGAGCCGCCTCGGCGGTACGCCCGGGCGGACGGTCGCTGCGGGCATGTCGATCCACCGACCAGCCCATGGCCTCACACCTCTCCAGTCCAGCGTAAGCGGATCACCACGCTCCGCGACCGGACATGACGCAGAGTTAGTCATGACATTGCTTGCCGTCCACACCCTGTTCGCCTTCACTCGAACAAATGTTCGACTGCTCTGCTAGTGTATCCGCGACAGGCCGAAGGAGGTTGTCGCAGTGCTACTGGAGAGTCACCATGGCGCCATGGGTCTGTCTTCGTACGCGTCCGGGGTGTCCGAGGTTCCGTTGCTGGGTGAGACGATCGGCGCGAACCTGCGCCGGACGGTCGCGGCGTACGGCGGGCAGGAGGCGCTCGTCGAGGTCGCGTCGGGTCGGCGCTGGACGTACGCCGAGTTCGGTGTTGCCGTCGACACCTTCGCGAAAGGCCTGCTGGCGCGGGGGATCGGCCAGGGCGACCGGGTCGGGATCTGGGCGCCGAACTGCGCCGAGTGGACGATCACGCAGTACGCGACGGCGACGATCGGCGCGATCCTGGTGAACATCAACCCGGCGTACCGGACGCACGAGCTGTCGTACGCGCTGAACCAGTCGGGCGTGCGGTTGCTGATCTCGGCCACGGAGTTCAAGACCAGCGACTACCGCGCGATGGTCGAGGAGGTGCGCGGTGACTGCGCCGCGCTGGAGGAGATCGTCTACATCGGTACGCCGGACTGGGACGCCGTGGTGGAGGCGGCGAGCCGGACGACCGATGCGGAGCTGGCCGAACGCGAGGCGGCGCTGGCGTTCGACGACCCGATCAACATCCAGTACACCTCGGGGACGACCGGTTTCCCCAAGGGAGCGACGCTGTCGCACCACAACATCCTGAACAACGGCTACTTCGTCACCGAGCTGATCGGCTTCACCGCCGAGGACCGGCTCTGCATCCCGGTGCCCTTCTACCACTGCTTCGGCATGGTGATGGCCAACCTCGGCTGCACCACGCACGGTGCCTGCATGGTGATCCCGGCGCCGGCCTTCGACCCGGCCGCGACGCTGCGCGCGGTGCAGGACGAGCGCTGCACCGGGCTGTACGGCGTACCGACGATGTTCATCGCCGAGCTCGGGCTGCCCGACTTCGCCGACTACGACCTGACCTCGTTGCGGACCGGTGTGATGGCCGGGTCGCCATGCCCGATCGAGGTGATGAAGCGCTGCGTCGCCGACATGCACATGGCCGAGGTCGCGATCTGCTACGGGATGACCGAGACCTCACCGGTGTCGACCCAGACCCGCCGCGACGACGACCTCGACCGGCGCACATCGACGGTCGGCCAGGTGATGCCGCACGTCGAGGTGAAGCTCGTCGACCCGGCCACCGGCCTGGTCGTACCGCGCGGTGAGCCCGGTGAGCTGTGCACCCGGGGGTACTCGGTGATGCTCGGCTACTGGAACGACGACGAGAAGACCGCCGAAGCGATCGACCGCGCCCGCTGGATGCACACCGGCGACCTCGCGACCATGCGCGACGACGGCTACGTGAACATCGTCGGCCGGATCAAGGACATGGTCATCCGCGGCGGCGAGAACGTCTACCCGCGCGAGATCGAGGAGTTCCTCTACACCCACCCGTCGATCGCCGACGTCCAGGTGATCGGCGTCCCCGACCCCAAGTACGGCGAGGAGCTCTGCGCCTGGATCAAACTCAAACCAGGCACCGACCCCCTCGACGCCGCCGCGATCAAGGAGTTCGCCACCGGCAAACTCGCCCACTACAAGATCCCCCGCTACGTCCTGCTCGTCGACGACTTCCCGATGACGGTCACCGGCAAGATCCGCAAGGTCGAGATGCGCGAGAAGTCCGTGGAACTGTTGGGACTCACCAACTGATCGGTTCGGTGGGATGGTGGGGTCGTACGTGTCGAGGGCTGCGCTCGCGACTCGCGTTGCATCGAAATGCAGCTGAAGTTGTCGGCGGTCGATGGCATCGTGTGCACCATGGAACTGGATTCGGACGCATTTCCCGCAGAGTTGGCTCGCGGGGTGACTGCGATGCTGACGGAGAGCTTGATCCGTGACGGCGTGATCAATCCCACAGGGAAGACTGACGAGGAAATCCGCCAAGAGTTCGCGCGATGGTACATCGATCGCGGCGAGGCGGCGATCGAGAACCTCCACTGGGTCATCGATCACAAGAACAACATCGTCAGAGAGGCAAGGCGGTACTTCTCGGACGATTATCTGCAGCTCGCCTCGGTAATGTACGCGATGTACTTCGAACACTGGTTGAACTACCTGCTTGCCTGGGGCGGATCTCGCGTCGGCCTAGGTGAGCATGATGTCTCGAAGATGTTGCGAGGGAGCAGCCTTGATGCGAAAACTAGTTACCTATGGCAACTGGTATTTGACGAGCAGTTGAAGCCTGAAATTGCGCTGACTGTCAAAGCGATCAGTGAGGCGCGAAACGCCTTCGTGCATTATAAGTGGCGATATCATCACGTGGATTCGGGCGCGCTTGACGCTGAAGATCGGGCGCTTCGAGCAAAGCTCGAGACTTGCGACGCTGTCGTAGAGCTTACCCAGGAATACGAGCGTGAACTCTATGCGCGATTCGCAGAGGAGCATCCTCTGCTCGGCCTCGACGAACAACAGTTCGGCGCGGGCCAGAGCGGCGGCGAACGATGGCCGTGATCGGACCTGAGTGGCGTGGAACTGCCGGTCGCCGGGCAGTACGTGGTTACCCACCCGAAACACCGGTGGGTGGTTCGGAAACCTGAGTTTGTTCCGGGGGCAATCGTGCGGCAATCGGGGAGTTCTTCACTGGATGTCATCCAGTCGGAACCACCTCGGGAGCTCGGATGGCGCAGATCGTCGACGGAACGCACCGGTCGGTCGTCGTGGTCGGTGGCGGGCAGGCCGGGCTGGCGACCAGTTGGCACCTGAGCCGGCAGGGCGTCGACCACCTGGTGCTGGAGGCCGACCGGGTCGGCAGCGAGTGGCGCGAACGGCGCTGGGACTCCTTCTGCCTGGTCACACCGAACTGGCAGTGCCGCATGCCGGGCTTCCCGTACGCCGGTCCCGCGCCGGACGGCTTCATGGTCCGCGACGAGATCGTCGCCTACCTGGAGGACTACGTCCGCTCGTACGACGTACCGCTGGTGCAAGGCGTCCGGGCGACGTCGCTGGAAGCGGGCCCCGGGCGGCCGGGGAGTCAGGGGTTCCGGATCGAGACACCGGATCCGGGTTTCCGCATCGAGACCTCCGCCGGCACCCTCACCGCAGACCAGGTCGTCGTGGCGACAGGCCCCTACCAGCGGCCGAGGATCCCCCGCATCGCCGAGCGCCTCCCGTCGTCGATCCACCAGCTGCACTCCTCGCAGTACAAGAACCCCTCGCGGCTTCCGCCGGGCGAGGTCGTTGTCGTCGGCACCGGTCAGTCCGGCTGCCAGATCGCCGAGGACCTGCACCTGGCCGGCCGAACGGTCCACCTGGCGACCGGCAGCGCCCCGCGGGTCGCGCGGTTCTACCGCGGCCTCGACGTCGTCGCCTGGCTCGACCGGATGGGCTACTACGCCAAGGGAATCGACGAGTTCGACGACGTGGACTCGGTGCGGTTCAGGGTCAACCACTACGTCACCGGCCGCGACGGCGGACGCGACATCGACCTGCGGAAGTTCGCCCTGGAAGGCATGCGGTTGTACGGCCGCCTGGTCGACATCGACGGCCGGCTGCGCTTCGCCGACGACCTGCGGGCCAACCTGGATCACGCCGACGCGGTCTCCGAAGGCATCAAGGACTCGATCGACGCCTTCATCACCGCGCAAGGTCTGGAAGCTCCGGAGGAGCCGCGCTACCAGCCGGTCTGGCAACCTGACCACGCTCCGGACTCGCTCGACCTGCAAGGGATCTCGGCCGTCGTCTGGAGCACCGGCTTCCGCCGTGACGACTTCTGGATCCGGGTCCCGGTCTTCGACGGCCGCGGCTACCCGACCCACCGTCGCGGCGTCTCCAGCGTGCCCGGCCTGTACTTCGTCGGCCTGCCCTGGCAGCACACCTGGGGCTCCGGCCGGTTCGGCGGCGTCGCCGACGACGCGGCGTACCTGACCGAACGGATCCTCGCCCACCGGATGCAGTACGGCCTCCGCTGGATCGCCGGTGCACCGCCCCAGCGGACCGTGGCCTGAGGTGGGCGACATGTCGACAAAGATCTCCGACGCGCACCGGCACCTCGGCAAGCTGCCGGCGTACCCGTTCTACGGCGGCCCACCGGTCAACCCCGACGTCACCGCCCGCGCGACGATCGACGAGCTGCTCGCCGATCTCGATGCCGAAGGCACCGAACGCGCGCTGGTGATCCCGAACTACGGCGTCCCGGACGTCGCGGTGTCGTTCGCGCTGAACGACCTGGTCGTCGAGGCCGCGGCCCGGGACGACCGGATCCGTGCCGGGCTGTGGGTCTCGCCGCGGCCACAGGACTCGGCGTACACGACCAAGGCGCTGGCACTCGCCGGCGAGCCCGGCGTGAAGGCGCTGAAGATCAGCTTCCTGCTCGGCGGGCACCCGACCGGCGACGACGTCCGGCCGCAGCTCGACGAGATCTTCGCGACCGCGCGGCAGCACGGGCTGGTCGTCCACGTGCACACCTCGCCGGGCGCCGCGTCCGACATCGATCACGTCGGCCACCTGGTCGACACCTACGCCGACGAGGTCGCGCTGCACCTGGTGCACTTCGGCGGCGGGATGAGCGGGCACATCAAGCTGATCGGCTCCCGGTTCTTCGACTGGATCGAGTCCGGCAAGCAGGTCTACACCGACCTGTCCTGGGCGATCGGCTTCGCCCCGGGCTGGCTGGCCGCCGAGATCGAACGCCGCGGCACCGGTCACGACCGGGTGCTGTTCGCCAGCGACCAGCCCTGGGGCGACCACGCCGGCGAGCTCGCCCGGATGCGCGCCGCGATGGGCGACGGCGAGCTGGCCGACCACGTCTTCCACCGCACCTTCAGCCACCTCTACGACTGATTGTCCCCAACCCAGCAAGGAGCACAGCCATGCCTGAACTGACCGACCTCGAGACCAAGAGCCTCGAAGAGATCCCGCACCCGTCGCTGCCGCAGGGCTCCAGCATCTACGGCGGCACGAAGGTGTTCCCCGACTACCAGGCCGAGGACGGCGAGACCTACTTCACGCTCGTGCACGGCATCGCGCACGAGTCGTCGGTGAGCTTCGTCGCGATCCTGCAGGCGACCCGCGCGCAGCGCAAGGGCTTCGAGTCGGCGATCTACTTCTACGGTCCCGGCTCGCTGAACTGCCTGGCCACCCGCGGCTTCCCGACGACGGGCAACTCGGCGTTCCCCGGCGAGCACAACATCAACGAGTCGTTGAAGACGTTCATCGCCGAGGGCGGCAAGGTCTACTGCTGCCGGTTCGGGCTGTCGCTGCACGGCGCCCGCGAGGAGGACCTGATCGAGGGGGTCATTCCGACCCACCCGCTCGACGTGCAGGACGCGCTGATCCACTACGCGCGCAAGGGCTCGATCATCAACTCGACGTACATGTTCTGAGGGGATCGCGATGCCAGAGCGGGGTGGTGGGACGGAGACGTTGACCGTGGGCACCGAGGCAGAGCTGACCGTACGGTCCGAGATGGCCGTGTACGGCGTCCAGGTGGACGCGCCGGTCCGCCGCAGCAAGGGGGCCGGGCCGAGCGACGACGGGCACCTGGTCGTCGACGGCGCCAACGCCACCCTGCCGATCGTTGCCGACAGCCCCTACCAGGTCCGGGACGGACAGGTGTTCCGGGCCGGGCGGTCGCTCGGGCTGTCGGTCGAACCGGTGAGCCGGCCGCGCTTCTACGACCTCAAGACCGTGGACGGCGTGCCGTACCAGCAGATCGCGTTGCTGCACGGCAAGGACGTGCTGGCCACGACCGTGGTGCAGACCTGCATCCGGTACGACGAGTCGACGCGCTGCCGCTTCTGCTCGATCGAGGAGTCGCTGCGCGCCGGGGCGACGGTCGCGGCCAAGACGCCGGCCCAGCTCGCGGAGGTCGCCGAGGCCGCCGTACGGCTGGACGGCGTCCGGCAGATGGTGATGACGACCGGTACGACGACCGGCCGTGATCGTGGTGCGCGGAACCTGGTGCGGTGCGTGAAGGCCGTCCTGCAAGCCGTTCCGGGGCTGCCGATCCAGGTGCAGATCGAGCCGCCGGGGGACCTGTCGGTGATCGCCGACCTGCGGGCGGCCGGCGCGACGTCGATCGGGATCCACGTCGAGTCGCTGGACGACGAGGTCCGGCGACGGTGGATGCCGGGCAAGTCGACGGTGCCGCTGGCCGAGTACGAGGCCGCGTGGGACGAGGCGGTGCGGGTGTTCGGGCGGAACCGGGTGTCGACGTACCTGCTGATCGGGATGGGCGAGGACCCGGACGAGTTGGTGGCCGGCGCGGAGCGGCTGATCGACCGCGGGGTCTATCCGTTCGTCGTCCCGCTTCGGCCGATGCTCGGGACGCTGGCCCGGGCCGACGGCGTACTGCCTCCGTCACCGACGCTGGTCGAGGAGGTCACCACCCGGGTGGCTGCCCTCCTCGCCGCCGCCGAGATGCGAGGTGCCGATCAGGGGGCCGGATGCGCGGCCTGCGGCGCTTGCAGCCTCTTGTCGGCGGCCGGCGCATGAAGGTCGTCGAGCAGCTGACCGGCGTCCGCCGGGCCGCCGATGTGGAAGCCCTCCTGGGCCCGACTCCACCAGCTTTCCTGACCGAGGTGGCAGACCGCCAGGCGGTGAAGGCCTACCACCACCTCCGCCACGCAGCCTTCGTCGAGGCGCAGGGCTTGTTCGAGAGAACGGACCTGGACGAGCGCGACGAGGATCCCCGCACGATCGTCCTGGTCGCCCGCGATCACAGCGGCCAAGTCGTCGGCGGGGTCCGGCTCGGCCCGGCAGACGACGGCGAAGACATCGGCTGGTGGCAAGGCGGTCGCCTGGTCGTCGCCCCCACCCGCGCCACCCGCGCCGAAGGCAGCGGCCGGGGCGGCGGCTCCGCCTCCCCCCTCCTCTCCCCGTTGGCGCCGCCCGGCGTCAGCCGGGCGGCGCCAACGGGCGTTGGTGCGGCGTTGGTGCGGGCGGCGTGTGCTTTTGCTGAGGCTGCTGGTGCGCTTCGGTTTGATGCGACGGTGCAGACCGGGACCTACCGGTTCTTCCAGCGGCTCGGCTGGGAGACCGTTCGGCCGGTCGAGGTGGCCGGGCAGCCGCATGTGTTGATGCGGTGGCCGATCGGGCGGATCGCTCAACTGGTGGCGGCGACGAAGGCGGAGCTGGGGAGCCTGCTCGACGGCACCGGTCCGCCCGGGTTCGTGGGCGACGACGGAGCGCCGGTGCCAGGTAGTGACCTGGTCGCCGCCTGCGACGCGATCGTGCCGGCGATGGTCGAGCGGGATCCGGAGTGGGCCGGCTGGTGCTCGGTGCTCGTCAACGTGAACGATCTGGCAGCGATGGGGGCCGAACCCGTCGGGTTGCTGGATGCGTTGGGGGCCAGGGACGCGGCGTTCGCCGCTCGGGTGCTCAGCGGGTTGCGGAAGGCCGCGGCGGCGTACGGCGTACCGGTGCTGGGCGGCCACACGCAGTTCGGTGTGCCGGCGGCGTTGAGTGTGACGGCGTTGGGGCGGACGGCGAGTCCGGTGCCGGGAGGCGGCGGACGGCCGGGGCAGGCGGTCAGGATGACGGCTGACTTGAGCGGAGGCTGGCGCGCGGGGTACGCCGGGCGGCAGTGGGACTCGACCAGCGGACGGCGTACGGACGAACTGCGGACGATGATCGCCGCGGTCGGCAAGGCCCAACCGTCCGCGGCGAAGGACGTCTCGATGGCCGGTGTCGTGGGGACGTTGGGCATGTTGGCCGAGGCGAGCGGGTGCGCGGCGGTGCTGGACGTCGCCGACGTACCGAAACCGAAGCAGGCGTCGATGGAGGACTGGCTGACCTGCTTCCCCGGGTTCGCGATGCTGACGGCGGGCGAGCAGGAACTACCGGCCGGACCGGCGGACAGTGCTGTCTGCGGTGAACTGACGAGTGGCCAGGGCGTTTCGCTGCGCTGGCCCGACGGGGAGCTCACGGTGGCCGTGCCGGCCGGGGTGACCGGAATGGGAGCGGCATGATGCTGCGGATGGCGGCCGTGGCCGCGAACTTCGACCGGGACCTGGAGGCCGACTTCGCCCGCATCGCGGGGCTGATCGAGCAGGCCAGGGCCGACGGCGTACAACTGCTGGCGCTGCCCGAGGGAGCACTCGGCGGCTACCTGCTGAGCCTCGACGGCAGCGCCGACCCGCCGCCGGCCTTCGACCTCGACGGGCCGGAGATCGCGCGGCTGGTCGCGCTGGCGGGAGACCTGGTCGTCACCGCCGGGTACGCCGAGGCGGCCGGTGGGTTCATCTACAACAGCGCGGTCTGCGTCAGCGGCGACGGCGTGCTCGGGCACCACCGCAAGGTGCATCAACCGCTGCACGAAGACGCGCACTACGCGGCGGGTGACCGGTTCGAGGCGTTCGACACGCCGGTCGGACGGCTCGGGATGATGATCTGCTACGACAAGGCGTTCCCCGAGGCCGCGCGCTCGCTCGCGCTGGACGGCGCCGAGGTGATCGTCTGTCTGTCGGCCTGGCCGGGCGCGCGGACGAACCCGGACCCGGATCTCGCGAAGGACCGCTGGAAGCGGCGCTTCGACCTGTTCGATCGGGCCCGGGCCTTGGAGAACCAGGTGGTCTGGCTGTCGGCCAACCAGTCGGGGATGTTCGGCTCGCTGCGGTTCGTCGCGAGCGCGAAGGTCGTCGACCCCGGCGGCGACATCCTCGCCGACACCGGCGTCACCGAGGGCATGGCGATCGCCGAGCTCGACGTCGCCGAGGCCCTCGACCTGGCCCGCCGCTCGATGGGCCACCTCAGGGACCGCCGCCCGGAGACGTACGGCGCACCAGAGCTCGCCCGGAGCTGAACCGATGACCGAGCAGGCCGCCCGGGAGAGGACGGTGGGGTGATGGGCCTGAAGATCGGCGCTGTCGCGGCGGGCTTCACCCGGGACCTCGACTTCGATCTCTCCCGGATCGAGGCCCTCATCCGGCACGGGCGGCGTGAGGAGGTCCAGCTGCTCGTCCTCCCGGACGCGGCCCTCGGCGGGTACCTGCTCGACCTTCGTCCCGACCAGCCGGCGACCGATCTTCCACCCGCGCTGGAGCTCGACGACCCGTTGATCTCCAAGATCATCGCCATGGCCGGCGAGATGGTCGTCTGCTTCGGCTTCTGCGAGGCCGACGGCGGCGACCGGTACAACACCGCGCTCTGCGTCACCGGCGACGGCGTCCTCGGCCGGCACCGCAAGGTCCACCAGCCCCCGGCCGAGCGCGGGGTCTACGCCGCGGGCAACAGTTTCGCGCCGTTCGACACCCCGGTCGGGCGGATCGGCCTGATGATCGACTACGACAAGACCTTCCCCGAGTCGGCCCGGGCGCTGGCCGTCGGTGGCGCCGAGGTGATCGCCTGCCTGAACGCCTGGCCGACCAGCATCACGAACCGCGCCGCCCGGATGAACGAGGACCGCCAGTCGCGGCTGTTCGACCTGTACGACCGGTCCCGCGCGGCCGAGAACCAGGTCGTCCTGGTCTCGTCCAACCTGACCGGGTCGATCGGCGGGATGCGGTTCCTCGGCCAGTCGAAGATCGTCGGTCCGGGCGGCGACATCGTGGCCCGGACCTGGTCGAAGGCGGGCATCGCGATCGCGGACGTCGACGTCCGGGCCGACATCGAGACCGCGCGCCGGGTCCTGCACCACCTCGACGAACGCCGCCCGGAGGTCTACTGATGCGGATCGCCCTGCTCAGCTACTCGACCAAGCCGCGCGGCGGCGTCGTGCACACGCTCGCCCTCGCGGAGGCACTGGCCGCGCGCGGCGAGGACGTGACGGTCTTTTCGCTCGGCCGCGGCGGCGACACGGCGTTCTTCCGGCCGATCGACGCCCGGGTGAAGCTGCGCGTCGTTCCGTTCCCCGAGGTCGCCGGGGAGGAGATGGGCCCGCGGATCCTACGGTCGATCGCCGTCCTGCGGGCGGCGTTCGACGGTACGGCGTACGACGTGGTGCACGCGCAGGACTGCATCAGCGCGAACGCTGCCGGGCGGTGTATCCGGACCGTGCACCATCTCGACCAGTTCACGACGCCGGAGCTGGCCGCGTGCCACGAGCGGGCGATCGTCACGCCGTCCGCGCATCTGTGCGTGTCGGCGGCCGTGGCCGCAGAGCTGGCGGACGGATGGGGGCTGAAGGCAACGGTCATCCCGAACGGGGTGGACGCGGAGCGGTTCGCGGCAGCGGCCGGACCGCCAGGCGAGGCGGGGCGACAGGCCTGGCGGGAGGAGCTCGGGCGGTACGTCGTCACCGTGGGAGGAATCGAGCCGCGGAAGGGGTCGCTGGAACTACTGGAAGCCTTCGCACTGGTCGATGATCCTGAGCTGAAGCTGGTGATCGCGGGTGGCGAGACGCTCTTCGACTACCGCCCGTACCGCGAGGCCTGGGACCGCCGGGCCGCGGAGCTCGGCGTGACCCCGGTCGTCCTCGGCCCGGTCGACGACGACCGGTTGCCCACCTTGGTCGCCGCCGCCGAGACGTTCGCTTTCCCTTCGGTCAAAGAAGGTTTCGGCCTCGCTCCGATGGAGGCGCTCGCCGCCGGAGTCCCGTTGGTGGTCTCCGACCTGCCGGTCTTCCACGAGATCTTCGGACCGGCCGCCACCTACGCCTCGACCTCCGAGGAGCTCGCGACCGCGCTGACCATTCCGGTCGACGCGGATCGCCGAGCGGCCGGGCAAGCTCTGGCCGCCTCCTACACCTGGCAGGCCGCGGCCGAAGCCCACCTGGCCTTCTACCGATCCTTGGAACCCACGGGTCAGCGGACGGCGGCCAGTGCGGCCGAGTCCTCGGCGCCGAAGTCGTCCTCGAGTTTCTCCGGCGAGTAGTCGAGGTCGATGCCGGCGACGTCGGCGCCGACGGCGGACTCGATGGCGCCGAGGCGGCGGGTGGCGCGGTCGCCGGCGTAGGTCATCAGGGCGGTGGGGTTGATCTCCGGCGGGAGCTCGGGGGAGTTCTCCAGCGCCCACTGGATCTGGACCAGGGCGTGCGGGAGGAGCTCCTCCATCGTGTCGGTGACGACCTTCCAGTTGGTTTCGTCGGCGGCGACATGACGGCGGCAGGTGAAGGTGCCCCAGGCCATGTGGCGGCGCTCGTCGTCGCCGATCCGGCGGATCAGTTCCTGCATGCCGGGCAGGATGCCGCGAGCCGTGCAGAGCAGGTTCCACGCGTGGTAGCCGGTGAGCGCCAGAGTGCCTTCTACTACGTGGTTGTAGGTGACCGACGCGCGGACCTGATTGGCGGGCGACGGGTCGTCGGCCAGCGACTTGAGTGCCACCGGCAACGCCTCGTAGAAGATCGCGCGGTAGCCGGGGTTCTCCTCGACGTACCGGTGCAGGTCCTCGGTGACGCCGACCGCGTCGAGCCAGAGCCGGAAGACCGCGGTGTGCTTGGCCTCCTCGAAGCAGAACTGGGTCAGGTACATCTCGTCCCCGAACCGCCCCTCGGCCGCCATCGCCTGCAGGAACGGCTGCAGGTCCTCGGTGACCGCCTCCTCGCCCGCGATGAACTGCGCGCACAGCATCATCGCGTTGTCCTTCTCGTTCGGCGTCAGCCGCTGCCAGTCCTCGGCATCCTGGCTGAAGTCGATGTCGCGCGGGTTCCAGAACTTCCGGTTGCCCTTGTCGAACAGCCGCAGCGGCAGCGCGTCCCAGTTGAAGCCGCCCTCGCGCAGGGAGTTGAAACCCTTGCGGTGCAGGGGATTAGCGGTGGTCGTCATCACTGCCTCCTGAGAAACGGGCCCAGCATCTGGGCCACCTGCGACGCGACGACCGCGGGTGCGGCGCCGGGGTTGACGATGTGACTCAGTACGACGCGCAGCGCGATGTCCACGCACGTGGTCGCGTCCTGCGCCGGTACGGCGGGCCAGTGCTCCCGCACGTGCGCGTCCAGCCGCTGGTGGCTCAGCTCCAGCACCTGCTGCCCCCGTGTGGTCAGCAGCTGACTGGCCTGGTCCGAGCCGGGCTGCCCGAGCGCGGCCTTCACCAGCGGGTTGTCGGCGGCCAGCGACAGCGCCCGCTCGACAGCAGCGCGCAGCCCATCGATGGGATCGCTGTGCTCAGCCAGCGCCGCGTTGACCTCGACCAGGAAGCGCTCGGTCTCCCGCGCCGCCACGGCCTGCAGCAGACCCCACCGGTCCTTGAACTCGTTGTAGACCGACTGGCGAGACACCCCGGCGCGGCGCCCGACCTCGGCCATCTTCAGCCCGGCGTACCCGCCGGACACCAGGAAGTCGTACGCCGCGTCGAGTAACTCGTCGTGCAGGCGGCGCTTCGTCATGTGATCATTCTTTACATCTGGAGGGAAAATGTAAAGAGAGTGAAGACGTAGAGTTGGGGACGTGTCAACCGCCGAGATGCCGTCCGCTGCCACTGCCACCGACGTTCCGGAGCTCGTGGTCGGGTTCGACCTCGACATGACGCTGATCGACTCCCGGCCGGGGATCCAGGCCGTCTGGGACCTGCTGGCCGCGGAGACCGGCGCCGAGATCGACACCGACCTGGTGGTCAGCCGGCTCGGGCCGCCGCTGACCTGGGAGATGAAGCACTGGTTCCCCGAGGACCAGATCCAGCCGATGATCGACCGCTACCGCGAGCACTACCCGGCGCACGCGATCACCGGCAGCCTGCCGCTGCCCGGCGTCGCGGAGTCGCTGGCCGCCGTCCGCGCGCTGCGCGGCCGCAGCGTCGTCGTCTCGGCGAAGTACACCCCGAGCGTCAAGCTGCACCTGGACCACCTCGGCCTCGACGTCGACGAGCCGGTCGGTGACCTGCACGGCGCCGAGAAGGGGATCGCGCTGCGCGAGCACCAGGCGAGCATCTACGTCGGCGATCACACCGCCGACATCGACGGCGCCCGCGCCGCCGGTGCGGTCGCGGTGAGCGTCGCGACCGGGCCGTTCACCGCCGACGAGCTGCGTGCGTACGGCGCGGACGTGGTCCTGAACGACCTGACCGAGTTCCCGGCCTGGCTGGACGCGTACGTGCTGGAGCAGCGGCTCGAGGCGCTGATGGCGCGGCTGGCGTCGTACCCGAGCCTGGTCGTCGCGTTCAGCGGCGGCGCCGACTCGGCGTTCCTGCTGGCCGCCGCGGCCCGCGCGATCGGCCCGGCCAACGTGGTCGCCGCGACCGCGGTCAGCCCGAGCCTGCCGGTCGCGGAGCTGGAGCCGGCGGCCCGCTTCGCCGACAGCATCGGCGTTCGGCACGTCACGCCGCACACGCACGAGATGGACCGCGAGGGGTACCAGGCCAACGCCGGCGACCGCTGCTACTTCTGCAAGGCCGAGCTGGTCGAGACGCTGCAGCCGATCGCCGACGAGTTCGGTATCGCCGCGATCGCGACCGGGACGAACGCCGACGACGCGATCGCCGGGTTCCGGCCGGGGATCCGGGCCGCCTTCGAGCGCGGTGCGATCACGCCGCTGAAGGACGCCCGGCTGACCAAGGCGCAGATCCGCGAGGCGTCGCGCAGCTGGGGGCTGGAGACGTCGGACAAGCCGGCCGCGGCCTGCCTGTCCAGCCGGATCGCGTACGGGATCCGGATCACGCCGAACCTGCTGGCCCGGGTCGACCGGGCCGAGGCGGCCGTCCGCGCGCACCTCACGCCGTACGGCGTGCAGAACGTGCGCGTCCGCGACCTGGGTGAGTCCGCGAGCATCGAGATCGACGCGGCACTGCTCGGCACCGTGGACAGCGCGGCGCTGGTCGAGCTGGTCCGGGCCGAGGGCTTCACGGCGGCCGCGGTGGACCCGCGCGGGTTCCGGTCGGGGTCGATGAACGAGCGGCTGAAGGAGCCCGAGAAGTACCGCTGACGCGGGAGCCGACCGCTGGGTCGCCCGCCGGCCGAAGCCGCGTGCTGTGACGCCGCGGGGTGCCAGGCGGCCGGTTGCCCGATCGGGCAGATTCGGTCCTGGGGACGGTTGCCGGGCTGGTCGGCGGCGCCGGTTCGGGGGATCGTTCCATCGGCGACCCGGTCGCAGCGCCGGGTGACCCGGAATTACGAGACCGGGGAGTGTGGAATCGGTGTCTGATCAGGTAGTTTTCCACAGGCGCGGCGGGCCCTGGTCACGTACGCTGGGTGACCGGCCCGGGCAGCCTGTCCGGTCACCTTTTCCGTCCTGTTCCGACGATCGACATCGAAGAGGTTCCCGTGCCTGTTGGCAAGGTCAAGTGGTATGACTCCGAGAAGGGGTTCGGCTTCCTCAGCAAGGAGGAGGGCGGGGACGTCTACGTGCGCGCCGAGGCCTTACCGGCCGGAGTGACCAGCCTGAAGCCGGGCCAGAAGGTCGAGTTCGGCGTCGTCGAGGGCCGCAAGGGTGAGCAGGCGCTGCAGGTCCGGCTGATCGACCCGCCGCCGTCGGTGGCCAAGGCGATGCGGCCGAAGCCGGAGGAGATGGCGCTGGTCGTCGAGGACCTGATCAAGCTGCTCGACAACCTCGGCGAGGGCTACCGCCGCGGCCGGCACCCCGACGGCAAGGCCGCCCGGCAGGTCGCGACCGTACTGCGTGGAGTGGCCGACCGCCTCGACATCTGAGTCCCGCTACTTGTTGCGCCGTTCGATCAGCTGCTCGATGCCGTCCAGTACGACGTCCAGCCCGTCGGTGAAGTCGTCGGTGTAGTCGATCTCCAGATTGGCGAGCCCGGCCGCGATCGTGGGATAGCGGTCCGGGGTCGCCAGCATCGCCAGCCGCTGCCCGTAGAGCTGGTCGGCGCCGTCGTCCAGATCCAGGTGGGCGGTCAGCTGCGCCGTACCCCGGACGTAGATGTTGACCAGCATCATCGACGACAGCTTGTCGTTCGCGGTCAGCTGCGTGCCGGCGAACGCGCGCAGCGCCGCCTCCATCCAGTCCAGCTGCTGCGGTGACAGCGGCGGCTCGAACACCGGCACCTGCAGCACCCACGGGTGCCGGACCAGGGCGTCGCGGAAGTGCACGGCCCAGGCGGTGAGTTGCTCCCGCCAGCCGAGCGACTCGTCGACCGGCGCCGGCTTGCCGAACGCCTCGTCCAGCATCACGACGTACAGGTCGTCCTTGGCCTCGACGTAGCGGTAGAGCGACATCGTGGTGAAGCCGAGCTCGGCGGCCACCTTGCTCATCGAGACCGCGCCGAGCCCGCCGGCGTCGGCCAGCCGGACCGCGGCCGCGCCGATCTCGCTGATGTGGAACGTCGGCTTCGGCCCCGGCCGGGCCGGCTGCTCCCAGCCCCACAGCTGCTGCAGCACTCTGGGCAGCTCGACCTCGTGCTTCTCCATGCCCGCAGTCTATCTGTTTACAACATAGACGGATAGCGGCTATGGTCTGCGTACGGCGCACACAGTGTGCGTCGTACACAGATCACCCGGAGGGGTCATGACCGAACGAGCAGGCCGCAGGGAATGGATCGCGCTCGGCGTGCTCGCACTGCCGCTGCTGCTGGTCTCGATGGACGTCTCGGTGCTGTACTTCGCCGTCCCGTTCATCTCCGCCGACCTCGGCGTCAGCGCCACCGAGCAGCTGTGGATCTTCGACGTCTACGGCTTCGTGCTGGCCGGGATGCTGATCACGATGGGCGCCCTCGGCGACCGGATCGGCCGCCGCCGGCTGCTGCTGATCGGCGCGGTCGCGTTCGGCCTGGCCTCGGTCGCGGCGGCGTACGCGCAGAACCCGGAGCAGCTGATCGCGGCCCGCGCGGTGCTCGGGATCGGCGGCGCGACGCTGATGCCGTCGACGCTCGCGCTGATCCGCAACCTGTTCCACGACGCCGGGCAGCGGCAGAAGGCGATCGCGTTCTGGAGCGCGGTGATGCTCGGCGGGATCTCGCTCGGGCCGGTGCTCGGCGGGGTGCTGCTCGAGCACTTCTGGTGGGGCTCGGTGTTCCTGATCAACACTCCCGCGATGGTGCTGCTGCTGGTGATCGCGCCGGTGCTGCTGCCCGAGTTCAAGGCGCCGGCTCAGGGGCGGTTCGACCTGCTCGGGTCGGTGCTGTCGCTGGGGGCAGTGCTGCCGGTGATCTGGGGGATCAAGGAGATCGCGGCGCACGGGGTGTCTGGTGTCGCCGTGGTGGCGGTCGTGGCCGGGCTGCTGGTCGGTGTGGCGTTCGTGCAGCGGCAGCGGACGGCGGCGTACCCGATGGTGGAGCTGGGGATGTTCCGGAACCGGGCGTTCAGTGGTGCGCTGGCGGCGAACACCATCGGGATGCTGGCGCTGGTGGGGAACGCGATCTTCATGACGCAGTACCTGCAGCTGGTGCTGGGGATGAGCCCGCTGAAGGCCGCGCTGTGGGCGCTTGTGCCGTCGGTTGCTGTCGGCGGAGCGGCGCCGCTCTCGACGGCGCTGGCGGGGCGGTTCGATCGGGCTTATGTGCTGGGCGGGGCGTTCCTGCTGGCCGCTAGCGGGTTTGTGCTGCTGACTCAGATCGAGATCGGGTCGGGGCTGTGGGTGCTGCTTGGTGGGTCTGGGCTGCTGGCTGCAGGGCTGGTAATGGTGATGGCGCTGATCACGGAGGCTGTGGTCGGCGCTGTCGCTCCGGAGCGTGCTGGCTCGGCGTCGGCGCTGATGGAGACCTGCAGCGAGTTCGGCGGGGCGCTGGGGATCGCGGTGCTGGGGAGCATCGGTACGGCGGCCTACCGCTCCGACCTGAAGCTCCCGCTCGGCCTCCCCGGCGAGGTCGCCGCCGGCGCCCGCGAGGGTCTGCCTGCTGCCACTGCCGTAGCTGCCCAGCTCCCTGTGAACCTCCATGACGCTGTCCTCGCCGCGGCCCGCCAGGCCTTCAACCACAGCCTCAACGTCGCCGCGATCGTCGGCGCTGTGCTGCTCGTTGCCACCGCGATCACCATCACGCTCGTCCTGCGGGGGACCGCGGAGAAGGTGAACGCTGCTGTGCTCGCAGACCACGGGTAGCTGCCGTCGCGCTCGACCTTCGACCCAATGCACGTGCTCCTTCGTCCGGCGCTTCGCCTGATGCGTGCTCGACGACGCCGCCTTCGGACTCTTTCGTCGACGCCCACCACCGTCCAACCCCGCTCAACGGCCCGACCTCAGCCTCCGCCCCGCGGGGCTGGCGCTCCGGGCGGAGGGTTGGTGGGTGGTGGGCGTCGGACGTCCGTCACTCAGTAGCCCAGCTCGAAGGCGAAGCGGTCCAGGAGCAGCGATGGGCTCAGCGCTGGGGGATGCGGTCGCGGGCCTGCTGGGCTCAGGCGGGGGAGCTGTGGAGGGGTGGTGGGCTGCGGACGTGCACCACTCAGTGACCGGCGCCGGGTGGTGCGGTCGCGGGGCGCGGTGGGCTGAGACGAGGGAGTTGTGGAGGGTGGTGGGCTGCGGACGTCCGCCACTCGGTAGCCCAGCCCGAAGGCGAAGCCGTCCAGGAGCAGCGAAGGGCTCAGCGCTGGGTGGTGCGGTGGCGGCCGAGCTGGGCTCAGGCAGCGAGCTGTGGAGGCGCGGCGGGTGGTGGGCTGCGGACCTCCACCACTCAGTAACCGCCGCTGGGTGGTGCGGTCGTGGGCGTGCTGGGCTCAGGCAGGGTGAGCTGTGGAGGGTTGGTGAGTGGTGGAGGTTCGGCCGCCAAGACAGTCGGGCGCGTCAGCGGGGCGGCGGAACAGACCGGGGTGGCGCTTGGCGCGGGTTTCGTCGTTCGGGCGGGTCAGCGGGGGCGGCGGCGGAACAGGCTGGGGCGGCGCTCGACGCGGGTTTCGTCGTTCGCGCGGGACGGCGGGGTGTCGTTTGAGCGGCGGGGTGGCGGGGTGTCGCGCGAGGGGCTGGTCGGTTGCTCGGCGGTGCGTTCGACGGTCGGTTCCTCCGACCAGGCGGTCGGTTCGGTGACGGTTTCGTCGTCGTCGGGCTGGCCGCTCCACCAGCGGCCTGCGGCCGCGGTGTTGCTCGGGGCGGGAGCGCCGGAGCCGGTCGCGTCCTGTGGTTTGATCCTCAGCTCCACGGTCGGTTCGTTGACCCGGTTCGGGTTGTCCGTACGAGGTGCTTGGGCTCGGCGTTCGCTGATGCGGGTGGTGGGCGGCTCGCTGGTCATCACCGTGCGGGTGGTGCCTTCGGGGCGGGGCTCGTCGGCGTCGGGGCGGCGGACCGGGCGGGTTTCCTGGTGGGGTGCCGGAGTGCGTGGGCCGGACGTCGGAGTGGGGTGCGGTGCGGGCTTGTGGCGCACCACCAGGAAGATGACCACCAGCAGCACCGCCGCCAGGAAGCCGAAGCCGAGGCGGGGGATGAGCGGCAGGACGATGCCGCAGCCGCCGCCGATCACCCAGGACAGCTGCAGGACGGTCTCCGAGCGGGCGAAGACCGACGTGCGAACCGTCTCCGGGACGTCGCGCTGGATCATCGCGTCCAGCGACAGCTTGCCCAGTGAGCTGCACAGGCCGGCGACCAGGCCGAGCACGATCAGCGTCGGGAAGCCGTAGAAGATCGCGACGGTGAGCGCGATGGCGGCGTCGGCGAGCAGGACGACGAGCACCACCGCCTCCGGCTTCCTTGCCTTGAGCAACGATCCGGCGAGGGTCCCCAGGCTGTTGCCGATCCCGGCCGCGGCGATCACCGCCCCCGCGGCGACCACGCCGTCCAGCCCGCTGATCGGTTTGTCGCGGAGCAGGAACGCCAGGTACATGGTCAGGAAGCCCGACACGAACCGCAACCCGAGGTTGCAGCGGATGCCGCGCGCGACCGCCGCGGTGATCGCCCGGCGGCGGGCCTCGCGCCCGGCGGAGCCGGTCATCTCCTCGCCGGCCGGTGAGTCGACGCGGCTCGGCAGCCGGATCGCCAGGATCAGGCCGACGGTGTAGACCACCGCGGCCCAGCGCAGCGACCACTCCGGCCCGATCGCCGCGAACGCGCCTGCGATGCCCGCGCCGATCGTCGCCCCCGCGACGCCGGCGAGCGAGATCCGGGAGTTGGCGGTGACGAGGGTGATCTCCTTCGGGAGCAACCTCGGTACGGCGGACGCGCGCGTCACGCCGTACGCCTTGGAAGCGACCAGGCAGCCGAGCGCCGCGGGGTAGAGCCAGGTGGAGCTGTCGTGGATCGACGCGGCGAGGCTCCAGACCAGGAAGCCGCGCAGCCCGAGCGTTGCGCCGATCGCCCAGCGGCGGCCGTGCCGGAACCGGTCGAGGACCGGGCCGATCAGCGGCGCCATCAGCGCGAACGGCGCCATCGTCAGCAACAGGAACAGGGCGACCCGGTCGCGGGCCTGCTCACTCGGTACGGCGAAGAACACCGTGCCCGCGAGCGAGACCGCGAAGGCGGTGTCGCCGGCGGCGTTCACCGCTCCGAGCTCGATCAGCCGCGAGAGCCCGGACTCCCGGGCGCCCTGGGCGCCGGTCAGCCCTTGGATCCGCCGCCCGGTCGCCTTGCCGACCCGACCGGTGACCCCGGCAGTCTTCTTGGAGACGGAGGCGAAACCGGTCGCTCCGACCTTGGAGGCATGCCCGACCTTCTTGCTGGCGCTCCCGAGTCGCTGCCCAGCAGCGCCGAGTCGCTCCCCGGCAGACTTCTTGCCGGAGCCGGAGCCGGAGCCGGTGCGGGAGTTGGCCCCACCCGTCCCGGGGCCCGCGGTTCCGGAGCCCGGCCCGCGATCGCGTGAGCCCGCCGTACCGGCGCTCTTGCCGCCGGAGGAATCCGCGCCGGGACGCCGTGGCTGCTCGTTGTGCGGCCGGTCCGTCGGGTCGGGACTCTCCATGCACCCATCCTGCCTTGTGCGGGGGACAGAGCGCAGGCGCGGCACGGTTCGGTTTCCTTTGGTGGGGCGTGCGAGAATGACCGACTGTGACTCCCGTCAAAGCTCCGGAACCGGTCCGCGCCAAGCCCGACGCCGTCTGCGTCGCGGCGGTGGAACCTGCCCGCGACGCCGCGATCGAGGAAGCCGGCGCCGCCCAGGTCGGGGAGCACCTCGGCCACTCGGTCGAGGGCGAGCGGCTGGTCACGCACTACTTCGCCTCCACCCACCCCGGGTACCACGGGTGGCGCTGGGCGGTCACCGTCACCCGCGCCTCGCGCGCGAAGACGGTCACGGTCAACGAGGTCGTGATGCTGCCGGGCGACGCCGCGATCGTCGCGCCGGAGTGGGTGCCGTGGTCGGAGCGGGTCCAGCCGGGCGACCTGCGGCCGGGCGACCTGTTCCCGACGCTGCCCGACGACCCGCGGCTCGAGCCGGGCTACACCGACACCACCGGCGCGCCCGAGGAGGTGCTTGCGGTCGTCGAGGAGCTCGGGCTCGGGCGCGAGCGGGTGCTGTCGCCGGCCGGTCGTGAGGACGCCGCCGAGCGCTGGTACGCCGGGGACTTCGGCCCGGCGTCGCCGATCGCGCAGGCCGTGCCGTTCAAGTGCAACTCCTGCGGGTACTGGATCCGCCTGGCCGACAGCCTCGGCCAGGCCTTCGGCGCGTGCGCGAACGAGATGGCGCCTGGTGAGGGGCGAGTTGTCGCCTACGACTACGGCTGCGGGGCGCACTCCGACGTCGTGATCGAGGCCCCGGACCACCCGTCGACCGAGCACGCCTTCGACACCACCGGGTACGACGAGCTGGCGATGTCGTCGGAGCCGGCCGAGGCCGGGGACGAGGTTGCCGAGGCGGACGCCGTCCAGGCCGAGGTCGAGGCGGCGGCCGAGCCGACGTCGGACGACGAGGTCGAGGAAGTCGCCGCGAGCGTCGAAGAGGTCGTCGAGAAGGACTGATGGTCGCGCGGCTCGTCGGCAGCCGCGCGGACTTGAAAGGCGTGCGGCGGCCGGCGCGGAGTTGAAAGGCGTGCGCGCGGCGGGTGCGGCGCGGACTTGAAGGGTGCGCGCGTGGCAGGCGCTGCAGCGGCGCGGGGTCGAAGGGCGTTCGCGCGGCTCGTCAGCAGCCGCGCGGAGTTGAAAGGCGTGCGCGCGGCCGGCGCGGAGTCGAAGGACGTGCGCGCGGTGGTGCGGGTCAGTCCTCGTGGGCCGGGGCGCCGTGCCCGGCCTGAATGCTCGTCCAGCGGCGCTTGCAGTACGCGAGCCCGATCCAGCCCAGGCCGAAGCCGGCGACCGTGACCCACAGCCACCACTCGTCGCCGGAGCGCTTCAGGTCGTCGTGGAAGATCAGCACCACCACGAAGGCCAGCGCCCAGGCGACGATCCCGGCGATCACGGTCGGGATGCCGGACAGGTCGAGCGGCTTCACCTCGGCGTGCACCAGCTCGCCGCGGGCCAGCTGACTGGTCGGGTCGTTGCGCTTCTTCGACGCCGGTGCCGGCTTCTCGTCTGCCACCTGATCACCTTAACCCCGACCGGTGCTCGCCCCGGCGACGACCGACTGGCACGATGCGGTCATGAGCGAGCGCCCGGCTGTTGCCTCCCGCCCCGGTTTCCTGGACTCCTTCTTCAAGATCACCGACCGCGGCTCGACCGTCCCCCGCGAGATCCGGGGTGGTCTGGTCACCTTCTTCACGATGGCCTACATCGTCGTCCTCAACCCGTTGATCATCGGCACGGTCAAGGACAGCACCGGCCAGTACGTCGGCGGCGGCACCGACCCGACCGCCTCGATCGCGAAGGTCGCCGTCGCGACCGCGCTGATCGCGGGCGTGATCACGATCCTGATGGGCCTGGTCGCGAACTTCCCGCTCGCGCTGGCCACCGGCCTCGGCCTGAACGCCTTCCTGGCCTACTCGATCGCCTCCAAGATGACCTGGGCCGACGCGATGGGCCTGGTGGTGCTGGAGGGCATCATCATCCTGATCCTGGTGCTCACCGGGTTCCGCCGAGCCGTCTTCGAAGCCGTGCCACGGCAGCTGAAGGTGGCGATCAGTGTCGGCATCGGCCTGTTCATCGCGTTCATCGGTGTCATCGACGCCGGTTTCGTACGCCGCCCGGCGGCGCCGACCGGCCCGCCGGTCGAGCTCGGTGTCGGCGGCAGCCTGCGCGGCTGGCCGGTGCTGATCTTCGTCGTCGGCCTGGTCCTGATCGTCACGCTGTACGCGCGCAAGGTGAAGGGCGCGATCCTGATCGGCATCCTGGTCGCGACCGTGCTGGCGATCGTGGTCGAGGCGATCGCGAAGGTCGGCGCCCGCACCGCGGACAACCCCGGCGGCTGGGGCCTGAGCGTGCCGTCGCTGCCGGACAGCTGGTTCAGCAAGCCGAACCTGGACCTGCTCGGTGAGTTCAACCTGTTCGGCTCGTTCGAGCAGATCGGCGCGGTGTCGGCGATCCTGCTGATCTTCACGCTGATGCTGGCCGACTTCTTCGACACGATGGGCACGATGACCGCGATCGGCGCCGAGGCGAACCTGCTCGACGCCGACGGCAACCCGCCGAACGCGCAGCGGATCCTGATCGTGGACAGCGTCGCCGCGGCCGCCGGTGGGGCCGCGTCGGTGTCCAGCAACACGTCGTACATCGAATCGGCCTCGGGCGTCGGTGAGGGCGCGCGGACCGGTCTGGCCAGCGTGGTGACCGGGATCTGCTTCCTGATCTCGATGGTGGTCGCGCCGCTGGTCACGCTGGTCCCGTACGAGGCCGCGACGCCGGCGCTGGTGCTGGTCGGGTTCCTGATGATGACGCAGGTGAAGGGGATCGACTTCGACGACCTCGAGGTCGCGATCCCGGCCTTCCTGACCATCATCCTGATGCCGTTCACGTACTCGATCTCGGCTGGTATCGGTGCCGGGTTCGTCTCCTACGTGCTGCTCAAGGTGGTCCGCGGCAAGGCCCGCCAGGTGCACCCGCTGATGTGGGTGGTGTCGGCGCTGTTCGTCGTGTACTTCGCGATCGGGCCGCTCGGCGACTGGCTGACCTGACCCTTTCGGGCAGACCAGGTGACAAGATGTCTGATTCTCGTCAAGGTCTCAACCAGCGTGCCTGGTCACCCCCTCGAGGGTGACTAGGCTGTCGTGGTCACGGCGACTCGGGGGCGTGTCGCCGGCTACCGCCGGGGGTTCGGAATGAGCCAGGGAACAATGACGCACGTCTGGGAACGGGAGCATCAGGTCGGGGAACTGCTCGAGCTGCTCCGCGACGGCACCGGGTCGACGGTGCTGGTCACCGGTGAGGCCGGGGTCGGCAAGACCACGCTCGTCCGCGAGCTGGTCGCGCGGATCGGGTCCGAGCGCCGGGTCCTGATCGGGTCCTGCGACGACTTCCTGGTGCCGCCGTTGCTGCAGCCGATCCGGGACGCGTTCCGCGGTTCCGGCGGGCCGATGGACCGGCCGGTCCCGTCCGACCTGGTCTTCGACGCGGTCCTGCGCGAGTTCGAGCAGCCGACGGTGCTGATCGTCGAGGACGTGCACTGGGCCGACGACGCCACCCTCGACCTCCTCCGGTACGTCGTACGCCGGCTCGACCAGCTCCCCGGCTCCGTCGTCGTACTGACCTACCGCGAGGACAGCATCGACACCCGGCACCCGCTGCGCGCGTGGCTCGGTGCGCTGGCCGACGTGCCGATGCGGCGGATCGCGCTGAGCCCCCTGTCGCGTGCGGCGGTCGGGGCGATCGCAGCAGGCAGCGGCCGCGACGCCGACGAGCTGTACGAGCTGACCGGTGGCAACCCGTTCTACCTGACCGAGGTGCTCGCCGGGACGGAAGAGACCATCCCCGCGACGGTGGTGGACGCCGTACTGTCACGCATCCGCCGGCTGTCGCAGGAGAGCCGTGCCGCGCTGGAGCAGCTCTCGGTGTTCCCCTCCGCCGTCGACCTGCGCTACCTGGACGCCGTACTCGACTCCGGGCTCGCTGGACTCACCGAGGCCGAGGAGATCGGCCTGCTGGAGACCAGTGGTGACCGGATCGCCTTCCGCCACGACCTGGCCCGGCGGGCGATCGAGCAGGCGCTGCCGCCGCTGCGGCGTCGTCACCTGAACGGCAGGGTGCTCAAGGTGATGCTGGCCTGCCCGGACGTGCACCGCTTTCGCCTGGTCCACCACGCCGTCGAGGCGGGCGACATCGAAACCGTGCTGGCGCAGGCGCCGTTGGCTGCCCGGGAGGCGAGCCGCGCCGGGTCACACCGGCAGGCGCTGACCAACCTGCAAGCAGTCCTCCCGTACGCCGACCGCCTGGTCCTCGCCGAGCGCGCTGGTCTGCTGGACGCCTACGCCTGGGAGCTGCACATCGCCCACCGGTTCGGCGAAGCTGTCGAAGCCGGCGACCAGGCGGTGCGGCTGTTCGAGCAGCTGGGGGAGTCGACCGCGCTGGCCGAGACCCTGCTGCGCCAGTCCCGGTTCCTGTACATGGCCGGCGATACGCCGGCCGCCGTACAGGCGGGGGAGCGCGCTGTCGAGGTTGCGGAGTACACAGGTTCGCCGGCCGTGCAGGCGTCGGCTGCTGCGAGCCGGGCAATGCTGATGGTGCTCACCGGTGCTGCCCGCGAGGCCATCCCGGCGCTGGAGCTGGCCCACGACCGTGCGGTCGAGGCGGGCCGGACGGACATCGACGCGCTCTGCCACAACTACCTGGGCGTCGCCTGGTGCGACCTGGGCTCGCCGTTCGGGTTCACCCAGCTGCGGACGAGCATCGAGCTGGCCAGGTCGACCGGCGACTACGAGGCCGTTGCCCGCGGCTACACGAACCTGGCCGAGATGCTGTACCGCGGCTACCGCTGGACCGAGCTGGCTGAGTGCCTGCGGGACGGGCTCGCCTACGTGCGTGAGCACGGCTTCGGCTCGCACGCGTACAACCTGGAGGTGCACCAGGCGTTGCTGGACCTGCGCCTGGGCCGCTGGGACGAGGCCGAGCAGCGGCTGCGGCAGCTGCTGGACACCGTGGACGACGACGGCATGATGTCGGTGATGAGCCACTCGGCGCTGGGCCGGCTGCTGGCCCGCCGGGGCGACCCGGACGCCGAGAGGCTCCTGGTGTGCGCGTGGGAGCGCGGGCTGGAGCAGGGGTCGCACACCGGCCAGGGGTACGCCGCGTTCGCGCTGGCCGAGTGGGCCTGGCTGAACGACCAGACCGACGTGTGGGAGTCGATCCGCGACCACGTCGAGCAGCTGAGCGACATCCCGGTGGTGAACCAGATGATGCACCTGCTGCCGGGCATGCCGGGCTGGCAGCGCGACGCCGACCCGTACGAGGAAGCGCTGCGGCTGGCCGACTCGGGGGAGACCGAGTCGATGCTGCGGGCGCTGGAGATCCTGGACCGGATGGGCGCCGCGCCTGCTGCGGCGCTGGTCCGGCGGCGGCTGAAGGAGTTGGGGGCGCTGCGCATCCCGCGGGGAGCGCAGGCGCGGACCAGGAAGAACCCGGGCGGGCTCACCGACCGGCAGCTCGACGTACTGGTGCTGCTGACCGACGGCCTGACCAACCCGCAGATCGCGGCCGAGCTGGTGCTGTCGGTACGGACGGTCGACCGGCACGTCTCGGCCATCCTCGACCGGCTCGGCGCCGGCTCCCGGCGAGAGGCCGCTGCCGCTGCCCGCTCGCTCGGCCTCTCGCGGGAGCAGCAGTCCGCCTGAGCAACCCCGAGCCCGCTCCGGCGAACCATGGGCCCACGGCGGCAGAGCGGTGCGCCGTGGACCCATGGGCTCAAGACCCATCGCCTTTCTCGTTGGCAGGTACCGGCCCCCGATCGGTGGCCGGTACTTGAGAGCTGTGGATCTCTCGTTGCAAGTACCGGCCCTCGATCGGTGGCCGGTACTTGAAAGCTGTTGATGGGTTGAGTTTCTTCAGAGCACCGGGTGGTTGCCGCGGATGACGTCCTGCGGGTCGACCTGGCGCTTGATCGCCCGCAACCGCTCCAAAGTCTCAACCGGGTAGAGCTGCTCGATCGGCTCGACGGTGGCCAGGTTCGGTGGTACCCGGTCGCTGAGGAAGCGGCCCATCCCCGTGTGCAGGTTGTGGAAGGCGTTCTCGATCTCGTCGGCGTCGCCAGGTGCCATCGCGAGCGCGCCGGCGAGCAGCAGGTACGGCTCCTCGATCACCCCGGCCGCGCCGTCGCCCGGCCGCGGCCGCGCGAAGGCACCGCCGAGCCGGCGTACCTCGATCATCGCGATCGGTGTCGGTCCGTCCAGCATCAGGTCGAGCAGCGTGTCGATCGCCTCGCCACCGAACTCGTTCAGCAGCCGGATCCGGCCCATCGCCGGCATCGGGTCCTCCGGCTCCTGCGCGATCGACCCGACCTGGCCGAGCGGTACGACGGCGAGCTCGCCGAAGGCCGGCGCCGCGACGTCGTACAGCGGTGCCAGCAGCTTCTCCGCGTCGTCGCCGTCGCCGAGGAAGGCGACGTCGATCGCGATCCACCAGCGGCCGCGCATCGGCTCCGGAACGAGGTCGACGTCGGGCAGGTTCATCAGCCAGGCCCAGACGCTCAGCTCCTCCGGCGCGTCGTCGGAGACCGCCGCGAACGCGCGCAGCAGCTCGCGACCGTGCTCGGCGGGCCAGATCAGCCGGCCGCCGTACACCTGCTCCTCGGCCTGCAGCTGCAGCTCCAGCGCGGTGACGATGCCGAACTCGCCACCGCCGCCGCGGACCGCCCAGAACAGGTCCGGGTCGCTGTCCGCGGTCACCGTCCGGTGGTTGCCCTCGGCATCGACCAGGTCGATGGCGCGGATCTGGTGCGCGGCCTGGCCGTACTTGCGGCTGAACCAGCTCAGCCCGCCGCCGACCGAGTAGCCGATCACGCTGGTGTCACCGTTGCTGCCTGGCAGCGCGGTGTAGCCGGTGCCCTCGAGTACCGCGTTCAGCTCGCGCCACTGCACGCCCGGCTCGACCCGGACCACGTCGTCACGGCGCTCGATCCCGCGCAGCCGGTCGAACCGGAGCAGGATGGTGCCGGTCGCGGTGTCGGCGGTGGCGCCGTGCCCGCGCGGCTGTGCCGCGACCTTCACGCCGAACGCGCCGGCCGCCCGGACGGCCGCCTGGATGTCCTCGACCCCGTCGACGTGCACGATCGCGGCCGGCTGCTGCGGGACCAGGAGGTGCCACGCGAGTCGTTCTTGATCCCAGCTGGGATCGTCTGGAGTCACCACGGAGCCGTGGACGGTCGTACGCAGGTGGGCGATCAGATCGGTGGTCATGCTCTCCATTGCAGTGTACGCCGGACCCGCCCACATCGGCAGCGCCTGCTCATCTTTGGGGCGCTGCCTACCCATCTCCTGGGCCTTGCTAGACTGTCCGTGTCTTCGGGCTCTCCGAGCGTAAAAATCCCCCACCGCGATTGCTGCTAGGACGCCAAGACTCCCGGTTATGGACAACTACCGCGAGACCTACCCCGCCCAAGCGGCCCGCACCCAGCGCTTCTCGCTGGGGCAGCCGAAAGCCTTCACCAGTACGCCGGACGGCGCGCGCGTGCTCTTCCTGCGCACCCGCGGCCCCGAGGACCGGACCAGCTGCCTGTGGCTGCTGGACGGCGACGGCGAGCGCCTGCTGGTCGCGCCCGAGCAGCTCGGCGCCGACGGCCCGGTCCCCGAGGCCGAGAAGATCCGCCGCGAACGCGCCCGCGAGCGCAGCAGCGGCATCGTCGCCTTCTCCACCGACGCCGAGCTGTCGGCCGTCGTCTTCCCGGTCAACGGGCAGCTCTGGCATCTCGACCTCCAGACCGGCGCGCTGCAGCTGTTGGAGACCGCCGGCCCGGTCGTCGACCCGCGGCTCGACCCGACCGGCCGCCGGGTCGCGTACGCGTCCGACGGTGCGCTGCACGTCCTGGAGCTTGCCAATGGCAACAATCTCCAGCTCGCCGCGGCCGGGCCCGACGTGTTCTGGGGCCTGGCCGAGCACGTCGCCTCGGAGTCGATGCAGCGCTACCGCGGCCACTGGTGGTCGCCCGACGGCACCCGGCTGCTCGCCACCCGCGTCGACCAGTCGCCGGTTCAGCGCTGGTGGATCGCCGACCCCGCCAACCCCGGCAGCCGCCCGCGCGAGATCGCGTACCCAGCAGCCGGTACGGCGAACGCACTGGTCACCCTGCACGTGCTCGACCTGCACGGCGGCTCGACGGAGATCAGCTGCGGCGACTACGAGTACCTGCCGACGGCCGACTGGGATGCGCACGGCGTACTGGTCAGCGTGCAGTCCCGCGACCAGAAGACCGTGCGGGTGCTGGCCGCCGACCCGGACACCGGCAGCACCAAGCTGCTGCACGAGCAGCACGACCCCGCCTGGGTCGAGCTGGTCCCCGGTACGCCGGCCAGAACAGCCTCCGGCAAGCTGGTGGTCGCTGACGACACCCCCTCCACCCGCCGCCTGCTGATCGACGGGCAGCCGGTGACACCGGAGGGCCTCCAGCTCCGCGCCGTACTGGACGTCACCGGCGAGGCGGTGCTCTTCCAGGCCAACGAGGAGCCGACAGAGCGCCACCTGTGGTTGCACGACTCGACAGGGCTCCAGCAGCTCACCAGCACTCCTGGTGTGCACGCAGCGGCTGGTGGAGTGGTGACCTCCAACACCGAGAGCGGCCAGACGTACGCCGTACGCCGTACTGGGCAGCAGATCCAGTCCCTGGCCGCTGAGCCGTCGCTGGCCCCCCGCATTACCTGGCTGCACGCAGGAGAGCTCCAACTGCGCACAGCACTCGTCCTGCCGACCTGGTACGAGCCCGGCACGACACTGCCCGTCCTGATGTCCCCGTACGCCGGTCCGGCGCTGCAGGTCGCCGTACGGGCCAGCACTCCGCTCTTCCCGACCGCCCAGTGGTACGCCGAGCACGGCTTCGCCGTGATCATCGCCGACGGCCGAGGCACACCAGGCCGCGGCCCGGCCTGGGACAAGACCGTGTACGGCGACACCCTGTCGCTCCCGCTGGAGGACCAGGTCACCGCCCTGCACGCGGCCGCCGAGCACTGCCCCGACCTCGACCTGACCCGCGTCGGCATCACCGGCTGGAGCTACGGGGGAGTCCTGGCGACCATTGCCGTACTCCGCCGCCCGGATGTCTTCCACGCCGCGGTAGCCGGGGCCGGGCCCAGCGACGCCACCCTCTACGACACCCACTGGCGCGAGCGCTTCCTCGGCCACCCGGACGAGAACCCCGAGGCCTACCGCCGCAGCTCCACCATCCCCGAGGCCGCCAACCTCACCCGCCCGCTGCTGCTCGTCCACGGCCTGGCCGACGACAACGTGGTCGCCGCCCACACCCTCCGCCTCTCAGCAGCCCTGCTGGCCGCCGGCCGCCCGCACCAGGTCCTCCCACTGTCCGGCGCCACCCACATGCCCACCGACGAAGCCACCGCCGAGGGCCTGATGCGCCACCAGCTCAACTTCCTTCGGGAAGCACTCGGGAGCGCAGCTTCAGGTACTCCGTCCGGGCCGTGAACAGCTCGCGGAGCTCGTCGGTGACGTTGTCGAGGAACTCGGCGCGGTAGGTGGCGTCCGTCATCAGTGAGATGGAGTAGTAGAGCCCGGTGAAGTTCGCGATGCCGATCGCGACCTTCACCAGGGCGGCGCTGATCAGGACCGGGTGGCCGAGCAAGTCGAAGGTGTAGGACCAGGAGCCGGTGCCGACACCCCACTCGCCGTAGATCTTCGCGCTGATCGCGAGCATGCCGAAAGCAACGAAGAAGGCGCCGACGCCGGCGCTGACCACCAGGACCTGCATCCACTGGCGGACCACCAGGCTGATGCTCAGGTTCAGCCGCTGGATCCGGCGCAGCGGTGGGCCGGAGCCGGCGTCGCGCTCGATCCGGTCCAGCTCCTGGGGCAGCCGCAGCACCAGGAACAGGTCGCTGAGCAGCGCGAACGCGATCGCCGAGAGCACGATGAACGCGATCGGCATCCCCGCGAAGACCTGCCACATCTCGGTGTTCACGAACAGCACCAGCGAGAACACGAGCAGCAGCGGCAGCGCCCGGATCAGGCTGGCCAGCGAGTTCGCCAGCTCGCCGGCGAGCCGGCGTACGCCCCAGACCGTGGTCCCGATCAGGCCGTAGCCGACCACGACGTACACGAGACCGATCAGCACCAGGTTGCTCGCCGCTACGCCGAAGAACTGCTTCCACTGGAAGTGCGACATCACCGGGAGCAGCGCCGGCAGCAGCACGAACACGGCCAGCTCGGGGGTGCCGAAGCGGGTCGGGAACGACCAGAACGGGCGGTCGCGCAGCCGGTTCAGCAGGCCGAAGCCGCCCACCAGGACGGCCAGGCCGCCGAGCACGGCCAGCGCGTTCTCCCACCAGTGCCAGGTCAGCTCGATCGCACCGAGCACCTCGGCCAGGAAGACCAGGGCCAGCACCGGGGTGGCCCGGGCGAAGATGTCGTGGGTCGGCGAGAAGTCCTCGATGAACAGCGGCAGCCCGGCCCGCCGGAACCGTTGCTCGTACCTCGCCAGCTCGACCGGTGTCCCCATGGCGGCTCACCCTACCGGCACCCCCGGACCACTCCGTGGAATGCCCAGCAACTCTTTTTCGTTAGCAAAGGTAATGAGTTATGCTAACGACATGCCCGAGATCGTCGCCCAGCAGGTGAAGAGCGACGTGGGGCTGGCCAGCGCGTTGCGGTCGTCCACCCTGCGGCTGTCCCGGCAGATCCGGCGGCAGCGCGAGGACGGGCACGACCTGACCGCGAACCAGCTCGGCGTCCTCGGTGCGCTCGGCAAGCACGACGCGATGACCGTCGGTGAGCTGGCGGCGCACGAGCAGGTCAAGCCGCCGTCGATGACGCGGATCGTGTCCAACATGGAGGAGGCGGGCCTGGTGGTCCGCCGCCCGCACCCCACCGACAAGCGCCAGATCGTCGTCGAGCTGACCGCCGCCGCGCACGACCTGCTGCGCGCCAACCGCCGGCGCCGCGACGAGTGGCTGCAGACCAAGCTGAAGAAACTGACCCCCGAGGAGCGCGACATCCTGCGTAAGGCAGCCCCTGTACTCGAACGACTGGCGGGCTCGTGAGCCCCACCTTCCGGGCCTTCCGGGTCCGTAACTTCCGCCTGTACGCCACCGGTGCCATCGTCTCCAACGTCGGCACCTGGATGCAGCGCGTGGCCCAGGACTGGCTGGTCCTGGAGCTGACCCACTCCGGGACGGCGCTCGGCATCGTCACCGGCCTGCAGTTCCTGCCCGCCCTGCTCTTCGGCCCGTACGCCGGGCTGGTGGCCGACCGCTTCCCCAAGCGCCTCGTCCTGACCGTCACCCAGTTCTTCATGGGCGCCGTGGCGCTGGTGCTCGGCACGCTCACCGTGACCGGCGTGGTCGAGGCGTGGCACGTCTACCTGCTCGCCCTGCTGTTCGGCGTCGGGACGGCGTTCGACGCGCCGACCCGGCAGGCCTTCGTGGTCGAGATGGTCGGCCGCGACGAGCTGGCCAACGCCGTCGGGCTGAACTCGGCCTCCTTCAACGCCGCCCGGCTGCTCGGCCCGGCGCTGGCCGGTCTGCTGATCCACTGGATCGGTACCGGCCCGGTGATCATGATCAACGGCTTCACCTACGCGGCGGTGATCATCTCGCTGCGGATGATGCGGGTCGGCGAGCTGCACTCGCCGAAGCCGGCCGCCCGCGAGAAGGGCATGATCCGCGACGGCATGCGCTACCTGTGGCGGCGGCCGGACCTGATGATGGTGCTGGTCGCGGTGTTCTTCGCCGGGACCTTCGGGCTGAACTTCCAGCTCACCTCGGCGCTGATGGCCACCCAGGCGTTCGGCAAGGGCGCGGGGGAGTTCGGCATCCTCGGTTCGGTGCTGGCGATCGGTTCGCTGGCCGGCGCGCTGCTGGCCGCCCGGCGGGTCCGGGTCCGGGCCCGGCTGGTGATCGGCTCCGCGCTGGTCTTCGGCATCGCCGTCGTGGTCAGCGGCCTGATGCCGAACTACTTCACGTACGCGGCGGTGCTGCCGCTGGTCGGGTTCGCCTCGCTGACGATGCTGACCGCGGCCAACGCGACCATGCAGCTGAGCATCGAGCCGACCATGCGCGGCCGGGTGATGGCGCTGTACATGACCGTCCTGATGGGCGGGACGCCGATCGGTTCGCCGTTCATCGGCTGGGTCGGGCAGGAGTTCGGCGCCCGCTGGTCGCTGATCGTCGGCGGCGCGCTGACCGTGATCGGGACCACCGCCTCGGTGATCTACTTCTCCCGGCGCCGCGGTCTGGCGATCCGGCCCCGGCTGCTGCCCAGGCCGCGGCTCGAGGTGCTGCCGCAGACCGAGCTGCTCGCCGACAAGGCGACAGTGGAGACCAACCCCAGGGTCGCTTGAGCCTTCAGCCACAATGAGGCTGTGACTCATTACGACTTGGTGATCGTCGGCACCGGCTCCGGGAACTCGATCCTCGACCCGCGGTTCGCGGACCTGAAGACGGCGATCGTCGAGCGCGGTGTCTTCGGCGGCACCTGCCTGAACGTCGGCTGCATCCCGACCAAGATGTTCGTGCACACCGCCGACCTGGCCAAGACCCCGTCGTACAGCTCGCGCTTCGGCGTCGACGAGGAGCTGACCGGCGTCCGCTGGCCGGAGATCCGGGACCGGGTCTTCGGCCGGATCGACCCGATCGCGGCCGGCGGTCAGGAGTACCGCGAGCACCACGCCGACAACGCGAACGTCACCGTGTACCACGGCACCGGGCGCTACACCGGCGTCAAGGAGCTGTCGGTGACCGCGCCGGACGGCTCGGTCCGGGTGATCACCGCCGACCGGTTCGTGCTGGCCGCCGGGAGCCGGCCGAACATCCCCTTCGTGCCCGGCCTGGCCGAGGTCGGGTACCACACGTCCGACACGGTGATGCGGCTCGGCGAGCTGCCGGCCCGGCTCGGGATCATCGGCAGCGGGTTCGTCGCGGCCGAGTTCGCGCACGTGTTCAGCTCGCTCGGCGTCGAGGTGACGCTGGTCGCGCGCTCCGGGCTGCTGCTGCGCCACGAGGACACCGAGATCGCGACCCGGTACACCGAGCTCGCCTCCGCGGCGTACGACGTCCGGCTGAACCACGACACGGTCAGCGCCCGCCGGCTCGACGACGGCGCGATCGGGCTGGAGACGCTCAGCCCGGGCGGCCGCGACGAGATCGTGGTCGACGAGGTGCTGATCGCGATCGGCCGTCGGCCGAACTCCGACCTGCTCGACCTGCCCGCGACCGGCGTCACCGTCGACGAGGACGAGCGGGTCGTCGTCGACGCGTACCAGCAGACCGTCGTCGACGGGATCTACGCGCTCGGCGACCTGTCCTCGAAGTACCAGCTCAAGCACGTCGCCAACCACGAGGCCCGCGTCGTCCAGCACAACCTGCTGAACCCTGACGCGCGGATCGAGTCCGACCACCGCTACGTCCCGTCGGCGGTCTTCGGGTCGCCGCAGGTCGCGTCGGTCGGGCTGACCGAGGAGGAGGCCGTCGAGCAGGGCGTCTCGTACGTCGTGGGCCGCGCCGACTACGCGGGGATCGCGTACGGGTGGGCGATGGAGAACACGACGGGCTTCGCCAAGCTGCTCGCCGACCCGAAGACCGGGTTGTTGCTCGGGGCACACATCATCGGCCCGCAGGCGAGCTCGATCCTGCAGCCGCTGATCCAGGCGATGAGCTTCGGTCTGGACGCTGCCAGCATGGCGCGCGGGCAGTACTGGATCCATCCGGCGCTGCCGGAGCTGATCGAGAACGCGCTGCTCAACCTGCCACTGGAGCAGAAGAGCTGAAGGCTGCGATCACCTCGCCGGCGGTGTCGAGCGGGCTCAGGTCGTCGTCCAGGTCGGGCAGGCTGAACATCACCTCGGCGGCTCCGGCCTCGGCCAGCGCGCGGAAGCGGCTCACCTGATCGGCGACCGTCCCCGCGTTCACCGCCGCGGCGTACTTCGCCGGATCCTGGTTCCGCGACCGCAGTTGGTTGACCAGGGCATCGACCTCGCGCTGGTCCCGCCCGATCAGCGTCGTCGACAGGTGCGTCAGCTCGATCTGCCGCCGCCGCTCCTTCAAGTACGCCGCCTTCGCGCGCACCTGCTCCGCGGTGCCGAACACGTTCGCCGCGTCGGCGTACCGGGCGGCCAGCCGCAGCGTCCGCAACCCGCTCCCACCGACCAGCACCGGGACGTGCTCCTGCAACGGCCGCGGGTAGCACGTCGTGTCGGGGACATCGAGAACCTTGCCCCTGAAGGGTTTGTTGCCCGCTCCCCACATCGCCGGGAGCAGCTGCACCGCATCCTCCAGCAACGCGTACCGCTCGCTGACCGGCGGGAACTCCCACCCGTACGCCTTGTGCTCCGCCTCGAACCACCCGAGCCCGACACCGCAGACCGCCCGCCCGCCGCTCAGCACGTCGAGCGTCGCGACGATCTTCCCGAGGTGCGCGACGTTGCGGTAGGTGATCCCGCTGACCAGCGTCCCGAGCCGGACCCGCTCGGTGCAGGCCGCGAGGTAGGCGAGCGTCGTCCAGCTCTCCAGGAAGTCCTCCCAGGCGCGCCCGACCTGCGGGATCTGGCGGAAGTGGTCCATCACGTAGATCGCGTCGAACCCGGCGGCCTCGGCCCGTACGCCGAGCTGCCGGATCCATTCGCCGGTGGTCTTGCGCCCGCCCTTGTGCGTGTAGCTGGAGATCTGCAGCCCGAACCGCAGTCCACGCGGCGCTTCGATCTGCTGACTTTGCGCCTGAGCAAACACCTCAGGCACTACCCGAACCCCTACCTCCGCTTGCAGGACCTCGTCGAACCCATCCTCGGGAAGCTCCTTCTTGGCCACGCTCCAGCTCTTCAACTGCGCCGTCAGCGCATCGGCCGGAATCCGCTTCACCCGCTCCCGGTTCCGCCGCCGGCACTCGGCCGCCGGCGTGTCGAACGCCACCGCCACGCACGGCACGCCGTACTCCCGAGCCAGCGCCAGCCACCCGAGCCGCCGCTCCCGATCCATCCCGAGCGTGTCGATCACGGTCGTCAACCGCCGCCCGATCCGCTGCCGCACGACCTGCTCCAGCAGCGCGAACGCGTCAGCACTGGCCGCGAGATCGTCCTCCCCGGCGCCCACCAATGCCCGCAACCGGTCGCTGGACACCACGAGCTCGGCCGCGAACCGCTCCGCGGCCCACGTCGACTTCCCCGAAGCCCCCGGCCCCACCAGCACCACCACACACGGCGAAGGCAACTTCCGCTCGTCCATACTTCAGTGTGCCCCGCCCTGGTGCTTGAGTGGTGCGATGAGTGATCTGCAGCAGCTGCTCTCCCAGCACGTCGACTCCGGCGCGATCCCCGGCGCTGTCGCCCTGATCGCCCGCGGTGACCAGATCCTCGACCGGGCCGCCGTCGGCGCGATGGACCTCGCGTCCGGAGCCCCGATGACCGAGGACGCGATCTTCCGCATCGCCTCGCTCACCAAGCCGCTCACCGCCACCGCCGTGATGCTGCTCGTCGACGACGGCACCCTCACCCTCGACGCTCCCGTCGCCGAGTGGCTCCCCGAGCTGGCCGACCCGATGGTCGTCCGTACGCCGTCCAGCCCCGTCGACGACGTCGTACCGGCCAACCGCCCGATCACCGTCGAGGACCTGCTCACCTCGCAAGCCGGCTACGGCTTCCCCTCGGACTTCTCGCTCCCCGCCGTCCAAGCCCTCTTCGAAGTCCAGAAGGACGGCCGGGAGATCCAGTCCTTCCTCCCCGAAGACGACTGGATCGCGGCCCTGTCTCGCATCCCCCTTCTCCACCACCCCGGCGAAGCCTGGCTCTACGACACCTGCTCCACCCTGCAAGGCATCCTCGTCACCCGAGCCTCCGGCCACCCGTACGCCGACTTCCTGGCCACCCGCCTCCTGGACCCGCTTCAGATGGTCGACACAGCCTTCGTAGTCGCACCCGAAAAGCTCACCCGCTTCACGTCGTACTACCGCAACACCGAGTCAGGCCTGGAACTAGCCGACCCACCCACCGGCCAGTGGTCCACCCCATCGCCATTCCCCCTACCCTCCGGCGGCCTCACCGGCACAGCCGCCGACTACCTCAACTTCACCCACATGCTCCTGGCCAACGGCACCACCCCATCCGGCCACCGCCTGCTCTCCGAACACGCCATCCACCAAATGCTCACCGACCACACCACCCCGGCCACCCGCCGTACCGCCGATCTCTTCCTCGACCAGGACCAGGGCTGGGGCTACGGCGGCTCAGTCGACCCCACCGGCCGCTACGGCTGGGTCGGCGGCACCGGCACCGCCGCCCACGTCATCCCCACAACCAACACCACAACAATCCTCCTCACCCAGGTCGCCATGGACAGCCCAGTCCCCGCCACCTACCTGAATTCGTTCTGGCATCACGTCGCGCGGGAGATGTGAGGACTGTCGGTCGGCCCGGCTCTCACGGATCGCCCGTCCGTTCTCGGGGCCCGAGGCGTTCGCGTAGCTGCCTACATCTCGCCGAAGACCTCACCAACGATCCACATCAGCAGACCTCCAGCGATCATGCCGAAGCCTGTGATGGTCACGGCTGACCAGTGCGCAGCAGCCCCGACCAGCGTCACGAGCACGCCCCCGCCCATCACGAATCCGAAGATTGCGCCGAATACGGGCGCGAGATAGCTCAGGCCCACGAAGAAGCCGAGTCCGACAACTGCGCCAATCGTTAGCACGGCTAACAGACCTAGGACACCCTCGGTACCACCTTCCAGTGCAACCATTTTCCCTCCCCAAAGGCAGAATCGCCGACAGGCCTTCGGTTGGCCAGAACTCATTACTGTGGTCCAGCCGCACTTCAGTTGATGCAAACGCCTGCATTGCCGCCGAGGAACTCATACTCCGCCCACATCTACCCCGCCACCGACACCACCGCGATCCTGCTCACCCAGGTGGCCGCCGACAGTCAGCTCCCACCGGCCCGACTCCATGACTTCTGGCAGTACGCCGCACGTGAGGTGGCAGGACGTCGCTCAGTCGGTTCTACGGATCGTCCGCCACCCTCAGCGGAGGTGATCCGCGCAGTGGCCTACGTCTCGCCGAACATCTCTGCGACCATCCACATCAGCAGGCCTCCAACGATGAGACCGAGCCCTGTCAGGCCAACCGCGAGCCAGTGCCCGCCGGCCCCGATCAAAGTCACCAGCACCCCCGCGCCCATGACGTATCCAAAGATTGCGCCGAATACCGGTGCCAGAAAACTCAGGCCCCAGAAGAGACCGACTCCAACGATCGCGATCAGTGCGAGCACGGCGAACAGGCCCAGCACACCTTCGATGCCACCTTCCAGCGTGACCATTTCTTCCCCCTCCCCGTAGGCAGAATGGCGGACAGGGGCTCGGTTGACCAGACCTCATGACAGCGGTTCAACCGCTCCTCCGGGTCATGCAAACGTCTGCATTCCAAGAAAGCCGCGGTCTGCCGGCCCGACAGATTCGGCGCAGCGGATACGGTGTCATCGCTGCCCGGGCTGCCTACTTGCCCGGCGAATTGCACAACCACAGCAGTGCGCTGCCCGTAGGCTTCCACCTATGCGATTGTTCGTGGCTGTTGTGCCGCCGGTGGAGGTTGTTGAGCATCTGAGTGAGTTCGTGGAGCCTCGTCGGGCGCATCCTGACGAGGATGTTCGGTGGGCGAGTGACGAGACCTGGCACATCACCCTCGCGTTCCTGGGTGAAGTGCCGGAGTGGAAGACCGATGATCTGGGGGAGGGGCTCGAGCGGGCCGCGAAGCGGCAGAAGCCGTTCGACCTGCGGTTGCGGGGGTCGGGGGCGTTTCCCGGCGTACCGAACGCGCGGGTGCTGTGGACGGGGGTCGAGGACGGGAGCGATTCGCTCAAGCACCTGGCGATGACGACGCGGTCGGCGGCGAACAAGGCCGGTGTGACCGTGGACGGGCGGAAGTTCACGCCGCACCTGACGCTGGCGAGAACGCGCCAGCCCGTGGACGTGGTGCGGTGGGTGCGGATCTTCGACGAGTACCAGGGGCCCGCCTGGACCGCGGAGAGTCTGCGGCTGATCTCGTCGCGTCTCGGTGAGGGGCCGAGCCACGGTGCGGCGTACGACACAGTAGGCGAATGGGATTTCTTAGGTTAGCCTTCCGAAGGTTAGACATACCTAAGCTCCAGGAGTACCGCCATGCTCGCCAACTACCTCATCGGACTGCGTGAGGGACTGGAGGCATCCCTGGTAGTCAGCATCCTGGCCACCTTCCTGGTCAAGTCGGGGCACAAGGACCGGCTCAAGCTGGTCTGGGCCGGTGTGGCCGCGGCGGTCGCCGTCGCGGTCGCCGGCTGGGCGCTGCTGCAGTTCATCACCTCGCTGACCGCCAAGTCCTTCACCACCCAGGAGACCATCGGCGGCGTGATGTCGATCGTCGCGGTCGGCTTCGTCACCTGGATGATCTTCTGGATGCGCAAGGCGTCGCGCAGCATCGCCCGCGAGCTGCGCGAGCGGATGGGCGCGGCCCTCGAGGTCGGCCCGGCGGCGGTCGTCGTGCTCGCCTTCCTGGCGGTCTTCCGCGAGGGCATCGAGACCGCGTTCATCGTCTACGCCTCGGCCGCCACCGCGACCACCGCGACGCCGTTCGTCGGCGTCCTGCTCGGTCTGGCCACCGCGGTCGGCCTCGGCTTCGCGATCTACCGCGGCGCGATCAAGATCAACCTCGGCGTCTTCTTCAACTGGACCGGCGCGCTGCTGATCCTGGTCGCGGCCGGCATCTTCGCGTACGGCTTCCACGACCTGCAGGAGGCCGGCATCCTGCCCGGCCTGCAGACGCTCGCCTTCGACATCTCCCACGTGATCCCGCCGGACAGCTGGTACGGCGTGGTGCTGAAGGGGATCTTCAACTTCAACCCGTCCCCGACCGTGATCGAGCTGACCGCCTGGCTGGTCTACCTGGTCCCGGTGCTGGTGCTGTACCTCCGCCCGGTCAAGCAGACGCCGGCGCCGCCCGCGGTCCCCGCCCAAGCCTGAACCTCACCACCCGTCCGTCGACAAGGAACGCGCATGAACACGACCACCCGCCGAGGCCTCGCAGCCGGCGCCGTACTGCTGCTGGCCGCCCTCACCGGTTGTGCCGAGGACACCCCGGCCGCCGCGCCCGGCGACGCCACCGGGCCGGTCGCGGTGAAGGCTTCCGACGACGGCTGCGAGCTGAGCCGCCGCGACGTGAAGTCCGGGACCAGCACGTTCTCGGTCTCCAACGGCGGCAGCAAGGTCACCGAGTTCTACGTGTACGCCGAGGGCGACCGGGTGATGGGCGAGGTCGAGAACATCGGCCCGGGCCTGAAGCGCGACCTGATCGTCGAGCTGCCCACCGGCAAGTACCAGGCGGTCTGCAAGCCGGGCATGATCGGCGACGGCATCCGCGGCGACCTGACCGTCACCGGTGACGCGGCCGCGCAGGTCGACACCGACACCGCGCTCAAGGACGCCACCGTCAGCTACCAGCGCTACGTCAACTCCCAGGCCGTCGCGCTGGAGGAGAAGACCACCGACTTCGTCACCGCGGTCAAGGCCGGCGACGTCGCCAAGGCCAAGGCGCTGTTCCCGGTCTCGCGCACCTACTGGGAGCGGATCGAGCCGGTCGCGGAGTCGTTCGGCGACCTGGACCCGAAGATCGACGCCCGCGTCAACGACGTCGAGCCGGGCACCGAGTGGACCGGGTACCACCGGATCGAGCAGGCGCTGTGGGAGAAGAACTCCACCGCCGGCATGGCCAAGTACGCCGACCAGCTGCTCGTCGACGTGAAGACGGTCGTCGCCAAGGCCAAGACCGTGCAGCTGAACCCGCTGCAGCTGGCCAACGGCGCCAAGGAGCTGCTGGACGAGGTCGCCACCGGCAAGATCACCGGTGAGGAGGACCGCTACTCGCACACCGACCTGTGGGACTTCCAGGCCAACGTCGAGGGTTCGCAGGCCGCGATCCAGGCGCTCCGCCCGGCCCTGCAGCAGCGCGACGCCGCGCTGGTGACCACGCTGGACACGAACTTCAAGGCGGTCTTCGCGGCCGTCGACAAGTACCGCGTGGGCGACGGCTTCAAGCCGTACCAGCCGACCGCCGACGAGCGGAAGGCCCTGGCCACCGTGGTCGACGCGCTGGCCGAGCCGGTCAGCAAGGTCGCCGGGGTCATCGCCAAGAAATGAGTGAGCCGAAGAAGGGCATCTCCCGCCGCGGCCTGTTCGGCGCGGCGGGAGCCGCCGTCGCCACCGGAGTCGCCGGGTACGCGGCTCATTCAGTGGTGAGCAACGAGGAGTCGCACGCCGCCGACACCACCGGCCCGGTGGAGTTCTACGGCAAGCACCAGGCCGGCATCGTCACCCCCGCCCAGGACCGGCTGCACTTCGCGACCTTCGACGTCACCACCGACAAGCGCGACGCCGTCATCGCGCTCCTCAAGGAGTGGACGGCCGCGGCCGCGCTGATCACCGCGGGCCGCGACATCGGCCAGTACGGCGCGGTGAACGGCCCGGCCGAGGCGCCGCCGGAGGACACCGGTGAGGCGGTCGGCCTGCCGCCGGCGCGGCTCACGCTGACCATCGGTTTCGGCCCGAGCTTCTTCCAAGATGCCAAGGGCAACGACCGGTTCGGCCTCAAGGCCAAGCGCCCGCAGGCCCTGGTCGATCTCCCGCACTTCATCGGCGACAACCTCGACCCGGCCCGCAGCGGCGGCGACATCGCCGTACAGGCCTGCTCGGACGACCCGCAGGTCGCAGTGCACGCGATCCGCAACCTGGCCCGGATCGGCTTCGGTACGACGGCCGTCCGCTACTCCCAGCTCGGGTTCGGCCGCACGTCGTCGACGTCGCGCGCGCAGACCACGCCGCGCAACCTGTTCGGCTTCAAGGACGGCACCAACAACCTCAAGCTCGAGGACACCGCGAAGCTCGAGGAGCAGCTCTGGGTGCAGCCCGGGGACGGCCCGGAGTGGATGGTCGGCGGCTCGTACCTGGTCTCGCGCCGGATCCGGATGACGATCGAGACCTGGGACCGGACGCCGCTCAGCGAGCAGGAGACGATCGTCGGCCGCGGCAAGGGCACCGGCGCCCCGCTCGGCAAGTCCGACGAGTTCGACGCGATCGACTTCACCGCGAAGACCGCCGACGGCGAGCCGAAGGTCGCCACCGACGCGCACATCCGGCTCGCGCACCCGCAGTTCAACAACGGCGCCGAGCTGCTCCGCCGCGGCTACAACTTCGTCGACGGCTCGGACGGTCTCGGCCGCCTGGACGCCGGGCTGTTCTTCCTGGCCTACCAGCGTGATCCGCGCAAGCAGTTCATCCCGATCCAGAACCAGCTGGCCCGCTCCGACGTGATGAACGAGTACATCCGCCACGTCGGCTCCGGCATCTTCGCCTGCCCCGGCGGCGTACCGGCCGGGTCGTTCTGGGGCGAGAAGCTCTTCAGCTAGAGCGGAACTTCCGTACGGCGTCGGCGGGGTCGCCGGACTTCACCAGGGCCTCACCGACCAGTACGACGTCCGCGCCCCACTCCCGGTACTCCGCGACGTCCTCCGGCCCGGCGACGCCGGACTCGGCGACCTTCACCCGGTCGGCGGGGATGTGCGGCGCGAGCTTCTGGAACACGGCGCGGTCGACCTGCAGTGTGGTCAGGTCGCGGGCGTTGACGCCGAGCACCTGAGCGCCGGTGGCAGTGGCGCGTTCCAGCTCATCCAGGGAGTGCGACTCGACCAGCGGCGTCAGCCCGAGCTCGCCGGCCAGCCCGATCAGGTCGCCGAGCAGGGTGTCGTCCAGCGAGACCACCATCAGCAGCGCGAGGTCGGCGCCGAACGCGCGCGCCTCCCACAGCTGGTACTCCTCGACGATGAAGTCCTTGCGCAGCACCGGTACGTCGACCCGCGCGCGGACCCGCGGTCAGGTCGGCCAGCGACCCGCCGAACCGGCGCTGCTCGGTCAGCACGCTGATCGCCGCGGCACCGCCGTCGGCGTACCGGGCCGCGAGGCCCGCCGGGTCGGGGATGCCGGCCAGCTCGCCCTTGCTCGGGCTCTTGCGCTTGACCTCCGCGATGATCGAGACCCCGTCGGCCCGGAACCCCGGCAGCGGGTCGAGCGCCGGCGGCAGGTCGGCGACCCGCGCCTTCAGCTCGGTCAGCGGCACCTGCCGCTGCCGCTCGGCCAGGTCCTCGCGGACACCGTCCAGAATCCCGTCCAGCACGCTCATCGCGTCGTCCTCCCGTGGTCGCTCCCACCGTCCACCGTACGCCGATGCCTGCAGCAACCAACCTGCCGTGGCAGGAACTCGACGCGCCGACCTTTGCAGCAGGACGCAAATGAACCGGCCCGACCCTAGAGTCCGTGCCGTGGCCAACAACTACGGACCCCAGTACGGCGGCTACCCCGCGCCGCCGCCCCCGCCGGCCCGGAAGTCCCGCGCCGGGCTGATCGTGGTCGGCATCGTCGGCGTGCTCGCCGTGATCGGCACCGCGTTCGTCCTGATCGGCGGCCGTGACGACGACCCCGCGGACGCGGTCCCCGGACCGGCCACGACCCGGCCGGTCGACGAGTCGCCGTCGGTGCCGAGCGGCAGCCCGACGGCCGCCGACAGCCCCAGCGCCAAGCCGAGCCCGAGCGGGCCGCCGGCCTGCAAGGGCTGCTTCCCCGGTGTGACGGTCACCGGACTCGTGAACACGCTCAAGTCCAAGGGCTACACCTGCAAGGAGGACCGCGTCCTCGGCATCGAGTGCGACAAGGGCAACCTCGAGATCGGGATCGACCGCGCGTACTCCAACAAGGGTTTCGTCGAGAGCGTCGACGTCGGCGGCCGCGCCACCGGCAAGGGGGAGTTCCCGCAGGGACCGGGACAGGCGTTCGCGACGCTGAAGGCCGGTCTGCCCGGCGTCCTCGGCCTGGCCGTTCACGACGCCGGGGTCCGGCAGCAGATCACGGCCTTCACCAACCAGCACGCCGGCCAGCCCAACGGCGGCCCGAGCGCGGTCAAGGAGGCCCGGTACGGCGTCTTCCGGCTCTCGATCCACGGCTACAGCGGAGCGACGGTCGGCCGCGGAGCGCGCGCCAGCTCCAGCTTCTCGACGTCGGTCACGATCTACGCCGCGTCGGCGTTCGAGTAAAAACGTTGCGCCCGGCACCCGTTAAAGGGGCCGGGCGCAACGACGTACGGACTACTTCACCGCACCCGCGGTGACGCCGGCGACGAAGTGCCGCTGGGCGAGCAGGAAGCCGATCACGACGGGGATGCTGACCACGAGAGCGGCAGCCATGATCTGGTTCCAGTAGATGTTGGTCTGCGTCGAGTACTGCCGCAGACCGACCGACAACGTCCGGTTCGCCTCGGTGGTCATCACCGACGCGAACAGCACTTCTCCCCAGGCGGTCATGAACGAGTAGATCGCCACCGCGATCACGCCCGGCCGGGCCGCCGGCAGCACGACGCGCCAGAGCGCGCCCATCGGCCCGCACCCGTCGACCATCGCCGCCTCGTCGAGCTCGCGCGGGATGCTGTCGAAGTACCCGGCCAGCATCCAGATCGAGAACGGCAGGCTGAACGTCAGGTAGGTGATGATCAGCCCGAGCCGCGTCCCGACCAGCTGGACGCCGAGCCCGTTGTTGATGTTCACGAAGATCAGGAACAGCGGCAGCAGGAACAGCACGCCCGGGAACATCTGCGTCGACAGCACCGTGGTGGTGAACACCGTCCGGCCGCGGAACTTGAACCGCGACACCGCGAACGCGGCCAGGATCGCCAGCACCACCGAGAACGCCGTCGCGGCCACCGACACGATCGTCGAGTTCACGAAGTACCGGGCCAGCGGCACCGTCTTCCACATGTCGATGAACGGTGCGAAGGTCAGGTTCGACGGCCACCAGGTGAACGCGCCCTGGACGTCCTTCAGCGGTTTCAGCGACGACGTGATCATCACGTACAGCGGCACCAGCACGAACAGGCCGAGCACGACCAGCACGACACCGCGGTAGATCTTGAAGCCCTGGGTCTCACGCACGGCGCGACCTCCTTCCGGTGACGAACAGGTAGATGCCGGTGACGATCATCAGGAAGATCAGCAGCAGCACCGACATCGCGGCCCCGGTCCCGAAGTTCCAGGTCAGGAACGACGCGTTGTAGATGTGGAACGTGATCAGGTCACCGGCAGGCGGCTGCGCCGTACCGAACAGCACGTACGGCGTGTTGAAGTCGCTGAACGTCCACAGGAACAGCACCAGCACGAGCACCAGGTTCACCGGCCGCAGCGACGGCAGGGTGATGTTGCGCCACTGCCGGATGTTGCCGGCGCCGTCGACCGACGCGGCCTCGTACAGGTCGCCGGGGATGCTCTGCAGCCCGGCCATCAGCGTGAGGAACGCGAACGTCCACAGCTTCCAGGTCGCGACCACGATCAGCGAGACCAGCGCGTTGCCGCCGATCAGCCAGAACGTCGTGCCGTCGCTGAGGTGCAGCTGCTCGAGCACGTGGTTCACGGCGCCGGTGTCGCGCTGGAGCATGAAGTTCCAGGTCAGGATCCCGGCGTACGCCGGCAGCGCGTACGGCACCAGGAACATCGTCCGGAGCAGCCCGCGGCCGCGGAACGGCGGCTGCAGCGCGACCGCGGCGGCCATCCCGAGCAGCCAGGACAGCGCGACGGTGACGAGCGAGAAGACGACCGTGACGCCGAACGACTTCAGCAGGCCCTCACCGACGGCGTTGTTGAAGTCGAGGGCGACCTTGTAGTTGCCGAGCCCGGCGCTCGGGGCGGCGGACCAGTTCGCGATGAAGAACTTGGTCAGTTTCACGAAGCTCATCCAGATCCCGACGATCATCGGGATGATGTGGATCAGCAGTTCGGCCAGCACCGCGGGCGCCAGCAGCAGGTACGGAAGCCACCGGTTGAGGCCGGGCCGGCGCTCGAGTCCGCGTGGTTGTGTGGCGACGGACATCCTGGGTCTCGTCTCCTGTTCTGGAAGGGGTCGGCTGACGTGGGCAGTGGCCCGGACGAGATCGCCCGGGCCACTGGTCGCTACGTCAGCTGCTCGCGGCCACCTGGTCCTGGGCGGTCTGCAGAGCGGCCTTCACGTCGTCGGCCGACACCGTCCCACCGGTCGCGATCTTGGCGAACATGGCGTTCATCGCCTTGCCCACGGTCGACTCGAACTGGTCCTCGGCCGGCACCAGCGGCAGCGGCTTGGACTTGGTGTTGTAGACGTCCTGGAACGTGGCCGCCTCGGCCGCGTCCGTGGTGAACACCGGCTTGGCGTCCTTCAGCACCGGCAGCGAGCTGAACGGCTTGCCCAGCGTCGTCTGGGTCTGCGCGTCCGTCATGTACTTGACGAACTTCAGCGCCGCGTCCTTGTTCTTGGTGTTCTTGAAGATCGACAGGTTGATCCCGGCCACGTGGCTGGCGACCTGCTCGCCACCGCTCGGCGACGGGAACGGCACGACGCCGTACTCGCCGGCCTTCATGCCGTTGGCGACGATCGAGGAGTCGGCGTTGTTCTGGTTGATCACCATCGCGACCTTCTTGGTCGCGAAGTCGTTGACCGACTTGGTGCCGTTGTCGTACTGCGCGTTGGCCGGGTTGGCGACCTTGTCCTTCTGCATCAGGTCGAGGTAGCGCAGCACGCCCTGGACGTTGCCGTCACCGGTGAAGGTCGGCTTGCCGTCGGCGTCGAACCAGTCGGCCTTGTTCTGCGCGGCGTTGATGAACGCGAAGTGCACGTTCTCGGTGTAGCTGCCGGCGGCCAGCGCCATGCCCCACTGCTTCTTGGCCGGGACGGTCAGCTTCTGCGCGGCGCTGACCATCTCCTCCCAGGTCTTCGGCGGCTGCAGGCCGGCCGCGGCGAACATCGCCTTGTTGTAGTACAGGCCGTAGGCCAGACCGTAGAGCGGGACCGACGTCGGGTCGGTGCCTTCCTTGCCGCCGGTCGCCAGAGCCGTCGGCACGAACTTGTCCTTGCCACCGATCGCGGTCATCGCGTCGCCGTCGAACGGCAGGAACGCGTCGGTCGCCTGCAGCGAGGCGGCCCAGGTGTTGCCGATGTTGACCACGTCGGGCGCCTGGCCGGAGGTGATCGCGGTCTGGATCCGGGTCTGCAGGTCGTTCCAGCCGATCACCTCCAGGTTGACCTTCACACCGGTCTCCTGGGTGAACTTCTCCAGCACCGGGGTCAGGACCTGCTTGTCGTTGTCCAGGCTGGTGCCCTGGTTGCTGGCCCAGTAGGTCAGCGTGGCGTCGCCGCCACCACCGCCGGAGGAATCACCGGAGTCGCTGCCACCACAGGCGGCCAGGCTGATTCCCAGGGCGGACACCGCTACTGCGGCTACAAGCGAACGCAGTCTCACGTCGGACTCCCTCGTCCCATCGAGCCTCCGGCAGGAGAGCGGAGGCTGGTCCGGCCATAGTGGCCTAACCGGTTAAGTTGGTAAACCCTAACCGGTTCAGTCGGGTCGCGTTCGTTACTGCTCCGTGACCAGAACGGAACCGGCTGCGGGTTATCCGCAGCTTCGCGCACGAGTGCGCAGGTTGTGGTTGCAGCGGTGTTGCAATTCCGGACTAGCGCGGCGCCCGCGCGCTCGACTCGCGGGTCCGCAGTACCCCGCCGGGAGCCTCCACATGCAGCTCGGAGTCGCCGGCGGCGATCCTGAACAGCAGGTCGGCGGCCGCGCGGCCACGCTCCATCGTCTGTTGGTCGACCGCGGTGATCCCCGGCCGGGCCAGCTCGCACAGCGGCGAGTCGTCCCAGGCCACGATCGACAGCTCGTCCGGTACGACGGTGCCGAGCTCGGTGGCCACCCGCAGCGCCGCCACGGCCATCAGGTCGTTGCCGAGCACCAGCGCGGTCGGCCGGTCGCTGTCGGTCAGCACCTGCCGGGTGATGTCGGCGCCGTCCTCGTACCGGTAGCTGCCCTCGTAGTGCCGCACGCGGATGCCACGGCGTACGGCGTGCTCCTGGAGCAGCTGCACGCGGAGCTGCTCGTGCACGAAGTGGAACGGCCCGCTGACGTGGGCAATGTCGCGGTGACCCAGCTCGACCAGGTGGTCGAGCAGCAGCACCACGGTCTCCTCCGGTGAGCTGATCAGCCGGCCGACGCCGTCGTCGGGCGCGTTGGAGCTGACCACGACACCCGGCACGCCCAGCTCCTTGAGCAGCGTGATCCGCGGGTCGTCGTGGTGCTCGTCGAACAGGATGAACCCGTCCACCCGGCCCTGCCGGCTCCAGCGCCGCAGCACGTCCAGGTCCTCGCCGTGCTCACCGGTGAGCCGCAGCAGCAACGAGGAGTCGACCTCGTTCAGGTACTGCTCGATGCCGACCAGTGTGCGCATGTAGAACGCTTCGGTGGAGATCAGCTCGGGGTCGCGGGCGATCACGATGCCGATCGTCCGGGTCCGGCTCGCGGACAGCGCGACGGCGGCCGAGTTCGGGTGGAAGCCGAGCTCCTCGGCCAGCTCGAGCACCCGGCGCCGGGTCTCCTCGCTGACCCCGGACCGGCCGTTCAGCGCGTACGAGACCGACGCCTTGGAGATGTCCAGGCGCCGGGCCAGATCGCTGATCGTGACGCGGCGGCCCGGGCGAACGGCACCGCCCGCCGGGCTGTCACCGGCGGTCTGATCGCTGTCCAAGGTCATCTGAGTCTCCCGCCCCGCATGTCGGGGAGAGTAGCAGCGCGTCTCACCGACAGGCCGTCGTACGGCGGCGGCCGCGCGTTGTGGATAGCGTTATCCCATGGTTGAGCGCATGGACTTCCTGCCCTGGGAGTACGCCGGTCGCGCGTCCGCGCAGCAGCGGGCCGAGCAGGCCGAACACCAGCAGCAGCTGACCGGCCGGGTCGAGCTGGCGGCCGACGTGTACGTCGCTCCGACGGCCGCCGTCTACTGTGACGAACTCCGCATGGGGGAGCGGTCGTACCTGGCCGCGAGCAGCTACATCACCGGCGAGATCAGCATCGGCGCCGACTCCACCGTCAACCCGTACGCCGTGGTCCGCGGCAAGATCGCGATCGGCGACGGCGTCCGGATCGGCGCCCACGCGTCGCTGCTGGCGTTCAACCACGGCAGCGAGCGCACCGACCAGCCGATCTTCCGCCAGCCGCACACCGCCCGCGGTATCACCGTCGGCGACGACGTCTGGATCGGCTCGAACGCGATCGTCCTGGACGGCGTCACGATCGGCCCGCACTCGATCATCGGAGCCGGTGCGGTCGTCACCAAGGACGTGCCGGCGTGGTCGGTAGCCGCAGGCAACCCAGCAAAAGTCATCCGAGACCGCCGTCACCCGGCAAGAACTCCTGCCATCTCCTCTGAGAAACTCTCTGCTTTTGCCTCTCGCGCTCGCGACCAGGTCGGCGACGTTCTCTCGCGCTGCTCCGACGGCACCCGCTTCATCGACCGCCCCGGCGTCCCCGCCGACCCCGCGATCCGCCCCTGGTGTGACGCGATCGAGATCTCCGACCTGCTCCTCCGCCGTACGCCGGAGGGCCACACCGCCGACGACCTGATCCGCCGCCTCCGCTCCCGCCAGGACCCGGCGACCGGCCTGGTCGCCCCCGGCGACCTCGCCGCCGACGACAAGCCCGATTTCACCGGCCTCGACGTCCTCGAAGGCCCGGCCAGCTACCACATCCTCTGCGTCGGCTACGCCCTCCAGCTCCTCGGCAGCAGCTTCGAGCACCAGATCGCCCTCCCTTCCGATCTCACCCAACGCCTCGACGCGTTGCCCTGGGCAAGAAACGCCTGGAGCGCCGGCAACGGCCTGGACGCCCTCGGCACCGCGATGGCCCGCAACCTCCACGACCACGGCGAAAACCCCGGCGACGCCTTCTTCACCACCTTCGGCTGGCTGACCACCCGCGCCGACCCGGCGACCGGCGCCTGGGGCAACCACCACCCCGACGACGGCTGGCTCCAGGTCGTCAACGGCTTCTACCGCCTCACCCGCGGCACCTACGCCCAGTTCGGCCTCCCGCTGCCGTACCCCGAGCAGGCGATCCGGACCGTGCTCACCCATGCTCAGGACCGCGCGGTCTTCTCCGGCGACGGCTACAACGCCTGCAACGTGCTCGACGTCATCCACCCGCTCTGGCTGGCCGGCCAGCAGACGGCGTACGGCCGTGCCGAGGGTGAGCGCTGGGCGGCGGAGATGCTCAACGGCATCCTGACCCGCTGGGTCGACGGCGAGGGCTTCGCCTTCGCGCCGGACGGCAGCGACGACCGGTCGGTGCCGGGGCTCCAGGGCACCGAGATGTGGCTGGCCATCATCTGGCTGCTCGCCGACTACCTCGGTACCGCGGAGCCCCTCGGCTACCGGCCGCGTGGGGTGCACCGGCCCGACCCGCTGGTCACGCCGCCCGGGGGTCATCTACTAGCCTGAGCCGGTGGACCCCCGGACCCGACGGCTCGTCACCTCTGTCGTACTGCTGGCCCTTGTCGCCATCGTGGTGGTGGCCGCGCTCATTCGCTGACCTTGCCGGAGCGCAGCACGTGGTACGGCTGGCTCGACAGGTCCTCGGCCAGGCCCGGGTGCAGCGCCTGTCCGCCGTCCTCGTACCGGAGGCTGAAGAAGTACATCAGCGGGTACGTCGACGCGGTGTACTCAGCCGGGACCGTACCGGTGAACGTCTCCCCGGCCGCCTCCATCGGCGTCTCCTGCCACGCCTCCGACTGGTCCACGTGCCGGTAGTGCAGCGTCGCACCGGTCACTCCGGGAGCCTCCAGCGTCAGCACCAGCGCCTGCCCCCGCTCGAACGCCTCGGGTACGACGTGCTCGACGCCGGTCGTCTCCGGCCGAGCCACGACAGGCGGTAGCGAGGAGCGCGCCTCAGTGCCTGCTGCTTCGTCCAGTTCCGCAGTGAGCGCAGCCAGGTCCGCGTCGATGTCCGGCACCCGGTCCGCCCAGTGCCCGTGCTCCGACGCCTCGATACCGAACCGCAGATCCCGCTGGTAGACCCCCTCGACCAGTGCCGGGATCTCGGCGTACGCGTCCCGTGCCACTCGGTAGCGGTTCAGCGCTGCCTTCAGCGACTCCACCTCACCAGTCGCCCGGTAGCTGGAGTAGTCGACCGCCGCCTGGAACTTCCCGGCGAAGAACCGGCCCAGCCGGACCAGCACCTCCGCGTCGATGACCGTACGCCGTACCTGCGCGTCCGTCCGGTCCGCTACCTGCTCAGCTCGCTCCAGCGCCTTCTCACCATCAGCAGTGAGCTGCTCGATCCAGGCGGCGACCTCCAGCGGCGTGTACTTCGCGGAGACGGTGCCGGCGGCCCGAGCCGCGACGTACTCATCGATGCCGTAGAACGTCGTCGGGTCGAACGGGCTGACGCCACCCCAGTTGGCCGGGGCGTCGGTGTCCCCGGCGTAGTGCTGCGAGTGCAGCCGGGAGGAGATCGGCAGGTTCAGGTAGACCTCCGGCCAGTAGCCGTTGTTCGACCCGCCGACCCCGTGCACCACGGTCACCAGCGGCAGGATGCGGCTCAGCGAGCTCAACGCGCTCTCCACCTCCGCCGCCGCCTCGCCGTACGTCGCCCGCAGGTGGCGCTGCCAGGTCTCGGGCGCCGCGTCGGGGTTGTACTGCAGCCGACCCCACAGCAGGTAGCTGTAGCGGTACTTGGTCCACTCCCGGTTGCCGGGCAGCCGCAGGTCGTCGCGGACGTACGGATCGCGTCCGCCCTGGTGGCCACTTCCGTGGCGACCCTTGAAGAACAGCGGCTCGCACAGGTCGACACCCCGCGAGCCACCGAACGTGGCCAGCCGCCCGTACCCGGCAGCGATCGCGGGATCGCCCCACAGCAACAGCTTCTGCGTCCCCGGCCAGATTCGGAACATCAGGTCGACCGTCCGGTCCTCGCGCAGGAAGTCGCCGTACCCGTACCGGGTGAACCGGCGGGAGAACTCGGTGATCCCCTTCATCTCGTGCCCGGCCGGGATCGGCTTGGCCGTCTCCCGGGCCCGGATCGACGCCTGGTGGTACGGCAGCCCGACGTGCTCGGCCCAGTACTTCGCGGACAGCACCGGGGACAGGTTCGGCAGGTCGACCGCGTCCAGCAGTGCCTGGTCGACACCCTTGGCGTGCATGTCGATCTCCAGCGGCCGCCCGGCCGAGTTCGCGCCCTCGAAGACGGCCCGCCAGAAGATCTCGTGCTGCGCGTCCGGGATCCCGCCCTCGTAGTGCACCCGGAAGGTCAGCCCGTCGATGTCCGGCACCTCGGCCAGCAGCTTCGCGATCCCGGCCTTGCTGTACGCCGCGTGGTTGTCCGGCCCGACGCCGTGGACCGGGAACCGGTGCACGGAGTCGCGGCCGTAGTCGTAGGCGTGGTTCCACAGGCCGAGCTGGAACTTCAGCCCGCGGCGCTTGCTCTCGGCCGCGACGAACCGCAGCGTCGCCAGGTTGCGCTGCCGCTCGGGCTCGCTGATCCCGCCCACGCTGACGTCGTACCCGTCGACGTCGAAGAGGAACGGGTAGACGAAGCACAGGTAGTTGTCGGTCGCGCCGTGCCGGTCGGCGCCGTAGTTGTACTGCATGCCGAGTGCGAGGTGGAACCGGTTGAACCGGCAGGCGGCCAGCCAGGTCAGGTACTCGGTCCAGAACTGCCGGTCGTGGAACCAGGACAGGTCCTCGTCCACGCTGGAGAACGACCGGACCACACCGCGGACCGGGACCGCGGGCTGCTCCGCGAACGGCGTCGTACCGGCCAGGTCGTCGCCGGCGGCGGCGCGGTCGGCCAGCTCCAGCAGCGCGCACCGGAAGCCGATCTCGTCGTTGCTCACGACAACGATCTCGGCACCGTCGCGCAGTACGGCGTACGCCTCGGGCACGGCCGCGAGGTCCGCGCCGGGGAACTCGTCGGGTGTCGCGAGCCTGATCGTGGCGGCGGTCTGGGTCTGGTCGAGTTGCTCGGTGGCCCAGCTGACGACCGGGCCGGAGGTGACAGGGTTGGTTTCGTTCCTGGTGACAGGCATGCGGCTCCTACTTGCCGTCGAGGGTCTTGCGGGCGTCGGCCACGAACTTCGGCACGCCCTGCTTGATCGAGATCTTGTTGAACGCGATGTCCTGACTGGTCTTCAGCAGCAGGTCGCCGACCGCGGTGGACGCGGCCGGACTGGCCTGCGGGGGAGCGAAGGCGTTCTTCAGCGCCAGGTCGGTGTACGCGAGCACCTGCTTCTCGCTGGCCGACAGGTCGCTGCCCTTCAGCAGGACGTCACGACCGGTGGCCGAGGCCGGCGGCCCGCTGATCAGCCGCAGCGTCTTCGCGGCCTCCTCGCCGTTGGTGAACCAGTTGATGAATGCGGCGGCGTCGTCCGCGCGCTGGCTCTTGGCGTTCAGCGACAGGTAGCTGCTGGGCGCCGGGAACGTTCCGCACTTGCCGTCCTTGGTGTAGCGCGGCGGCAGGGTGATGTCGATGGTGTGGTCGGTCAGGTCCTGGAAGCCGCCCTTGAGGTTCGGCGTGTGGATGTGGCCGAGCGCCGCCTGCTTCTTGACCAGCGGCAGCGTCGGCCAGTCGCCGTACACGGCCTGGGCGGCGATGTCGGCCGGGATGGTTCCGCCGCTGGAACGCAGCGCGGCCCAGTACTCGAACCACTCGGTCAGTGTGTCCTCGGTGAACGCGAGCGTGCCGTCCTTGTACAGCTCCTCGCCCTTGCTCCGCAGGAAGATCTGCAGCGACGTGGCGTCACCGCTCGGGTCCTCCGAGCCGTAGATCTTCTTGCCCGACTTCTGCCGGACCTCGTTGGCCAGCTTGGCGTAGTCGTCCCAGGTCCAGGTCTCCTGCGGGTGCGCCAGACCGAGCTGGTCGAGCACGGTCACGTCGTACCCCATGCTGTAGGCGCCCATCGCGACCGGGATACCGAACTGCTCGCCCTTGAGCTGGCCCTGGCTGAGCAGGTTCTTGTCGAACGGAGTCGCGTCGATGGTGTCCGGGATGTACTTCTGCAGCGACTGCAGGGCACCGGCCGCGCCGTACTGGCCGATCCGGGCGATGTCGATGTTGATCACGTCGGGCGCGTTGCCGCCGGCCATCTGGGTGGCCAGCTTGTCCCAGTACTCCGCGGTGGCGGTGCCCTCGAAGACCATCTTCACGTTCGGGTGGCTGGAGGTGTACTGGTCGGCGAGCTTGCCGCGCAGGCCGAGCTTGGTCGGGTCGCCGTAGCTGCTGAACCGGACCGACTCCTTGGCCTCCTTGGCCGCGGGGTCGAGGTTGCAGGCCGACAGCACCGGTCCGAGCAGGCCGGCCGCGAGTCCGGCCTGCAGGAAACGCCTTCGGCTGAAGTCTGTGGTCATGGCGGGGTTCCTTTCGGGCTAGCCCTTCAGGCCGGTCGTGGCGATGCCCTCGACGATGCGGCGCTGGGCGAGAAGGAAGACGACGAAGGTCGGCACCAGCGACAGCACCGACATGGCCAGCAGCTGCCCGTACGACGAGTCGCCGGTCGCGTCGACGAACCGGCGCAGGGCGACGGGCACGGTCTCGCTGCTGGGGTAGGACAGGTAGATCAGCTGGGCGAAGAAGTCGTTGTAGGTCCAGATGAAGGTGAAGATCATCGTGGTGATCAGCACCGGACCGGTCAGCGGCAGGATGATGCGGCTGAAGATCCGGACCTTGCCGCAGCCGTCGATCATCGCGGCCTCGTCCAGGGTGCGCGGGATGGTCCGGATGAACTGGACCATCAGGAAGATGAAGAACGCGTCGGTGGCCAGGAACTTCGGCACCACCAGCGGGAGGTAGGTGTTGACCCAGCCCAGGTTGAAGAACAGCACGTACTGCGGGATCAGCAGCGCGTGCGCCGGCAGCATGATCGAGCCGAGCATCACCGCGAAGAACACCTTCTTGCCGCGGAACTCCAGCCGGGCGAACGCGTACGCCGTCAGCGTGCAGGCGATCACGTTGCCGGCCACGGCCAGCGCCGCGATGAGCATCGAGTTCAGGTAGAAGCGGGTGAAGGTCGGATCGGTGGCCGTCCAGCCGCTGACGTAGTTGCGCGGGTCGAGCGAGGACGGGAACGGGTTCAGCTGGGAGAAGATGTCGGTCTCGTCCTTGAACGAGCCGCCGACCATCCACAGCAGCGGGTAGATCATCACCAGCGCACCGGCGACCAGTCCGAGGTGGACCAGCCAGCGGCGGCGTACGGGAGCTTGCTGGAGTGTGCTCATCAGCGGTCCTCGTAGTAGACCCAGCGGCGGGCGAGGCCGAAGTTGATCAGCGTGAAGGTGGCGATGATCAGCAGCAGCACCCAGGCCATCGCGCAGGCGTAGCCCATGTTGAGGTTCGTGAATCCCTGCTGGTACAGGTAAAGCGTGTAGAAGAGGGTGGAGTCCGACGGGCCGCCGCTGCCGCCGCTGACGACGTACGCGGGGGTGAAGGCCTGGAAGGCCTGGATGATCTGCAGCACGACGTTGAAGAAGATGATCGGCGTCAGCAGCGGCACGGTGACCGACCGGAAGCGGCGCCAGGCGCTCGCGCCGTCGACCGACGCCGCGTCGTACAGCTCCTGGGGGATCTGTTTCAGGCCGGCCAGGAAGATCACCATCGGCGAGCCGAACTGCCAGATGTTCAGCAGCACCAGGGTGTAGAGCGCGGTGTCGGGGTTGGAGATCCAGCTCCGTCCGGCGACCCCGAAGAACGCCAGGAAGGCGTTCAGCACACCGTCGTCGTCGAAGAGCTGGCCCCAGATCACCGCGATCGCGACGCTGCCGCCGAGCAGGGAGGGGATGTAGTAGATGGACCGGTACCAGGCCATGCCGCGCAGCGGGCGGTTCAGCAGGACAGCGACCGCCAGCGCGAACCCGAGCTGCAGCGGGACGGTCAGCGCGACGTAGATGAAGGTGACCTTCAACGACTGCAGGTAGCGCGGGTCGTCGGTGAACATCTTCAGGTAGTTGCCGAAGCCGTTCCACTCGGGCGGCTGGAGCAGGTTGAACTTGGTGAACGACAGGTACAGCGAGCCGAGCAGCGGCCCGGCGGTGAGCAGCAGCAGCCCGACGAACCACGGCAGCAGGAACAGGTACGCGACCCGGTCGGTCCGTCGGCGCGGCTTCGCCGGGGCGGGTGGCGTGGGGATCTCGACCGTCGGGTCGCGGCCGGCCGGAGCGGAGATCTCGGTACTCGTGCTCATCGGGCCTCCTTCTTCATCGGTGTAGAAACCGGCCGGAAGAAGGCAGGACAAAACTCCGGGGGTTCTCACCAAGTGAAATCAGACTTCCACTAGGCGAGAGGCTAAGACGGCTCGCGGGGATGCGCAAGAGGTCAGTGCATTCGTATTCACAAGCGTGGATCAGGGCCGGCGGCCGGTGCGCGGTAACCTCCGGCAGATGACGAGCACACCGCGGTCGCCGTACCTGATGAGAGCGGGACTCGTCCGCAACGTCCGCAGCGGCGAGCACCTGACCACCTTCGTGGTGTCCGGGGTGGCGACGGTGCTGATCACCCGGCTGATCCTGCAGCTGAGCGGCTACCCGCAGATCGGCGGCAAAGGGCTGCACATCGCGCACGTCCTGCCCGGCGGCCTGCTGATGCTGGTCAGCATCGTGCTCCTGCTCGCGTACGTCGGCCCGGTGGTGCGCCCGGCCGCGGCGCTGATCGGCGGCGTCGGCTTCGGCCTGTTCATCGACGAGGTCGGCAAGTTCGTCACCTCGGACAACAACTACTTCTACCAACCGACGGCCGCGATCGTGTATGTCGTGTTCGTGCTGATCGTGCTCGGCAGCCGGTTCGTGACGACGCGGCGGCCGATCGATCCGCGCGAGCAACTGGCGAACGTGGTCGACTTCGCGGTCGAGGGAGTCGCCGGTGGGCTGTCACGGCGTCGGCTGGCGCAGGCGTCGGAGCAGCTGCGGCAGGTCGGGCCGGAGGTGCGCGGGCGGCGCGAAACGCGTGCGCTGCTTGGCGCTGTGGAGCCGGACGAGGTGGAGCTGGCGGCGCCGGTCGACGCGGCCTGGCGTGCGGTGCGGCGAGGGTTCGACCGGCTGGCCACGCATCCGCTCGCGCCGACCGTTGCTGTCGGCGTACTGGTGGTGCAGGCGCTGGGAGCGCCGGCGATCGCTGCTGGGATCCGCTTCGACCGTGGGCAGTTGCTGACCGACTTCCCGGTGCTGGGCGTTGCCGCGGGGAGCGTGCTGTCGGCGACCTTCACGGTGCGAGGGGCGCTGCGGTTGCGGGCCGGTGATCGGGCGCGGGCGGTGCGGTTGTTCGAGCTCGCCGTACTGGTGTCGTTGCTGGTGACGCAGGTCTTTCAGTTCGCCGGGACGCAGTTCGCGGCGGTGGGCGGGATGCTGCTCGACCTGGTGCTGCTCGGTCTGCTGGGGGCGGAGCGCGATCGGCTGCGGCGCGAGGCCGAGCCGACCGCTGCGGTCATTGCGGCGAAGCAGCTGCCACCTGATGGTCCGTTGTTTCCTGAGGATCCGAACGACGCCGCCTAGGTTGTCTGCCGCCCCAGTTCTCGTTGCGTCCGAAGGCGAGCGGGGACATCGTGGCCAGGAAGTAGATCGCTCCGGAGGCCAGGAGCGCGGGTGTCATTCCGATCGTGGCGATCATCGCGCCGGCCACGACACCGCCCAGCGGTACGCCGATCCAGGCCATCGCGTCGCCGAGCGAGTTGACCCGGCCGAGCAGCGGGCGGGGGATCCGCTCGATGAACAGCGCGCCGAGCACGGGGTTGATGAAGCCCGCGCCGACTCCGGCGGTCGCCGCGACGACGACGAGCGTCCACAGTGGTGAGTCGAACGCCATCACGACGAAGCGTGGTGCGCCGCAGATCAGGAACGCGGCGGTGAAGACGAGCATCCGCGGGAGCTTGTCGCCGATTGCCGAGGCCAGGGCCGCGAACAGCGTGGCCATCACGCTGAACGAGACCAGGACGAGGCTGATCTCCGGCGGGCCGAAGCCGTTGTCCCTGATCCAGACCGGCAGCATGACCGCGCTCCAGGCCATGTCGAACAGGTTGGTGATGGCGATCATGATCACGAGGGAGAGCAGGAGGCGGTCGCTGCGGAGGAAGGTCCAGCCTTCGTGGAGCTGCTGACGGTAGGTGCCTTCCTCGGCGTCGTCTTGTTTGTGGTTGTGTAGCGTGGGGATCCAGCGCTTGATCAGCAGCGCGCAGAGGCCGAACGAGGCGGCGTCGATCCACAGGGCGTTCACCTCGCCGACGAGCGCGATGAGTGCACCTGCGAGGCCGAATGCAATCAGGCCGGCCAGGCGTTCGGTGGTGCTCTCCAGCCCGGTGACCCGCTCCAGCGGGACCTTCGCCGCGGTGGCGATGTCGGGGACGAGCGTGCCCTTGGCTGCGTCGCCTGGACCGCGGAGCGCTCCGGCGATGGCTACGACGACGAGGAGGCCGGGGAAGCTCAGCAGGTCGAGGGAGTGCAGCAGCGGGATCAGTGCGACCACGAACATGCTGGCCGCGTCGGCGGTCACGCTGATCCGCTTCGCGCCGAGCCGGTCGATCAGCGGTCCGCCGGCGGCCTTGCAGAGTACGAGCGGCAGCATCTCGGCGAGGGCGACCAGGCCGGTCTTGAACGGCGAGCCGGTCGTCATCAGCACGAACCAGGGGATCGCGATCGCGCTCAGCCGGGTGCCGCAGATCGAGATCACGTTCGCGGCCAGGAACGCGATCAGCGGCGCCTTCTGCTGGGTGCTCATTCCTGCTCCCACGGGAAGGTCTGGATCTGGACGCTGACCTTCTCCGTGCCCTCGGGGGCGGGCTGGGTCAGGTCGGTCCGGTACTTCTCGAACACGGCCATCAGGTCCTCGTTCAGCGCCTTGGCCTGCTCCGGCGTGAGGTGGAACGCCCAGTCGGACAGCATCGTCGCCTCGCGCCACTCCGGGTCGAGGGTCTGCCAGCTGTTGATCGCGCGGAACATGTTCTCGGCGTACGTCTGGCCGATGCCGTGCAGGAAGCCCATGGTCAGCTCGGGCTCGGTCTGCAGCAGCGCGGCGGCGTCGAACTCGGTCCCCATGTGCGAGGCCTTCCACCACCGGTCGCGTGCGTTGCCGCGGCTGTCGTCGTCCTCGACCAGACCGGCCTCGGCGAGCTGGCGCAGGTGGTAGCTGGTGGCGCCGGTGTTGACGCCGAGGCGCCCGGCCAGCGTGGTGGCGGTCTGCGGACCGTGGATGCGCAGCAGGCCGACGATCCGGTTGCGCATCGGGTGCGACAGTGCGCGCAGGATCCGGCCTTCGAGCTGAATGTGGTTCTCACTCATGGTCTGAGCGTAGGACTGCAAAGACAGTTTGCAAAGAGGTTTTGCAAAACTTCTTTGCGGTTTGGTTGTCCACAGGTTCTGAAGTCGTCTCCTGGTTGCGGCCGGGATCGCGGCACCTTGTTCACGACAGCACCCAACACCTGGAGGTAAGACCCATGCTGCGAGTGATGCTCGAGGACTCCGACTACTGCGACGTCCCGGCCGACCTGATGACCTTCGACGACGGCGTCGTCGTGTTCTGGCGCGACGGTGAGGAGGTCGGGCGGCACCGGCAGGCCCGGATCCGGTCGCTGGAGCCGATCGCGACCCGGTCGATGACGCGCCGGATCGAGGCGGCCCGCAAGGCGCACCCGAACGCCTTCACCGTCTGGACCGGGGAGCAGGAGGAACTGCTCCGGACGATGTGGAACGAGAAGGCGTCCCTGGACGAGCTGTGCAGCGCCCTCGGCCGCCAGCAGGGCGGGATCATCACCCGGCTGAGAGCGCTCGGGCTGATCGGCGAGGACGAGAAGATCAGCTGACCGGCGACACCCCGGACAGCGGCTGAACGAGACCCTTTTGTGACTCGAGGAGGAGGTCGGAGACAATGGCCCGATGCGTACCGAGCTGGAGCCGGTCTCGACCCCGGACATGGACCCGGGCGGCACGGACGGCGCGTCCGGTCCGCTGGGCGCGATCCGGGGTGCCCTGCTCGGCCGGGAGACCCTGGTCCGGGCGATCGGATCGGGGCGCCGTCGCGGTGCCGACGCCCCGGCGTACCACCGCGTCGAGCTGCGGTACGTCGACCTCAAGGCGGGCCGGCACCTGCAGGTCATGGAGTTCGACGAGCGCCAGTCGCACACCCGCAACGCCCCGGCCGGGAGTGCGGAGGCCGAGGCGGTGATCGACGAGCTGCTGCGCGCGCCGTACGGGAACTGGCACGTCGAGACGACCGCCGAGACGCTGCGGATGCGCTGCACCAAGAAGGGCAAGCTGCTGCTGCACCGCGAGCAGGAGTCGCGCGAGCAGTGGACCGACCACGACCGGACCAAGCAGCGGCTGCTCGACCCGGCCGCGCCGTTCCTGGTCGAGCTCGGGATCAGCGACCACCACGGCCGGGTGAAGCCGTCGCGGCAGTCGAAGTACAAGCAGATCGAGGAGTTCTGCAAGCTGCTCGCGCCGGCCCTCGACGAGGCGGTCGCGGCAGGCCGGATCGCGACCGGCCGGCCGTTGCAGGTGGTCGACCTCGGCTGCGGCAACGCGTACCTGACGCTCGCGGCGTACCACCTGCTCACGGCCGCCGGGCACGACGTGCGGATGACCGGGATCGACCACAACCCGGCGGCCCGGGCCCGCAACACCCAGCGGGTCGCGGCGCTCGGCTGGCAGGACCACCTGCGGTTCGTCGACGCGACCATCGCGGAGGCGCAGCTGGAGGTCCGGCCGGACGTCGTCCTGGCGCTGCACGCCTGCGACACGGCGACCGACGACGCGCTCGCGCGGGCGGTCGGCTGGGAGGCGCCGCTGGTGCTCGCGGCACCTTGCTGCCACCACGACATCCAAAAGCAGCTCAAGAGCGTCGTACCACCGGCGCCGTACGGTGCGTTGACGAGATATGGCATCGTTCGGGAGCGGCTCGCCGACATGCTGACGGACTCGTTGCGTGCGGCGCTGCTCCGACAGGTCGGCTACCGGGTGGAGGTGGTGCAGTTCGTGGACAGTGAGCACACGCCCCGCAACCTCCTCCTGCGCGCCGCTCGAACCGGAGCGACCGCGGGCCCCGAGATCCGCGCCGAGTACGAGGAGCTGGTCACGGCCTGGCAGGTCACGCCGCGACTCGCCACCCTGATCCAGCACCCCGACCGCAAGGCGGTGTCGTGAGCGCGCTCCGCACGTTTCTGACCGCAACGGCAGCCACCGTCCTCACCCTGACCGGCACCGCTCTCCCCACGGGATCCGCCTCGGCGCTTCCCGCCGGTGCCTCGGGCTTCGTCCCCTCCGCCCGGCAGGCTGATCCGCCGCCGGCTCCGAAGAAGCGCTTCACCATCCGCGACGACCGGGTCGACCAGTCTTCAGGCCTGGCCCGCAGCCAGAACTACGAAGGCGTCTGGTGGACCGTCAACGACTCCGGCGGCTCCGCCGAGGTGGTCGGCATCGACAACGCCGGCAAGGTCCAGGCGGTGCTCGGCCTGAAGCCTCCGGTGAAGGACGTCGAGGCGATCGCGGTCGACAAGGGCGGCACGATCTACGTCGCCGACATCGGCGACAACAAGAAGAGCCGCGACATGGTCGAGATCTTCACCTTCCCCGAGCCGAGCAACCTCGAGGACGTCGAGGCGGTCAAGTTCCACCGCTACGACTTCGAGTACCCCGACGGCCCGCACGACGCCGAGACCCTGCTGATCGACCCCGAGTCGCGCCGCCTGTTCATCGTCACCAAGGTCACCTCCGGCAAGGCCGGCATCTACGCCGCCCCCGAGGAACCGTCGATCGAAGGCACCAACGAGCTCACCAAGATCGCCGACGCCCCCGCCGGCGTCACCGACGGCATCTTCCTCCCCGACGGCAGCCAAGCAGTCCTCCGCAGCCAGACGGACATCGCCACCGTCGAGTGGTCTGACGAGCCCAACGTCATCGCCCGCACCGCCACCCCCACCGCCCAAGGCGACTCCATCGCCCTCAGCGACTCCGGCAACGCCCTCCTGATCGGCAACAAGTCCTCCGCGATCTACGAGATCGCCGTCCCCACCCGCAAACCAGCCGCAACCCCCACCACCCCCAAACCCACCCAACCCCAAGCCGCCGACCCCACCGACTCCAGCACCCCCAAGAAGTCCCACAACCTCCGCTGGATCCTCATCGGCGCAGCCCTCTTCGCCATCCTCATCACTTTCTTGACGTTCCCCCCAGGCCGCCGAGAACGCCTAGACCGCATGGCCGAAAACGCCCGCCTCACCGGCCAACCCCCACCAGACCCCCACGGCCGCCGCCGAGCCATCTGACCGGCGCGCTCAAGCTCGCACCCCACATCGCACTGCGCACCCGCACCGCAAACCCGCGCCGCACCGCGCACCCGCGTCCGTGCAGCACTGCGTACCCGCGTCCGTGCAGCACTGCGTACCCGCACCGCAGACCCGTGCCACCCCGCGCACCCCACGTCCGCGCAGCACTGCGTACCCCGCATCCGCGCCGCCCCGCGTACCCGCACCATGCCGCACCCACGTGCCGCCCCCTGCGCACCCGCGCCGCCCCACGTTCGCGCACCGCACCCGCGCACCCAGCGGCCTCACCGTGCCGCACCCACGCACCTACGCCGCACCCACGTGCCTACGCCACAACCACGCACGCAGCCGGTCTCACCGCACTGCGCCCGCCTACCCGCGCTCACCGCCGCATCGCACCTCGCGCCCACGCCGACGCCGCCTGCACCCGCGCAGCACCGCGCCCGCACTCGCACCGTGCCCCGCGCGCTGCTCACGCACCCGAGCGGTGACCACATCCCCCGCCGCCCCGTGCCCGCGTCCGGGCCGCATCGCACCCTCCCGAGTCCACGTCCGCGCCGCGCCCGGACCACATCGCACCGGCCACTGCCTCGCCCGCCCGCCAGCACCGGCACCCGCAGCCGCCCGCGTCCTCGCCGAGCCCGCCCGCACCGCGCTCCCGCGCTTGCACCTTCAAACACCGCGCTCCCGCGCCTGCACCTCAAACACCGCGCTCCCGCGCCAGCACCCTGTACATCGCCCGCGCTCTGCACCGCGCCCGCGCCAACGCGCACCGCGCGCACCCGCAATCCACCCGCTCGTGCCTGCGCCCACTTGCACTCGGCGCACCCACGCCGGAGCGCACCTCGCGCCGGCGCCCCGTGCGTCCGCACCCCGCGCCCCGTGCATCCGCACCCCGCGCACCCGTGCATCCGCACCCCGCGTACCCGCGTGCACACCTCGCCGGCACCCGGCCTGTACTCCGAGCCCTCGCACCCGCGCGAGCACCTCTCGCCAACATCCGGCCCACCTCGCGCCGACCTGCGGCGGCGCGCACCTCGGGCCCGGACCGTCGCCCGCGCACCAACACCCAGCGCCCGCGCGCACCAACACCCAGCGCCCGCCGCGCACCAACACCCAGCGCCCGCGCCGCGCCACCACCTCGCGCCGGCACCCGGCTCGCACCCACACCGACACGCGCCTGCCCACACCCCGCGCAACCAGACCGCACCTGCTCCCACCCGCACCGTCCGGCCGGGCGTACCGACGCCGACGCCGCACGTGGAGCGCCCGTCAGGTCGACCGGGGCAGCCAGGTCTCGCGTCCAGCAGGGATCGCGCGAATCGCACGCAGATGCTCCACGAACGCGATCAGCCCGGGGTGCCGGTTGTCCTCGCGCCAGACGATCGAGTGCGGGTAGACCGGTGTCGGGTCGACGATGTCGATCCGCCGCAGGTCGTACGCCTCCGGCCACAGGTACCGCGACCCTGTACCGACGAACGTCGCGAGCCCAGCGGACCCCGCGAGTCGTTCGAGCATCACCTCGACGCCGAAGCTGGGTCCCGCGGTGTCGATCCGCAGGCCGAACTCCGCCGCGAGCTGCGCGTAGTACGCACCCCACTCGGTGCCGCCCTGCAGTCCCGGCATCCAGATCGGGTACGACGCGAGCTCCGCGAGCGTGAGCCGCCCAACTGACGCCAGCGGATGCCGTGGGCCGACCAGCAACTGGTGCAGGTCGTCGATCACCCGCTCCGCCCGCAACGGCGAACCGACCGCCGCAGCCGGTTCCCGCAAGGACCGGAAGGTCGCGTCGACGCTCCCGTCAGCCACCGCGGCGACAGCAGCCTCCGCGGATGCATCCGGCAGCGTCACGACGTCCAGCTCGATCGCCGGATGCTCCTGATGGAAGGCGAGCAGCGCCGTAGCGGGCGCGGTCCTCCGATTCAGAACATCGATCCGCAACGGCCGACGACCGCCAAGAACAGCCGCCTCCGCCCTCTCCGCCGCCCGAAGCAACTCCTGCGCATACGGCAGAAACGCCTTCCCGTCAGCACTGAGCCGCGCACCTCGCGGAGACCGGTCGAACAACAACACCCCGAGCTGCCGCTCCAGCGCGGCGATCCGCTTGGACACGGCCTGCTGAGTCACCCCGAGCTCGTCAGCCGCCGCCTGAAACTGCCCCGCCTCGGTCGCCACCACGAACGTCCGCACCGCCCCGAGATCCACCCCGGCACTGTACGACGGGGCCGATGTGAATCCCGACGGCGTTGGAGCGCAGCCACACCGGCGTACGCCAACCACCGAAGGAGTCCATCCCGAGCATCCGCCGCGCAACCAGCAAGCCGGGAGATCAACCGGCCGACGAACGCCGAGCCGGCCAGCCGACGCGAACTCACCGGCGATCCGCCGGATCACCTCGGCGGGAGTTCCAGGGCGACCTCGCCGAAGACCAGCCCATACCAGCCGGACAGGAACGCACCGCTGGAGCAGCGGCCGCCGCCTCCGGTGTCCATTCGGCAATCGTGCAGGCGCAAGGCGGCCGCCGAGATCGGCCTCGCAAGGCGGCGCCGAGGCTGGCCACGTGAGGCGGCGCCGAGGCCGCCCGGGCAAGCGCGGGTGCAAGGTGCCCGCCGGGACCAACCCCGCAAGGCGGTCGCCGAGGCCAGGCCCGAGCCTCGGGCAAGTGCAGGCGCGAGCCGCCGCCGAGGCTGGGCGTGGACAACCGCGCGTTGTACCGGCCTGCGTGTCTGGTTGTTTGCGGCCCGATCGACCGGTTGATTGGCTGCTCGGTATGGAAATCCTCCCGATCCCACCCGGCTTCGGGGAGCGTGTCGCGCGCGCGATCCGGCTCACCGAGCAGCTCAACACCGTCCCGTACGACGACCAGCCGGCGATCCGCGCCGCCTGGAGCGAGCTGACAGGGCGCGCCGTCGACGACACGTTCCGGCTGATCCCGCCGGTCTACTCCGATCACGGCGTCAACGTGCGGGTCGGCCGGCACGTGTTCGTCAACCAGGGCTGCCGTTTCAACGACGTCGGCGGGATCGAGCTCGGCGACCACGTGATGCTCGGCCCGAACGTCAGCCTGATCACCTCCGGCCACCCGGTCGCCCCCGACCAACGCCGCTCCGGCATCACCGCGGCCCCGATCCGGGTCGGCCCGAACGCCTGGATCGGCGCCTCCGCGATCATCCTCCAAGGAGTCACCATCGGCGCCGACGCCGTAGTAGCCGCCGGCGCCGTCGTCACCCGCGACGTCCCACCCCGAACCCTCGCCGCCGGCACCCCGGCCCGCACAATCCGCCAGCTCGACTGACACACCCGCGCCTACCGCACCCGCGCCTACCGCACCCGCGGCATCCCACCCCGGACTCTCGCCGCCGGTACGTCGGCTCGCGCCATCCGCCACCGTGACCAGCACAGACGCCGTTCTCACCGCCGCGGTCAGCCCCGGCGCTCGCCCCGGAGACCGTCCGTCAGCTCGACGGACGGACCCGCCCTTCCGTCGCCGCAGTCAACTCCGGCCGGGCGGGGAAGGGGCCACTTGCTGCTGGTGGACGATCGGCTCCGGCCGCCCGCGTAGCTGCAGCCGCGGTCGACACCGGCGGGCGGGGGAGGCGGTTGCTGTCGGTCGGCAGTCAGCTCCGGCTGCCTCACCGCGATCTTGTGGAGCGGTCCCCGCGACCCGACCTCACCAGCAGCGCGCCGAGCGTGAGCGCCCAGCACACGCCCGCCAGCTCGGCGACCAGCTTGCCCAGGTAGGTGACAGATGGGAGAGCGACCAGGTCCCCCAGAGCGATCGACGCGGTGCTGAACATGCCCAGCGGGAACACGATGTTCCACAGACCGAGCTCGTACCGCGCGCGGTAGTGCCCGGCGGCGTACCGCCATGCTCCGAGCGCCACGAGCAGTGGGATCCACCAGGTGCCGAAGGCCCAGAGGGCGAAGGCGGCGCCGGTGATGGTGGGGCGGAGGTCTTCGACGAAGGTGGACTCGGGGCGTACGTCGAGCAGGCGGATCGCGGCCAGGGAGGAGATTGCCGTTGCCCCGCTGAGGATCCAGTAGCTCGGGAGCAGCGAGTCGCTGGTCATCGGTCTCGTGAGGAGCCGGCTCAGGACCAGCGCTGCGAGGATGAGGTAGAGGAGCACTCCGCTGCTCCACAGGCCGAAGGCGACGGCGGCGACGGCTGGGAGGTTGAGGTCGACCGTGCAGACGACCAGGCAGAGTGACTCCAGCGCCACCACCCAGAGCAGCCAGCTCCCGTCCGGGCCCGGCTCGTCTGCCCGCGTGCCAGACCGTACGACGAGCGCAGCCGGTACGACGTACAGCGCGACGACGCCGACCACCACCGCGAAGCCGGCGAAGACGACCGCGACGGTGTCGAGCCCGGCCGACTTCAGCCGTACGGCGAGAACGCTCGCGGCGGCCACGACCGTGAAGTACCCGAACGCCTGCGGCGGCTTCTTGAAGCTGCTCACCACCGCACCCGGCATCACCACCAGCCGCGCGACCGCGACCCCCAGCAGCAGTACGAAACTGGCCAGCGCCACCACCAGCGGCGGAATGGACCACCCGCCGGCCCCGGCCCGCTCGAGCGCGGTCGACGTGATCCCCGACCCCATCACCACCGAGAACGCAGCCGGCGGCCATTCCCGTACGCCGATCCGCACGGACCCACCCAGCGCCCGCACGGATTCACTCAGCGACCGCACAACGCTCCCACCAGCCACCTCACCACCCCCGCGCTCAGATGCTCTGCCGGTAACCGAAGAACTCGTGGTCGTTGTTGTAGCCGCCCAGACCGCCGCCGACCTCCTCCAGATCCGCGACGAACTCGATGCCCTTGATCCACTTGACCATCTTGAAACCGTGCTGGGTCTCGTTGCGCAGCCGCACGGGTGCGCCGTGGTGGAAGGGCAGCGGGGCGCCGTTCATGTCCAGGGCGAGCATCGTCAGGTGGTAGCTCATCTGCTCGATCGGCTGGACGTCGTAGTAGATCCCCTCCTCCGACCCCTGGGCGAACGAGTAGAAGACGACCCACCGCGCCTCCGGGACGGGCTTCACCACGTCCAGCACCGTCTGCATCGAGACCCCGCCCCACTTCGCGACGCCCGACCAGCCCTGGATGCAGAAGTGCTGGGTGATCTGCTCGTGCCCGGCCATCGCGCGCAGGTCGTCGAGGCTGAGCGCGACCGGGTTCTCGACCATCCCGTACACCTGCAGGCGATAGTCGCGGAAATCCCCGGCCTGCAACGCCGAGTACTCCGGAGTGTCCGGCAGCCGCCCGTTGGCCCAGAAGTACGGCGAGATGTCGGCGTCGGTGTACCGGCCGGGCTCGGAGTCGATGTGCTCGAACAGCCGCTGCGCCGGCCCGATCAGCGCGAAGCCGATCCGGCGTACGAGCCGCGGATGGCGGTAGGTGGCCGGCGTCGCGGCGACCCACGCGACGATCACCACGACCATCGACGCCGCGAAGATCCCGAAGCCGAGCCAGGAGCCGCTGTCTTGGGCGGCGTACATGTGGTTGAGGTTGCGCAGGGCACCGGTCGTGAAGACCAGTGTCACGTGCACGACCACGAAGAACACGAACCAGACCATCACCAGGAAGTGCAGCGACCGCGCCAGCTGGATGCTGAGCACCGAGCTGAGCCGGTGGAAGCGCGTCGACAGCGCCGGCGACATCCCGAGCCCGGTCAGCAGCGCGAGCGGCGCCGCGACGAAGACGGTCAGGAAGTACGAGAGCAGCTGGAGGCTGTTGTAGCCGTTCCATCCGTTCTCCAGCGGCCAGTCGAGCGACAGGTACTGGATGCCCACCGACACCGCGCCGGGGAAGATCTCCCAGCCGGTCGGCACGATCCGCCGCCACTGCCCGGTCGCGAACAGCAGCACGAATAACACGACCCCGTTCAGCAGCCACAACACGTCGATCCCGAGGTGCCACCACCGCGCGAGGCCGATCGAGTGCCGCCGCCCGGGCAGCCCGACGTGGTCGGGCAACGTGAGCGAGTCCGCCTTCGCCGTGTACGCCGGGTCGTCGGGCACCGGCCGGTTCATCCGGTACCACTCCGAGCCGGGGGTGGAGTGCTTCGACCAGTACAGCCGCGGGTGGTCGGCGAGGATCGACAGGCCGGACCGGATGATGAAGATCATCAGGAACAGGTTCAGGAAGTGCTGCCAGCCGAGCCACGCCGGGATGCCCACCGGCGTACCGGCTGCCTGAGGCGCCGCACCGGGATGCCGCTCGATGAACGCCTGTACGCCGGTGGTGCCGCGCAGCCCCTGCGCGATCGCGACTCCCGCGATCAGCAGCACGCCGCCGATCGGCAGCAGCCAGAGCAGGTTGAACCACCTGCTCCGCCCGATCCGCACCCGCGGCGCGACGCCGTACTGCGCGGGCAGTCCGCCGGCCCACCGGTCACCGACCCGCTCGTGGTGCTCGGTGTCCAGCTCGTCGCGAAAGCCCGGGTTCGTCACGGCGTGGTCCTTCCAGGTCAGCTCCGGACGGTCCCAACCCGATCAGTCTAAGCACGTGCTCCGATGCTGCAGGGCCCTCGAACCCTGCGGTTTCGTCGCGATCCGGGGACAGGCCGGACCGCGGGGTCTCTACGATGGCGCGTCATGAGGTGGTGGAGCCGGGAGGCGGCGCGACAGTTGCTGGCGATGCCGTTGGGCGTGCTGTGCGCGCTCGTACCGGGCGAGCTGGTGGTGAAGATGCTGGCGGCCTGGGACTTCTACGCCGTCGGGTACCTGACGTTGACCTGGCTGGCCTACCGCAAGCTCGGCCCGGCCGAGGTGCGCGCGATGGCGCTGGGGTCGCGGCGGCGGCGGTTGACCGACCGGCTGCTGGTGTCGCCGCCGGAGCAGGTCTCGCAGGGGGCCGCGGTGGTGGCGCTGGTGGCGACCGTGATCGCGATGCCGAACGCCCGGGAGCTCGGGGCGCCGCCGAACCTGGTCGTCGCGATCTGCGTGTTCGCGGTGCTGAGCTGCTGGCTGACGCTGCAGATCGGGTTCGCGATCGCCTGCTCGAGCCTGTACGCCGAGGAGGGCGGTCTGGAGTTCCCAGGCGCGGAGGGCGACCCGGCGGTGGTCGACTTCGCGTACTTCGCGGTCGCGGTGGGGACGACCTTCGGGACCACCGACGTCACCGTGACCGGCCGCCGGATGCGGCGGCAGGTGCTGTTCCACGGCGTACTGGCGTTCTTCTTCAACACCTTGATCCTGGCCGTGGCGATCACGATCGTCACCTCGTACCTCGCGGGCGCCTGAGAGGCCCCGGCCGGACCGGCCGGGGCTCCCGCAGTACCAGGCTCAGCGCAGCGCGTCGACGGTGAAGTCGATCGCCTGGGTGAGCTTCTCGACGTCGTCGGGGTCGACGGCCGGGAACATCGCGACCCGGAGCTGGTTGCGGCCGAGCTTGCGGTACGGCTCGGTGTCGACGATGCCGTTGGCGCGCAGCGTCTTGGCGACCGCGGCGGCGTCGATCGAGTCGTCCAGGTCGATGGTGCCGATCACCAGCGAGCGGGCCTCGGCGTCCTCGACGTACGGCGTCGCGTAGTCGGACTTCTCGGCCCAGGTGTACAGCCGGTTGCTGGAGTCGGTGGTGCGCGCGACGCTCCACTCCAGGCCGCCCTGGCTGTTGATCCAGTCGGTCTGCTCGGCCATCAGGAACAGCGTGGACAGCGACGGCGTGTTGTAGGTCTGGTTCTTGCTGGAGTTGTCGATCGCGGTCGCCAGATCCAGGAACGCCGGGATCCAGCGGCCGCTCGCGGTGATCTCCTCGACCCGGGCCAGCGCGGCCGGGGACAGGATCGCGATCCACAGGCCGCCGTCGGAGGCGAAGCACTTCTGCGGCGCGAAGTAGTAGGCGTCGACCTCGTTCAGGTCGACCGGCAGACCGCCCGCGCCGGAGGTCGCGTCGATGGCGACCAGCGCGCCCTCGTCGGCGCCGGCGACACGCTTGACCGGCGCCATCACGCCGGTGGAGGTCTCGTTGTGCGGCCAGGCGTACAGGTCGACGCCGGCCTCGGCGACCGCGACCGGACGGGTGCCCGGGTCGGCCTTGACCACCGTCGGCTCACCCAGGTGCGGCGCCTGCTGCGCGGCCTTCGCGAACTTCGAGGAGAACTCACCGAAGCTCAGGTGCTGGCTCTTCTCCCGGATCAGCGCGAACGTCGCGATGTCCCAGAACGCGGTCGACCCGCCGTTGCCGAGCACCACCTGGTACCCGTCGGGCAGGTTGAACAGGTCCGCGACGCCGTCCTGCACGCGCTTGACCAGGTTCTTCACCGGCGCCTGCCGGTGCGAGGTGCCGAGCAGCTTCGCGCCCTCGGTCGCCAGCGCGGCGACAGCCTCGGGGCGGACCTTCGACGGCCCGGCGCCGAACCGGCCGTCAGCGGGCTTGAGCTCTGCGGGAATGACAATGTCGCTGGTCACCAGCGGTGTCCCTTCGTCGTCTGGCTGTTTCCTCGCCGACGACGCTGTCAGCACTCTCCAGTCTTCCACACGCCCGACACACCTCTCCACCGGCCCCAGATCGCGGACACCGACAGTTCGGCGTACGCCGAAACGACCCGGCCTTAGCGTGCCGGTATGGGACAAGAGGCGGTACGGCGGCGGTACCTGGAGATCAACGGCGAGCACCCGATGACGGCGGCGGACGACGCCTACGTCAACCGTCAGTACCGGGAGCTGGGCGAGCTGTGCTCGGAGACCGGGTACGAGGTGGAGGAGGTGCGCGACTGGATGCTGGCCGGGCGCCTGCCGATCCCGAGCTACCTGCGCTCGGACGGCGCCGAGATGGTGCCGGCGGACCTGTTCGCACCGGTCGCCGAGGTCGGGCTCGACAACGTGCGCGAGTGGTTCGTGGGCCAGTGGGCAGATCCTGCGACGGCTGACGAGGAGTGGGAGGCGTACCTGAGCGGGCAGTACGTCTGCCTGCACTCGGTGACGCCGGTGACCATCCAGCGCAAGACCGAGCTGCTTCAGGCCATCGACCGGACGAGCGACCCAGTGGAGCTGGCGGCGTACGTGGACGAGCTGGACGCGCTGGAGCCTGAGTTCACGGGGTACGACCGGCTGCGGTTCGGTGGGCCGGTGTCGCGGGACACGCACATCACCGCGGTCCGGCAGCGCTTGGCGCGAGCGGCGGAAAGTTCGCCCGGCGCCGCCTGACGACCCGCGCAGGGCGCATCCAGCGCACGACACCCGCACAGTGCGCGTCCAGCGCACGGACCCGACTGCGGCGGCGTCCAGCGACCACGGCTCGCCCCCGCGGCGCGGCGCGCGCGAGGAGCGGCGGCGCGGCCCGCGCGCGGCGGCGGTGTGTGCGCGGGTTGCGCCCTAGAGTTGGTGGATGGTGTTCTTCGGTGGGCTGCTGGCGTTGATCGGGCTGGTGACGCTCGTCTTCAGGGACGGGGATGTTGCCGGGGTGCCGGCGGTGGGGCTCGGGGTTGTGCTGCTGGTGCTGGGCGCGGCAGCTGTCGGGCTGGGGCTGTGGCGGAAGCAGGTCGTACGCCGCCGCAGGCGTGAGCGTGGTGAGCCGGAGCCGGTGGGGGACGTGTTCGAGCGGGCGAAGGCGCTGCCGCGGTTGATCCGGGCTGCGCGCCGCGGGGAGTACCCGGGGCTGCCGACGAGCCGGATGGCGCTGTGGGGGTTCGCGGTGCTGTACCTGGTGTCGCCGATCGACGTACTGCCTGAGCTGCTGCCGATCATCGGGGTGGCCGACGACGCCGGTGTTGCCGCGTGGCTGTTCACCAGCGTGTCGACGGCCGCCGGGCTGTACCTGCGGCACGAGCGCGACCAGGAGAAGCGCCTCCGGCCCTGAGCCGGTCGCCGCAGGCAGCTGCCGCCTGCGCGGCGCCCGCGTGGGCTACTCGTGCTTGCGGGTGGTCGACTCCGTCCCCGTGAGCACGGCGACCGGGCCGTTCTCCGTGTCCACCCACTCGCCGCACGCGCCGCCGCCGACCGAGACGCCGAGGTCGAGCGTCGTACCGTCCATCCGGAGTACCGGGTGGTAGTACTCGGCGACCTGCTCGGCCTCGCCCTGGATGTAGTGGCCGATCAGCGCGCGCCGGAAACGGTCCTCGGTGACGTTCGGCGCGCTGCCGTGGACCAGCGCGCCGTGGAAGAACAGCACGTCGCCCGGCTCCATCTCCACCGGTACGGCGGCGTCCGGCGCGGGCAGCGGGACGGTGATGTCGGTGAAGCTGACCTTGGTGTCGGCCTTCTCGGTGCACAGGATCGGCCAGCGGTGGCTGCCGGGGACGACCTGCAGGCAGCCGTTCGCGACGTCGACGCGGTCGAGCGCCATCCAGGCGGCGACGCAGGTGCCCGGCTCGGCCTTCAGGTAGAAGTTGTCCTGGTGCAGCGCCTGGCCGCGGGAGCCCGGGGGCTTGAAGTAGAGCATCGTCTGTACGGCGTACGGCGACCGCCCGAGGATCGCGGTCATCACCTGGTCGAGGCGGTCGTCGATCATCCACTGCAGCGACAGCTCGTCCCAGCGGTGCATCTGCGCCATCCGCGGGTACCGCTTCAGCGGGTCGCGGCTGCCGGCCTCGACGCCGACGAGGTCGTTGGCGTAGCGGTCGCGCTTGCGGAGCACCATGTAGTGCTCGCGCAGCTGCTCGACCTCGGCGGTGCCGAAGAGCCCGCGCGCCAGCGTGTACCCGTCGCGGTCGAACTCGTCCTTGAACGAAACGCTCATCCCTGCCTCCTCTGGTACGTCTAGTCTGAAAGCTGGCAACGCGAACGGCGATGCACGAACGACGCAAGAGGTTGAACCTTTGACGCATCCGATCGGGCTGGTGAATCGCGTACGGCTGCTCTCGCCGCCGACCTTCTGGCGCTGCGAACCGAGCTGGACGTGGGTGTCGCCCGCGCTCGGCGACCACCTGCTGTGGTGCGTCCTGGAGGGGATCGGCCGGTTGGAGCTCGACGGGCGGGTGAAGGAGCTGACGCCGGGGACGTGCGCGGTGTTCGCGCCGGGCGACGCGCCGACGGCGGGGCACGATCCGAAGCGGCGGTTGCTGGTCTTCGGGATGCACTTCGAGCCGGAGACCCGCGAGGACCGGACGGGGAATGGGCGAGCACGCGAGGAATCGCCCGCTTGGCGTACGGCGGACGTCGTACCAGCATCTCGGTGGGGCGAGGTGCAGGACCGCGTGCTGCTCGGTGCGCTCGCGAAGGCCGCGGACTCGGCGTACCGACGGCAGGACGCGCTCGGCCTCAGGCAGGCGGAACTTTGCCTGGAGCAACTACTCGCGATGGTGTGGGAAGCCGCCCACGACAAAGGCCGCACGGCGGGGGACCAGGTCGTCGACGAGGTCGCGCAGGCGATCCGGCAGGATCCCGGGCGCGACTGGTCGGTGGGGGAGATGGCGCAGCACGCGGCGCTGTCGCGGGCGCAGTTCACGCGCAGGTTCCTGGCGCACCAGGGGAGCACGCCGGCGCAGTTCCTGATCCAGGCGCGGATCGACCGGGCGCACCAGCTGCTGACCGAGAGCGGGATGACGGTGACGCAGACAGCCGCGGCGCTGGGCTACACGGACGTGCCGTACTTCAGCCGCCAGTACAAACAACGCACCGGCCGATCGCCGAGCGACGACCGACCGGTGCGATGAACTTAAGACTTGAGAGCTGGAACCTCGTCAGTGCCCGCCGCCTGTTCTTTCCTTGTTGAGTTTACAAGCGGACGTTCGAGCCGGTGGAAGTTATCCACATCAGGACCAGCTGTCGTTCCAGCCCTCGATGGATGTTGCCGGGCGAGTAGCAGGGCCGGAGTAGATCGCCGAAGGGCGAATCAACCGCCCAGTGCGCTTCTGCTCCAGCACATGCGCGCTCCAACCCGCCGTGCGAGCGCACGTGAACATCGACGTGAACATGTGCGGAGGCACCTCCGCGAAGTCCAGCACGATCGCGGCCCAGAACTCGACGTTGGTTTCCAGGACGCGGTCCGGGCGGCGTTCGCGGAGTTCGGTCAGTGCGGCCTGCTCCAGCGCCTCGGCGACCTCGTAGCGCGGGGCGTCGAGCTCCCGCGCGGTGCGGCGGAGGACGCGGGCGCGCGGGTCCTCGGCGCGGTAGACGCGGTGGCCGAAGCCCATCAGGCGTTCGCCTTCGTCCAGCAGGCCCTTGACGTAGGCGCGGGCGTCGCCGCTCTTCTCGACGCCTTCGATCATCGTCAGGACGCGCGCGGGGGCGCCGCCGTGGAGGGGGCCGGACATCGCGCCGACGGCGCCCGACAGGGCGGCGGCCACGTCGGCGCCGGTGGAGGCGATCACGCGGGCGGTGAAGGTCGAGGCGTTCATGCCGTGCTCGGCGGCGGACGTCCAGTAGGCGTCGACGGCCTTGACGTGCTTGGGGTCGGGTTCGCCGCGCCAGCGGATCATGAAGCGTTCGGTGATCGTGGTGGCCTTGTCGACCTCGCGCTGCGGGACCATCGGCTGGCCGATGCCGCGGGCCGCCTGGGCGACGTACGACAGCGCCATCACCGCGGCGCGGGACAGGTCGTCGCGGGCCTGGACGTCGTCGATGTCGTACAGCGGCCGCAGGCCCCAGGCGGGAGCGAGCATCGCCAGCGCCGACTGTACGTCGACCCGCACGTCGCCGGTGTGCACCGGCAGCGGGAACGGCTCGGCCGGCGGCAGGCCGGGCGTGAACGCGCCGTCGACCAGCAGGCCCCAGACGTTCTCGAACGGCACCCGGCCGACCAGATCCTCGATGTCGACGCCGCGGTAGCGCAGCGCCGAACCTTCCTTGTCCGGCTCGGCGATCTGAGTGTCGAACGCGACGACGCCCTCGAGGCCGTGCTGGACTTCGGTCTTCGGATCTGACATCAGCCTGTGACTCCCTTGTCTTGGTAGGCGCTCCGGCAGCATAGTTCGCCGCCTCGCCGCACGGACAGATCTGTGACCGGTTCGGCGCTTAGGCTCGAAAGATGACTGGGAAGGCAGTGATCGGTGTCGTGGCCGGGGTCCTGCTCGGCTGGCTGACGGTGACTCTCGGTTCGTACGCCGGGAACGAGCTGTACATCCGGCGGCTGCAGCGGTTCGAGGACGCTCAGTCCGAGACGCTGCCCTGGCTGCTGGCGCTGGTCGCCATCGGCCTGGTGATGGGCGGCCTGATGTCGATCCGCTCGTTCGGGTCCGGAGTGATGGCCGGGACGGGGCTGCTGATGACGGTCGCCGGGATCGCCGTGCAGGTACTGCCGCTCAGGACGGCGGTGGACCTGATCAAGCTGTTCGAGCTGCCGGGTCGGGAGTCCCGCGGTGGCGGCGGCTTGTTGCTGATCGACGGCATGCTGGTGATCGTCGGGATCCTGCTGCTGATCACCGGAGTGCGGCGGATGGTGGTGGATGCCAAGCCGCCAATGCCGCTCGCCTACCGGGACCCCCAGGCGCGGCCCGGGCTCCAACCAGGCCAGTACCACCCCGGTCAGCAGCCGCCCAGCCAGTACCAGCCCGGCCAGTACCAGCCCGGCCAGTACCACCCGGGACAGCACCCAGGCCAGCAGCACCCCGGCCAGACCTTCCCCGGCTCCCAGGACCGCCCGCACTAGTCTCAGCGGTGTGGACCTAGCACAGATGCGGCAGACCTACGGCCTCGGTGAACTGCTCGAGGACCAGGTGGACCCCGACCCGTTCCAGCAGTTCGGGCTCTGGCTGGCCCAGGCCACCGAGGCCGGGCTGGCCGAGCCGAACGCGATGGTGCTCGCCACGGTCGACGCCGACCACCGGCCGTCGGCGCGGACCGTGCTGCTGAAGGGGCTGGACGAGCGCGGTTTCGTGTTCTACACCAACCAGCAGTCGCGCAAGGGCGGTGATCTCGCGGCGAACCCGGCCTGCGCGCTGGTCTTCCCGTGGCACGCGATGGAGCGGCAGGTGCGCGTGGAGGGGACTGCCGGCAAGCTGCCCGAGGAGGAGGTCGACGCGTACTTCGCCAGCCGGCCGCGGGGCTCGCAGCTGGGGGCGTGGGCGTCGCAGCAGTCGCAGCCGGTGGAGTCGCGGGAGGAGCTGGACCTGCAGTACGCGTCGTACGAGCGGCAGTGGCCGGAGGGGACGGAGATCGCGACGCCGTACTTCTGGGGTGGGTACCGGATCGAGCCGACCCGGTTCGAGTTCTGGCAGGGCCGAACCGGTCGCCTGCACGACCGCCTGGCCTACCAGCGGAAGGGAACTACTTGGGAGCTGCTCCGGCTCCAGCCATGACCTTCGGATCAGAGGCTTCTTCACGGAACCCGTGCCGTCTCCACCACCGCGCCAGCGGCGCGGGCGCCCACCAGTTCGCGCGTCCCAGCAGCCGCATCGTCGCGGGCACCAGCAACGCCCGTACGACGGTCGCGTCGAGCAGGATCGCGATCACCAGCCCCACGCCGATCATCTTCACGAACACGATCCCCGACGTCGCGAACGCCGCGACCACGATGATCAGCAGCAGCGCGGCGCTCGTGATGATCCCGCCGGTCCGCTGCAGCCCGAGCGCGACGGCCTGCGTGTTCTCGCCGGTGCGGTCGTACTCCTCGCGGATCCGGCTGAGCAGGAACACCTCGTAGTCCATCGACAGCCCGAACAGGACGGCGAACAGCAGCACCGGGTTCGTCGCGTCCAGGAAGCCCGCGGGGGTGAAGTCGAGCAGCCCGGACAGGTTGCCGTCCTGGAAGATCCAGACCATCGCCCCGAACGACGCGGACAGCGACAGCACGTTCATCAGCAACGCCTTGGCCGGCAGCACCAAGGAGCCGAAGGCAACGAACAGCAGCACGAACGTGATCAGCACGATGAACCCGGCCATCCACGGCGCCCGTTCGGCCAGTACGTCGAGCAGGTCGATCAGCGAGGCGGTCTCGCCGCCCACCTCGACCGTCGTCCCCGGCGGCGCGGTGACAGCACGAACCCCGTGGACGACGTCGCGCGCCGGCAGTTCCTGCGCGGTGTAGTGCGTGTGCACGACCACCGACGCGACCCCGTCCGCGTACCCGCCGACCCGAACGCTCTCCACCGCACCGACCTGCTGCAACGAGGACACGTACCCAGCAAGTGACGCAGCTGCATCAGCCGGCGGCGAAGCGAACCGCACCGCCACCAGCACGTCGGACCCACCAGCCCCCGCGAAGTCTCGCTGCAAGGTCTCCGTCACCTCACGACTCGACGCTCCGTCCGGCAGCGCCCGATGATCCACACCGCCCAGTTGCGCTTGCAGGAAAGGGATCCCGAGCACCAGCATCAACGGCACCAGCACCACGACGTACCGGACCGGCCGCCGCATCACGCTCTGCGCGAGCCGGTACCAGGCGCCGTGATCCGACTCCCGGCCGTAACGGCGGAAGACCGGCAGCCGCAGCTTGTTCACCCGATGCCCGAGCACGCCGAGCAGCGCCGGCAACGCGGTGAGCGCGGCAACCATCGCCACCGCCACAGCGGCCGCGCCGCCGTACGCCATCGAGCGCAGGAACATCACCGGGAACAGCACCAGGCTCGAGATCGCCACGCCCACGGTCACGCCGGAGAACGCGACCGTCCGCCCGGCCGTGGCCATCGTGCGGACCAGCGCGGCCTCGACGTCGTCACCGGCCGCGAGCTGCTCGCGGAACCGGGTCACCACGAACAGCGCGTAGTCGATCGCCAGCCCGAAGCCGATCATCGTCACGATGTTGATCGAGAACACCGACACGTCGGTGATCAGGCTGAGCGCCCGCAGCACCACGAACGCGCCGAGGATCGACAGCCCGCCGACGAACAGCGGCAGGCTCGCCGCGACGAGTCCGCCGAAGACCACGACGAGCAGCACCAGCACGATCGGCAGCGAGATGGTCTCGGCCTGGACGATGTCGTGCTCGGTCTGGGTGTTCACCTCGTCGAAGACCGCGACCTCGCCGCCGACCTGGACGTCCAGCCCGGCCGGCGCCGCTCGCACCGCGTCAGCGATCTTGTGGAACGACGCAAGCCGTTCCTCGGGGTCGGCTCCGGCCAGCGTCAGTACGGCGTACGACGTCCGCTTGTCCTCGGCAACGAAAGCCGGTGATCGGGTGGACCAGTACGTCGCACTGCTGACCACCTCGGAACGAGGCAGCCCGTCGAGATGACCCTCTACGGCTGCTCGGTAGGCCGGATCGGCAACAGAAGTCGACCCGCGGTACAGCACGATCACATCGGTCCCGGTCCGCCCGACCGTCTGCTCGATCGTCCGGACCGCCCGCGCCGCCTCCGTGTTCGGCGCCTCGAACCCGCCGTTGGCCAGCGACCCGAAGACCCCGGTGCCCCAGACCAGCGCGGCGACCACGAACACCCCGGTCAGCGCGAGGACCAGGCGGCGGCGCCGATACGTGAACCTACCGAGCGTCTCGAACACAGAACCCCTCCCGAGGGCGTACATTGAACAGTGATCACCGACGTGAACACCGTTAACTGTTAACGGTGTTCACTCAGTTGTCAAGGGAGCTGAGCGTGGAAACGAGACGGGACCGCCAGCGCGCGGAGACGGTCGCCGAGATCAAGGCGGCCGCGCGCAAGCTGCTGGTCGCGGGTGGCGCGAGCGCGGTCGGGCTGCGCGCGGTCGCCCGCGAGCTGGGCCTCAGCGCGCCGGCCCTCTACCGGTACTTCGCGAGCCACGAGGACCTGATCGCCGCCGTCATCGCCGACCTGTACGACGAGCTGACGGCGTACCTGATCGCCGAGCGCGACGCCAGCACGGATCTCGGCGAGCAGCTGTTCCTGGTGGCCGGGGGCCTGCGGACCTGGGCGCTGAAGCACCCGGCCGAGTTCGGCCTGCTGTTCGGGGCGCCGGTGCCGAACCCCGAGGCGGTCGATCACGAGCTGACCCCGAGCCATCAGGCGGCGATGCGCTTCGGGGCGGTGTTCAAGGACCTGGTCGCGAAGGTGTACCGGCAGCAGCCGTTCCCGAGCCCGCCGGAGGAGTTCCTCGGCCCGGAGCTGGTCGCGCAGCTGACCCAGAAGTCGGAGTTCTTCGAGGGGATGCCGCCGGGCGCGGTCTACCTGTCGCTGACCTACTGGACCCGGCTGTACGGCCTGATCTGCATGGAGGTCTTCGGCCAGCTGCACTGGGCGCTGGAGGACGCGGCCGCGTACTTCGACGCGCAGCTGCGCGAGATCGGCGAAGCGCTGGGTCTGGACTGCCCGCCTGCAGCGCAATGAAAAAAGACCCGCAGACGCTTCCAGAGACACGACCGGGTGGCCGAACACTGGGCCAGGCGGACTTTCCTGGCTGTCTGCGGGTCCGGTGGCAGGCGTTGAATTGCCTGACCACATAGCCCACGTGCTGCTAGTGGTTGACGGTCAGACCGCCGCCACCTCACGAGTCCGGTTGCACATCATGCAAGGACCACCTCCCTTCGCGTGTACTCAGAACCTACGTCGCGAAAGAGCGCCGTTCAACCAGTTTTCGTGATCCCATGAGCCCATGGTCTTCCGGCTCGGACTCCCCGTACTGATCCTGCTCGTCGCAACGGCGTGGTTCGCGTGGGCGTCGTACCGCCGGGCCGCCCTCGCGGAGCGTTCCGTGATCGAGCTGACCGGCGAGACCAAGGCGCTGGTGCAGGAGGTCCGGGCGCTGGAGAAGGCGGTCGCGGCCGCGGAGCAGGGCCTGCGTACGCTCAGCTCCCACCCGTCGGTCCCGCGTGACGTCGCGGTGACCGCAGACCTGACGCTCGCCGACATCCGGCGGCTGACCGAACGCAAGGAGCTCGACAGTTGATGGCCAAGCTGGGGACCACCACGGTCACGAAGAAGGGCGGTGTCGCCGGCAAGCTGGTCGGCGGCGGGATCGTCCTGGTGCTGCTGATCATCGTGCTGGCCAACCTGTTCAACTTCGCCGACACCGACGCGAACAAGATCGGCCTGCACTACGGCGGCGGAGTGGTCGAGGACAAGAAGTTCAAGTCGGTGATCCCGCCGGGCGCGACCAACCAGCTGATCGGGCCCGGTGACACGGTCTACAGCTACCCGATCGACCAGCGCTCGTACATCATCGGCGGTGCCGGCGCGGACACCGACAACGCCGACGAGGTCACCGTCGTCAGCAAGGACAACGTCCGGCTCGGGGTTCGGGTCCAGGTCTACTTCACGCTGAACCGCCAGGAGGCGGTGCTGCAGTCGTTCCACGAGCGGATCGGGCTGAAGACCGAGGCCTACGAGGACCGTGGCTGGAACGACATGCTCCAGTCCTACTTCCGGCCGCAGATCGACCGCGCGCTGGCCGCCGTCGGCACCAACTACAACTGGGCCGAGCTGTACAACAACGAGGCGAAGAAGTCCGCCTTCCAGACCGCGGCGGCCAAGGAGTTCACCCGGCTGCTGCCGGCCGCTGTCGGCGGCGACTACTTCTGCGGGCCGTCGTACACCGGGAACAACGCCTGCGGCGAGCTGTCGTTCACGATCCAGAAGCCGACGCCGCTGGACAAGGGCATCATCGACGGTCTTGAGGCCAAGCAGCGCGCCGAGCTGGCCAAGCAGGCCCAGGAGCAGAAGAACCAGCAGGTCAACGTCGAGCTGCAGTCGGTCAAGCAGCAGGTCCAGCTGCTCGGCTCGAACGGCTACCTGCTGAAGTCGGCGATCGAGTCGGGCAAGATCCAGTTCATGGTGATCCCGCAGAACGGCAACGTCAGCATCCCGGTGCCGACCCCGACGCAGACGCCGCGCTGACCCGATGTCCGCGCTGCCGTCCCACCTCGAGCTCGTCCAGGGCGTCGTGCTGCCCAAACCGGTCGGCGCGGACCCCGTCCTGGACTTCCTCAACACCCGTTCGGACTGGACCGACCGCGGTCCGGCCCGGACGGACTGGCTGACCAGTTTCGAGACGCTGGTGATCTGGACGGGGTACGTCGGCCTGCTCTCCGACGCCGGGGTGTTCCGGCTGATCGAGCAGGCCGCCGGCCGCCCGACCGACGCGGCCCGGCGGTTCGAGGCGGCGCTGGAGTTCCGGGCCGACCTGTACGACGTACTGACCGACTCCACCGCGACGTCCTCGTTCGCCGCGGTGGAGCGGGTGATCGCGCGCGCCAGCGCGCACCGCCGGCTGCTCCCGATGCCGACGCTGCACGGCCTCAGCGCGAACTGGGACCTCCCGGAGGACCTCAACCTCCCGCTCGATCACCTGGCCCTGCTGAGCGCCGACCTGCTCACCGGCCAGCACCGCGCCCACGTACGCCGTTGCCCGGGTGACGCGTGCGGCTGGCTGTTCCTCGACGCGCGCGGCCGCCGCCGCTGGTGCTCGATGGCGACCTGCGGCAACCGCGCCAAGGTCCGCGCCCACGCGGCCCGGACCCGCTAGCTACGGCCGCCCGTAGGTCTCCAGCAGCCGCAGCCAGATCTCGTTCACCGTCGGGTACGCCGGGACCGCGTGCCACAGCCGGTCGAGCGGGATCTCGCCGACCACCGCGAACGTCGCGGCCTGCAGCAGGTCGCTGACCTCCGGCCCGACGAACGTGACCCCGAGCACCACCTTGCGGTCCTCGTCGACGATCATCCGAGCCTTGCCCTGGTACCCGTCCTGCCGCACGGCCGCGCCCGACACGTTGCCGATCTCGTAGTCGACGGTGCGGGTGGTGTAGCCCGCCTCGCGCGCGGACTTCTCGGTGTGCCCGACCGACGCGACCTCCGGGTCGGTGAACGTCACCTGCGGCACGGCCTCGTGGTCGGCGGTCGCGACGTGCGTGCCCCACGGCTTGTCCGACACCGGCTTGCCGTTGGCCCGGGCCGCGATCACGTCGCCGGCCGCGCGGGCCTGGTACTTGCCCTGGTGGGTGAACAGCGCGCGGTTCGTCACGTCGCCCGCGGCGTACAGCCAGTCGAACCCGTCGACCAGCATCGTGTCGTCGGTCGGCAGCCACTCGCCCGGCGTCAGCCCGACGGCCTCCAGCCCGATGTCGCCGGTCCGCGGCTGCCGCCCGGTCGCGACGACGATCTCGTCGGCCTCGATGGTCTTGCCGTCCGCGGTCTCGACGTACACGGTTCCGTCCGTACGCCGTACCCGAGTGGTCCCGGTCTGCGTCAGTACCGTCGCCCCCAGCTCGCGCAGCGCGTCGCCGACCATCTCGCCCGCGAACGGCTCCAGCGACGACAGCAGCTGACCGCGCGCGATCACCGTCACCTCGGTACCGAACCCGGCGTACGCCGTCGCCATCTCGACCGCGACCGTGCCGCCGCCGATGATCACCATCCGGTCCGGGACGGACTTCGCGCTGGTCACCTCGCGGCTGGCCCACGGATCGGACTCGTGCAGGCCGTCGATGTCCGGCACCACCGGGTCGGACCCGGTCGAGATCAGCACCGCGTGCCGGGCCGTCAGCACCGTCGTCCCGCCGTCCGGGCCGGTCACCGTGACCTCCTTGACGCCGCTGAGCCGGGCGTGACCGCGGACCAGCGTGATGCCGGCGCCCTCGACCCACTTGACCTGTCCGGCGTCGTCCCAGTTGCTCGCGAAGGAGTTCCGCCGGTCGAGCACCGCCTGGACGTCGAGCTTCCCGGTCACCGCCGCGGCCGCACCGCCGACGTGCTGCGCGGCCCGCAGCACCTGCCCCGGCCGCAGCAACGCCTTCGACGGCATGCAGGCCCAGTACGAGCACTCGCCGCCGACCAGCTCGCTCTCGACCACCGCGACCGTCAGCCCACCCTGCACCGCCCGGTCCGCCACGTTCTCGCCGACCGCTCCGGCACCCAGCACGATCAGGTCGTAATCCGTCGTCTTCATGCGTCCCTGCATATCACCCGCCCGCACCGCCGATCGGTAACTTCTGCGTGCCCACCTGCATCTAGTTCGTAACCGGTAATCCGTGGGAGGTGGGTCCTGTGCGAGGAGTCGCGCTGACAGTGGCGGCCGGACTGGTCGCGGCACTGGGACTGGTGAGCCCGGCCCACGCGGCCGGGATCGTGATCAGCGACGTGAAGGTCGCGTGGTCCAGCGCCGCGCACACCCACGTCCGGGTGACCTGGGAGGAGAGCGAACCGACCGGCAACCGGATCTTCCCGGAGTATCCGTGGACCGCCGGTGACGGCCGGGAACTCAGGACGGCCGACCCGAACCAGGTGGACATCCCGGTGTCGGAGTTCTACGCATCCCCGGTGGTCCGGATGAACGTCTTCGGCATTACCGACGCGGGCGTCAACACCGCTGCCCTGGTGTCGTCGGATCCCTTCGACGCGATGCCGAAGCCGGTCCCGGTGATCGACGACGTCGTCGCCGTCAACGGCACGTACACGATGCGCTGGCACTCCGCGCCGAAGCCGGCGGACCAGAACCCGGGTGATCCGCTCGACCTGCCGAACGCTCCGCACAACTACCAGGTGCTGGTGCGCCCGACGCCGATCACCGCCTGGGCCCTGGTGGCCCCGACCGGAGCCGCGGCCACGGCCACGTTCCGGGCGCCGGGGCCGCCCCCGTTCACCGTCGCCACCCGGGACACCAACGAGTGGCCGCGCCAGCCCGAAACGCTGTGGACCGAGTTCTACAGCGGGCGACTCGGTCCGGCCGCGATACCGGCGGCTACGACGTACGGACAACCGACCGTGATCGCCGGCCGCTTCGACCGGATGGGCCGCTCCTGCGTCCCGGAGAGCTGCGGGACGACGCCGATCGGCGACATCCCGCGGACGGTCGTCCTGCAGGCGCGGGCGAACGCGGCCTCATCCTGGTACGCCGTGGGCTCGACCCTGACCTACGACAGCGGGTCGTTCCGGTTCGCGCCGGTGGCGTGGGGGACCAGGCAGTACCGCGTCGCGGTGCCCGACCGGTTCGCCGGCAACAACTTCTCCCTGGGAGCGATCGGTCCGGCGGCGACGACGCTGACCCGGCCGAAGGTGCTCGCCTCGTTCGCCGACCCGACGGTCACCTACGGGCAGCCCGCGCGGGCACGGATCTCCGTCAGCCCGGCCGTGAACCTGCGGACCACGCTGCAGCGCTGGGACGGCGCAGCCTGGCGGGACCTGAAGTGGGTCGACCTGAAGAGCGGCTGGGCCGACTACACGTTCGCCGCGACACAGCGCGGCTCGTATGCGTACCGGTTCCTGGTCCCGTCCTTCACGTACGGCGGCCGCCCGCTGAGCTGGCAGGTCTCGCCGACCTTCGTGCTGACGACTAGTTGAACAGCGCCGGGTCGACCAGGATCCAGGTGTGCTTCGCGCGGGCGACGATCCGGCCGTCGGAGTCGTACAGGGTGGTGGCGGTGAAGGTCTTGCGGCCGTCCTCGCCGAGTTTGCGGCCCATGATCACGCAGGGCTCGCCGAGCTGCGGGCGGGCGTCGATGCAGGCGGTCATCCGGCCGAGCACCGACGGCCGGCCGTCCAGGTCGATGCTCCAGCCGCCGGGGCAGTCCAGCGCGGCCCAGAGGTGTACCGGGTCGACCAGGTCGCCCGACTCGGCCAGCGCGGGAGCAGGTGTCCAGGTGCAGGCGGTCCGGCCGTCTCCGAGCAGCCCGGGACGCAGGTGCAGGCCGTGGTCGTTCTCCGGGCCGCAGGCGTAGCAGCCGGGGAAGGGGTGATTCCGCAGACCTCGGTACGCCGACTCGGCGGCGCGCGCTTCGTCGTACTGGACCGGGTCGATCACCGCGTCGCCGAGCACGTCAGTGGACACCGGCTCGGCCAGAGCGACCACGGTCTCGCCGGGTGCGCGCAGTACGGCGTTGCCGTCGCTGGTGGTCAGCTCGAGGTCGGTCCGCAGCGGCGGCGGCATCCGGAGCGTGACCTGTGGGACGGCGTCGCCGGTCGCGCCGAGCCGGGTGCCGACCAGGCCCGCGGTGTAGCCGCCGTTGGCCGATCGTTCCGGCCCCCGGAAGCGTCGCCTGATCCGCAGCACCTCGCGCGTCGTCATGCCCACCGACCCTAACCAACTGTCCACCGGGTGGGACGACAGGTCCCGGAACTGCCCGAAACCAGGCTCGGAATCTGCAAAGTGAAGGGTTTTCCCGCGTTCCCACAGATTTACTGCTCCGACCACTCTCATTCAAACGTCCGTTTGAACTATGCTGACTGCAGGCTACGGCGCGTGAGCAGGTGGGGTGCCTGCGCGAGCGGTGGCCGGGGGGAAGGAGAACTCTGTGGAAACACCACCCGTGGAATCGACCCGGGAGCGGCTGCTCAACATCGCCGAGCAGCGGTTCGGCGAGGGCGGCTACGAAGGGACCTCGCTGCGCGCGATCACGGTCGCGGCAGCGGCGAACATTGCGGCGGTCAACTACCACTTCGGCTCGAAGGAAGCACTGCTGCGCGCCGCGGTCGCGCGCGCGATGGCACCGGTCAACACCGAGCGGCGGCGCCGGCTCGACCAGTTGGAGGCGTCCGGGCAACCGACCGCCGAGGAGCTGATCAGGGCGTTCATCGAACCGGGTCTGGATCTCGTGCTGCGCCGGGGGGAGCGGGGCGCGATCGTTGCCCGGTTCATCGGCCGGGTCGCGTTCGACCCGAGCCGCCGGATCCGGGAGCTGTACGCCGCCGAGGCGGACCCGGTCGAGGCCCGTTACCTGGCCGCGCTGCAGCAGGCGCTGCCGAGAGCGGCGCCGGAGTCCGTTGCGTTCGGCTACGTCAACATGCTCGGTCTGCTCGCGCTGCACCAGTCGCAGGCGCTGTCGCGGGCCCCGGGCACCGAGGACGTCGACGACGCCAGCAGACTGGCCGAGAACCTGATCGCCTTCCTGGTGGCCGCTTTCGATCGCGGGCTGCGCGCCTGAGACCACGCAGCGCAACCGAGGGGCCCGTCGTCGTCCGCGCAGCGGCGGGCCAGCTGGTCCACTGGTCTGGTGAGAACTGTCCATCAACTGCTCACGGATGTTCGAACCCCTGGGTAACGCTGCATAATGGCGCTCCGTGGAGCCCTGTGAAGTCGTGGTTGCCGTCGATCTCGGTGGAACCCGGATGAAGTGCGGCCTGGTCGCGGCCGACGGTGCCGTGCTGCACCGCGAGACCAGGCCGACGCCTCGTGCGCTGGGAGACGCCGAAGGCGGTGGCCGGGCGGTGCTCGACGCGCTGCTGGAGACCGTCGTCGAGCTGGGCCAGAAGGCCGCGGCCGACGGTCACCGGGTCCGTGCGGTCGGGGTGGTGGTGCCGGGCATCATCAACGCCGAGCAGGGCACGGTCAGCGCCGAGAACCTGCTCTGGGTGAACACGCCGGTCCGGGCCGCGATCCAGGCCGCGGTCGGTACCGACCGACAGGTGGTCCTGGCCCACGACGTCCGCGCCGGCGGCTACGCCGAGCTGCGCGGAGGCGCTCTGCGGGGCACCACGAACTCACTCTTCCTGCCGCTCGGTACGGGGATCGCCGCCGCGATGATCGTCGACGGCTCCCTGGTCAGCGGCGACGGGTACGCCGGTGAGCTCGGCCACACCCGGTTCGTGCACGGCGAGGCCGCCGAGCTCTGCGCCTGCGGCCAGTACGGCTGTCTGGAGACGGTCGCCTCGGCGGCCGCCCTCGCGCGCCGGTACGGCGTACGGACGGGTCGTGAGGTCGACGGAGCCCGTGAGGTGCTGGAGCTGCTGGCCGAAGGCGACGCCGACGCCGCGATCGTGTGGCAGGAGGCGCTGGCGGCTCTGGTCGACGCGCTGGTGCTCTACACGACGCTGATCGCGCCGACGCGGATCGCGATCGGCGGCGGGCTGGTCGGCGCGGGGGACACGCTGCTGGCGCCGCTGCGGGCGGGGCTGCACGAGCGGCTGACGTTCCAGCGCGAGCCGGAGATCGTCGCCGCCGAGCTCGGCGAGGAAGCCGGCTGCCTCGGCGCCGCGCTGCTGGCCTGGGACCGGGTGCTCGGCGCCGAAGGGGCGAGCACGGAAGCGAGCACTGTCGACGAGAGCGGAGAGCGGAGCGCATGACGACGTACCGGGTGGGTCGGCTGGTGACGCCGGACGACGTGCTGGAGAGCGCGTGGCTCCAGGTCGAGGACGGCGACATTCTCGCCTTCGGCCGGCGCTCCGAGGGGATGCCGGCCGACGGACAGCGGCCGCAGGACCTCGGCGACACCACGGTGATCCCGGGGTTCGTCGACATCCACACCCACGGCGGCGGCGGGGCGACGTACTCGACCACGGACCCGGAGGAGGCGCGGAAGGTCGCGGCCTTCCACGCCAAGCACGGGACCACGACGACGATGGCGAGCCTGGTCACGGGACCGCTCGACGAGCTGGTGTCGCAGACCGCGTGCCTGGCCGACCTGGTCACCGACGGCGTGATCGCGGGTGTCCACCTGGAGGGCCCGTTCCTGTCCGCGGCGCGCTGCGGCGCGCACGAGCCGACGCTGCTGCGTGACCCGGTCGAGGGTGACGTCGCCAAGGTGCTCAGCGACGCGGTCAAGATGGTGACGATCGCGCCGGAGCTGGAGCACGGGCTGGACGCGATCCGGCAGGTCGTCGACGCCGGCGTGGTGGCCGCGCTCGGGCACACCGACGCGACGTACGAGCAGATGATCGCCGGGGCGGACGCCGGGGCGACGGTCGCCACCCACCTGTTCAACGGGATGCGGCCGTTCCACCACCGCGACCCCGGTCCGGTCGGTGCCGCGCTGAACGACCCGCGGCTGCTGCTCGAGGTGATCAACGACGGCATGCACCTGGACCCGCAGGTGGTCCGCGTCGCGCTGGCGGCCGCCGGGGTGAACCGGATCGCGCTGATCACCGACGCGATGGTCGCCACCGGGATGCCGAACGGGCGGTACAAGCTGGGCAGCCTCGAGGTCGACGTGAAGGACGGGCTCGCGACGCTGGCCCACGGCACGCACTCGATCGCCGGCAGCACGCTGACGATGGATGTTGCCTACCGCAACGCTGTCAACGCGGGCGTCTCGCTGGTCGACGCGTCCCGGATGGCCTCGACGACGCCCGCCGAGGCGTTCGGCTGGTACAACGTCGGCGGCATCGAGACCGGCAAGCGCGCCGACCTGGTGGTGCTCGACGACGACTACACCGTGCAGAAGGTGATGCGGGCCGGCGAGTGGCTCGACCGCGGATGATCGGGACCGTCACCCTCAACCTGGCCCTCGACGTCACGTACGCCGTCGACGAGCTCGTGGTCGGCGGCAGCCACCGGGTCGGCGAGGTCCGGGTGCGGGCCGGGGGCAAGGGAGTCAACGTCGCCCGGGTCGCCGCGACGCTCGGGCACCAGGTGCTCGTGCTCGGGTTCGTCGGCGGGGTCACCGGTGAGCAGGTCGCCGAGGAGCTGTTCGACGCCGGACTCACCTCGCTGCTCACGCCGATCAAGGGTGAGACCCGGCGGACCGTTGCCATTGTCAACGGTGTCGACGGCGACGCGACGATCTTCAACGAGACCGGGCCGGCGGTCGCCGCCGACGAGTGGCGGGCGCTGACCGAGCGGATGCCGTGGCAGCGGCTCGGCGTGCTCGCGTGCTCCGGCAGCCTGCCGCCCGGTTTGCCGCCGAACGCGTACTCCGAACTGGCGACGCTCGCCTGGCAGCGCGACGTACGGACCGTCATCGACACCGGCGGGCAGGCGCTGCTCGCCGCGGCCGAGGCGGGTGCCGTCGTACGGTCGAACGCGGCTGAGCTGCGCGAGGCGCTCGGTGACGAGATGACCGTCGAGGACGGCGCCCGGCGCCTGGTCGACTTCGGCGCGACCGCGGCCGTGATCACCGACGGCCCGCGCGGCATGGTCGCCGCGAGCCGCGGTGGGGTCTGGCGCGCGGACCCGGTCGAGCGGGTGGCCGGAAACCCCACTGGTGCCGGGGATGCGTGCACCGCCGTCGTCGCCGCCGCGATCGCCGAGTCGGCCCAGCCCGACTGGCCGCTGGTGCTCAAGTCCGCGGTGGCCGCGTCGGCCGCCGCCGTTCTCACCCCTGTTGCCGGTGACATCGATCTCGCGGCGTACCGGCGGTGGCAGCCGCGGGTCGTCGTCCGATAGGAGAAGCTCATGCCGTTGGTGTCCGGAGCCGAGGTCGTCCTGGCCGCAGCGCAGGCCGGCCGGGGAGTCGGCGCGTTCAACGTGATCCAGCTGGAGCACGCGACCGCGCTGATCGCCGGCGCCGAGCAGGTCGGCGCGCCGGTGATCCTGCAGATCAGCGAGAACGCCGTGAAGTACCACGGCGCGCTGAAGCCGATCGGTGTCGCGACGCTGGCGGCCGCGTCGGCGTCGAGCGTGCCGGTGGTCGTGCACCTCGACCACGCGATGGACCGCGACCTGGTCACCGAGGCGGTGTCGCTCGGGTTCACGTCGGTGATGTTCGACGCCTCCAAGCTCGAGTACGCCGACAACGTCGCGGCGACCAGCGAGGTGACCGCGTTCTGCCACGAGCACGGAGTGTTCGTCGAGGCGGAGATCGGTGAGGTCGGCGGCAAGGACGGCGTGCACGCGCCGGGCGCCCGGACCCGGCCGGACGAGGCGCTCGCGTTCGCTCAGGCGACCGGCGTCGACGCTCTGGCCGTCGCCGTCGGCTCGTCGCACGCGATGACCGAGCGCACCGCCGAGCTGGACTTCACGCTGATCGGCGAGCTGCGCGACGCCGTACCGGTACCGCTGGTGCTGCACGGATCGTCAGGCGTCGCCGACGAGGACCTGACCCGCGCGGTCGAGGCCGGGATGACGAAGGTCAACATCGCGACCCACCTGAACAACGTTTTCACCGGCGTGGTCCGCGAGATCCTCGCCGACCAGCCCAAGCTGGTGGACACCAGGAAGTACCTGGGGCCCGCCCGTACGGCGGTAGGCGCCGAGGTCGCCCGCCTGCTGACGATTCTGAAAGCGGTGTGAGCAGGCAGCGATGACACAGCCGGGGCTGGTCCGTGGGCTGGGGGTCACCGATGCTGTCGTGATCGGCCTCGGGTCGATGGTCGGCGCCGGTGTCTTCGCTGTCTGGGCCCCGGCCGCCCGAGCGGCTGGGGACGCGCTCCTCGCGGGCCTCGTGATCGCCGCGGTTGTTGCCTACTGCAACGCCGCGTCATCGGCTCAGCTCGCAGCCGTCTACCCGGTCTCCGGCGGCGCTTACGTCTACGGCCGCGAGCGGCTTTCCCCAACCGCAGGATTCCTCGCCGGCTCGGCCTTCGTGATCGGCAAGACCGCCTCCTGCGCCGCGATGGCGCTCACCTTCGCCACCTACGTGATCCCCGACCCCGGCTGGCTCCGCCGCGGTGTCGCGCTCCTCGCGGTGGTCGCCCTCGCGGCGGTCAACTACCGCGGCATCACCCGCACCGCGCGCCTCACCCGCATCCTCGTGACCTGTTCGCTGATCGTTCTGGCGCTCGTCCTCGTCCTGCTCCTGCGATCATCCAGCGGCCACGACCTCCCGAGCTTGTACCCGGCAGGCACCAGCGTCTACGGCGTCCTGCAAGCAGCCGGGCTGCTCTTCTTCGCCTTCGCCGGGTACGCGCGGATCGCGACGATGGGTGAAGAAGTCCGCGATCCGGCCCGGACCATCCCCCGGGCGGTCTCGATCGCCCTGGTGATTGCCATGGGCATCTACTTGGTGATCGGTCTGGCTCTGCTCCGGGCCGTCGGTGCGCCCGGCCTCGCTGCGTCGGCCGCCCCGCTGGCGACGGCGGTCACCGCGGTGGACGCTGCCTGGGCCGTCCCCGTCGTCCGCATCGGCGCGGCGCTGGCCAGCCTCGGTGCCCTGCTCGCGCTGATCGCCGGCATCGGCCGCACCACCCTCGCGATGGCCCGCGAGGGCGACCTGCCGAAGACTCTCGCGGCCGTCCACCCCCGCTTCCACGTCCCGCACCGCGCCGAGGTCACCCTCGCGGTGATCGTCAGCGCCCTCGTCCTCACCACCGACCTCCGCACCGCGATCGGCTTCTCGTCCTTCGGCGTCCTCCTGTACTACGCCGTGGCGAACGCCGCCGCGTTCACCCAGCCCCGGGACCAGCGCCGCTGGCCCCGGGCCGTCAGTGTGCTCGGCCTGCTGGGTTGCATCGCCCTCGCCTTCACCCTCCCGCTCAGCTCAGCGATCGCGGCGGCCGCCGTACTGGTGACGGCTCTGATCCTGAGGGCAGCGCTCAGGTCAGGTCGCGCCGGATCCGCCAGAAGCTGAACCCCACCAGCCCGAGCGCCAGCACCAGGAACAGCCCGGCCTCCCGCCACTGCAGTCCCCAGAAGTGACTCGCCGGGTGGTAGCTGATCTGCTGCCGGTACCCGTCGTCGGCGAGGCGTGCGAAGCACGCGCTCATCGGCTGCCGGTTCTTCAGTTCCTCCTGCGTCGCGTTCGGACCGGGCGGCCCGCACTCGGCGAGGTACGGCGGCAGCGTCTTCTGCTCCTGCCCGGCGGAGTTCACCGTGTGCTCGGACAGCTTCCAGTTGCCCTCGCCCGGGATCTTCGCCTCGACCCGCATCACGGTCGGGTTCACCTCCGGCCCGGACAGCTGCAGCCCGCGCATGTTCTCGGTGGTGACGACGAGGGTCGTCTCGACCGGCGCCATCAGGTGCGGCCGGATCAGCAGCGGCGACACGATCTGGAGCGCGATCACCGCGGCCAGTGTGATCGCGATCGCGACCACACTGCGCCGTACGACGAGCCCGACGGCGACGCCGAGCGCGAAGGCGAACGCCGCGTAGCCGATCGGCACGACCCCTCGCGCGCCGAAGACCGCGGGCAGCAGCCGGGGGACGTTGTAGACGCCGGCCGCCTGGCCGGAGCCGATCGCGTCGTCGATCGGATCGGACCACCAGGTCACCGCGAGGCTGAGCAGCCCGGTGACGACCATCGCGCCGAGCCCGGTGACGGCCAGTTTGGTGACCAGCCAGCGGGTCCGGGTGATGCTCTGGTTCCAGACCAGCCGGTGCGTGCCGGCCTCGAGCTCGCGGGCGATCAGTGGCGCGCCCCAGAACGCGCCGATCACCGCGGGAGTGGCGTACACGAGCGCCTGCCCGGCGACGTACAGGTACTGGTTGATCCGCTCGAACTGGATCTGCTTCAGGAAGTCGTCGGGCTGCAGCTGGTACTTGTCGAGCAATCCCGGCCCGGTCACGGCCAAGAAGATGCCGAGGGCAACGACAGCGCCGGCGACCACCAGCGCCTGCAGGCGGAACTGCCGCCAGGTCAGCCAGATCATCGCTGCACCTCCAGAACGGGTCGCGCGGACGGCCGGCTGGTCGACCGGCCCATGTAGGCCAGCACGATGTCCTCGAGCGTGAGCTGCGAGACCGTCCAGGCCGGGTCGAGAATCGGCTCGTCGGTCCGGATCAGGTACGTCGACTGCCGGTCGGTGTGGCTGACCGACAGCACGTGCTGGTGCCGCGGCATCGACTTCTCGTCGCGGCGCGGGCCGGTGAGCCGGTAGTGCGTGGCCAGCAGGGTGTCGATCTCGCCGCTGATCTGCACCCGGGAGTCGACCAGGACGACCAGGTAGTCGCAGGAGCGTTCGACGTCGGAGACCAGGTGCGAGGACAGGACGACGCTCAGCTCCTGCTCGGCGACGGCCTCCATCAGGTCCTGCAGGAACTCGCGCCGGGCCAGCGGGTCGAGCGCGGCGACGGGCTCGTCGAGGATCAGCAGCTCGGGCCGTTTCGCGATCCCGAGGGTGAGCGCGAGCTGCGCGCGCTGACCGCCCGAGAGCCGGCCGGCCCGCTGCTGCGGGTCGAGCCCGAGGGCCTGGATCCGCGCCTGGGCGATCGAGTCGTCCCAGCGCGGGTTGAGGTGCGCGCCGAGCTTGAGGTGGTCGGCGACCGACAGCCGGGCGTACGTCGGGGTGTCCTGCGCGACGTACCCGACCTCGGCCTGCTGGGTCCCGGCGGGTGCGCCGAGGACCTCGACCGTGCCGGTGGTCGGGGTGAGCATCCCGACCGTCATGTTCAGCAGCGTGCTCTTGCCCGCGCCGTTCGGTCCGACCAGGCCGACGACGTGGCCGGCCGGGACCTCCAGGTCGCAGTCGGTGAGCGCCCAGCGGCGCCCGTAGCGTTTGCCCAGTCCCTGGGCGCTCAGGACGGCGCTCACGCTATGTCCTCCTGAGCGGCGGACCGAAACGTGGCCTTGAACAACGCCTCGATGCTCTCGTCGTCCAGCCCCGCCTTGCGGGCCTTCGACAACCATCGCTGCAGCTCGTGGCGCAGCGGCCCGTGCGCGGCCAGGCTGTGGTCGGTCAGCGTCCGGGTCACGAAGGTGCCGCGGCCCGGCCGGGCCGCCACCAGTCCTTCGTGCTCCAGCTCGCGGTAGGCCTTCAGCACCGTGTTCGGGTTGATCGCGAGCGTCGCGACGACGTCCTTCACGGTCGGCAGCTGGTCACCCTCGCGGAGCAGCCCGAGCCGCAGCGCGTTCCGGACCTGCTGCACGACCTGCTGGTACGGCGAGACCCCCGACCGCCCGTCCAGATGGAACTCGATCATCTGTCACCCCATTTATCTAGTTACCTAGCACTATAGGGTCAGACGGGAGCCCGCGGTCAAGGCCCCGGCGGGTTACTTGATCGCGTCGTAGCGGCGCAGCGACTCCTGCCGGGCCTCGGCGTGGTCGACGATCGGCTCCGGGTAGCCGAGGTCGTCGTCCAGCAGCCACGGCTCGTGCACGGCCTTGCCCTGGACCTCGGCCAGCTCGGGGATCCAGCGCCGCACGTAGCTGCCGTCGGGGTCGAACTTCTTGCCCTGGGTGGTCGGGTTGAAGATCCGGAAGTACGGCGACGCGTCCGCGCCGCAGCCCGCGACCCACTGCCAGTTCAGGCTGTTCGACGCCAGGTCGCCGTCGCGCAGCCGGCGCATGAACCAGCGCGCGCCGTACTTCCAGTGGATGTGCAGGTCCTTGACCAGGAACGACGCGACGACCATCCGGACCCGGTTGTGCATGAAGCCGCTCTCGGCGAGCTGGCGCATCCCGGCGTCGACGATCGGGTAGCCGGTCCGGCCCTCGCACCAGGCGGTGAAGTCGTCGCCGGGTTCGTCGTAGGCCATCTTCTCGAACTCCGGACGCAGCGGCTTCCAGGCCGCTTCCGGGTTGCGCGCGAGCAGGTCGGCGCAGAACTCGCGCCAGGCCAGCTCGCGCCGGTACGCCTCGGCGCCCTTGCTGCGCAGGCGGGCCAGGTCGGCGAGCATGGTCCGCGGGTGGATCTCGCCGTACTTCAGCGGCACCGACATCCGCGACGTGCTGTCCAGGTCGGGGCGGTCGCGCTCGTCGTCGTACGCCGCGACGGTCTCCAGCCAGTCCTGCCAGTGCTCGCGGGCCGCGGCCTCGCCGGCGTCCTCGACGTCCGCGGCCTCGGGCAGCGCGTCGCTGCGCTTGCCGATCCACTCCACCTTGCCGGGCGCGTCGGCCGGCTGCCGCCAGCCGTGGTCGAGCCAGGCCCGGAAGTACGGCGTGAACACCTGGTACGACCGGCCCGACCCGTTCAGCACCCGACCCGGCGCCACGGCGTACGGCGAACCGGTGGCGACCAGCGGGCAGTCGAGCGCCTTCTCGACCGCTTCGTCGCGGCGGCCGCCGTACGGGCCGAAGTCGGCGGCGACGTGGACGCTCTCGACCCCGAGCTCGGTGGCCAGCTCCGGAACGACTGTCGCCGGGTCGCCGCGACGGACGACGAGCTTGCCGTCCATCGCGTCCCGCAGCCGCTTCAGCGAGCTGATCAGATGGTCGCGGCGTGGGTCGCCGGCGGCGTCCCACAGCGCGGGGTCGAGCACGAACAGGCCGCAGACCTGGCCGTCCCCCGCGGCCACAGCGTCGAGCAGGGCCGGGTTGTCCGCCAGCCGGAGATCACGTCGGAACCACATCAGAGCGCTCATCGCTGCCAGTCTTGCGGATGAACAACTTTTCAAGTGCGCTTGAACGATCAACGACCGGATCGGTCCGCCGATTCGGTGCGGCTTGCCTGCATGGGCGAGAATGGTTGTCGTGAGCGAGCTGATCGATACCACCGAGATGTACCTGCGGACCATCTACGAACTGGAAGAAGAGGGCATCCTGCCCCTGCGCGCGCGGATTGCCGAGCGGCTGCACCAGTCCGGCCCGACGGTCAGCCAGACGGTGGCCCGGATGGAGCGCGACGGGCTGGTCACGGTCGAGGGCGACCGGCACCTGGAGCTCACCGACGTCGGCCGGATGCAGGCCACCCGGGTGATGCGCAAGCACCGGCTGGCCGAGCGGCTGCTGGTCGACGTGATCGGCCTGGAGTGGGAGGACGTGCACGCCGAGGCCTGCCGCTGGGAGCACGTGATGAGCGATGCCGTCGAGCTCCGGCTGATGCAGATCCTCGACAACCCGACCGAGTCGCCGTACGGCAACCCGATCCCGGGCCTGGAGGAGCTGCAGAAGGAGAGCCAGGCGACGCCGATCGGCGAGTTCCGCGACGGGGTCGAGCCGCTCGACAAGGTGCTCGACCAGGCCACCGGGAGCACCGTCCGGGTGCTGGTCCGGCGGATCGCCGAGCCGGTGCAGACCGACGACTTCGCGATGTCGGTGCTCCGCAAGGCCGGCGCGCTGCCCGGCCGCGAGGTCGACTCGATGCTCGACGCCGAGGGCGTCCTGGTCGGCAGCCGCGACGCCGGCGGCGTGATCAGCGACGAGACGGCCGGCCACATCTTCGTGTCCCTGGTCTGAATCAGTTCCGCGTCAAGAAAGTGGCCACTGCCTGCGCTCGATGATGTACGGGCAGTGGCCACGGGGTAACGTCTGTCCGCGATGTCAGAGAACCAGATCGACTGGCCCGGGTACCTGCGGGAGTTCCACTCCGCGACCCCGGGCAGTACCGAAGCCCTGCTGTCCCGGGCGGTAGCGGGCGACCACACGCCGTACCGCTGGCTCGTCCGTGCCGTCTCCGGCGAGGCCAAGCGGGTGCTCGACCTCGCGTGTGGCAACGGTCCGGTCGCGCGAGAGCTGTACGGGCGCTGGGTGGTCGGTGTCGACAGCAACGCTGTCCAGCTCGACGGCGCTCCCGGGCCGAAGGTGCAGGCCGATGCGCTGCACCTGCCTTTCGCGAACGAGGCGTTCGACGTCGTCACGTGCTCGATGGGCCTGATGGTGCTGCAGCCGCTGCCCGACGTACTGGCTGAGGCGGCGCGGGTGCTGCGGCGCGGAGGAGTGCTCGCGGCAACGATCCCGGCCGTCCGGCCGCTGCGGCGCGGTGATCTGCGGACGCTGACGGGACTCACCACGCGGCTGCGCTCGCGGCCGCAGTTCCCGGCCGGTGGGGAGATCACCGGGCTGAAGGAGCAGCTGCGCGAGGCCGGCTTCATCGTGATGGAGAGCCAGCGCGAGCGGTACGCGTACACGGTCCGCAGCATCGACGACGCGCGGCGGATGGTCGGCGCGCTCTACCTGCCCGGTACGTCGGCCAAACGGCGCGAGCACGCCGCCGCCTGGCTCGCCCAGCGCGCCCATGACCGCGACGGTCTCGAGGTGGCGATCCCGATCCGCCGGATCACCGCGATGCGCACGAAGCTCGCACTGAACTGACGACGGCCGGCACTCTCGCAGCCTCGGTGGCGAGACCGGGGTCGCGGCGACCGGCGCAGTAGGTACCGTTCTGCTGTGCCTGCTCTGATCTGGTCCGTTCGCTCGGTCGACCGCGCGCTCGGTGGCGAGTCGGTCTACCGGGAGCTGTTCGCTGCCGAGCCGGTGGCGTTCTGGCTCGACGGCAGCCTCACCGACCGGTCGCAGCGGCGGATCTCCGTGCTCGGGACGAGTACCGGCCCGGACGCCGAGGTGATCGTCGGCGACGCGGCCGACGGCGACGCCTTCGCCGAGCTCCAGGAGCGCCTCGCGGCCCGGCGTACGGACGGACCGCCTGAGCTCGCCGACCTCTTCAACGGCGGGTACGTCGGCTACTTCGGCTACGAGCTCAAGGCCCTGACCGGCGGCGCCGCCGTCCACGAAGCCGCGACTCCGGACGCGCTGTGGATCTGGGCCAACCGCTTCGTCGTCATCGACCACGACCGCGACCGCTCGTACCTGGTCGCCGTGCACGCCCCCGGCGACCCCGACGCCGCCCGCTGGCTCGACACGGCCGCGGAGACGACCGCCTCCTGGTGGATGGGCTGGGTCGACCCACCCGCCGTCTCGCTGCTCGACGTCGAGCAGCACCTCGAGCAGGACCGTACGACGTACCTGGCCGGGATCGACGCCTGCATGCGCGCGCTCGAGGCCGGTGACACCTACGAGGTCTGCCTGACCAACCGCGTTCGCCTGCCACCGGTCCCGGAACCGCTCGACTTCTACCTCTGGCAGCGCGCGAGCAACCCGGCGCCCTACTCGGCCTTCCTCCGGTACGGCGACCTCGCGATCGCCAGCTCGTCACCGGAACGCTTCCTGGCCGTCGACCGCGACGGCTGGGCCGAGTGCCGGCCGATCAAGGGCACCGCGCCGCGGTCGGCCGACCCGGCGCAGGACAAGCTGGTCGCGAAGGAACTGGCCGAGGACGAGAAGACCCGCGCCGAGAACCTGATGATCGTCGACCTGATCCGCAACGACCTCGGCCGGGTCAGCGAACCCGGCAGCGTCCAGGTCCCGCAGCTGATGGTTGTCGAGAGCTACCAAACCGTGCACCAGCTGGTCACCACGGTCCGCGGCAAGCTGCGCGCCGGGGTCGACGCGGTCGCCGCGGCGAAGGCCTGCTTCCCGCCGGGATCGATGACCGGGGCGCCGAAGATCCGCACGATGGAGATCCTCGACGGGCTCGAGTCGAGCGCGCGGGGCGTGTACTCCGGTGCGCTCGGCTACCTGACCGTGGACGGCCGGGCCGACCTGAGCGTGGTGATCCGGACCGCCGTCCTGACCCCGCACGAGACGGTGATCGGCGCCGGGGGAGCGATCGTGCTCGACTCGGACCCGGTCGCCGAGTACGACGAGATGGTGCTGAAAGCCGCCGCAACGCTGGGAAGGTCGGGATGAACGCCGTACTGGTCGCCGATTCGTTTCTCGTCGACACCGGGAAGGTCCGCGGGCTGGATCGGCACCGCGAGCGGTTCGCCGGGTCGTGCGCCGTCGCGGGGGAGCCGGAGGCCGCGACGTACTTCTCCGACCAGGTCGGCCGCTTCCCCGGCTTCGGCCGGTGGTTCCCGCGCTTCGAGCTGAACCAGTCGGGCCTGTCCGTCCAGTTGCGCCCGGCTCCTCCGCAGGGCGGCCGGATCCGGGTCGCCGTCCACAGCGGGCCCGACCCGCGCACGCAGCCCCGCGTGAAGGGACCCGACCTGGAGGCCCTGGGCGCCCTGAAAGCCGAGGCGGCCGCCGACTGCGGCGCGGACGAGATCCTGCTGATGGACCACGAAGGCATCGCCGTCGAGGCGGCGTACTCGGCGCTGGCCTGGTGGGAGGGCGACGTGCTGCACTTCCCGCAGTCGGGCCGCGCTTTCCTTCCCTCGGTGACCGCTGCCCTGCTGCGCGAGCTGGCCGAGACCCGCGGGGTCGAGGTCGTCGAGTCCGCCCGCCGCCCGGAGGAGCTCGCCGAGGTCGACGAGCTCTGGCTCCTGAACGCGCTGCACGGCATCCGCCCGGTGCACGCCTGGCACGACGGCCCGATCGACCCGCTCCCCGCCTCGGCTGCCGACGACTGGCAGCGAGCCCTCACCGCCCTGGCCTGCCCGATCTGACCGCTTCCAAAAAGTGATATCACTATGCTACCTTCGGGACATCTGATCTCGGAGGGAGTACGACGATGGCTGATGTCGACGTGATGGTGGAGATGCCGAAGCCGAAGGTGACCGAGCGGTCGGCGGGGGACCTGAACGGGTGGCCGTTCCTGGGTGGCTCGCTGGCGCTGGTGATCGCGGCGGTGGTGCTGCTGATCGTGGGAGTCGCGCAGGAGCAGGTCGCGCTGGCGGTGCTCGCGGCGGTGCTGTTCCTGGCCGGGGCGATCCTGGCGGTGGGTCTGACGCCGGTGTCGCCGGGCCGGGCCCGGGTGCTGCAGATCCTCGGCCGGTACGCCGGGACGATCCGCACCGACGGGCTGCGCTGGGTGAACCCGATCTCGGTCCGGGCGCCGGTCTCGACCCGGATCCGGAACCACGACACGGCGGTGGCCAAGGTCAACGACGCCGACGGCAACCCGATCGAGATCGCCGCGGTGGTGGTCTGGCAGGTCGAGGACACCGCGCAGGCGATGTTCGAGGTGGACGACTTCGTCGAGTTCGTCGCGATCCAGACCGAGACCGCGGTCCGGCACATCGCCAACTCCTACCCGTACGACGTGCACACCGACGAGGGCGGGATGTCGCTGCGGGACAGCACCGACGAGATCACCGAGACGCTGTCGGCCGAGATCGCGGCCCGGGTGCAGGCGGCCGGCGTGCACGTGATCGAGTCCCGGATCACCCACCTGGCCTACGCGCCGGAGATCGCCCAGGCGATGCTGCGCCGCCAGCAGGCCGGCGCGGTGGTGGCGGCCCGGCAGCGGATCGTCGAGGGCGCGGTCGGCATGGTCGAGCTGGCGCTGGACCGGCTGTCCGAGCACAACGTGGTGGACCTGGACGAGGAGCGCAAGGCGACCATGGTCAGCAACCTGCTGGTGGTGCTCTGCGGTGACCGGGACGCCCAGCCCGTGGTGAACACCGGCACCCTGTACCAGTAGCCCGATGCCGACCGAACGCAAGAAGATCCTGCTCCGGCTGGATCCTGTGGTGCACGACGCGCTGGCTCGCTGGGCCTCCGACGAGCTGCGCAGCACCAACGCCCAGATCGAGTTCCTGCTCCGGCGTGCCCTGGCCGACGCCGGCCGGCTGCCCGGGGAGGTCGGCAAGATGCGCGGCCCGGGCCGCCCTCGCAAGGAGGAGTCATGAACGCCCGTCTCGAACGCCAGCCCAAGAAGGTTGCCTCTGGCTACAAGTTGCCGGACGGTCTGCCCGAGCGGCTCTACCTGCTCGCCCTCGATCCCATGACCGGCAAACTCTCCAACCGGTCCCGGCTCGGTCTGATGCTCCGCGCGGCCGCGCTGACCGAGCTCCAGCTGGACGGGAAGCTGTCCGACCAGGACGACCGGGTCGTTGCCGTCGGCACCCAGATCCCGGCCCGGTCCCCGCTCGGCGAGCAGGTCTTCGCCGAGGTCGAGGCCGGCGGCCGCAAGCGCTGGAAGTACTGGGTCGAGCGGCACGCCCGCACCGCCGTACCGGCGGTCCGGGACGAGCTCGAGCGGACCCGCCTGATCAGGGTCGAGCACTACCGCCGCCTGCTGGTCTTCCCGGCCGAGCGGATCACTCTGCGCCAACCGCTGGTACGCCGCCAGCTGCTGCAGGCCGCGACCGACACGCTCCGGCCGGCCCGGCTGGTCACTCGGGTCGATCTGCGGGACGCGGCGCTCGTCGTACTGGCCTCGGCGGGAGAGCTGAAGCCGGTGCTGTCGAAGGAGCAGCGCAAGCAGTACAAGGACCGGATCGCGCAGCTGACGATCCGGGTCGGTCCGGTCGGGCCGGCGCTGCGCAAGGCGGTCCAGCAGCAGAACGCGGCGGCCAACTCCGCGGGGTAGGTGGCGGGTCCGGGGTTGACGGAAGGGGGTTCGTCGGTGCTACGGTTCATTAGTCAAGTAATGAACCTACGAACCGCGATACCCTGACGACCCACGAAACGGAGGGGAACCGAGCATGTTCGACGACCGCAGCCCGATCTACCTCCAGATCGCGGACCAGATCAAGAACGACATCGTCACGGGTGCCCTCGCCGAGGACGAGCAGGTCATGTCGACCAACCAGTACGCCGCCTTCTACCGGATCAACCCCGCCACCGCGGCCAAGGGCTTCGCCCAGCTGGTCGACGAGGGCGTGCTCTACAAGCGGCGCGGGATCGGGATGTTCGTCAGCCCGAACGCCCGCGACCTGCTCCGCGGTGGCCGCCGGGAGGCGTTCTTCTCCGACGTCGTCGACCCGATGATCGCCGAGGCGAAGGCGATCGGCGTCCCGCTGACCGAGATCGTCCAGCACATCCAGAAGGAGGAGCAGTGAACGCCCTGGAAGTGCGGACCGAGAACCTCACCGTCCGGTTCGGCGGCGTCCCCGCCGTCGACGGCCTCGACCTCCGGCTCGCGCCGGGCAAGATCCACGGCCTGCTCGGCCGGAACGGGTCCGGCAAGAGCACGCTCGCCGCGCTGCTGGCCGGGTTCCGCCGGCCCGACGAGGGCCGGGTGCTGCTCAGTGGCGGCGACCTCGGCGACGCGCGTACGCCGTACGAGGACGCCGTTGTGACGAGCCGGGTCTGCCTGATCCGCGAGTCCGGCGACGTGTCCGACCAGGTGCCGGTCAAGCGGGTCCTGGACTTCGCCGCGACGCTGCGCCCGTACTGGGACGCCGAGCTGGCCGGCGAGCTGCTCGACAAGTTCGAGGTGCCGACCAACAAGAAGGCGCAGAAGCTGTCCCGGGGCAAGCGCTCGGCGCTCGGCGTCGTGCTCGGGCTGGCCAGCCGCGCGCCGCTGACGATCTTCGACGAGACCTACCTGGGCATGGACGTTCCGTCCCGGGAGCTGTTCTACGACGTCCTGCTCGCCGACTACGCCGAGGTGCCGCGCACGATCCTGCTGTCCACGCACCTGGTCAGCGAGGTGAGCGCGCTGCTCGAGGAGGTCGTCATCCTGGACAACGGCCGGCTCGTCACCCAGGCTCCGGTCGACACGCTCCGCGGCCGCGGTGCCTCGCTGGTCGGACCGGCGGCCGCGGTCGACGAGCTGACCGCGGGTCTCGCCGTAGTGGCCGAGCAGCGGCTCGGCGGGACGAAGTCGGTCACCGTGCTCGGTGATCTCGACGACGCCCTGCTGGCCAAGGCGCGGTCGGCCGGGCTCGAGGTCGGGCCGGTCGGGCTGCAGGACCTGTTCGTCCACCTGACCGCGCCGTCGCTGTCGAAGGAGGCCGCACGATGAGCACCGCCACCCTTCCGAACAATGTGACGTCCAGCCGGCGGTTCCAGCGCGTACTGCGCGCGATCGTCGTCGGGATGAGCCAGATGCTCGGCGGCTACTGGGTCGTGATGATCGTCGGGTTCCTGCTCGTCGGCATCGTGATCCAGATGTTCAGCAACGGCAACGACCACTCGATCTGGGACTACGGCACCCAGTCGCCGAAGTACTTCTCGCTCGCGATCGGCATCACCGTCGGGCCGGCGTTCTTCACGCTGATGATCTCGCTCGGCATCACCCGGCGGATGTTCTCGCTGGCGGCGAGCACCTTCCTGGTCGGAGCGGCGGCGAGCACCGCGCTGCTGTGGGTGCTGGTCTACCAGGTCGAGCACGTCATCTACGCCTCCCAGGGCTGGACGCAGGCCCTGGCCAACCCGCACCTGTTCACCAAGACGTCGCAGGCCGGACTGATCTTCACCGAGTTCTTCCTGCTCGTCCTCTCGCACGAAGTGGCCGGCTGGCTGGTCGGCATCAGCTTCCTGCGCTTCGGTGCCTGGAAGGGCCTGCTGATGCTGCCGGTGACGTTGCTGCCGGCCGCCGCGGCGGAGTTCCTGCTGGTCGCGCAGTGGCTCGCCGAGGCGATCGCCACCACCGGGTACCACCGTCCACCGCTGGCCCTCGCGGTCCCGGGCGTGCTGGTGGTCAGCGCCCTCGGGCTGTACTTCGGCTACCTGATGATCCGCCCGCTCGGCGTCCGGCCGACCAAGGGCTGATCCCTCCACCCCTTCGTTCTTTTCCCACTCCTGCACGAGAGAAGGCTTCGCCATGCCCGAAAACTCCGGCGACGACCTGGTGGTCGTCCGCAACCTGCGCAAGACCTACGGCGCGACCGTCGCCGTCGACGACGTCTCGCTGAGCGTCCGTACCGGTGAGATCTTCGGCATCCTCGGCCCGAACGGCGCCGGCAAGACCACGACGGTCGAGTCGATCGCCGGGCTGCGCACCCCCGACGGCGGCACCGTGACGGTGGCCGGTCTGGACCCGCGCACACATCGCGGCCAGATCACGTCGCTGGTCGGCGTACAGCTGCAGTCGAGCGAGCTGCCCGACAAGATCAAGGCTCGGGAGGCGCTCGAGCTGTACGCGTCGTTCTACCCGGCGCCGCGCAAGCCCGCCGAGCTGCTGGACGAGCTCGGGCTGACCAAGGTGCAGAACACCGCGTTCGGCAAGCTGTCCGGTGGCCAGAAGCAGCGGTTGTCGATCGCGCTGGCGCTGATCGGCAACCCGAAGGTCGCGATCCTCGACGAGCTCACCACCGGGCTCGACCCGCAGGCGCGGCGCGACACCTGGGGGCTGGTCCGCAAGATCCGCGACAGCGGCGTGACGATCATCCTGGTCACCCACTTCATGGAGGAGGCCGAGCACCTCTGCGACCGGATCGCCATCATCGACGGCGGCCGCGTGGTCGCGCTGGACACCCCGGCCGGGCTGGTCGACGCGGCCCGGTCCGAGCAGCGGATCAGCTTCCGGCTGGCCGCGCCGCTCACCGACCACGCCGTACTGGCCGAGCTGCCCGCGGTCCGGACGGTGACCACCGAGCACGACCGGATCGTTGTCACCGGCAACGACGACGTGCTGGTCGCGGTGGTCACCGAGCTGGCCGCCCGCGGCCTCGCCCCGCTCGACCTGCACACCGAGCAGACCACCCTGGACGACGCCTTCCTGCTGCTGGCCGGCCGGAACTTCGAAGGAGCGAACCGATGAGCCAGACCCTGACCCTGACCAAGATCGAGACCAAGCTGTTCGTCCGCGAACCGGCCACCCTGTTCTTCGTCTTCCTGCTGCCGCTGGCGCTGCTGACGATCTTCTCGCTGGTCGGCGACGACTCGGCACCGAGCGACGGCATCCCGGTCAGCTTCCTGCCCACGATGGCGATCGGGATCGGAATCGGACTGCTCGGTTTCGCAACGCTGCCGATGGTCCTGGCCGGCTACCGCGAGAAGGGCGTGCTGCGGCGGATGTCGACGACGCCGGTCAAGCCGGCCAAGATGTTGGTCGCGCAGCTGCTGCTGCACCTGGTCGCCGCGCTGCTGGTGATCGTGCTGATCCTCGGAGCCGGCGCGATCTTCTTCGACGCCGCGCTGCCCAGCGCGCCGCTGCCCTTCGTGGTCGCCGCGCTGCTCTACTCGGCCGCTCAGTTGAGCATCGGACTGTTGATCGCCGGACTGGTTCCGACCGCGAAGGCGGCCAGCATCGTCGGCAACCTGCTGCTCTTCCCGAGCATGTTCTTCGCCGGCGTCTGGACGCCGGGCGACCTGATGCCGGAGTCGATCCGCTGGCTGCGTGACGTGACGCCGATGGGTGCTGGGATGACCAGCATGCAGGACGCGTGGTCCGGCCAGTGGCCGGGAACGGTCAGCCTGGTCGCACTGATCGTCGCCGTGGTCGCGAGTGTCGCAGCGGCCGCCCGCTTCTTCCGCTGGGAGTGACTTATGCACAGGGGGTGTGCATAACCGCAACGGTTTCTGTGGACGGCCGGGCACACACTGTGGACGACACGCATGACCTTTCCGGAAAGGGTTGTGTGCCACCGGTCCCCGGCGGTAGAACAGACGACACGCTGTTCCATTCGGGACGGCGGGTCGAACGGAAACCGAGCCCCCTTGCGGTGGGGATCCCCACCGAGGTAGACCGGTGACGGGGTCTGCCGGGCGCAACGGCCTGCTTCGGGAAGCTGGAGACGTCACTGTCCCTTCAGCTGTGCTGGGCCCCTCTGACTCATACTCCGAGGGGCCCAGCTTTTTGTCAGTGCAGGGTGATCCGCAGGTTGGTGGACGAGCCGTGCGCGGCGACCCGCACCTCGGTCCCGCGACTCGTCGTCACCAGCTGGTACTTCGTGCTCTTCCCGTCGACGGACACCCTGGCGACCTTCGCGCCGGCGGGCAGGACCGCACCGACCGTGACGTCCGCGCGCACGCCGCTGGTCCTGACCGTGGTCCGGAGCTCCTTGTTTTCAAGGGTTGCCGACACGTCGACCGCACCGCGACCGACCTTGATGTTGCTGCCGGCCACCTTCTGCTGGCCGCCGGGGATCTGCGGTACGACGGCCAGCTTGCCGTGACCGAGGTCCGGATCGACCCCGAGCTGCTGGTGCACGACCGGCCACAGGACGCCGTACGCCCCCCACGCCTGGAGCGCCATCGAGCGGTCGGTGAACGGCCGGTCGATGTTCGCCGGGGCGTCCGGTGACGGCGCGATCTCCGGCATCGCTCCCGGCGTCTCCCAGACCTTCGGGTCGAGCTGGATGCGCGCGTTGCCGGTGGTGTAGACCTGCTGCTGGTTCTGGCCGAGCCGCCCGAAGTTGCCTTCCGCAACGGCCATGATCGAGGTGTTCAGCGAGAAGATCGCGCGCTCGCTCTTCACCGCCGACACGATGTTGTCGCAGGTCGCGCCCGGGTTGCCGCCGGGGTCGGCGGTCGGGCCGGTGCCGGTGTGGAACAGGCCGAACTCGCCTGTGTAGCAAGGCTTCTCGCGCTGGTCGAGGGCGATCTTGGCATGGTTGATGGAGGCGAGCGGCGCATCCAGCTGACCCGGGCGGGTGAGCATCGCTTCCATCGGCGTGACGCCGGTCCAGTGCCGCTGGAAGATCGGCTTGTTGTCGTTCGCCGGGTCCGCCGGGTCGTCGACCGAATCGGCGTACCCGAACGCCTGCTGGACCCACCACTGGGACTCGAAGCGCTTCTCCAGGTCGTCGGCCTTGGCCGTCGCCCACTGCTGCGTCGGCTTGTCGCGCTTGGAGGCGGCCAGGTCGGCGAGGTCGCGCAGGCCGCGCGCCAGGTAGACCGTGCTGTCCAGCTTCTCGGCGCCCATACCGCTGCGCTCGACGTTGGCCAGGCCTTCGAGCCAGCCGTCGTTGTCCTGGTCGAGCTCGCGGTACGCGTACTTCAGGTTGCGCACGCTGAAGTCGTACAGCTGGTCACGGAACCGGTCGTCGCCGGTCCAGCGCCACAGCAGCGCGACGATGCTCGGGAACTTGACCGTCTCGTCGGTGTTGCCCGCGCTCTGGTTCGAGCCGAAGTACACGTCACCGGTCGGCACGATCTCGTGCGCCACCTTGCCGCTGCCGTCGTTCAGCAGGTCGCTGATCTCCTGCAGGGCCTTCAGGTGCGCCTTCACGGTGTCGAACTGGCCCGCGGCGACCGCGGCGTACGACGTGTACTCGCCGTCGGTGGCGAAGATCCACGGGTAGTCCGGGAAGCCGGCGCCGAACCAGCGCGCGCTGTCGACGGTCCCGGCCGGGACCGGGTAGTCCTTGCCTTCGTTGACGTCGCGGATCTGCAGGTTGTGCGCTTCCTGGACCGAGTCGGCGAGGTTCTGCTTGCTCCACTCGACGCTCTGCTGCAGGAGCTGGTCGCCGGGGAGACTGACCTTGGACCGGCCGGCGATCCCGGCCCGGTCGTCGATCTTTGCCTTGAGCAACTTCTCCGGGTTGCTGATCGCCTTCCGGTACTCGCGCTCTGCGCTCGCCTTGCCCGCGTCGGAGCCCGCGACGGCGAACCAGACGGTGGTCTTCTGGCCCGCCTTCAGCTTCACGTCGTACGAGAGTCGCCCGCCGGTGCCCTTGCCGATCGCGGAGTCGTCACAGCGCGCCGGGGGAGTGCCGTCCATCGGGCAGACGACGGCGGGGTCCTGCGGGCCGCGGTGGTTGGCGCCGAGTGCGTGGTTGGTCGGGCGGAGCTGCGATCCGACGAGTGCGTTGTAGTCGTGCTTCGTCGCGTTCGGGATCGGTGAGGTGCCCTGATCACGGAAGCGGAGCGCGCCGCCGGCGTACGAGCCGGTGTCCTGGAGGTTGGCCTGGCCGGCGTTGGGTGTGGTCCCACCCCAGGGATAGGCCGGCATCAGCTCGGAATGAGCATCCAGATCCAGCTTGACCGTTTTGTTCGTCGTGCTGCTGAAACTCAGTCCGACCAGTGTCGCCCGGACTCCGTCCGGCACGAAGTCCGTCCGCTGGATCCCGTTCCCGTAGTCGATCCGCTGGTAGCCGTAGCCGCTGGTGTACTTGGTCGCCGGTACCTGCTTCCCGAGCCAGCTCCCGTCCACCCCGAACCAGACGCCGTCGAGCAGCTTGATGGGCTGCGACCAGAAGCCGCCCATCTCTCCGCGCGTGTGCCAGCCGGTGGCGGGGTAGAGCCCGCTCTCGTCGCCCATGGTGTAGGCCCGGTCCCCGACGACCAGCGACCGCCGATCAGAAAGCCTCGTGCTTTCAGAAAGTTCTGCGCCCCCTCCCATCAGTACGCTCTCCGCGCGCACCGCGGAGGGCGCGGAGCCGGGTGGGGCGCCGGATGCTTGCGTCGCCACCCCTGTGAGCAGGGCTGCGGCGATCAGTCCGGCGGCTGCCGTGCGGGGGCGGCGGCGGCCTGGTGGTCGGGAGGTGGTCGGGCGGGGTGTCATGACGGGTTCCTCCTTCTCGCGCGGCGGGTGCCGCGTATCAGCCGGGGGCTGAGCTGCCCCTGACGATCAGTTCGGGTTGCAGCAGGCGTTCGGCCGGGACCTCGGAGTCGGCCGGACCGGTCAGGATCGTGATGAGTTCGCTGGCGATCAGGTCGATCGGCTGCCGGACCGACGTCAGCGCGGGCGACACCACCGACGCCAGCGGCGAGTCGTCGAAACCGGTCAGCGCGACATCGGTCCCGGCGGCGAGCCCACGCCGGTTCAGCTCCCGCAGCGCGCCCAGCGCCAGTACGTCGCTCAGGGCAACGATCGCGTCGACCGGTTCCGATGCGTCGAGCAACGAAGCGGCTCCCCGCGCGCCCTCGTCGAAGGTGTCCTCGACGCAGTGCACGGCGAGCCCGTCCACCGGCAGCCCGAGCTCGACGCAGGTCTCCCGCCACCCACCGAGCCGGTCCTCCGCGAGCCCCGACGTCCGCGGCCAGCCGAGGAAGCCGATCCGGCGCCGCCCACCGTCGTACAGGTGCCGGGTCGCCATCGCGCACCCGCCGGCGCCGTCGACGTCGACGTACGGGCCGGGCTGCGTCGACTCCTTCCAGACCCGCCCGAACGACACGAACGGGATCCGCTGCTCCTTGAGCCAGCCGTGCCGCGGGTCGTGCGTCTCGGTCTGCGACAGCACGAACCCGTCGACCAGCCGCCGCGCGTGCAGGTCCTCGTACACCGACATCCCGTCCGCCCCGGCCGGTGCCGTGAACAACAGGATGTGCCGCCCGGTCGTCTCCGCCGCCGCGCACAACGCGTGCAGGAACTGGTCCATCACCAGGTGCGCCTGCCCGCCCTGCCAGCTCGGGACGCAGTACCCGATCAGCTCGACCGCGCTCGTTCGGAGGCTGCGCGCGTTACGATTGGGCCGGTAGTTGAGCAGCTCGATCGACCGCGTCACCCGCTCGAGCGTGTCCGGCCGCAGCCGGTGCGGAGCGTTCAGCGCGTTCGACACGGTCTGCACCGACACGTCGGCGTGTGCCGCCACCTGCTTGAGCGTAGCCATCGCCGCCCCCTCACCAGCCACGGGTTTGAACGTTAAAATCTCCCCGCAGTCTCACCCGCCCCAGCGGCCTTGTCAACGGCTGGCCGGCTCGTCACTCTCCGCCAACCAGGGAGTACCGCACCCTGGAACGCCCGCCCGGGCCCCGGCAGAGTCGATGCCGAGAGCAAGCAGCCGGAGGGAAGTACGAGATGTCGAGCGAGATCCTGGCCGAGTGGATCGCCGCGGCCAACGCCCATGATGCGAGCGAGTTCCTGGCCTACTTCACCGAGGACGCCGTACTCGACGACCCGTCGGTCGGCGAGGTGTACGAGGGCCGCGACCGGATCGGCGAGTACTACCAGTCGTACTTCATCGGGTACGACACCCGGACCGAGCTGGTCGGCACCGAGCAGCGCGGCGATGTGCTGCACGTCGAGGTCGCGTTCACCGGCAGCTTCCCGGGCGGGCAGACCAACGGGATCTTCGATCTCACCTTCAGCGGCCGGCAGATCCAGCACGCTCGCGCGGATCTGATCTAGCCACGGTGGACGTGGAGGACGCCCGCCTGCGCTCCGCTCACCATCGTGGCGGTCCCGCGCGCACGATCCGCTCGGCCTCCTCGGCTGAGCCCGGCCCGATCCACCGCCCCCACCACGTCGCGCCCGCCGCGGCGAACGCCTCCGGGTCGCCCCCGCTCACCTTGATGTCGAAACCGTCCCCACGCTCGGCCCGCAGCGCCGCGACATCCGACGGCAGGATCGGCAACGACGCCGTGGTAGGCCCTTTGTACGCGCACGACCCGTCCCAGCGCAGGATCCTTCGCCGTACGGCCGGTACGAGCAGATTCCCCCCGACCCACACCGGAATCCGCGGCCGCTGCACCGGCCGAGCGGCCAGCCGTACGCCGTCCAGCTGGTAATGCACGCCGTCGTGGTGCACGACTTCGCCGCTCCACAGCGCGTCGATCACCTGCAGGCTTTCGTCGAGCATCTCGGCCAGCACCCGAGAACTCACCGACGGCATGAACGGATCCTGCGGATCGCCGATCCCCGCCCCGAGAATCATCCGCCCGTCCGAGAGTTGATCGAGCGCAACAGCCTCCGCAGCAACCTTCCACGGGTGTCGCCGGGGAAGCGGAGTCACTGTCGTCCCGAGCTTCACCCGCGAGGTCGCGCAGGCCATCGCCGCCAGACAAACCCACGGATCGTACGCCGGCAGCGACGCGTCGCCCTGGTACACGAGGTAGTCCTCCAGGAACACCCCGTCCCACCCGGACTCCTCGGCAAGCCGGGCGAGATCCGCCAAACCTCGCGGATCCCGCCCGGCGCCGGCTGCCCCGAACGTCACCGAGAACTTCATCCGGCCAAGGTACTGACCACTGGGTGTCAGGAGCGCCGCGGCGGAGCTGGCAGCGGACCGCCGGCTCCGCCGCGCGGGTCGGGCGGAGTCCCTGGGCCGCGCGGCTCAGGCGGAGTGCCCGCCGTCCACCGTCACCTCGGTGCCGGTGACGAACGCCGCGGCTGGGCTCGCCAAGTACGTCACCGCCGCCGCGACCTCCTCCGGAGCCCCGTAGCGCCCCAGCGCGAGGAACCCGCGCTGCGCGTCGGCGTACGGACCGTCGGCCGGGTTCATCTCGGTGTCCGTCGGACCAGGCTGTACGACGTTCGACGTGACCCCGCGAGCCCCGAGATCGCGCGCCAGCCCCTTGTTCATCCCGACCAGCGCCGACTTGCTCAGCGCGTACAGCGACATCCCCGGCCCGGCGTTCCGCTCCCCGACGCAGCTCCCGATGTGGATCAACCGACCCCCGTCGGCAACCCGCCGAGCAGCCGCCTGCGCCGCGACGTACGCCCCGCGCACGTTGACCGCGATCACCCGGTCGATCTCCTCCAGTGCGACCTCCCCGATCATCCCGCTCGTACCGACTCCCGCGTTGTTGACGAACACGTCGAGCCCGCCGAGCGCGTCGGCCGCGCGTGCCACCGTCTCCTCGACCGCCGCCGCGTCGGCCAGATCGGCCTGGAACGCGAAGCCCCGCCGCCCGGTCGCCTCGATCTGCTTCACCACGGTCGCGGCCTCGTCGCCCGCCTCCCGGTAGGTGATCGCCACATCGGCGCCGGCCTCGGCCAGGGCGACCGCGGTGGCGGCGCCGATCCCGCGGCTGCCGCCGGTCACCAGGGCCCGCTTGCCGGTCAGGTCGTTCATGCGAAAGTCCTTCCATCGTGGTTCGGTTACGACCTCCACTTCACCGTCCGGCCCCGGTCCAGGGCTGGCGAGGAAACGGCACCAGGACCTGACGTCGCAAAACCGCCGAACCTCGATGGCGCAAAACCGCTAGAAACTGTCGGCGCCGGCCGCGATGCTGGTCTGCGTGTACGAGTGTGTCGAGCGGTGCGTGCGAGCGGTCCAGTCCAAGGACGCGCGGTTCGACGGCTGGTTCTTCACCGCGGTGCTGACCACCAAGATCTACTGCCGTCCGAGCTGCCCGGTGGTCCCGCCGAAGGTGGAGAACATGCGCTTCTACCCGAGCGCCGCCGCGGCCCAGCAGGCCGGCTTCCGCGCCTGCAAGCGCTGCCGCCCGGACGCGAGCCCGGGCTCCCCGGAGTGGAACGACCGCGCCGACCTGGTCGCTCGCGCGATGCGGCTGATCAGCGACGGAGTCGTCGACCGCGACGGCGTACCGGGTCTCGCGACCCAGCTCGGGTACAGCGTCCGCCAGGTGCAGCGCCAGCTCCAGGCCGAGCTCGGCGCCGGCCCGCTGGCGCTGGCCAGGGCGCAGCGCGCGCAGACCGCGCGGATGCTGATCGAGACCAGCGACCTGCAGATGGCCGACGTCGCGTTCGCGTCCGGCTTCTCCAGCGTGCGCACGTTCAACGAGACCGTCCAGGAGGTCTTCGCGCTGTCGCCGAGCGAGCTGCGCGGCCGGGCCAAGCGCGGCGCGCACCCGGCCGCTCCGGGCACGATCTCGCTGCGGCTGCCGTTCCGCGCGCCGCTCACGCCGGACAACCTGTTCGGCCACCTGATCGCCACCGGCGTACCGGGGGTGGAGGAGTGGTACGACGGCGCCTACCGCCGCACGCTCCGGCTCCCGCACGGGCACGGCGTCGTCGCGCTGCGCCCGATGCCCGACCACATCGCCTGCCAGCTGTCGCTGACCGACCAGCGCGACCTCGCGATCGCGATCAGCCGCTGCCGCCGGATGCTCGACCTGGACGCCGACCCGGTCGCCGTCGACGAGCTGCTCGCCGAGGACCCGGTGCTGGCGCCGCTGATCGCGAAGGCGCCGGGGCGGCGGGTGCCGCGGACGGTCGACGGGAACGAGTTCGCGGTTCGGGCTGTGCTCGGGCAGCAGGTGTCGACGGCCGCCGCGCGGACGCACGCGGGGCGCCTCGTGCAGGCGTACGGCGTACCGGTCGAGGATCCGGCTGGTGGGCTGACGCATCTGTTCCCGACGATGGACGCGCTGGCCGGGCTCGACCCGGAGCAGCTGGCGTTCCCGAAGTCCCGGCGTACGACGCTGACGACGCTGGTCGCGACCCTGGCGGCCGGCGAGATCGACCTCGGCGCGGGCAGCGACTGGGACCGGGCCCGCGCGCAGCTCGCCGAGCTGCCCGGGATCGGCCCGTGGACGGTGGAGTCGATCGCGATGCGCGCGCTCGGCGACCCGGACGCGTTCGTGGCCAGCGATCTCGGCATCCGGTACGCCGCCCGCGACCTCGGGTTGCCCGAGGCCCCCAAACCGCTGACCGAGCACGCCCGGGCCTGGCGGCCGTGGCGCGCGTACGCCGTGCAGTACCTGTGGGCGACCGGCGACCACGCCATCAACACGATCCCGACGGAGTGAGATGACCGAGCTTTCGACCGAACGCCTGCTGCTGCGGGGCTGGACCGACGCCGACAAGGAACCGTTCGCGGCGCTGAACGCGGACCCGGCGGTGATGGAGCACTTCCCGGCCACGATGGCGCCCGAGGACAGCTACGCGATGGTCGACCGGATGACCCGGCAGATGGACGAGTGGGGCTTCGGCCTGTGGGCCGCGGAGGTCCGCGAGACCGGCCGGTTCATCGGCTTCATCGGCCTGTCCCGGCCGAGCTTCGACGCCCACTTCATGCCCGCCGTCGAGATCGGCTGGCGCCTCTCGAAAGATGCCTGGGGCAACGGCTACGCCACCGAGGGCGCCCGCGCCGCCCTCGCCCACGGCTTCGGCTCCGCGGGCCTGGACGAGATCGTCTCCTTCACCGCCACCACCAACCTCCCGTCCCAGCGCGTCATGCAACGCATCGGCATGACCCACGACGAACCCGGCGACTTCGACCACCCCCGCCTCCCGGACGGCCACCGCCTCCAGCGCCACGTCCTCTACCGCATCGGCCGCCCCTGATGCCGTACGCCGTACTCGACAGCCCGATCGGCCACCTCACCCTCGTCGGCTCCGCCGCCGGCGAGCTGGTCGGCCTCTACATGGAACAGCACCGCCACCAGCCACCGGTGGAAACCTTCGGCACCCGCGACGACACGATCCTCCCGTCCGTGGCTGAGCAGCTCACCGAGTACTTCACCGGCACCCGCACCACCTTCGACGTCCCCCTCGCCCCGGCCGGAACCCCTTTCCAGCAAGAGGTCTGGACCGCCCTCCTCGACATCCCCTACGGCCAAACCACAACGTACGGCGAACTGGCCCTGACCCTGGGCAAACCCTTGGCCGCCTCCCGAGCCGTAGGCCTGGCCAACGGCAAGAACCCGATCAGCATCATCGTCCCCTGCCACCGAGTCATCGGCTCCTCCGGCAGCCTCACCGGCTACGGCGGCGGCCTCCCCCGCAAACAACAACTCCTCGACCTCGAACGCGGCGACGCCCTCTTCTGAAGAAAGTGCTCAGTGGGTGAGCACTTATCTGGGTGAGAGTGAGGGCATGGAGAACGCGGCGGAGGTTTCGGACGAGGTTGCTGTGCGGCTTGCTGGGGTCGGGGAGTGGCGGGCTTGGCTGGAAGCGCACGGGGAGGTTGAGCGGGCGGTCTGGCTGGTGGTGGGGCGTGGGGGCGGCGGTGTGGTGGATTACCTCGCGGCGGTTGAGCAGGCGTTGTGTTTCGGGTGGGTGGACAGCAAGACCGTGCGGCGGGACGCGGTGACGACGTACCAGTGCTTCACGCCGCGGAGCGTGCGGAGTACGTGGAGCAAGGTGAACCGGGAGCGGGTCGCGCGGCTGGCGGCGGAGGGGTTGATGGCGCCGGCGGGGATGGCGGTGGTGGAGCGGGCCAAGGCGAGCGGGGTTTGGGATGTGCTGGCGGAGGCGCAGGAGTTGATCGTGCCGGGGGATCTGCGGCGGGAGCTCGACGGGAACGCTGAGGCAGACAAGCATTTCCGGGCGTTTCCGCCGTCGTCGCGGCGGTTGATCCTGGAGTGGGTCGCGCTCGCGAAGCGGCCGGAGACGCGGGCGCGGCGGATTCGGGAGACCGTCGAGCTGGCTGAGATCGGGCGGCGGGCGAATCACCGGACGCCCACCACCCACTAACCTCCTCGCGAGCGCCCCGATCGGCCGGTGCTGAGCGTGGGCGACGGTCGCGGCGGAGGGTTAGTGGGTGGTGGGTGTTCAGCTTCCCGTGTTCGCCGGGTCGTCCAGGCGCTCCTCCGCGGGCCCACCCGCGGGGAGCGCCGCCGCGGGCGGCTTCCGCAGCCCTGACAGCTTCTTCGCCACCGGCTCCGTGTACCGCGCCGCGATCGGCCCGAGGATCACCAAAATCAGCACGTACGCCGTCGCCAGCGGCCCCAACCGCGGCTCGACACCAACCGCCAGCCCCGCGATCACGATCGAGAACTCACCCCGCGCGACCAACGTCCCACCGGCCCGCCATCGTCCCGCGGGCTTGATCCCCGCGCGCCGCGCGGCGTACCAGCCGGTGAGGATCTTCGTCAGCCCGGTGAACACCGCCAGCGCCAGCGCGACGCCGATCACCGGCGGGATGTCGCGCGGGTCCGTGCTCAGCCCGAAGAACACGAAGAACACGGCCGCGAACAGATCCCGCAGCGGGCTCAGCAGGTTCCGCGCGCCGTGCGCGACCTCGCCCGACAGCGCGATGCCGACCAGGAACGCGCCGACCGCCGCCGAGACCTGCAGCTTCGCCGCGATCCCCGCGACGAGCAGCGTCAGACCCAGTACGACGAGCAGCAGCATCTCCGGGTTGTCCGAGGAGACCGCGCGGCTGATCATCCGCCCGTACCGCAGCGCGACGAACAGCACGATGCTCACCGTGCCGAGCGAGATCAGCAGCGTGATGCTGCCGCCGGCCAGGCCGACGCCGGCCAGCAGCGCGGTCAGGATCGGCAGGTAGACCGCCATCGACAGGTCCTCGAGGACGAGGATCCCGAGGATCACGGGCGTCTCGCGGTTACCCAACCGACCGAGATCCCCGACGACCTTCGCGATCACCCCCGACGACGAGATCCAGGTGACCCCGGCCAGCGCGACCGCCGCGACCGGACCCCAGCCGAGCATCAGCGCGACCGCCGCACCGGGCAGCGCGTTCAGGACGAAGTCGACGACGCCGGACAAGTACTGCGTCTTCAGCGTGCTGACCAGATCGGCCGCCGTGTACTCCAGGCCGAGCAGCAAGAGCAGCAGGATCACGCCGATCTCGGCGCCGGTGGCAACGAACTCCTCGCTGGCGTCGAGCGGCAGCAGCCCGCCGTGACCGAAGGCCAGCCCGGCCAGCAGGTAGAGCGGGATCGGCGAGAAGCCGAACCGGCCGGCGATCCGGCCGAGGATGCCGAGGGCGAGGATCACCGCGCCCAGCTCGATCAGCAGCATCGTCATGTCGTGCACGTCAGCCTCCCGAGATCAGGTCGGCGACGGCGTCCACACCTTCACGGGTGCCGACCACGACCAGCGTGTCGCCGACGGTGAACCGGAAGTCCGGCGTCGGCGACGGCGTCGCGCCGGTGCGCCGCAGCACCGCGACGATCGAGGCACCGGTCCGGGTCCGGGCCTGGGTGTCACCGAGCGTCCGGCCCGAGTACGGCGACCGCCCGGTGATCGGGATCTGCTCGGTGACCAGGTCGATCTCGAGGTCGTTGCGCAGCGGGTCGATCGGCGTCGGGACCAGCAGCTGGGCCAGCGCGCCGGCCTCGGCCGGGTCCAGCGGGACCGAGTTCGTGCAGTTGTCGTCGTCGTCGGGGTCGTGGAAGCCCAGGAACCGCCGGCCGTCCTCGTGGACGACGATCGACACGTGCTTGCCGCCCCCGGTGACGAGGTCGTAGCGGGTGCCGATCCCGGGCAGTGTGGTCCGGGTCGGGTGGGCGTGGTCCATCAGCTAGTCCTTCGGCTCGAAAACAGCAATCAGTTGCAACAACCATTCTTTCGCATCCGGTGTTCCGTCGCTGTGATCTGTGCTGCAATCAGGTGCAGTGCAACTGGTTGCATAGGTACGCTGCTCGTCCTGGAGGTGGTCGTGGTGGCGCTGGAGCACGCGTTGCTGGTCTCGCTCAGCGAGCGGGAGGGATCGGGGTACGAGCTGGCCCGCCGGTTCGACAAGTCGATCGGGTTCTTCTGGGCGGCCACGCACCAGCAGATCTACCGGGTGCTGAAGCGGATGGAAGAGGCCGGCTGGGTCACCCACACCGACGTCGCCCAGGACGGGCGGCCGGACAAGAAGGTCTACCGGGTCGCTGCCCCGGGCAGCGACGAGCTGGCCCGCTGGCTGGCCGAGCCGGTCGAGCCGACGATGCTGCGCGACGAGCTCGGCGTGAAACTGCGCGGCGCGTCGCTGGGCGACGTGACCGCCGTACGGCGTGAGGTCGCGCGGCACCGCGACGAGCACGCCGCGCGGCTGGCGGCGTACCAGGCGATCGAACGCCGCGACTTCCCGAAGCCGTCGAAGCTGGCGGGGCGGGAACTGCACCAGTACCTCGTGCTGCGCGGTGGGGTGCGCGCCGAGCAGTCGTTCACCGACTGGTGCGACGAGGTCCTGGAAGCCCTGCGAGAGGAAGGCCCCCGATGAGCTACCCACACCTTCTGGAACCTCTCGAGGTCGGTCAGGTCACGCTGCCGAACCGGGTGATCATGGGCTCGATGCACACCGGGCTCGAGGACCGGGCCCGCGACCTGCCGAAGCTCGCCGCGTACTTCGCCGAGCGCGCCCGCGGCGGCGCCGGCCTGATCGTCACCGGCGGCTACGCGCCGAACCGGACCGGTTGGCTGACCCCGTTCGGCTCGCGGCTGACGTCCCGCCGCCAGGCGCGCAAGCATCGCGTGGTGACCGACGCCGTGCACGCCGAGGGCGGGCGGATCGCGCTCCAGATCCTGCACGCCGGGCGGTACGCGTACCACCCGTTCAGCGTCTCGGCGTCGGGTTTGAAGGCGCCGATCAACCCGTTCAAACCGCGCGCGCTGAGCGATCGCGGCGTCGAGCGACAGATCAGCGCGTACGTGCGCTGCGCGGCGCTCGCGCAGGAGGCCGGGTACGACGGCGTCGAGATCATGGGCTCCGAGGGGTACTTCATCAACCAGTTCCTCGCCGAGCGCACCAACCGGCGTACGGACCGGTGGGGCGGTACGCCGGAGAACCGCCGCCGGCTCGCCGTCGAGATCGTCCGCCGGACCCGCGAGCGGGTCGGCCCTGCGTTCCTGATCGTCTTCCGGCTGTCGATGGCCGATCTCGTCGAGGGCGGGCAGACCTGGGACGAGGTGGTGGCCCTGGGCAAGGAGATCGAAGCGGCCGGCGCGTCGATCATCAACACCGGCATCGGTTGGCACGAGGCGCGCGTCCCGACCATCGTCACGTCGGTGCCGCGTGCCGCGTTCACCTCCGTCACCGCCGCCTTCCGGCCGCACGTCACGATCCCGGTCGTCACGTCGAACCGGATCAACCTGCCGCAGGTCGCCGAGGAGGTCCTGGCCCGCGGCGACGCCGACCTGGTCAGCCTGGCCCGTCCGTTCCTGGCCGACCCCGACTGGGTGCTCAAGGCAACGGAATCGCGCGCCGACGAGATCAACGTCTGCATCGCCTGCAACCAGGCCTGCCTCGACCACGTCTTCGCGAAGAAGCCGGCCAGCTGCATGGTCAACCCGCGCGCCGCCCGCGAGACCGAACTGGTGCTGCTGCCGACCCGGCGTACGAAGAAGGTCGCGGTGGTCGGCGCCGGCCCCGCGGGCCTGTCGGCGGCCGTCACCGCGGCTGAGCGCGGCCACAGCGTCGAGCTCTTCGAGGCCGACGCCGAGATCGGCGGCCAGTTCGGCATCGCCCGGCAGATCCCGGGCAAGGAGGAGTTCGCCGAAACGATCCGCTACTACCGCCGCCGCTTGGACCTCACCGGCGTCAAACTCCACCTCAACCACCGAGCCACCGCGGACGACCTCGCGGGCTTCGACGAGATCGTCCTGGCCACCGGTGTCACCCCGCGTATCCCCACGATCCCCGGCATCGACCACCCCAAGGTCATCACGTACGCCGACCTGATCCGCGGCAAGCGTCCCGCCGGCCAGTCGGTAGCCGTCATCGGCGCCGGCGGCATCGGCGTCGACGTCACGGAGTACTTGACCACCCCGCACTCACCCACCCTCGACCTCGCCGCCTGGCGCGCCGAGTGGGGCGTCGGCGACCCGGTCGAGGACCGCGCCGGCCTGATCACCCCCACACCCGAGGCCTCCGAGCGTGAGGTCTACCTGCTCCAGCGCAAGCCCAGCAAGATCGGCACCGGCCTCGGCAAGACCACCGGCTGGGTCCACCGAGCCGCGCTGAAGAACAAGCAGATCACCCAACTGCGCGCCGTCAACTACGAGCGCATCGACGACGCCGGGCTGCACATCACCTTCGGCAAGAACCACGAGAACCCCCGCACGCTGTCCGTCGACACCATCGTCCTCTGCGCCGGCCAGGAGTCCGTGAACGACCTCGCAGCACTCGCCCACCCGTCGATCCACACCATCGGCGGCGCCGACGTGGCCGCCGAGCTGGACGCAAAACGCGCAATAGAACAAGGCACTCGGCTGGCTGCCAGACTGTGAGCTTGTGAGGGAACAGTCACCGTCCGCGAAGCTGACATGGGTGGTTAGGTAAGGCTATCCTGCGGCCATGCGAGAGTCGGTGGGGCTGACGGGCGCCGGGTTGCGGCTGGGGTACCACGGGCGGTTGGTGGTGGACGAGGCCGGGCTCGGGATCGTGCCGGCGGCGGTGACTGCGTTGGTGGGGCCGAACGGGAGTGGGAAGTCGACGCTGCTGCGGGCGATGGCGCGGTTGCACAAGCCGGACGCGGGGACCGTGCGGTTCGCGGACGGGGAGGACGCGCTGGCGCTCTCGCAGAAGGAGTTCGCGCGGAAGGTGACGCTGCTGTCGCAGTCGCGGCCGACGCCGAACGGGGTGAGTGTGCGGGATGTGGTCGGCTACGGCCGGCACCCGTACCGCGGGCGCTGGCGCAGCGACGACCCGGACGGCAACGCGGCGATCGAGCACGCGATGGACGTCACCGGGGTCACCGCGATGGCCGAGCGGGCCGTCGACGAGCTGTCCGGTGGTGAGCTGCAGCGCGTCTGGCTGGCCACCTGTCTGGCGCAGGACACCGGCGTCCTGCTGCTCGACGAGCCGACCACCTTCCTCGACCTGCGCTACCAGATCGAGATCCTCGACCTGATGCGCGATCTCGCCGACGAGCACGGCGTCGCCGTCGGCGTCGTACTGCACGACCTGAACCAGGCGGCCGACGTGGCCGACCGGATCGTCCTGCTCGACCAGGGCCGGGTCCGGGCGACCGGTACGCCGGCCGAGGTCCTGCAGGCGGCCGCGTTGACCGAGACCTACGGGATCCGGATCGACGTCAGCACCGACCCGGACACCGGGCGGATCAGCACCCAGCCGGTCGGCAGGCACCTGCACCGGCACATCCTCCAAGACATCTGAGGTTTCGATGAGAAGAGTCACCGTCCTGGCCGCGAGCCTGCTGCTCGCGCTGACCGCCTGCGGTACGAGCGAGCCGGCGGCCGAGCCGCAGGCGGACAGCTCCGCCGCCGCCCAGCCGGTCTCGGTCACCGACGCCCGGAACAAGAAGATCGACCTGCCCAAGCCGGCGACCAAGGTCGTCGGCCTGGAGTGGGGCGTGATCGAGAACCTGATCACGCTCGGCGTGCAGCCGGTCGGCGTCGCCGACGTGAAGGGCTACACGACCTGGGTGACCGCGGCCAAGCTCGACGCCGGGGTCAAGGACGTCGGGACCCGCGGTGAGTCCAGCGTCGACGCGATCGTTGCCCTGAACCCCGATCTGATCATCACCACCACCGACGAGTCGGCCAGCACCATCGCGCAGATGGAGAAGGCCGCGCCGGTCCTGGTCGTCCGCGGTGCGGACGCCAAGAACGCGATCCCGCAGATGAAGAAGAACCTGGAGCTGGTCGGCGCCGCGATCGGCAAGTCCAAGGAGGCCGCCGAGGCGAACGCCGCCTTCGACCAGGCCGTTGCCGACGGCAAGAAGAAGATCGCCGACGCGGGCAAGGCCGGCGAGGGCTTCACGATGGCCGACGGCTACAAGGAAGGCAGCACGATCTCGATCCGGATGTTCACCACCGGTTCGCTGCTCGGCGCGGTCGCGGTCGAGCTCGGCCTGAAGAACAACTGGACCGGCTCCGGCGACCCCGACTACGGCCTGGCCCAGACCGACATCGAGGGTCTGACCAAGCTCGGCGACGGCAGCTTCCTGTACATCGCCTCCACCGCCGACGGCGGTGACGTGTTCGGCGGCGACCTGTCGAAGAACGCGATCTGGAAGAACCTGCCGTTCGTGAAGTCCAACAGCGTGCACCGCCTGTCCGACGGCATCTGGATGTTCGGCGGGCCGAAGTCGACCGAGCAGTTCATCGACGCCACGGTGCAGGCAGTCACCTCTTGACCCAGCTGACCACCGAGCGGCCGCAGGTCGCCGAGGCCCTCCAGCCGGTACGACGGATCCGCGTCGCCGGGGTGTTCGTGATCGCCCTGGCCGCGGTCGTCGTACTGGCCGCGGTGCACATCACCCAGGGCACCTCGTCGGTCGGCGCCGGGGATCTGCTCCGGCTGGTGATCGGCCAGGGCACCGACAACTCGGCGAACGTGCTGATCGCGTCGCGGCTGCCGCGGCTGCTGGCCGGCGTACTGGTCGGTCTCGCGCTCGGTGTCGCCGGTGCGGGCCTGCAGTCGCTGGCCCGGAACCCGCTCGCCTCGCCGGACACCCTCGGCGTCAACGCGGGCGCGTACCTGGCGGTCGTGGTGGTCGCCGCGTTCGGGATCAACCTGCCGGTGCTGCCGGCCGGCGGGGTCGCGTTCGCGGGCGGGCTGGCGGCCGCCGTACTGGTGCTCGCTCTGTCTGCTGGTGGTACGTCGGGGCCGACGCGGTTGATCCTCGCTGGGTCGGCGGTGGCGATGGCGTTGTCCGGGGTGACGACGCTGCTGATGCTGCTGCGCCGTGAGGAGACGGTCGGCACGTTCGCGTGGGGGGCCGGGACGCTCGTCCAGACCGACCTCGACGCGGTCGGGCAGATGACGCCGATCGTCGTGGTGTCGCTGGTCGCCGCGCTGTGGCTGGCGTCGCGGCTCGACATCCTCTCGCTCGGCGACGACACCGCATCGGTGCTGGGAGTTCGCGTACGCCGTACGCGGGTGCTGATCACGCTCGTCACGGTCATGTTGTCGGCGGCGGCTGTGACGGTGGCCGGGCCGGTCGGCTTCGTGGGACTGGTGGCGCCGGTGCTCGTGCGGCTCGTCGCGCCGCTGGTGCCCGGGCTGATGCGGCATCGGGTTCTGCTGCCGCTGTCCGGGCTCGCGGGGATCCTGGTGGTGCTCGCGGCGGACGTCGTACTGCGCGCTGTGCTCGGTGGGCAGGCCGGCGTGGAGATCCCGACCGGCATCATGACGATGCTCGTCGGCGCGATCGTGCTGGTCTGGCTCGCCCGCCGGTACCGCGACTCCGGCCCGAGCCGTACGCCGGCCGGTGCGTCCTCGGGGCTGCGGAGCCGGCGTACGTTCGTCATCGTCGTCGTGGTGCTGTCAGTGCTGCTCGTCGGCGCTTTGGTGCTGGCGATGCTCGCGGGGGACGCGTTCCTTCGCACCGGCGACATCGTGAACTGGGTCAACGGCCGATCCGGCCGGGCGATCACGTTCGTGCTCGACCAGCGCTTCCCGCGGGTGCTGTCGGCGGTGCTGTGCGGCGCCGCGCTGGCGATCGCCGGCGCGACCGTACAGGCGGTCTGCCGCAACCCGCTGGCCGAGCCCGGCATCCTCGGCATCACCGGCGGCGCCGGAGTCGGCGCCGTCGTCACACTGATGCTGGTCCCCGCGGCCGGCATCTGGCTCCTGTCCGGCGTCGCCTCCGCGGCCGCGCTGGGCACCTTCGCGCTGGTCTACCTGGTCTCCTGGAGGGGTGGGCTCAGTTCGGACCGGCTGGTGCTGATCGGGGTCGGCGTCTCGTCGGCGACGACCGCGGTCATCACCTTCGTCATCGTCTACACCGACCCGTGGAACATCTCGATGGCGATGACGTGGCTCTCGGGCAGCACGTACGGGCGGACGCTGCCGCAGGTGATCCCGGTGACGGCGGCGCTGCTCGTTCTCACGCCGGTGGTCGTGCTCGCTCGGCGCGAACTCGATCTGCTGTCGCTGGACGACGATGTGCCGCGGATCCTCGGCGTACGGCTGGAACGGACGCGGCTGCTCGCGCTTGCTGCTTCTGCGCTGCTGACCTCGGCGGCTGTGTCGGCGATCGGTGTGGTCGGTTTCGTCGGTCTGGTCGCGCCGCATGCCGCGCGGGCACTGGTCGGCGGACGACACTCGCGGCTGCTGCCGGTGGCGGCGTTGCTTGGCGCGGTGCTGGTTTCCGTGGCCGACTCGCTTGGGCGCACGCTGCTGGCGCCGGCTCAGATCCCTGCGGGGCTGCTCACCGCGATGATCGGGGCGCCGTACTTCGTGTACCTGCTGTGGAGAACTCGCACGACGAAGCTGTGAGGTCCTTCTAGGCTTGGTGCATGGAGCTTGCCTCGGCGCTGCGGCTGGTGGTGCGGGATCTCGAGCGGACCGGTGGGCCGGCGCTGCGGGTGGCGGACGAGTCGGTGACCGCGGATCCGGCGTACGAGTCGGTGGTGCTGTTGTCGGCGCAGTGGCCTGCGCGGACGGGATTGCTGGCGCCTCGGGAGATGAGTGGCGCTGAGCTGGTGCAGCATGTGGCGGATCAGGTGCAGGAGTTCGTGGTGGAGGAGTTGTGGCTGGCCGGACGGTCGACTAGCTGGCCGGAGTGTGAGGAGCACCCAGGGACGCATCCACTGGAGGCGCAGTTGGTGGAGGATGCGGCGGTTTGGGTGTGCCCGAAGTCGGGACACACCGTTGCCGATGTAGGGGAGCTCAGCTGAGCTTGGCGGCGGCCTTCTTGGCCTGCTTGTACTCGCGGACCTTGAGGAGGGAGTCGGCGTCGACGACGTCGGCGACCGAGCGGTAGCCGTCGAGGGCGTAGTCGCCGGCGGCGGCTTCCCAGCCCGCGGGCTTGATGCCGAGCTGCTTGGCGAGGAGGGCGACGAAGATCTGTGCCTTCTGCTTGCCGAAGCCGGGGAGCTCCTGGACGCGCTTGAGGAGCTCCTTGCCGGTGTCCGGTTCGGTCCACAGGCGGGTGACGTCGCCGTCGTACTTGGACTCGATCAGCGCCGCGAGCTCCTGCAGGCGGGCCGACATCGAGCCGGGGAAGCGGTGGATCGCCGGGGGAGTGCTGCAGAGCGCCTTGAACTCCTCGGGGTCAGCGGCGGCGATCGCCGCCGGGTCGAGGTTGCCGAAGCGGCTGAGGACCTTGTAGCCGCCGCGGAAGGCGTGCTCCATGCCGTACTGCTGGTCGAGCATCATGCCGACCAGGACGGCGAACGGGTACTGGTCGAGGACCTTGTCGGCCTCGGGTTCGTTGGCGATCTGGAAACCCATGAGGCCATCGTCGCACGCATCCTTCCCGCTCGGGCCTGCGGGCGGGCACACTGGGAGCTCCACGTGGCCTGATTCTCGGAGGTTCTGATGAGCGAGCCCGACTACACGCGCCTGCCGGACCCGATCCGCATCGAGGACACGGTCAGCACGCACCCGGGGACGCCGGTGCTGGAGCCTGAGGGCGGGCGGAACGTGGAGCAGGACATCGCGACGGGGGTTGTGGGCGGCTGACCCAACTCCTGCCGTACGCCGCACGCGTGCGGGTTAACCCGTGGATCTCGGCCGGTTTCCGGTGGGCGTGCGGGCGCGGGCCTATGCTCGGCTGGGCGGCTACGGGAGGGGTTTGGGTGGATATTCGGGATCTGGACCGGCGGGCTGGTGCGGTGCTCGGGGAAGTGGTGATGCAGGTTCGGGCTGAGCAGCTCTGGTTTCCGACGCCCTGTCCGGACTGGACTGTGCGCGGGCTGCTGCGGCACATCGTGAGTGACAACGAGGGGTTCGCGGCTGCGGCGGCGAACGGGTCGGCTCCGGTGCAGACCTGGAACGGGGGGCGGCTGGGGGACAACCCGGCCGGGGCCTACCGGCGGTCGAACGTGAAGGTGGCGGAGGCGTTCGCCGATGGTGGGGCGCTGGACCGGCCGATCGAGGTGCGGGAGTTCGGGACGTTTCCGCGGCGGGTGGCGCTGACGTTCCACCAGCTCGACTGCGTGGTGCACGCGTGGGATCTGGCGCGGGCGATCGACGTACCGTACGAGCCGCCGGTGGACATGGTGGAGATGGCGCTCAGTCTCGCGCGGCGGATTCCGGACACCGAGGGGAGCCGGGGGCCGGGGGCTGCGTTCGATCGGGCGGTGAAGGTGCCTGGTGAGGCCGGCGACTTCGAGACCTTGCTCGCCCTGCTCGGCCGCAACCCGGACTGGGTCTCACCGCTCGACTGAAGCTCACCGCCGGCGCGAGCTCACCGCTCGATCGAGGCCGAGGTGACCACCCCGCTGGTGTGGAAGCGGTTGCGGTAGGCGCCGGGGCTGATGCCGAGGACCCGGGTGAACGCCCGCCGGAGCGTCTCAGCGGTCCCCAGGCCCGTACGCCGGGCGATCACGTCCAGCGGATCCGTCGTCGCCTCGAGCAGGTGCTGCGCCGCCTCGACCCGGACCTTCTCGACGAAGCGGCCGGGCGTCGTACCGACCTCGTCGTTGAACAGCCGCGTCAGATGCCGCTCACTGACGCCGGCCCGTGAAGCGAGCGCGGTCAAGCTGTGGTCTCCGGCCGGGTCGACGGTGATCGAGTCGAGCACACCCCGCACCAGCTCGTGCCGCGCCTGCCCGGCGCTCAACCGCACGCTGAACTGCGACTGACCACCAGGCCGCTGCAGAAACACCACGAGATGCTTGGCGGCCAGCCGCGCCACAGCAGATCCGAGATCGGCCTCGACGAGCGCCAACGCCAGATCGATCCCCGACGTCACCCCGGCGGACGTGATCACCGGCCCGTCCTGCACGAAGATCGCGTCGCTGTCCACCCGTACGGCGGGAAACCGCAGCGCGAGCTGGTCGGCGAGCTCCCAGTGCGTCGTCGCCCGCCGCCCGTCGAGCAACCCCGCCGCGGCCAGCGCGAACGCCCCCGCACAGACGGACGCCGTCCGCGACGACTGAGCCGACAACGCCCGGATCGAGGCCAGCAATCCCGCATCGCTGATCGTGTGCAACCAGTTCGGCCCACCCGGCACCACCAGCGTCGCACCCCGCGCGTCGACGTCGGCCAGGCTCACGTCGACGCCCAGCCGCGTCCCGGTGTTGGCGACCACATCGCGACCGTCCGGCGAAGCGATCACCGACCGGTACGCCCCGCCGCCCTGCTCGTTGGCGACCGCGAAGACCTCCAGCGGCCCGGTCACGTCGAGCAGCCGGACCCCGTCGTACACGACCACCACGACAACGCGTTCCACGACAGCAGTATGCGTGTCCGGATCCGTGGGCCACCCGTCCGGATCGCCCGTACGCCGGACGCCCGCGCCGCGTCACGCTGGAGGAAACCGACCGAAGAAGGAGGCTGACCACAGTGATCGCAGGGATCGAGATCCCGGACAGCAAGCTCGCCACCGCGGCGACCGAGCTGGTTCGCGACGTGACCGACGACCTGGTGTACGACCACTCGCGCCGGGTGTACCTGTTCGGCGCGCTGCACGGCCGCGACCTGAGCTACGACCCGGAGCTGCTGTACGTCGGGGCGATGTTCCACGACCTCGGCCTGACCGCCGGGTACCGGGATTCCCAGCAGCGGTTCGAGATCGACGGCGCCGACGCGGCCGCCGACTTCCTGCGTGGCAACGGCATCGCCGACGCCGACGTGCAGGCCGTCTGGACGGCGATCGCGCTGCACACGACGCCCGAGGTCCCGCTGCACATGCAGCCGGAGATCGCGCTGGTCACCCGTGGCGTCGAGGCCGACGTGCTCGGGCTCGGCCTGGACCGGATCACCGCCGCCGAGCGGGCGGAGATCGTTGCCGCGCACCCGCGTCCGGACTTCAAGAACCGGATCCTGCACGCGTTCACCGAGGGCATCAAGCACCGCCCGGCGACCACCTTCGGCAACGTGAAGGCCGACGTGCTCGACCGGTTCGTGCCTGGGTTCGAGCGGACCAACTTCGTCGACGTCATCCTCGGCTCGGAGTGGCCGGAGTGAGGTAGTCACGCAGCTCGATCGCGTCCGGTTGGGCCGCGGCGGCCTTGGCCAGGACGCCGCGGAACGGCCGGGAGGTCATCGTCGCGGTCATCAGGTCCCGGGCGCGGATCCCGAGCGCGGTCCTCGGCATCGCCATCGCGATCCCGCCCGGCGGCAGGGCGCTGCGCTGTACGACGTACTCGCGCATCACCTCCTGGTACGCCGGGAACGCGCGCCGATGATCGTTGCTCGCGGCAAGCTCCCCGGCGAGCACGTACGCGCCGACCAGCGACATCGCCGTCCCGTGCCCGGCCAGCGGCGACCCGCAGTACCCGGCGTCGCCGAGCAGCACGACCCGGCCGCGCGACCACTCGGGGACGACGACCCGGCTGGTGCTGTCGAGGTAGAAGTCATCGGCGGCGTCCATCCCGTCGAGCACCTCTCGGGTGTACCAGCCGGCACCTCGAAAGACCTTGCGCAGCAAGGCTTTCTGCGCCGGGAGGTCGTGCCGGTCGAAGGTGAGCTCCGGCGACCGGAAGCTGAGCAACGCCCGCACGAACCGCGGATCGTGATCCGGCCGCAGACCCACCCACCGGCCCCCGGGCGAGCTGTGGACCTTCATCCACCCGTCCAGGTCCTCGGGCACCCGCATCGTGAAGTACGACCCGTACCCGCCGAGGTGCTGCACGAACTCGCGCTCCGGGCCGAACGCCAGCGCCCGCACCCGCGAGTGCACCCCGTCCGCCCCGACGACGAGATCGAAGTCCCGCACGGTCCCGCTCCGGAACGTCACCCGTACGCCGTCCGCCGACTGCGCCAGCCCGGCGATCGAGTCGCCGTACAGGTACTCGACGTCCGGCGTCGCCGCGAGCAGGATCTCGGACAGGTCGCCGCGCAGGATCTCGATCTCGGCGACCGGCCCGGCGCCGTCGAGCAGCTCGGCCGGCAGCGCCGCGGCGCGCTTGCCGTTGGCGCGGACGTAGGCCATCCCCTTCTCGTGCAGCTGCCGCGCCTTGACCGCGGGCATCAGGCCCATCCGCTCGATGACGTCCCGCGCGACGCCGCGCAGGTCGACGGTCTGCCCGCCCGGCCGCGGCGCGGCCGCGAGCTCGACGACGGTCGGCGTGAACCCGGCGCGCTGCAGCCAGTACGCGAGGGCCGGCCCGGCGATCCCGGCGCCACTGATCAGTACCTTCATGGTGTCTCCCTGGGGGTAGTGCGCTGTACGGTGTACGCAGCACGATGCCGGACCGGCTCAGGCGCCGTCCACGTGCACTAGGGCACTCCTGAGGAGGGCAGATGACAGCGCCGTACCAGCAGATCGCCGCCGCGCTGCGGCTGCGGATCAGCACCGGCGAGCTCGGGCGCGGTGAGCGCGTCCCGTCGACGCGCGAGCTGATGCGCGAGTACGGCGTCGCGATGGCGACCGCGACGAAGGCGCTCACGACGCTGCAGGCCGAAGGGCTCGTGCACGCGCGGCCCGGCGTCGGCACGGTCGTCGGGCCGGCCCGGCGGACGGCGGCCCGGGCCGGCGAACCGGCGCTCAGCCGCGACGAGGTGGTCCGGGTCGCGATCGCGCTCGCCGACACCGAGGGGCTCGCCGCGCTGTCGATGCGGCGGATCGCGAGCGAGCTGGGCGTGTCGACGATGGGGCTCTACCGGCACGTCGGCGGCAAGGACGCGCTGGTGCTGCAGATGGTCGACCGGGCGCTCGCGGACTTCCCGCTCCCGGCCGACGAGCCCGCGGACTGGCGGGCGGCGATCGAGGCCGCTGCGCGGTTGCAGTGGTCGGCGTACCGGAGGCACCTGTGGCTCGCGGGGGCGGTGACGATCGGTCGGCCGCAGCTGCTGCCGAGTCTGCTGTCGCACACCGACGTCGTCCTGCGGGCGGTCGGTGGGTTCGGGGTCGACCCGAGTACGGCGATGTACGCCGCGATCACGGTGTTCGGGTACGTGCGCGGCGTCGCGCTCAACCTGGAGGCCGAGGCGCTGGCCGAGCAGGACACCGGGATGACCGCGGACGAGTGGGCCGGTGAGCAGGCGGAGCGGCTCGCCGTACTGGCTGGTGGACTGGCGGGGTTCCGGGCGCTGGGGGAGGAGTTCGACTTCGACTTCGATCTGGACCAGTTGTTCGAGTTCGGATTGCAACTGGTGCTCGACGGGCTGGGCGCGCGCCTCGAACCGGTACGGGCGCGGCTACGCTGAGTGTCGTCGACCGAAGGGTGGAGGTGGCGATGGATCCGGTGTTCGCGCCGGGCGTGCCGATCGCGGTACGCCGGTTGTTCGAGCGCAGGCCCGAGCTGTTCGTGCCCGCCGGTCAGCCGCGGCCGAAGCGCAGTACGTCGTGGTCGGAGGCGCCCGGCAACACCTTCGGCACGATGCTGGTCTGGCTCGCGGTCTGCGTCGGCGGCTGGACGCTCGCGGTGATCGTCCTGGCGCTCACGCTGCCGACCGACGTCGCGGCGTGGGCCGCGGTGTCACTCGCTGTCGTCGCGGTGGTCGCGACCGGCGGGATCGTGGTCCGGTCGGTGGTGGAGGACGGCGGGCGCAAGCAGGTCCGGCAGCAGCACGGAAAGTACCTGCTGGCCGAGGACTTCGACGAGCCGTCGGGCAAGCTGCTCGGGCGGGCCCAGCGAGCCGTGAAAACGGTGCTGGGGGCAACGGTCACGCAGCGCGGACTACTCGACGAGATGCAGAACGAACTGGTGCTGCCGGAGCAGCTGTGGGACATCGGCCAGGTGCTGCACGAGCAGTCGGTCCTGCGGGCACGGCAGCAGGAGGTCGCGCGCGGGATGGCGACGGCGGAGCTGGAGGCGGTGCTCGGCCCGCAGCGGCGGGCGCTGTCGCGGTCGGTCGATGCGACCAAGCGGAAGGTTGAGCTGCTGGAACAGTACGCCGACCGCGTGCGCTCCGCGGACGCTGCGCTGCGCGCTGAAGCGGCGCTGGAGGACGGTGACCGCTACATCGAGCTGCTCGCGCGCACGGAACCGGCGGGGGACACGGCGCTGGTCCAGGGGTTCTCGGACGAAGCGGCCGCGCTGAAGGACACGTTCACGAGGTCGATCAACGCGGCGAGGGACGCCGGCCGCACGCTGGCGCTGCCCGAGTAACAGGCGCGCCGCCCGCCCCTCGTCTTCTCCCCTCCCAGTCGCGCGCAGCGCGACGGGGGTGGTGGGACTAGGCTGCTGCAATGACGCGCACTGTGATTGTTGCCGGGGGCACCGGTGGGCTGGGTGGGGCGGTGACGGCCGAGCTGCTGGCCGGTGGGTGGCGGGTCGTCGTACCAGGTCGTAGTGAGGAGTCGCTCGCCGCGCTCGGGGCGAACGAGCGACTCGCTCCGGTGCTCGCGGATCTGTCGGACCCGGCCGGTGCGGCCGATGTCGTCGCGCTCGCGACCTCCGAGGAGTCCGCGCCGCTGCACGCGCTGGTGAACCTGGTCGGCGGGTTCGACTCGGGCAAGCGCGTCCACGAGACGCCGGTCGAGGACTTCGAGCGGCAGCTCGCGCTCAACCTGCGCCCGCTCTACCTGATCACCCAGGCCGCCGTCCCGCACCTGATCGCCAACGGAGGCGGCGCGATCGTCTGTACGTCGAGCCAGACCGCGCTCAAACCGTTCCCCGGCGCGGCCGGCTACATCACCTCGAAGGCCGGCGTGATCGCCTTCGCCGACGCCCTCGCCGTCGAGTACGCCGCCGACCACATCCGGGTGAACACGATCCTGCCCGGCACCATCGACACCCCCACCAACCGCGCGTCCCGCCCGAACGCCGACACCACCCACTGGACCCCGCCGAGCCGGATCGCCAAGGCGATCCACTTCCTGGTCGACTCCGACGCGATCACCGGAGCTCACATCCCGGTGTGAGCGGAGCGGGCAAGCTCCCCGCCCACCGGCCCGGTCCCCGGGCTCCCGTCCCCCGCTCTTCTTTCTCCACCCGCGCCCGAAGGGCGCGGGGTCAGCTCCGCGAGTCGATCAGCAGCTGGATCCCGTCCAGGATCCGGTCCAGCCCGAAGCGGAACGCGTGGTCGGAGTCCATCGCCGCCTGGTACTGCTCGCCCGCCGCCGTCCCCACCCGCCCAGCGACCGGAAAGCGATCCGCCAACCCAGCCATGTACCGGTCGAGCAGCGGCCCAGTGGTCAGCCACCACTCCTCATCGGTCAGCCCGGTCTCCTGCTGCGTCCGCTGATGCTCCGCGGCGCCCCGCGCCGTCCCCTGCACATGGGTGAGGACGAGCGTCAGCGCCGAGTCCATCTCGACGTCACTCAGCCCTGACCCGTCCAGCGGGCGCAGCTCGGCCTCGTACTTGAGCGTGATGTTCGGCCCGAGCGCGCTCCGGATCGCCGGCACCTCGTGGATCCAGGGGTGCGCCATCAGCACCTCCCAGTTCCGCAGCGCGACGAACTCCATCCCCGCCCGCCACCCGCTCTGCCGCGCCGGCTCGTCGACGTCGGCGTACAGGTCGGCGTACACGCTGTCGAACATCAGGTCGGTCAGCTCGCCCTTGCCCGGGACGTGCGTGTAGAGCGACATCGTCCCGGCCTTGAGCTGCTCGGCGACCATCCGCATCGAGACCGCCTCCAGCCCGTTGGCGTCGGCGAGCCCGATGGCCGCGTCGACGATCGCGCGCACGGTCAGCCCGGAGCGCCCGGGTTTGCTGTGACTGCCCCAGAGCAGGGCCAGACTGCGCGCCGGATCGGGCGCCGCGGACTTCTTTGCACTCACCGGGAACAAACTCCAACCGCTCGTCGTTTACCCGATCGTACCTGAGTCGTACGGTGTACGGTACGCCGTACCAAGACCGTACGGAACAACTCGAGAACGAGGTGGAAGTGACTGCAGAACGCGTGATCGTCGCCGACGACGTGCGCAAGAACTACCCCGGCGGCACCGAGGGGGCGGGCCTGAACGGGTTCGATCTCGAGGTGGGCGCCGGGTCGGTGGTGGGACTGCTCGGCCCGAACGGCGCCGGCAAGACCACCGCGGTCCGGATCCTGTCCACGCTGCTCGACCTGGACTCCGGCGTCGCGACCGTCGCCGGGTACGACGTACGCCGCCAGGGCCAGGAGGTCCGGAAACGGATCGGCCTGGTCGGCCAGTACGCCGCGGTCGACGAGATCCTCACCGGCCGCCAGAACCTGGTGCTGTTCGGCCGCCTCAACCACCTCTCCCGCAGGGCGGCCGCGCAGCGCGCCGACGAGCTGCTCGACCGCTTCGCCCTGCACGACGCCGCGGACCAGGCCGCGAGCAAGTACTCCGGCGGGATGCGCCGGCGCCTCGACCTGGCCGCCAGCCTGATCGTCGCCCCGGCGCTGCTGTTCGTCGACGAGCCGACCACCGGGCTCGACCCGGCCGGGCGGCGCGAGGTCTGGTCCGCGGTCCGCGACCTGGTCCGGGCCGGTACGACGGTGCTGCTGACCACGCAATACCTGGAGGAGGCCGACCAGCTCGCCGACCGGATCTCGATGCTCAAGGCCGGCAAGGTCGTTGCCGAGGGCACCCCGGACCAGCTGAAGGCCCAGCTCGGCGGCGACTGGCTGGACCTGGTGCTGGCCGACCCCGGCGACGTCCCGGTGGTGCTTGGCCTGGTCGAGCGGCTGGCCGAGGGGGAGATCCGGGTCGACGACCTGACCGTCAGCGTCCCGGTGAAGGACCGCACCCGAGCACTCGTCGACGTGGCGACCGCGCTGCGCGACGTACGGATCGAGCCGGAGGACATCACGCTGAGACGCCCGACGCTGGACGAGGTCTTCCTGCACCTGACCGGAGCGGAGGTGGCGGCATGAGGTGGGCGCTGGCCGACGGCTGGACGATCGCGCTGCGCACGCTCACGCACTGGCGCAACCAGCCCGGGCTGGTGATCTTCGGCTGGTTCTTCCCGGTGCTGATGCTGCTGATGTTCGGTGCGCTGCTCGGCGGTGCGATGGAGATGCCGGGCGGTGAGTCGTACTACGAGCTGCTGGTGCCGGGGATCTTCACGCTGGCGATGCTGTTCGGGCTCGAAGGCACGATGACCGCGATCACCACCGACGCGGCGAAGGGCGTGACGGACCGGTTCCGGTCGCTGCCGATGAGCTCGGCGGCCGTCGTCCTGGGCCGGTGCATCGCCGACATGCTCGACTCGGCGGTCACGCTGGTCGTCCTGGCCGGCACCGGGCTCGCGCTCGGCTGGCGCTGGCACGGGTCGCCGCTGGAGGCGCTGGCGGCGTTCGGGCTGCTCCTGCTGCTGCGGTTCGCGCTGCTCTGGGTCGGGATCTTCATCGGGTTGTCGGTGCGCAACGCGGAGTCGATCACCGTGATCCAGGTGGCGATCTGGCCGATCGGGTTCCTGTCCAGCGCGTTCGTGAACACCGCGACGATGCCGGACTGGCTCGGCGCGGTCTCGCAGTGGAACCCTATGTCGTCGACGGCGACCGCGGCCCGCGGGCTGTTCGGCAACCCGGGCGGATCGGCCGGGTCGTGGATCGGTGAGCACGCGCTCGCCGGGGCGGTGATCTGGCCGTTGCTCCTGGTGATCGTGTTCCTGCCGCTGTCGGCCCGCAGGTTCCGGAACCTGTCCCGTTAGTCCCCCGCGGGTGGCACGTGAGCCAGTAGACTTTTCCCGAGGTAAACCGATCGACCCCGCCCAACGTCTCTACCAGTGTGCGACCTGGGTACCTGCTTCCCAGGTCACGGGGCATCGACAGGGGAACCATGGGGAGTCGTTCACGCGCCACCCGCGCCGCGGGACAGGCCGGCACGCCCGGCGACGGACAGTCCGAGGGGCGTTCCGAGGCCCGGCACAGCCGCGCCCGGACGGTGCCTCAGTCACTCGGGCTGACCCTGGTCAGCGCGATCCTGCCCGGGGCCGGGCTGATTCTCGGCGGCCGCCGCCGGATCGGTGCGTTCGTGCTCACCCTGACCCTCGGGCTGGTCGGCTTCGGCCTGTACGTCGGGTTCTGGCGCCGGGCCGAGGTGGTCGAGTCGTCGGTGATCCCGAACCGGCTGCTCGGGGCCGCGATCGCGATCGGCGCGCTGGCGCTCGGCTGGGTGATCGTGGTCGTCGCCTCGCACCGGTTGTTGCGCCCGGCAACGGGTGGGCCGGCCGGGCGGGCCGCCGGGGCGGTCTTCGTCGGGCTGCTCTGCTTCGCGATCACGGCGCCGGCGGCGGTCGGCGTACAGAGTGTGCTCGCGCAGCGCGATCTGGTGACCAACGTGTTCGTCTCCCAGGGCGAGAGCAAGAGCGCGACCCGGCCGGAGACGGTGAACGTGAAGGACCCGTGGGAGGACAAGCCGCGGCTGAACCTGCTGCTGCTCGGCGGTGACGACGGCAAGGGACGGATCGGCGTCCGGACCGACACCGTGATCGTCGCGAGCATCGACACCAAGACCGGGGACACGGCGCTGATCTCGCTGCCGCGGCAGCTGATGTTCATGCCGTTCCCGAAGGACTCGCCGCTGCACAAGTTCTACCCGAGCGGTTTCGGCAAGGAGGGGCTGAGCCTGACCGGGCGGCTGGAGTGGATGCTGACCGCGATGTACCAGAACATCCCCGAGGCGCACCCGGGGATCCTCGGCCCGTCCGACAACGAGGGCGCCGACGTGGTCAAGCAGTCCGTCGGCGAGGCCACCGGGCTCGACATCGACTACTACCTGCAGGTGAACCTGCAGGGCTTCGACCAGATCGTCGACGCGCTCGGCGGGATCACCGTGAACGTCAACGAGCGGGTCGCGATGGGCGGCATCAGCAGCTCGCACATCCCGCCCGGCCAGTGGATCGAGCCCGGCCCGAACCAGCACCTGGACGGCTTCAAGGCACTCTGGTTCGCGCGTGGCCGGTACGGCGCGGACGACGACCAGCGCCAGATCCGGCAGCGCTGCGCGATCAAGGGCATCGTCGACGCGGCCGACCCGAAGACCCTGGTCACGAAGTACCAGGCGATCGCGCGAGCCGGGAAGAACCTGCTCCGCACCGACATCCCGCAGGAGCTGCTGCCCGCGCTGGTCCAACTGGCCCTGAAGGTGAAGTCCGGGACGGTCTCGAACGTCGCCCTCGACCAGTCGAAGCTGAAGATGAAGTACCTGCACCCCGACTACGACGGGCTGCGCGAAACCATCGAGAAGGCCCTTGAGCACGACCCGGCCGACACCCCGGCGCCGCCGCCCAGTACTCCGGTGACACCCGGCAAGCCGGGCAAGTCCGGCACTCCCGCCGCGCCGCCCGCGGGTCCGACGGAGGATCTGCGGGATGCGTGCGCGTACCACCCGTCGGGCGATACGCCTTAGTCCACACATCCGGGGAACCATCGCGCTGATGGACGAGCAGCCGGCCGAGCGCCTGATTCTGCGCGCGCTCGACCGGCCGGTGGATCCGTCGTTACCGACCTTCGATCCGGGTGCTGCTCGCCGGCTCTACGAGCTGACGAAGGGCGTGCTCAGGTGAACAGGTCGGAGTCCGGGCCGAAGTCGGCCTCGTCGACGACCCGCCGGACCTCGACCTCGTCGTCCAGGGCCTCGGCGAGCCGTGCGGCCCACTCGATCGCCTCGTCCTTGCTGCGGACCTCGACGACGATGATGCCGCCGATCAGCTCCTTGGTCTCGGCGAACGGGCCGTCGGTCACGGTGCGCTTGCCGCCGGTCACCTTCACCCGCGCGCCGAGCGCGCTGCGGTGCACGCCCTCGGCGACCAGCAGCACCCCCGCCTTGGCCAGGTCGTCGACCAGCGCGCCGACGTTCGCGGCGACCTGGTCGCTCACCATCCGCCCGGCTTCGCTGGCTTCGTCGGCCTTGTTGATGATCATGTAGCGCATCTGCTGACTCCTCGTTGGTCGGTCGGTCACTTACTCTCACGTCGACCGGGTCATCGGGAGATCGACATGCTGGTCCGAACAGATTTCGGCGGACGCCGCTTGCCGTGACCCCGGGGGTGCTGTTCTATCGGTCGGGTGACGGTGACGGACACGCACGGGGCGATCGACGCGGTCTGGCGGATCGAGTCGGCCAGGATCGTGGCCGGGGTGGCGCGGATCGTGCGCGACGTCGGCCTGGCCGAGGAGCTGGCGCAGGACGCGCTGGTCGCGGCGCTGGAGCAGTGGCCGGAGTCCGGCGTACCGCGGAACCCGGGCGCCTGGCTGATGGCGATCGCCAAGCGGCGGGCAATCGACCTGATCCGGCGCAAGGAGACCTACCAGCGCAAGCTCGCGGAGATGGGCCACGAGCTGGAGATCGACGGCGACTCGGTCGAGGACGACGTCGAGGCGATCCTCGAGGACACCATCGAGGACGACCTGCTGCGACTGGTGTTCACCGCGTGCCACCCGGTGATCACCACCGACGCCCGGGTCAGCCTGACGCTGCGACTGCTCGGTGGGCTGAAGACCGACGAGATCGCTCGCGCGTTCCTCGCCCCCGAGGCGACCATCGCGCAGCGGATCGTGCGCGCCAAGCGCAACCTTGCGAAGGCCGAGGTCGGGTTCGAGGTCCCGACCGGTGACGAGTTGCTGAGCCGCCTCGGCTCCGTGCTCGAGGTCGTCTACCTGATCTACAACGAGGGGTACTCCGCGACTGCTGGCGACGACTGGATGCGCCCGAGCCTGTGCAACGAGGCGATCCGGCTCGGCCGGCTGCTCGCCGAGCTGCTGCCACAGGAGCCCGAGGTGCACGGCCTGCTCGCGCTGATGGAGCTGCAGTCGTCCCGCGTGAAGGCCCGCGTCGGCCCGGCCGGCGAGCCGGTGCTGCTGCTCGACCAGGACCGCCGCCGCTGGGACCGGCTGCTGATCCGGCGCGGCCTGGAGAGCATCGATCGCGCCTGGGCGCTCGACGGCGAGCCCGGCCCGTACGTGCTGCAGGCCGCGATCGCCGCCTGTCACGCGCGGGCGGCTGAGGCCGAGGACACCGACTGGGCGCGGATCGCCGGGCTGTACGCCGTACTCGCTGCTGCTGTGCCGTCACCCGTGGTCGAGCTGAACCGCGCGGTCGCGATCTCGATGGCGTTCGGCCCGGAGAACGGGCTGGTCGCGGTCGACGCGCTGCTCGACGAGCCGGCGCTGAAGGACTACCACCTGCTGCCGAGCGTGCGCGGCGATCTGCTGTTCAAGCTCGGCCGGCTCGACGAGGCGCGGGCCGAGTTCGAACGGGCGGCGTCGCTGACCCGTAACGAGCGGGAGCGCGCGCTCCTGCTGGACCGCGCCGCCGCCTGCTGAGCCGCACCGCGTGACTCACGGGTTGGTCGCGGACCCGCCTCGGCGGGCGAGTGCGAGGCTGATTAGCGTGGTGATCGCCATCGCGCCCAGGCCGACCAGGGCCGCGGTGGTGTAGGCGCTGTCCGCGGGGAAGAGGCCGTCGGTGCCCGCGGCGAGGATCAGGCCGCCGATCGCGCTGCCCAGGGCGTACCCGACGCTGCGGACGACGTAGTTGAAGCTCATCGCGCTCGACGTCTCGCTCTTGGGCGTGACGGCCAGGATGACGCCGGGCATCGCGGCCGAGAAGCCGCCGACGCCGAGGCCGAGCACGCCCATCGCGACGAACAGCTCGACCAGGTGCGATCGGGCCGCCGCGAACAGGGCGAACCCGCCGCCGACCACGACGGCGCTCGCGGCCAGGAGCAGCGGATCGGCGATCCGCGTCCGGGCCCGCGGTGTGAGCTTGCCGGCGACGAATCCCAAGACCGAGAACGGGATCAGCACGAGGCCGGCGACGAAGGTCGTCAGCCCGAAACCGTACCCGGCGCCGTTCGGCGTCTGCGCGTACCGGGTGATCAGCGTGAGCAGCAGGTACATCCCGATCCCGCTTGTGAACATGGCCAGGTTCGCCCCGGCGACCGCCGGGTGCCGTACCGCCCGTACGTCGACCAGCGGCGCCGTACTGCGCAGCTCGACGACGATCCAGGCGCCGAGCAGCACCACCGCGACGGCGGCAAGGCCGGCCGCCACGGCGAGGTGCTGGTTCCACAGATTGCGCTCGCCCGCGAGGAGCAGCACCAGCACCAGCGCGCAGGCCAGGACGACCGCGCCCGCCAGGTCCAGGTGGGCGGAGCGGCCCTCAGGGGCTTCGGGCATCGAGCTCCACGCGGTCAGCAGGGCGGCCGTGGTCACCACCAGCCCGAGCCCGTACGCCGCCCGTACGCCGCCGAGCTCGGCGAGCAGCGCGGCCAGCGGGTAGCCGACGCCGGCCCCGATGATCGAGACCACCGAGATCAGCGCGATCACGGCCGCGCTGCGCTTCTCGGGCAGGTGGTCCCGGGCCACGCCCATCATCAGCGCCGTCAGCCCGAGCCCGACGCCCTGGGCCGCCCGGCCGATCAGCAGGCACGCGAACGGCAGCGGCAGGACGGTGAGCGTGCTGCCGGCGACCACGATCGCCAGCGTGGCGAGGATCGTGGCTCGCCGGTGCGGGCCGGCGCCGAGCCGGCCCAGGACGGGCGTGGCGACGGCGCCGCTCAGCAACGCGATCGTCAGGGTCCACTGCGCGCTGCCGAGCGAGACGTGGAAGGAGGTCGCCACGCTGGTGATCAGCGGCGTCCCGAGGCTGGCCACCGCCGCCACGACCAGCGCGATGAACACCAGGGCGGGGACCAGCAGCCGGTCCTCCGTCACATCGACAGATCGCTCGGTCACTGCTTCGGCCCTTCGCGGTCCTGGCTCTCGAGCTCGGCCAGATGGTCCAGCGCCGGAAGGGCCGCCCGCAGCGCGTCGATCTCGTCGGTGGACAGCCGGCCGATCAACCGCTCGAACGCGTCCACGCCCGCCTGGCGTCGCGCCCGGACGTAGGCGGCGCCGGCCTCGGTCAGGCACACCAGCGTGATCCGCCGGTCGGACGCATTACCCCGCCGCTCGACCAGGCCGGACTCCTCCATCACCCGGACCAGCGTGGTCATCGCGGGCTGGGTGACGCCCTCGACCGCGGCCAGATCGGTGATGCGTCGCGGGCCGGTCCGGTCCAGGGTGGCCAGGGTGGCGGCGGACGTCAGGCTCATGTCCCGGGGCAGGCGCCGGGTGGCTCTGGTGGCCAGCCCGTAGAGGGCGGCCCCGATGTCGTGGTGACCCATCCGAGAAGCATAGCTCATTTATATACAAGCTTTATGGAAATCTTCCGGGAGAGCGGTGTCGATTCCGGGCTGGCGTGATCGACGCAGTGGTGCGAGGCCGGACCGCGGCCCCCGAGACGAGGAGCAAGCTGATGGACAAGGTCACCTCGGCGGACGGTACGCCGATCGCCTACGACAAGCTCGGCGCCGGACCCGCGGTGGTCCTGGTCTGCGGAGGCTCGGTCGACCGGATGTCGAACGCGCCGCTGGCCGCGCTGCTGGCCGAGCACTTCACCGTCTACAACTACGACCGCCGCGGCCGCGGCGACTCCGGCGACGCTCCCGAGTACGCCGTCGAGCGCGAGTTCGAGGACCTCGGCGCGGTGATCGCGGCCGCGGGCGGTACGGCGTACGTCTACGGGACGTCGTCGGGTGCGGCGCTCGCGCTGCTGGCGACGGCCTCGGGGCTGCCGGTCGGGCGGCTGGTGCTGTGGGAGCCGCCGTACATCCTCGACGGCACCCGGCCGCGGCCGCTGGCGAACACCGCCGACATCTACCGGGACTTCGTCGCCGCCGGGCGGCGGGACAAGGCGGCGGAGTACTTCATGGCCGAGGTGGTCGGGCTGCCGGAGGAGTTCGTCGCGATGGCGAAGGCGTCGCCGTGGTGGCCCGCGCAGGAGGCGATCGCGCACACGCTCGCGTACGACGCGACGGTGATGGGTGACTACTCGCTCCCGGTCGACGCGCTCGCGAAGGTGGGTGTCCCGACGCGGGTGCTGACCGGCGGCGCGTCGTGGCAGTGGATGGTCGACGGGAACCTCGCCGTCGTGGCCGGGCTGGTGGACGGCAGTCACCGTACGCTCGACGGTCAGGAGCACAACGTCGACCCGGCCGTGATGGCCGGCGCGCTGAAGGAGTTCTTCGGATGAGGTTCCGGACGGTTCTGCAGGGGACGACGAAGGTCGGTTTCGAGGTCCCGCCCGAGGTGGTCGAGTCGTTCGGCGCGGGCAAGAAGCCCGCGGTGCGGGTGACGATCGGCGACTTCACCTACCGCAGCACGGTCGCGGTGATGGGCGGGGTCTACATGGTCGGTGTCAACGCCGACAACCGCGCGGCGGCGGGGGTCGCCGGGGGCGACGAGGTCGAGATCGAGCTGGAGCTCGACACGGCCCCGCGCGAGGTCGCCGTACCGGCGGACTTCGCCGCGGCCCTGGACGCGAGCCCGAAGGCGAAGGCGTTCTACGAGGGGCTCTCGTACAGCCAGCGCCGCTGGTTCGTGCTCGGCATCGAGGAGGCCAAGAAACCGGAAACCCGCGCCAACCGGATCACCAAGGCGGTCGAACGCCTGGCGTCAGGACGCGGGCAGAGGTGACCTGCGGTGCGTCCGGAGGAGGCTGGGACCTCTTCCGGACGCTGCAGGAATCGAACTAGCCGACGGTGATCAGGCCACCGGCGTTGGTGCGGGCGGCGTCGAAGCGCTGCTGGGCGTCGGCCCAGTTCACGACGTTCCACCAGGCCTTGACGTAGTCCGGCTTGACGTTCTTGTACTGCAGGTAGAAGGCGTGCTCCCACATGTCCAGCATCACGATCGGGATCTGCCCGGCCGGCAGCTGACCCTGCTGGTCGTACAGCTGGTGGATCAGCAGGCCGCCGCCGAGCGCGTCCCAGCCGAGGATGGCCCAGCCGGAGCCCTGGATGGTGGTCGCCGCCGCGGTGAAGTGCGCCTGGAACGCGTCGAACGAGCCGAACGACTCGTCGATCGCGGCCGCCAGCTCACCGTCCGGCTTGTCCCCACCCTCCGGCGACAGGTTCTTCCAGAAGATCGAGTGGTTGACGTGCCCGCCCAGGTTGAAGGCGAGGGTCTTCTCCAGCCCGACGATCGCGCCGAAGTCGCCGCCCTCGCGGGCCGCGGCCAGCTTCTCGAGCGTGTCGTTCAGACCCTTCACGTAGGTGGCGTGGTGCTTGGAGTGGTGCAGCTCCATGATCTCCCCGGCGATGTGCGGCGCCAGTGCGCCGTAGTCGTAGGAAAGGTCGGGAAGCGTGTACGTGGTCAACTCTGCTCCTTCGTCAGGGCCCGCGCGGGGGCCGGTATCTCCGATGTCCTGTCCGAGCTACACCAGCTTGAAACTTCAACCACGGTTGAGGTCAAGTCACCACGCGGGGCGGCGTGGATGTCCCGACCAGTGCCCGGTCCGGCGCCGTTCACACCACGCCGGTCGCCTCCAGCTTCACATACTCCGGCCACGCACCCACGCCGGAGGTCTCCCAGTCTCGTCACAGCCCACCTGCTCAGAGCCCTGACCTCTCGAACCACCCCGGGAACCCCGCGTCCCGCCTTCCACGAACCTCCCCAGTACGACCGGAGCCGCGCTCGCGACCACCACCGCCAGTGCCGCCGGGATCAGCAGCGCCACGGGGAGCCCGGCCTGCCCCGCGACCGCGCCGATCAGCGCCGGCCCGACCAGACCGCCGCCGTAACTGATCGTCGTCACGCTCGACAGCCGCCGCCCGGAGGCGCCGGAGCTGCCGAGCGTGCTCACCACGACCGGCCAGACGACAGCCATCCCGGCGCCGGCCAGGATCCAGCCGGCCATCGCCGTACCGACCTGTGCTGCCGGAGCGACAACTGAGAGCAGCACCAGCCCGTAGCCGGCGGTCGCGACCGCGCCGGCGTACCGGATCGTCGCCGTCGGCCCGAGCCGGGCGCGGACGGGATCCCCGACGAACCGGACGACGGTCATCGCGACGAAGAACGCGGTGTAGACGAGCGACCCGATCGCCGGATCGGCGCCGAGCACGCGGGTCGCATGGACCCCCGCCCAGTCGGTCGCCGCGCCTTCGGTGAGGAACGCGGCCGCTCCGACGACCCCGAGCGCGATCACGAGCTTCGTGCCGCGCTCCGCGCTTTCCGGCGAGGCCTGACCTCGGTGCCCGCGAGCGTCGCCTACCTGCGGCGACGGCAGCCCGCGCGTCATCACAACCGCCGCGACACTCAACGCCCCCGCGAGCAGCACCAACACCACCCGCACCTCCAACCCACCCCGCAGCCCGACCGTCGCCAGCGCCCCACCAAGCACCGCCCCGAGTGTCCACGTCCCGTGCATCGTCCCCATCACCGCACGCCCGGTCGCCCGCTCGACGCCCACCGCCTGCAGACTCAGCGCCACGTTCAGCGCCCCTGACAGCACCCCGAACACCACCGCCGCCCCCACCAGCACCCCGTACGACGGCGCAGCCGCGACCAGCACCGGCGCCGGCGCGGCCGCCCGCAGCGACCACACCAGCACCCGGCGCCCGCCGTACCGGTCAGCCAGCCGCCCGGCGATCGGCATCGCCACCAACGCCCCGAGCGCCAGCGCCATCAGCAGCACGCCGAGCCGCCCGGGCCCGAGATCGAGCCGCGCATCGGTCGCCGGCAGGGTCGCACCCCACGCGGCGTTCAGCACCCCGGTCACGCCGTAGCACCCTGCTGTCCGCTTCATCCTCCGACGATGCGGCCGCGGCGCCGCCGAACTCCAACACCTGTTCGGCGCCGATTCACGCGCTCGGGGTGTCAATCACCAGCGCCACCCCGCTGCGGATATCCACCACCAGCGCCACCCCGCTGCGGACATCCACCACCCACCAGCCCGAGTTCTACGGGAGCTGCTGAGCAACCACCCGGCCGAGGCGACCTCAGCCACAGGCAACGTCGTCGGCCGCATCACACACAACCTGTAGTCGCAGGCCACCCCGCCGACCTGCACCACTGATCAAGCGAGCCACCGGCCTGTCGCCCACGCTCAGCGCGCCCTCGATCATCGGCCCGACGCCTGCTTGATCAGTGCTGGATGGCGGGCGCCAGCCGCCACAAGCTGGTGATCTCCCGCGCGCGGGCCTCCGCCAGCAGGCCGCCGCCTCGGCCGCCTCCTCCTTGTCGGGTTCGGGCTGTCTGGGCCCTGGTGTGCCGGGGCGCGATCTCGGATCGCCCGGCGACTGCGAGGCCCCCGCTCTCGATCAGCTTCAGCAGTTCATCGCGGGAGCGCAGCCCGAGGTGCTCGGCCAGGTCAGAGAGGATCAGCCAGACCTGGCCGCCGGGCTCCAGGTGGTCGCGCGCGCCGGACAGGAAGCGGCGCAGCATCTGGCTGTTCTCGTCGTAGACCGCGTGGTCGAGGAGGCCGATCGGCCGGGCTGGGATCCAGGGCGGGTTGCAGACGATCAGGTCAGCCCGGCCGGGTGGGAACAGGTCGGCGCGCACCACGTCGGCGGTCAGCCCGAGCCGGGTCAGGTTCTCCCGCGCACACTCGACCGCCCGAGGGCTCAGATCCGTTGCTGTCACCGCGAAACCGCGCTTCGCCAGTACGGCAGCCAGCACTCCGGTCCCGGTCCCTACATCAAATGCTTGACCTACTGCGTCCAGCGGTGCCCGAGCGACCAAGTCCGCGTACTCGCTCCGGGTCGGCGCGAACACCCCGTAGTGCGGATGGATCCGACCACCCAGCGCAGGCACCTCGACCCCGCGAAGCCGCAGCTGCTCGGCCCCGATCACCCCCAGCAACTCCTGCAGCGGCACCAGCCGATCGCCCCGGCCGACGCCGTACGCGAGCAGACAAGCCCGTCGCACGTCCGGCGCCCGCCGCGCCTCCACGCCGTACGAGCTGTCGATCCGCACCAGCACCGAGTTCACGACCCGCATCTGCCGGCCCCGCGCACGCCGGTACGACGCGAAGTCCGACTCGCGAGGTCTGAGTCGCCGCTTGAGCGCGGCGACCACCTGCTTCCCGGTGTGCCAGTCGCCCTGCCAGAGCAGGCGAGAGCCTCGCTCGATGGCGCGGAGCGCGCGCGAAGCCGACCAGGTGTCGTCGATGACGAGAGGTGTGTCCATCAGCCGTTCCTGCTGCGAAGAGAAGTGACCGGGGGCAGCGCTGCTCACCTCGCGGCGCGCGAGCGCGGCGAGGGAGCGGGAACGGCTGAGTCAGTGGACGACTGGCGCGTGCACGGGGCAGGTCACGGGGGTGACGCTACGACACGACGAGGCCCGCGGGCACCGGGTTTCCGGGGCGCTGAGTGCTCGGGTGGTGACGCGTGGCGCGAGGATGCGGTGGGGGCTAATAGACTTCACGGGTCGATCCCGGTGGCTTGCCCGGCCAGCGGGGTCTTGAGATCCCCACACCGAACCCGAGGTTGTTGTCGTGCTCACCATGCAGGACGCGCTGCTCGCGCTGACGAAGTACTGGACCGACCGGGGCTGCATGGTGGTGCAGCCGTTCAACACCGAGGTGGGTGCCGGCACGCTGAACCCGGCCACCATCCTGCGGGTGCTCGGTCCCGAGCCGTGGCGGGTCGCGTACGTCGAGCCGAGCGTGCGCCCCGACGACAGCCGCTACGGCGAGAACCCGAACCGGCTGCAGACGCACACCCAGTTCCAGGTGGTGCTCAAGCCGGACCCGGGCAACCCGCAGGAGCTGTTCCTGGCCAGCCTCGAGGTGCTCGGCATCGACATCCACGCCCACGACGTGCGCTTCGTCGAGGACAACTGGGCCAACCCGGCGACCGGTTCCTGGGGGCTGGGCTGGGAGGTCTGGCTGGACGGCCTGGAGATCACCCAGTTCACCTACTTCCAGCAGGCCGGCGGCATGACGCTGGACCCGGTGTCGGTGGAGATCACCTACGGCATCGAGCGGATCATGATGGCGCTGCAGGGCGTCTCGCACTTCAAGGACATCGCCTACGCGCCGGGTATCTCGTACGGCGAGGCGTTCGGCCAGGCCGAGTACGAGATGAGCCGGTACTACCTCGACGACGCCGACGTGGAGTCGCAGAAGCGGCTCTTCGAGGAGTACGCCGCGGAGGCGCGCCGGATGCTCGACGCGCGGCTGCCGGTCCCGGCGCACATCAACGTGCTGCGCTGCTCGCACACCTTCAACGTGCTCGACGCCCGCGGCGCGGTCAGCACCACCGAGCGCGCCAAGGCGTTCGGCCGGATGCGCACGCTGGCCCGTGAGGTCGCGCAGCTGTGGGCCGAGCGGCGCACCGAGCTGGAGTACCCGCTGGGCCAGGCCGAGCTGCCGGCCGCGGCTGAGGTGCCGACGTCGTTCCCGAAGGTCTCCGGGACGCGGCAGTTGCTGTTCGAGATCGGGACCGAGGAGATGCCGCCGTCGGAGGTCGCGAAGACCGCCGAGTCGGTGCGCAAGGCCCTCACCGAGAAGCTCGCGGCGACCCGACTCGGGCACGGCACCGTCACGACGTACGCGACCCCGCGCCGGGTCGTGGCCTTCGTCACCGAGGTGCAGGCCGGCGAGCCGGACGCCGAGAAGGTTGCCCGCGGCCCGAAGAAGGCCGCGGCGTTCGATGCCGAAGGCAACATCACCAAGGCCGCCGCCGGGTTCGCCCGCGGCCAGGGCGTGGACGCCTCGGAGCTGCACGACCTGGACGTCGACGGCGTCACGTACGTCGCGGTGACCAAGCCCGACCCGGGCCGCGGTGCCGCCGAGGTGCTGAGCGGCGTACTGAGCGAGATCGTGACCGGGCTGCGCTCGGACAAGAACATGCGCTGGAACGACGCCAAGCTGTCGTTCACCCGGCCGGTGCGCTGGCTGGTCGCGCTGCTCGGCGACCAGGTCGTCCCGGTCGCGGCGTCGACGCTGACCGCCGGGCGGATCACCCGGGTGCACCGGACGGCGGCGCAGCCGACCGTGGAGATCGCGGCCGCCGAGGGGTACCTCGATCTGCTCCGGATCCACGGCATCGAGGCCGACCCGGCCCGGCGGCGGACGCAGATCGTCGAGGCGGCGCAGGAACTGGCCGCGACCGTCGGCGGCAGTGTCGACGTCGAGGGCGAGTCGGCGCTGATCGACCAGATCGTCAACCTGGTCGAGGAGCCGACCGCGATCCTCGGCGGCTTCGAGCCGGCGTACCTGGACCTGCCGGGCGAGATCCTCACCACCGTGATGCGCAAGCACCAGCGCTACCTGCCGGTGCGGGACGCGGACGGGAAGCTGCTCCCGCACTTCGTTGCCGTGGCCAACGGTTCGGTGAAGCCGGACGTGGTCCGCGGGGGCAACGAAGGTGTGCTGCGGGCGCGGTACGAGGACGCGAGCTTCTTCTGGCGCGCGGACCTGCAGACCACGCCGGAGACGATGAAGGGCGAGCTGGACAAGCTGGCCTTCGAGGAGAAGCTCGGCTCGATGGCCCAGCGGGCCGGCCGGATCGGGCGGATCGCACAGTCGCTGGCCGGGACCGTCGGGCTCGACGGCGACGACCTGACCACGCTGAACCGGGCTGCCGAGCTGGCCAAGTTCGACCTCGGGTCGCAGATGGTGGTCGAGCTGACCAGCCTGGCCGGGACGATGGCCCGCGAGTACGCGCGCCGCGCCGGCGAGACCGAGGCGGTCGCGCAGGCGCTGTTCGACCTGGAGCTGCCGCGCTCGGCCGGTGACCCGGTCCCGGCGACGACGCCGGGCGCGCTGCTCGCGCTGGCCGACCGCTTCGACCTGCTCGCCGGCCTGTTCGCGATCGGCGCCAAGCCGACCGGTTCGTCGGACCCGTTCGCCCTGCGTCGCGCCGCGGCCGGTGTGGTGGCGATCCTGCGCGAGCACCCGTCGCTCCGGGCGATCACGCTCCCGGTCGGCCTCGCGGCCGCCGCCGAGCAGATCGGTGCCCAGGGCATCGAGGTGCCCGCCGAGTCGCTGGCCGAGGTGTCCGAGTTCGCCGTACGCCGGTACGAGCAGCAGCTGATCGACCGCGGCGACGACCACCTCCAGGTCGCGGCGGTGCTTCCGCTCGCCGAGGCCCCGGCGCTGGCCGACGAGACCCTCGCCGAGCTCGGCCGCCAGGTCGACACCGAGGGCTTCGCCGAACTGGTCGCCGTCCTGCAGCGGGCCCGCCGGATCGTGCCGGCCGGCACCGACCCGTCGTACGACCCGAGCAAGCTCACCGAGCCCGCGGAGGTCGTGCTGCACGAGGCAGTCCAGAAGGTCACCCCGGCCCCGACCACCCTCGCCGAGTTCGTCCCGGCGGCATCGGTGCTGGTCGAGCCGATCACCACGTTCTTCGAGGAGATCCTGGTGATGGCCGAAGACCCAGAGGTCAAGGCCGCCCGCCTCGGCCTGCTCGCCACCATCCGCGACCTGGCGGCGCCGGTCCTGGACTGGCAGGCGCTTGGTACCAGCCTCGGCTGATCCGTTGGTGAAGGGCGCCCGGCTGCTGCGGCCGGGCGCCCTTTGCTGTTCACTGAGCTGTGGCTGAGATCGTGTGCATCTGTGGGTCCTTGAAGTTCGCGGACGAGATGGTGGCGGTGAACCGGGAGCTGAGCCTCGCCGGGGTGATCGTCGTTGCGCCTGGCGACTTCGGTGCGGAGCTCACCGACGAGCAGAAGGTTGCGTTGGGGGAGTTGCATCTGCGGAAGATCGATCTGGCCGACCGGGTGCTGGTGGTGAATCCCGGTGGGTATCTCGGGGAGTCGACGCGGCGGGAGATCGCGTACGCCGAGGCGGTGGGGAAGCCGGTTTCGTTCACCGGGTGAGCGCAAGGTCGCGGGTTCAGCTCCGACCAGGGAGTGATCGGCCGGAGGGTCGGCAGTCCTGTGGAGGTGTTGTTGTGCTGGTGGTTCCTGGAGCGGAGCTGTACTACGAGGCGCGTGGTGCTGGGCCGGTGCTGCTGTTGGTGTGTGGCGGGGTGTACGACGCTGAAGCGTATGCGCCGCTGGCCGATCGGCTGGCTGAGCGGTACACGGTGGTGACGTACGACCGGCGGGGGAACTCGCGGAGTCCGCTGGACGGGGAGCCATCGCCGCAGGAGATCGCGGTGCATGCGGATGATGCGCGGCGGTTGCTGGAGGTGGTTTCGCCGGGGGAGCGGGCTGCGGTGTTCGGGAACAGTTCGGGGGCGATCATCGCGCTGGAGCTGGCGGCTCGGTGGCCGGAGTTGGTGGGGACGGTGGTGGCTCATGAGCCGCCGTTGTTCCATTTGTTGCCGGACAGCGCCTACTGGGACACGTTGATGGAGGACGTGGAGAAGAAGTTCCAGGCGGAGGGGCCGTGGGCGGCGTTGGAGGTGTTCAACGCGGCGTTTGCTGCTGCTGCTGAGCAGTCGGCGGAACCAGCTGTTGAAGAGAGTGAGCTGGGGCCGGGGTCCATCATCGAGCCTGATGCTGAGGTACAGGCTCGGATGCAGCAGAACTTCGGGTTCTTCATCGGGTACGAGGTGCCGTCGTTCGGCCGGTACCGGGTCGACCTGGCGGCGCTGGGCGGCGTACAGGTGGTGGTTGGGGTGGGGGAGCAGTCGGCGGAGGAGCCGCCGGGGCGGGCTGCGGTTGCGTTGGCTGACGGGCTCGGCGTGGGGGTGACGGTGTTCCCCGGGGATCACGGGGGATTCGGGAGTGCGGTGGACGGGTTCGCCGAGGTGCTGGGCGGGGTGCTCAGAGAGGGAGCGTGAGGAGCGGGGCCAGGCGGTCGGCGATCAGGCGGTAGCCGTCGGGGCCGGGGTGGAGGTCGTCGGCGTACAGGGACCGGGCCTCCTCGGGGGTGAGGATCGTGCGGCCGTCGATGAGTTGGAGGTCGGGGTCGGCGAGGGAGCGGGCGCCTAGCTCGACGCAGGCGCGGACGTCGTCGAGGGTGAGGCCGACCTCGTTCGGTTTGCCTTCGTGCTCGGGGGCGACCAGCGGGGTGATGACGACCAGCGGCGTGTGCGGGTGGCCGTCGCGGACCGTACGGAGGAACGACTCGACCTGGCCGGGGAGGGTGCGGCCGGAGAAGGTCGCGCCGCCGTAGATGTTGATGCCGAGGCACAGGGAGATCAGGCGGGCTGGGGTGTCGCGGATCGTGCGGGCGGCGATCGGGTCCAGGTGGCACTCGCCGGCGAAGCCCATCGCGGTGAGGTCCCAGCCGTGGCGCCGGGCGACCAGCGCCGGCCAGGTCTCGGAGGGGCCGTAGGCGCCGGTGCACTGGGTGATCGAGCTGCCGTAGGTGATCCAGCGCGGGCCGGTCGGGGGTGTGGGGGTGGCTTCGCCGGTGAACGTGACCGTCCGTACGGCGATAGTGCCGGCCTGCGGGAGCCAGACGGTGAGCTCGGCTTGGGCGCCGGGGAGTTGGACGATGATCTCCTGCTCGCCGATCGTCAGCTCTCGGCGGTGGTGGAGTTGGCCGTCGATGAGGAAGTCGACGGGGGCGAGCTTGGTGTAGATGTCGAGGGCGGTGCGCAGTTCGAGGCGGATCTCGGTGGCTGAGGTTTTCCAGGAGGCGCGTACGCCGGCCGGCGTGGCGGCGCGGGACCAGAGGCGGTGGCCGGGGCGGTCGGGGCGGCCGTGCCAGTCGTGCAGGCCGTTGGACTGCTCGCGGGGGTCGAGGCGCCAGAAGGTCGCCCAGCCGTCGGCGTCGACCTCGCGGAAGCGGTAACCGGTCCAGAGTGCGTCAGACATGGGTGTCTTCTGGGGCTGTCAGGCGGGTCGCTGCTCGGGCGCCGAGGCTGGCGTTGACGTGGGCGAGCATCACCGCTGCCGCGGTTTCGGTGTCGCGGGCGGCGATGGCTTCGACCAGGGCCAGGTGGTCGGCGTGGGTGCGGTCCAGGTCTTCCTCGGAGCGGCCGGTCTCGAGGGCCAGGCGGCGGTAGCGGTCGGCCTTGTCCCAGAGGCTGTCGAGGGACTGGATCAGGAGTTGGTTGTGGGAGGCGCGGTAGATCGCGGCATGGAACTCGCGGTGGGTGGCCAGTTCGAGCGAGTTCGGGTCAGTGCGCAGGGGGAGGAGCTGGGTTGCCGAGGCGCGGATGGCGTCCAGTTCTGCGCGGGTACGGCGTTCGGCGGCCAGGCCTGCCGCGAGGGGGTCCAGGGAGCGGCGGATCTCCAGGAGGTCGCGGGCCTCTTCGGCGGTGAGGGCGGTGACGCGGGCGTCGCGGTGCGCGTCGAGCTCGACCAGGCCGTCGCTCATCAAGCGGCGCAGCGCCTCGCGCAGCGGCGTCGTACTGATGCCCAGATCGCGGGCCAGCGGGCCCTGCTGGATCACCGCGCCGGCGACCAGCTCGCCGCTCAGGATCCGGGCGCGGACCAGCCCGTACGCCGCCTCCGCCTTGGTCGGGCGGTTCCCGTTCTGCTCGTCCATCGCACCTCCCTCCGGCCGGGGCTCAAACTTATCGCAACCCGATCCCCACAGCTCGTTATAACGAGGATTCTAGCCCAAACCACACAAGATCAAGACGTGAGACGAGTCGGCGACACAGCTTGACGCGGAAGGTTATAACGAAGCACAGTGGAGGCCGACCCACCGGAGAGGAACCAGCGTGAACCCCACCCCCCGCAGCTACCGGCTCGGCATCCTGCTCGGCGACGGCATCGGTCCCGAGATCGTCCCGGCCGCGGTCGAGGTGATGGACGCGGCCGTCGCCGCGGCCGGTGCGGCCCCGATCGAGTGGGTCCCGCTGCCGCTCGGTGCCGCCGCGATCGAGACCCACGGCAGCGCGCTGCCGCCCGCGACGCTGGAGACCCTCGGTGAGCTCGACGGCTGGCTGCTCGGCCCGCACGACAGTGCGGCGTACCCGGAACCGCACCGCGCCCTGCTCAACCCGAGCGGCGCGATCCGCAAGCATTTCGACCTGTACGCCAACATCCGCCCGGCCCGGTCGTTCGACGACCGCGGGACCGATCTGGTCGTCGTCCGGGAGAACACCGAGGGCTTCTACGCCGACCGCAACACGTTCGCCGGGACCGGTGAGTACATGCCGACCAAGGACGTCGCGATCGCGATGGGCGTCTTCACCCGGCCGGCGATCGAGCGGATCGCGCGGGAGGCGTTCGAGCTGGCCAAGCGGCGGCGGCAGCACCTGACGGTCGTGCACAAGGCGAACGTGCTGCGGACCTCGACGGGGATGTTCCGGGCGATCTGCCAGGAGATCGCGGCGGAGTACCCGGAGGTCGTCGTCGACGACTTCCACATCGATGCGATGACCGTGCACCTCGTACGCCGTGCGGCGGACTTCGACGTGATCGTCACCGAGAACATGTTCGGGGACATCCTGTCGGACCTCGCGGGTGAGCTGGCCGGGTCGCTGGGGATCGCGCCGTCGGTGAACGCGTCGGCGGAGCGGGCGATGGCGCAGGCCGCGCACGGTTCGGCGCCGGACATCGCCGGGCAGGACCTGGCGAACCCGACGGCGATGATCGGGTCGGGTGGGATGTTGCTGGACTGGCTGGGGCGACGCTGCGACGACCCGGCGGCGAGCAAGGCGGCTCAACTGGTGGATGACGCACTGTTCGCGACCATCCGCTCAGGAGTCTGTACACGAGACTTGGGTGGTACGGCGGGCACAGCAGAGTTCGGTTCGGCTGTTGCCAAGGCGATCACTTCAGCATGATCGCCCCCGACTACCAGCCGCTCCGATGGGTTGCGCCGCAGTATCTGCCGCGGACGCTGCGGATCCTGCTGGAGAACGCCCTGCGGCACGGGACCGACAGCAGCGTGCTCGCAAACTGGGTGCCGGGGGCAACCGGTGAGATCGAGGTCCACCCGTCGCGGGTCTTCCTGCACGACACCAACGGCGTCCCCGTACTGGCCGATCTCGCCGCGATGCGGGACGCGATGGCCGCGCAGGGCGGAGACCCGGCGCGGGTCGATCCGTTGGTGCCGGCCGAGCTGGTGGTGGATCACTCGGTGATCGCCGACGTCTTCGGGCGGCCCGACGCGCTGGAGCGGAACGTCGAGCTGGAGTACCGGCGCAACGGCGAGCGGTACCAGTTCCTGCGCTGGGGGCAGGAGGCCTTCGAGCAGCTGAAGGTCGTGCCGCCGGGCGCCGGGATCATGCACCAGGTCAACCTGGAGAAGCTCGCGCGGGTGGTCGAGGTACGGGACGGGGTCGCGTTCCCGGACCTGTGCCTGGGGACCGACTCGCACACCACGATGGTGAACGGGCTCGGCGTGCTCGGCTGGGGGATCGGCGGGATCGAGGCCGAGGCGGCGATGCTCGGGCAGTCGGTCTCGATGGTGATCCCGAAGGTGGTCGGCGTCCGGCTGGTCGGTGCGTTGCCGGCCGGGTCGACGGCGACGGATCTGGTGCTGACGATCACCGAGCGGCTGCGGGCGCACGGGGTGGTCGGGAAGCTGGTCGAGTTCTTCGGGCCGTCGCTGGCCGGCCTGCCGGTGCCGGACCGGGCGACGATCGCGAACATGAGCCCGGAGTTCGGGTCGACGGTCGCGTGGTTCCCGATCGACGAGCAGACGCTGGACTACCTGCGGTTCACCGGGCGCGACCATGTCGAGCTGGTGGAGAACTACGCCAAGGAGCAGGGGCTCTGGCACGACGGCATGGAGATCCGGTACGACGAGGAGCTGACGGTCGACCTGTCGGAGGTCGTGGCGTCGATCGCCGGGCCGAACCGGCCGAACCAGCGCATCCCGTTGACGGAAGTCGCCGCGAGGACGGCGAGCGGGGATGGGGGAGCGGGAGAGCTGGCCGACGGGTCTGTGGTGATCGCCGCGATCACCTCCTGCACGAACACCTCCAACCCGAGCGTGATGGTCGCCGCGGGCCTCGTCGCCAAGAAGGCGGTCGAGCTCGGGCTGACCACCAAGCCCTGGGTGAAGACGACGCTCTCGCCGGGCTCCCGGGTCGTGATGGACTACTACGCCGCCGCGGGGCTCACGCCGTACCTGGAGAAGCTCGGGTTCCACCTGGCCGGCTTCGGGTGCATGACCTGCATCGGCGCCTCCGGCGGGCTCGCCGACGGCGTGGCCGAGGAGGTCCGGGCGAAGGGTCTCTCGGTCGCAGCCGTGCTGTCCGGCAACCGGAACTTCGAGAGCCGCATCCAGCCCGACGTCCGGCAGAACTACCTGGCGTCGCCGCCGCTCGTGGTCGCCTACGCGCTCGCGGGGCGGATGGGGCTCGACCTCACCACCGAGCCTATCGCCGACGGGATCTACCTGGAGGATCTCTGGCCGACGCAGGCCGAGATCGACGAGATCATCCAGAACGCGCTGAAGCCCGAGATGTTCGCCAACGCGTACGCCGATGTGTTCGCCGGCGACGCGCGGTGGCGTGGCCTGGCGGTCGAGGGCAGCAAGACCTATCAGTGGGAAGCCGAGTCGACGTACCTGCAGCGGCCGCCGTACCTGGAGCAGCCGAGCACGCCGGGTGACCTGAAGGGAGCCCGCGCGCTGGTCAGGCTCGGGGACTCGGTGACGACCGATCACATCTCGCCGGCGGGGGCGATCCCGCCGGACAGTGTGGCGGGCAAGTACCTGCGTGAGCTGGGGGTGAAGGAGCTCAACACGTACGCGTCCAGAAGAGGGAACCACCTGGTGATGATGCGCGGCGCGTTCGCCAACCTCCGGCTGCGGAACCAGCTGGTGGACCGTGAAGGTGGGTTCACCAGCAAGGACGGGGAGCTGATGTCGGTGTACGACGCCGCTCAGGCGTACCGACTCGAGAAGACTCCGGTCGTCGTGATCGCGGGTAAGGACTACGGCACCGGGTCGTCCCGGGACTGGGCCGCGAAAGGCCCCGCCCTGCTCGGCGTCCGCGCGGTCCTCGCGAAGTCCTTCGAGCGCATCCACCGCTCCAACCTCGTCGGTCTCGGCATCCTCCCCCTCGAGTTCGCCGACGGCGAGGGCGACGAACTCACCGGCGAGCACCCGATCGACATCACCCTCGGCGACGACGGGTTCGCGACCGTCGTCTCCGGCGGCCGCAGCTACCGGCTGCGGATCCGCCTCGACACTCCGCGGGAGTCCGAGTACTACCGGCACGGCGGCGTGCTGCCCTACGTGCTGCAGCGTCTGAAGGCAGGAGAGCTCTGAGATGATCCGTTCCGTCAACCCCGCGACAGGTCAGCAGCTGGCCGAGTTCGAGCCGGAGTCCGACCAGTCGGTCGACGAACGCCTGACCGCGGCCGTCGCGGCACAGGCCGCCTGGCGCCGGACTCCGATCGGCGAGCGCACCGAGCTGCTCCGCAGGATCGCCACGACGCTGCGCGACAAGTCCGCCGATCTCGCGCTGCTGATCTCCCAGGAGATGGGCAAGCCGCTGACCGAGGCCCGCGCGGAGATCGAGAAGTGCGCGATCACCTGCGAGTACTACGCGACGAACGCGATCGGCTTCGTGGCCGACCAGCCGGTGCGCAGCAACGCGAGCCAGAGCCGGATCGTCCACGACCCGCTCGGCGTCGTCCTCGCGGTGATGCCGTGGAACTACCCGTTCTGGCAGTTCTTCCGCTTCGCCGCCCCGGCGCTTGCCGCAGGCAACGGCATCGTGCTCAAGCACGCCAACTCGGTTCCGCAGTGCGCGCTGGCGATCGCCGCCGTCCTGTACGCGGCCGGTACGCCGGAAGGCCTGGCCCAGGTCGTCCTGGTGGAGACGAAGAAGGTCGCCGAGCTGATCGCCGACGAGCGGATCGCCGCGGTGACGTTCACCGGCTCGACCGAGGTCGGCACGATCATCGCGGCCCAGGCCGGCGCGGCGCTGAAGAAGCAGGTGCTGGAGCTGGGCGGCTCCGACCCGTTCGTCGTCCTGGCCGACGCCGACCTCCAGGCCGCGGCCGAGACCGCCGTCCGGGCGCGGTTCATCAACGTCGGGCAGAGTTGCGTGAACGCGAAGCGGTTCATCATCGAGGAGTCGGTGGCGGACGAGTTCGTGGACGCGTTCTGCGCCGCGACCGACCGGCTGGTGATCGGCGATCCGCTCGCGGACGAGACGACGATCGGCCCGCTGGCCAGGGCGGACCTGCGCGACACCCTGCACGACCAGGCCCGCCGCTCGGTCGAGGCCGGCGCGAAGCTGCTGCGCGGTGGCGAGAACGTCGACCGTGAGGGCTACTTCTACCAGCCCACCGTGCTCGACCACGTCGTACCGGGAATGGCCGCGTTCGACGAGGAGACCTTCGGCCCGCTGGCCGCGATCGTCCGCGCGACCGACGCCGACGAGGCGATCCGGCTGGCCAACCAGACCGAGTTCGGCCTCGGCGCCGCGCTGTGGACGACCGACGCGGCCAAGGCCGAGGAGTACAGCCGCAAGCTCGAAGCCGGAGCGGTGTTCGTCAACGGGATGGTCGCCTCCGACCCCCGGCTCCCGTTCGGCGGCATCAAGCGCTCCGGCTACGGCCGCGAGCTGGGCCCGCACGGTATGCGCGAGTTCATGAACACCAAGACCGTCTGGGTCGGCCCGGCCACGACGCCCGAGTCCGAGTGCCTGGTCATCGACCCCGACGAGGTCGAGGTCTTCGACCGCGGCAACGGCGTCGTCACCACGCCGTACGTCGGCAGCTGGAACAGCACCCACAACGGCGTCACCACCGGCACGACCACCTTCCAGGTCGGCACCCAGATCCCGCTGCACTCGCACAACGTCGAGGAGTCGGTGCTGATCCTGCGCGGCCGCGCGGTCGCGGTGATCGGCGGCGAACGCGTCGAGCTGAAGGCCGGCGACGCGACCTGGGTGCCGGCCGGCGTACCGCACCACTTCGTCAACGCCGGCGACGACGAGATGACCATCTACTGGGTGTACGGCGGCCGCGCGGTCACCCGGACGCTGACCGAGACCGGCGTCACCGTCGCGCACCTGTCCGACGGCGACCGGACAGGCCATTCCTCGCGCTCGTAATAGACGCTACAGTGAATCCTGATCTTGTAACGAATGGAGTCAAGCTCGTGACGCAGTTGCCGACCATCGACCTCACCGCCGCCGACCCGCGGGGCCGGGGTGAGCAGTACGGCGAGGCCGCCCGCGCGCAGATCGAGCGCTCGCTGGCCTTCTACTCCGCCTCGGTGTCCCGCAAGACCGGGCTGCCGTGGGACGAGGTGACGGCGCGCTCGCGGCAGTGGATCCCGCTGGTCGAGGGCTTCGCGCCGGACCTGCTCGAGGAGATCCGCGGCATCGCGCTCGGCGCGAACCGCAGCCTGGAGGAGATCCTGACCCTGAACGTCCGCGGCGAGCTGCTCCGCGGCGACGTGTTCGGGACCGAGCACACCGAGGGCACCGGGGTCGCCGACGCCAACGACGACGGCTGTACGTCGTTCGCGCTGCTGCCGGCCGCCAACCCGCTCGGCCACGTCTTCGCCGGCCAGAACTGGGACCTGTACTCCGGTGTCGCCGGCACCGTCGTGGTGCTGCGGATCACCCAGCCCGGCAAGCCGACGATCATCGGTCACGTCGAGGCCGGCCAGGTCGCCCGGCACGGCGCGAACTCGGCCGGGATCGCGCTGAACGCGAACGGACTCGGCGCGGGCTTCGGCCCGGGCGCGGGGATCCCGGGCACGGTGGTTCGCCGTACGGTGCTGGAGTGCTGGGACTTCCACGACGCGCTGCAGGTGATCTTCGACGCCCGGCAGAGCCTGTCCAGCAACCTGCTGCTGACGCACCGGGACGGCTTCGCGATCGACATCGAGACCACGCCGGGCCGCAACGGCTGGATGTACCCGACCGACGGCCTGCTCGTGCACGGCAACCACTTCCAGTCGTTCGTCCCCGAGCAGATCAACGGCAGCTACAAGCCGTTCTCGGTCGACTCGCTGTACCGGCTGCCGCGGGTCGAGGAGGGCCTGGCCCAGATCCGCCTCGACGGGACCAGCGAGGAGGCGGTCGCGCGGATCGTGCAGTCCACGATGAGCGACCACTTCGGCCACCCGAACGCCGTCTGCGAGCACTCCGACCCACGCCGGCACGAGCTGGACCGCAACGAGACGATCGTGTCCAGCCTGGTCGACCTGACCACCGGCGTCTACCAGCTGACCCCTGGACTGCCCTGCAGCAACAGCTACCAGCAGCTGCCCTGGAACCTGTACGACGGCCCCGGCCCGGAGGAGCGTCCCGACGTCCCGTCGCCGGCCCTCAGTACGACGTCTTCCTGAACGGAGAGATCCAGATGACCGACGAACAACCGACGCCGGCCGAGATCGCCGCCCGGTCCGAGCGGGTCGCGCCGAAGCTGCGCGAGCACCTGCCGATGACGCCGCTGGTCCGGTACGACGCGTTCAGCGAGGAGATCGGCGCCGAGGTGCTGGTCAAGAGCGAGCACCTGCAGCGGACCGGCTCGTTCAAGGCCCGCGGGTCGATGGCGAAGATCCTCACCCTCACCGACGAGCAGCGCGAGCGCGGCGTCGTGACGGCGTCCACCGGCAACCACGGGCTCGGCGTCGGCAACGCGCTGGCCACGCTCGGCGGGCGCGGGATCGTCTACCTGCCGGAGAACGCGGCGCCGGGTAAGGTCGCCGCGCTGCGCCGGTTCGGGCTGGAGCTGCGCGCCGAAGGCCTCGACTCCGGCGTCCTGGAGCCGAAGGCCCGCGCGTACGCCGCCGAGCACGACCTGGTCTACGTCCCGCCGTACAACGACCCCGACACGATCTCCGGGCAGGGCACGGTCGGGGTGGAGATCCTCGAGCAGCTGGCCGGTCAGCAGCTCGACGTGGTCGTCGTCGCGGTCGGCGGTGGCGGTCTGGTCAGCGGCGTCGCGTCGGTGCTGAAGCGGCACCGGCCGGGCATCAAGGTGATCGGTGCTTCGCCGGTCCGGGAGGCGCCGATGGCCGCGTCGATCGTGGCCGGGGAGATCGTCCAGGTCGAGCCGCAGGAGAGCCTGTCCGACGGTACGGCGGGCAGCGTCGAACCGGGCAGCATCACGTTCCCGCTCTGCCGCGAGCTGGTCGACGACTGGGTGCTGGTCAGCGAGGACGCGATCGCCGCCGCGCTGCGGATGGTGATCGACACCGAGCACCAGCTGGTCGAAGGCTCGGCGGCGATGGCCTTCGCGGCCGCGCGCGCCCGGCGTACGGATCTGGAAGGCGCGCGGGTCGCGATCGTGTCCTGCGGCGGCAACATCTCGGCGAGCACGCTCGTCACGGCGCTGGGCTGATGCCCACCGTCACCGCGCTGCTCAACGGCTACTCGCTCGCGACCGACCAGGGCAGCCCGGCGTTCTGCTCGATCGTGCTGGTCGAGAGCGAGGGCCGACGTTTGGTGTTCGACTTCGGGCACGTCGGCCGCCGCCGGGCGCTGCGTCGCGAGCTGGCCGAGCGTGGTTTCGAACCGGCCGACATCGACACCGTCGTGCTGTCGCACGGGCACTGGGACCACATCCAGAACATCGACCTGTTCGCCGGGAGCCGCGTGGTCGTGCACCCCGCCGAGCTGACCTTCCTGGCGAACCCGGCCGGGCCGCACACGCCGAGCTGGACCAGCTCGGTGCTGGCCGGGCTGGAGATCACCGAGACTGCTGAAGGCGACGAGGTGCTGCCGGGTGTCCAGGTGATCGAGCTGCCCGGGCACACGCCCGGCTCGATCGGGCTCAGCGTCGCGACCGACGACGGGACCGTCGTGCTGACCGGCGACGCCGTACCGACGCTGGACGTGCTGCGGTCCGGGCAGGCGTCGGGGCAGCCGACCGGCCCGGAGCAGGCGAACGCGTCGATCGCGCGGGTCGCCGCCCTGGCGGACTTCGTCCTGCCGGGTCACGATCAGTTGCTCCGGCGGACCGCCGGCGGAGCTTTCGAGACCGCGCAGCCCCGGACGCCGCTGGTGTTCCGCGGGGCGAGCAGTGTCAGGTGAAGGAGTGAGCGTGGAGACCGTCGCAGGGCAGACGCCAAGCATGATCGAGGACCCGCCCGAGGTCGGGATCGCCGCGGCGACCGACCTGCTGCGGACGGCGTACGGGATCGTGGCGGAGCTGACGATGCTGCGCAGCGAGCGGGACCGCAACTTCCTCGCCGTCACCGGCGACGGTCGCGAGCTGGTGCTGAAGATCTCCAACACCGGTGACGACCCGGCGCAGATCGCGATGGAGAGCGCCGCGATGCGGCACGTCGAGCTGACCGATCCGGCGCTGCCGATCCCACGGCTGCTGCCCGCGCTCGACGGCAGCTCGGTGGTGCTCGCCGAGGCCGCGGACGGCCGCCAGCACTTGACCCGGCTGATGACGGTGATGCCCGGCCAGGTCGGCGACCTGGTTCGGCTGCCGAGCTGGTTCGCCGCGTCGTTCGGCACGATCTGCGCGCGGCTCGTCAAAGCCCTGCAGGGCTTCGGTCATCCGGCCGCGCACCGCCGTCTGGACTGGGATCCCCGCGTGGTCTCGTCGTTGCGCCCGTACGCCGAACGCCTGCCCGAGGAGCGCCGCCGGGCTCCGATGCAGCGCCTGCTCGACCGCTTCGAATCCTTGCCGGAGGCAACGAGCAAGCTGCCGGCGCTGACCCTGCACGCCGACGTGACGCTGAGCAACGTGCTGCTCGGGGCCGACGGCATCGACGGCGTGATCGACTTCGGCGACATGCACCACACCGCGCGCGTCGCGGACCTGGCGATCAGCCTGGCTTCGCTGCTGCGCGAGTCCGAGGACCCCTGGCCGGCCGCGCGCGAGTTCCTGGACGCGTACCAGCGGGTGCTGCCACTGGAGCCGGCGGAGGTCGAGCTGATCGGCGAGCTGGTGCTCGCGCGGTGTGCGGCGAGCACGCTGATCTCGGCTTGGCGAGCGCCGCTGTACCCGGGCAACGAGGAGTACCTGACCAGCCTGGTCGCCGGGAGCTGGCACGTGCTCGACTTGTGGACGGAGCTGTCGCCGCGGGAGCTGTCGGACCGGTTCCACCGGATCTGCGGCACGTCGCGCGTCAGTGTTGCGGGAGGTGATGACCTGCTCGACCGCCGGGACTTGGTGTTCGGGGGGAGGACGTTGTCGCCGTTGTTCTACCGGCGGCCGTTGCAGGTCGCGCGGGCCGCGGGGGTCTGGATCGAAGGGACCGACGGCAAGCGCTACCTCGATGCCTACAACAACGTTCCGGTCGTCGGGCACGCGCACCCGGCCGTGGTGCAGGCGGTCGCGCGGCAGGCCGGCGTACTGAATGTGCACTCGCGGTACCTGCACCCGCACGCGATCGAGCTGGCCGAGCGGCTGACCGCGTCGATGCCGGACGGGCTGGACACCTGCGTGTTCATGAACTCGGGCAGCGAGGCCAACGACCTGGCCTGGCGGATGGCGCGGATCGTCACCGGGCGGTCGGGCGCGATCGCTGCCGATCTGGCGTACCACGGGGTGAGCGAGGCGACGACTGCCTGGTCGACCAACACCTATCCACCGTCGGCGCGTCCGGCACACGTCGGCACGTTCGAGGCGCCGCGGGTTGTGGACGGTCGGCAGCCGACTGCGGAGGAGGCCCGGGAACGCGTTCAGGCCGGGCGCGACCAGCTGGACGGGCACGACGTCGCGTTGCTCGCGGTCGACTCGGTCTTCAGCAGCGCGGGGATTCTGACGCCGACCGGTGAGTTCATGCGTGGGCTGCAGGACGCGGTGCACGCGGCCGGTGGGCTGTTCCTCGCCGACGAGGTGCAGGCCGGGTTCGGCCGCGGCGGACGGCACCTGTGGCGGTTCGAGGACTACGGGCTGACGCCGGACTTCGTCACGCTCGGCAAGCCGATGGGCAACGGGCACCCGGTCGCCGCGCTGATCACCCGCCGCGCGATCGCCGAGCAGTTCGCGACCGTGGACGAGTTCTTCAGCACCTTCGGCGGCAACCCGGTCTCCTGCGTCGCGGCGAACACCGTGCTCGACGTGATCGAGGAGTCCGACCTGGTCGCGCGGTCGGGTGCGGTCGGCGCGCAGTTGCTCGCCGGGTTGACCGAGCTGGCGCCGTCGATCCACCGGGCGGCGAAGGTCCGCGGGCAGGGGCTGATGGTCGGCGTCGAGATCCCGGACGAGGCCGGCGTGACCGCGGCCGACCTGGCCGAGCGGCTGCGCGAGCACGGCGTACTGGTCGGCACGACCGGACCCGGTGGTCAGGTGCTGAAGATCCGGCCGCCGCTGATCTGGGAGACCCAGCACGTCGAGCTGTTCCTGAAGGCGTTCGCACTACTGTGAGGGCGTGCGCGAACTAGTTGTGCTCGGCACCGGGAGCCAGGTGGCCTCCCGGGAGCGGAACCAGAACGGCTACTTCCTGCGCTGGGACTCCGAGGGGTTCCTGTTCGACCCGGGCGAGGGGACCCAGCGCCAGATGCTGTACGCCGGGGTCGCGGCCGGCGCGATCACGCGGCTGTGCGTCACGCACTTCCACGGCGACCACTGCCTCGGCGTACCGGGGGTGGTGCAGCGGTTGTCGCTCGACGGGGTACCGCACCCGGTGCACGCGCACTACCCGGCGTCGGGGCAGGAGTACTTCACCCGGCTCCGGTACGCCGCGTCGTTCTTCGAGCGGGCCGAGCTGCGCGAGGAGCCGATCGACGAGGAAGGGCTGCTCTCGGTCGGCTCGTTCGGTCAGCTCTGGGTACGCCGATTGGAGCACCCGGTCGAGGCGTTCGGTTACCAGCTGGTCGAGCCCGACGGGCGGCGGATGCTGCCGGAGCAGTTGGCGGCGTACGGCGTGAGCGGGCCCGCGGTCGGGCGGTTGCAGGCGGCCGGGTCGCTGGTGGTGGACGGGCGGACGGTGACCGTCGAGCAGGTCAGCGAACCGCGGCGGGGGCAGCGGTTCGCGTTCGTGATGGACACGCGGTTGTGCGAGAGCGTCTTCCGGCTGGCCGACGGTGCGGACCTGCTGGTGATCGAGTCGACGTACCTGTCCTCGGAGGCGACGCTGGCCCGGAACTTCGGGCACCTGACCGCCCGGCAGGCCGCGCGCGTCGCGCAGGAGTGCGGCGTCCGGACGCTGGTGCTGACGCACTTCTCGCAGCGCTACACCGACATGAAACCGTTCGAGGAGGAGGCCCGCGCTGAGTTCGGCGGCGAGGTCGTGATCGCCGCGGACCTGGCCCGGATTCCGGTCCCGCGCCGGGAATAGATCGCGTGTCCGGTTGGCTACACGTCGTATGGCAGAGCAGAAACTGTACGGAGCCGAGCACGTCCAGGCGTACGAGGACAGCGACGGCGCGGTCGGCTACGACTGGGGCGACCACGGCGCGACGATCCTGGTCCTGACGACGATCGGCGCCAAGTCCGGCGAGGAGCGCAAGAACGCGCTGATCTACCGCCAGGTCGACGAGGGCTACGCCATCGTCGCCTCCAAGGGCGGCGCGCCGCAGCACCCAGGCTGGTACCACAACCTGGTCGCCGACCCGGACGTGAAGGTCCAGATCAAGGGCGACCGGTTCGCGGCCCGCGCCCGGGTGGCGACCGACGAGGAGCGGATGAGGATCTGGCCGCAGATGGTCGAGGTCTGGCCGGACTACGACACCTACACGACCAGGACCAACCGCAAGATCCAGATCGTCATCCTCGAACGCTCCTGAAGAACTCCCGGACGTCGGCGAGCAGGAGCTCCGGCTCCTCCAGGGCGGCGAAGTGGCCGCCCTGGTCGACGTCCGTCCAGCGCACGATGGTGTTCTCGCGCTCGGCGTAGCGCCGGATGCAGACGTCGTGGGCGAAGATGATCGCCGCCGTCGGGACGCCGGAGTTCTCCAGCTGAGCACCCCAGGCGCCGCCCTGGGCGTACCCGACGTACGCCGCCGTACCGGCCGAGCCGGTCAGCCAGTAGATCATCACGTTGGTGAGCAGCTTGTCGCGGCTGATGATCTCGTCCGGCAGCGTCGCCCGCGGGTGCGTCCACTCGCGGAACTTGTCCATGATCCAGGCCAGCTGCCCGACCGGTGAGTCGACCAGCCCGTAGGCCAGCGCCTGCGGCCGCGTCGACTGGATCGCGATGTAGCCGAACTGCTCCTGCATGAACTCACCGACCCGCGCGATCCGGTCCTGCTCCAGCGGCGTCAGCGTCGCGAGCTCCTCGTCCGGCAGCGGGAACGGCGGCAGCGCCGGCCCGCCGTTGACGTGCACGCCGACGACCCGCTCGCGGTCGGCCCGGGCGACCTGCGGCGAGACCGCGCCGCCGATGTCACCGCCCTGGACGCCGTACCGGTCGTAGCCCAGCCGGCTCATCAGCTCGGCCCAGGCCCGGCCGATCCGCTCGGTGGTCCAACCCGCGTCCACGACCGGCGTCGAGAAACCGAAACCGGGCAGCGACGGGATCACGACGTGGAAGGCGTCAGCCGCGTCGCCGCCGTGCGCGACCGGGTCGGTCAGCGGACCGATCAGGTCGACGAACTCGACGAACGAGCCCGGCCAGCCGTGCGTCAGCAGCAGCGGCAGCGCGTCCAGCTCGGCCGAGCGGACGTGCAGGAAATGGATCCGCTGCCCGTCGATCTCGGTCGTGTACTGCGGGAACTCGTTGAGCTGCTGCTCGACCTTGCGCCAGTCGTACTCGGTGCGCCAGTAGTCGACGAGGCCGCTCAGCCAGCTGACGGGGACGCCGGTGTCCCAGCCGTCGCCCGGAAGTTCCATGGGGAGCCGCGCGTCGGTCAGCCGGCGCTGCAGGTCGTCGAGGGTGCTCTGCGGGATGTCGAGGCGGAACTCGGTGATCGTCGTCATGGCTATGACTCTGTCATCCGGTTAGGACAGCTTCGGTCCTAGCTGGATGACAGACTTCGGGACATGTTGGAAACCTCGGCGCGGCTGCTCAAGCTGCTCTCCCTGCTGCAGACCCCGCGCGACTGGTCGGGGACGACGCTGGCTTTGGAGCTGGGTGTCGGCGTCCGGACCGTACGGCGGGACGTCGACAAGTTGCGCAACCTCGGCTACCCGGTTGAGGCGGTCCCTGGTGTCGCCGGCTATCGGCTGGGCGCCGGGGCGTCGTTGCCGCCGTTGCTGCTGGACGACGAGGAGGCGGTTGCGGTGGCGATCGGGCTGCGGAGCTCGGCGGCCGGGGGAGTGGCTGGGCTGGAGGAGTCGTCAGTGCGTGCGCTGACGAAGCTGGAGCAGGTGCTGCCGTCTCGGCTGCGGCACCGGGTGCGGCTGCTGCAGTCGGTCGCCGTACCGGCTGCTCAGGGTGCTGTTGTGGACCCGGAGGTGTTGCTGGTGGTCGCTGCGGTGTGCCGGGACCATCAGCGGTTGCGGTTCGACTACCGGTCGCACGACGGGACGGCGAGTGTGCGGAGTGTCGAGCCGCATCGGTTAATTCACACGGGCCGGCGGTGGTACCTGACGGCTTGGGATCTGGATCGCGACGACTGGCGGACCTATCGGCTGGATCGGATGACGTTGAGGATTCCGACCGGGCCGCGGTTCACCCCGCGCGAGATTCCGGAAGCTCTTCCTGGGATCGCTTCCGGTGGCTACAAGTACCAGGCGGTCTTCCGCGTGCACGCTTCTGCTGCTGCGGTCGCCGACCGGCTCTCGTCGACGGTCGCGACGATCGAGGCGGTGGATTCTGCGAGCTGCCTGGTCCGGACCGGCTCCAACTCGCTGGACGAGCTCGTCCTCTACATGGGACTGCTCGGCGTCGCCGTCGAGGTCGTCTCACCACCCGAGGTCGCCGAGCATGCCCGGACAGTAGCGGCCCGGCTCGCGGGAGCTTAGAGTCCAGCGCATGGAAGACCAGTACGTCGAGACGGTGCTCGGGCGGATCCGCTTGCGGGTCTCGGGTGAGGGGCCGGCGGTGGTGTTCTGGCCGAGCCTGCTGATGGACGGGACGCTGTGGAACGCGCAGGCGGCGTACTTCGCTGAGCGGTTCCGGGTGGTCCTGGTGGACCCGCCGGGGCACGGTGGGAGCAGCCCGCTGACAGGTTCGTTCAGCTTCGCCGAGTGCGCGCAGGTCGTCGTCCAGATTCTCGATGCCCTCGGCATCGACCGGGCGCATCTGGTCGGCAACTCGTGGGGCGGGATGATCGGCGGCACCTTCGCCGCACTGCACCCGTCACGCGTCGATCGTGCGGTGCTGATGAACGCGACCGCGTCCCCGGCCGGCCTGCGGCAGAAGGCCGAGTACGGCGTACTGGTGCGGGCGGCGCAGTTGCTCGGCGGGATGCGCGGGCCGCTGGTCGGGCCCGTCCGGGACGCGTTCCTCGGACCGACCAGCAAACGGGAGCGACCCGAGGCCGTTGCCTTCGTCAACGAACTGGCGTCGCGGGCCGACGTCTCCTCGGTGCGGCACGCGGTGACCAGCGTCGTGCCCCGGCGGCCGGACCAGCGTGAGCTGTTCGGCACCATCACGGCGCCAGTGCTCGTCGTGGCCGGCCGCGAGGACGCGACCTTCCCAGTCGCCGAGACGCAGGCGATGGCCGACGCGATCCCGGGCGCGACGTTCGCCGTACTGGAGAAGACCGCGCACCTGGCCGCGCTGGAGAACCCGGCCGAGGTGAACGCGATGATCGATGCCTTCTTGACTCAGTAGTCGGTGGACGTGCTGACATGGGCCCACTGCTCGGCCTCTTCGGCGCGGGCGGCCGAGGACTTCCGGACCGCCTCGAGCGCGTCCTTGCCGAGCAGCAGCCGCAGCGGCGGGTTGTCGAGGTTGGTGATCTCCACGATCGCCTTGGCGGCCTTGGCCGGATCCCCGGGCTGGGTGCCGTCGGTCTCGCGGCGGTAGGTGTTCATCGCGCCGACCGTCGACTCGTAGTCCGCCCCGACCGGCGGGATCGTCATCGACGAACCACCCCAGTCGGTCCGGAACCCGCCCGGCTCGATGATCGTGACCTTCACCCCGAACGGCTTCACCTCGTTGCTGAGCACCTCGCTGAACCCTTCGACAGCGAACTTCGCGGTCTGGTACGCGCCCATGCCCGGCGTACCGCCGACCCGCCCGCCGACCGACGAGAACTGCAGGAAGTGCCCACCGCGCTGCTCCCGGAACACCGGCAACGCCGCCCGGGTCACGTTCACGACCCCGAACAGGTTGGTCTCGACCTGCGCCCGGAAGTCGTCCTCGGCCATCTCCTCGATCGCGACGCTGTTCGCGTACCCGGCGTTGTTCGCGACGACGTCGAGCCCGCCGAACGCGTCGAGCGCGACCTGGACGGCCGCGCGAGCGGCCGCGGCGTCGGTCACGTCGAGCGCGACGGCGCGCACCTGATCGCCGTACTTGCCGGTGAGGTCGGAGAGCTGCTCGGGCGTCCGCGCGGTCGCCACGACACGATCGCCCGCCTCGAGTGCCGCCACCGCCAACTCCCTGCCGAGACCGCGGGAACTCCCGGTGATCAGCCACGTCTTGGACATCTTGGTTTCCTTCTCGCTAACTAACTGACTGGTTGGATACATCCATGAAACACCTTCCGAGACATTTAAGCAACTGACCAGTTGGTTGCTAGGCTGCGAGGATGAGGCGAACACGTGATGCGGAGCGGACGCGGGGGGAGATTCTGGCGGCGGCGACGGGGGAGTTCGCCAAGGTCGGGATCGCCGGCGCCCGGGTGGACAGGATCGCCGAGCTGGCCGGGTGCAACAAGGCGATGATCTACGCCTACTTCGGCAACAAGGACGGGCTGTTCGACGCGGTGTTCACGGCGTACGTCGAGGCGTACCTGGCCGAGGTCGGGTTCAGCGCGGACGACCTGCCGGCGTACGCGGGGCGGGTGTTCGACTACTTCGAGGCGTCCCCGGATCACCTGCGGCTGGCGGTCTGGTACCGGCTGGAGCGGCCGGGGAGTGCGCGGCTCGAGGTGGTGCTCGAGGTCAACGCGGCTCGGCTCGAAGAGTTGGAGCGGGCGCGGGCGGCCGGGACGCTGGTGAGTGACTTCAGCCCGGTCGAGCTGCTGTCGCTGGTGCAGGCGATCGCGACCAGCTGGTCCTCGATGAACCCGGAGTTCGAGTCCGGGGTGCCCGATCAGCCCGCCCGGCGGCGGGCCGTCGTCGCGGCGGTCGAACGCCTGGTCGGGCCGGCCACGAAATAGTTGCCCTCGGCGTGTGTTGCGGGGCACACCGGATTCTCAGCTGATTCCTCTGTTCGTCCGATCGGGTTCTCAGGTCGGCGCGGTCTACTCGATCTCAGGAAGGAACAGCCTGAGGAGGCGCAGGGACGATGGACCAGCAGGGGCAGAACGATCAGCGGCAGCCGGGGTACGTGTCGTACGGGTACCCGCAGCCGGGGCCTTGGCAGCAAGGGCAGTACCCGCCGCCGTACGGGCCGTGGCAGCAGCCGCAACCGCCGAAGCGGCGGCGCCGGCTGCCGGCGATGGTCGGCGCGCTCGGCCTCGCGGCCGCGCTGGTCGCCGGCTCGGTCGCCTGGGGCATCGACCAGCACGTCGCGAACTCCTCGCAGCTCGCCCAGGTGCTGAGCCCCGCGGACGTCGCGGCGAAGGTCTCGCCCGGGCTGGTCAACATCAACACCGTGCTCGGCTTCGAGGGAGCGCGGGCGGCCGGGACCGGGATCGTGCTGACGCCGGACGGCGAGGTGCTCACCAACCACCACGTGGTCCAGGGCGCGACGCAGATCAGCGTGGTCGACGTCGGGAACGGCAAGACGTACCAGGCCAGCGTCGTCGGGTACGACGACAGCCACGACATCGCGGTGCTCAAGCTGAAGGACGCGTCCGGGCTGCAGACCGCGAAGATCGGCGACTCCTCGACGGTCAAGATCGGCGACGACGTCGTCGGCATCGGCAACGCGGGCGGCAAGGGCGGGCAGCCGAGCTACGCGCCGGGTGACGTCACTGCGCTCAACCAGGCGATCACAGCGACGGACGAGTCGGGTCAGAACCCGGAGAACCTGACCGGGCTGATCGCGACGGACGCGAACATCCAGGCCGGCGACTCGGGCGGCCCGCTGGCCAACTCGGCGGGTGAGGTGATCGGCGTCGACGTCGCCGGCTCGGGTGGGAACGGGAACCAGGGTGGGGCTGGTCAGACGGCGTTCGACCCGAGCGCGCCGGGCTTCGGTGACGGCGGGTTCGGCCAGGGCAACGGCTTCGGCCAAGGCGACGGCGGGTTCGGCGACGGGCAGTCCCAGGGCAACGGCGGCTTCGGCAACGGCCAATCGCAGGGCGACGGCGGCCAGTCCCAGGGCGACGGCGGCGGCAGCGGCCAAACCCAAGGCTTCGCCATCCCGATCAACCAAGCGATGGCCATCGCGGACCAGATCGAGGCCGGCCAGTCCTCGGCCGACGTTCACATCGGCGACTCCCCGATCCTCGGCATCACCGTTCTCACCAACGGCGACCAGGGCGCGGTGGTCAACGACGTGGTCGCCAACGGCAAGGCCGCCGCAGCGGGCCTGTCCGCAGGCGACGTCATCACCGCCCTGGGCGGCAAGACGATCGACTCCCCGGAAGCTCTCTCCACCGCCCTCAACGAGCACCACCCCGGCGACAAGGTCGCAGTCACCTGGACCGACCAGTCCGGCCAGCGCCACACCGCTGACATCGAACTGACCACCGGACCGGTCCGCTGACGCCTCCCCCAACCAGCGGACCGCACAAACCGGGCGCGGCCGGCGCCTCCCCCCTCAGGCGCCCCGGGCCCGGCTGCTGTCTGTCTCAGGCACTACCGAACCCCTCACGCCACGAGCTGTGCTGCGGCGTCCATCCCAGCTCCTTGCGCGCGTACGAGTTGTCGGCGCCCCGGGCCCAACCGGTCCGCTCTGCACTCACCGGCTCTGGTCCGGCCAGCCCCGCCGCCCGCGCGAACGCAGGCACCCACTCACTCGCAGGCGCCGGCGTGTCATCCACCACGTTCACCGCGCCAGACGGCCACCCGAGCGACTCGACCGCGGCCCCCGCCGCGTCATCGACGTGCAGGAAGCTGCTCACATCAGCGTTCGCCACCACCTGCCCAGAGCGCACCTGCTCAACCGTCAGCCCATCCGGCGCATACCAAGTCCCCGGCCCGTACAGCGTCCCGTACCGCAGTACGACGTACTCCGGCAGCGTCGCCGCCAACTCCTCCATCGTCCGCACCGCGTCGACAGTCCCACGCCGCCGCTCGGACTCCGCGTCCACATCCAACGGCGTACCTTCCGACGCAGGCTCATCCCCGGCCTCGTACGCCCAAGCGATGCTCTGCACGACAAACCGCCGCGCCCCCGCCGCCTGAGCCGCATCCACCAGATTCCGCGTCCCGACCTTCCGCAGCCGAGCGTTCGCCGCAAAGTCGAGCCCCGCCAGATCCGTCAGCTGCTGCATCACCACCTCAGGCCCCGCCGCAACCACAGCCGCCCGCAGCGAGTCGGCATCAAAAACATCCCCGACCACCGCCTCGACCCCCTGCGCCCGCAACGCCTCCACGTCCGCCGTACGCCGGGTCAACGCGGTCACCGCATGCCCACCCGCCACCAGCCGCGGCACCAACCGCCGCCCGACAACCCCGGTCGCCCCTGCCAGAAATATCCGAGTCACCCCAGCACCCTAGAACCACACCGGCCCACGGCCATGGGCCAATACCGAGCCGCTCCGGTGGGCCAAAGGCGGTAGAGAGTGGACGGTTCAGCTCGCCGCCCCCGCTGACCTGCCCGACTGCCTTGGCAGCCGGACCTCCACCACTCACTAACCCTCCACAGCTCACCCCATCTGAGCCCAGCGCGCCCGCGACCGCACCACCCGGCGGTGGTTACTGAGTGGTGGACGTCCGCAGCCCACCACCTCTGCTCGGGCCGCATCGGGCTCGGCGGCTCTCACCCCGGCCGCCCCGGCGGGAGCGCGGCAGAAGCATGGCGGGTCCGGAGTCGCGCCCGCGGTGAACGGTTGTTTACTCTGGAGGTGAACGTTTGTTCATCTCCGCCTGTGAGGACGCCCCGTTGACTGTTCGGCCCGCCGCCCATCCTCGTCTCATCCTTGCCGCGCTCGCCTCCTGCGGCGTGCTCGTCTCGGTGATGCAGACCATCGTCGTGCCGCTGCTGCCCGAGTTGCCGGGGCTGACGCACAGCAAGCCGGCTGATGTGAGCTGGTTGTTGACGGTGACGCTCCTGACCGGTGCTGTGTTCACGCCGCTGCTCGGGCGGGCGGGGGACATGTACGGGAAGCGCAAGGTGCTGCTGGTCGCGCTGGTGTCGATGGTGCTGGGGTCGTTGCTTTGTGCAACGAGCTCGGTGCTGGCGGTGCTGGTGGTGGGGCGGGCGTTCCAGGGCGCGGCGGTGGCTGTGGTGCCGTTGGGGATCAGCATTCTGCGGGACGAGCTGCCGGCCGAGCGGGTGATTCCGTCGATCGCGATCATGAGCTCGACGCTCGGGGTCGGGGCGGCGTTCGGGATTCCGGCGGCGACGTTGGTGGTCGAGTACGCAAACTGGCACACGATGTTCTGGATCTGCGCCGGCCTCGGCGTGCTCGACATCCTCGTCGTGCTGCTGATCGTGCCGGAGTCGAAGCTGCGGACCAGTGGGCGGTTCGACGTGCTGGGGGCGCTCGGGCTGAGCGCGTTCCTGGTTTGTCTGCTGCTGGCTGTCTCCAAGGGGAGTGCTTGGGGATGGGGATCGGCGGCGACGATCGCGACCTTCGCGGGGGCGCTCGTGGTGGTGCCGTTGTGGGTGTTCTTCGAGCTGCGTACGGCGAGCCCGCTGGTCGACCTTCGGGTGTCCGCGCGACCGGCTGTGTTGTTCACCAATCTCGCGGCGCTGCTGATCGGCTTCGCCTTCTACGCGAACTCGTTGTCGACCGCACAGCTCGTCCAGGAGCCGGTGTCGACCGGCTACGGGCTCGGTGCGTCGATCGTGGTGAGCGGGTTGTGTCTGCTGCCGGGCGGCGTCGCGATGGTGCTGCTCTCGCCGGTCTCGGCGCGGATCTCCGCCGCGCGCGGCCCGCGGTTCACGCTGGCGTTCGCGGCGGCGCTGATGGCTGCCGGGTACGTCGTACGGCTGTTCACCAGTGAGAACCTGATCGCGATCGTGGCCGGAGCGACCGTGGTCTCGGCGGGGACGGCGGTCGCGTATTCGGCGTTGCCCGCTCTGATCATGCATGCTGTGCCGGTGACCGAAACGGCCGCGGCGAACGGCCTCAACACGTTGATGCGCACGATCGGGCAGGCTGTCTGCAGCGCGGTCGTCGCGACGGTGCTGAGCACGGTGGTGGCGACGCACGCAGGACACACGGCGCCGACGCTCGACGCCTACCTGATCGTGTTCGTGATCGCCGGTACGGCGGCGCTGGTGGCGATCGTTCTCACCTTGCTGATTCCTGCGCGGCGCAAGGCCGCGGTACTGGTGGAGACCGTGACATGAGCGACGACGGCCGGACCGCGATCCTCAGAGCGGCCAAGCGCGCGTTCGCGCGGCAGCCGTACGCCGCGGTGACGTTGCGGGGGATCGCCGCCGACGCCGGCGTCAGCGCGTCGCTGATCGTCAAGCACTACGGCGGCAAGGATCAGCTCTTCGACGTCGTCGCCGACTTCGGGGACGCCGGGCAGCTGCTGGTCGCGGCGCCGAACGCCGAGCTCGGGCGGCACGCCGTGCTGACGCTGGTCCGCTGGCGGCGCGAGCACGACAGCGACCTGATGGTCCGGGTCGTCTTCGCGGCCGGCGACGGCGACGAGCGGAAGATGATGCGCGACCGCTTCCACGAGCAGGTCGTGCGAGTTTTCGCCGACAACCTCGAGGGCGCCGATCGCGAGCTGCGCGCCGAGCTGATCGTCGCGCACCTGCTCGGCCTCGGCGCCCTGCTCGCCGTCCAGAAATCCGGCGAAGCCGCAGCCGCTGACCCGGAGCTGCTCGCCGACCTCTATGGCCCGGCCCTGCAGCACCTGATCGACCAGAATGGACAGCAGTCTCACTAACTGGACATTTTGTGGTGTTTCCGGGCGCTCGGGCCAGTACGATCTTTCCTTGGGCCGAGAGGCGCTGCAACGGGCCGGAGGCCCGCCACGCTCGTCCTGATCAGCACACGCAAGGGCGCCTCCGGGAATCTTCTGGAGGCCAAGGGTGACCACAAGCTCGTTGCGAGACCTGCTCGACCAGCGCATCGCGGTGCTGGACGGTGCGTGGGGCACGATGCTGCAGGGCGCGAAGCTGACGCCGGAGGACTACCAGGGCGACCGCTTCGGTGACCACACCCATGACGTGACCGGTGACCCGGACCTGCTGAACATCATGCGGCCGGACGTCATCCTCGACGTGCACCGGCAGTACCTGAACGCCGGCGCCGACATCACCACCACCAACACCTTCACCGCGACCAGCATCGGTCAGGCCGACTACGGCCTGGAGCACCTGGTCCGCGAGATGAACCTGGAAGGCGCCCGGCTGGCCCGCCAGGCCGCCGACGAGTTCGGTGGCCGGTTCGTGGCCGGCTCGATCGGCCCGCTGAACGTCACGCTGTCGCTGTCCCCGCGGGTCGAGGACCCGTCGTACCGGGCGGTGACGTTCGAGCAGGTCAAGGCGGCGTACGCCGAGCAGATCGCCGCGCTCCGCGACGGCGGCGTCGACCTGCTGCTGATCGAGACCATCTTCGACACCCTGAACTGCAAGGCCGCGATCGCCGCCGCCCAGGAGGTCGCCCCTGAGCTGCCGCTGTGGATCTCGGTGACGATCGTCGACCTGTCCGGCCGCACGCTGTCCGGCCAGACCGTCGAGGCGTTCTGGAGCTCGATCGAGCACGCCAAGCCGCTGGTCGTCGGCGTGAACTGCTCGCTCGGCGCGCACGAGATGCGCCCGCACGTGGCCGACCTGGCCCGGTTCGCCGACACCTACGTCGCATCCCACCCGAACGCCGGCCTGCCGAACGCCTTCGGCGGGTACGACGAGACGCCGGACCAGACCGCCGGGATGCTCGAGGAGTTCGCGCAGTCCGGCCTGGTCAACCTGGTCGGCGGCTGCTGCGGTACGACGCCCGCGCACATCGCCGCGATCGCCGAGTCGGTCCGCGGGGTGACGCCGCGCGAGGTGGCCGCGCCGTACGACCGGACCCGGTTCAGCGGCCTGGAGCCGTTCTCGATCGGCCAGGACACCGGCTTCGTGATGATCGGCGAGCGCACCAACGTGACCGGCTCGGCGAAGTTCCGCCGGCTGATCGAGGGTGACAACCACCAGGCCGCGGTCGACGTGGCGCTGGAGCAGGTCCGCGGTGGCGCGAACCTGCTGGACGTGAACATGGACGCCGACCTGCTGGACAGCGAGCAGGCGATGACCACGTTCCTGAACCTGATCGCGACCGAGCCCGAGGTGGCCCGGATCCCGATCATGATCGACAGCTCGAAGTGGTCGGTGCTCGAGGCCGGCCTGAAGTGCGTGCAGGGCAAGGGCGTGGTCAACTCGATCAGCCTCAAGGAGGGCGAGGAGGAGTTCCTCGACCGGGCCCGCCGGATCATGAGCTACGGCGCCGGCGCGGTCGTGATGGCCTTCGACGAGCAGGGCCAGGCCGACACCGTCGAGCGCAAGGTCGAGATCTGCGCCCGCGCGTACGACCTGCTGACCGGGATCGGCTTCCCGGCCGAGGACATCATCTTCGACCCGAACGTGCTGGCCGTCGCGACCGGGATGTCCGAGCACAACGGCTACGCCAAGAACTTCATCGAGGCGCTGCCGCAGATCAAGGAGCGCTGTCCGGGCGTCCACATCAGCGGCGGCATCTCGAACCTGTCGTTCTCGTTCCGCGGCAACGACGTCGTCCGCGAGGCGATGCACTCGTCGTTCCTGTACCACGCCGGCAAGGTCGGCCTGGACATGGGCATCGTGAACGCCGGCCAGCTGGCGGTCTACGAGGACATCCCGAAGGACCTGCTGGAGCTGGTCGAGGACGTCATCTTCGACCGCCGCGACGACGCCACCGACCGGCTGGTCGCGTTCGCCGAGAACGTGAAGGGCCAGGGCACCAAGCGCGAGGTCGACCTGAGCTGGCGCGAGGGCACCGTCCAGGAGCGGCTGTCGCACGCGCTCGTGCACGGCATCGTCGACTTCGTCGAGGAGGACACCGAGGAGGCCCGGCAGCAGTACCCGCGGCCGCTGCAGGTGATCGAGGGCCCGCTGATGGACGGGATGAGCATCGTCGGCGACCTGTTCGGCTCCGGCAAGATGTTCCTGCCGCAGGTGGTGAAGAGCGCCCGGGTGATGAAGCGCTCGGTCGCCTACCTGGAGCCGTTCATGGAGGCCGAGAAGGAGCAGGCCCGGCTGGAGGGCCGCGAGGAGGCGTTCCGCGGGCAGGGCAAGGTCGTGATGGCCACGGTCAAGGGCGACGTGCACGACATCGGCAAGAACATCGTCGGCGTGGTGCTCGGCTGCAACAACTACGAGGTGATCGACCTCGGCGTGATGGTGCCGGCCGCGAAGATCCTGGACACCGCGATCGCTGAGGGGGCCGACGCGATCGGCCTGTCCGGGCTGATCACGCCGTCGCTGGACGAGATGGTCTCGGTCGCCGCGGAGATGCAGCGCCGCGGGCTGAAGCTGCCGCTGCTGGTCGGTGGCGCGACGACGTCCAAGCAGCACACGGCGGTGCGGATCGCCCCGGCGTACGACCAGACCACGGTGCACGTGCTGGACGCCTCCCGGGTGGTCGGCGTGATGTCGGACCTGCTCGACGAGGACCGCGCGGCAGCGCTGGCCGTCAGCAACCGTGAGGACCAGGACCGGCTCCGCGAGCAGCACGCGAACAAGCAGCGCGCACCGTTGCTGACCGTCGAGCAGGCCCGGGCCAACGCCGAACCGGTCGAGTACGGCGAACTGCCGGTGCCCGCGTTCACCGGGCTGCGGCGCGAGACGCCCAGCCTGGAGACGCTGCGCGAGATGATCGACTGGCAGTTCCTGTTCCTGGCCTGGGAGCTGAAGGGCAAGTACCCGGCGATCCTGGACAACCCGGTCGCCAAGGAGCTGTTCGACGACGCGAACACGCTGCTCGACCAGATCATCGCCGACGGATCGTTCACCGCCGAGGGCGCGTACGGGTTCTGGCCGGCGCACAGCGAGGGCGACGACATCGTGCTCGACGACCGCGGGCTGTCGTTCCCGATGCTGCGCCAGCAGACCGAGAAGCCGGCCGGCCGGCACAACCGCTGCCTGGCCGACTACATCGCGCCGTCCGGCGACCACCTCGGTGGGTTCGGGGTCGCGATCCACGGCGCCGAGGAGCTGGCGGCGGCGTACGAGGCCAAGAACGACGACTACCGGGCGATCATGGTGAAGGCGCTGGCCGACCGGCTGGCCGAGGCGTTCGCCGAGTGGATCCACCTGGAGGCCCGCAAGGCGTGGTTCGAGCCGGACGTCGTCCCGGTGCTGGAGGACCTGCACGCCGAGCGGTTCCGCGGCATCCGGCCCGCGCTGGGCTACCCGGCGAGCCCGGACCACAGCGAGAAGAAGGAGCTCTTCGAGCTGATCGAGGCCGAGAAGATCGGCCTCGGCCTGACCGAGTCGTACGCGATGACCCCGGCCGCGGCCGTCTCCGGCCTGATCTTCGCCAGCGAGTCCGCGCGGTACTTCAGCGTCGGGCGGCTCGGCCGCGACCAGGTCGAGGACTACGCCAAGCGCCGCGGCCTGGAGCTCGACGAGATGGAGCGCTGGCTGCGCCCGAACCTGGCGTACGACCCGCAGTAGGTGGCACGGTGGGGCGCATGCACGTGCGCCCCGCCACCACCGAAGACACCGAGGCCGTCGCCGCCATCTGGTTCACCGGCTGGCACGACGGCCACGACGGGAACGTCCCCGAGGAACTGAGCGCCGTCCGCACCAAGGACACCTTCTGGACCCGCGCCGCCGAGAGAACCTCTGAGACAACAGTCGCCACCGTAGAACAAGTAGTGGCCGGGTTTGTGATCGTCTCCGGCGACGAGGTCGAGCAGGTCTACGTCTCCTCGGAGCACCGCGGATCAGGTGTTGCTGGTCTCCTACTTGCCGAAGCAGAACGTCAAGTAGCGCAGGCCGGACACCCCCACGCCTGGCTGGCCGTTGCTACCGGCAACGGTCGGGCCCGGCGGTTCTACGAGCGCTCCGGCTGGACCGACGACGGCGCCTTCGAGTACCAGGCCGCGGTCGACGGCGGCACGCTCCCCGTGCCCTGCCACCGGTACGTGAAGACCGTCAGCGCACCTGCAGCCGGCGAGTAGCCGGTACGACGAGCAGCAGCGCCGCGCACACCAGCCCGAGCCCCGTGGCGAAGACCATCAGAGGGACCGCGCCGGTCACCCCGGCGATCGGCCCGGCGAGCGTGCGCCCGAGCGCCATCGTGACGAGCGACCCGGCGACGTCGTACGCGTAGACGCGGTTCAGCAGGTCGGGCGGCACCTGCGTCTGCACGGTGGTCGACCACAGCACCGACCAGAACGCGATCCCCGCACCGGCGATCGACCAGCCGATCATCAGCACCACAAGCGTCGGCTCGAGCGCGGGGATCAGCGGGTAGATCGCGAAGAGCGCCCACCCGATCGAACCGACCGCGAGTGGGCGCCGCGGCCGGAAGCGGATCGCGACCGTCCCGCCGATCGCGCCGCCGGCGCCGAACGCCGCCAGGCCGAGGCCGAGCGCGGTCGAGCTCAGGTGGCCGATCACCAGCTCGGCGCCGATCGGCAGCGACGTACCGACGACGAAGCAGCCGTACAGGCCGAAGATCGCGATCACCGACCACAGCCAGGTGCGTTCCCGGAACGCCTGCCAGCCCGCGGCCAGCTCGCCGAGGAACGAGGAGGCCATCGCCAGCGGCGCGGTGTCGAGCTTCAGCGCGAGCAGGCACGCACCGCTCACGGCGTACGTCGCGGCATAGATCGCGAAGACGACCGCGGGGCCGGACACGCTCACCAGTACGCCGGCCAGCGCCGGCCCGAGCACACCGGCCATCGACTCCGCGATCCGGAGCGTCCCGTTCGCCCGCTGCACGTCGTCGGCGACCTGCGGCACCATGCTCGCGACACCCGGCTGGAACATCGCGGTCGCCGCGCCGCTGAGGAACTGCAGCACCACGATCAGCAGCAGCGACGGCGTACCGACCGCGAACAGCACCGCCGTCAACGCCTGCAGCCCGAACCGCGCGAAGTCGGCGAGCACCATCATCCGCCGCGGCGTGAACCGGTCGGCGAGCACACCACCGAACAGCATGCACAACGCCACCGCCGCCAGCCACGCCCCGAGCGCGTACCCGACGCCGGTCGCGCCGTACCCGGCGTCCAGCACCCCGACCGACAGCGCCACCGGGATCATCGCGTCCCCGAGCAACGAGGTGGTCCGCGCCGCGAAGTACAGCCGGAAGTTGGAACCCCGCGTCATCAGCCACCCTTAAGAAGACTCCTGTCAAAACTGAAATCTAAACCACTGTCGTGCGGCCGGTGCCGGTGTCTCGATGACTGGATGACCGCTGAGGGGTTAGCTTGCATTGGTCAGCAATCTTTTTGTGGGGAGACATCATGTTCAAGCGTTCTTGGCGCAGGCCGTTGCTGGTCGCCGGGGCGGCCGTGGCGATCGCCTCGGTCGCCGGTGGGGTCGCCTACTCGGCGGGTGTTGCCGCGCAGCAGCCTGCGATTCAGACGTCGACGCCGCGGACCGAGCGGCAGGTCACCAACATCGACGTACTGCGGCAGCAGTTGCGCAACTACTACGGCGACCCGCTCGGCAGTGGGGAGTTCGCGGCGGACAGCAACTACGCGAAGGAGGCGCGCGGGGTCGCCGCCGACGGGAAGCGGTGGATCTCGACGCGGCACCACACGCGGGGGACGAAGGCGATCCTGCTCGACGTCGACGACACCGCGCTGGCCACCTGGAACTACGAGATCGCCAGCAACTGGGCGTTCAACCCGACCACCAACGGGCAGTTCGTCACCGAGCAGAAGTTCCCGGCCGTGCCGGGCATGGTCGATCTGGTGAAGACCGCCGAGCGTGAGGGGTACGCCGTCTTCTTCCTCACCGGTCGCGGTGCGGCGCAGGAGCAGGCGACGCTCGGCAACCTGACCGCGGACGGTGTCGGGATCGACGCGGGCTACCCGAAGCCGACCGGCCTGAAGAACGGTGAGGACGGGCTGTTCACCAAGCCGGCCGTCACCGACTACCCGGCGTACCTGAAGAAGGCCTGTGCCGCCGACCCGAACGGGTCCTGCACGACGATCCACTACAAGTCGGCGACCCGCGCGCACATCGAGTCGCTCGGCTACGACATCGTCGCGAACTTCGGCGACCAGTTCAGCGACCTCAAGGGCGGCTACGCCGACCGGACCTTCAAGCTCCCGAACCCGAACTACTACTTGCCCTAGGCACCAGCCCGAACAGCAGGCCGTCCAGAGCGAACCGCAGCGCGGGCTCGAACTCGATCCGCAACGCGGTCAGCTCTGGCGCGGCCTCGTACGCCGCGAGCACCGCGGCCGACGGCCGTGAGTGCGTCCAGTACGCTCCGGCCAGCAACGCCGCCGACGCGATGAAGCGCGCCGCGGCCTCCTCGCCCAGCTCCGGTACGGCGGACAGCGCCGCCGCGACCATCCGCCGGTAGTCCGCCGACGCCGCGCGCTTGTACTGCAGCGCGATCTCCGTCGAGATGTTGTGCTCCAGCACGGCGGCCTGCGCGCTGGTCAGCTCCAGCAGCATCGGCCGCGCGGTCAGCGTCGCCACCAGCGTGCTCACCAGCTGCTCGCCGCGCTGCTCGATCGGCGCGGCCGGGGCGACCTTCGTGAGCTCGGTCTCGAGCGCGTCCAGCCAGGCGGCGGTCTCGACGTTCATCAGCTCGAGCAGCACGGCCTCGCGCGACTCGAAGTAGTTCAGCACGTTCGACTTCGCCAGGCCGACGCGGCGGCTCAGCTCGTTCAGGGTCAGCTGGGCGACCGGCTGCTCGGCCAGCATCTCCGTCGCCGTCCGCAGGATCACCCGTCGCCGTTCGGCCCGCTGCTCCTCGCTGCGCGCCCGCTGGAAGGTCATGCCGCCAGTCTACAGACCGCCGGTCTCTTGTCATCAGACCAACGGTCTGTTAGCGTCGACGACAACAGACCGGCAGTCTTTTAAAGGAGCGATCATGTACGACGTCCCGAACCAGAGCGGCAAGTACGCCGTCGTCACCGGCGCCAACAGCGGTACCGGCAAGGAGACCGCGCGGCGGCTGGCCGCGGCCGGCGCCCGCGTGGTGATGGCCGTGCGCACGGTCGCGAAGGGCGAAGCGGCCCGGGCCGAGATCCTCGAGCGGCACCCCGGCGTACAGCTGGAGGTGCGCCGGATCGACCTGGCCGACCTCGCGTCGGTGCGGGAGTTCGCCGACGGTCTGCTCGCGGACGGCGTACCGCTGGATCTCCTGGTCAACAACGCGGGCGTGATGACGCCGCCGGAGCGGCACAGCACGGCCGACGGTTTCGAGCTGCAGTTCGGCAGCAACTTCGTCGGGCCGTTCGCGCTGACGCTGCGGCTGCTGCCGTTGCTGCTGCAGGCGCCCGCGCCGCGGGTCGCGACGATGAGCAGCGGCGTGGCCAACTGGGGCCGGATCGACTTCGACGACCTGCAGTGGGAGCGCCGCCGGTACAGCCCGGCCCGCGCGTACTCCCAGTCGAAGCTGGCCGACCTGATGATGGGCCGGCGGCTCGCGACGATCGCCGCCGAGCGCGGCTGGCCGCTGCTCAGCACGATCGCGCACCCGGGCTTCACCCGGACGAACCTGCAGACCGCGGGCGCGACCCTCGGCCGCGAACGGCCCGCGCTGGCGAACCGCATCCTGTTCCGCTGGAACCCGCTGCCCTCGCAGGGAGTCGAGCAGGGTGCCGAGCCGTTGCTCGTCGCCGCGACCGATCCCACCGCGCAGCCCGGTTCGTACTACGGGCCGTCGGGGTTGTTCGGCCTGGTTGGCCCGGCCGACATCGCGAAGACGCCGCGGACCGCGCTCGACGACGAGGTCTCGTTGCGCTTGTGGGCCAAGGCCGAGGAACTGACGGGCTTGTCCCTTCCCGCGATCGCGGCTTGAGTTCTAGCCTTTCCGAATGGAGCGATGGGCCAGTGGTGAGCAGTACGAGCCGTACGTCGGACGCTGGAGCCGGCTGGTCGCGACGGAGTTCGTCGCCTGGCTCGACCAGCCGCCCGGCCTGCGCTGGCTCGACGTCGGCTGCGGAACCGGGGCGCTCACCGGCACCGTCGTACGGGATGCCGAACCGGCCTCGGTGCTCGGGATCGACCGCTCGGAAGGGTTTCTGGAGTACGCGCGCCGGACGGTCCCCGAGGCGACCTTCGAGGTCCGGGCCGCCGAGGACCTGACCGACGGGTCGTTCGACGTGGTCGTCTCCGGGCTGGTGCTGAACTTCGTGCCGGACCGGGAGGCCTTGCTGCGCAGGCTGCACGGGGTCGGCGGCGTCGTCGCGGCGTACGTGTGGGACTACGCCGAGGGCATGCAGCTGATGACGCACTTCTGGGAGGTCGCGGGCGAGGTCGATCCCGCGTGGCGCGACCTGAACGAGGCGACCCGGTTCCCGTTCTGCCGGCCGGACGCGCTGGAGGAGATGTTCACCGGGGCCGGTTTCGCCGACGTGGCGAGCCGGGGGATCACGGTGCCGACGGTGTTCACGTCGTTCGAGGACTACTGGACGCCGTTCCTCGGCGGGCAGGGTGCGGCGCCGGCGTACCTGAGCACGGTCGACGACGGGACCCGCGAGGAGATCCGGATCGCCTTGCAGGAGAGGCTTCCGGTCGAGCCCGACGGGTCGATCCGGCTGACCGCGCGGGCTTGGGCCGTGCGGGGAATCAGCTCCTAGGCCAATCCGGGTGCAGGCGGCCGAAGAGCAGGTCGTCGGTCCATTCACCCTTCCACCAGCTCGCCGCGCGGCGCAGTCCTTCGCGCTCGAAGCCGAGCCGTTCCAGCAGTCGCGCCGACGCGTCGTTGCGGGCGTCGCACTCGGCCGAGACCCGGTGCAGGTTCTTCTCGGTGAACAACCGGTCGAGCAGCGCGCCGACCGCCTCGGCGGCGTACCCCTGACCCTGGTACGCCGGCGCCAGGGTGAACCCGAGCTCGGCCTGCTGCAGGTTGTCGGCCAGGTGCAGCCCGATGTCGCCGATCAGTACGCCGTCCAGGTCGATCGCGTACTGGAACCAGCCCGGCGCGTCGGGATCGCCCTCGGCGTACGAGCGCACGGTCTCGACCGCCTGCTCCAGCGAGAACGGCGCGTCCCACGACTGGTAGCGCGCCACCTCCGGCACCGACCGGTACGCCGACAACGCCGCGGCGTCGTCCTCGGTGAATCTGCGCAGCACCAACCGCTCCGTCGCCAGGATCATCCGCCGATGATGTCAAAATCCGCGGCCCGGTCTCGACCCCTGGGTGACAGCGCCTGACGATCGGAGCCCGCCGCATGAGGTATCTGGTGATCCTGCACGCCGCCGACCAGCCCTGCCCACCGGACCACGCGGCGTTCCGGCGCGCGGCCCAGGACGCGGGCGAACTGGTCGACGGCCAGACGCTCGCCGACCCGTCGCTCGGCATCGCGCTCGGGACGCCGGGGCCGCCGATCCATGCCTACTACCTGCTCGACGTCGACTCCGCGGCCCGCGCCGTGGAGCTCGCCGCGTTGCTGCCCGAGGCGACGCAGGACGGCGCGGGCGTCGACGTCCGGCCGGTGATGTTCTCGGCGGCTAGCGACTACTGACCTTGAACCACAGGTTGTTCGCCTGCGGTACGGCGCTGTGGTGGATGCGCTCGAGCTGCACCTGGTCGCCGCGGTGGAGGGGAGTGCCGCCGCCGAGCAGGACCGGTACGACGATCGTCAGGATCTCGTCGAGCCGGCCCGCCTCGAGGCACTGCCGCGCGATGTCGGCGCCCATGACGTTCACGTACTTGTCCCCGGCGGCGGCCTCGGCGCGGTCGAGCCCGGTGAGCACGTCGGGGACGAAGAACAGGTCGTCGGTGTCGGCGCCGGGGTGGTGCGTGACGACGTACTGCGGTCCCTCCCAGCCGCCGCCGAACGCCTGGCCGGCGCCCTCGTCGTCCTTGTGCGGATCGTCGCCGCCGTACGTCGTGGCGCCGACCAGGAGGGCGCCGATGTCGCCGAGCAGCTCACCGACCAGCGGGTTCGGGCCGAGGTGGCCGGTGAGCCACGACATGTCGCCGCCGGGGCCGGCGATGAAGCCGTCGAGCGACATCGAGACGGAGTACAGGGTCTTGGCCATCAGGATTCCTTCCGGGTTGTCTGCTGTTGAGACGGGACAACCCGGAAGAAATCATCGGCTCAGACGGCGTTCGGTCCCACGTCGGACGGGTTGAGCGGGCGGTTGAGCGGCGCCGCGGTGCTGTACTCGTCGGCGCCGACGTCGGCCCGGCCGGACCGCGGGTGGCCGTCGAGGTCGCGGGTCACCGTCGGGTACGACCGGCTGGCGGCGTTGATCGCCGGGCTGCCCGCGGTCAGCCGCCGTACGCCGGAGGTGGTGAGCTTCGGGTCGACCCGCCGGAAGCCGTTCGCCGGGATGTTGCCGTTAGCCGCCGCACCCCAGAGCAGGTTGCCCGACCAGGTGATGCCCTGCTGGTACGGCATCGCGACCAGCTCGCCGGAGTCGCCGACCAGCAGGTTGTCGGAGATCGTGCAGCCCAGCGGCGGGAGCGTGCGCTGGCTCTCGCCGACGATCGCGGAACCGGAGGAGAGCACGGTGTTCAGTGCGATCGTCACCCGGTCCGGGGCGTCGTTGCCGCGCCGGCTCTCCGGCGAGTCGGTGGCCAGGTGGTCGCGGACCGAGCCGCTGCCGAGCACGATCCCGGCGCCGGCCACCCGCTCGACGTAGTTGTTGACGATCAGGTGGTCGTTGCCGTAGATCCGGATCCCGTTGCTGCCGGCAAGGATGAAGTTGCCCTCGACCCGGGACCGGTTGCCGTGCCGCAGCACGATGCCGCCGAGGCTGTTCCGGATCGTGTTGTCCCGGATCGTGTTCCCGCTCGACTTCACCGAGATCGCCTCCGGATCGCCGTTGGCCCGCTCGAACAGGTTCTGCTCGACCAGGGCACCGGCGTCGGCCAGCGAGCGGCCGCTGAGGCCGAGCCGGATCGGCTCGCCGCCGTTGTCACCGGTGAAGGTGTGGTCGGAGAAGTAGTTCCGGAGGATGTGCAGGCCCTTGGCCATGCCGTCGCCGCCGGGTCCCTCGACGCCGACGAAGACACCGAGGGTGGCCTTGCCATGGAAGTGGTTCCGGTCGAGCTTGGTGTGGTCGGCCTTGACGAGGAGCCAGTTGAGGCCGTCGGAGTCGGTGAGCTGGACGTCGTTGCGAGTGAGCCTCAGGTGGTGACAGCTCAGCGGCAGCTCGATGGTCGACCGCTGTTTGAGGACGAAGCCGTTGACGGTCACGTAGGAGGAGTCGGCGAAGGTGAATCCGCGCTGGCCGGTCAGGATCGCGCGGCCGCGGTGCTCGGCGGCGATGGTGATCGGGGCGCTCGCGGTGCCACGGCGGCCGTTGACGGCGAGCGGGCGGTCGGCCGGTACGTCGTACGTGCCGTCGGCCAGGGTGATGGTCGCGCCCGGGCCGGCCGAGGCGATCTGGCTGCGGAGCTCGTCGAGGGTGCGGGCGCGGGTCGCGCGGGCCCGGGTGGTGGTGGCGCTGCGGGCAGGTGCGGCCGTCAGGCCGGTGACAGCGAGGGCGGCTGTCGAGGTGAGAAAAGTACGGCGGTGCATGGGCGGTCCTCCGTGGGTCGGTCGGGGCGGTCCCGTCGCCACCTCTCGGCGGGACGGGTGGCGTCAGTCTGGAGGTCCGCCCGACGCCTGGCAAGCGTTTACCGAAGGAACGGGAATCGGTTTCTGTGCACCGGAACGATCACGTCCGGTAGTTCCGCCGGGCAGAAGGTTCTGGCCGCCCGTCAGGTGCGATAACCTCGCCGACAATCGGGGTTTTCGGATCCTTCGGCGCGGGCGAGGTGACAGCGAGTGGTGGTGGACGGCAGCGGCCGCTCGTTCCTGCCCGACGTCGACACCAGTCGCCCGAACGCGGCCCGGGTCTACGACCTGCTGCTCGGCGGCAAGAACAGCTTCGAGGTCGACCGGCAGCTATACGCCGAGCTGCTGAAGGTCGCCCCCGAGATCCCGAACCTGGTCCGCGAGAACCGGCGCTGGCAGGCCCGGATGATCGAGACCATGGTCAAGGAGGGCGGCGTCGACCAGTTCCTCGACCTGGGTTGCGGCCTGCCCACCGCCGACAACACCCACGAGATCGTCCAGCGGCTGAACCCGCGGGCCACCGTCGTGTACGTCGACAACGACCCGACCGTCGTCACCCACGGGCTCGCGCTGCTGGCCGACGAACGCACCGTCCACTTCGTCGACGCGGACCTGACCGATCCCGCCGCGGTGCTGGGTGACCCGGTGGTCGCGAAGGTCCTCGACCTGAATCGGCCGGTCGGCGTACTCCAGGGTCTGGTCCTGCACCACATCCCCGGCCAGGACCGCGCGCGGCAGGCGGTCCAGGGGTACCTGTCGGAGATGGCGCCGGGGTCGCACCTGGCGCTCACGCATCCCATCAACCCGCGCGACGGCGGCCGCTTGGCGGAGTTCTCCGCCGCGGTCGAGGAAGCGTTGCGCCCGGCGGTCCAGCCGATCGCCTTCCGTACGCCGGCCGAGGTCGCCGAGCTGGTCGAAGGCCTGGAGCTCCTGCCTCCCGGGCTGACGACGCTCGCCGACTCCTGCCCGACGGGCGACCAGAGCGCGAAGCCCACCGGCGTAACCCGCCTGGTGATGGCGGTACTAGCCCGAAAGTAGTCGCCCAGCCTTTGTAATGGCCGGCCACAGCAAGTAGTCGCCCCTCCAGGCGCACGTCACCCATCCCCCCTCCGCCACCCCAGTCGCGGCTTTCCTTCCTGCGCTCTTTCTCGTGCGCCACCAGTGACGAGCCGTTGACGAACCGCATCAGCGCCTGCAAGCTTTGGCTACCTACGGCGCAAGAAGTTAGCAATGACGCGCAAGTTACGTAGCTCAGACTGCAGTTCCCCGCCCAGACCTGAGGACGTCCATGAAACGGAGCCACCCCCGCAGGCGGCTGATCAGCGGCCTGCTCTCCGCAGCCCTGATCCTCGCCGGTGCCACACCGGCCATCGCCTCCGCGAGCACCACGACCGCGACCACCCCGTCCGCCCCGACCGCAGCCGCCGCCCCCGCGGCTGCGCTCCCGCGCACCCTGTCCGCGAGCAGCCAGCTGGGGGAGTACCCCGCCACCAACACCGGTGACGGCAACCAGAACTCCTACTGGGAGAGCACCAACAACCAGTTCCCGCAGTGGCTGCGCGCCGACCTCGGCGCCACCAAGAGCGTCGACCGCGTCGTGCTGAAGCTCCCGGCGTCGTGGGGCGCCCGGACCCAGACCCTCGCGGTCCAGGGCAGCACCAACGGCACGGCGTACAGCGACATCGTCACCAGCACCGGCTACGCCTTCACGCCGGCCAACGCGAACACCGTGACGATCACCTTCCCGGCGACCAGCGTCCGGTACGTCCGGCTGAACATCACCGCGAACACCGGCTGGCCCGCCGGGCAGCTCTCCGAGTTCGAGGTGCACGGCCCCGACACCGGCGGCGACACCCAGGCGCCGACCGCGCCCGGCAACCTGGCGCTGACCGAGCCGTCGTCCGGCCAGATCCGGCTCGCCTGGTCCGCCGCGACCGACAACGTCGGTGTCACCGGCTACGTCGTCTACCGCAACAACAACACCGCCGTCACCACGGTCGCCGGCAACGTCCTCACCTACACCGACAACCAGCCCGCCTCGGCGACCGTCGAGTACTACGTCCGCGCGAAGGATGCCGCAGGCAACGAGTCCGGGGACAGCAACCGGGTCCGCCGGGCCGGCCAGGGCGGCGGCGCGAACCTCGCCACCGGCAAGCCGATCGAGGCGTCGTCGACGATCCACACCTTCGTCGCCGCGAACGCCAACGACAACAACGTGGCGACGTACTGGGAGTCCAACGGCTTCCCGGCCACGCTGACGGTCAAGCTCGGCTCGAACGCCGACGTCAGCTCGGTCGTCGTCAAGCTGAACCCCGACCAGGCCTGGGGCGCCCGCACCCAGAACTTCGAGGTGCTCGGCCGCGAGCAGAACGCGACCGCCTTCACCTCGCTGTCCGGCCGCGCCAACCACGCCTTCGATCCGTCGGCGCAGAACACCGTCGAGATCCCGGTCAGCGGCCGGGTCGCCGACCTGCGGCTGCAGTTCTTCAGCAACACCGGAGCCCCCGGCGGCCAGGTCGCCGAGCTCCAGGTGATCGGTACGGCGGCGCCGAACCCGGACCTGGTCGTCAGCGGCCTGACCTGGACCCCGGCCTCGCCGAGCGAGACCTCGCCGATCACGCTGTCCGGCACCGTCCAGAACATCGGCTCGGCCGCGGCCCCCGCGACCACGGTCAACTTCACCCTCGGCGGCACGGTCGTCGGCAGCGCCCCGGTCGGCGCGCTCGCCGCCGGTGCCTCGACCACGGTCACCTTCAACGCCGGCACCCGCGCCCAGGGCTCGTACGCCGTCGGCGCGGTCGTCGACCCGACCAACACCGTCGTCGAGCAGAACAACGACAACAACGCGTTCACCGCGCCGACGCAACTGGTGATTGCGCAGGCGCCCGGCCCGGACCTCCAGGTCACCGGGATCACCACCAACCCGGCCAACCCGGCGATCGGCCAGGCGGTCAGCTTCACCGTCGCCGTCAACAACCGGGGGACCTCGGCCTCGGCGGCTTCGGTGACCCGCGTGGTCGTCGGCGGTACGACGCTCAACGGGACCACGGCGGCGGTCGCGGCCGGTGCCACGAGCAACGTCGCGATCAGCGGCACCTGGACGGCGACCAACGGCGGCGCCACCATCACAGCCACCGCTGACGCGACCGGAGTCGTTGCCGAGACCAACGAGACGAACAACGTGTTCGCCCGGGCGATCGTGGTCGGCCGCGGCGCCGCCGTACCGTACACGTCGTACGAGGCGGAGGCGGCGAACTACACCGGTCAGCTGCTCGTCGCCGATCCGCTGCGCACCTTCGGCCACACCAACTTCGCCACCGAGTCCTCGGGGCGCAGCTCGGTGCGGCTGAACAGCCAGGGCCAGTTCGTCGAGTTCACCTCGACCAACCAGTCGAACTCGATCGTGGTCCGCAACTCGATCCCCGACTCGGCCAACGGACAGGGGCTGGAGGCAACGATCAGCCTGTACGTGAACGGCACCTTCAGCCGCAAGCTGACGCTGTCGTCGCGGCACAGCTGGCTGTACGGTTCGACCGACCAGCCCGAGGGGCTCACCAACACGCCGGGTGGCGACGCGCGCCGCCTGTTCGACGAGTCGAGCGCGCTGCTCGGGACGTCGTACCCGGCCGGGACGAAGTTCAAGCTGCAGCGCGACGCCGGCGACAGCGCGTCGTTCTACATCATCGACACGATCGACCTCGAGCAGGTCGCTCCCGCTCTGAGCCAGCCGGCCGGGTGCACGTCGATCACGCAGTACGGCGCCGTACCGAACGACGGCATCGACGACGCCGACGCGATCCAGCGCGCGGTCACCGACGACCAGAACGGCGTGATCAGCTGCGTCTGGATCCCGGCCGGGCAGTGGCGGCAGGAGAAGAAGATCCTCACCGACGACCCGCTGAACCGCGGTCAGTACAACCAGGTCGGGATCAGCAACACCACGATCCGCGGCGCGGGCATGTGGTACTCGCAGCTGTACTCGACGACCGAGCCGCAGAACGCCGGTGGGATCAACCACCCGCACGAAGGGAACTTCGGGTTCGACATCGACAAGAACACCCAGATCTCGGACCTCGCGATCTTCGGGTCGGGCCGGATCCGGGGCGGTGACGGCAACGCCGAGGGCGGCGTCGGCCTGAACGGCCGGTTCGGCGTCGGCACCAAGATCACCAACGTCTGGATCGAGCACGCCAACGTCGGCGTCTGGGTCGGCCGCGACTACGACAACATCCAGGAGCTGTGGGGTCCGGCCGACGGCCTGGAGTTCAGCGGGATGCGGATCCGCAACACCTACGCCGACGGCATCAACTTCAGCAACGGCACCCGGAACTCGAAGGTGTTCAACTCGTCGTTCCGCACCACCGGCGACGACGCGCTCGCGGTCTGGGCCAACAAGTACGTCAAGGACCAGTCGGTCGACATCGGTCACACCAACTCGTTCACCAACAACACCGTCCAGCTGCCCTGGCGCGCCAACGGCATCGCGATCTACGGCGGCTACGACAACAAGATCGAGAACAACCTGATCTACGACACGATGAACTACCCCGGCATCATGCTGGCCACCGACCACGACCCGCTGCCGTTCTCCGGTCAGACCCTGATCGCCAACAACGGCCTGTACCGCTGCGGCGGCGTGTTCTGGAACGAGGACCAGGAGTTCGGCGCGATCACCCTGTTCCCGCAGAACCTCCCGATCCCGGGGGTGACCATCCGCGACACCGAGATCCTCGACTCGACCTACGACGGCATCCAGTTCAAGACCGGCGGCGGCCTGATGCCGAACGTCGCGATCACCAACGTCCGCATCGACAAGTCCAACAACGGCTCCGGCATCCTCGCCATGGGCGGCGCCCGCGGCAACGCAACGCTGACCGGGGTCACCATCACCAACTCCAGAGACGGCAACGTCCTGGTCGAACCCGGCTCACAGTTCACCATCGCCGGTCAGTAGTCCCCACCTGAGAACCGGGCCCGGCGCCACAGCGCCGGGCCCGGTTTGCCGTTCGCGGGTGATCCGGCCAGTCTCTTCCGGTGAACCAGAAGATCCTCGACCAACTGACTCAGCAGAAGGTCGACCGCGTCGATCGCCTGACCGTGCTCGAGTCGCCGGTCCTCGCGCCGCAGGAGGTCGCTCTCGACCGCTTCACCTTGCTGACCGGGATGCACGGCGTCGGCAAGTCGTACCTGCTCAGAGTGCTGAACGAGATCCTGCCGAACTGGAACATGCCGCCGACCGGGCCGCCGTTCCTGCGTGGGGTCGTCGAGCACGAAGGCACGGTCCGGGGGGTCTACCGGACGTCCTTCGTCGACCCTTCCGGGCCGGGCTCCGAGTGGCTGTCCGACTTCTCGCAAGTCGCGCCGGAGACCGATCTGATCCCGAGCCGCTATCTGGATCCGGCCTCGGCGTTCTCGGAGTACGGGATGCTGTTCCAGGAGCTTCCGTTACGGCCGTACCACGAGCGGCACATTCGTCCGGGTGGAGAGCTGAAACCCACCGAACTGCCCGTCCTCCGGGCGATCCTCGGTCGCCGGTACGAGTTCTTCCGGTGGCGGGAGCTGGTGGACCTGGAGATGCCGGTACCGGTCTTCGAAGCCGGCGTCGACGGCCGCACGATCAGCAACGCGACGATGAGCAGCGGCGAGCTCTGGGTGCACTGGATCCTCTGGGCGTTCCGGGTGACGCCGGCTCCGGCGGTGATGCTGGTCGACGAGCCCGAGGCGTTCCTCTCGCCGCCGGGACAGGCCGCGCTCTACCACGAGCTCGCGCGGCTGACACTGGCCAACGGGCTGCAGACGATCATCGCCACGCACTCCACGACGATGATCCGGGAGGCCCCGCCGGCCTCGATCCGGCTGCTCGTCCCGGGGACGGACGGCGCGCGCGTGCTCACCCCGGACTCACCCACCGACGCGCTGCGGCTGCTCGGGCACGAGGTCGGGATCTCCGCGGTGATCCTGGTCGAGGACGTTGTGGCGGCGACCGTCGTCCGGGCGGTGCTCGGGACGTTCGCGCCGGAACTCGCGGTGCGGGCCGAGGTGATCGTCGCTGAGGGGGAGAGCAAGGCGCGCAAGCTGGGCCGCGCCTTTCAGGCCTCGGAGCGGTTGCGCGCGTGCGTCGTACTGGACGGCGACCAGCGACACGCCGAGCGGAAGGGTGATGCCGGGATGCCGCTGGTCTTCCTGCCCGGCCAGGCACCCGAGCCGGAGCTTCTCGCCCCGGTGCTGGCCGATCCGGAGCTGCTGGCGAACCGTTCCGGACGCACCGGTACGGCGGTGCGGATCGCGCTGGAAGCCTGCCGGCTCGAGGATCACCACCGGTGGTTCTCGGTACTGGCGAGGACGTTGCTGATCGACGAGCCGGTGCTGGTGGATCACGTGGTCAGCATCTGGTGCCGGAGCGAGGCTGCCGGCGTACTGGTTGGTGAGATCCGTACGGCGCTTCGGTTCTGAGCGTCAGTTGCTGCGGGTGTCGAGCTCCTTGACGATCTCCTCGGCGACGTTGCGGAGTTTGATGTTGTTGTCCTGCGACAGCCGGGTGAGGAAGGCGAAGGCGCGTTCGTCGTTGAGCTGGTAGCGCTCCATGACGATGCCCACCGCCTGGCCGATCGTGCCGCGGGTGTGGATCGCCTGCTGCAGGTCGTCGATCTCCTGCGCATACGCGATCGCGGTCGCGGCCTGGTGAGCGAACAGCTGGCTGAGCGACTCGAAGTCCTCGAAGGCGCCGACCGTCGACGAGTACAGGTTCAGCGCGCCCTTGGACTTCGGGGCGTCGTACAGGCGCAGGCCGGCCTGCGCGCGGATCCCGGTCGGTACGGCGACACCGGCGTACCGCGGGAAGCGCGCGTCGTTGGCGAGATCGGGGGAGATCACGTGCGCCTCGTCGACCGCCGCGTAGTAGCACGGGCCCTCGCGAAGCTCGTACTGCGCGGCGTCGAGCGGGAGCAGCACGCGATCCGTCGGGGCCGCAGTGGTGAGCTTCCCGTCGTGCTGCAGCACCGTGATACTCGCGTACTCGACCATGGGCAGAACTTCGACCGCCGCGGTCGTGATCTGACGCAGCGTGTGGTCGAGGTCGCCGGGAGTCAGTGCCCGGGACAGCAACCTCGCGGTCTCGAGCAGGCGCGAGTCAGTCATTCCCCTGCGGTACCCCGCGACCGGCGGACTCAACCAGCGCGCGGTGAGCGTGGGGAGCGTCAGCGGCTCGCAGGGGACCCTGCGGTGTGTTCGCTCTGGCGGAAAGCTGACCGGTAAGCGTGCGGGGTGGTGCCGACGACGCGTTTGAAGCGTTCGCGGAAGGCGGTGGGGGAGCTGAAGCCGACGCGGCCGGCGATTCGGTCGACTGGGTGGCTGGTCGCTTCGAGCAACGACTGGGCGCGGCGGATCCTCGCCCGTAGCAACCACTGCAGCGGGGTGGTTCCGGTCTGCTCGCGGAAGCGGCGGTTCAGGGTGCGGGTGCTCATACCGGCCTGGTCCGCGATCTCCTCCAGGCTGAGGTCGTGCGAGCAGCGCTCGTCCATCCAGCGCAGCAGCGGTTCGAGCTCTGACCCGCGGGGTGCCGGCGGTTGGTCGTGAACGATGAACTGCGCCTGACCGCCTTCGCGCTCCAGCGGCATCACGGCCGTCCGGGCCGCGTCGGCGGCGACGGCCGAGCCGTGGTCCCGGCGGATGACGTGCAGGCAGAGATCCAGGCCCGCGGCCGCGCCCGCCGAGGTGAGGAACTGGCCGTTGTCGACGTACAGGACGTTCGGGTCGACCTCGATCTGCGGGTGGCGTTCGGCCAGGAGGTCGGCGGCGAACCAGTGGGTCGTCGCGCGCTCGCCGTCGAGCAGTCCGGTCGCCGCGAGGATGAAGGCGCCAACGCAGATCGACGCGATCCTGGCGCCCTGGTCAGCGGCGTCGTGCAGCGCGTCGATGACCTCCTGCGGCACCGGCCGGTCGAGGTCCCGGCATCCCGGGAGCACGATCGTGTCCGCAGCGGCGAGCGCCTCCAGCCCGTACGGCGGCTGCAGCGTGAACGCGCCGGCGTCCACCGAGCGCGTCACCCCGCAGACGCGGACGTCGTACGCCGCCCGCCCGTCGGGCAGCCGCGCCCACGTGAACGCCTCGATCGGCGTCGCCAGATCGAACGGGATCACGTCGTCGAGGGCCAGAATCGCCACGGTGTGCATGGCTGGATCGTAAGTCCCCGACTGAATCCGGCCAAGCGCAATTCTGGCGATTGGACGCTGGCGAGAATCCGTTGGATCCTGGCATTCCAGCCAGTTCCCGAATGATCCACCACTGACTACCGTCACCGCGTGACCAAGCTCCTGCTCTCGCTCCACGTCATCGCCGCGATCCTCGCCGTCGGCCCGGTCGCCGTCGCCGCCAGCCGCTTCCCTGGCGCACTCCGCCGGCTCGAACCGGAGCGCGACCTGAGCGAGCTCCGCCTGCTGCACAAGATCTGCCGCGTCTACGCCGTCGTCGGAATCGCCGTCCCCGTGTTCGGCCTGGCCACTGCCTCCAGCCTCGGCGTCCTCGGCGACCCCTGGCTGATCATCTCGATGACCCTCACCGCCGCGGCGGCCGCCGTACTGATCCTGCTGGTCCTCCCGGGTCAGGAGCGAGCGCTCACAACACCTACACCACCTGGCCGCTTGGCCGCGCACGTCGGCGTTTTCAACCTGCTCTGGGCCACCGTCACGATCCTGATGATCACCCGCCCCGGCTCCACGACGGGAGTCTGAGATGCGCGCCCTCCGCATCGCCGCGACCATCGAGATCGCCTCCCTGGCGATCCTCCTCGGCAACCTCTTCACCGTGCACTGGCCGCCGGTCGCCTCCCTGCTTGGCCCGATCCACGGCTGCTGCTACCTGGCGGTCGTCGCCCTCACCGCCCGCACGCCCGGCGCCACCACGCGCACCAAGCTCCTCGCGCTGATTCCTGCCATCGGCGGGCTGCTCGTCCTCCGCCGGCAAGCTGTTGCCCAGAGCAACTAGGAACCGGAGAGCTGCACATCCGTCGCGGTCGCAGTGACGAGCAGCGACTGACCCTGAACGTCGGCCGCCGTCACCCGCGCGCCGAACGGCAGGTCCGGGATTCGCACCCCGCGCGCAAGCAGCGCCGTGATCACCGTGCGAATCCGCGCCGGCACGCTCTCGGGCAGGTTCTCGACGACCAGACCGATCCGCCCGTTGCTCACCTCTGGGCGCACGGTCGCCGTCGCGTCGAAGCCGCGGACGGTCAGCTTCGCCTGCAGCTTGTCGTCGACGGCCGACAGGATCAGGCCCTCGATTCCGCTCGCCGCCGCGGTCAGCTTGGTGAGCGCCGCCGGCGACATCTTCAGGTGTACGTCGGCCCGGCTGACCGTCACCGTCGCGCTCGTGTCGCCGGTCAGCAGCTCGCGGGGGATCTGGATCCCCTGCATCACCATCGTGAGCTCCTCGGCCGACACCTTGGAGACGCTCGGCTGGTCCATCGTCACGGTGATCTCGGAGAACTCGCCCTTCGCCAACTGCGGCAGGAACCCGAAGCCACCGATCTCCGCGGTCGTCTTCGCCGCGGTCACGTCGTACTGGGCGGCCTCGTTGACCGCCTCGGTGGCCAGCCGCTTCTCGGCCACCGACTCCGCGACCCGGTCGCCGACCACCAGGATGATCAGCACGATCACCAGGAAGATCAGGAACCCACGGCCCCGGCGGCGCGGCTTCGGACGGTCTTCACGAGTACTCACGGGCGCGAGCCTAGCGACCTCCGGCGCCACCGGCCGCATCGTCTAGCGTGAACGGGTGCACCGCATCGGCTACGTCATCCTGTACGTCGGCGACCTGGACGCCTCGATCGCCTTCTACCGCGACGTTCTCGGCCTCCCGTACCGGTTCACCGACGCCGGGTACGCCGAGTTCGGCACCGAGGCGCCGCGGTTCGCCCTGTACGAGCGGCGCCGCGCCGAGTGGCTCACCGGCGGCCCGGTCGCGCCCGGCCCGGCCGCGGAGATCGTGCTGCTGGTGGACGACGTCGACGCGGAGGCGGCGCGGCTGGCGGCGTACGTGATCAGTGGACCGGCGGACCGTCCGTGGGGTCACCGGACGGTCCACCTCGCCGACCCGGACGGGTTCGTGGTCGAGCTGGCGCAGGAGATCCCGCGGACGCGAACCCGCGGGAGCTGATCAGCGGCGCTGGGTGTGGCGGTGCCGGCGGTGGTGCATCGGGCCGCCGAACAGCGCGATCCAGAAGAACACCCACAGCACCCAGGGCGCCGCGAACGAGACGCTCGCGATGACGAGCCCGACCATCAGGAACGGCAGCACGAACAGAAACGCGGGCGGCCGGCCCTGCGCGACCCAGGACGGCTGTCGACCCCGAGCCGCGGCCCACGCAGGTTGCACCGGTACGACGGCCTGGTCCGGCAGATCGGCGAACAGCGGCGCCAGCTCCTCGTCGTACCGGGCCTTGGTTGCCCGCTCGCTGCGCTCCTCGAACTCGTCCTGCGTCAACCGCCCGGCGACGAAGTGATCGCCCAGTGCTGCAACGGCTTGGTCGCGCTCGGCATCGCCGATCCGCAACGCGCCGCTCCGCTCGGCCTTGCCCCACCCAGCGCCGAGGCGCTCCGGGGAGCTCATCAGCTCTCCTGCTCGTCGTCGCCGAGGATGCCGTACAGCGTGCGCCGCAGTTCGATCAGCGCCTTGCGCGCCTTCGCCTGCTGCTCCGGCGTACCGGTCGCGAGCACCTGCCACAGCGCCCCGCCGACCTGTCCGAGCAACGGCTTCAGCCCGTTCTCGTCATCGGTCCCGGCGCTCATCGCCTCCCACGGCGCCGACACCTCGTCGGCGTGCTCGGCGACGTACGTGCGCCCCTCGTCGGTCAGCGAGAACGTCCGCCGCCCGGTCGCCGCGTCCGCCGTCACCAGGCCCTCGTCCTCGAGCTGCTGCAACGTCGGATAAATCGAACCAGGGCTGGGCTTCCACGCCCCGCCGCTGCGCTCGGCCACGACCTGGATGATCTGGTAGCCGTTCATCGACTCCTCGGCCAGTACGGCGAGAATCGCCGCCCGGACGTCACCGCGCCGCGCCTTCGCCTGCCGCCAGCCGCGCGGACCCGGCCCGCCGGCCCACGGCGGCCCGCCGAAGCCCGGTCCCCACATCCCGCCGAACGCCTGGTGGTGCCCACCACCGTGCCGCTGCCGCCCGGTCATCGCGGCCCGCAGCTCTTCCTTGAGATCCTCGAACGACGAGCAGCCGCGGCCGAACCCCGCCTGCCCGAACTGCGCGAACGGCCATCCCGCCGCGTACGCCGATCCACCCATCACCGTCTCCTTGCCCAGAGGTTGCGATAGTTCGACGATATATCGCGAACTGTCGTCACCCAAGGTGCCGGCGCGAACGGGTGTGCGGCGGGGTACCTGAGGTGTTCAATGCGGTAGGAGGGAAAGCGATGACGAACCCGAGCAACCGGTACGAGAACCTGACCCCGACCCGTTTCGAGAAGACCCACCAGGTCACCGACTCCGAGATCAACGAGGCCCTCGAGCACGACGGCACCGTCGAGGAGTCCGGCCTGGCCGACCGCGAGGTCAAGCACGACGACGGGACGCCGCCGTCGCAGAGCTGACAACGTTGAGCGTTCAGTTGAACGCGGTCTGTAGGTTGGTGAACTCCTAGCTCGTCCCCAACCCTCCAGACCCGAAGGATTTCGCGATGAGCATCTTCGACAAGTTCAAGGACAAGGCCACCGAGATGCTGCAGGGCGCCGGTGACAAGGTCACCGAGGCCACCGGTATCGACGTCAGCGGCGTCACCGACCACCTCGGCGGCGCCGCCGAAGGCGTGGCCGGCCAGGCCGAAGGGGTCGCGGACCAGGCCCAAGGCGTTGCCGATCAAGCCCAGGGCCACGCCGACGGCCTGGCCGACCAGGCCCAGGGTCACGTCGACGGATTCGCCGACCAGGCCCAGGGCCACGTCGACCAGGCTCAGGGCGCGGCCGACCAGTTCACCGCGGCCACCGGCGTCGACGTACCGATCGACCAGGCCACCGAGGCCGCCCAGGGCCACGTCGACAACGCCACCAGCCACATCGACCCGACCCAGCGCTGACGCCGTAGGCGACAATCGTCGCCATGGCGAAACGACGTTCGGCGGTTTTCTGCCCGTGCGGATCCGGTACGGCGTACGAGTCCTGCTGCGGGATGCTCCACCGAGGTGAGAAGACCGCCGCGACCGCGGAGCAGCTGATGCGTTCGCGCTACTCCGCGTTCGTGGTCGGCGACACCGGCTACCTGCTCCGCACCTGGTCGGCGAAGACCCGGCCGCCGTCGCTCACCCTCGACGCCACCGACTGGACCGGCCTCGAGATCCTCGGCACGACCGCCGGAACCGCCTTCCACAGCGAGGGAACCGTCGAGTTCCGCGCGTCGTACGCCGGCGGCGTCCAGCAGGAGAACAGCCTGTTCACCCGCGAGAACGGCGACTGGGTCTACGTCGAGCCGCGCTAGGAGCGCAGGAACTCCAACAGATCCGCGTTGATGACGTCGGCGTGTGTGGTCGGCATGCCGTGCGGGTAGTCGGCGTACGTCTTGAGGACGCCGTTCTTCAGCAGCTCGGCCGACTTCGGGCCGGAGGCGACGTACGGGACGATCTGGTCGTCCTCGCTGTGCATCACCAGCACCGGGATGCCGATCTGGCGCAGGTCCTCGGTGAAGTCGGTCTGCGAGAACGCGACGATGCCGTCGTAGTGCGCCTTCGCGCCGCCCATCATGCCCTGGCGCCACCAGTTCGCGATCACCGCTTCGGACGGCTCGGCGCCCGGGCGGTTGAAGCCGTAGAACGGCCCGCTCGGCAACGCGCGGTAGAACTCGGACCGGTTGGCCGCGAGCTGCGCCTGCAGGTCGTCGAACACGTCCTTCGGCAGACCTTCGGGGTTCGCGTCGGTCTTCACCATCAACGGCGGTACGGCGCACAGGATCGCGGCCTTCGACGCACGGTCCTCGCCGTGCCGCGCCAGGTAGTGCACGACCTCGCCGCCACCCGTCGAGTGCCCGACGTGGATCGCGTCGCGCAGATCGAGGTGCTCGACGACGGCGCGCAGGTCGTCGGCGTAGTGGTCCATGTCGTGCCCGTCACCGGTCTGCGTCGACCGCCCGTGCCCGCGCCGGTCGTGCGCGACGACGCGGTACCCCTGCTGCAGGAAGAACAGCATCTGCGCGTCCCAGTCGTCACTCGACAACGGCCACCCGTGACTGAACACGATCGGCTGCTCGCTACCCCAGTCCTTGTAGAAGATCTCCGTACCGTCGCTGGTCGTGATCGTCCCCACTGTCCCGCCCCTTTCGCACGCTCAATGGACCCGGCGTGCCCCCAGCACCAGGCCACGTTAACCCTGCCCGGGCAGGGTTTCCAACGGTTCACGTCGAGTTCGGAAGATCCGGCGGAGCCGCTCGACATCCACTTCCGGCAGGTGGATCTCCACGAGGTCGAAGCTCTCCTCGAAGAGTTCGCGCACTACTTCCGCGCGGGCTTCTCCCGGGCCACCAGCAACGGATTCTCGCGCTCCGCCAGCATCGTCAGCCGCCAGAACTTCTCGATCGCCCCGTTGTACTCGACCACCGCGACCGCCAGCCCGCGCGGATACGCCGCGGCCCGCGCTTGCCAACGTCGTACGACGTCCGCCCGCACGCCGGCGATCTCGCGCCCGTCGACGATCCCCTGCACCAACCCGAGCGCCGTCCCGTCGGTGCTGTGCTCGGTGAGCACGCTGTCGAGCGTCCGCTCGACCGAGCTGGTGAGGTTGTGCTCGACCTCGACCATCAGCCCGGCCTTCGTGCCGAGGTGGAGCTGGTCGTTCCAGGGCGGCCCTTGGTTCACCAGCCGTACGTCGGCCGCTGCCGGGACGCTCCGCCGTTCCTCAGTCGTCGGCGACCGCTCCCAGAACACCCCCACCTCGACATCCGACCACCGATCGGCGTCCCCGCGCGCCGTCGACCCACCGACGATCACCGCGTCCACGCCGGCCGTCTCGGCGTACGCCGACAGCAGCGGCCGCACCGCCTCGAGCCGCCAGCGCGCCGCGTCCTCCAAGTCTCAGACCTCCACCTTGAACGGATCGTGCTCGCTCAGCAGCTTGTCGAGGCGGGCCTGGTCGACGCGGTTGGACACGCCCGCGAGCTCCTGGCGGTCGCGGACCACCTTGCAGAGCACGACCGTCGAGGTCACGACGTACAGGAGACCGAGCGCGAGAAACCCCCGGACCCACGGCTCGGCGGGCAGGTAGATCAGCCCGATCACCATCGCCCCCATCGAGAGCCCGAACGATGCCACGGCCTGTGCGTAGAAAGCCCCCGTCTGGGAGGGCTGAACGGTTTTCGTCATACGCAAGATCCTGAGGCCGGGCGAGCGTCCGCGCATGAGGAAAACCACTCAGTTGTCCCAGGGATGTCCGCTGCCCGTGGCCACCCGTGCCACGGGTGGCCGGCGGTGACGTTGTCCCACGGGTGCCCGCTCTGGTGGAAGCCTTGCTGGAGGCTTCCGCCCAGGACGAGCGCGCCGAGCAGGGCGGTGAGGCTCAGAGCCTTCTTCATGTCCGTTCTCCTTCGGTTGTTGTCACCACGAAAGAGTGCGGTCGCCCCTGGGGAGGTTGTCTGGCTAGTCCGCCTGCTCGGCCGGCGGGGTCGGGGTGCCGGCGGGCGGGGTCGGGGTGGGGGTGTCCGGCGGTGGGGTGCTCGACGGGGTGTTGTCAGGGGTCGGGGTGCTCTGGGGCGGGGTGCTGGGGGTCCTACTGGGGTTGGGGGAGGAGGGGGTCGTGCTAGGCGTCGGTGTGCCCGACGGGGTGGTTGTTGGCGTGGGCGTGCTGGACGGCGTCTGGGTGGGCGTCTGCGTTGGCTGGCCGGTAGTGGCTGGGCCGGTCGGGTTGGTGCGGGTCGGGTCGTTGGAGGTGCTCGGGCCCGTCGTACCGGCGGCTGGTGCGGTGGGGGTCTGGTCGGGGCGGAGGTCGGTCGACGGTGGGAGGTCGGGGTCGTTGGTGAAGATGAGGATTGCCGCCGTCGCCGCTGCAGCAGTGGCCAGTACGGCGGCTGCGGCGATCATCATGGCTTTGGAGCGCGTCTGCGACGGGCCGGTGGGAGGGGCTGGTTCGCCGGTCGGGTCCTCGGGGCCGCCGGCGCCTGGCGCCGTACCTGCGCCAGCTGCCGCTCCTGCGCCAGCTGCTGCTCCTGCGCCAGCTGCCGCTCCAGCGCCCGCCGCCGCGACGTCCACCGCAGTCCGCACCGCCGCAACCCCGCGCCAGTCGCCTCCACCCGCACCAGCACCCCGCAGCGCCCCACCGGCGATCTCCGCCGCCGTCGGACGCTCCTCCGGGTCCTTCGCGAGCATCCGCAGCAGCACCTGCTCGAACACTCCCGCCAGCTCAGCCCGCTCAGCGCTCACCGGCTCCGGCTCGGCATCGACGTGCTGGTACAGAATCCCCGTCGGATGCTCAGCCGTGAACGGTGGCCGCCCCATCACCAACTGATAGAGCACACACCCCAACGAGTACACGTCCGACGGCTGTCCAGCCCGCCCACCCCGCGCCCGCTCCGGCGCCAGATAGTGGGAGCTCCCCACGATCTGCCCGGTCGCCGTCAGCGTCGTACCGCCCTGATCGGCGACGTGCGCGATCCCGAAGTCCGCGACCTTCACGGTCCCGTCCTGCGCGACCAGCAGGTTCCCCGGCTTCACGTCGCGGTGCACGACATCGACCCGATGCGCCGCCGCCAGCCCGGCCGCGGCCTGCTCGACGATGTCGATCGCCCGGTCCTTCTCCAGGGGGCCGTGTTCCTCGAGCTCACCGGACGCCGTACGGCCCTCGACGAGCTCCATCACGAGAAAGAACCCGTCCCCGTGCTGCCCGAAGTCGTACACGGACACCACGTGCGGGTCGCTCAACCGCGCGGCGGCCCGCGCCTCGCGCTGGAACCGCTCGCTCGCACTCGTGTCCCGCTCGGTCGGCAGCAGCAGCTTGACCGCGACCGGCCGCTCGAGAACCTCGTCGACGGCACGGAAGACCTCTCCCATGCCACCCCGCCCGATCGACTCGCCGAGCCTGTACCGCTTCGCTACCAACACCCCGTCGCCCGTACCCACCGACACTCCGCCCCAACCTTCGCCCGTTGACCACCCCGGGCCATCTTGCCCCACGAACCCAACACCTCGATGGTGGAATCGTTTCCGAATTCGCGAAGGAGCACCTGATGGACATGGCGACCGCGCTGAGCGACCTCGGCGTGACCGGCGACCTGCTCACCGATCCCGAGCGCGACCAGCTCGACCGCGACGGCTTCCTTCCCCTGGAAGACGTCCTGACCCCCGAGGAGGTGTACGCCGTCAACCAGCGGATGGCCGAGCTCACAGCGGCCGAGGGCGAGCGGGCCGGCCTCGAGGTCCACCAGGAGCAGGGCACCGACCGCCTGGCCGACCTGATCAACAAGGACCCGATGTTCGAGGTCTGCTTCAGCCACCCCCGCGTCCTGGCCGCGATCCGGTACGTCCTCGGCCCGTCGTTCCGGCTCTCCTCCCTGAACAGCCGCGCCGCCCTGCCCGGCCAGGGCCACCAGTCCCTGCACGCCGACTTCGACCACCCGGTCGACCCCGGCGAGTACGAGGTCTGCAACTCGATCTGGCTGCTCGACGACTTCACGCCGGACAACGGCGCGACGCGCGTCGTACCGGGCTCGCACCGCCGCGGCACGATGCCGGCCGACGAGATGCCCGACCCCGCCGCCACCCACCCCGACCAGATCCAGCTGACCGGCAAGGCCGGCACCGTCGTCATCTTCAACAGCCACCTCTGGCACGGCGGCACCCAGAACCACACCACCCGCCCCCGCCGAGCCATGCACTCGTACTTCGCCCTGCGCCACCTGCCGCAGCAGCTCAACCAGCAGGAGTACCTGCGCGCCGACACCTACCAGCGCCTCACTCCCGCGCAGCGCTACCTGCTGGACGTCACCGACCCCAGCTAAACCGTTCGACGGCGCACTGGTCTGCTGCGACAGTACGGCGATGGAGCTGATGAGCCCAACGGACCTCCCACTCATGCAGGGCCTGGCCCAGCGCGTCACCGCCGTACGGCCCGACCTGATCAGCGCAGGCGCGTCGTACGGCGAGCTGGCCTGGATCTGGGGCAAGGGCTGGGCCGCCGACGGCGCTGCCTGGCGGCGACGCCTCTGGTTCGCCGGCGACGAGCTGGTCGCGTGGAGCTGGGCCTTCCTGCCGCGGCGGATCCGGCGTACGGACGGGTCGGTCAGGGACATCACCGGAGCTTCGCTGACCTACCAGGTCCACCCCGAACACCTGGAGCTCGTCGACGAGCTGATCGAGTCGTACGACGAGGTGACGCGCGGCCTGGAGCGCACGGCGTGCCCGACGACCGCGGAGACGTTCGCACTGCAGCGGTGGGCGGCGCACGGCTACGAGCCCGATCAGGTCGCGCTCGCCGACGACGGCGACTGGACCCAACTCAACCGACGCGACCTGGCCGAGCTGCCGGAGCCGGTGCTGCCTGCTGGCTTCCGCTTCCGGACAGCTGACGAGGTCTCGCCGGAGGCCGCTGTCCAGGCACATGTCGATGCGTGGGCGCCGTCGTACTACACGCTGGACCGCTACGAGGGAGTGCGACAAACAGCGGCGTACCGGGGTGACCTGCACGTGCTCGTCGAGGCACCCGACGGGACGATGGCGTGCTCGGCGATCCAATGGTTCGACCAGGTGAACCGGACCGTCGAGTTCGAGCCGGTCGGCACCCACCCGGCGTACCGTCGGCTCGGCCTGGCGAATGCCATGATGCTGCACGCCATGCGGCTGTCGCGCGACGCCGGAGCGACGCACGCGACGGTGGTCTGCCTCGGTGCGCCCGATCATCCGCGGGCGCGCGGGCTGTACTACGGTTTGGGCTTCCGCGAGATCTCGCGCGACGCGCCGCTGGTCAAACGCCTGGGGTAAGCCGCGCCCGATGGGTACAGGGTGCGGTACCTCATGCCGCCGACCACGATGCTGGCTAGGGCGACGCGGCGGGCTGGTGCGGTCGCCGTTGTGTCTACGCGGCGGCGCAGGGTGAGACCCACGAGGACCGATGCCGCCACCAGCAGGCCACCGACAAAGTCAATCAACTCGCCGCCCACGGCCCGACTCGGTGAGCGAGGGCATTCGCCGTCGTAAGGGCCTGTGGACAACCCACCAGCCGCCCAGCCTCCCGCTTGTAAACTCAACTAGGAAGGGCAGGCGGGGCGGCGACGGCGGCCGGACGGTCAGCGCGGCTCGTCAAGCGCTAGGGGTAAGCCGCGCCAGACGGGTCTGGGGTAAGTCCGGCCCGATGGGTTTGGGGTAAGTCGCGCCCGATGGGTACAGGGTGGCCATGGCGACGCGGTGGGCTGGTGCGGTCGCCGTCGTGCAGACGCGGCGGCGGCGGTTGCTGCGCGGTGTCGTGGCGATGCTGGTGTTCGCGCTGCCGGTGGTGCTGCTCGGGCTCGCCGTCCGGCAGCAGTTCGACCCGCTGATCCGCGCTGACCAGGCGGCGATCCGCGCGTCGACCGGGTTCAGCATCCGGCACGGACTGATCCCGCTGCTGACCGTGATCCAGGTCGTCAGCCTGCCGATCTTCGTGTATGCCGTCGCGACCGGCGTCGCGATCTGGACCTGGAAGGCCCGCAACCTCAAGGGCCGCGCGCTCTGGGCGTTCGTCACGATGATGGCCGGCTGGGCGATCGGCGGGATCGCCAAACCGATCGCGCAACGCGCCCGGCCGCTGGTCGACGACACGCTCCCGCACGCCGAGGGCTACTCGTTCCCGTCCGGCCACACGTCGAACATCACGCTGGCGGCCGCAGTGATGGTCTTCCTGCTCTGGCCGCTGCTCACCACCACCCAGCGCCGCGTCGCCGTCGCGCTCGCGGTCGTCGTACCGGTGATCGTCGGCCTGGACCGCCTCTTCATCGGTGCCCACTTCCCGTCCGACATTCTCGCCGGGCACGTACTCGGTCTGGGCATTATGTTCGCTTCATGGATCGGATTCATCGGCAGGACGGCGTCGACCTCCTCACCAGGACCGTCGCACCCGGCGTAGCCCTCGGCGGCGTGATCATCGGCCTCGGCCTCGCCCTCCAAGGCCCACTCAAGGCCCTCAGCCACTCCGAGGAAACCGTCAACAAGGACCTCGCGACCGACCGGACCGGCACCTGGAACACCATCACCGCCGTCTGGTCCCAGATCGGCAACACCATCGGCGTCATCGCCGTCTGCATCGTCGTGGCGTCGCTCATCCTCTGGCGAACCCGCGACCTGCGCCTCGCCCTGGTCCCTCCCGTCGCGATCGCCATGCAGGGCCTGATCTTCCTCATCTCGGCGAAGGTCGTAGACCGAGATCGCCCCCAGGTGGAGAAGCTCGACGCCTCCCCACCCACCGCCAGCTACCCCAGCGGCCACGTAGGAGCATCCACCGGCCTGTACGTCGCCTTCGCGCTCCTGGCGACCCGCATCGAAACCACCTGGCTCCGCTGGACCACCATCATCGTCTGCCTGGCGATGCCCCTGCTCGTGGCGTTCTCCCGCCTCTACCGAGGCATGCACCACGTCACCGACGTCACCGCCGGCATTCTCAACGGCACCCTCTGCGCGCTACTCGCCTACGCCTGGTACCGCCACTGCTCCTCCCGCCGCCGAGCCCGGCGGTCGACTATGGCGTAGATCAGTGTGGCGATCAGACAGGCCCAGATGTAGACGTTCGTGAGCATCCGCTCGAAGAACGACCGCTCACCGTCGGAGTCGACCACGACTCGCCACAGCACCGCCCCGACCTCGGTCCCGATCACCAGCAGCACGAACCGCAACACGAACCACCGAACCCACCCCGGGCCCCAGTAGTACAAGGTGTTGGTGTCGAACAACTGCCGCATCACCCCCGCACGCGGCTCATCCGAGGCCTTCACCTCGGGTTCCTCCCCTTGCCGTTCCTCCATCAACAGAGTCTGACAGCGCAGAGGGTCCGCGAGGAGCGTGTTCGAGAGGTGCCCCCGGCAGGATTCGAACCTGCGACGCACGGTTTAGGAAACCGACGCTCTATCCCCTGAGCTACGGGGGCGCACGATGGGACAGCCTAGCGGAATCGGAGGAGTGGGGGATGAGTGAGGTGAACTACGCGCCGGTGGGGGCTACGGGGGTGGGGGACGCGGTGTGGGTCGGGGCGCCGGTGGGGTTTCGGGGGTTTGAGGGGACGGTGCGGGTGGGGGAAGGGGAGCAGGTTTGGGGGGCCGCCGCTGAGGCGGTGATGCGGTGGGGAGTTAAGACGCGGAGTGGGTTTGGGGTGGAGGGGGCGGAGGTCGCTGTGGTGGGGGAGGACTGTGTGTTGGTGGTGGGGGTGGGGCCGGTTCGGGTGCGGGAGCCGGTTCGGGTGGTGGAGGTGGTGGAGACGGGAGATCGGTGCGGGTTTGCGTATGGGACTCGGGTGGGGCATCCCGTCGTGGGGGAGGAGGCGTTTGTGGTGCATCGGGGCCGCGACGGGGTGGTGTGGTTGACGATTCGGTCGGTGACTCGGGCTGGGCGGGGGTGGTGGCGGGTCGTGTTTCCGGCGGTGCTGGTGGCGCAGCGGGTTTATCGGCGGCGGTACCTGCGGGCGTTTGAGGGTTTGGGGGTGGGCTGAGCGAGGGCTTTGCGAGGAGTCTCCACGGGGAGGTTCAAAGCTAGGGTTGAGAGTTGTGGAGATGGCGGATCGGCGCGTGCTGGTGGGGTGGGCTGCGGAGTGTGCGGTGCGGGTGGTGGGGTTGGTCGAGGGGGATCCGCGGGTTCGGGGTGCGGTGGAGGCGGCTGAGGGGTTCGCTGCTGGTGGGGAGCGGACGAAGAGGATTCGGGATGCTGCTTGGGGTGCGTTGGCGGCTGCTCGGGAGAGCGGGGATCCGGTGTGGACGGCGGCGGCTCGGGCGGCGGGGTATGCGGCGGGGGCGGCGTACGTTCACGATTTGGTGAGTGCGCATCAGGTGAAGCATGTGTTGGGGCCGGCGGTGCAGATGGCGTTGGCTGAGGAGTTGGCGGCCGGCGTGCCTGAAGTCGGGGAGGATGCGGTGCGGTGGGCGGTGGAGATCGCGCCGGCCGGCGTACGGGGGATGGTGGTTGAGTTGCCTCAGGCAACGTTTGGGAAGAGTCGCGTGGGCGTGCTCAGTCGGCTGCTGGATCAGGGGCTGCGAACAGGGCCGCGTTGAGGAAGTCTGCGCCGAAGGTGCCTTCGCGGTCGGCCTGTACGGCGCGGAGCTCGACGGGGGTGAGGGCGGCGAAGGTTTCGCGGAGGTCGTCGAGGGTGAAGGACATGCCGCCGCCGGTGTCGCCGTCGGTGAGGATCTCCTGGTCGGTGGGGGTGTCGACCAGGCCGGTGGCGAAGGTGATGATCGCGAAGCGGGAGCCCGGGTGGAGGAGGGTCGCGAGGCGCTGCTGGTAGGTGAGGCGGCGGTGGGGGGCGATGTGGTGGAAGCAGCCTGAGTCGTAGACGACGTCGAAGGTTCCCGCGGGGAGCGGGTCGCGGAGGAAGTCGAGGGCTGTCAGCTGTACGCCGGGCGGCATCGTGGGGCGGATCGCGTCGAGGAGCGGCGCGGCCAGGTCGATGGCCTCGACGGTTGCGCCCTGGTCGGCGAACCAGCGGCTGTTGCGGGCGGAGCCGCAGCCGATGTCGAGGACGCGGGCATCCCGCAGGTCGCCGAGGAGGCCGCGGGAGTGCCAGTCGACGAGGGGTTCGTCGGGGAGCTGTGTGGCCAGTGGGTGGCCGGGCTTGGTGAGCATCGTGGTCCAGAAGTCGGCGGCGGACTTCTGGGAGCGGTCGCCGCGGGCGCTGGAGGCGACGACCGTGTCGAGGAGTTCGAGAAGCTGGTCGAGCGTGTGGAGGCGTGGGGAGGTCACCGGCCGACACTAAGCGGTCGGGCGGTCAGGGGGGCGGTGAGCGCACCGGCGGGTGGGGCAGGTCGTCCTTCAGTTGGCCTGCTCGTTCGCTACCGCTTGATCGTCGCCTGGGCGACGGTCCTGTCCTGCTCCGGGAGGTTGTAGTGGAAGTAGATGCTGATCGAGCGCGGTCCGCCCGGCTGGTCGAGCTCGATGGTGAAGGAGTAGTTGTGGGTGCCGTTGCAGGTGTTGTCGGTGGTGATGCTGCCGCCCTCGGGGTTCGCCCAGAAGTCCGTGTAGCGGCAGCCGCTGATGTCGGCCCGGACGGCGCGTTGGACACCGACGATCTTGGCTGACCGGTTGTAGAACGTGATGGTGCCCCGGGTGTAGGTGGCGCCGTAGGTCAGGTTGAACTCCCTGGTCGTGCTGGCCTGCGCCGAGGGCGCGAGGCCTACGACGCTCGCCGTGAGAACCACCAGTCCGACCGAGAACCACCGACGCATCAAGAACCCCTTGCCTGGACGTGAACTGCGACGCGTGCGCATCGCTCAGCGGTCAGTTTGCGCGGCCGGGCGCTCCGAGCGGAACCCGATTGCACCAACCTGCAGTCAGCCGGTCAGAGCCCGTACGCCGAGGTGCCCGGCGATCGACTTGTAGCGTTCGGCGTACAGCGTGGTGCAGCGGGATGCGTTGCAGCCGGAGCCGGCGAAGGCGAGGCCTCGGATGGTGGCGGTGGTCGAGGTCGGACGGGAGTAGACCGGGCCGCCGGAGTCGCCGCCGATGATGGCTATCTGGTTGTTGCGGGTCGCGCGGATCACGTACGTCGTACAGCCGTCGGAGTCGCAGTACTTGGCGCTCAGTGAGCGGACGGTGATGCCGCACAGGGACGTGCTGAACGAGCCGGACTGGCAGACCGAGGCGCCGACGGCGGGGTCGTCGCCGCCCTTGACGGTGCGGGTGTCGGCAGAGTCGCCGGGGCCGTCGGTCCAGATCTTGGCGCCGTACGAGCTGCCGGTGATCAGGGCCTGGTCGTAGTCGGGGTAGTTGGAGCGGACCGAGGTCGTGCCGTAGTAGTTCGAGCCGCTGCGCCAGATGGTGCCGGGGCCGCCGCAGTGGCCGGCGGTGACCGAGGCGCGGGTGTTGTTCGACTTGCGGACGACCGAGAAGCCGGCCGTGCAGTTCTTCAGCGCCGAGGTGATCCGCGCGCCACCCCAGTGGCCGCCCTTGGGGGTGTCGTTGAAGCGGCTCGTCCGGGCCACGCCGGTCGGTACGGCGTCGACACCGTCGAGCCCGTCGAGCGCCTCGGCGCTGGCCGGTGACGTGGTCGCGGCGTCGTATTCGACGACGACGTCCTCGCTGGCCGGGTCGAGGTCGGCGGTGAAGGCGGTCTTCGCGGCGTCGGCGGACCAGGCGCGGCCGCCGACGGCCTTCCAGGCGGCGGCGACCGAGCGCGCCGAGCGGCAGCTGCGCTCGACGGTCAGCATCGGCTTGCCCGCGGCCGGGACGTTCTTCTGGACCGCGGCCTGGTACTTCTTCTCGTCGACGACCGAGTCGTCGAGCACCACCTTGTACCCGGTCTCCTGCGTCCCCAGTACGCCGATGATGCCGGCGCCCAGCCCGTACGGCAGCCCGGACTTCGGCCGGCCGGTCGCGTCCAGCGGCTCGATCGAGCGGACCGCGGCCGAGACGCCTTCGCCGAGGGCCTGGCCGAGCGGCCGGGGGTCCTTGGCGCTGGTCGGCTGGGAGAGTCGCTGGGAGTGTTCGGCGGTCGAGACCGGGTCGTTGTGGTTGCAGACAGCAACCGCCGTGGGGGCCGCCGCAGCGCGGGGGAGCGGAGTGGATCCGGCGGGCAGAGCGACTGCGACGAGTGACAACGAGCCGAGAGCGAGCAGCGGGACGGTTGCTGAGAGTCGCACTGAGCTCCCCTTATCGGTGGACAGGCCTGCGTAGATCCTTCAAGGAAGGACTTCGGATAGTCAAGTGCTGACTACTTTCCGCAAGCAAATACCGCTACCCTCTGCGAGCGTAGATCGCAACTTCACGCCCGTCGCCGGCGTAGAAGCGCAGGGTTTTGTCGTCCGCCGAGATGCGTCGCGCGGCCTGCAGGACGGCCGTGTGCGGTACGGCGTCGCAGTCGATCAGGCGTTGCGGGCCGGCCTTCGCGGTGAACTCGCCGCGCTGGCCGATGGTGAAGGTGCCACTGATCCCGTTGCAGCCGTCGGAGCCTGTCCAGGTGCCGTCGGAGTTGAAGGTCAGGGACGGGTTGTCCGGCCGGGCCGTCTTCAGCGCGTTGAACCCCTCCAGCTTGAGCGGCTGCCACGTGCCCGCCAGCTTGGACGCGTCGGCGGCCGGAGCGCTGGTGATCGCGGTCGACGGACTGGGCGCGGCGGGCTGCGGGTCGGTCGAGTCACGCAGACCGCCGAGGGCGAACCCGGCACCGGCGATCAGGGCGACCGCGGCGACGGCCGCGCCGGCGGCGACGAACGTACGCCGCTGGGCCTGGCGGACGCCGCCGGTGGCCCGGGTGACCAGGTCGGGGGCTGGTGGAACGGAAGCGGCGGCGCGGTCGAACGTCGCGCGCAGGTCTTCCTCGAGCTCGGTGCTGCTCACGGCAACCTCTTCACAGGATGGGTGCGCCGGCGGCTGCTCATGGCAACCGCTCGTCGACGCGGTGGGACTGCCTCGCCTTCCGCAGCGTGCCGAGCGCTCTGCTCGCGAGGCTGCGGACCGAGGACGGTTTGATGCCGAGCAGGTCGGCGATCGTCCGGTCGTCCAGGTCCTGGTAGTAGCGCAGCACCAGGACGACCCTCTCGCGGGCCGACAGCCCGGCCAGCGCGCGCCAGAGGTCGTCGGAGTTCACGATGTCGGTGGCGGGGTCGGGCACCGTGTGGTCGGGGTCGAGATCGGCCGCCGGTGCCTCGGTGAAGGACCGCCGGCGCGTCATCGACAGGTAGGAGTTGACCAGGATCCGCCGGACGTAGGTGTGCGGGTCGTCGGCCCGCTGCACCTTGCGCCAGGACCGGAACGCCTGCATCAGCGCGATCTGGGCCAGGTCCTCGGCGCGCTGGTAGTCGCCGCAGATGGTGAACCCGAGACGGACCAGCTCCTGCCCGCGCGCGGACGCGTACTCCTCGAACTCCACCGGCAACTCCCCGACTGGGCGTACAACACCTCACGACTATTAGACGCATCGAGCCGCACAAGGTGCTGCAGACAATCACGCACAGTTGGATCTCAGCCCAGCAGGAACGCTCTGACACGAGCCCTTCCGGTCTGATCCACTTGGCTGCGCTGGACCCCGTGACCACTGCCCGGTACGACGACCAGCTCCGCCTGGCGGGCGTGGTCGCGTTCCCACTCCGCCCACTCGGTCGGGCAGAACAGATCGTTGCTGCCGTGCAGGATCAGCGTCCGCGGCTGCAGCTCCTGGCTCGCCGGGTACGTCGAGGCGCGGGTGGCCGGCCACCGCAGGCAGCCGTCGACGACGAGCTGGTTGCGCGCGGTGCGTACGTCGTACGGGTGGAGCTGGGAGGGGATCAGCTTGGCGGCTGCTGCGTTGAGCAGGTTCGCGCGGTCGGCCGCTGGGGTGTCGGGCTTCCAGGGAAAGCGCAGGTCGGAGCAGAGGGTGGCCAGGTGGAGGCCTGCCGACAGTTCGTCGTACGGCGTACCGCGGCTGGTCGCGCGCAGGAACATCTCCTCCAGCGCGGCGGTGTCGCCGTTGCGTGCGTCGTGCAGAACCTTCGGGATGCCTTCCAGTGACGGGTTGACCGAGTTGAGGCTGAGGATCGACAGCGACTCGATCAGGCTGGTGCCGTTCACCGGTGCGCCGTCGAGACGGCCGCGCTGGACCAGCCAGGCCAGGTCGGCCACCGGGTCCGTCGTACAGGCGGGGTCGCGTTTGCAGGTCGCTGCGAGGACCTCGCCGGTGTGGGCCATCAGGTCGACGCCGAACGGGTCGAAGCCGCGGTGCGGGACGACGGAGTCGAGCACGAGTGAGCGGACGCGGTCCGGGTACTTCAGCCCGTACTGCGCCGCGGTGAAGCTCCCGTACGACGTGCCGTTGAGCGTGAGCTGGTCGCGGCCGAGTGAACGGCGCAGCAGCTCGATGTCGTCGACGGTGTCGGGTGTGCCGTAGAAGTTGATGCTCTGGCCGAGCTGGCGGGCGCAGGCGTCGACGGCGTTCGCCGGTGGGGTGAGGAAGTCCGATCCGCCGACTGCGGCCTGCAGCTCAGGGCAGTCGATGCCCTTGGTGCCGGTGCCGCGCTGGTCGAACATGACGAGCTGGTACTCACGCAGCACGGCCGGGTCGAGGTACGAGCGGATGCGGGAGACCAGCGGGAGGCCTGGTTGACCAGGGCCGCCGGTAAGCATCAGGAGTACCCCGCGGGGTGCGTCGGTGTTCGCTGCGGCCGCGACGTTGAGCTCCAGCTTCTGGCCGCTGGGCTTGGAGTGGTCGAGCGGCACGCTGAGCGTCGTACAGGTGAAGCCGGGGATGTTGTCGCACTGCCGCGCGACGTTGGGCGGCGGAGTCTCTTCGGGTGGGTCGGAGCAGGCAGAGCAGACGAGCAGCAGCGCGGCTACCAGTGCGACCAGCCGCATACGGCCTCCCTGAAGGGCTCCTTGCCGAACAGGGTGCAGGCAACGCGGTGCTGGGGCAAGGCTCTGCCACCCACCTTGCGGGTCGACCCCAGGGGGACCCGCAAGGCGGGCGGGATGACCCCGTCCCGGACGGCTTCGGGGGGCGCGTCCGGTGCAGGGTCAGCGCAGGCCGAGCGACTTCACCAGCTCGGGTGTGGCGGACCGCGGCGCCGGCAGGTCGCCGGGCTTGCCCTGGCCCTCGAACGAGGTCGCCACCAGGCGGTGGCAGCCGAACGCCTCGGCCGTGAAGGACAGCACGCCGCGCTCGTTGTCGGTGAACCGCAGCACGTACGTCGGACCGAGCTCCTTGGTGCAGAAGCCGGGCTTCTTCGGCTCCGGCTTGGCCGCGTTGACCAGGGCGAACAACGCGGTCGCCTGGCCGGCCATCCGCTTCGTCGTCACCGTCGCGTAGTCCTGCCCGGACGCCTGGGCGTCGTACTGGCAGATCGTCACGCTGACCGGCTGGAACGCCGACTTCGCGCTGCCCTTGCCCCAGACGGCGGCGTCGACGGACTTGCGGATCGCGGTGATCGTCTCCGGGCAGTCCGTGCTCGGTGTTCCGCTGGGGGTGGGCGGGGTGACGCTCTCGGTCGGCAACGTCGGGGTGGGGGTGGGGGTTGCGCTGGGCTGGGCGGCGGGTCCCGAGGAGCCGCTCTCGTCACCGCAGGCGGCGGTGACGGCGAGGACGGCTACCAGTGACGACGCTCCGATCAGGCCCCGTGTCCTTGATGCACTCACGACTCGGTCCTTCCGGGTTGGCAAGGACCACCATGATGGTCGAACCAGGTCTCACAGACCGTGGCAGGAGTGTCACGGAGGCGCGTCTATCCGGTCACGGGCGCGATCGAGTGGCAAAAGCAGCAGAGCTGTAACCGGTGCGCGCTGTTCACCCTGGAGAAATGGGATGATGCCGGGTGCAGCCGGAGGAAGGACGGACGTGGGCAAGAGGAAAGACTCGGCCGAACTCGCACGCCGTGAGCAGGAGGAGTGGCAGCTCGGGCAGGACTGGGCGCGCTTCCTGCGCGGTGGCGGACAGCCGCAGGCGCTGCCGTTGTACGGGATCGTTCTGGAGCCCGGGGAGGTCGCGTACCTGCAGACCTCGGTGCACTACGCGCGGCTGTACGGCGGCGACGGGCGCTACAACAGCAGCGGCGGATTCTTCTTCGGCAGCACGGGTTTCGTGCTCGGGATGATGGCGGCCAACGCCGCGGTCAACTCGAGCCGGAAGGCCGCGGCGCGGCGCGACATGCAGCTGCTGTGGCGTGACCTGGAAGAGGTGCAGCTGATCGCGACCAACTACCGGCTGATGACGCATCTGCAGCGGCGCGGGTGGTTGAGCTTCTACTACAACTCGGTGCAGGAGTTCTATCCGGATCCGGCGAACTGGACGGTGACGTTCGGCTTCCAGCAGGCGGAGCCGCTGCAGCTGGGTGGGCTGGCTACTCCTACGTTGTCGGTTTTGACGGCCTGGTCGGTGCTCGGTGCTGAGCGGTGGCAGAGCGAGCCGGGGATCGCGCCGCTGCTGCACGCGGCGAATCCGCAGGTCGCGCCGGGGCAGGGCGGTCAGGGGCAGATCGAGGGCGGGCAGCAGGGGAACTTGCCGCGGATTCCTGGGCAGGACTGACTTCGGGTTGCTTGCGATGCGGCCGGGAGGGTCGGCGGGGGCTGAGGCCGCTGCGGCCGGGAAGAGAAATAGCAGAAGCGTCGGGCCGAGGTGCGTACCTGCTGACGGGCGTGGGCTTGCTGGTGGGCTCCCGTAATCTGGACGTATGAGTACGCCGTACGAGGATGACGAGCCGCTGTTTCCTGAGCAGACGCGTGACGACGACGCGCGGAGCTGGGGCGAGCGGGACAGCGGGAGCGACGACGACGAACGGATCCTGCGCGAGGTACCTCCGCATCATGGTTCGTGAGTGAACCGGTGGCGGCTGGGGTGCTGCTGGTTCACGGGGGACTGTGGGACGGGACCGATGCCGAGATGTTCTGGTATCGGCCGGGGATCGTGGCCGGCCTCGAGGCCGCTGGGTTGACGGTGGTGGCGCCGGATCGTGTGCGGCGGCCGGTGAGTTGGGGGCAGGAGGTTGCTGCGCTCGGTGGGTTTCTCGGGCCGGAGCCGGTGACTGTGGTGGGGGCTTCGAACGGGTGCACTGTCGCGGTGCTGCTGGCGCTGGCGTATCCGGAGTCGGTTGGGCGGTTGCTGCTTGCTTGGCCGGCGACCGGTGGGGATCCGGAAGTCGATGCTCGGGGGCGGGCTGGGTTGGTCGAGCGTGGGGCTTCGGGGGCTGTGGCTGACGGGTTGTTGGCGGGGGAGACATTGCGTGGGGTGCTTGACGCGCAGTTGGTGGAGCTGGGGGAGTATCGCGGGCCTTGGCGGCCGGGGATGCCGATCGGGGTGCTTCCTTCGGTGCCGGAAAACCCTTCGCACCAAAGGAGAACGGTGGATGCGTTGCTGCGGTTGATGCCTTCGGCGGTGGAGCTGCCGGGGTCGTTGGAGCCGCCGGTGCCTGGCTTCGAGGCTCAGCAGGATCGGTTGGTGGCGACGGTCGCCGCGTTCGCCGGGGGCGGATGAGTCGCGCTGGTTGATGCCTCCGTGCTGAGCCCTCGGATAAAGCGTGGTGGTTCGGTGGGGATCGCGTGATGCTTGGCGCATGGAGCTGCGGGCGTTCAAGGTGGGGCAGGCTGCGGAGGTTGCGGGGTGGGCGACCTCGGCGCAGGAGGTCGGGCTGCTGTCGGGGCGGAACGCGTACCCGTTCCCGGGTGAGCTGGTGGGGAGCTGGCCGAAGGTCGCGGACGACGTGCGGTCGTACCTGTACTACGTGAACGGCGAACCGGTCGGGTACGCCGAGCTGTGGCTGGACGACGAGGAGGACGAGGTCGAGCTCGCCCGCATCATCGTGCGTCCGGGCTCGCGGGGACGGGGGATCGGGACGGCGTTCGTGAAAGCACTGCTCGGGCCGGCGCTCGAGGCTGGGTACTCCGACGTGTTTCTGAGGGTTCGGCCGGACAACGACGTGGCGATCCGGACCTACCGCCGCGTCGGGTTCGAGTACGTGCCGGCTGATCTCGCCGACGAGTGGAACAAGAACCAACCGGTCGCCTACACCTGGATGCAGTACCCGACGAGCAGCCAGGTGTAGGCAGTCGGAAGGTCTACTGCTGGCGGGACTTGAGGGCGTCGCGGATTTCGATCAGGAGCTGCTGGTCCATGGTGAGGGGTTCGGGCTCCGGCTCGGGTTCGCCCTTGGCGGCGGCCGCGGCGGCTCGGCGGTCCTGGATCTTCTTCATCGGGACGACCAGGACGAAGTAGACGACCAGGGCGGTGAGGAAGAAGACGATGAACGCGTTGATGATGGCGGCGAAGTCGATGATCGACTTCGTGTTGCCGTCGACGATCTGCCACGACAGTCCGCTGACGTTGCTGCCGCCGAGGGAAGCGACCAGTGGGTTCACCAGGTTGTCGACGACGGTCTTCACCACGGTGGCGAAGGCGGTGCCGATGACGACGGCGATCGCCAGGTCGAGGACGTTGCCTCGCATCAGGAATTCCTTGAAGCCCTTGAGCATCTCTTTCTGCCTCCACGAGAGGGTCCCGGTGGACCCGCGGCGATCTGTACCTCGTCAACGTAGGACTCTGCTCGGGGACAGGCGAGGGACCGCGCCGGGGGACTGCGGATCGTAGCCGCAGATGTCCGCTCAGTGACGCCGAGGTCAGCTGGTGTCGGGGGTCAGGGCGACGGAGATTTTGCTGTTGGCTGTGGATTGGGCGAGGCGAGCCGCTGTGCTGGGCGTGGTGGCGAGGACCAGGAGGGCGCCCGCGGAACGGGTCGGGGCCGGCAGGGCGAGGATTCGTGCGGCGGTTGCCAACGCGGTCGCGGTGGGGGCTGCTGTCGCGGAGGCGGCGTACAGGTCGACGTGGTCGCCGGGGCGGAGCAACGCGGCGATGTCGGGGTCGTCGAGGCGCAACGGATAGGCGACCAGGCCTGCCGGAACCGCTGTGGGCGTGAGGAAGCGGGCATCGGTCAACGGCTCGCCGGAGCGCACCGGTGTGGCCAGGATGCGTTGGGAGAGGTCGGCGCCTGGTTGCAGCGCTCCGCTGGGAACGGCCGCCGGTGGGAGGCGGAGGGTGCGGAGATCGCCGGGGGTCGGGGTGATGCCGCCGGGGAGGTCGCGGGCGGCGGCCAGGACGGGGGCCGAGGCCGCGGCCGGTGGTGCGAAGGAGGCGAGGCCGAAGTACACGGCGGCCGCCGCGAACAGGCCGGCGAGGAGCCGGCGGTGCCAGCGGGCGGCGCGGATGAGGTCGTGCCAGAAGTTCGTCATGCCAGGGAAAGTACGAGTTTTCCCCGAAACGCCCGTCTCGTTGTCCACAGGCCGCCCGGGCCCGCGGGGATCAGGCGGCGCTGGTCTTGCTGGAGCCCGACGAGCCCGACGAGGAGGAGGACGACGAAGACGACTTCGACGAGTCCGAGGACGACGACGAGGAGGACGAGCTGCTGCCCGACGAGGAGGACGAGGACGACGACGAGTCGGACTTCGCGCTCACCGTGCTCGTGCTCGACGACCGGCTGTCGGTGCGGTAGAAACCGGAGCCCTTGAACACGACGCCCACGGCGTTGAACACCTTGCGCAGCGTGCCCTGGCAGTTCGGGCAGACGGTCAGCGCGTCGTCGGTGAAGCTCTGCCGGACCTCGAGCGCTTCGCCGCAGTCGGTGCACTGGTACTGGTACGTCGGCACGTTCTTCCCCTTCAGGACGTCTGGCACTCCTACTACTCGACTGCTAATAATGCGTCAGAGCGCCGAAGTATTCCAACTCCGGCGGTCCAGACCGGATTCCGGCCACTTCCGGCAGCCGTGCAACCCAACCGCCCCCGCTGAGCGTCTCCACGGTCGTGGGACCACTGGGGAGGGGCCTGGGCAGCGCCGTGCGCGCAGGGGCCGGTCGAGCGCTGCCGGGGGCGGCGGTCTGGGCGGGCGCCGCGGTGCTGCTCGCGCAGTACGGGACGCCGTGGGGAGCGGTCCTGGCGTACAGCGCCTACTTGGGCCTCGGCATCATGCTTCCCGGGGTCCTGCTGTGGCGACTGCTCCGCGGCAACCAGGACGGGTTCGCCGCCGACCTGGCCTTCGGCACCGGTTTCGGGTTCGCGCTCTCGATCCTGACCTACCTACCCGGCCGCGCGATCGGCTTCCCGCTCCTACCGCTGATCGTGCCAGCCATCACCTTCGGTCTGCTCAAGAAACTCCGACCGTACTGGCGCAGCACGCGCCCGCCGGCACCGCTGTGGTGGAGCTGGTCGGTAGCAGGCGCAGCAGCGCTCGGCCTCTGGGTGATCACCCGCGCAGGTCTCCAGATCGAGCCGATCGCGTTCCCCGACGCCGCCTTCCAGTACGCCGACCTGCCGTACCACCTGGCCCTCGCAGCCGAGCTGAAGCACCACCTCCCCGGCCAGGTCCCGTTCGTCCTCGGCGAGCAGTTGAACCACCACTGGTTCCTTCACGCCGAGCTGGCCGCGGCCAACTGGCAGACCGGCATCGAGCTCGACCTCCTGCTCCGTCGCCTGATGCCGGTGACAGCCGCGCTCGTACCAGTCCTTTCCGTCGCCGCCCTGGCCACCCGGCTCGCCCGCAAGTCCTGGGCCGGCCCGCTCGCGGCTTGGCTGCTCCTGACCGTGACCAGCTTCGACGTGTACGGCTGGGGCGGCCGCGACCTGATCAGCCAGGCGGCGTACTCGAGCTCTGCGCTGATGTACAGCCCCAGCCACGCATTCGCCGTGGTTCTGGCGTTCCCGGTGGTCTGGGTGATCGTCTGCCTGCTCCGCCAGGACCCGCATCGCGGCAACTGGCTGCTGCTTGCCGTCGGCCTGGCAGCGCTCGCCGGTACCAAGGCGTCCTTCGTACCGATGCTCGTGGTCGCGGTAGCGCTGGTCGCCGCAGTCAAGCTGATCACCGAGCGGAGGCTCGACCGGACCTCGGTAGTGCTCGGTCTGGCCGTCCTCGCTGCGTTAAGTTTCGTACTGCTCAGCGCCGGCCCGTCCGGAGTCGACTTCGGCCCGGGGCAGGCCTTCCGGGCCCTCGCCGGTCGGGTCGGCTTCGAGAGCCGCTACCTGACGACCGCCGCAGTCCTCGGTACGACGGGCGCCACGCTCCTCGTCTCCTGGTCGCTCGCCGGCCTCGGCATGCTGGGCCTGGTCCGCCGCTGGAAGGACCCGGCCGCCGTGTTCCTCGCAGGCTTCGCAGCAGCCGGAACAGCAGCGGCTGCGCTGATGAAACTCAGCGGGCCGCACTTCCTCCGAGCAGCCTTCCCCTTCGCCATCGCTGCCTCAGCCTGGGGCCTGACCGTCCTGCTGAAGGACCTCCGGCTCCGCCACGTCGGCCCCCGGGTGTTGCTGGCTCTGGCGGTCGGGATGGTGCTGGCACAAGTCGTGGCAGCTCTGACACCTCGCAGACCGCGCAGCGCACAGGGTGTGGCGGCAGTGGGGTTCCAGCTGGTCTGGCCGTGGCTGGCTGTCTTAGCGGTGGCAGGTCTGGGAGTAGTCGTTCTCCGGTGGACAGCAGAGCGTCGAGTAGCACTGGGCCTCGGCGTACTGATCGTCCTCGGTGTAGCCGCCGTCAACGTCCCCAAGACGATGCTGACCACCCTCACCGACCAGGTCTGCGTTGCCGGCCCCGACCGCCCCGAGTGCCGCCAGGCCAGACGACAGGTCCCCTCCGGCGGAGCCGAAGCCGCCCGCTACATCCGCGACCACTCAGCCATCGCAGACCGGCTCGCCACCAACTCCCACTGCACCCCCGTCTACGCCGACCGCACCTGCGACGCCCGCAACTTCTGGCTCTCCGCGTACGCCGAACGCCGGGTCCTCGTCGAGGGCTGGGCCTACACGCCCACCGCCCAGAGCCGCCAGAACGCCGACGCCATCTACGGCCCGTTCTGGAACCAGCCCCTCCTGCAGCTGAACGACCGCGCCTTCAAGCGGCCGACCCGGCGCGTCCTGGACCAGCTCTGGAACCAGTACGGCGTCCGCTGGCTCGTGTTCGACACCAACCTCGACCGCCCGTCCGGCGAGCTCGACGGGCTCGCCGAGCACCGGTACAGCGTCGGCGCGGTCGCGGTGTACGCGCTGACCGCGCCGACGGGCGACCCGGTCAGGCCCGGCGGACCGAGAAGTTCCAGCAGCCCGCGATGACGTTCCGCACGTGCACCAGCGCCACCTCCGGGTCGTCGAAGAGCCGCTTCAGCTCGCCGGGAGCGGTCCCGGGCTCGGCCAGCACGCCGTCGAGCATCCGCCCGGCGGCGTCGTACGGCCGGAGCACCGCGCGCCGCTCGCGGAAGCCGGCCGGGAACTCCGGCCCGACGAACCCGGAGCACGCCGACGCGTGCACGAACACCGGCCCGACCTCGGCGTACGGGCCGCCGAGCGGTGACGGCCGGTAGGCGATCAGCGCGATCCGCTCACCCTCGGTGGACATCCGCAGGCAGCAGCGCAGCGGTGCGCCCTCCCCGGAGTCGAAGGCGACCAGCGGGTTGGCGTGGTCGTCGTGGCCGTTGCATCGGATCCGGTCCAGATCGGTGGCCGGAACGGGCAGGAACTCGAGCTCGCTGAACATGACTCTGGAACGCCGCGGGCCCCGGCGGTGTGAGTACGCAGCGTTAAGGACCGGTATCAGCATTTGGGGTGCGCGGCGGCATTCTCTACGGTTGGGTCCGTGCGTCGCCTGCTTCGGTTACTCGTCATCAGCGGAATTGCGCTGGCCACCCTGCTGCTCGTGGTGGCCGGGACCGGCATTTTCGTGGTCCGCCACTCCTTCCCCTCCTACGACGGCACGATCGAGCTGACCGGCCTGGACGCCGACGTCGAGGTGGTCCGCGACGGCAACGGCATCCCGCAGATCTACGCCGACAAGCCGGCCGACCTGTTCGCCGCCCAGGGCTACGTCGCGGCCCAGGACCGGTTCTTCGAGATGGACTTCCGCCGCCACGTCACCGGCGGCCGGCTGTCCGAGCTGTTCGGCCCGGACGCCCTGGAGACCGACAAGTTCGTCCGGACGCTCGGCTGGCGCCGGGTCGCCGAGAAGGAGCTGGGGCTGCTCAGCCCGGCCACCCGGCAGTACCTGGACGACTACGCCCGCGGCGTGAACTCCTACCTCGACCAGCACTCCGGCTCCGGGCTCAGCCTCGAGTACGCCGTACTGTCGCTGAAGGGCACCGACTACCGGCCCGAGCCGTGGACGGCGGCCGACTCGCTGGCCTGGCTGAAGGCGATGGCCTGGGACCTCGGCGGCAACATGGAAGCGGAGATCACCCGCACCAAGCTGGCCGCGTCGCTGCCGCCCAAGACGATCGACAGCCTCTACCCGGCGTACCCGTACCAGCGGAACGAGCCGATCCTGACCAGCGGCTCGGTCGACGAGGAGGGCAAGTTCACCACCGCCCCGGTCGACAGCCAGGCGCCGAACCGGGCCATGTTCAGCAAGAGCCTGTTGAAGTCGCTGGACAGCGTGGACAAGGTCGCGAAGGGCCTGCCGCTGCTGCTCGGCCGCGGCGACGGCGTCGGCTCCAACTCCTGGGTCGTCTCCGGCGAGCACACCACCACCGGCAAGCCGCTGCTGGCCAACGACCCGCACCTCGGGGCGACCATGCCGGGCATCTGGACGCAGGTCGGGCTGCACTGCAACAAGTTCAGCCCGCAGTGCCCGTTCGACGTGTCCGGTTTCAGCTTCTCCGGTCTGCCCGGGGTCGTGATCGGCCACAACAGCGCGATCTCCTGGGGCTTCACCAACCTCGACCCCGACGTGATGGACCTGTACCTGGAGCGCCTGTCCGGCAACGGCGCGCTCTACAACGGCAAGGTCGAGCCGCTGAAGCTGCGCACCGAGGAGTTCAAGGTGGCCGGCCGTGACGAGCCGGAGCGGATCATCGTCCGGGAGAGCCGGCACGGCCCGCTGATCTCCGACGTCGACGACGACGCCGAGCAGGCCGGTGAGCTGGCCGCCAAGGGCAAGAGCACCGAGCCGTACGGGATCGCGCTGAAGTGGACCGCGCTCACCCCGGGCCGGACCGCGGACGCGATCTTCGCGATGAACAAGGCGCAGAGCTGGTCGGCGTTCCGGACCGCCGCGACCCTGTTCGAGGTCCCCTCGCAGAACCTGGTGTACGCCGACAAGGAAGGCCACATCGGCTACCAGGCGCCGGGCAAGGTCCCGATCCGCCGGGTCGGCACCGGTGACTGGCCGGTCCCCGGCTGGGACCCGCGCTACGAGTGGGCCGGGTTCATCCCGTTCCAGGCGATGCCGACCGAGTTCGACCCGGCCGACGGGATCATCGTCACCGCGAACCAGGCCGTGGTCCCGAAGTCGTACCGCTACAACCTGACCAACGACTGGGACTACGGCTACCGGTCGCAGCAGATCCTGGAGCGGATCCAGGCGGCCGGCAAGCTCGACGTCAACGCGATGACCTCGATCCAGCTGGACACCAAGAACCGCAACGCCGAGACCCTGGTCCCGTACCTGCTCCGGATCGGGATCAACGACGAGTTCGACAAGCAGGGCCAGGACACGCTCAAGGGCTGGGACTTCACCCAGCCGGCCGACTCCGCGCCGGCGGCGTACTTCAACATCGTCTGGCGCAACCTGCTCGCGCTGACCTTCCACGACCAGCTGCCGGAGGCGGTCTGGCCGGACGGCGGCTCGCGCTGGTTCGAGGTGATCCGGAACCTGCTGGTCCAGCCGAACAGCTGGTGGTGGGACGACCTGCGGACGCCGCAGCGGGAGAGCCGCGACGACATCCTGCGCGAGGCGCTGGTGCAGGGTCGCGCCGAGATCACCACCAAGATGGCCCGCGAGCCCAGCAACTGGCAGTGGGGGCGGCTGCACAAGCTGACGCTCACCAACCAGACGCTGGGCAAGTCCGGGATCGGCGTGGTCGACAAGCTGTTCAACCGCGGCCCGTACGAGCTGGGCGGCGGCGCCTCGGTGGTCAACGCGACCGGCTGGGACGCCTCCGAGGGGTACGGCGTGACCGCGACGCCGTCGATGCGGATGGTCGTCGACCTGTCCGACTTCGACAAGTCGCGCTGGATCAACCTGACCGGTGTCTCCGGCCACGCCTTCACCGGGAACTACACCGACCAGACCGAGCTGTGGGTCAAGGGCGAGACGCTGCCCTGGGCGTTCAGCAAGGGCGCGGTGGAGGCCAAGCGCGAGCACACGCTGACCTTCACCAAGCCCGAGCGGTAGCAGCTACTCCAACCCGTAGGCGAACGGCATGGCCCGCCAGTGGCCGACCAGCGGCTCCAGCGCGTCGGCCATGCCGGGCATCTGCGGGGTGAGCGGCAGTACGGCGAGCAGTTGGAGGGCCCGGGCGAGGTTCGCCGCGACCTGGGCCCGCTCGTCGAGCACTGGTCGGCCCAGCTCGGCAGCGGCCTTGTTGTAGACCTCCACGTACTCCGCGGGTACACCAGCCAGGTCCCACTCGATCGGACCGAGGTTGGCGTCCTCGAAGTCCGACCAGAGCACGCCCTGCGCGGTCGGGATGATGTTGTAGTACGGCGCGTCGCCGTGGATCGCCTGGACCTGCGAGCCCGGGAATGCCGCCTCCCAGGCCTCCCTGGTCGAGCACAGCGGCTCCAGCAGCTCCCACTCGCTCCGAGCCCGGTCCACGTCCGCAGCGGTCAGCACTGGCGTGTCGGCCGACAGCTGCTCCAGCGCCTCCGGTACGGCGTGCGTCACCGGCGCGAACCAGGGCAGCTCAGCCGGGTACTCCGCCAGCAACGCGTGCATCGCCGCAGAGCGGACCACACCCTGCGTGTAGTCCGGCTCGGTCGACTTGTCGTGCTCGACGTACTCCCAGAACGACACCGAGAAGCCGTCGCGCTGCACCGAGCGCCGCGGGACCAGCGGGCTTGGCCGGACCACCAGCTCGCCCTGCTCGTAGATCCACTGCGCTACCTCCAGCTCGCGCTGCTGGCGAGCGCCGGCGTGCTCCGGTTCGAGCAGCGAGCCGGGGAGCACCAGCGGGATGCGCGCCACGACTGGGGACGGCTTGAGGTGCACCACCGCCGAGAACACGTCGTACAGGACGGTCGGCTCGGTCACCTCCAGGCCCAGCTCGCGTCCTGCGGCTGCGGCGGTCTCTGCGGCCTGGGCTGCACGTTCCGTAGTCATCTGGCCATCCAACCAGCCGGAGCGGGGTCAGGTCAGCTGGATTAGGCCACTGGGTGTGAGCGCCGCATGCACCGGCCGGTCGTGCGGGTCGCTCGGCAGGTGGTCGAGGATCTCGCTGTCGAACACCGCAGCCCACACCGGTACGCCGGCCGGCACGCGGGCCAGCGCCCGGTCGTACGAGCCACCGCCCCGCCCCAGCCGTACGCCGGTCCGGTCGACGGCCAGCGCCGGGCAGATCACCAGGTCGGCCGTCGCGATCGCCTCCGAGCCCAGGTCCACCCGCGGCTCGGACATGCCCAGGCGGCCCGGGACCAGGTCGGCCGCACCCGGCGCGAGGCCCCAGCCGAGGTCGTTGTCGGCGTACAGGATCGGGAGGAGCACCTCGTGGTCGCCGGCCAGCAGCCAGTCGATCAGCGAACCGGTCTGCGGCTCCGGGCCCTTCGACACGTACAGCGCGACCCGCCGGGCCTGCTGGACCTGCTCGGTCGCCCGGGCGGCGTCCAGCAGCCCCCGACCGGCCGGGAGCGAGCGACGGGCGTCCAGAAGTGACTGCCGCACGGCAGCCTTGGTGGAGATCACCCCTGGATTGTATGAAGCACGCCACTCGCCATCGGCCCACCACACACCGTCCCCTAGGGTTGGGCCATGAGTGAGGCGGGGCTTCAGCAGGCACAGGACAAGATGCGGGCGGCCGGGGCGGCCGAGGTCGCGATCACGGTCTTCTCGCACTACTACCGGCTGCTGGAGGCGGGGCAGCAGGGCACGATCCGGGAGGACGAGATCGAGCCGGTCGGTGACCTGCCGCACCTGGAGCACCTGGACACCGACGCCGAGGCGATGCGCGCGGCGCTGGCCGAGACCGTGGTGATCAAGCTGAACGGCGGCCTGGGCACCTCGATGGGCGTCACCGGGCCGAAGTCCGCGCTGCCGGTCAAGGACGGGCTGAGCTTCCTCGACATCATCGCCAAGCAGATCCTGGCCACCCGCAGGCAGTACGGCGTACCGCTGCCGCTGGTGCTGATGAACTCGTTCCGGACCAAGGACGAGTCGCTGGCCGTGCTGAGCAAGTACGACGACCTGCCGGTCGACGGCATCCCGCTGGACTTCCAGCAGAACATGGAGCCCAAGCTCCTGGCCGACGACCTGACCCCGGCGGAGTGGCCGGCCGATCCGGAGCTGGCCTGGTGCCCGCCCGGCCACGGCGACCTGTTCACCGCGCTGGTCGCCTCCGGGATGCTGGACACGCTCCGCGAGCGCGGCTTCCGGCACGCGTTCATCTCCAACGCCGACAACCTCGGCGCCACCCCGGACGGCCGGATCGCCGCCTGGATGGCCGAGCACGACGTGCCGTTCGGGATGGAGGTCTGCCGCCGGACCCGCTCGGACCGCAAGGGCGGGCACGTCGCGGTCCGCAAGGCCGACGGCCGGCTGATCCTGCGCGACAGCGCGCAGGTGCACCCCGACGACGTGGACTCCTTCCAGAACACGAAGCTGCACACCACGTTCAACACGAACAACCTGTGGATCGACCTGGACCGGCTGGCCGAGCTGATGGCCGGCCACGACGGTGTGCTCGGGCTGCCGATCATCGTGAACCGCAAGACCGTCGACCCGGCCGACCCGTCGTCGCCCAAGGTGATCCAGCTGGAGACCGGGATGGGCACGGCGATCGAGACCTTCGACGGGTCGCAGGCGGTGGTCGTGGACCGCAGCCGGTTCAAGCCGGTGAAGACCACCAACGACCTGCTGGTGCTGCGCTCGGACGTCTACGACCTGGACGAGGCCGGCGACCTGACCACCACGCACCAGGGCGACGAGCCGTACGTCGACCTGGACGGCGACTTCTTCAAGATCCTGGCCGACTTCGAGGCGCGGTTCCCGGCGGGTCCGCCGTCGCTGGTCCGGGCGGACCGGCTCGAGGTCCGCGGTGATGTTGCCTTCGGCAAGGACGTGGTGGTGGTCGGCGAGGTCGAGGTGAGCGCGCCGGAGGGCGAGCGGCTGGAGATCGCCGACGGCACCGAGCTGCGCGGCTGACCGCCCAACGACCACATCGGCTGACCGGGGGGACCTGATGGAAGACCTGCTGATCCGTCCGTTGGAGCCCTGGGACACCAACGAAGCCGCAGCGGTCTGGTGGGCCGCCCGGCACGCCGAGGGCTCGCAGCTGCCGCCGGCGATCCACACCGAGCCCGCTGTCCGGAAGTGGTTCGCCGAGGTGCTGCTGCCGGACGGGCAGACCTGGGTGGCCCTCGACGACGGCCGGATCGTCGCGGTGCTGACGCTGGACGGTGACGACCTCGACCAGCTGTACGTCGACCCGCCGGTCGCCGGCCAGGGCATCGGCTCGGCGCTGGTCGACCTGGCCAAGGACCTGCGGCCCGGCGGGCTCGCGCTGTGGACGTTCCAGACCAACACCAGGGCGCAGGCGTTCTACAGCCGGCACGGGTTCACCGAAGTACGCCGCACCGACGGCAGCGCCAACGAGGAGAAGGCGCCGGACGTGAGGATGGTCTGGGGCGCCCATCCGGAGCGACTAGAGTCGCAGGTGTGAGACGCAGCGTTGACGAGCACCTGGAAGTAGTCCTCGGCAGGGTGCGCGCCCTGCCTCCCTTCGAGCAGCCGCTGATGGAGGCGCTCGGGCTGGTGCTCTGCGAGGACGTGGTGTCCGGCGTGAACCTGCCGGGCTTCGACAACTCCGCCATGGACGGGTACGCCGTGCAGACGGCCGACCTGGCCGGGGCGTCGCAGGAGGAGCCGGTGACGCTGCCGGTGGTCGGCGAGATCGCCGCCGGACGCAGTGAGCCGATCGTCGTGACGCCCGGGACCTGTGTGCGGATCATGACCGGCGCACCGATGCCGCGGGGCGCCGACAGCGTCGTACCGGTGGAGTGGACCGACGGCGGCGCGGCGCAGGTGCGCATCGCGCAGCAGCCGGCGCTCGGAGCATCGGTACGCCGGTTCGGTGAGGACCTGAAGGCCGGCGACAAGGTGCTGGACGCCGACACCGTGCTGGGGCCGCGGCAGGTCGCCGTACTGGCTGCTGTCGGTAGGGCCCGGGTGAAGGTGCGTCCACGGCCCAGAGTGGTCGTGGTGTCGACCGGTGCCGAGCTGCGCGAACCAGGTACGCGGCTGGGCGAGGGGCAGATCTACGACTCCAACAGCTACACCCTGGCGGCCGCTGCCCGGCAGGCCGGTGCCGTGGTCTACCGGGTCGGCATTGTCGACGACGACCCGAAGAAGATCATGGACACGCTCTCGGACCAGCTGGTCCGTGCCGACCTGGTGATCACCTCCGGCGGCGTCAGCAAGGGCGTGTACGACGTGGTCAAGGAGGTGCTGACCAAGCTCGGCACCATCGACTTCCCCGAGGTGGCCATGCAGCCCGGCAAGCCGCAGGGCTTCGGGGTGATGGGCGACGACGAGGTACCGATCTTCACGCTGCCCGGTAACCCGGTGTCGGCGTACGTGTCGTTCGAGGTGTTCGTACGGCCCGCGCTGCGCAAGCTGATGGGCCAGATGCCGTACCGGCGGACCAGCGTGCAGGGGGTCTGCCTGGACGGGTTCAGCTCGCCGCCGGGGCGGCGGCAGTTCGTCCGCGCAGCGGCCACCTCCGGCGACGAGGGCTGGATGGCCAGTACAGTCGGCGGGCACGGCTCACACCTGCTCGGCGGGCTGAGCCGCTCGAACGCCCTGATCGTGGTGCCCGAGGACGTCACCTCCGTCCGGGCCGGCGAGCAGGTCGAGCTCTGGCTGCTGGACGAGGAGACCGGATGACGCAGGACCGCCCAGACGCGGCTGACCACGCCGCGGACGCGGGTGCGGGCGGGCTGACGCACGTCGACGCCTCCGGCGCCGCCCGGATGGTCGACGTCTCGGAGAAGACCGAGTCCGCCCGGCGAGCAGTTGCCTCCGGCAAGGTTTACGTGTCGGCCGAGGTGGTCGAGGCGCTGCGCGGCGACGGCGTACCGAAGGGTGACGCGCTGGCCGTGGCCCGGATCGCCGGGATCATGGGCGCGAAGCGGACGCCGGACCTGGTGCCGCTGTGCCACCCGATCGCGGTGACCGGGGTGAAGGTCGCGCTCGAGGTCGTGGACGACGCCGTGCTGATCGAGGCGATCGTGAAGACCACCGACCGGACCGGCGTCGAGATGGAGGCGCTGACCGCCGTCTGCGTCGCCGGGCTCGCGCTGATCGACATGGTGAAGGCGCTCGACCCGGCGGCGGTGCTGTCCGACGTACGGGTGGAGACGAAGGACGGCGGCAAGACCGGTCACTGGGAGCGCGCGTGAGAGCCCTTGTCGTCAGCATCTCCAACCGGGCCGCCGCGGGGATCTACTCCGACACGACCGGTCCGCTGATCGCCGAGCGGCTGGCCGAGTGGGGCTTCAGCGTCGACGGGCCGCAGGTCGTACCGGACGGTGCGCCGGTGGGTGAGGCGCTGCTGGCTGCTGTCGACGCGGCGTACCAGGTAGTGGTGACGACCGGTGGGACCGGGATCTCGCCGACCGACGAGACGCCGGAGCGGACCGCCGGGGTGCTGGAGAAGGAGATCCCTGGCATCGCGGAGGCGATCAGGGCCTACGGCATCGCGCAGGGCGTGCCCACTGCGGCGCTGTCGCGTGGTGTGGCCGGTATCGCCGGCAAGACCGTCATCGTGAACCTGCCGGGCTCGCGGGGCGGGGTCAAGGACGGACTGGTGGTGCTGGAGCCGCTGCTGCGGCACGCTGTCGACCAGGTCGCCGGCGGTGACCACGTCCGGACGGACGACGACTGATGGCGGTTGTCCACTGGCCGGTGGAGCTGCAGCACGGACAAGTTGGGCTGCGGCCGCTTCGGGCCGGTGACGGCGCCGAGTGGAGTGCCGCTCGGCAGCGGAACATCAGCTGGTTGCGGCCGTGGGACGCCACCCAGCCACCGGGTGCCGACGACGGCGCACGGACGTTCCGGGCGATGGCCCGCGACTGGAACCGGCAGGCCAGGCACGGACGGATGCTGCCCTTCGTCATCACGTACGGCGGTGCAGCGGGCGCCGGTGCCCGCGCCAAGTGGCCGCTGGTCGGGCAGCTGACCGTCTCCGGCATCACCTACGGCTCAGCTCGCTGGGCGAACCTCGGCTACTGGGTCGACGAGCAGTACGCCGGCCGCGGCATCGTCCCGACCGCGGTGGCGATGGCGGCCGACCACTGCTGGTTCACGCTCGGGCTGCACCGGCTGGAAGTCGCCATCCGCCCGGAGAACAAGGCCAGCCTGCGCGTCGTCGACAAGCTCGGCTTCCGGTACGAGGGGGAGCGGCCGCGGTTCCTGCACATCGACGGCGAGTGGCGCGACCACCGGATCTTCGCCCTCAACGCCGAGGAGGTCGGGCCCGGTCTGGTGGCCCGGCTGACCTGATCACGCTCCGTGGTTGTTCACACCAGTCACACGAGTCTTCTTGCGACACACCGTCCCACGTACCCGACCTGACCCGCCCGTGGTCTTAGCGTCGTCGCATGGGGACGACAGGGCTGATCTACGTGGCGATCGTCGCCGCTTGGGCTGCCTATCTCGTCCCGATGATGCTGAAGCGCAACGACGAGGCGAGCAGGCGCCGCTCGGCGGAGGCGTACTCGTCGTCGGCCGCGCGCGTGCTGTCGCGCACCGACGGAGGCTACGCCGTACGGCCGCCCGGTGCCGGTGTCACCACACCGGCCGGGACCACTGTGACCGGTACGTCGGTGCACGGCGCGACGGTGACCGCCACCGGCACTCCGCTGGCTGAGCCTCCGCCGCCTCGATACGTCCCGAACCGAGCCCGCCGGGTGGCCGCTATGCGCCGCCGGCGGGTGCTGTCGATCCTGACCCTTTCACTGCTGTCGATGACGGCACTGGCCGGGCTCGGGATGCTGCTGTGGTGGAGCGTGTCGATCCCGGTCGCGCTGATGGTGGCGTTCGTCGTACTGACCCGCGTGCAGCTGCGCCGGCAGGCGCGCGAGCGCGCCCTGGTCCTGGCCGAGCGCAAGGCCCGCGCGGCCGCCCGCCACGACCGCGGCCCGGCCGTCGCACCGCCGTCGTCGCCGGACAACGAGATGACCGTCGAGGTCAAGCTCCCCGACACCGAGCCGCCGAAGCCCGAACCGAAGCCGATCTCCTCCGAAGGCCTCTGGGATCCGGTGCCCGTCACCCTCCCGACGTACGTCCTGAAGGAGAAGGCCCCGGACCGCACGGTGCGCACGATCAACCTGTCCGGCCCCGAGGTCTTCTCGTCGGCCCGCATCGTCGAGCCCGAGCCGGTCGCACCCCCGATCGTCCCCGACGAGGTCGCCGAGGAGCCGGTCGTCGAGCCCGAGATCAAGCGCGCGGTCGGCGACTGATCCCGGTTTTAAATCCCGACCTCGACCGTGTTAGAGTTTCGCGGTCGCCAGGAACACCGGCGATGTGGTCTGGGGCTGTGGCGCAGTTGGTAGCGCGTCTCGTTCGCAATGAGAAGGTCAGGGGTTCGAATCCCCTCAGCTCCACCCAGAGAAAAGGTCCTCTCCGCTTCGGAGAGGACCTTTTGCGTTGCCGGGTTTGTTGCTGCGGGCAACCTGGTGCCAGGGGAGCGCGGGAGTGGGGAACGGCCATGTTGCTGCGGGGGCCGGTTCTGGTTGGGGGTGGCGTGTGCCAGGGTTAGCTCGTCGGGTGGGCGCGTGGAGGTGAGTGGCGTGAGGCAGCGCGTGGCGGCGGGGCTGTTCGTGGTGGCGTTCGCGATGGCGGGGGTCGCGGCGGGGCACGGGAACGCGGTGCAGGACCGGGCCGAGGCCAAGGGGTGCGAGCTGCTGCTCGAAGGGGCGCCGCCGGAGGCTGGGCGGGGGAGCGGTGAGGAGCCGCCGTTGATGGTGACCAGGGAAGCGTCGGGGCTGGTGAAGGGGCATGTGTTCACGCCGGCGGCGTTCCTGATGGCGAAGTCGACGTGTCCCGCGGCGGGGATGTGGGAGAGCTGGCAGGGCAGTCAGCACCTGGACGGGGTCGAGTTCGTCGAGTCCGACCTGGCCAAGGTGCACGTGTACGACGGGGACCCGCTCGGCCGGCGGACCTGGCGCGGCCCGCAGGGGGTCGAGGCGCAGCCGGTGGACATGGACATCCGGCTCGGGACCGACATCCAGCCGGTGGCGAGCATCCCCCAGGAGGACGGCGGGGTCGAGTCGACGTACGTCGTCCTGAAGTACTCGCCGGACGACAAGGGCCTGGTCCCGTACGGCGGCGTCGGCGTGACCGTCGAGAAGCGGTGTGGCGAGAACTGGTCGGAGCTCGCGAAGACCGGGACCGACGCCGAGCGCGGCGAGTTCACGGTCGCCGTACCGGCGGGGGAGTGTGCGGAGGAGCTGCGCGCGACCGCCGACGACGCCGACGACACGTGGGGCCGGCCGATAATTCTTACGAATTAATCTGGACAGCGCCCGGGAGCAGGACATACTTGAGATCCTCAAGTAACCCCCACCGCCCTGGGAGCGACGTATGACGCTGTCACGTAGAACATTCATGGCCGGAACCGGAGGGGTGCTCGCGAGCATCTCGGTCGGGTCGGTCCTGCCGGAGCAAGCGCTGGCCGCGAGCACGGCAGCGCGCATCGACCTGGCCCTCAACCGTCCGGTGAAGGTCTCCTCGACCGCGTACGCCGCGACGCCGGCCCAGTTCGCCGTCGACGGGCTGGCGCACACCGGCGTCCAGGGCTCCGGCTGGCGTGCAGCGAGCGCCGACCCGCAGTGGATCGTCGTCGACCTCCAGGCGCGCTGCCGGGTGGAGGCGGTCACGCTGACCTTCGAAGGCAAGGCTGGTGACCCTGCCTTCGACCTGTCCGGCGGCAACCCGTACGGGCAGACGCAGGGCCACGAGGTCCTCTCCAGCTCCGCGCTGGACTTCCGCGTCGACACCTCAACCGACGGTACGACGTGGCGCACGGTCCACCAGGCGACTAACAGCCCGGGTGGCCAGGTGCAGGTCGCGCTGACCACGCCGGTCAACGCTCGCTACGTCCGGCTGACCGGAACCAAGCAGGCCAACGCCAACCCGCTCGGCCTCAACGGGTTCCAGGTGTACGGCACCGCCTCCAGCAGTCGTCCCCCGGCGACCGGCTGGACCTCCTGGGGCACCCACCACGGCACACCGCCCGCGCTGAAGGCAGAGCCCGACGGCACCGTTCCGCTGGAATCCGGCTGGTCGCTGACCATGGACGACTTCGCCGCCACCCAGGACGGCGCCACGCTGAGCAGCACCGGGCAGGACACGTCCAGCTGGCTGCCGGCCGTCGTACCGGGCACGGTGCTGGCCACGCTGGTCGAGCAGGGGCACTTCCCCGACCCGGTGGAGGGCATGAACAACCTGGAGATCCCGGAGGCGCTCAGCCGGCACAGCTGGTGGTACCGGCGGGCGTTCGACCTGCCGAAGGGGCTGGACGTCAGCGCCGACCGCCGGATCTGGCTGGAGTTCGACGGGATCAACCACCAGGCCGACGCGTGGCTCAACGGCGTCCAGGTCGGCACGGTGAAGTCGCCGTTCGCGCGGGCCGCGTTCGAGGTGAACCTGAAGGCGAAGAACGCGCTGGCGGTCCGGATCACGCCGATGCCGCACCCGGGTCAGCCGGGCGACAAGGGCGACGCCGGGCAGGCGTTCGTCCAGTCCGGCAAGCTCTGGCAGGACTCGCCGACGCTGCTGTCGGCGTCCGGCTGGGACTGGATGCCCGCGGTCCGCGACCGGGCGGCCGGGATCTGGAACCATGTGCGGCTGCGGTCGACGGGTGACGTCGTACTCGGTGACGCGCGCGTCGTGACCAAGGTCCCGGAGCGCGCGAAAGCAACCGTCGCCATCACCGTGCCGCTACGGAACGCGGCAGCAGCAGACCGGACCGTCAACGTGAAGGCCGCCTTCGACGGTACGACGCTGACGAAGACCGTCACCCTGAAGGGCGGCGAGAGCACGCAAGTCGCCTTCGACTCCGTCACGGTGCAGAACCCCAAGCTGTGGTGGCCGAACGGCTACGGCGACCCGGCGCTGCACACGCTGACCACCACCGTCGCGATCGGCGGCCGGACCAGCGACACCCGGAAGACCACCTTCGGCATCCGCGAGTTCGGCTACAGCTACGACCTGCCGATCAAGGTCGACCCGGCGACCAACTCCGCGCCGCAGACCGTGCAGCTCCCGCAGCAGACGAAGCGGTTCGTCCGCATCCAGGGCCGACGTCGCGCGACCGGCTGGGGCTACTCGCTCTGGACGCTCGCGATCAAGAACGGCGACGGCGAGGACCTGGCCAGGGCCGGTACGGCGACCGCCTCGTCCGACGACGGCAGCCCGGCGCCGAACGCGATCGACGGCAACGACCGCAGCCGCTGGGCGTCGCAGTACACCGATGACCAGTGGATCCAGGTCGATCTCGGCGCGGCCAAGGCGTTCGACCGGCTCGAGCTGCTCTGGGAGACGGCGTACGCGTCGCTGTTCGTCGTACAGGTCTCTGATGACGGGGACGAGTGGACCGATGTGCAGGAGGTCAGCAACGCGCCGATCCCGTTGAAGATCAGCGTGAACGGCGTCCAGATCTTCTGCCGCGGCGGCAACTGGGGGTACGACGAACTGCTCCGCCGCGTCACGCCGGAACGGATGCGCGAGCTGGTCGGCCTGCACCGGGACATGAACTTCACGATGATCCGGAACTGGATCGGCTCCAGCACTCGCGAGGAGTTCTACGCCGCCTGCGACGAGAACGGGATCCTGGTCTGGAACGACTTCTGGGAGGCCGGCGAGTTCTCCGACGACCTGCCCGGCTACGTCGAGATCGCGCGCGACACCATCGTCCGGTACCGGACGCACCCGAGCATCGTGATCTGGTGCGGCGCCAACGAGCAGCACCCGCCGGCCGGGATCGAGGCCGGACTCAGCGCCGCCGTCCGGGAGGAGGACGACGAGATCCTCTACCTGCCGGACTCGGCGGCCGGATTCGTGTCCGGGCACGGGCCGTACTACTGGGTCGACCCGGCCAAGTACTTCGACGCGAACACCTACGACACGTTCAACTTCGGCTTCCACACCGAGATCGGGATGCCGACGATCCCGGTCGTCGAGTCGATGCGGAACCTGGTCGGCGACGGCGACGAGGGCTGGCCGATCGGGACGCCGTGGTACCACCACGACTGGTCCACGCATGGGAACCAGCGGCCGGAGACCTACCTGGGCGCGATCGACGAGCGGCTCGGGTCGTCGAGCGGGCTGGAGGAGTTCACCCGCAAGGCACAGCTGGTGAACTACGAGAACATGCGGGCGATGTTCGAGGCCTGGAACGCGCATCTGTGGGACGATGCGTCGGCGTTGTTGCTGTGGATGTCGCATCCTGCGTGGCACAGCACGGTGTGGCAGACGTACGACTACGACCTCGACGTGAACGGGAGCTACTACGGGGCCCGGAAGGGGTGCGAGGCGATCCACGTCCAGGCGAGTCTGCCGGACTGGAAGGTTGCCGCGATCAACCACACGACGGTCGCCTTGGATGCGTTGGTCACAGCGGAGTTGTTCGATCTGCAGGGGAAGCGGCTCGGGGTACAGCAGCAGGCGCTCGAGGTTGGGACCTCGGGCAAGGCTGACTCGTTCGTGGTTGCCTTCGGCGACGAGTTGCCGGCGTTGCACCTGCTGCGGCTGAAGCTGACGGATGCCCGGGGCAAGGTCCTGTCGGAGAACACGTACTGGCGTTACCGCGCAGCGTCCGACGTACAGCAGCTGAACACGTTGGGCAGAGCGCGGCTGAACGTGAGAACGACCGCGGGCAAGGGCAAACTCACCGCGGTGATCCGGAACGACGGGAAGACCGTCGCGCCGCTGATCCGGCTCTCACTGCGCGACCGGAACAACGAACGGGTGCTGCCGGCGCTCTACAGCGACAACTACTTCTGGTTGCTGCCGGGCGAATCGCGGACGGTGACCGTCACCGCGAAGGCGGGCGGGACGCTGAAGCTGCTGGTCGATCCCTACAACGGCTGAAAGTCGTCGGGGTCGCCGAGGGTGATCCCGAGGGCCGAGGCCATCGCCAGAGTCACGGCGAGCGCGTCGATCGGGGAGGAGTTCGCGATCGTCGCGCCGCCGAGGCTCGCGATGCCGCGGGCTCCTTCCCAGGTGCAGTCGACGAAGACCGCGCCGTTGGCCTTCACCTGGGAGAACTCGGCGCCGGTCAGGTCACAGTGCCGGAAGACGGTGCCGGACAGGTCTGCGGAGACGAAGTCGGCACTCTGCAGCCGGCAGTCGGTGAACTCGGTCCGGACGAACTTCGCGAACCGGAACGAGCTGAAGTCGAGCACGCAGTCCCGCACGGTCACGTGCTGCAGGTTCAGCGCCGGGCCCGCGAACCCGGTCAGCCGCGACGAGCTGATCGCGACCCGGCTCGCTGATGCGTCCGACCAGCGGGCGTTGGCCAGGTCGCAGTGGTCGAGCACGAGATCGACGAGCACCGCCTTCTCCAGCTCGGAGCCGCCGAGATCACACCGCGTCAACCGGCAGCCGCTGATCTCCAGGTGCTCGGCTGCCAGTCCCCGCAGCTCCACGTCCTCGAGCTCCAGATCCAGCAACCGGTCCTCGTCCTCGATCTCGTCGACGGCAGGAGCCTGCCGGTCGAGGTCGGAACGAAGGCGGGGTGTGGCGATCTTCTGTGGCGGCACTCAGGCACCGTACCCGACCGCAGCCGTGCCGATGATCGCTGCGTGCTCGGTGTCCTCGGTGACCGTGACGTCGAAGTCGAACACGTCGCGCACCAGGTCGAAAGCCCCCGAGATCGAGCCGCCGAGTACGACGCGGGTGACCTCGAAGCGGTCGAGCCACGGGGTCAGAGCCTCAGCAAGACAAGTGAACGCGTCGACCAGCACCTCCAGCGCGCGGGCCTCGCCCGCGCGGGCCGCGTCGGCGATCTCCTTCACGCCCGGTGCGGAACCGTACGCCGCGAGGATGGCCCGGGCGGAGATCCAGTCCTCCAGCGGTTTGCCGCGGAACGTGGTGCGGTAGAGCTCGCCGCCGGGTGGGACGCTGTCGCCGGTGCGGACGACGCGGCCGTCGGCGAGGAAGGCGGTGCCGATTCCGGTGCCGATGGTGACGCCGGCGCAGCGCGACAGGCCCTGCAGCGTGCCGGCCGTCCACTCGCCGACGGCGAAGGCCTCGGCGTCGTTCACGAAGACGACGCGGTCGAGGTCGAGCAGCTCGCGCAGGGACTTGCCCAGATCGTGGCCGTACAGCGAGTCGAACTTCTCCACCCCGCGGTACCAGGCGACACCGGTCGCGTAGTCGAACGGCCCGGGCAGCGCGAGCGCGAGGCCGTTTGCCAACGGCAACTGGGCGGCAGCCTGGCCAAGTTGTGCCACGATCCGGTCCGCCGAGGTCTTAGAGTCCAGCGGCGTCCGGCGGACCGATTCGACCGTCCACCCGCCTGGAACCACCACCGCCGCGGTCACGTGGCTTCCGCCGACCTCCAGCACCGCGATGCCCGCATCGTTGCTCATGACCCCCATCATCGCCGATCGCCTGCGACCGCGAGGCACACTGGTGGACATGGAAACCTTCGAGGTCGACGGGATCACGCTCGCCTACCACGTGGCCGGCAGCGGCCCGGTCTGCCTGGTTCATCCCGGCGGCCCCGGCATCCACTACGAGTACCTGCGGATGCCCGAGCTGGAGCAGCACCTGACGATGGTGTACGTCGAGCCGGTCGGCACCGGCCACTCAGACCTGCAGCCCGACGGCGACTACAGCATGGAGCGGTACGCCGAGTACTCCGACCGCCTGATCCAGCACCTCGGTGTCGACAAGGCGTACTTCCTCGGTCACTCGCACGGCGGTTTCGTCGCGCAGCAGATCGCGCTCGACCACCCCGAGCACCTGGCCGGCGTGATCGTCTACGACAGCATGGCGTTCAACGGCCCGGAGCTGCACGAGGCCGCGAGCCGCAAGATCGACGAGTACGTCGCCGCCCGGAACAACGACGCGCTCGCCCAGCAGGTGCTGCAGGCCTGGCAGGAGGACGACGACCTGCCGGACACCAAGGAGCGCCACTTCGACAACCTCAGTCGCCTGCTGCCGGTCTACTTCAAGGACTACCCGGCGATGGAGGACAGCCTCGCCGACTGGCTCCCGACGCTGGACCTCACCGTTGACCCGAACCGCCGGCCCTCGGAGTGGGACGTCCGGGACCGGCTCGGCGAGATCTCGGTGCCGGTGCTGATCATCGCGGGCGTCGCGGACTTCATCTGCGGGATCGAGTTCGCCCGGCAGCTGCACGACGGCATCCCCGGCTCGGAGCTGGTGGTGCTCGAGCAGAGCGGCCACTTCGGGCACCTGGAGGAGCCGGCGGCGTTCCAGCAGGCGGTCCGGAAGTTCACCGCGGCCCACTGACCCAGGACGCGCCACCCCCGGTCACAGCGGGGCGCGCCTGTGGAACCATGGAGACGGCGGTCCACGGCCGCCCCCGCCCATGCCAGGAAGTGACCCGTTTTGCACGCCGCGAGGACAGCCACGTCCGCGGTGCTGACGCTGAGCGTCGGCGTCGCGGTGCTCGGCCATGCCATCGCCGGTGGTGAGGTCATGGTGACCGCCCTGCCGCAGCTGCTCGCGCTCGCGGCAGCGTGCTGGCTGCTCGGCGACCACCTCGCGGGGCGGCAGGAGCTCGCGATCGTCGTCCTGGCCGCGATCCAGCTCGTCGTGCACTTCTCGCTCGACTCGGCGCACCACATGATGCACAGCGGCGGCGCCGCCGGTTCGCTGACGATGGCGACGGCGCACCTGGTCGTCCTGCTCGTCGGCGTCGGCCTGATCGACCGGACCCACCAGTGGGTGACCCGCGTACGCCGGATCGTCGCGCGGCTGGTCCCGGCGCTGCCCGCGACAGTCGTCTCGATCCCAGGCTTGAAGCGTGCACCTGGCGTCGTACGAGCTGCACCGGCGTACGGGCAGCACTGGCTCACCTCGAGCGTCTCGCGGCGCGGACCACCGCGCGGACGGGCAGTCCCCGTTCCGTCCTGAACCGGTCGCGCCCGCGCGGGACCGGCTCCCGTGCGTCCGCGAAAGGCTCACCCATGTTCCGAAGAGTTGCCCTGCGCGCCGCCGCGATCTCCGCGGCCTCCGCGCTCGTCCTGGCCGGTGCGGCGACCTCCGCCTCGGCCCACGTCACGGTCTCGTCGCCGGACGCCAAGCCGGGCGGCTACGCCAAGCTGGTGTTCCGGGTCCCGACCGAGTCCGACACCGCCAGTACGACGAAGCTGGTGGTCTCGCTGCCGAAGGACCACCCGTTCGCGTCGGTCGGGGCGCAGGTGAAGGACGGCTGGAAGGTGGTCAAGACCACCGAGACGCTGCCCGCGCCGGTGAAGATCGGCGACGTGACGCTGACCAAGGCGATCACCACCGTGACCTGGACGTCGACCGGTGCCGGCGTACCGGCGAACGACTTCGACGAGTTCGCGCTGTCGGTCGGGCGGATCCCCGAAGGCGTCGACTCGCTCAGCTTCCCCGCCGAGCAGACCTACAGCGACGGCGAGGTGGTGAAGTGGGCCGAGATCGCGAAGGGCGACTCCGACAAGCCCGAGCACCCGGCGCCGTCGCTGAAGCTGGCGGCCGCGATCACTCCGGTGGCGGCGGACACCGGCGATGGCGACGACGCCTCGGGTTCGGACGTGCTGGCCCGGTCGCTCGGCGGCGCGGGTCTGCTGCTCGGGCTGATCGCGCTCGGGCTCGCCGTACGCCGTCCCGGCAAGGCCAACTGACCGTGCGCAAAGTCCTCGCCGTCCTGGCCGCGTCGCTCGTCGTACTGGTGTCCTCCACCGGTACGGCGGCGGCGCACGCCAAGCTCGACTCGATGACGCCGGCCGACGGGACCACGATGGCGGTGCCGCCGACGCAGGTGGTGCTGACCTTCAACGAACCGGTCGGCAGCACCGGCGCGCAGCTGCAGGTGAAGTCGCCGACCGGCGTGAACGTCGCGCTCGGCGACATCCAGGTGATCGACAACACCGTCACGCAGCCGGTCGGCGCGATGATCGAGACCGGCCGGTACCAGGTCGATGCCCGGATCGTGTCGGCCGACGGGCACCCGATCACGGTCACCGGCGCGTTCACGGTCAGCCACGCCGGTCACGACCCGAACTCCCCGGTCACGCCCGCGGCCGCGCCGCCCGACGACAACTCCAACGTGGTCACGATCGTCGCGATGGCGCTGGTGATGCTGGTCGTGGTCGCGCTGGCGATCGTCATCGTCCGCCGCCGCCCGGCCGCATGACGCTGCCGAAGCGTCCGGTCCGATGAGCGCCCCGGTCCTGCCGAGGCGCCCGGTCGTCGCCGGAGTAGTTGCCTCGGGCATCGTTGTCTGCATCGTCGCGCTGCTGGCCGCCGGAGGTGCTCCGAAGCCGTTGCCGGCGGGGCTGCACGGCGCGAGTCTGCCGGTGTCGTGGGCGGTGCCGGTACTGCGGCTGCTCGCCGATGGTGCTGCGATCGTCTGCGGGGGCGCGGTGCTCGCGGCGGTGCTGCTGCTGAAGCCCGAAGGGGATGGAAAGCTCGGTGCGCAAGGGCTCAAGGCTGTCCAGGACGCTGCCGTTGCCGCAGGGGTCTGGGCCGTGGCGAGCATCGGCGGGTTGGTGGTGACCGCGTCGGTCATCCTCGGGCTGCCGTTGTCGCATCTGGCTGAGGAGGCCGCGGCGGCGGGGCAGCTCGACCAGGTTCGGGCGTTGGCTGTTGCGGTCGCGCTGACCGCCGTACTGGCTGTGGTGCTGAGCGGATGCCGCACCGTGCGCACCGCGCGCGTGAGTCTGGTGCTGATCGCGCTGGCGATCGCCGGTCCGTTGCTGACCGGCCACGGCGCGATCGAGCGGACGGCGTTCTGGAGCGTACTCGCGACCGCCTCGCTGGTCATGCACGTCTTCGCGGCGACCGCGTGGATCGGTGGCCTCGGCGCCCTGATCCGCTACACCCGCGAGCGGACGGCGATCGAGTACTTCAGCTACCTCGCGCTGGTCTGCGCGATCACGATCGGCGTCACCGGCCTGCTCACCGCCGAGATCCACCTCGGCGGCCGCGAGGACGGCTGGGGGCTGATCACCCAGTGGGTCACCACCGGGTACGGCGCGCTGGTGTTCGCCAAGGCGGTCGCGTTCGCCGTACTGGTGGCCATCGGGTGGCGGCACCGGCAGGCGACGCTGCCCGCGCTGGCGGACCGTCCGGCGCTGTTCTACCGGCTCGTCGCGGTCGAGCTCGTGGTGATGGCCGGGACGGTCGGGCTCGCGGTCGCGCTCTCCCGGACCCCGTGAAGAGATCGGTGATCCGTCAACCAGCCCGTATGCTTGGTAGATGGCTGAGGTGCAGTGGCTCGATGCGCGTGAGGCGCAGCTGTGGCAGTCGTACCGTGACTCCTACCGGGAGCTGACCGCCGCTCTCGAAGCCCGGATGACCGCGAACGGCGGGGTCTCCGCGGCCGACTACGCCCTCCTGCACCCGCTGTCCTCGGCCGAGGACGGCCTGCTCCGGACCCGCGAGCTCGGCCGGTCGGTCGGCTGGGAGCGCAGCCGCCTGTCGCACCAGGTCAGCCGGATGGAGAAGCGCGGCCTGGTGGTCCGCGAGGAGTGCCCGTCCGACGCCCGTGGCTCGATGGTCCGGATCACCCCGGCCGGCCGCGCCGCGATCGAGGCCGCCGCCCCGGACCACGTCGACGCCGTCCGGACGTACCTGTTCGACAAGCTCAGCCGCGAGGAGCAGGACCTGCTCGCGGTCCTGCTCGACCGCGTCCTGAGCGGTCTGCCGACGCGCGATCTCTGCAGCACCGGTCCGTCGTCCGACAGCGACTCCTGACCCCGCGCCGACCCGGTTCTGGGCCCTCTTCCGACCGTTAGGTTGACATGTCATCTCGATTTGCTATTTTTGGTGATGCATCACCAAACCACCCCCGCTTCTCGAAGGACTGACATGCCCAAGATCGCGATCATCCTCGGCAGCACCCGCCCCGGCCGCAACGGCGCGGCCGTCGCCGAGTGGGTGCTCGACATCGCCAAGCAGCGCTCGGACGCCGAGTACGAGCTGGTCGACATCGCCGACTACAAGCTGCCGCACCTGGACGAGGCCATGCCGCCGGCGATGGGCCAGTACAGCCAGCCGCACACGCTGGCCTGGGCGGAGAAGATCGCCTCCTTCGACGGCTTCGTCTTCGTCACCCCGGAGTACAACCACTCCACCTCGGGCGCGCTGAAGAACGCCATCGACTTCCTGTTCGCCGAGTGGAACCACAAGGCCGCCGGTTTCGTGAGCTACGGCTCGGTCGGCGGCGCCCGCGCCGTCGAGCACCTGCGCCTGGTGATGGGCGAGCTCCGCGTCGCCGACGTCCGCGCCCAGGTCGCCCTGTCACTGGCCACCGACTTCAAGAACTACAGCGAGTTCGCCCCGGCCGAGTACCACGTCGCCGAGGTCCAGACCGTGCTCGACCAGGTCGTCGAGTGGAGCGGTGCGCTGGCCCACCTGCGCCAGCCGGCCGCCGCCTGACCTACCGCGAGGGTCTCGAGCGAGCAGTGCGCACGACCTGCGTCACAGCGAGCAGTACGACGAGCGCCAGGATCGTGTTCACCAGCCAGGCCAGGTCTGGCGCCCAGAGCACGAACTGACGTCGCTCGAGACCCAGGGTCCGCGGCAGGACCCACCCGAAGACAACGCCGAGTCCGCCCAGTGTGAGCAGTGAAAGCCACAGTCTGCGCGGGCGGCCCGGCCGTCGGATGCTGCGGACGAGTAGCACCAGCAGCACCAAGGCCAGGGCCGTCAGCCCGGCCAGCGCCGCGGGGTAGCCGATGCCGGTCGTGCTCGGCTTCGGTTCGCCCCCGGCCAGCAGGGTCGTGAGTCCGAAGGCCGTGTCCAGCAGCTGCTGCTCCTGGAAGACGCCGTACGCGTTCTGCAGTACGACGACCGCCCGGTCCTGCGACGGCAACAGCATGATCGCGGCCTGGTAGCCGGCCACGGCGCCGCCGTGCCAGACCACCGGCTGCTCCGACTCGACGCCGAAGCTCTTCGATGACCAGCGCCGCCAGCCGAGCCCGTACTGAATCCCCTCGCCGGTCTCGACCTCGCCGCGCTGCGCGGCGGCCAGCAGGTCCGGGTCCAGCACCGTCGGCGCCGCGCCGAGCTGGGCCTGCGCGAACGCGATCGCGTCCTGCAGCGTCCCGCCGAGGTAGCCGTAGCCCACGCCGGCCGGATCGTACGGCGAGTCGAAGCTCTTCGGCCGACCGAAGAGGTAGCGGTGTCCGGGCGGCAGTTTGTCGCTCGGTGCGGTGATCGCGCCCTTCATGCCGAGCGGATCGAGCAGCCGGGTCCGCAGTACGTCGGCGTACGGCTTGCCGGTGATCTGCTCGATCACGGCTGAGAGTGCGAGGTAGTTGAGGCTCGAGTAGTGGTGCTCGGCGCCTGGTTCGCTGACCGCGCCGATCGAAGCGAAGTCCGGGATCGTGTCGAGCGCCCGGCGGCCGGTGCCGAACTGGTCGGTGAGTTCGAGTGAGGTCGGGATCCCGCTGGTCTGGTTGAGCAGGTGCCGAACGGTGATCCGCTCGGCACCTGGTGTCTTCAGGCGGAACGCCGGCAGGTAGCTGACCACTGGCTCGTCCAGCTTCAGGTCGCCGGACTTCACCAAGGTCGTCGTCAGGGTCGCGGCGACCGGCTTCGAGACCGAGCCCCAGAGGAACGGCGTGGTCGTGGTGACCGGCTCGCCATCGCCGTCGGTGTCGAGGGTGCCGCTGTGCACGACCCCCTTCGCGCTGACCACGGCGTACGCGACACCGGGGACGCCGGTCGCGTCCATCCGTTCCCGCACGTGCTGGTCCAGGCGATCGCCCGGATCGGCCGTGAGGCTCGCGAACAGGGTCAGGGCAGTTAGCAATACGCGCATACTTTTATATAACCATATGCCTGTATTGTCGTCACCGTGCCTCGTGTCGCGGACCATGACGAACGCCGCCGGACCATCGCTGCCGCCTTCCGGAAACTGGTCGCCGACGAAGGGCTGCGGAAGACGTCGTTCGTCCGCGTCGCCGCCGAGGCCGGAGTGTCGGTCGGGCTGATCCAGCACTACTTCGCCAACCGGGACGAGCTGCTGCTGTTCGCGTACCAGGAGGGGCTGCGGTCGATCTTCGAGCGGGTCGAGGCGCGGATCGCCGACGGTGAGGCGGCCGGGCGGCCGATCTCGGCGATGCTGTTCGACGGGCTGCTCGAGCTGCTGCCGCTCGACGAGCGACGCCGGGTCGAGTACGGCGTACAGCAGAGTCTGGTGACCGAGGCGCTGACCGATCGGGCCTTGGAGCAGGTGGCGCAGGAGGCTGCGGTCTCGTTGCATGCGCGGGTGGCGACGGCGATCGAGAACGGCAAGGAATGCGGTGAAGTCGCGGCCGGGGTCGACGCTGCGGTGGCCGCGACGATGATCCTGGCGACCGCGCTGGGCTACGCCGCGACACTCGCCCTGCCGGCTGCTGAGAGCGAGGCGGACGCCGTGCTGCGGCCGGTGCTCGGGCTGGTGTTCACCGGGCGGTGCCGGCACTTCGATCGGTAGTCACTGCCAGTATTCGAGGTAGCCGAGCAGTGACACGCCGTCACGGGCAGCGAAGGGCTGGTCGGCCGTCAAGAATGAGTTTCGTTCAGATGCGCGCTGAATTTGACAACGATTTTCATTAACGGCAGGATCGATCGACGTCGGCGGGGGGAACTCGCCGGACCCATCGCACCGTGAGGGAAAACTGATGTCCGAAGCGCTGAACAGACGTGGGTTCCTGGGGCTGGCCGGGGGACTGGGGCTGGCCGCGATCGCCGGTTGTGGGAGTGACGGGGGCTCGGCTGCCGCGCAGCCGCAGCAGGGTGGGCGGCTGCGGGCCGTGTACGCCGGCGGCGGCGCCAAGGAGGTGCTCGACCCGCACGTGCAGAGCCTGTTCGTGGACATCGCGCGGCACAAGGCGATCTACGAGAAGCTGGTCGAGCTCGGGCCGGACCTGAAGCCGGTGCCGCGGCTGGCGGAGAAGTGGGAGCCGGACGCGCAGGCCGCGACCTGGCGGTTCACGCTGCGGGACGCGACCTGGCACAACGGGAAGTCGCTGACCACCGAGGACGTGCTCTACAGCTTGGCCCGGATGGCCGACCCGTCGGTGCCCGAACGGGTCGCCCAGTCGTCGCTCGCGACCCTGGATCTGAAGCGCTGCCGGGCCGTCGACAAGCGGACCGTGGAGCTGACGCTGACCGCGCCGAACGCCGAGTTTCCCGCGCTGCTGGCCGGGATCGGGACGCAGATCGTGCCGGACGGGTTCAAGGACCCGACCAAGCCGATGGGCACCGGCGCGTTCACCTACGTCTCGTTCGAGGCCGGGCGCTCGCTGGTCGCCAAGCGGTACGCCGACTACTGGGACGGTGCCGCGCGGATCGACGAGCTGCAGATCCTGTCCGCCGATGCCGAAGCCCGCGCGAACGCGCTGCAGGGCGGGCAGGCGGAGTACGCGAACGACATGACCGCGACCTTCGCGCGGACCGCCGAGGCCGGCCGGACGGTGCGGATCGTCGCCGCCAAGGGCAGCACGATGCACGCGTTCGTGATGAAGACCGACCAGGCGCCGTTCGACAACCCCGACGTCCGGATGGCGTTCAAGCTGCTCGTCGACCGGCAGCGGCTGGTGGACGTCGTACTGGCCGGGCGCGGTGTGGTCGGAAACGACCTGTTCGGCAAGGGCTACCAGTACTACCCGGACGGCCTGCCGCAGCGCGAGCGGAACCTCGACGAGGCGAAGGCGCTGCTGAAGAAGGCCGGCCTGGTGAACAAGGAGATCGAGATCTTCACCGCCGACGCCTCGGCCGGGTTCGTCGAGGCCGCGACGCTGCTGGCCGAGCAGGCCGGTGAGGCCGGGGTGAAGCTGAAGGTGACCACCGGCAGCACCCAGACGTACCAGAAGGACCTGCTGACCAAGGGCGTGATCGGCAGCCACCGCTCCGGCGCGATGCCGATCCCGCAGTACGTCACCGACCGGCTGCTGTCGAAGTCGCCGTTCAACGTGACGCACTGGCGGCGGCCCGAGTTCGACGCGGCGTTCGCGGCGGCCCAGGTGCTGACCGACGAGACCGCCCGCGCGGCCAAGTACGCCGAACTGCAGAAGACGCTGCGCGACGAGGGCGGAATACTGGCCTGGGGCCACCCGGACTACCTGGTCGCGGTGTCGTCGAAGGTCCAGGGGGTGCAGGCGGTGCCGCCGAACACGCTGGACCAGGGCCGGTTCGACAAGGTGTGGCTGGCCTGAATGCGGGCCTACGCGGCGCAACGGGCGGCCCTCGCGGTGCTCCAGCTCGCCGTGCTGTCGGTGCTGGTCTTCGTGCTGACCTCGCTGTTGCCCGGTGACGCGGCGGACATGCGGTTCACCGAGACGCTGACGCCGGAGCAGGTGGCGTCGCTGCGGGCGCAGCTCGGGCTCGACCAGCCCGCGATCGAGCGGTTCGCGACCTGGGTCGGGAACGTGCTCAGCGGTGATCTCGGGACGTCGCTGATCAGTGGCGGGCCGGTGCTCGACATCGTGAAGGCCTCGGTCGGCGCGACGCTGGTGCTGACGGTGGCGACGCTGGCGGTCGTCGTACCGGTGGCTGTTGCCCTCGGCATCTTGATGGGAACGCGCGAGAACGGCCGGCTGGACCGGACGATCACCTCGATCACGCTGGCGCTGAGCGCGATCCCGGACTTCGTGATCGCGGTGGTGCTGGTGGCGGTGTTCTCGCTGAAGCTCGGGTGGCTGCCGGCGACGTGGGTCGGTGGAGACCTGCTGGCCAGCCCGGTGCTGCTGGTGCTGCCGGTCGGCGTGCTGCTGGGGCGGACGGTCTGCCTGCTGTCGCGGCAGGTGCGGGCGGGGACGATCAACGCGTTGCACGCCGAGTACGTCGTACAGGCTCGGCGGCTCGGGGTACCGCGGCGGCGGTTGCTGCTGCGGCACGTCCTGCCGAACGCCGCGGTGCCTGGTGTGCAGGAGCTGGCCCGGACCGGGGACACGTTGCTCGGTGGGGTGCTGGTCGTCGAGGCGATCTTCGCGATCCCTGGTTTCGCGACGGCGCTGGTGGACGGTGTGGAGACGCGGGACCTGCCCGTCGTCCAGGGGCTGACGCTGGTGCTCGCGGTGGCCGCGCTGGTGATCAACCTGGGGGCGGATCTCGTCTGCAACCGGCTGGTCCCGCGGACGGAGCTGCTGCGATGAGAGCCCGTACGCCGGTCGCAGTCTCGCTGCTGCTGGTCCTGATCCCGTTGCTGGTGGCCGCTTTCGGCCCGCTGATCCCCATGGATCCGCCGCCGGGGCTGCCGTACGAGCAGAGCGCCGGGCATCCGCTGGGGACGGATGGGCTCGGCCGCGATGTGTTGCAGCTGTTGCTGGTCGGTGGACGAACAGCGCTCGGGATGGCGATCGGTGCGGTCGCTGTCGCCTACCTGGTCGGTGGGCTGATCGGGCTCGTCGCGGCCTCGACGCGGCATCGCTGGTTGGATGAGCTGCTGATCCGGCCGCTGGACGTGCTGCTGCCGCTGCCGTCTCTGCTGGTGATCAGCGTGGTCGCGGTCGGCTGGCGGGCTTCGGCGCTCGCGATCACGCTGGCCGTGGCGGCTGTCAACGTGCCGACCGTCGCGCGGCTGGTGCGTGCAGCTGCGTTGGACGCGGCGAGTGGGCCGGTCGTCGAGGCGCTGCGGATGCAGCGGGAGAGCTGGTTCGGCATCCACCTCGGGTACGTCGGGCGCGCGGTCCTCGGGCCGGTCGCCGCGGACGTCGGGACGCGGATCACGCTGGCCGTGTTCCTGGTCGCGTCGGTGAACTTCCTCGGGCTCGGGCTGAGCCCGACCGCGCCGGACTGGGCGGTCAGCGTCAGCCGTAACCGGGAGGGGCTGCTGCTGCAGCCCTGGGCGGTGCTGGCGCCTGCGCTGCTGCTGGTCGCGTTCACGCTCGGCTTCAACCTGCTGGCCGATCGGCTCGTCCACCGGACGCGCCGGATGGCCGAGGTGGCGCGATGAGCGCCGGGTCCTCGCCGCTGGGCGGTGCTCAGCCGCTGGTGCGCGTGCGCGGGCTGGGCGCGACGGTCGGCACCTCGATCCTCGTCGACCAGGTGGACTTCGAGGTCCATGCCGGGCAGGTCACCGCTCTGGTGGGGGCTTCCGGCTCCGGCAAGACGACGTCAGCCCTCGCCCTGCTCGGCGAGCACGGCGATCGCGTGCACCTGTCCGGCCTGGTCGAGGTCGCCGGGAGAGTGGTTGTCGACAGCAACGGCCCGACCGCGGCCGCGGGGCTGGTGCGCGGCCGGGTGGTGGCGTACATGCCGCAACACCCCGGCAGCGCGCTGAACCCCGCCCGCCGGATCGGCGCCGGGCTCCACGAGCTGCAGAAGCTGCACCACCCAGGCCAGGACGTCGTACCGGAAGCACTCCGCGCGGCCCAGCTGCCCCAGGACCGCAAGACTCTGCGCCGCTTCCCACACCAGTTCTCCGGCGGCCAGCGCCAGCGGATCGCGCTGGCGCAGGCGCTGACCTGCCGCCCGCGCGTACTCGTCCTCGACGAGCCGAGCACCGGACTCGACTCGATCACGCGGTTGCAGCTGGTCAACGAGCTGCGCGAGCTGGCCGGAGAGGGGCTCGGGATCCTGCTGCTCAGTCACGATCTCGACCTGGTCCGCGCGCTCGCCCACCACGTCGTCGTCCTGGACGCCGGGCAGGTGATCGCCGCCGGCGATCACGACGTCCTGCCCGACGCGCCGGAGCTCCCGGTCGGGCGGGGAACCATCCACACCGCCGATCCGTTGCTCCAGGCAACGAAGCTGTCCGCGCGGGTGCGTGGGCGGGAAGAGATCCTGCGAGAGGTCGACCTCAGCGTGCTGCCCGGAGCCTGTGTCGGTGTGGTCGGGCGGTCCGGGAGCGGCAAGACCACGCTCGCGCGCTGCCTGGCCGGCCTGCACGAGCGGTACGCCGGGGAGATCACGCTCGACGGGGCCACCCTTCCCGTCCTGCGGAAGCGCTCGGCCGAGCAGAACCGCCGCGTCCAGTACGTGTGGCAGGAGGTTCGCGGGTCGTTCGACGAACGGCGCCCGGTGCTCGACCAGGTCGCCCGGACCGCGCAGCGGCTCCGCGGCTTCCGGCCCCTGGAGGCGCGCGACGCGGCGGTCGCCGTACTGGCCCGGCTCGGGGTGTCGGCGATGGTCGCCGGTCGACCGCCGAGCCGGTTGTCCGGCGGTGAGCTGCAGCGGGCCGCGCTGGCTCGCGCGCTGCTCGCGAAGCCCGACGTACTGATCTGCGACGAGATCACCACCGCGCTCGACGAGCACGGGACCGCGCTCGTCGTCGAGCTGCTGCAGGAGCTCAAGGCCGAGGGGACCGCGCTGGTCTGGATCAGCCACGACCTCGGCCTGGTCGCCGCCGTCGCCGACGACGTGCTGGTGATCGACGCCGGCCGCATCGTCGAGCAGGGCCCACCGGCCGCCGTGATGTACCAACCGTCCAACGAGGTGACCCGGCGGCTGGTGAGGGCTGCCCGGGTCGGACAAGATCCGCCTCCGCCTGTACTGACCACTAGTACTGACACGAGGAGTACCCCGCAGTGACGATCCCTGGCCCAGCCCGGCTGCACGCCCACCTGGCGGAGGCGATCAAGGACCCGGACCCGATCCGCGTGGGCGACGACCTGATCTGCCTGCGGTTCGAGACGATGAAGGTCTACTCGGCGCTCGGCGCCGTCCGGCACCTGCTGGAGACCGGCGCGGTCCGGCCGGGGGACACGCTGATCGACAGCTCCAGTGGGATCTACGCGCACGCGCTCGCGCTGGCCTGCCACCGGTACGGGATGAAGTGCCACATCGTCGGCTCCACCACCGTCGACCGGACGCTGAAGATCCAGCTCGAGATCCTCGGCGCCACCGTCGAGCAGGTGCCGTCGTCGAACAACCTGCAGCTGGACCAGAACCTGCGGGTCCGCCGGATCGCCGAGATCCTGCGCGACAACCCGACGTACCACTGGATGCAGCAGTACCACGACGACATCCACTACCTCGGGTACGGCGCGGTCGCCGACCTGGTCGACCAGGTCGCCCCGGCCGGGCCGCTGTGCCTGGTCGGCGGCGTCGGGACCGGCGCGTCGACCGGCGCGATCGCGGCGTACCTGCGCGACCGTGGGCGGGACGTGAACCTGGTCGGCGTGCAGCCGTTCGGCAGCATCACGTTCGGCGCCGGGCACACCCAGGACCCGGAGATGATCATCGCCGGGATCGGCAGCTCGATCGAGTTCCGCAACGTCCGGCACGAGCTGTACGACCGGCTGCACTGGGTCTCCTTCGACTACGCGATGTCGGCCGCGGTCGACCTGCTCCGGACCTCCGGGGTGTTCGCCGGGCTGTCCGCGGGCGCGGCGTACCTGTCCGCACTGTGGGAACACAACTGCGACAGCAGCCGCCAGCACGTCTTCCTGGCCGCCGACACCGGCACCCGGTACGTCGAGTCCGCTTTTTCCCGGCATGCCGAGGCGAAGCCGATGGACACCATGCGGCCGCGCGAGATCGACTCGCTGGAACAGCTCGCGGTGCCCTGGTCGGCGATGTCCTGGGACCGGCGCGAATCGGCCTGGACGCAGCGCGAGCAGTTTCCCTCTGCGACTCCGTCGCATTAGCCTGGTGGTCATGTCGGGGTATGTGCTGCTGCCGCAGTTGTTCACGGCAACCGAGGTCGGCCGGCTGCGGGACGCGGTCGAGCAGGTGCACGCGCGCGTCGTGTCGGCGGCCGAGGCCGGTGAGACGGCGGTGACGGTCTGGCCGGACGGGCACCGGCTGGAGGAGATCGACGGCACGACGATCCACTGGGAGCCGGACGCCCCGGGCAAGGCGGTCCGCTCGCTGGCGCCGGTCTCCGGGATGTCACCGGTGATCGACGCGCTCTGGACCGATCCGCGGCTGACCACGCCGATGGGCTCGTTGCTGGGGGCATCCACGCTCGGGCCGTTCGTGGCCAAGCTCAACTTCAAGCGGGCCGGCGTCGGGTCGGAGTTCGCCTGGCACCAGGACTTCCCGTACTGGTACTGCTGCGCGGGCGCGGCCGCGTACGACATCGGGACGGCGATCGTGATGCTCGACGACAACACCGTCGCCAACGGCGCGATGACGCTGGTCCCGGGCAGTCAGCTGGGCGGTCCGGCGCCGCGGGATCCGGACGACCCGACGGGTCTCCTGGTGGATCCACGCGCTGTGGTGTCGGAGACGGTGACGATCGAGGCGCCGGCCGGGTCGGTGCTGATGTTCCCCGGGCTGATGGTGCACCGGTCGGCGCCGAACCGGACGCCGACCGACCGCCGGTCGCTGCTGTTCTGCTTCCAGCCTTCCGGTCGCCCAGAGTTGTCCGCCCTGACGTACGACCCCGAAAGGCTGGCCGATCTCCCGTGATCGCTTCCGTCCCTGCCCTCGTCGACTCCGTCCTCGCCGGTGAGCGGGGGCCTGCTCCCGCCGACGTGTCGGTGACCAGCGCGTTCTGGCTGCACAACACGACGCGGCTGCCGGGCGCCGACGTCACGTACAAGAACTACTACGTGCTGCTGCGCGTCGGTGAGGTCTTCGGGGCCTGCGCCTTCGAGGAGGGCGAGCTCGATCCGTCGTACTGCGCGGACACGTCGGGGGTCTCGCTGGAGGACCTGCTGAAGGACGCGCCGCTGCCGGTCCGGATCGCCGCGCTGGACGCCTACCTCGCGTCGGTCGAGCCGCACCACACCGCGGCCGGCGCCGAGGAGATCGTCCTCCCGGCCGGTACGCCGGACGTCCGCGCCCGGGCGCGCGACGCGGCAGTCGCCGGGCTGCTCGATGTCGCCCCCGGCGCGAAGGTCGCGCTGATCGGGGTCGTGAACCCGCTCGTCGACGCGATCACGTCACGAGGTGGCATCTGTTTGCCGTGCGACTTCAACCTCCGCGAGACCGCCTCCGGTCTGCCGGTTTCCCGCGACATGACGCAGGTTCTGGACGCCGCCGACGCGGTCGTCGCGACCGGAATGACGTTGAGCAACGGGAGTTTCGACGTCCTCGTCGACCGTTGCCGTGAGCAAGCGAAGCCGCTGGCGGTCTATGCTCAGACCGGGAGCGCGGTCGCCCGCGCCTTCCTCGGCTCCGGCGTCACCGCGGTGTCCGCCGAGCCCTTCCCCTTCTCCCAGTTCAGCTCCCGCCCGTCGAGCCTGTACCGCTACCACCTCCAGGACGGATCCCGTACGTGAGCACCGACAGCAGAAACCCCGCTGCGCCCTCGACCACGATCGACGCCCACCACCCAGCAGGCACCGAGGCGGTCCCGGGCGACCTCCGAATGGCGCGGCGGTTGTGGCCTTTCCTGCTTGCCTCGACGGTCAGCCTGATCCCGTTCACCGTCTTCGGCATGTACCTGGTGCCGATCGCGGACGCGGCCGGCGGCAGCGTCGCCGAGATCGGCGGCTTGCGGGGGCTCGGTGGCCTGGCGGCGCTCGTGGTCGGCTTCGCGCTCGCGCCGCTGATCGACCGCTTCCCGCGCGAGCTGGTCGCGGCCGGCGGCCTTGCGCTGCTGGGTCTCTCGGCGCTGCTCGGTGCCGTCGGCAACGTGTTCGCACTGGCCGCGTTCTGCCTGCTGATCGGCGCCTCGACGTCGATCCTCGGGCCCTCGATCGGCGCCGCCGCGGCTGACCGGTTCAGCTCCCCGGCGGCCGCGGGCCGCGCCGCGACGCTGGTCTCGGCGACCACGTCGATGATGGCGATGCTCGCGGCGCCGGTGCTCGCCGTACCGGGGATCGTCTGGGGCTGGCGCGGCAACCTGGTCGCCGCCGCGGTGATCTCGCTCGCGCTGTCCGCCGCGTTCTTCTGGCGCGGCCGGGGGCGCAAGGCGCCGCTGCGTGGCGACGGTGCCGTCCGGATGAGCTACCTGGCGACGTACCGGGCGCTGGCCCGCATCCCCGGCGGTGTCCCGCTGCTCGCCGTCGCGATGCTGCGCACCGCTGCATTCATGGGCTACCTGGCCTACCTCGCCGCCTTCTACGACGAGAAGTTCTCCCTCGAGCCCGGCTGGTTCGCACTGGTCTGGTCGCTGAGCGGCGCGTCGTTCTTCCTCGGCAACCTGTTCGCCGGCCGATTCCTTGCCCAGGACAACAATCGGCTGACTCCCGACAAGCTGCTGGTCGCCGGGGTCGCGGTCGCGCTGCTCAGCGTCGGCGCGTTCTATTTCTCGCCGACCCTGCCCACCACTCTCGTCCTGACCGCCCTGATGGGCGCCAGCCACGCCACCGTCGCCGCCTGTGTCACCACCTTGCTGGTCCGCCGCAGTGGCGACCTGCGCGGCTCGGCCCTCAGCGTCAACGCGGCCGGCATGTCGCTGGGCACCTTCCTCGGCGCCGCGATCGGCGGCCTCGGCCTCGGCCTGGCCGGCTACCCCGGTACGGCGGCCGCCTTCGCGACGATCACCCTCCTGGCTCTGCTGCTCGCGCTGCGGGTCCGCAGCCAGGCCTGACCCCTTATACGCTCCGAAGCCGGCGATCACCAGTAGTGACATTCGGCGATTGCGCTACTTACTGTGAAATTCCGATCACGGAAAGTGGTGAGACCGATGCCGGTCGCCAACGTCAGCGCGGTCACGATGCCGGACGAGGCCGTCTACGCCTACATCTGCGGCGAAGGCTGCCTGTGGCGCTACCACGCCGACGGCACCGGTGACGGTGTCCGGACCAAGCTGACCACGTCGGCCGCGTCCCCGGACTCCGACCGCCCGGTTCAGGTCGTGCTGAACCGGGCCGAGGGGCTCGACCAGCTCCGGCACGTCTTCTACCGCCAGCCTCGCTCGGACAACCTCTGGTACGGCGTCGACCAGATCCCGGACGGCGGCTCCGGCGTCCTCGTCGTCCGGCAGCTGGAGACCGGGGCCGGTCCGCTGCAGGTGATGAAGACCTTCGGGGCGGTCGGCCTGACCGACGGCGTCGTGCTGGTCGGCGCGACACCCCACCAGAAGACGAGCCTGCAGATCGTCACCATCCCGTGGGCGGCGCTCGACCAGGCCACCTGGATGGAGGGCACCACGCTCCGGACCGTCCCGCTGCCGCTGTCGAAGGACTCCGGCGACGGCAGCCTCGACGAGAACGACTGCGAGGTGAGCTGCGACGTCGTGCTCGGCCCCGACGGCCCGGCCCTGGTGATCATTGCCAAGCGCAAGGACGGCTCGACCTGGCGGCTCGGCTGCTGGACCGCGCCGATCGGCGACGGGCTGCAGATCGGCCGCCTGTCCGAGCACCCGCAGCGCTGGACCGGCAGCGCGATCAGGTTCCCCGCCGTACAGGCCCTGCCGGACAACTCCGCGCTGCTCTACTTCATCGACCACTCCGGTACGGCGAACTGGTACACGAACACGGCGGTCCGGCTGGTCGGCTCGCCGACCGCGAAGCCGCCGGTCCCGCGCGACGACTGGACCAAGGGCACCGGCGCCGCCGACCCGCTCGGCATCATCGACCAGATGAGCAAGGGCCGCTCCAAGCACGTCCGGTACGGCGGCAACGCGTTCCGCGTGATCGTCGGCGCGGGCCGGCCGACCAGTACGCCCAGCCCGGTCAACCCCGAGCTGGAGGACCTGGTCGTGCCGCTGCACGCCGGAGTCCTGTACTACAACGGGAACGGCAGGATCGGCGAGGTCCACGACACCCGGACCTGGCTGACGCTGACCCGGACCGCGCGGCCGCGGGTGCCCGGCAAGCAGCTGCTGCTCGGGATCATCGAGGGCCCGCCGCCGATCCCCAACGAGAACCTGAACATGGCCGACCACTACGACCCGCTGAAGTACTTCAACGGCCCCGGCTACGCGCTCACGACGTACGCCGGGACGCGGACCCGCGCGACCGGGATGGACCTGACCTGGTCGGCTGGGCTGGTCGCGAAGACCTCGGTCAAGGGCACCGCGGGGGTCGGGCTGTGGAAGCTGTTCGAGGTCAAGGCCTGGCTGAAGATCGAGGCCTCGCTGCAGGCGGCGTACAAGGGGGCGTACACGAAGATCGAGAGCACGCAGGCGGTCGCGACGATCAGTGCCGGCGCCGAGATCGAGGGCGACGGGTCCGAGCTGCACCCGTACGCCGTACAGCCGGCCGGTGTGCTGGTCTTCCAGAACGCCGACTGGACCGGCTACGAGTACAGCTACCGCTCGGCCGACGGCAGCTCGCCGGAGGGCTCGGTCGCCGTGCTGCAGATCGAGCCGACCAATGTGTCGGTGATCTCCGTGCCGTACCTGATGAACCCGGCGCACCGGCCGGTGCCCGGCATGCTGTCCAGCTACGTGCTCAGCGATGACGAGCACCAGGCGCTGGAACGGCGCTCGATCATCGACCTCGGCCGCGGCACCGGTTACCTGACCGGCTCGTGGGGCTACGACACCAAGACGGTCGCGACGTTCGGGACGACGAGCTCGGCGACCACCAAGCACGGCTTCAGCTTCGAGCTCAGCACGCTGGTCTCGGCGGGCGTGGAGGCGGAGCTGCTCGACCTGAAGGGTGAGGCCGAGGTCGGCGCCGGGGTGAAGCTCGCGCTGGAGTCGAGCTGGTCGACGACGAGTGGCGACGGCGTCCAGGTCGGCAGCGAGGTGTGGCTGCGCGGCAACTCCAAGGCGCCGAACGCGTTCGTCGACTACAGCTACCGGATGTACCTGCTCGAGGAGAGCAGCGAGTGGACCACGGACCTGCTCAACGGGCTGTACACCGACACGTTTCCGTTCGACCCCGAGGAGCGCACCCCGGCAGCAGCAGCTCGCCGCGTCGATCGCTGCGGACTCCCAACCCTGGAAGGTCTGCTACTCGCTGGCCACGCACCACTTCAACGAGCCGCTGTCCGCCGTACCGGCGTTGACACCGCAGTGGCGGGAGCGCCTCGAAGCCGGAGGCGTCGGTACGACGTACGAGCTGTCGCGGTTGCTCGCGCTGGTCGGTGCGGCGGACTGTCCGGAGCTGAACGATCCCGCTCTGCGACCGCTCGTCGACGCGTTGACCGGGGCGCCGGAACAGCTCGCGGAGCTGCGGCGGCTGGTCGGTGAGCCCGCCGCACGCTGAGCGGGTTCAGGGGATCCCCGGAGCGGGTCCCTGGGGTTCGTCCCGGGGACCCTGGGAGACGGATTTTCGCGTTCCCGGTGGCCGGAGTGCGGGATATCGTTCGGCGTTATGGAGAACCTGCCCGAGCGCCAGAACCCGCACGCGCACCTGCGGGCGTCCGACACCGATCGTGACCAGGTCGTCGAGGTGCTGCGGGACGCGCTGATGAGCGGGCGGCTGTCGCAGGACGAGCACGCGGAGCGGCTCGAGCAGACGCTGAACGCGCGCACCCTGGGCGAGCTCGAGCCGATCACCGTCGACCTGGCGATCCCGGGCCAGCCGTTCCGCCCGGCCGCCGCGATGCCGGTGCCCGCGCCGGCCACCGGGCGGGTGCCGATCGAGGCGCCGGCCAATCCCGAGGACAGCTTCGAGCTGGTGGTCGGGATCTTCGGCGGCAGCGAGCGCAAGGGCCGCTGGCGGGTGCGGCGGCGGACCAACGTGCTGGCGATGTTCGGCGGCTGCGACCTCGACATGAGCAACGCGATCTTCGAGGGCCGCGAGGTGACGGTCTACGCGTTCGCGATCTTCGGCGGGATCGACATCGTCGTACCGCAGGGCGTCGAGATCCGGAACCAGGGCTTCGGGATCATGGGCGGGTACGGCGTCTCCGGCGGTCAGGAAGAGATCGACCCGACCGCGCCGGTGGTGGTGCTCAAGGGGCTGGCACTGTTCGGCGGGGTCGGGGCGAAGGTCTTCAAACCGAAGAAGAAGAAGTAGCTGTCAGTGTTTTTCGAGGTCTGCGTCCTTGCAGCCTCGGGGAGCGTTGACCGGGTTGCAGCGTACGGCGTTGCCCGTCGGCAGCTCGGCGTAGTAACCCGTGCCGAAGCGCGCTGACATGCCCGGCCCCGGGTAGTCGGTGCTGACGACCTGGGCGCCGCTGGTCAGGGCCGCCTCGCGGCGGGTGGTGTCGCCGGACTTCGCCTCGACGTTGGGGGAGTCGGCGCGGCTGCGGATCAGGAAGTTCTGCTTGACCAGGCTCTGGATCAGGTCGTGCAGCTGCGGCGCCTCGTCGCGGATCATGAACGCGGCGTCGGGTGCGTTCGCGTCGTCCTGGGCGTTGGTGAAGAACAGCCGGCCGTTCAGGCTCGGCTCGCTGACCGACAGGAACTCGTTGCGCAGGTTGTCCATCCCGAACAGCACCTTGCCGCGGGACTCCTTCAGCGTCGGCCAGCCGTACTTCTGCACCGAGTCGTGCAGCGTCAGGTTGCGGTGCCGCAGGTCGTCCGGGGTGATGATCCGGCTCCGCGGGAAGACCGACAGCACCTCCTTCTCGGCGGCAGCGAACGCGTCCTTCGTCCACGGCAGCAACGGCTGCGTCGTGTGCCCGGGGAAAGCCGGCCCGTTGCCCTGGTCGAACTGCAGCAGAATGGTGATCGGTACGGCGTCGCGGTGCTTGTCCGACCAGGCCTTCACCTGCTGCAGGCAGTCGACGAAGGTCAGGCAGGTCGACCGGTAGTCGACGTCCTCCTCGTGCATCACCTTGATGCCCGGCTTGTCCATCACCTCCGGGTGCCACGCGCCCTCACCACTGAGCTGCCGCAGCAACGGGTTGGTGAACCGGCCCCCGGTCGGGTTGTCCAGCATCAGGTCCAGCTCGACCGACCGGACGTGCTGCTCCTCGAGCTGCTGCGCGATCGGCGCGTGCGAGTACTCCTCGCCGCCCGTCCCGGAGCCCGGCTTGGCCTGCTCCCGGATCAGCTTCTCGGCATCGGTGATCTCGGTGTGGAAGCTGTTGTGGGTGCCGATGACCTGCACCTGGTTCATCCGCACCGGGTCGTGCCCGGCGTTGGCCGTCGCCGGCACCGCAGCCAGCACGGCCGCGACCAGCACCCCGGCACTCAGCAGACGAACGTTGAGTTTTGAATTGTTCACCGATACAACCTGGGGGACCCGGCCGAACGGCGGTGCACGTCCTGGTGAAGAACCTAGATCCAGGACTTGAACCACATGCGGTTCAGCCAGTCCGGGTGTGGCAGGACCTTGTCGGTGAGGATCGGCCAGATGTAGGCGAAGTTGAGGACGACCAGGACCACGAAGGCGCCGACGACGGCGCTGCCGATCAGGCGCCGGGGAGTGGCGGTCTGGAAGGCCGCCTTGGCCGGGCCGAGGATCTTGCCGAGGATCAGGGCGACGGCCATCACCGTGAACGGGATCATCGTCACGGCGTAGAAGAAGAAGATCGGTCTGTCGTCGAAGAAGAACCAGGGCACCCAGCAGGTCAGGTAGCCCACGATCGGTACGCCGAAGCGCCAGTCGCGCTGGGCGATCCAGAGGACCAGTGACGCGAGCAGGGCCAGGGCTCCGCCCCACCACAGCAGCGGCGTACCGACGGCGGAGATCACCGAGAGGCAGTTCGTGCCCTCGTTGGCGGTGCAGCCGCTGGTGCCGGGCTTGATGTCGTTGACCGCGTCGAAACCGATCGGGCGGGCCACGATCGGCCAGCCGGCCGGGTGCGACGAGTACGGGTGGGTGGCGTTCTTGATGTAGTCGCCGGTGTGGAAGGCGAGCACTTCCTGGTGGTAGTGGACCAGCGACCGGAAGTCGTCCGGCACCACCTTCATGACGCCGTGCGCCGGGTTCTTCGAGGCGTAGTCGTGGTCGTAGGCGTTGTCGTGCAGCAGCCAGCCGGTCCAGGTCGCGGTGTAGGTGACCAGCGCGACCAGCACGATGCTCAGGAACGCCGGGATCCCGTCGACGATCGCCGACCGCCAGAACGCGTGCCGGACGCCGATCGCCCGCCGCGCGCCGAGGTCCCAGGCGAAGACCAGGATCCCGAAGCCCGCGATCACCCAGACCGCCGACCACTTGGTGCCGAGCGCGAGCCCGAAGCAGACGCCGGCCGCGATCCGCCACGGGCGGACCAGGAGCAGCCGGCCAACAGCACGCCGTACGCCGGGACCGGTGCCGTCGTCGAGCGACTCGGCGTGCCGGCGGCGGGTCCAGTCCCGGTCGGCGACCAGGCAGGAGATCGCCGCGACCAGCCAGAACGCGAGGAAGATGTCGAGCAGCGCGACCCGCGACATCACGAAGTGCAGCCCGTCGACGGCCAGCAGCAGCCCGGCGATCGCGCCGATCAGCGTCGAGCGCGTCATCCGGCGTACGGTCCGGATCACCAGCAGCACGGTCAGCGTGCCGAACAGGGCCGGCATGAACCGCCAGCCGAACGTGTTCATCCCGAACAGCTGCTCCCCGGCGGCGATCATCCACTTGCCGACCTCGGGGTGCACGGTCAGGCTCGGGGTGTCCTTGAAGACGTCCAGGTTGCCGGCCAGGATCTGCTTGTCGGCGATCCCCTCCGGCTTGTCGATGAACTGCCGGGCGTACCCGAACTTCAGCAGCGAGTACGCGTCCTTGGCGTAGTAGGTCTCGTCGAAGACGAACTTCACCGGGTTGCCCAGGTTCCAGAACCGCAGGATCGCCGCGAACGCGGTGATCGCCAGCGTCGCGATCCAGCCACCCTCGAAGTCCCGGGGCATCGGCGGGTACAGCCGCTGCTTCACCGGCGGCAGCTCGCGCCCGAACGCGTCCCGTCCGAGCGTCTCCCGCGCCGGTTCCGAACCCGCGCCCTGGTCTTCGATCACGGCAGTCACGCCCGCCATCGTACGGACGCCCTGGTCAACCGTCTCCCCACACCGCCGGGCCGGGCTGCGATGATGGCTCGCGTGACTGGGCGACTGATCTTGGCCGGGACTCCGATCGGGGATCTGGGGGACGCTACGCCTCGGCTGGCTCGGGTGCTGTCGACGGCGGACGTGGTGGCGGCGGAGGACACGCGGCGGTTGCGGCGGTTGACTTCGGAGCTGGGGATCGTCGTGAACGGGCGGGTGACGAGTTTCTTCGAGGGGAACGAGCGGGAGCGGACGCCTGAGTTGGTGGCGGCGCTGGGTGCGGGGCAGACCGTGGTCGTGGTGACCGACGCGGGGATGCCGAGTGTGTCGGACCCGGGGTACCGGCTGGTCGCGGCGGCGATCGAGGCGGGGGTCGACGTGACCGCGGTGCCGGGGCCGTCGGCGGTGCTGACGGCGCTGGCGCTGAGTGGGCTGCCGGTGGACCGGTTCAGTTTCGAGGGGTTCCTGCCGCGGAAGGCGGGTGAGCGCGGCAAGGTGCTGCAGGAGCTGGCCGACGAGCGGCGGACGATGGTGTTCTTCGAGGCGCCGCACCGGCTGGCGGCCTCGCTGGAGGCGATGGCCGAGGCGTTCGGGGCGGACCGACGGACGGCGGTGTGCCGGGAGCTGACCAAGACGTACGAAGAGGTGAAGCGCGGCCCGGTCGGCGAGCTCGCCGAGTGGGCGGCCGACGGGGTGCGCGGGGAGATCACCGTGGTGGTCGCCGGGGTCGACCCGTCCGCGCGCACGCTGGGCCCGGCCGAGCTGGCCGCGGAGGTCGCGGTCGACGAAGAGGCCGGTACGCCGCGCAAGCAGGCGATCTCCGACGTGGCCAAGCGGTACGGCGTACCGAAGCGGACCGTGTACGACGCCGTACTGGCTGCCCGCGAACCCCGGTAAATCCCGCTGGCCCGGCGCACTACGCTTGAGCCATGTCCGAGAAGCCCTACTACGTCACCACGCCGATCTACTACGTGACGGCCGCCCCGCACATCGGGAGCGCCTACACGACGGTCGCCGGCGACGTCCTGACGCGCTGGCACGCCCAGCGCGGTGAGCGCAAGTGGTACCTGACCGGTACCGACGAGCACGGCGAGAAGGTGCTGCGCAGCGCCCAGGCCCAGGGCATGTCCCCGCAGGAGTGGACGGACAAGCTGGTCGAGGAGGCCTGGAAGCCGGCCTGGGTCGACGTCGACGTCGACTACGACGACTTCATCCGGACCACCGAGCCGCGGCACACCGAGCGGGTCCGCGAGTTCTGGCAGAAGCTGTACGACAAGGGCGACGTCTACAAGGGCGAGTACGAGGGCCTGTACTGCGTCGGCTGCGAGGAGTTCAAGCTTCCCGCGGACATCCGGACCGACGAGGACGGCACCCAGCGGTGCATGATCCACGGCACCGAGCTGGAGACGGTCTCGGAGACCAACTACTTCTTCCGGCTCTCGGCGTACGCCGACAAGCTGCTCGCGCTCTACGAGTCGCAGCCGGACTTCGTCGCGCCCGCCTCGGCCCGCAACGAGGTGATCTCGTTCGTCAAGCAGGGCCTGCAGGACCTGTCGATCACCCGCTCGACCTTCGACTGGGGCATCCCGGTCCCGTGGGACGAGAAGCACGTCCTCTACGTGTGGATCGACGCCCTGCTCAACTACGTGACCGCCGCGGGCTACGGCACCGACCCGGAGCGGTTCGAGGAGCTGTGGCCGGCCGACGTGCACCTGGTCGGCAAGGACATCCTCCGCTTCCACGCGGTGATCTGGCCGGCGATGCTGATGGCCGCCGAGGTCGCGGTCCCGAAGCAGGTCTTCGCGCACGGCTGGCTGCTGGTCGGCGGCGAGAAGATGAGCAAGTCGAAGCTGACCGCGATCGCGCCGAAGGAGATCACCGACCACTTCGGCTCGGACGCGTTCCGGTACTACTTCCTGCGCACGATCCAGTTCGGCTCGGACGGCTCGTTCTCGTGGGAGCACCTGAACGCGGTCTACACCTCGGAGCTGGCCAACGGCCTGGGCAACCTGGCCTCCCGGATCGCGGCGATGGTCGGCAAGTACTTCGACGGCGTCCTGCCCGAGCCGACCGACCACGGCCCGGCCGAGCAGGCGCTCGCCGACAAGCTGGCCGAGACGGTCGCTGTGGCTGACAAGGCGATGGACACGCTGGCGTTCCACGACGCGCTGGCGGCGATCAACGACCTGGTCGGCGCGGTGAACGGGTACGTCTCCGAGCAGGAGCCGTGGAAGGTCGCGAAGGACGAGTCCCAGCGGGCGCGGCTCGCGACGATCCTCTACACGTCGGCGGAGGTGCTGCGGGCGGTCGCCGTACTGCATCACCCGACGATGCCGAAGACCGCCGCGAAGCTGTGGACACTGCTGGGCGCTGAGGCGAAGCTCGGCGCGCTGGGTGATCAGCGGGTGCAGGACGCGGGGACGTGGGGTCAGCTCCCGGTTGGTTCGACGCTCGTCAAGGGCGACGCGCTGTTCCCGCGGTTGACCGAAGAGGCCTGAACCGTACGCCGAACCCGCTGCCCGTGCCGCGGGCCGCGGCTTAGGCCGAGGCCGTCGCCAAGTACAGGGCGGCGGCTTCGGTGCGGCTCGTCACCGCGAGCTTCGTCAGGATGTTGGCGACGTGGTACTTCACCGTGGACTCGGTGATGTGCAGGCTGTCGGCGATCACGCGGTTGCGCTGGCCCTGGGCCAGGCGTTCGAGGACCTCGAGCTCGCGCTGGCCGAGGGCGGCGAGCGGCTCGGCGGCGAGGACCTTGCCGGCGGCCGAGATCGTCGTGGTCAGCGCACGGGCCGTCTTGGCGACGTCGGACAGCGCGACCGGCAGCATGATCCGCAGCGTCAGGCCCCAGCCGGGGACGGCCTCGACGTCGAGGCGGCCGCCCTGGGTGCGCAGGCGCTCGGCGATCCGTCCGAGGTCGAGCCGGTCGTCCAGTACGCCGGGCCCGTCGTCGCGGACCGTCGCCTGCAGGCCGGTCGAGCTGAGGCGCCAGCCGACGCGGATCCGGCGGACGCCGTCCTGACCGAGCATCGCCAGTACGGCGGCGCGCACGGCGACCCGCGCGGCGTGCGCGAGGTCCGACGGGAGCAGGCGATCGTTGCTGGGGGCATCGAGCTCGAGCTCGACCGGGAGGTGCCGGACGAGCGTGTGCAGCGAGTCGGCGAGCCGCTGGAAGGCGCGCCCGGCCGGTTCCTCTCCGGCGTCGGCGCGGTCGCGCTGGGAGTCGGTGCGCAGGTCGGCCAGCGCGTTGAGCGCGAGGTCGACGGCCGTCGTACGGGCTTCGGCGTCGTCGATCTGGCGGTTCCGCAGTACGCCGAGCAGCGCCGCGAGCGTGGCCGTGTGCGCGTCGGACAGCTCGGCGGCGACCACCTCGCGGGCCATCGCGACCGCCCGGGCCTGGGCCAGTACGCTCGGCTCGATCTCGAGGGTGAGGCGCTGGAAGTGCGCGGTGACCAGGTCCCAGAGGGTCTGGACGAGCGGAAGGACCTCGGCCGGGATCCGGGTGTCGGGGTCGAGGACGAAGACCAGCACCGACCCGCGCGGGGCGTGGTCGCTGGCGATCGCGAGCACGGTCTGGTCGGTGCCGCCGATCGGGGCCTGACCGTGCCAGGGCTGGCCGGCGTTGACCGAGCCCAGGAACGGCGCGAGCTCGGCGCCGGTGATCAGCGCGGTGATCTGCTCGTCGCCGGCGGCGTTCATCGGGGAGCCCGCGCACTGCGGTGAGAGCTGGGCCGCCGCGCGGTGCGGGACCAGCGTGGCCAGGGCCTCGGACAGCGCTCCGATCATCTGCATCGGCTCGACCTGAACCAGCCGGGCCGCGGTGGCGATGACCGTCACTGCCTCGGAGTTCTCCATGCACCCAGAGTACGTGGGTTGATCTGTCCACCTACCCGTCCTTCCGGACGGCGGACGACTGGCCGAAAGGCCAGTCGGGAATGTCGCGGACGGGTTCACGCTTGTAACCGACAAGTGGTAATTGAGAGCTCAACTACAAGGACGGGTGTCATGGAAGCGATCGTGTTCGAGGAGTTCGGCGGTCCCGAGGTGCTGCGCAGCCGGGAGATCGACGCACCGCACGCCGGGCCGGGACAGGTCCGGGTCAAGGTCGTGGCGGCCGGCGTGAACCCGATGGACTACAAGGTCCGGCGCGGCTGGTTCGAGGCGATGATGCCGACCACGTTCCCGGCGGTTCCGGGCGCCGAGGTCGCCGGGGTCGTGGACGAGGCCGGCGAGGGTGCCGAGTTCGCCGTTGGTGACGAGGTCGTGGGGTGGGCGGCCACCGGCGGGTACGCGCAGCACGCGATCGTGGGGAACGCTGTGCTGAAGCCGGCCGGGGTGTCGTTCGAGCAGGCGGTCGCCGTACCGGTGGCTGGTGAGACCGCGCAGCGGGTGCTCGACCTGCTGCAGGTGAAGTCGGGGGAGACTCTGCTGCTGCACGGTGCCGCCGGTGCTGTCGGCGCGATTGCTGCTCAGCTGGCGGTGGCTGCCGGGGTCAAGGTCGTCGGTACGGCGTCCGAGGCGAACCACGAGTACCTGCGGTCGCTCGGCGCGACGCCGGTCGCGTACGGCGACGGGCTGGTCGAGCGGGTGCGTGCGGTGGCGCCGGTGGTCGACGCGGTGTTCGACGCGGCCGGGTTCGGCGGGCTGGAGGACTCGATCGAGCTGCGCGGGACGACCGAGCGGATCGTGACGATCGCCGACATGGGGGCTGGTGAGCTGGGTGTCGAGATCTCGGTCAGCGGGGCGCAGACCGACGCTGTGAAGACGGGGCTCGCTCGGCAGCTGCAGCTCGCCGCGGACGGCAAGCTGGCGGTGCGGGTCGCGGAGACGTTCCCGCTCGCGGAGGCGGCGAAAGCGCAGGAGATCTCGGAGTCGGGTCACGCGAAGGGCAAGCTCGTTCTGCTGCCGTGAGGGAGGGGCTGCCCGGTCGGGTTGTTTGTGATGCGGCCGGGCAGGTCGGCGGAGGGAGGTGCGCTTCGGCCGGAGGAGAGGGGGAGGGGGGCGGAGGAGGGCGGGAGGGAGCCGGCGGACAACCACCGTCGGCCGTGCCCGCCGGCCCGGTGCCGCCCGGGTGTCCACGAGCCGTCGGCGTGCCACCTCGACGTGCTGCAGACCGTCCGTGATGTCGACGCGATCCGGGCCGCGATGCAGCGGCGCCGATGGAGCCGAGGTCGAGCTGACGGTCGGCGCAGCGCCAGCACTTGACCGCCGGCACATGTGCCACCTCTCCACACAGGGGCGGGTGGGCGAGCCGAGGAGTCCCACCGACCGGGTGTGGGGCAACCACCGTCGGCCGTGCCCACCAACCCGGCGCCGCCGCCTATCCACCAGCCCACACAGCGGCGGGTGGGCAAGCCAAGGAGTCCCGCCGTCCGGGTGTGGGGCAACCACCGCCGGCCGTGCCCACCAACCCGGCGCCAGCGCATCTCCCCGAGCCCACACAGGGGCGGGTGGGCGAGCCAAGGAGTCCCACCGCCCGGCTGTGGGGCAACCACCGCCGGCCCTTAACTGGTCGCCCTCCGAAGGATGACCGCAATACAGTCGGCGCATGACGCACATCCTCGCCGCGGTGGCTTGGCCTTATGCGAACGGGCCTCGGCACATCGGGCATGTTTCCGGGTTCGGGGTTCCTTCGGACGTGTTCAGCCGGTATCAGCGGATGATGGGTCACGACGTACTGATGGTGTCGGGGACCGACGAGCACGGGACGCCGATCCTGGTGCAGGCCGAGCGCGAGGGCGTCACCCCGCGGGAGCTCGCCGACCGGTACAACCGGGTGATCGTCGAGGACCTGCAGGGGCTCGGCCTCTCGTACGACCTGTTCACCCGGACCACCACCCGCAACCACTACGCCGTCGCGCAGGAGCTGTTCAAAACCGTTCACCGTAACGGATTCCTGATCCCGCGCACGACGATGGGCGCGATCTCACCGTCGACCGGCCGCACGCTCCCGGACCGCTACATCGAGGGCACCTGCCCGATCTGCGGGTACGGCGCCGCCCGCGGCGACCAGTGCGACAACTGTGGGAACCAGCTCGACGCGACCGACCTGCGTGACCCGCGCAGCCGGATCAACGGCGAGACTCCGCGGTTCGTCGAGACCGAGCACTTCTTCCTCGACCTGCCCGCGCTCGCCGACCAGCTCGGCTCGTGGTTGCAGACCCGGACCGCGTGGCGGCCGAACGTGCTGAAGTTCGCCCTGAACCTGCTCGACGACGTGCGCCCGCGGGCGATGACCCGCGACATCGACTGGGGCATCCCGGTCCCGCTGCCGGGCTGGGAGGACAACCCGGCCAAGCGCCTGTACGTCTGGTTCGACGCGGTGATCGGCTACCTCTCGGCGAGTGTCGAGTGGGCTCGCCGCAGCGGTGACGACGACGCGTGGCGCGCCTGGTGGTGCGATCCCGACGCCCGCTCGTACTACTTCATGGGCAAGGACAACATCACCTTCCACGCGCAGATCTGGCCGGCCGAGCTGCTCGGTCACAACGCGAACCCGGGCCGGTACGGCGTACTGAACCTGCCGACCGAGGTGGTGAGCAGCGAGTTCCTCACCATGGAGGGCCGCAAGTTCTCCTCGTCGCGCTCGGTCGTGATCTACGTCCGCGACGTCCTCGAGCGGTACGGCCCGGACGCGTTGCGCTACTTCATCGCGGCGGCCGGGCCGGAGACGCAGGACACCGACTTCACCTGGGCCGAGTTCGTCCGCCGCAACAACGACGAGCTGGTCGGCACCTGGGGCAACCTGGTGAACCGGACCGCTTCGATGATCGCGAAGAACTTCGGCGCGATCCCGGCCGCGGGCGAGCTGACCCCGGCCGACCACGAGTTGCTCGCGGCATCGCGTACGGCGTACGGCGTCGTGGGGGATCACGTCGAGCACCACCGGCTGCGGCAGGGGATCGGGGCCGCGATGAAGGTCGCGGCGGACGCGAACCAGTACCTGTCCCAGCAGGCGCCGTGGAAGGAGTCCGACCCGGACCGCAAGGGGACGATCCTGCACGTCGCCGCGCAGGTGGTCAGCGACACGAACCGGCTGCTGGCGCCGTTCCTGCCGCACGCGGCGCAGCAGGTGCACGAGACGCTCGGTGGGACTGGCGCGATCACCGACCGGCCTGAGGTGCGCGAGGTCGGCGACCTGGACGGCGGGCCGGGGTACCCGGTGATCAGCGGCGACTACCGGCGGACGGAGGCGTGGGCGCCACGCGCCGTCGTACCGGGTACGCCGGTGGCGGTGCCGCGACCGGTCTTCGCGAAGCTGGCGCCGTCGGTGGTGGACGAGGAGCTGGCTCGCCTGGCGTGACGCTTTTCTCCAAGACCGCCGCTGGGTACCGGCCTAGCGTCGGGGTTGAAGGAGCTGATGACCTATGGCCGGACACGTGGCCACCGCAAGAGTCGAGATCGAGGCGTCGCCCGAGCGGGTCTGGGAGGTGCTGCTGGACCCGGCCGCGATCAAGGAGTTCATGTTCGGGGCCGACGTCGACACCGACTGGAAGGTCGGCAGCCCGATCACCTGGTCCGGCGAGTACGAGGGCAAGGCGTACCAGGACAAGGGCGAGATCCTCGCGGTCGAACCCGGCCGGCTGCTGAAGCTGACGCACTACAGCCCGCTCGGCGGCCAGCCGGACGCCCCGGAGAACTACCACACGCTGACGTACGAGCTGAGTGGCGACGGCCCGACCGAGCTGTCGCTGAGCCAGGACAACAACGCCTCCGAGGAGGAGGCCGAGCACTCCCGCGGCATGTGGGAGATGCTCGTCCAGGGCGTCAAGAAGGTTGCCGAGTCAGGCTGAGTCAGCGGACGGTCGAGGGTTCGTTAAGCTGCGACGACGTGTTGTCTGGTGGGAGTAGCAGAAACCTCTGATGTCCGTGCGTGTGCTTCGGCCCGCCCTGTGGTTCGCCCTGCCTGTGGTGACCGTTCTGACGATGGCCAGTGTCGGTGACCCGGTCACGGAGACGATCAGGTACCTGATCACTTGGCTGCTGACGGTCCTGCTGCCCGGTGTCCTGATCTGGCGCGTGCTGGCCGGCGGGCGCTCGGTTCCTCAGGACCTGGGCTTCGGGGCGGTCATCGGTATCACCTGGCAGCTGGCGGTCTGGCTCGTCTGTACGGGCCTGGGCGTGCCCAGCCTGCAGTGGGTGCCGGCACTTGGCTTCTACATCGTCTTCTTCGCGGTGCCGGCGCTACGGCGGCGGGCGACTTGGCAGCCTGGGCCTGCGTGGTGGCAGCCGGCGATGGCTGGTCTGCTGCTGGTCGCCGTCGTGCGCACGGTGCTGGGGCTGCTCCGGGTCTGGCCGCTGCCGCCGGTGGCGTTCGACCGGCACCAGGACTACTGGTACCAGCTCGGCCTGATCCAGGTCCTGAAGCACGACATCACCCCACCCGATCCGTCGGTGCTGGGCGAGCCGCTGATCTACCACTGGTTCGCCAACGCGTCCATGGCCGGGCAGTCGGTGATGGCGAACGTCGAGCCGTCGCACGTCCTGATGCACCAGTGGCAGGTCACCTTCGTGATCAGCCTGGTTCTTGCTGGTTGGGCCGCGGGGGAGGCGCTGACCGGAAAGACCTGGGTCGGTGCCGTCTCGGCCCTGCTGACCGGTGCGCTGCCGGGCACGCTCCAGCTCGCCGCCAAGCCCATCGTCGAGGCCTCCCCGGCGCAGGTCGTCCAGGGCCCGACCGGTGCGCTCGCCGCTCTGGTGATGCTCGGGCTGGTCGGCCCGACGGTGCTGATCCTCCGCAAGCAGGCCACGCTCGGGACCTGGCTGGCGATGTTCCTGATGATCGGCCTGGCGACCGGGACCAAGCCGACGCTGCTCCCGATCATGCTGGCCGGTTCCGCGGTGGTCGGTCTGTACGCCTGGATCAGCGAGCGCAAGCTGCCCTGGCGGATCGTGGCGCTTGGTGTGCTGGCCGGTGCGTTCTTCCTGGCCGCCACCTTCGCGCTGACCGGCAGCACCGGCGGCAGCCGGATCCAGATCCTCGCCGCGCTCCGGGTGCAGCCCTTCTACGCCTCGGTCTCCGGCGACCACTCCTACCCGGCGACCGGCGGTTGGGTGCTGCCCTCGATCGCCACCGGTGAGCCACGGCTCCTGCTGTTCGCCGCATGCCTGCTCGCCTACTACCTGCTGATCAACTCGGCCCGCCTGCTTTCCCTGCTCGGTACGACGACCAGTCCCGCGCGCCGCGACCCGGCGTACTGGTGGGTGGCCGGCTGTGTCGCAGCGGGGACCGGGATCACCCTGGTGTTCTCGCACACCGGCTACTCGGAGTACCACTTCCTCCGGACTGTCACAGCGCTCGGTGTGGTGGGCACTGTCGCGGTTGCGTCCACGCTCGTCGACGACACGACCAGGACGCGCTGGCGGCCGGTCCTGGTTGCGGGGGTCGCCGGCTTCGCAACTGCTCTACTGATCCGGCTGCTGTGGTTCCACGTCCCTGAGGTGCCCACCACCGTCGGCCGGGCGATCGTCGCGCTGGTCGTGCCGTTCCAGGTGCTCGCCGTGGTCGGGCTGGTCATGGTGTTCCTGACCAAGCGGCGTTCGAAGCCGCTGATCCTGCTGCAGGTGATCGCGCTGGTCGTCGCCGCGGGGCTGCCGAACCAGTTCGCCGAGCTCGGCAGCAACGTGTACCGCTCGGTTTCCGGCCGCCCGGTGGTCGCCGACGAGAAGGACCGCACTTACCTGACCGAGAACGAGCAGCAGGCGATGATCTGGCTCGACCAGAACGCCGCACCGGGCGAGGTCGCGGTCAGCAACGTCTTCTGCATGCCGTCCCGGTTCCGGGTCGGCTGCCCGGACGACGCGTTCTGGACCTCCGGCCTGAGCGGCGTCCAGCAGTACCTGGGGGCCTGGGCCTACGCGCCGAAGAACCTCGAGGCGACCCAGAACAAGACCAGCTTCCTGACCCAGCCGTCGCCGTGGCCGGACCGTCTCCAGCAGAGCCTCGACGCCGTCCAGCGCCCGACCCCGGCGTTGCTGACCGAGTTGCGGGACAAGATCGGCGTCGACTGGATCATCGCGGACCTGCGGGCCGGGCCGGTCTCGCCCGCGCTCGACAAGCTGGCCCAGCGCGCCTACGCCAACGCGGACATCCGGATCTACCGGCTGCGCTGATGTCAAAAGCTGCAATCTGACATCACGGCTTGGCAACGCGAGCAATCGATCGCCGTTCTGAAACATCTATCTGGGTATGACGATCGTGCGCGCGGTGCGGCAGCTGGTGCTGTGGGCTGCCGTGCCCTTGGTCGTCATCTTGCTGCTGAGCAACATCGGCCATCCGGCCGCGGCCACCGGTCGGTACCTCGCGACGTGGTGCGTTCTGGTGCTCCTGCCCGGCACGCTGCTCTGGCGCACTCTCACCGGCGGCCGGTCGTGGGCGCAGGACCTCGGCTTCGGCTCGGTGCTCGGCCTGGCCTGGGCGCTTGGGGTCTGGGCGGTCTTCACCGGCATCGGCTACCCCAGGCAGCAGTGGATCGCCACGGTCGGGCTGGTGCTCGCCCTGATTCCGCTGGTACGCCGGAGGTCGCCGGATCCGATCCGGTGGCTGCCGGTGATGGTGGTGGGCCTGGTCCTGGCCGCCGTCCGGGTGTTCGTGGAACTGCTCCGGCTGACGCCGCTGCCACCGGTGGCGTTCGGTCGGCACCAGGACGTGTGGTTCCAACTCGGGCTGGTCCAGGCGCTCGACAGGCACGTCGTACCGCCTGACCTGACGGCTGCTGATGAGCCACTGATCTACCACTGGTTCACCAACGCGCTGATGGCCGCGCACTCGCAGGTGTCCGGTGTCGGGGCTCCGGAGGTCCTGCTGCACCAGTGGCCGATGACGATGGCCCTGACCTTCGTCCTGGCGGGCTGGGCCGCGGGGGAGTTGCTCAGCGGAGTGCGGTGGGCCGGCCCGGTCGCCGGTCTGGTCTCCGGAGTGTTCTCCGGCGGGCTGCGGCTGACCGACGAGCCGGGCGTGGACATGGCTGGTGCTCTGAGCATCCAGGGGCCGACCGGAACGCTCGCTGCGGTGATCATGCTCGGGCTGGTCGGTCCGACGGTGCTCATCCTTCGCAGGCAGGCGGGGACCGGCACCTGGATCGCACTGGTGATGCTGCTCGCTTTGTCGTGCGGCACCAAGCCGACGCTGCTCCCGATCATGGGAGTCGGCTGCGCTGTCGCAGGGATCGCCTGCTGGCTTGTGCAACGCCGTTTTCCCTTGCGGGTGGTCGTTGTGGGCCTCCTGTGCGGTGGACTCTTCCTGGCCGCCACCTCCACGCTGACCGGCAGCACCGGTGGTAGCCGCGTTCAGTTCCTCGCGGCGCTCAAGGTGCTGCCGTACTACGGAGTGGTGACCGGCGACCGCTCCTTCCCGACGTACGGCGGGCTGGTGGTGCCGGGGATCGCCGACGGTGGGCTCTGGTACTTCGCGGCGGTGCTGGTCGTCTGGTACTGCGTGCTCAGCCTGCCGAGGCTGCTGGCGGTCGTCGGGATCATGCTCCACCCGACTCGACGCGACCCGGCGTACTGGTGGGCAGCGACCTGTGTGGCCACCGGTGCCGCGATCACGTTGGTGTTCTCGCACACGGGCTACTCGGAGTACCACTTCCTGCGGACGGTCATCCACCTCGGTCCGGTCGTGGTGGTGGCGTTCGTGGCACGGGTGCTCGGTGAGGAGATCAGGCACCGGCGCGTGTGGGTGCCGCTGGCCTGCAGCCTCGCCGGTGGGATCGCCACAGCCGTTGTGCTCAAGCAGGTTTGGCCGACGGTGGTGGTGAGCAACCAGAAGGAGGCAGCGCTCGACCTGCTCGGGCCGGCAGTCGTCTTGGTCGTTGCGGCGGGAGTCGGCGTGCTCCTGATCCGGCGCTTCGTCGCTCCGAGGCACTGGCCGCGGGCACTGGTGGTCTATGCGACCTGCATCCTGGCCGCGTCCAGCCTGCCCGCACAGACGACGTACCTGGCAGTGGCGTCGTACGGCGCTGTGATCGACCGGCCGTTCAGCACTGGGCAGGGGACGCGGGTCTACCTGACGCAGGCCGAGCAGGAGGCGATGCTCTGGCTGCACGACCACGCCGGGCCGGAGGACGTGGCCGTGAGCAACGTGTTCTGCATGCCGACCCGCTACCGGCCCGGCTGCCCCAACGACGCCTACTGGGTGTCCGGACTGAGTGGTGTCCAGCAGTACCTCGGCGGCTGGGCCTATGCGCCGCAGAACCTGGCTGCGACCGAACACACCAGGAGCTACCTGTCGCTGCCACCGCCCTGGCCCGACCGGCTCGCCGACAGCCTGGCGGTGGTCGAGCGGCCGACGCCCGCGTTGCTCGCTCGGCTGCGGGATCAGCACGGGGTGGACTGGATCATCGCGGACCTCCGGGCCGGGCCGGTGTCGCCGCGGCTCGGCGTACCGGCGTACGAGAACGGTGACGTGAAGATCTTCCGTCTGCAGTAAGTAGGCTGGGCGGCATGTCTGACGGTGTGGAGGTCGAGCGGCCGACCAGGGAGCGTGCGGCGATCGGGGAGGACGGGCGGTCGCGGGACCGGAGCCGGCCGGCGGTGCCGGACCAGTTGCCGATGGCGGTGGTCGACGCGCACTGCCACCTGGACATCGCCGACGGCGAGGACGGGAACTGGCTGAGTGCCGGGGAGGCGATCAAGCTCGCGGCGTCGGTGGGGGTGACGCGGATCGTGCAGGTCGGCTGCGACCTGCCGGGTGCCAAGTGGGCGGTCGAGGCCGCCGAGCAGCACCCGAACCTGATCGCCGGTGTCGCGCTGCACCCGAACGAGGCGCCGAAGCTGAAGGAGGCCGGCGAGCTGGACAGTGCGCTGGCCGAGATCGAGCGGCTGGCTTCGAGCTCGCCCAAGGTGCGCGTGATCGGCGAGACCGGGCTCGACTACTTCCGCACCGGTGAGGACGGCCGCGCGGCGCAGCACGAATCGTTCGCCGCGCACATCGAGCTGGCCAAACGGCTCGACAAGACGCTGATGATCCACGACCGGGACGCCCACGACGACATCCTGAAGATCCTCGACACCGAAGGCGTTCCGGACCGGCTGGTGATGCACTGCTTCTCCGGCGACACCGAGTTCGCGCGCAAGTGCGTGGAGCGCGGCGCGTTCCTGAGCTTCGCCGGGGTGGTGACCTTCAAGAACGCCCAGTCGCTGCGGGACGCGCTCGCCGTCACGCCGCTGGACCGGGTGCTGGTCGAGACCGACGCGCCGTACCTGACGCCCTCGCCGTACCGCGGGCAGCCGAACGCGTCGTACCTGATCCCGCACACCGTGCGGAAGATGGCCGGCGTGCTGAACATCTCCGTCGCGGAGCTGTGCGGCGCGCTCACCGAGAACGCGTTCCGCGCGTTCGGCGGCCGCTGGTAGTGGAGTTCTCCGAGGTCGTCCGGCGGCGCCGGATGGTGCGCGACTACGACCCGGCCCGGGAGATCCCGGACGACGTCCGCGAGCGGATCCTGGAGAACGGTCTGCGCGGGCCGTCGGCCGGGTTCAGCCAGGGCTGGGCGTTCCTCGTCCTCGAGGGCGCCGACCGGGACCGGTACTGGGCGATCACGGCCGCCGACGTCGACGCGAAGTATGTGCGATGGGTCACAGGGCTGCGCCGCGCGCCGCTGCTGATCCTGGCCTTCGCCGACAAGGCCGCGTACCTCGACCGGTACGCCGAGGCCGACAAGGGCCGGACCGATCGCGACGAGTCGCGCTGGGCGGCGCCGTACTGGTTCGTGGACACCGGGATGGCCTCGCTGCTGATGCTGCAGACGGTGGTCGACGAAGGGCTCGGAGCGTGCTTTTTCGGCGTACCGGGCGCGCTGCTGCCGGCGGTGAAGGCCGAGTTCGGCGTACCGGAGGAGCAGTTGTTCGTGGGGGTGATCTCGATCGGCTACCCGGCCCCCGACCGGCGGTCGCCGTCACTGCGCCGAGGGCGCCGGAGTACCGCCGAAGTGGTCCACCGCGGCCAGTGGGGCCGACACGCCGGGTAGTCGGCCCATTACACCTTTTCCGGCACGCCGGGGGAGAGGATTGGCGCTCTCGGGACTTCTTCGTTACTGTCTCGTGATGTTGGCCGGGATCGGGGAAGGTTCCGGGCAGCACGCCCCTCGGCGGAGACCAAGTTCTCCGGGCCCCAAAGCCCGGCGATCTCGGTGCCTGCCTGTGCTGTCGGACCCCGTGCCCGGGTAGCCCTACCTGGGAGCATGAGTGCGTAAGTCCATCATTGCGGCCGTCGGTGCGACGGCTGCGATCGCCGTCGTGGGCGGCAGCGTGGCCTATGCGAGCAAGAGCAAGACGGTGAGTCTGTCGATCGACGGCCAGGTGCAGAAGGTGCACACCTTCGGCTCGACCGTCGCCGACGCCCTGCAGGCCAAGGACATCCAGGTCGGTGAGCGTGACCTGGTCGCGCCCGCGCTGGACGCCAAGCTGCAGGACGGTCAGGAGATCGCGGTGCAGTACGGCCGCCAGCTGACCGTCAACCAAGACGGCACCACGAAGAACTTCTGGACCACGGCCGACAGCGTGAACGAGGCGCTGACCGACCTGGGACTGCGCTACGACGGCGCGTTCCTGTCCACCAGCCGCAGCGCCCCGATCGGGCGCGAAGGGCTGTCGCTGGAGGTCCGGACCCCGAAGACCGTGCAGTTCGTGCGGCAGGGCAAGGTCGTCTCGGTGCGGTCGATGGCGATGACCGTCGGCGAGGCGCTGACCGGCGCGAAGGTCGGCTACGACAAGGACGACCGGATCACCCCGGCCGTCGCGACCGTGCTGAAGCCGGGCGTCAACCGGATCACCGTGGTCAAGGTCGACGTCAAGAAGGTCACCAGGACCGAGGCGATCGCCTTCGAGAAGAAGGAGACCAAGTCGGCCGAGCTGACCGAGGGTGAGAAGAAGACGACCAAGCCCGGCAAGGCCGGCAGCAAGACGGTCGACTACCTGCTCACCTACGTCGACGGCAAGCTGGTCACCACCAAGACGCTGGCCACCAAGACCGTCTCCGAGCCGGTCGACGAGCTGGTCACGGTCGGCACCAAGCCGAAGGCCGACGGCGGCACCTCCGACGAGGAGCCCAGCACCGGTGACACCAGCGCCTGGGACCGGATCGCCGAGTGCGAGTCCGGTGGCGACTGGCACATCAACACCGGCAACGGGTACTCCGGAGGCCTGCAGTTCAGCAAGGGCACCTGGGTGAACTACGGCGGCGACAAGTACGCCCCGGAGGCGTACCTGGCGAGCAAGGCCCAGCAGATCGCGATCGCCGAGAAGGTCCGCGCCGCGCGCGGCGGGTACGGCGACTGGCCGGTCTGCGGCAAGCGCGCGTGACACACTGACCCGTGTGAGCAACACCGAATCATCCACTTCCGCCGGACCGAGACTGCTCGGTCCGGCGGAAGTGCGTTCACTGGCCGGCAGCCTCGGGCTGCGGCCGACCAAGCAGCGCGGCCAGAACTTCGTCATCGACCCGAACACCGTGCGCCGGATCGTCCGCGCCGCCGAGCTCGACCCGGCCGGCGAGACGGTGCTCGAGATCGGTCCCGGCCTCGGCTCGCTGACGCTGGCGCTGCTCGCCGAGGGGCACGCGGTGACCGCGGTCGAGATCGACCCGCTGCTGGCCGGCAAGCTGCCGTCCACGATCGCGGAGTACGCGCCCGGCCAGGCCGCGGCGTTCACCGTCGTCGAGGCCGACGCGATGGAGGTCGGTGCCGAAGCGATCGGTACGCCGTCCGCCTGCGTCGCCAACCTGCCCTACAACGTCGCCGTACCGGTCCTGCTGCACCTGCTCGCGATCGCGCCCTCGCTGCGGCACGGGCTGGTGATGGTCCAGTCCGAGGTCGCCGACCGGCTCGCCGCCCCGCCCGGCTCCCGCACGTACGGCGTACCGTCCGCGAAGGCCGCCTGGTACGCCGACGTCCGCCGGGCCGGCCCGATCGGGCGCAACGTCTTCTGGCCGGCGCCGAACGTCGACTCCGGACTCGTTGCCTTCACCCGACGGGAGCCACCGGCAACGACCGCCTCCCGCGAGGAGGTCTTCACGGTGATCGAGGCCGCGTTCTCGCAGCGCCGCAAGACCGTCCGGTCCGCCTTGGCCCGCTGGATCCCGGACCGCGCGCTGCTCGACGAGGTGTTCGCCGCCGCCGGGATCGACTCCGGGCTGCGCGGGGAGATGCTCGGGATCACCGAGTTCGCAGCACTCGCGGACGCGCGGCGCCGACTCACCTGATCGCGACGTGTTGTTCACGACTGCAAGAGCGCAACTGATGTCCTAGGGTGTGGCCGTGCCACCATCAGCCCAGGTCACCGTGCGGTCGCCGGCCAAGATCAATCTCGGTCTGTCGGTCGGTCCGCCGCGCCCGGACGGGTTCCACCCGCTGGCCACGGTGTACCAGGCCGTCGCGCTGTACGACGACGTCACCGCGACCCTGCGCGACGACGCCGACATCACCGTCGAGGTGGTCGGCGACTTCGCCGTCGACGTACCGACCGACGACTCGAACCTGGCGGTGCGGGCCGCGCGGCTGCTGCAGACCGAGTACGACGTCGAGGACGGCGTCGACCTGAGCATCCGCAAGACGATCCCGGTGGCCGGCGGGATGGCCGGTGGGTCCACGGACGCCGCCGCGACGCTGGTCGCCTGCAACCGGCTCTGGGGTCTGCAGCTGTCGCAGTCCGAGCTGCAGCACCTCGCCGCCGAGCTGGGCAGCGACGTCCCGTTCTGCCTCGTCGGCCACACCGCCCTCGGCCAGGGCCGCGGCGAACAGGTCACCGAGGTGATGTCCCGCGGCACCTTCCACTGGGTCTTCGCGATCGCCGACGGCGGCCTGTCGACCCCGGAGGTGTACGCCGAGCTCGACCGTCTCCGCCCGCTCCGCCGCGTCGAGGCCCCCGAGGTCCGCCCGGAGCTCCTCTCGGCCCTGCTCTCCGGCCGCCCCGCGGCCCTCGCAGTTGCCGTCAGCAACGACCTTCAGGCGGCAGCGCTTTCGTTGCGCCCGGAATTGGCCGCCACCCTGCAATTCGGCCTCGACCAGGGCGCGCTGGCCGCGATGATCTCCGGCTCCGGCCCGACCTGCCTCTTTCTCGCCGCCGACAGCCGCCGCGCGGTGGACCTGGCCGTGGAGCTGTCCGAATCCGGCCTCTGCCGGATGGTCCGCCAGGCCGAGGGCCCGGTCCCGGGGGCCAGAATTCTGCCGGCTGTAGTGAACAGATAACGCAGAGAAATACCGCAGAAAAGGTTAGCCTCAGCAAACTTTCTCGACCCGGATCGAGCAGCGGAATTTGTTCAGGTGCTGTTTGCCGGACGGCTGATCTGTCAGGCAAGGATCGAGCCCATCAGGGCGCGTGGGGAGCGCCATCGGGTTTGAGGAAAAGGTCACCATGTCTTTAGATCGTCGTGCAGTGCTGCGTGGAGCAGCTGTGGGTGGGGTCGGGTTCGCCGCTGTCGGTGCGGTGCCGTCGCTGGCGCAGGCCTCGCCCCAGGAGAAGGGCGGGACGTTCCCGCAGAACAAGCCGTTCCCGCCGCTGATGGACGACCCGAAGGGCCTGCTGGCGCTGCCCCCGGGCTTCAAGTACTCGATCGTCACGCGCGCCGGTGAGACCAAGCTGACGAGCGGTCAGCCGACCCCGGGCGCGCACGACGGGACGGCCGCGTTCTCCGACGGCCACGACTACCTGCTGATCCAGAACCACGAGATCGGCGGCAACGACCCGCTCGGCGTCCCGCAGATCAAGGGCACCGTGTACGACGCGGGCGTCGGCGCGGCCGGTGGCTGCACCGTCATCTCGGTCGACCGCAACGGCAAGAACCAGGGCGAGTGGGTCGGCCTGTCCGGCACCCTCACCAACTGCGCCGGCGGCCCGACCCCGTGGGGCACCTGGATGACGTGTGAGGAGACCGAGAGCAAGGCCAACGGCACCACCCGCCTGAAGGACCACGGCTACGTCTTCGAGGTCTGGGGCGACGGCAAGACCGCGAACCCGGTCCCGCTGAAGGCGCTCGGCCGCTACGCGCACGAGGCGCTGGCGATCGACAACGACCGCGAGCACATCTACCTGTCCGAGGACGCCGGCGGCCCGAACGGCCTCTTCTACCGGTGGACCGGCCCGCGCAAGTACCGGCTCGACCAGCGCAGCTGGAAGGACCTCGCCGACGTCGACTTCGGCACGCTCGAGGCGATGGCGATCCTCGGTGACGACGGCAAGCCGATCCCGGACGTCGCGTACCTGACGTCGGCGCAGCTGCTGCGTCCGTTCCGCGTCGCCTGGGTGAAGGTCCCCGACCGCGACGCCGTCTCGGTGTCCACCCGCAAGCAGTTCACCGACGGTCAGGTCACCCGTGGCAAGAAGTTCGAGGGCGTCTACGGCACCCACGACGGCGTGTACGTGGTGAACTCGTTCGCCAAGATGGGCACCACGGACATCCCGGCCGACGGCGTCCCGCACGAGGGCATGGTCTGGTTCTACAACTACGAGAAGGAGACCATCCAGCTGGTCACCTACTTCCCGGCCAACCCGGCCGCCGACCAGGGCTCCGCGGCGAAGTACAACGACTTCAACTTCGACGCTCCGGACAACGTGACCGTCACGCCGTGGGGTTCGCTGATCCTGGCCGAGGACGGCCTGCAGAGCAGCCACGTGCTCAGCTCGGTGCCGGGCGGCCCGACGTACGCGATCGCGCGGAACATGCTGAACGACTCCGAGTTCACCGGCCCGACGTTCTCCGACGACGGCAAGGTGCTCTTCGTCAACATGCAGACCCCGGGCATCACCTTCGCGATCACCGGTCCCTGGCGCGACTACCTCGGCTGAGCGACCTCGATGGTGGTGGGGGAGGCCGGCGCCAGTGCGGCGTCGACCTCCTCGATCACCGAGATCCCCTTCGAGCCGTCGAGGCGGTGCCAGTGCTCGGTGAGCGTCAGCACCCCCTCGGCGGTCCGGCCGGGCACGCTCCGCAGGCTGCCGGCGGTCACTGATCCGTCGGTGGCCAGCTGGCAGTACGTCGCGGTGATCGTGCCACTCTCGTCGCAGGTGCCGACCAGCCGGCCGAAGTGCAGCCTGCCGCCGCCGAACTCGGCCCAGATCAGGTTCCCGCGCTGCCGGTAGAGACCGGTCGGCGAGCCCGGCGGGTTGTTCAGCGGGCGGAACACGCGCCCGTCGTAGTTCACGCTCATCGGCCGGTCAGGATCGAGAGCAGCATCTCGGCACCGGGCGCACTCGCCGCCAGCCCGGTCAGCACCGCCCGTACGGCGAGCGCCGGGTCGAACCGCCGCGGCTCCAGCGCCGCCACGCCGCGCGTCACGTCCGCGGCCGCGAGGCTCGCGGGCAACGTCGACCGGTCGGGTTCCGCGTCCCGCGCCTTGTCCAGCAGCGGCCGCACGTACGCCTCGAACTCCCGGTACGCCGACAGCGTGAAGTCGCTCGCGAACCGGTCCGGCCGGTCCCAGGCCAGGTAGAGCCGGACGATGTCGACGTCCTCGTCGGTGAGGAAGTCGTTGGCCCAGATCGCGTGGTTGCGGCTGGTCGAGAACTTCTGCCCGTCGAGGGTGTAGAACTCGTTCACCTGCGCGCCGCCGATCGCGTCCGCGGGCACGCCCGCGGCCAGGTACACGGCCGGCCAGAACAGCGCGAAGTAGAACCCGTTGTCGATCCCGTTGAAGTGCCACAGCGACGCGACCTCGGACCATGCTTCCGCGGTCGCCTCCAGGCCGAGCGCGCCCGGCCGCAGCGACTGCGCGACGCCGTACACGGTGCTCAGCCCGACCTCGGCGTACACCTCGAGCCGCAGGCCCTCGTGCGGCCCGGTGCCGCGCAGACCCCAGTTCGTCGGGTAGGCGATCGGTACGTCGGGCAGCGGGTGCTCCAGGTAGTGCGAGACGATCCGGCGCGCCCGCTCGGGCAGCTCGGCGCGCAGCCAGATCTCGACCAGCTCGTCGCGGTAGTCCTCCATCGGCAGCACCGGCACGGTGGCGAGGAACGGGCGGGGTTCGCCACCGCACCGGTTGCACCGGGGGTCGACCAGGTTCTCGGCCGACGTGTAGCCGCCGCAGCCTTCGCAGCCACCACCGGCCGCCTCGGCGCCGCACCAGGCGCACTCGCCGACGACGTACGACTGGTGGAGGGTGCGGTCGCAGTCCTCGCAGGCGAGCAGCTCCAGCTCGCGCAGCGGGAACCGCCCGGCGTCGGTCAGGTCGGCGGCCAGCGTCGTGACGCCGTACTGGTACTCCGGGCTCTGCGGGTTCAGGAAGACGTCGTACTGGATCCGGGCGGCGTCCAGCGCGGCGACGATCTCGTTCCGGTACGCCGCCGCCAGCTTCTCGACGTCCACGCCCTCGTTCTCGGCGCGGGTCAGCACCCAGTTCTGGTGCACGTCGAAGCCGGCGGTGGTGACGACGCGTTCGCCGCGGGCCCGGGCGGCTCGCGCGGCGATGTCGGCGGCCAGGTACGGGCCGGACAGATGGCCGACGTGCAGGGGGCCGTTCGCGGTCGCGGGCGGGACGATGACAACGGTGGCGCCGGTTCTCGTCGAGGTGCTCATACGACTCCTCACAGCAGCGGCCGGGGGCTGCGCCCGGCCTGGTGACAGGTGCCACCGGGCCGGTCGCAGTCCGCGACGTTACTCCCGTGCGCGCGCGTGACGCGAGACGGAAAACCCTTGTTCACCAGGGTTTCCGGGGTCGATTTCTGAAGCGGTCGTTTGTTTCGGGATCAGCGCTGGTGGAAGCAGCAGGTCGCGGTGGCGCCGGTGGCCATGTTGACAACGCCGCCGTCCAGTTCCTGCGAGCCGCGGATCAGGAAACCGCCGAGGCCGTCCGCGACCAGGAACGCACCCCAGGTCAGCAGCCACTCCTCGCTGCCGTCGTCGGTCGGGAAGACCTCGGGCACCGGCCGGATCCGGCGCTGCAGCACCCACGGGTTGTCCATCGCCTCGCCGATCTTGGCCGCCCAGGTGGCCTCGTCGGTCAGCCAGCCGAGCAGTACGCCGTCGCCACCGTGCAGCGCGGTCGGCTTGAGCACCAGTTCCTCGCGGTTCGCGAGCGCGTACTGCTCCAGGTCCGTCTGTACGCCGTCGACCGTGACCGGTCCGCTGCGGACCATCCGCGTCCACGGCAGGATCCGGTCCAGCGCGGCCAGCTCGTCGGCCGGGTAGCGGTCGCGGTAGGCCTCGTCGGACAGCAACGCCAGCGCGCCCTTGCTGCCGTACAGCTCGGCGTCCAGCGGGGTGAAGATCGACACGTGCCCACGCTCGGCGGCCTGCAGTACGGGTTCGAGCAGCTCGACCGCGCCGGGCTTGAGGACGTCCTCGATCATGAACAGCCGGAACACCACGTCGATCGCGCGGTCGCCCAGCCAGATCCGGTCGTCGCGGTACTCCAGCGCGTCGACCGGGCAGGGGATCGCGTCGATGCCGAGCGGCTCCAGCATCTGGGCGCTCTTGTGCAGCTGGCGTTCCAGGTCGGGGTAGCTGTCCGGGAAGTCGGCGATCGCCATCACCGGGCGGACGCCGGTCGGCACCTTGGCCTCGGTGACGATGGTGCGGACCACCTCGGTCATCGTCTCGGCGTACTCGAGCTCGTTGGACTTGACGAAGTCGGCGATGAACGGGTGCTCCAGCATCGCCGCGTTCAGTACCGGGTTGTCGACGCCGCCCACGGTGCTGCCCATGTTGATCTCGAGCAGGTGGAAACCGTCGGCGTCGCGGTACAGGTCCGCGCGGCCCATCCGGCTCGGCGCCGGCCCGCGGCCGCGGGAGATCGCCCGGACCTGGGTCTCGGCCATCCCGACCGTGCGCGCGAACTCGGCGAGGTCGCCGCCGAAGACGCGCTCGGGAAGCCGGGTCAGCGCCGAGTGCAGCAGGTCCAGGTCCGCGACCAGCTGCCGGTACGGCTCGGCTTCGAGGAAGGTCGGCCGGCTCAGGCAGCGGCCGAGGTAGGTGGTGGCGTCGAGCTCGGGGGCGGCCGCGGCGAGGATCGCACTGGCCTTCGGGCCGCGATCGGCGGCCGCCCGGAGATAGTCGTCCGTCAGGGACATCGGGAACTCCTCGTGTCCACGACGCCCGAGAACCCTTGTTCCGCGAAGTGTTTCAAACAAGACCTGGGCGGTCGTGTGGGCGGCAGGGTACTTGTCGCGGCAACTACTTCGGAAGGGCTGGAAAACCAGCTGCGCCCGGTGTTGTCCCGGCGTTACGCTCGTCAAACGTTTGTCCTGCGAGAAGGAGACCCTGATGCGCCGACTTTCGATCCACCCCATCACCAACCGATGGATCGAATCTCTGGCAGGGACCTTTGAGCACACTGACGATGGGAATCCTGGCGCATGTTGACGCCGGCAAGACCAGCCTGACCGAGCGGCTGCTGCACACGGCGGGGGTGATCGACCGCCTCGGCAGCGTCGACGCCGGCAGCACCCGCACCGACACGATGGACCTCGAACGCCGCCGCGGCATCACGATCCGCTCCGCGGTGGTCTCGTTCGAGCTCGCCGGGACGACGGTCAACCTGATCGACACCCCCGGACACTCCGACTTCATCGCCGAGGTCGAGCGCGCCCTCTCGGTGCTGGACGGCGCCGTCCTGGTGATCTCCGCGGTCGAGGGCGTCCAGGTGCAGACGCGGCTGCTGATGCGCACGCTGCAACGGCTGCGGATCCCGACGCTGCTGTTCGTGAACAAGATCGACCGGATGGGTGCCCGGTACGACGAACTGCTGGCCGATGCCCGGCGGTTGCTGACGCCGGCGGTGGTTCCGCTCGGCGAGGTCGCGGCGCTGGGGACGCGCGCGGCGCGCTTCACGCCGTACGCCGCAGGGCATCCGTCGATCGACGAAGTGCTTGCCGAGCGCAACGACTCGTACCTGGCGCGCTATCTGGCGGACGGCCTGACTCCGGCCGCTCAGCACGCTGAGCTTGCTGCTCAGGTCCGGGACGCGGTCGTGCATCCGGTGTACTTCGGCTCGGCCATCACCGGCGACGGTCTCGATCCGCTGGTCGAGGGCATCACCACGCTGTTGCCGAGAGCAAGCGAGTCTCCGTCGGAGGCGTTGCAGGGAACGGTTTTCAAGGTCGAGCGTGGACCGGTGGGGGAGAAGGTGGCCTCCGCCCGGATCTTCGCCGGGACGCTGCGCGCCCGCGAACAGACGGTGATCCACCGGGCGGTCCCGGCGGCCGCCGGAGCGACCTACGCTGCCAAGCCCTCCTCGCTCGCGCTCTTCTCCCAGGGCCGGACCGAGCGGGTCGACGCCGTCGAGGCCGGTCACATCGTCGCGCTCCGCGGCCTCAAGGAGATCCAGATCGGCGACCAGCTCGGGTCTCCCAGCGACCGCGGCGGCCGGCTCTTCGCGCCGCCGACGCTCGAAACCGTCGTCCGGGCCAACGACCGCCTCAAGCTCTTCCAGGCCCTCCAGCAGTTCGCCGAGCAGGACCCGCTGATCCGGGTCCGCCAGGACGACGAGATATCGGTCAGCCTGTACGGCGAAGTCCAGAAGGAGGTGATCGCCAGCCTGCTCGCCGACGAGTACGGGCTGCAGGTCACCTTCGACCAGACCCGCCCGATCCACCAGGAGCACCCGATCGGCGTCGGCTCCGCCGTCCGGGAGATGGGGGAGCCCGGCAACCCCTGGGTCGCCACGGTCGGCTTCCGCGTCTCCCCGGCCGAGCCCGGCGCGGGCGTCGACTACCGCCTCGGCGTCGAGCTCGGCGGGCTCCCACGCGCCTTCCACACCGCGATCGAGGAGACGGTCCGGCAGACCCTGCTCCAAGGCCTCTACGGCTGGGAGGTCGACGGCGTACGGATCGAGTTGACCCGCACCGGCTACTCCTCCGTCACCTCGACCGCCGGCGACTTCCGCGCCTTGGTCCCGCCGGTCCTGCTGGAGGCCCTGGCCCAGTCCGGCACCACCGTGCTGGAGCCGGTCAACCACTTCGAGCTCGACCTCCCACCCGATGCCGTCTCCCCGATCCTCGGCCGCCTGGCCGAGTCCCGCGCCACCGTCGAAACCACCCAGATCACCTCCAGCCACGCTCAGCTCACCGGCCTCATCCCCGCCGCTCGGGTCCACATCTTCGAGTCCCAGCTCCCCGGCCTCACCCACGGCGAAGGCATCCTCCTCACCACCTTCGACTCCTTCCAGCCGTTCCCCGGCCCGCCACCGACCCGCCCCCGCACCGACGGCAACCCGCTGAACCACAAGGAGTACCTGGTGCATCTGAATCAGCTGTAGTACCGATCCCGTACGCTGGGGCGGTTATGGCTGCCACCCCTGCACCCAATCTGGTCAATCTCGAAGGCGTCTCCAAAGGCTTCGGAACCCGGCTTCTGCTCGACAAGGTGAGCCTCGGCGTCGGCCGCGGCGACCGGGTCGGCGTGGTCGGGCGGAACGGGGACGGCAAGTCGACGCTGCTGCAGCTCCTGGCCCGCACCCAGGAGCCCGACGACGGCCGGGTCACCCAGAACCGCGACCTCCGGCTCGGGTACCTCGGCCAGAGCGACGACCTCGACCCGGCGCTGACCGTCAGCAAGGCTGTCCTCGGCGACGTCGAGACCTACACCTGGGCCGCCGACCCGCGGGCCCGGTCGGTGATGGAGCACCTGCTCGGCGAGATCGACCACGAGGCCCTGATCGGCACGCTGAGCGGTGGCGAGCGCCGCCGCGCGTCGCTGGCCCGGTTGCTGCTGACCGACGTGGACCTGCTGGTCCTCGACGAGCCGACCAACCACCTGGACATCGAGGCGGTGAACTGGCTCGCCGCGCACGTGGTGGACCGGGCCGGCGCGCTCATCGTCGTCACCCACGACCGGTGGTTCCTGGACGCGGTCTGCACCGAGACGTGGGAGGTGCAGGGCGGCCGGGTCTCGTCGTACGAGGGTGGCTACGCGGCGTACGTGCTGGCCAAGGCCGAGCGGGCGCGCGCCGAGCAGGTGATGGAAGGCAAGCGGCAGAACCTGCTGAAGAAGGAGCTGGCCTGGCTGCGGCGCGGCGCTCCGGCCCGGACCTCGAAGCCGAAGTTCCGGATCGACGCCGCCAACGCCCTGATCGAGAACGAGCCGGCCCCGCGGGACAAGCTCGCGCTGTCGCAGCTGGCGACGTCGCGGCTGGGCAAGGACGTGTTCGACGCGGAGAACGTGAGCCTGGCGTTCGGCGACCGGGTGATGCTCGACCACGTCACGTTCCGGCTCGGCCCGGCCGACCGGATCGGGCTGCTCGGCCCGAACGGCGCCGGCAAGACGACGTTCCTGAAGGTGCTGACCGGCCAGCTCGCGCCGGACTCCGGTCTGGTGAAGCAGGGCAAGACGGTCCGGATCGCGAACCTCTCGCAGACCCTCGACGAGGTCGAGGGGCAGTCGACCGTGCTCGCGCACATCACCGACATCCGCCGTACGGCGGCGCTGGCCGGCCGGGGCGGCGAGCTGACGTCGTCGCAGCTGCTGGAGCGCTTCGGCTTCACCGGCGACAAGCTGACCACGCGGACCAGCGACCTGTCCGGTGGCGAGCGGCGCCGGCTGCAGCTGCTCCGGATCCTGCTCGACGAGCCGAACGTGCTGATCCTCGACGAGCCGACCAACGACCTGGACGTCGAGACACTGACCGTGCTGGAGGACTTCCTCGACAGCTGGCCCGGCGTCGTCGTGGTGGTCACCCACGACCGGTACTTCCTGGAGCGGGTCAGCGACATGGTCTACACGATCATGGGCGACGGCAAGGTCCGGCACCTGCCGCGCGGCGTCGAGCAGTACCTGGACGAGCTGGAGTCCGGCGGTCTTGCGCGCCGGGTCGTGGCCAGTGCTCCTTCTCCCGCGTCGATGCCTGCGGCTCCGGCCCCGGCCGCGGTCGCCGCCGCGCCCGTCGACGCGGCCGCCGCCCGGGCCGCGAAGAAGGAGCTGAACCGGATCGAGCGCCAGCTCTCGAAGCTGTCCGACACCGAGAAGAAGCTGCACGACCAGCTCGCCACCCACGCGAGTGACTACGGCCGGCTGGCCGAGCTGGACACCGAGCTGCGCAAACTCACCGAGGAACGCGAAGAGCTCGAGCTGGCCTGGCTGGAAGCCGCCGAACGCGCCGAGAGCTAGCCGTTGTCGGCGCTCTCGGGAGCACGCCGGAAATGCATTTAAATACTGTATACATGATCAAATGTTTGACCACGGGAAATCGCGGCGTACTCTCCCATCCCCTGTGATTGGGAGGTACGCCGCGATCCCTTGGGTGAGCGGGCCCCGTTGTGGTCGTCGTTGTCCGGGCCCCGAGCCCCGGACACCACCGACCTCCTTCGGCAGACCACCTCTTGCCGCCGAAAGACACCTTGTTCGCAACGATGTGTAGCCGAAAACGTACCGACAGTGAGGACCTTAGTGCGCATGGTCACTCAGTGTCGACAGCGGTCTGCTACAGCACCTTCACGATCCGGTTGCAACTAGCAACGATCGGAACGGGTATTAAGTGACGCGCGGTCTTTTCGGATTATTCCGGCGCAATTCGCGGCGGTTTCCGTGGTTACCGGTCAGTGTGATTCCTGGTCGAACGGACCGACCAGTTCGCGGAGCAGCCGGGCCAGCTTGGCCTGGTCCCGCTCGGTGACCGCGGCGAGCAGCGTGCGCTCGTGCGCGAGCAGGTCGGCCAGCGCCGCGTCGACGGAGTCACGGCCGGCGGCGGTCAGCTGGACCAGGACCCCGCGCCGGTCGGCGGGATCGGGCAGCCGCTCGACCAGGCCGCGCGCGGCCAGCCGGTCGACGCGGTTGGTCATCGTGCCCGAGGTGACCAGGGTTTCCTTGAGCAGCCGGCCGGGGGAGAGCTGGTACGGCGCGCCTGCGCGGCGCAGCGCCGCCAGCACGTCGAACTCCCAGGACTCCAGCCCGTACGTCGCGAAGGCGTGACTGCGGGCGCGGTCCAGGTGCCGCGCCAGGCGGGTGACCCGGGACAGCACCTCCATCGGCGCCACGTCGAGATCGGGCCGCTCGCGGCGCCAGGCCTCGATCAGCCGGTCGACCTCGTCTTTCATGGATCGAGAGTATCGGTCAAGACTCTTGACATCAAGACAACTTCCGGGAGAGTCTGTCGGTGCGGAAAGTATCTCGACGTCAAGAGATCTAGTGTAGGGAGCCCAGCATGCGCACCTCGCCGGTGTGGAACCCCCAGCAGTACGGCAAGTACGCCGGCGAGCGCGGCCGCCCGTTCGCCGACCTGATCGCCCGGATCGGCCTGATCCGCGGCGAGGACCGGCCCGGCGCCGACGCCCCGGCGGTGGTGCTCGACCTCGGCTGCGGCCCCGGCAACCTCACCGTCGGCCTGCTCGATCGGTGGCCCTCGGCAACGGTCCACGGCGTCGACAGCTCGGTCGAGATGATCACCGAGGCGCAGAAGCTCAGTTCGGCCCGCCTGAGCTTCGAGGTCGGCGACCTGCGCGAGTGGTCGGCGCCCGACGAGTCGGTCGACGTGATCGTCACCAACGCGACCCTGCAGTGGATCCCCGAGCAGCTCGACCTGCTGCCCGGTTTCGTCCGGGCGCTGCGTCCCGGCGGCTGGCTGGCGATCCAGATCCCCGGCAACGGCGACGCCCCCTCGCACGCGATCCTCCGCGAGCTGGCCGGGCGTCCGCCGTACGCCGAGTACGCCGCCGGCAAGTCGCTGCGTCCCGACGTCCCCGGCCCGGCCGAGTACGTCGAGGTGCTGAGCGGGCTCGGCTGCACTGTCGACGCGTGGGAGACGACGTACAGCCATCTGCTCCCCGGCGACAACGCCGTGCTGGAGTGGGTGAAGGGGACCGGCGCTCGCCCGGTCCTGCAGTCGCTGCCGGACGAACTGCGGGCGCAGTTCGAGGCCGAGTACGGCGCGCGCCTGGCGGAGGCCTACCCGCGCCGCGACTACGGCACGCTGCTCCCGTTCCGGCGGATCTTCGCCGTCGCCCAGAAGGAGGCCTGATGCGCCTCGACCACGTCCAGGTCTCCTGCCCGCCCGGCGGCGAGGAGGTCGCCCGCGCGTTCTACCGCGACGCGCTCGGGCTGACCGAGATCGCGAAACCACCGTTGCTCGCGGCAAGGGGTGGTTGCTGGTTCCGGGAGGGATCGGCGGAGATCCACGTCGGCGTCGAGCAGGACTTCCGCCCGGCCCGCAAGGCGCACCCGGCGTTCGCGGTCGACGACCTGGACGCTTTGGCGGCGAAGCTCGAAGAGCTCGGCTACCCGGTCACCTGGGACAACGAGACGATCCCGGGCCGCCGGCGGTTTCACACCACCGACGGCCACGGGAACCGGGTCGAGATCGTCTGACCTGGGCGGCGACCGGAGCTCCCCTCTGAACCCCGGCCGCCACCAGCTCACTCGGTCGCCAGCGCCCCCGCCGGAGCGACCTTCGCGGCCCGGCGGGCTGGGAGCACCGAGGCGAGCAGGCCGGCGACCGCCGCGACCAGCGCGATCGTGACCAGCAGCGTCACCGGTACGGCGTACTGGACCTTGCCGTCGGTCTGCGAGCTCATCAGCGCCGCCGTACCGGTCCAGCCGTAGACCAGTCCGAGCACGATGCCGAGTCCTGCGGCGACCAGTGCCATCAGCAACGACTCGACCGCGAGCATCCCGCGCAGCTGGCGCCGGGTCAGACCCATTGCCCTGAGCAACGCGTTCTCCCGGGTGCGCTCCAGGACCGACAGGCTGAGCGTGTTGCCGACGCCGACCAGTGCGATCAGCACCGATACCCCGAGCAGGCCGACCGCGACGATCAGCAGGACGTCGAACACCTGGGTGTACGCGCTGCGCTCGGCCAGACCGCCGTCGACGTTCAGCACCTTCACCGACGGCAGTGACTGCTGCACCGCGTCGATCACGTCCGGGCCGTCCGCCTTCGGGTCGCTGGCCAGCCAGAACCCGGAGATTGCGGCGGCCGGGGCGAGCTTCTGCAGATCGCCCTGGGTGATCGTGATCGGGTCCAGCCCGGCCGCCTGCTGCGCCTTCAGCGTGACCTTGTGGCCGGAGGCAACGAGGGTGATGTCGGAGCCGTCGGACAGCTGCAGCATCCGCATCGTCTGCAGGTCGAGCAGCGCGACGCCGGGCCGCAGTTGCGCGGCCAGCTGCGGATTGTGGATGATCGAGCCAGCGCGGGCCTGGTCGACCCCGGTGATGGTCAGCGTCTGGTCGCCGGTCTTCACATCGACGGTCCGGATCGGGACCACCTGGGTGATGCCCTTGATGTCGCGCAGCTGCTGCTCTGCGCCGGCCGGCAGCTTCTCGTCGTACGTGCGGACGGTCAGGTCGACCGGGTACTCGCCGTCCATCGTCACGTCGAACGTCTTGCGCACCGACGCGATCCCGACGCAGGTCAGGCTGATCAGCGTGACACCGATCAGGAGCGCGGACGTGGTGGCCGCCGTACGGCGTGGGTTGCGGACCGCGTTCGCGACCGCGATCCGAGCCGGTACGCCGCCCTTGCGGGCCGGGAGCGCGCCGAGCAGCCGGACCAGCGCCGGGACCAGGAGCGATCCGATCGCCAGGACGCCGACGAAGGAGATCACGCCGCCGGCGACGCCGATCACGACCTGACTCATCGCGGCGCTTGCCGCCAGCAACAACCCGCCGCCGGCCAGCAGCAGGAAGCCGAGGATCAGCCGGACGACCCCGCGCTTGGACGCCGCCGCGGGAGCGGCCTCGGGACGCAGGGCCGCCAGCGGGGCGACCTTCGTGGCCCGGCGGGCCGGGACGATCGCGGCCAGCACGGTCGCGACGGTACCGAGCAGCAGCGGCGCGAAGATCGACACCAGGTCGAGGTGCAGGCTGATCGGCGGCAGCTCCAGGTCGAACTCGCGGGACAGCGCCAGGCCGAGCGCCGACAGCGCGACCCCGACCACGACGCCGATCGCGGAGGCGACCAGACCGACCACGGACGCCTCGGCCAGCACCGAGGAGAACACCTGCCGGCGGGACGCGCCGACGCAGCGCAGCAGCGCCATCTCGCGAGTCCGCTGGGCGATCACGATCGTGAAGGTGTTCGCGATCACCAGGCAGGCGACGAACAGCGCGATCACGGCGAACATGCCGAACACGCCGCCGAGCACGTCGATCCCGTTGGTGAAGCTCTTCACCTCGTGGTCGATCCAGCCCGCACCGGTGTAGACCTGCAGACCCGGTACGACGGCGCCGACCGCCGCGGCCAGCGCGGCCTGGTCGGTGCCGGGCTGGGCGCTCACCTTGATCTGGTTCACGTAGCCCTGCGGCTCGAAGACCTTCACCGCCTGCGGCGTCGCCACGGCGGCGCCGGTACCGAAGCTGGTGGAGTCGTCGAGGATGCCGACCACGGTCACGGTCCAGCGCTTCTCGTCGTACGAGCTGAGCTGGAGCTTGTTGCCGAGGGCGACCTTGTTCTTCTCGGCGGTGCGGGCCGGGATCGCGATCTCGAGGTTGCCCGTGGGCAGCCGGCCGGAGCTGGTCTTCGGCCCGGCGATCTTGGAGGTGTCGTACAGCGCCTTGATCGGCAGGTAGCTCGGGCGGACCTGGCCGGCCCACTGGATCTGCAGGTAGGCGCCGGTGTCGACCACCACCGACGACGCCTGCGGCAGCTTCTGCACCGCGGCGACGTCCTTGGGCTCGATCGAGCGCCGGTCGCTCTCGACGACGGCGTCCACGCCGGCGTTCGACTTGCCGATCGTCTCGTCGATCCCGTGCGAGGCCGACGCGTGCACCGACAGGGCCAGGGTGCCGAAACCGACCCCCAGCACGATCGCCAGGCAGGCGGCGACCAGGCGGCCCAGGTGGGCGCGCAGCGAGGAGAGGATGGAGCGTCGCACGGTCAGGCCCCCAGCTGCCGCAGGGCGCCGAGCACGCTCTCCGGCGTCGGCTCGAGCAGCTCACCGGCCAGCTTGCCGTCGGCGAGCAGGACCACGCGGTCGGCGTACGAGGCGGCCAGCGGGTCGTGGGTGACCATCACGACGGTCTGCCCGAACTCGCGGACGCTGCGGCGGAGGAAGCCGAGGACCTCGGCGCCGGAGCGCGAGTCCAGGTTTCCGGTCGGCTCGTCGGCGAAGACGACCTCCGGACGGCCGACCAGCGCACGGGCGACCGCGACGCGCTGCTGCTGACCACCGGACAGCTCCGACGGGCGGTGCGTGAGCCGGTCCTGCAGACCGAGTACGTCGACCAGGGTGCCGAGCCACTGCTGGTCGGGCTTGCGATTGCCGAGCTCGAGCGGCAGCAGGATGTTGTCCTTGGCCGAGAGCATCGGGAGCAGGTTGAACGACTGGAACACGAACCCGATCCGGTCGCGGCGGATCCGCGTCAGCTCGGCGTCTGGCAGCGTGGTCAGTTCGGTCTCCCCGAGCAGCACCTGCCCACCGGTCGGCGTGTCCAGCCCCGCCAGGCAGTGCATCAGCGTCGACTTGCCGGACCCCGACGGCCCCATGATCGCCGTGAACCGCCCGACCCCGAAGTCGACCGACACCCCGTCGAGGGCCGCCACCGCGGTGTCACCCTGCCCGTACACCTTGCGCAACTCGTGCGCCCGGATCGCGGTCTTCGTGGCGGCGTCCTGCGCCAAACGCCCGAGCGGCAGCTCACCGGTCTGGATGGTCATCGTTCTCCTCTGGAGCATTCGGTGCCGGGGTGGTTCCCGGCACCCTCCAGAAGTTAGTGAATTCCCGGTGTGGTCACGTCGGACCACGGCAGGAATTCGGCGTACGACCGTGGTCGTACGGCGGGGGAGTTTGCCTTACGCAACAGTCTTTTCCGGAGCCCGGCCGTGTGCGAGACTCGCGCCATGAAGGCCCTCTCCCTGTGGTCGGACAACTCGTTCCTCTCGATCGCCAGCCGCGACTCGATCCTGTCGATCGGCTCGGCCGGCTCGGTCCTCAGCATCGGCTCCGTCGGCTCCGCCCTCTCGATCGGCTCGGTCGGCTCGACGCTGTCGGCCTTCTCCACCGGCTCGGTCCTCTCCCTCGGCTCCGCCCTCTCGGCCCGCTCCCGCTGGTCCCTCCTCAGCAGCGAGGGCAACCGCTCGGTCCTCCACAAGCGCACCGTCCCCACCGGAGTCACGGTCGCGGTCCTCCTGCTCGCCCTCACCCACCGCCGCTAGCTCGCTCCTTGTCGGTGGCCCCTGGCAGCCTGACCGACATGCCGATCCCGCGCGCCGCCGCAGTAGTCGTCGACGGCCCCCGAGCCCTCCTGATCAAGCGCTACCTCCGCCAGCCGCCCGGCCGCCTCTGCGTCATGTGCGAGGCCGTCGCGCTCGGCCCCACCTGCCCCGGCCATTCGTACGCCGTACTCCCCGGCGGCCACGTAGAACCCGGCGAGACCCCCGAGACCACCGCCCTCCGCGAGCTCACCGAGGAAACCACCCTCACCGCCACCATCGCCCGCCTCCTGCACACCGGCACCCACAACGGCCGGGTCGCGACGTACTACCTGATGACCAACGTCACCGGCACCCCGGTTCTGTCCGGCCCCGAGGCTCAGGCCCACAGCCCCAACGACAGCTACGAGCTGCTCTGGGCCGACCCCGCAGACTTCGCGGCCCTCGGCCTGTACCCGCCGGACGTCGTACGACCTCTGACCGAGCTGCTCCTAGGCTGACCCCGTGGACCTCAACGAGTACCAGCAACTGGCCCTCCGTACGGCGTCCCCGAAGGACAAGCCCAACGAGGTCTTCCAGCTCCTCCTCGGCCTGGTCGGCGAGACCGGCGAGATCGCCGAGAAGGCCAAGAAGATCGTCCGCGACCGGGGCAGCGACTTCACCCAGTGGGACACCGAGGACCTCACCAAGGAACTCGGCGACACCCTCTGGTACCTCGCGGTCCTCGCCGACTACTTCGACATCCCGCTCGAGGAGGTCGGCCGCCGCAACATCGCCAAACTCGCCGACCGCCGCCAGCGCGCGGTCCTCGGCGGCAGCGGCGACAACCGATGAGCACCGACTCCCCGGCGTACGGCGTGATCCGGGACGGGATCGCCCTCCGCGAACAAGGCCGCGCGCCGGAAGCCAAGGCGCTGCTGGAATCCCTCATCCCCGAGGCCGACCGCAGCGACGACCCGTACCTGCAGATCTTCCTCGCCCACTCCCTGGCCGACGTCCAGGAAACCCCCGAAGCCGAACTCGCCTGGGACCTCCGCGCCCTCGCTCTGATGGATTCCCTCACCGACGCCCAGGCCCACGCCCGAGGCAACCCCGGCGGCAAGAACGCGCTCCTCCCGTCCCTCCACCTCAACCTCGCCGTCGACTACCGCCGCCTCGGCGACCTCCCGAACGCGCGCCACCACTACGCCCTCGGCGAGGCGCATCTCGACGCGCTGGCCGATGACGCGTACGGCGACAGCATCCGCACGGCGTACGCCGAAGGCCTCTGACCCTCGAACCACGAAGATGCTGCAATGCCCGAACAACACTCCCGCCCCGTCCCCGGCGGCCGCGCCTTCTTCACCACCGCACGCCTCTGGCACCTCACCGAGGACCTCCCCGTCGAGTCCGTCGCGATCGACGCGATCGCCGAGTTCGACCAGGACTGCTGGTTCGGCGGCCGCGCCGTCACCTGCCGCATGGTCGCCGAGCATGCTGGCCGGATCCAGCGCGCCGATTTGTCCTACCCCGTGATTTTGTCGTCCGACGGGCGCCTGATGGACGGCGGCCACAGGATCGCCAAGGCCTGGCTGGCCGGCGAAACCACCATCAACGCCAGGCGCTTTGAGACCGATCCTGAGCCGGACTACATCAAGTGGGACGACAACCAGGAACGTCTCGCCTGAGCTGTCACCGCCAGATCCACCCGATCGCTGTCCACAGCCCGATCGCCGCGAGCACAGCCACCGCCCCGAACGGCAGGGCGACGCCGATGTCCGTGAGGCGGTCACGCAACGTCGGCTTCATGATCGTGACCGGCTCGAACGACGGCAGGGATTCGGAGAACCACTGGGCAGCGTGCTCCTGCGAGCAGAAATCCGGCGTGGCGTGGCCGCCGTCTCGCTCGACGGTTACTGCAAGCCACTCATCCGCCGGCTCGCCAGGCTCGTACCGAAGCTCGCAGACTTCGCAGCGTGTGTACCCGTCGTTGTCGACCACGCATTCAGGATGAAGGCGCTCACGATGCGCAGGCAAAGCCTTTCATGCGCTCCGCTCGGCGGCGCAGTACTCAGTGTGCGCCTGGAGCGGGCATAGCACCGCGTGGGACGAACCCGTCCACCACCCGAACGATCTTGCTCCCCCGCCAGGTTTCGATCCTGGTCTTCGAGATTCAAAGTCTCGCGGGCTGCCGATTACCCCACGGGGGACCGCTGGTGCGTGCGGACAGTTTGCCATGGGTGGGGCGCACGACACGCGTAGGGGTTCCTTACCTACGGCTCCGTAGGTTACGGTTGCGTAGGTAAGCCGTCCTCCACCTGAGGGAACACGACATGACTCCACCCGCCGTGGCCGCACCGGAGGCGCCGACCCGCGCCCAGCAGGCCGACGAGCTCGACGTCGACACCGGAACGCTGGGGGGTGAGCAGAAGCAGGTCTGGGAGCAGGTCGCGCTGGCGCTGTTCATCGGGATCCCGTTCCTGGCCGTGCTGGCCGCCGTACCGATCGCCTGGGGCGGGTTCCTGGGGTGGCGGGACATCGTGATCGCGGTGGTGTTCTACACGGTCGCGGGGCACGGGATCTCGATCGGGTTCCACCGGCTGTTCACGCACAAGTCGTTCAAGCCGAACCGGGCGATGAAGTACGCGCTGGCGATCGCCGGGTCGCTGGCGATCGAGGGGCCGGTGGTGCGCTGGGTGGCCGACCACCGCAAGCACCACAAGTTCTCCGACCGCGACGGCGACCCGCACAGCCCGTGGAAGTACGGGAACACGCTCGGTGCGCTGGCCAAGGGGTTCGGGCACGCGCACATCGGCTGGCTGTTCGACACCGAGCAGACGCCGCAGCGCCAGTACGCGCCGGATCTGCTGAAGGACAAGGACATCGTCAAGGTGTCGCGGATGTTCCCGTTCCTGGTGCTGGTCTCGCTGCTGCTGCCGGCGGTCATCGGCGGCCTGTGGTCCTGGTCGTGGCAGGGGGCGCTGACGGCGTTCTTCTGGGCGAGCCTGGTCCGGATCGCGCTGCTGCACCACGTCACCTGGTCGATCAACTCGATCTGCCACACGATCGGCGACCGGCCGTTCAAGAGCCGCGACAAGTCGGGCAACGTGTGGTGGCTGGCGATCCTCAGCCAGGGCGAGTCGTGGCACAACCTGCACCACTCCGACCCGACCTGCGCGCGGCACGGCGTACTGAAGGGTCAGCTGGACACCTCGGCGCGCTGCATCTGGTTCTTCGAGAAGCGCGGCTGGGTCAGCGACGTGCGGTGGCCGGTGCCGGAGCGGCTCGAGGCGCGGCGGGTCAGCGCGGAGGAGCAGGCCGCGGACAAGGCCGCCGAGCGGGCGGCGCTGCGCAAGACCAAGGTCGCGGCCTGAGACCGTCCACACAGTCCGGTACGACGGCCCGCCGGTCACAATCCGGTGCGTGCGGAGAAATCTCCCGGCGGGCGGCACCGGCGTACGGCATGATGCTGACGTGATCTCGACGTGACGGAACCCAAACCGCGACGATCCACCCGGGTCCGGATGACGAGTGCGGAGCGCCGCGAGCAACTCATCACCATCGCCCGTGCGCTGTTCGCCCAGAAGGGCTACGAAGGCACCTCGGTCGAGGAGATCGCGGCGCGCGCCGAGGTCTCCAAGCCGGTCGTCTACGAGCACTTCGGCGGCAAGGAAGGCCTGTACGCCGTGGTGGTGGACCGCGAGGTCCGCAGCCTGCTCGACACCGTGACTGCTTCGCTGACCGCCGGCCGGGCGCACGAACTCGTGGAACAGGCGGCGCTGGCGCTGCTGGACTACATCGAGAGCTCCTCGGACGGCTTCCGGATCCTGGTCCGGGACTCGCCGGTCGGGTCGTCGAGCGGGTCGTTCATCTCGATCCTGAGCGACGTCGGGACGCGGGTCGAGCACATCCTGGCCGAGGAGTTCAAGCGGCGCGGGCTGGACCCGAAGAACGCGCCGATGTACGCGCAGATGCTGGTCGGGATGGTCGCGCTGACCGGGCAGTGGTGGCTGGACGCGCGCCGCCCGAAGAAGCCGGACGTCGCCGCGCACCTGGTCAACCTGGCCTGGAACGGGCTGTCCGGGCTGGAGGCCAAGCCGGTCCTGTCGACCCGTCCGCACAAGTAGGCGGACGCCCATCACCCACTAACCTCGGTGAAAGCCCCGATTCGGCGCCCGGCTGAGCGTGCGGGCCGGGGTTGCGGCGAGGTTAGTGTGTGATGGGCGTCCGTGCTACGCAGGTAGGACCCCCACATCCGCCCGTGGCACGACGTTTTCCGGCCACCTCCGCCGTACGCTGACCGCCATGACGGGGTTCTTCACGGCTCGGCGGGTCTCGCCGCAGTCCAAGGCGTTCGACCTGCTGCTCGCGGGTGGGCTGACGCTGTTCTTCGGGTTCCTCTCGCTCGCGCAGGTGCAGTTCGCCGGGGTGGTCGGGGTCGCGTTGCTGGTGCCGCTGGTCTGGCGGCGCAGCTACCCGGAGCTGGTCTTCTTCGGCGTCTCCGCGATCGCCGTGCTGCAGTGGCTGGCCGGGATCGACCTGCAGGCCGGCAACGTCGGTCTCCTGGTCGCGCTCTACACGATCTCCGTGTACGGCGAGGTCAGGTACAGCCGGATCGCGCTCGGCGTCGGCGGCCTCGGCGTGCTGATGGCGACCGCCCGGTACTACGCGAGCTCGGACTGGCGTCAGCAGATCACGATGATGGTCGCGTTCGGCGCGGTCGTGTTCGGGGTCTGGGCGTTCGGCGAGCGGCGGCGGACCAGAGGCCTCTACGTGCAGCAGCTGGAGGAGCGGGCCGTCCAGGCCGAGCGGGACCGTGACCGCGAGGCCGCGCTCGCGGTGTCCAACGAGCGGACCCGGATCGCCCGCGAGATCCACGACGTGGTCGCGCACGGCCTGTCGATCATGATCGTCCAGGCCGACGGCGGCCTGTACGCCGCCGACGCGTCGCCGGAGCAGGCGAAGAAGGCGCTGGCCACGATCGGCGACACCGGGAGGGCGTCGCTGACCGAGATGCGCAAGATGCTCGGGCTGCTCAAGCAGGACGAGCAGAACGAGCTCGACCCGAACCAGCCGCGGCCGCAGCCCGGGGTGTCGTCGCTGCCCGAGCTGGTCGAGAACGTCCGCGAAGCCGGGTTGACCGTCGACTACTCGGTGACCGGGACACCGCGCGACCTGCCGGCGCTGCTCGGCCTCACGGCGTACCGGATCGTGCAGGAAGGGCTGACGAACACGCTGAAACACGCCGGGCCGGGGGCGCGGACCTCCGTCACTCTGGACTTCGGGCGCGAGATGCTGACCGTGGTGGTCACCGACGACGGCCGCGGCGGCGGGGTCGCGCCGAGCAGCGACCCGGGGCACGGACTGGTCGGGATGCGGCAACGCGCCTCGATCTCCGGCGGTACGGTGAACGCCGGTCCCAAGGCGGGCGGCGGGTACGAGGTGGTCGCGAAGCTCCCGTACGCCGGACCGCCTGACCAGTAAGCGATTCCGGAGGAACTGTGAGCGAGACCGACGACGGCGTGATCCGGGTCTTCCTGGTCGACGACCAGGAACTGGTCCGGGCCGGGTTCACCATGCTGGTGGACTCCCAGCCCGACATGCGGGTGGTCGGCCAGGCCGGCGACGGCGGCGAGGCGCTGGAGAAGCTGCGGGTGACCGCGAGCGACGTCGTGCTGATGGACGTCCGGATGCCGCGGCTGGACGGCGTCGAGGCGACCCGGCAGGTGCAGTCGTTGCCGGAGGCCCCGAGGGTGATCGTGCTCACGACGTTCGACCTGGACGAGTACGCGTTCGCGGCGATCAAGGCGGGGGCCGCGGGGTTCCTGCTGAAGAACACGCCGCCGGCCGATCTGCTGTCGGCGATCCGGCAGGTGCATTCCGGGGACGCGGTGGTGTCACCCAGTACGACGCGCCGCCTGCTCGAGCACTTCGCCGGCGCGCTGCCGGACGAGGAGCGGGAGGTGCCGGATCTCGCCGATCTCACCGCGCGGGAGCGCGAGGTGCTGGTCGAGGTGGCGCGGGGGTTGTCGAACACGGAGATCGCGCAGCTGTTCACGCTGTCGGAGGCGACGGTGAAGACGCACATCGGGCGGATCCTGGCGAAGACGGGGCTGCGGGATCGGGTGGCGCTGGTGGTGCTCGGGTACGAGACGGGCTTGGTCAAAGCGCACGGGTGAGGAGTTGGCCCGGGAGGGCGGTCTGGGACACCATGGGGGCGCGCGCGGGGTCTAGGGCCGGGAGAGGGTTGGAATGCCGGGGTTGTGGGCGGCGGTTCGGCGGGTTGTGGTGGCCGAGGGGCCTGCGGTGTGGCCGGTGGTCGTGGCGATGGTGGTCGTCGGGGGCGGGCTGTGGGCGGGCGTGCCGTCGGCCGGGCGGGGGATCTCGCTGACCGCTGAGGCGATGGGCGGGACGACGCTGCAGCAGGTTCGGCCCAGTGTGAGCGGTGACGTGGACCCGCGGCTGGGTGCGGCGGTGGACGCGATTCTGGCGCGGCGGGGGATCGCGGTGAAGCAGAACAAGATCGACTTGTTCCTGCGCGATGTCGCGCCGGAGCTGCGGGACGAGCAGCGGCAGGTGTTCCAGAACATGCGGTCGCTCGGCATGTCCGTGACCTACCGCCGGGCCGAGGTGTGGACGAACTACGAGGCCGTGCAGAAGTACGGGCTGGCGACCGGGACGTTCCGGGTCAGCATGCGGTACCAGATCTCCGGGAGCCGGCTGGCGCAGGCGGCGACCGACGTCGGCTACACCTACACCGTGCGCGACGGCCGGCTGTTCCTCGTCGACGACAACGACCTCGACCGCGCGATCGGCTCCGGCCGCCAGCCGTGGGACTACGGGCCGATCGACGTCGTCAAGCGGCGCAACGTGCTGGTCGTCGTCGACCGCGGCCGGCTGGCGTACGCCGAACGCCAGGCCGACGAGACGGTCGCGATGGCCCGCAAGACCCGTCAGCTCTGGAAGGGCTACCTGCAGATCGTCCCGATGGTCGTCGCGATGCGCGAGCCCGGCGTACTGACCGAGCTGCCGCCGACGCTGAGGGGCGCCGAGCCGGCCCGGGTCCAGCCGATCCCGAGCCCGGCGAAGGACGGGCGCCCGGTCGGCGGCTGGATCGTCGTCCGGCCGGAGTCGCAGGCCCGGTTCGACTCGGCCCAGCTGAGCCACGCGCTGATGCACCTGCTCCCGGTCCGGCTCGGCGAGGAGGCACCGCGCTGGCTCGCCGAGGGCATGGCCCAGTACGCCGAGAGCCTGCAGCTGGTCGCGACCGGCCGCGGCAAGCAGGTCGCGGCGGCCCGCGAGGACATCCGCCGCCGCGCGCTCGGCGACCTGACCCGGCTCCCGGCCGACGACGAGTTCGCCGCTACGGACAGTGACGACATCAGCTGGCTGGCGGTCGAGCAGCTGATCAAGCAGGTCGGTCTCCGGGCGGTCACCGACTTCTACCAGCAGGTCGCCCGGCGCGGGTACAACCGGCCGGCCCAGGAGCGGCTGATGCTGGAGTACACCGGGCTGACCGAGCAGAAGCTTGTGGATGCGCTGCGGACCCTCGCACAGTGAGGAAGTAGGCTTGCGCGGGCGCTCGTTCCGGGTGCTCACGCACCACACTCGCCCGAACGCGTAGGGAACCCGAGGAGAAGACCGCGTGACTTCCCACCGTCCTGCGGCGGTCATCGTGATGGCCGCCGGTCAGGGGACCCGGATGAAATCCGCGACCCCCAAGGTCCTGCACGAGATCGGCGGGCGCAGCCTCGTCGGGCACGCGGTCGTCACCGCGCGTGCACTCGCGCCCGAGCACCTGGTGGTCGTGGTCGGCACCGGCCGGGAGCTGGTCGAGGCGCACCTGGCCGAGGTCGACGCCGGCGTCCGGACCGCCGTCCAGGAGCAGCAGCTCGGGACCGGCGACGCCGTCCGGGCCGGGCTCACCGCCGTACCGGGTGACTTCGACGGGACGGTCGTGGTGACGTCGGGAGACGTCCCGCTGCTGGCCGCGGAGACGCTGCTGGAGCTGATCGGCGAGCACGACAAGCAGGGCAACGCTGTGACAGTGCTCACGGCCCGGGTGCCCGACCCGACCGGGTACGGGCGGATCCTGCCGGGTCCCGACGGCACGGTCGCGGGGATCGTCGAGCACAAGGACGCGACACCCGAGCAGCGCCAGATCGACGAGATCAACGCCGGCATCTACGCCTTCGACGCGGCCACGCTGCGCGACGGGCTGAGCCGGCTGACCACGGACAACGCGCAGGGTGAGCTGTACCTGACCGACGTGCTGGCGATCGCCCGCGGCGACGGGAAGCGGGTCGGCGCGTACGTGATCGAGGACGCGATGCAGACCGAGGGCGTGAACGACCGCGTCCAGCTGGCGACGCTGCGCGCCGAGCTGAACCGGCGCACGCTCGACACGCTGATGCGCTCCGGCGTCACGATCGTCGACCCGAGCACGACGTGGGTGGACGCGACCGTCGCGCTGGAGCAGGACGTCACGCTGCTGCCGAACACGCAGCTGCACGGCGCGACCACGGTCGCGACCGGCGCGGTGATCGGGCCGGACACGACGCTGACCGACGTACAGGTCGGCCAGGACGCCTCGATCATCCGGACGCACGGGTCGGGGGCGGTGATCGGGGCCGGTGCCTCGGTCGGGCCGTTCGCGTACCTGCGGCCGGGGACGTCGCTCGGCGTCAAGGGCAAGATCGGGACGTTCGTGGAGACCAAGAACGCGGCGATCGGCGACGGCGCGAAGGTGCCGCACCTGTCGTACGCCGGGGACGCGACGATCGGCGAGGGCGCGAACATCGGCGCCGGCACGATCTTCGCCAACTACGACGGGGTGAACAAGCACCACACCAGCGTCGGGCGGTACTCGTTCGTCGGCAGCAACTCGGTGCTGGTCGCGCCGGGTGACATCGCCGACGGGGCGTACATCGCGGCCGGGTCGGCGATCGACCAGCCGGTCGCGCCGGGCGAGATCGCGGTCGCCCGCGGGCGGCAGCGCAACATCAAGGGCTGGGTCGCGCGCAAGCGGGCCGGGACGAAGACGGCGAAGGCGGCTGAAGAAGCACTCGCCGACACATCGGGCGACACTGGCGAGAAGGCGTAACGGGAGGCAGTGGCGATGAGCGGGATGAAGCGAACCACCGAGAAGAACCTGATGGTGTTCTCCGGCCGGGCCCATCCCGGTCTGGCCGAGGAGGTGGCCGAGCAGCTCGGGTCCGGGCTGGTGCCGACCTCGGCGTACGACTTCGCCAACGGCGAGATCTACGTCCGGTTCGAGGAGTCGGTCCGGGGCAGCGACGCGTTCGTGATCCAGAGCCACACCTCGCCGATCAACGAGTGGATCATGGAGCAGCTGATCATGGTCGACGCGCTGAAGCGGGCGTCGGCCAAGCGGATCACCGTCGTGCTCCCGTTCTACGGCTACGCCCGGCAGGACAAGAAGCACCGCGGCCGGGAGCCGATCTCGGCCCGGCTGATGGCCGACCTGTTCAAGACCGCCGGCGCGAACCGGCTGATCTGCGTCGACCTGCACACCTCGCAGATCCAGGGCTTCTTCGACGGACCGGTCGACCACCTGATGGCGCTGCCGATCCTGTCCGACTACGTCCGGGAGAAGTACGGCGACCAGCAGCTGGCCGTGGTCTCCCCGGACGCCGGCCGGATCAAGGTCGCCGAGCAGTGGTCGGCCCGGCTGAACAACGCGCCGCTGGCCTTCATCCACAAGACCCGCGACATCGACCGGCCGAACGAGACCGTCGCCAACCGGGTCGTCGGTGAGGTGGCCGGCCGGGTCTGCATCCTGGTCGACGACATGATCGACACCGCGGGCACGATCACCAAGGCCGCCGACGCCCTGTACGCCGACGGCGCCGCCGGGGTGGTGATCGCCGCCACCCACGCGATCCTGTCCGGTCCGGCGGTGGACCGGCTGAAGAACTGCCAGGCCAGCGAGGTGATCGTCACCAACACGCTGCCGATCTCGGAGGACCGCAAGTTCGACAAGCTCACCGAGCTGTCGATCGCTCCGCTGATCAGCCGCGCGATCCGCGAGGTCTTCGAGGACGGCTCGGTGACCAGCCTGTTCGAGGGCCGGGCCTGACCTGGTCCGGTCGTCCGCGGTACCAGTGAGCCGGCCAGAACAGCAGCGGCCACGGTCCCCACATCATCGGACGGCCCGCCGGGCGTAGTACGCGATGCCGATGGCCGCTGCGGTCATCGGCAGCGCGGTCACCAGGCCGGCGACGCCGTTGCCGGGGACGACGAAGGTGAACAGGATCGTCGCCGCGGCGAGCGGGATCCAGCGCGGTACGGCGTGCGAGCGCCACAGCCCGACGACCTGGATCAGCGTGCCGACGGCGACCAGCAGCGCGCCGGTGATCATCGGGCCGAACAGGTGCGCGGTGTCCGCGTTCATCGCGTCCATCATCGCGCTCCCGGCGGGGGCGTCGACGCCGGTCGCGAAGTACGCCGCGGCCGCCCAGCCGGCGCCGCCCACGGCGTACAGGGCGGTGCCGATCCACATCACGACGCCGCCGACGGTCGCCCAGGTCGCGCCGCGGGCGCGGACGAGCAGGCTGGTCAGGAAGGCCTGCGCCGGGACGTTGAGCACCAGGGCTGCGCTGAGGAAGACCAGCAGGCCCCACCAGCGGTCGCGCAGCGGCTGGATGTCGGCGTACGTGTAGGTCTCGCCGCCGCCGGACGGCTCGGGCCAGAGCAGCCCGCCCGGTACGGCGGTCAGCGACGTCACGGTGAGCGCGAGTGCGACCAGGCCGACGCGGCGCCGGGTGACCGGGTCGCTGCCGAGCTGGGTGTCGATCGTCGAGGTGGACATCGTGGGTCTCCCATCGCCACGGAAAGCTGTCCCCTCCAGCGAAGCCGCTGAGCGTGGCTGCCGGATCCGCGCTGGTACGGGAACAGATCTCCGTGCTGGCCCGGAGCCGCGGGGGCGGTTCGCGACTTACAGTGACGTCATGCGGTGGCCGTGGGGGCTCGCAGTCGGCACCTCCCTGCTCGTGGCGACGATGCTGGTGGGCGGCGGCTGGCTGCTGCTCGCTACACAGGTGTCGGCGCAGGCAGTGGTGCCGCTGGGCGTGCTGGCTGCCGGTCTGGTCGTGCTGGGGCTGCTGGTCGCCCGGCGCGAGCAGCGGAACGTCGTCGGGGCGTTGCTGTGCCTGATCGGCTTGCTGGTCATGTACCTGGCGTTGCGGTCGGCGTACTACGAGGCTGCAGCGGCTGGGCGGGTGCCGCTGGACAGCCGGGTGGTGGACTGGCTGGAGGAGAGCGGCTGGTGGCTGTTCGTCGTACTGGGGTTGCTGCTGCTCTACTTCCCGGACGGGCAGCTGATCGGTCCTAGGTGGCGGGTGGTTCCGCCGGCGCTGGTGCTGCTGGGTGCCGGACAGCAGGTGTTCGGGGCGGTCTCCGTCGAGGCGCTGGGGTTGCGCGTGCTGCGGGAGGTGGTCTTCTTCGGGCTGCTGGCTCTGGTGATCGCTTCGGCAGTGTCCGTCGTGGTGCGGTTGCGGCGGTCGAGTGGACGGCAGCGGGCGCAGGTGAAGTGGCTGGCGATCGCTGGAGTCGCGGCCGTTTGCTACCCGTTCGTGTGTCTGGTGGAGATCGTGGTGACGGGGGAGTCGGGGGCGGTCGCGACCGTCACCGGTGTGCTGGCGCTGGTCAGTCTGCCGGTGGCGGTCGCGGTGGCGATGCTGCGGCACGACCTGTACGACGTGGACCGGGCTGTTGCGGACGCTGTCACGTACGCCGTCGTACTGGTGGCGTTGCTGGGGACGTACGCGGTGTCGGCGCTCGTGCTGGGGCTGGTGGTTGGGCGGGGGTCTGCGGTGGCTGCTGCTTCGGCGACTGCGGTGTGTGCGGTGGTGCTGGCGCCGTTGCGGTCGTCGCTGCGGCGGGTGGTCGACAGGCGGTTGTATCCGCCGCGGCGGGCTGCGTTGGCGGCGATCGAGGAGCTGCAGCACCGGATCCACGCAGGGGAGGGGAGTCCGGAGGAGCTGGAGGGGGTGCTGCGGCAGGCGCTGCGGGATCCGTTGCTGCGGGTGGGGTATCTGGTGCCGGGGGCTGCGGGGTTTGTGGACGTGGCGGGGGCTGCGGTGGGCGGGGAGGTCGTGCCGGTGATGCTCGGGGGGATGCAGATCGGGGTGCTCGCTGGGGACAGTCCGGCCGTACTACGGACCGTTGCCACGGCTGCGGCGAACCTGGTTGAGGTGACGCGGCTGCGGGCCGAGCTGGCGGGGGCGCTGCGGGAGGTGGAGGCCAGCCGGGCTCGGCTCGTCCAGGCTGGGGACGCCGAGCGGCGCCGGCTTGAGCGAGACCTGCACGACGGGGCTCAGCAGCGGCTCGTCTCGCTCGGGATGAGCCTGCGGCTGGCGCAGCGGCACCTGGGGGACGGCACGGTCGACGTGGACGAGCTGCTCGACCAGGGGGTCGCTGAGCTGGCTACTGCGGTGGCCGAGCTGCGGCAGATCGCCCACGGGCTGCGGCCGACCAGCTTGGACGACGGGCTCCCGGCCGCGCTGGCGGCGATCACGCGGAACCTGCCGATCCCGGTACGGGTGGAGGTGGTGGGGGACGAGCTGCCGGAGCAGCTGGTCACGACGGCGTACTTCGTGGCGGCGGAGGCGGTGGTGAACGCGGCCAAGTACGCGCAGGCGAGCCGGATCGGCGTACGGGTGACGCGGTCGCGGGAGGACGTCCGGATCCGGATCGAGGACGACGGCTGTGGAGGAGCCCGGGCGCGGCCGGGGTCGGGGTTGAGCGGGCTGACCGACCGGGTGGTCGCGCTGGGTGGGTCGCTGACCATGCTGAGCCCGGTGGGCGCCGGAACGGCGATCGAGGTGGTGCTGCCGTGCGGATCGTGATCGGGGAGGATTCCGCCTTGTTTCGCGCGGGGTTGGAGCGGTTGCTCGTGGATGCGGGCCACGAGGTCGTGGGGGTGGCGGGGGATGCTTTGTCGCTGGTGACCGTGGTGGCGGAGCGTTCGCCGGAGTTGGTGATCATCGACGTACGGATGCCGCCGGATCTCACCGACGACGGGGCCCGGGCCGCTCGGAGGTTGCGGACGCTCTGCCCGGAGCTGGCGATCGTGCTGCTGTCGCAGCACGTGGAGACGCGGCACTCGACCGAGCTCGTGGCCGGCGGACGGTTCGGGTACCTGCTGAAGGACCGCGTGCTCGCTGTCGACGAGTTCCTCGACGCGCTCGAGCGGGTGGCGGCCGGTGGGTCCGCGCTGGACCCGGAGGTGGTCGAGCGGTTGATCGGGCGGTCGCGCGCCGAGGACCGGCTGGCGGCGCTGACCGCGCGCGAGCGCGAGGTGCTCGCCTTGATGGCCGAAGGCTGCACGAACGTGGGGATCAGCCGGCGGCTGTGGCTGACCGAGCGGACCGTGGAGACCCACATCGGCAGCATTCTCGGCAAGCTCGGGCTGCTGGTGAACGACGAGCAGCATCGCCGGGTGCTCGCCGTCCTCGCCTATCTTGGGGAGCACTGACCGCGTCGACGAGAGGACCGCGAGCATGCGGGTCGCTGTTTTCCACCCCGGAGCGATGGGATCGCAGCTCGCCGCGCAGCTGGTCGCGGCCGGGCACGAGGTGCACTGGGTGCCGGAGGGCCGCAGTACGGCGTCCGCCGCACGCGCCGAGGCGGCCGGGCTGATCGGTTCGCCGTACGACGAAGCGGTGGGCCAGGCCGAGGTCGTGCTCTGCTCGTGCGCCCCGCAGGGCGCGGTCGCGATCGCCGAGCAGGTGGGCGCGTCCGGGTTCCGCGGGATCTACGTCGAGGCGAACCCGCTCTCCCCGAGCTCCTTGCGCAAGGCCCAGGAAGCGTTGCCTGAGGCAACCTTCGTGGACGGTGGCGTGATCGGCCCGCCGCCGACCGGTGGTGCGAGCCCGACGCACCTGATGCTCTCGGGCGCCGCGGCCGAGCAGGTCGCGGCGCTGTGGGCGGGAACCGCGGTGACGCCGATGGTCGTCGGCGCCGAGCCGGGCGCCGCGAGTGCGGCCAAGTCGTCGTACGCGCTCTACAACAAGGGGAAGGCGGCGCTGGCGGTGCTCGCGTTCCAGCTGGCGGCGTCGTACGGCGTGACGGAGGCGCTGACCGCGCAGCACACGCGCGCCGACGGCGGGTCGCTGAAGGATCCGGAGCTGCCCGAGCAGCTGCGGGCGGTGGCGTGGCGGTGGGGGCCGGAGTTCGACGAGCTGGCGGAGACGCTGGACGCGGCCGGGCTCGAAGGCGACGCGGCGCGGGCGCTGCGGGCGGTGTGGACTCAGCTGAGCCGGTAGTCGGTGAGGACGAACGGCGGGATCAGGCGCAGGACGGTGGTCAGCTCGTCGAGGGTCGCGTTGACGCCGTCGACCGTCCACCAGTGCATGCCCCAGGTGACGAGGTACGGGCCGTCGATCCACCACTGGAGGTGCGGGTGCTGCAGCATCCACTCCATCAGCTGCGGGTGGACGACGGCCGACGCGTAGCGCTGGTTCGGTGCTTCGACGACGAAGGCGTCGTTGAAGTGGCCTGACTCCAGCTCCTGGTCGGGGACTCCGAGCGTGCGGCCGATCGCGCTGTCGGTGGTGACGGCGATCGGTGGGAGAGACACGTTGAGCAGTACGGCGACCAGGTGCTGCTTGGTCGCCGTACTGGTGCGGCTGGCCGAGTGCGAGTGGTCGAAGGCGCGGAAGTAGTGCCCGGCGTACTCGCCGGCGACCATCCGGGTGTTGGTGCCGGGAGCCAGGAGACGGTTGGCCAGGACCTCGAGCGCCGGGTCGACCGGGATCGGCGTCCAGCCGGCCTGCACCGCCTGCTCGGTGCGCGCCGCGAAGAGGCGGTCACGTTTGGCCTTCGCCCAGACGGCGAGCGCAACCAGGGCCGCGGCGACGAGCAGCAGGCAGAAGATCAGCACGCCGGTGAAACTAGCGGATCCGCCGGGCCACCTCGGGAGCGACGGGCTCGTCGTGGAGGATCGCGGCGAGGGCCTCGACGCCGTCCACGAGCCGCGGGCCGGGGCGGGCGAAGTACCCGTTCGCGTCGACGGCCCAGACGGGTACGTCGGGCAGCTGGTCGAGCAACTCCTCTGCGAGCTGAGCGGACTCGTCCAGCCCGAAGCCGCAGGGCGCGACCACCACGACCTCCGGCCGCGCGGCGGCGATCGCCGGCCAGGTCGTCCGGCTCGACCGCAATCCGGCGGATCCCAGCACACTCACACCGCCCGCCACTTCCACCATCTCCGGAATCCAGTGCCCCGGCGCGAACGGCGGATCGGTCCACTCCAGCACCAGCACCCGCCGCCCGGTCCTCGGCCGCATCTCCACTGCCGACAGCCGGTGCCGCAGCTCCTTCAACAGCCCGGCGGACGAGCGCCCGATCGCCTGCCCGATCTGCTCGATCGACTCCAGCACCTCGGTCAGGTCATGCGGGTCGGTGGTGACGACCTTCGCCTGACACCCGAGGTAGGACAGCGCCTCCTCGACGTCGTCCACGTCGATCGCACACACCGCGCACAGGTCCTGCGTGATCACCAGATCCGGATCCACCGCCCGCAACGCGCCCCGGTCGAGCTTGTACAGATCCTCACCCGCCGCCACCCGCTCCCGAACGGTGGCATCGATCTCCGCAGGCGTGAGACCGGCCGGAAGGTTCGTGGTGGAGACGATCCGCCGCTCCCGCGCCGCCGCCGGGTGGTCACACTCGAACGTCACGCCGCGGACGTCGTCCCCGGCGCCGAGCGCGAAACAGATCTCGGTCGCCGACGGCAGCAGCGAGACGATCTTCACCCAGCTGACTCTAGGCCCTGCGCCCACGCGGTGATCTGGTAGGCGGCGCTGTCCGGCGGCGGCGGATCCCCGCTCAGCTCCGTCGACGTGAGCTTGGGGGAGAAGCGGATCCTGACCAGCTCGCCGCTGCGCAGCGTCACGCGCAGCGAGGACCAGGTGAACTCGGCCGAGAGTACGTCGGCCCGCGGCACACGGCGGCTGCCGATCGGGTACCGCAGGATCAGTTCGTCGTCCGTCAGCCGGATCTCGGTGCGGATCCAGGCGACGGCGATCACCGCCGCCAGGGGCACGAGCGCCCACATCTCGGGGACGAACAGGGTGGTCACGACGGCGGCACCGGTCGGCACGCAGGCGAGCGTGCGCCCGACGGGGCCGAGCCCCCAGCGTCTGCTCTCCATGCGGGGATGGTGGCAGACGGTGCCGACAGCCACGAAACGCCGGCTCGGCCTGCTCCTGCCGCCCACCCTGCAGTGTGGGCGGCAGAAGCAGGACCATCAGGGCTGGACGGTGAAGGTGTAGGTCTGCTGGCCGGTCGACACAGTGGCGCCGGCGGACGTCGTACCGGTGGCCTCGAAGACGACCTTGTAGGTGCCGGCTGCCTCGAAGGCCCAGTTGGCGTGGGCGTGGGTGTTCACCGGGATCGCGCGGCTGTCGGGGAGGCCGTTGCCGCTGTCGAACCAGACGGTCGGCGTACCGAGGGCGCTGGTCGTGTAGACGCTGACGTCGGCGGGGCCGGTCACCGACACCAGGCGTACCGACACGCTGTTGCCCTGGAGTGCGCCCGACGGGACGCCCTCGGTGTTGAAGCCGGGCCAGACGATCGCCGCCGCCTGGGTCTGCGGGAGGATCCAGACCGGCGATCCCGGTGTGCCGAGGAACGCGTACGCCGACCCGGACGGTACCGACGTCCGGCTCGCGGAGACGGCGTTCAGGACGACGTCGGCCGGGTTCCGGTCGACGTTCGGGGTGACCGTGCCGTCGCGCAGGTCGAGCGTCAGCGCGGTACCGGTCCAGTCGACGTCGACCGCGTCGACGTGGCCCGACGAGATCGTCGTCGCGGCGTACGCCGCAGCGACCGGCGCGAGCGTCATCAGTACCGCCGCGGCGGCACCGGCGAGCACCCGGCCCTTCACTGCTCGACCTTGAAGCAGTAGGTGGCGACGGCCGAGACCTTCTGGCCGGTCGCGGCGACCGTGCCGGTCACCTTGACCTTCACCTGGTACCGGCCCGGTGCCTCGAAGGCCCAGTTGGCGTGCAGGTGACCACCGGCGGAGGTGTTGATCCGGTCCGGCAGACCGTTGCCGCTGTCAACCAGTACCGACGGCGTACCGAACGCGTCGGTGGTGAACACGCTGAGGTCGCCGGGGCCGGAGACCCCGACCACGTCGACCTTCAGCGCGTCACCGGTGAAGACGCCGGCCTCGATCTCCTCGGCGCCGATCCCGGGCCAGAGCAGCTCCGGGTCCTGCACCTGCGGCAGCACCCAGACCCGGCCTCCCGGCGTACCGAGGAAGCGGTACGCCGGGTCGGCCGGCACCGCGATCTCGGCGCCGGGCTTGGCGACCAGCTCGACCTGCGACGGCGCGTACTCGGCGCCGTGCTCCTCGTCGTGGACGTGCAGGTCGAAGGCACCGTCCTCGAACGCGATCCCGACGACGTCGACATGACCCTGGTCGAGCACGACCCGGGGTGCGGCCTGGGCCGCCGGGGCGGCCAGACCGGTGAACGCGAGCACTGCCACAGCGGGCAGTACGACGCGGGTTGGCTTGCGCATGGACTTTCCTTTCAGGGGTGGACGGGAACCACGGCCGTCGCGCGGCGGCGACGGTGGCTGAGCAGGCCGTGCCGGGGCGCGAACACCCAGCAGGCCACGAACACGGCGGTCGCCGTGAGCACGATCAACCCGCCGGCGGCCAGGTCGAACGCGTAGGACAGGTACAGCCCGGTCACGCCGGAGCCGGCGCCGATCAGCGGCGCGACCAGCATCATCACGCCGATCCGGTCGGTCAGCAGCCGGGCGCAGGCGGCCGGCGTGACCAGCAGGGCGAGCACGAGAACGTTGCCGACGGCCTGGATCGAGATCACGATCGCGACCGTCACCATCGCGTACAGGGCCATGTCGAGCCAGAAGATCGGCAGGCCCGCGGCGCGCGCGGTCTCGCGGTCCAGGCCGACCGTGACGAGCTCCTTGTGCAGCCCGCCGGTCACCAGCAGGAGGATCGCTCCGGCGACCGCGACCGTGACGACGTCGCCGCTGCCGATCCCGAGCACCGACCCGAACAGGAACGACTCCAGCGAGCCGCCGTACCCGGGCGCCGTACTCATCACCACGATGCCCAGCCCGAACGCCGCAGCGAAGAAGACGCCGATCACGGTGTCCTCCTTGAGCCGGCGGTTCTGCGAGAAGACGGCGACGGCCAGCGCGGTGACCAGGCCCGCGACGATGCCGCCGACGACCAGGCTGGTGTGCAGCGCGAACGCGATCGCGATCCCGGGGAAGACCGCGTGCGCGACGGCGTCGCCGATGAAGGCCATCCCGCGCAGCGCGACGTGGCTGCCGATCACGCCGCAGACCAGGCCGGACAGCAGCACGACGAGGAACGCGCGCTGCATGAACACGTGCTGCCAGGGCTCGGTGAAGAACTCGATCACTTCGCCACTCCGAGGCTGTGCAGGAGCTGGTCGGAGCTGGTGACGCCGAACGCGTCGAGCCAGACCGAGGGGTCGCGGAGCTGGTCCGGTGGGCCGTCGGCGACGACCGTGCGGTTCAGGAGCACCAGCCGGTCGCAGGTGCCGGCGGCTGCGGGCAGGTCGTGGGTGGTCATCAGGATCGCGGTGCCCTCTTCGGTGAGCTGGCGGAAGAGCTGGGTGAGGGCCTCTTGGGTCGGTACGTCGAGGCCGGTGAACGGCTCGTCGAGGAGCAGGAGCTCCGGCCGTACGGCGAGCGCCCGGGCGACCAGGACCCGTTGGCGCTGGCCACCGGACAGCTCGCCGATCGGGCGGCGGTGCAACGCCTGCAGGTCCACGCGCTCGAGGGCCTCCTGGACGGCGTCGCGGTCGGTGCTGCTCGGGCGGCGCAGCCAGCCGGTGAGGTGGGTGCGGCCGGTCGTCACCGCGGTGCGGACGTCGACGGGGTAGTCCCAGACGAACTCGTGGCGCTGCGGGACGTAGCCGAGGTGGCCGCGGGCCTGGGCGGGGGTTCTGGTGCCGATCGTGATCGAGCCTTCGGTGGTGGGGAGGAGGCCGAGGACGGCGCGGAGGAGGGTGGTCTTGCCGGCGCCGTTCGGGCCGATCAGGCCGAGCTGTTCGCCGGGGTCGAGGGTGAGGTCGACGTCGTGGAGGACGTTGCGGCCGCCGAGGGTCACGGCGAGGTTGTGGATCTGGAGGGTGGTCATCGGGTGCGCCTCCGTCGGATCAGGACGGCGGCGGTCAGCACGAGGACCAGTGCGGTTCCGCCGGCGACCATGGCGCCGGTGAGGTTGCTCGTGGTGCTCGCCGCTTCGGCGCGGGATCGGTCCGCAGGTTGTTCCTTTGCAAGCGGCTGCTGCTGCGGAGGTGTGTCGCCGGCGTGGAGGGTGAGGGTTTGCTGGTCCTTCACCGTGGAGTTGTTCTTCAGGTGGGCGGTCATGGTGATGCGCAGGCGGTAGGTGCCGGGGGTGGTGAAGGTCCAGTTGCCGTGGACGTGGGTGCCGACGTCGACACCGGTCTGCTGGGGGTACGGGGTCCGGCTGTCGAAGATCGTGGTGGGGCGGCCGAAATCGGAGTTGAGGAAGAGGGTGAAGACGCCCGGGCCCTCCACGGCGTCCAGCGACCAGGTGACTTCGCGGGTGACCTGGGCCTCGACGTCCGGGGCCTGGGTGTTCCAGCCGGGCCAGATCACGCCGTCCTGCTGGACCTGGGGGATGACGTAGATCTGCTCGCCCGCGGTGCCGAGGAACGCGTAGGCGGGATCGGCCGGTACGGCGATCCGGGCCTTGGCGTTGGCGTGCAGGACCACGTCGTCGAGGTCGCGCCAGACGGCCGGCTGGATGGTGTCGTCGCGCAGGCCGATGGTCCAGGCGCCGTCGACGAAGTGCGGGCCGAGGTCGACGTGGCCGGTGGAGATCACCACCGGGTCCGCGGCCGCGGTGGACGGTGCGGCGAGCGCCGTCGGGGTGAGGGGTGCGAGGAGGCAGACGGCTCCGGCGACGAGGCCGCGAAGGACCTGCGCCTGGCGCGCGCGGGGCTTCATCGGGTGCTCCCCAGGCAGCGGGCGAGTTCTTCGGCGTTGTGGCGCATCATCTCGGCGTACGAGCGGGCGTGCTGGTCGAAGGAGTCGCCGTACAGGGAGCAGACCCGGACGTGCTGGTCGTGGGCGACCTGGGTCAGGACGGCGGCGCGCTGGGCGAGGTTCGGTTCGGTGAAGACGGCGGGGACCTTCAGGTTGCGGATGGTCTCGGAGAGTTTGCGGACCTGGTCCACGCTGGGCTCCTGGGCGGGGTTGGGGACGACGAATCCGGCGACGGTGAGTCCGTACGCCGCGGCGAGGTAGCCGAACGCGTCGTGGGTGGTGATCAGCTGGCGGCGCCCGGCGGGGATCGTGGCCAGTCGGGTCCGGACGAACTGGTCGAGCTCGTCGAGCTCCCGCAGGTACCGCACGGTGTTGTCGTGGTAGACCTGCCGACCCTCGGGGTCCGCGGTGCTGAGGGTGTCGCGGATCAGCTGCACGTACGCCTTGGCGTTGGCGACGTCCTCCCACAGGTGCGGGTCGATCTCGCCGTGCACGTGCTTGCCGAGCACCGCCTGCGGGAGCTGGTGGATCTGCGTCCCGGCGGCGCCGAGGAAGCTGAAGCGGCGGTCGTCGGGGACAGTGACGAGCGCCTTGTTCGGTACGTCGATCACCACGCGCTCGGGGGCGACATCGGTCTGCGCTGTTGAGGTCTGGCGCGCGGTGGGCGTGCTCGGAGCCGCTCCGGGGTTCGCGTCGGAGTACGCCGAGAGCTTGCCGGTGTCGAGGTTGACGGTGAGGTCGGTGTGGCCCTCGGCGAGGACGGTGGGCGGGCCGCCGGCGGCCGGGCTGACGGCGCGGGGCTCGACGCCGACGGCGAAGGTGAAGGTTCCGGTGCCGAGCGGTTTCGGCGGCCGGCCGTCGTTCTCCAGCGCGGCGGCGAGAGTCAGGTGGTAGACGCCGGGTTTGGTGAAGGCCCAGTTCAGGTGGGTGTGCGCGGCGGGCGGGAGCGTCGTACTGTCCGCTGCCGTGAGGCCGTCGGAGGAGTCGAAGTAGCGGTCGGGCTGCCCGAGGGACTCGGTCAGGTAGGCGACCAGGTGACCGGGCCCGTCGACCTTCGTGGCCGAGAGCCGGACGGACGACGTCCGGGTGGCACCGAGCGCCTGGCCGGTGCCCCGGACGCGGAGGCCGAGCCAGAGCACGTCGAGGCCGATGTTCTCGACCAGCGGGATGACGTGCGCGCCGTACGGCTCGGCGGCCTCGGCCAGCGAGACGTTCGGGCTGTTCTCGGGGGCGTTGGCGTCGATCGTCTTGATCAGCGACTGGGGTTCGAGCAGCAGGTGGTTGGTGAAGGTGACGTCGGCCCGCGCGACCCGCTTCGCGTCGGCCGGTGTCGGCTCGTACGAGTGCGGGTCGCCACCGGCTGGGACCAGCGACGACGCGGTGACGCGGTCGCCGCCGACCTGGTGGACGAGGTCGGCGAGGATCTCGGTGGTGGTGACGACGTTCAGCTCACCGTCGGAGGCGGTGGCCGCCGGTGAGCAGGCGGCCAGCACCATCGTGGACACGGCCAGAAGCGCCGCGCCGAGCGACTTTGAGCACCGTTCAGTCGCCGTACGGCGGATTTTCTGGCTGGGCGGTGCACAAAGTGGGGGTTGCGGCGGGGGGAAGGGGGTCATGCTTTGGGCTCCTGGGTGGCCTGGCGACGGCGGCGGGTGGCGACGAGCAGGACGGTGCCGACGACGAGCAGCACGGCGCCGCCGACGATCCAGCCGAAGGTGGCGTCGGCCCCGGTGGTCGCGAGGCTGCAGCTGGGCGCTGAGGGCTTGACTGCGTCTCGGGTCAGGGGGGAGGTGAGGGGTGCGGAGAGCTGGTTGGCGGAGCTGCCGCTGGCGGGCAGCTGCTTGGGGGAATTTCCGCTGGTGGGCAGCTGGTTGCCAGGAGCCCCACCGCCGGGGAGCTGGTTGGCGGAGGCCCCGCTGCCCGGGAGTTGGTTGGCGGGAGCACCTCCACCCTGTTGCTGGGGGCCGACTTTGAAGGTGAGGGTGCTCGTGCTCTTGCCGGCCGTGCCGGTGGCGAGGGTGGCGGTGTGGGTGAAGGTCAGCTGGTAGGTGCCGGGCTGGGTGAAGGTCCAGTTGCCGTGGGCGTGCGTGCCGAGCGGGACCTTGACGGTGTCGGGGAGGCCGTCGGCGCTGTTGAACACGATCTTCGGCTGACCGAACGAGTCGAACTCGAAGACCGCGACGCGTCCTGGGCCGGTGACCTTGTCCAGGCGCCAGTTCACCGAGCCGCCGGAGACCTGGGTGGCGGTGAGTTCCTCGGTGTTCCAGCCGAGCCAGACCACGCCGTCCTTCTGGGTCTGCGGGATCTGCCAGAGCTTCGAGCCGGCCGGGCCGAGGAAGCCGAAGGCTCCACCTGGTGCGGTCGCCTCGGCGGCTGTTCCCAGCTCGACGAGGACGTCTTCGGGGGCTCGCCAGACGACCGGTCCCCGGGTGCCGTCCTTCACGCGTGAGCGCAGACCGTTGCCTTCGACGCGTACGGCGAAGTCGGCGTGGCCGGTGGTGAGCTTGACCGACGGGCCGCCGGAGGGCGGACGAGTCGGGGTCGGGTTCGTGGTGGGGTCAGGAGAGTTGGTGGCGCCGGGGCTCGACGAGCCGGTGGTGTCAGGGCCGGGCGAGGTGGTCGAGCCGGCAGTGTGCGACGTGGTGGTGACACACGGGCGGAGCGCGGAGCTCTTGGCGACGGGGACCGGGCGCTCGGGAGCGGGCGGCGACGAGGACGGCGGAGTGGTCGGGAGACCGGCGGGGACGGAGGGCGAGTTGGGTGGGAGCGTCGGGTGGCTGCTCGGCGGGGTCGCCGGGCGCGAGGCCGACGGTGAAGCCGGCCGAGTGACCGGCGGCGAGCTCGGCGAGGAGGTCGGGGGAGCCGTCGGCGACGTCGGCGGCCGGGTCGGTGAGGTCGGCGTGGTCGGGGGACTGGTCGGAGGAGGCGTCGGGGTGGTCGGCGCCGTCGTCGGGGGACTGGTCGGCGGCGTGACCGTCGGCGGTTCGTACCCGCCGACGGCGAAGGTGTAGGTGACCGGCCCTGAGGTCAGCGCCCGCCCGTCGGGCGTCCGGGCGGTGGCCTCGAAGACCAGGCTGTACGTGCCGAGCTGGGTGAACGCCCAGTTGGCGTGCACGTGCCGCCCGACCGGCTGACGCACGGTCCGGTACGCCGGGTCGGCGGAGCTGAACAGCCGCGGCACCGAGCCGGCGAACTCGTCGTAGTTGAAGAACACCTCGACCGCTCCGGGCCCCGCGGCCGAGACCAGCGTGAGGTCGACCGCGTCACCCGCCAGGGCGCCGGCCGGGATCGTCTCGGTGTCCCAGCCCGGCCAGAGCAGCTCCGGGTCCTGGGACTCGGGAGCGATCCAGACCGGTGCGCCGGGGCTGCCGAGGAACCCGAAGGCGGGCAGGTCGGGCGGCTCGACCCGGGCGGTTCCGCGGTCCTCGAGGTTGAAGACCAGACCGGCCGGATCGGCCTCGCGGTAGTCGCCGTTGCCGATCCGGGTCCGCAGCTGCAGCCGCGCACCGTCGTACGTCGTGTGCAGGACGTCGGTGTGGACGGCGCGCAGCACCTCGGGCGGGGCGTCGGCGGCGCTGGCGTACCGCGGAATGAGCAGGATCAGGCAGGTCAGCAGGGCGAGTCCGGCGGCCGGGACCCAGCGGCGGAACAGGTGAGTGGCGGTCACGAGCCGGGACTCTAACTGAATCGACAATCATTTTCATTAGGGCTTCCCGGAACCGCGCCGGAGCACGCCGAAAAGTCGTCACGGCGGACCGGTGACCCGGATTTCCGCTCTGGGCGCAGTGGTGGGTAGACTGTTTTGGTTGCCTCGGCGAGGGACGCCCCCCGACTGCGCTCTACCAAGCGCTCGACTCGGTGAGAAGTGCTAGGCGGGCGCGGCTCCGTGATCGACGCGGTGGTTCGTTGCCTGACGCCTTTTCCGGAGTCAAGACGTGCCCGCTGAGGCTCTGCAACCGGTTCCACCACCAGTCAACAGATCACCGCAACAAGCTTGAGGGAGTTCATCTCGTGGCCGAGGTCAAGATCCAAGCCGAGTCGCGCACTGAGTTCGGCAAGGGTGCTGCCCGCCGAATCCGCCGGGACAGCAAGGTCCCCGCCGTTCTGTACGGCCACGGCAGTGACCCCGTGCACATCACGCTGCCCGGGCACGACACCATGCTGGCCCTGAAGACCGCCAACGCCCTGCTGCTGATCGAGATCGAGGGCGGCGAGAGCCAGCTCGCGCTGCCGAAGCAGGTCCAGCGGGACCCGATCAAGGGCTTCATCGAGCACGTCGACCTGGTCATCGTGAAGCGCGGTGAGAAGGTCCAGGTCGAGATCGCCGTCCACCTCGAGGGTGACGCGGCCAGCGAGACCCTGGTCGTGCTGGAGAACGCGAACGTCCTGGTCGAGGCCGAGGCGACGCACATCCCGGACGGCGTCACCGTCTCCATCGAGGGCCTCGAGGCCGGCGCGCAGATCCACGCCTCCGACCTGAAGCTGCCCGCGGGTGTCGAGCTGGCCGTCGAGCCGGACACGCTGGTCGTCAACGTGACCGCCGCCGCGACCGCCGAGCAGCTGGACGCGGAGCTGGCCGAGGCCGAGGCCGAGGCGGGCATCGAGAAGGACGAGGCCGAGGCCCCCGCCGAGGAGCCGGTCGCCGCTGCCGCGGAGTAAGCACCTCGCCGTACAGGCATCGAATCAGGAGAGGGCCGGGAGATCCGTGGCGGACGACGTGTGGTTGGTCGTCGGGCTGGGGAATCCCGGCCCTTCCTATGCCAAGACGCGGCACAACGTCGGCCAGATGGTCGTCGACGAGCTGGCCGGCCGGGTCGGCGGCGGCTGGAAGCAGCACAAGCAGGCCCGGGCCGAGGTGATCGAGACCCGGGTCAGCGGGTACCGGACGATCCTGGCCAAGCCGCGGTCGTTCATGAACGAGTCCGGCGGCCCGGTCGCCGGGCTGCTGAAGTTCTTCAAGGTCGAGCCGGCCAACCTGGTCGCCGTGCACGACGAGCTGGACATCGACTTCGCGGCGCTGCGGCTGAAGTTCGGCGGCGGCGACAACGGGCACAACGGCCTGAAGTCGATCCGGAAGTCGGTTGGTACCGGTGACTACCATCGAGTGCGGTTCGGGGTCGGGCGCCCGCCCGGCCGGCAGAGCCCGGCGGACTTCGTGCTGAACGAGTTCTCCGGCACCGAGCGCAAAGACCTGCCGTTCGAGCTCGACCGTACGGCGGACGCGATCGAGTCGCTGCTCGCCGACGGCCTGGAAGTCTCTCAAGGGAAGTACAACTCGTGAAGTTAGCCGGTCTGGTCGACACCCTCGTCACCGATCCGGTGGTCGCGGACGTGCTCCGTGACGCCAGCAAGGACATCCGCGCCGACGGAGTCGCCACGCTCGACCTGAGCGCGCCCGGCCCGATCCGTCCGGTGCTGCTCGCCGCGCTCGCTTCCGAGCGGCTCGGCGCCGACCGGCCGGTGCTGGCGGTCACCGCCACGTTCCGCGAGGCCGAGGAGCTGACCGAGGCGCTGCAGTGCCTGGTCGAGCCCGGCTCGGTCGCCTACTACCCGGCCTGGGAGACGCTGCCGCACGAGCGGCTGTCGCCCCGGTCCGACACGGTCGGCCGGCGGCTCGCCGTACTGCGCCGCCTGGTGCACCCGGACCCGTCCGACGAGACCACGGGGCCGATCAAGATCCTCGTCGCGCCGGTGCGGTCCGTGCTGCAGCCGCAGGTCGCCGGGCTGGCCGACCTGCGCCCGGTGCAGCTGCACGTCGGCGACACCGTCGAGCTGGAGGACGTGGTCACGCGCCTCGCCGCGGCGGCGTACAGCCGGGTGGACCTGGTCGAGCGGCGCGGTGAGTTCGCGGTCCGCGGCGGGATCATCGACGTCTTCCCGCCGACCGAGGAGCACCCGCTGCGGGTCGACTTCTTCGGCGACGACGTCGAGGAGATCCGGTACTTCGCGGTCGCCGACCAGCGCTCGCTGGAGATCGCCGAGCACGGCCTGTGGGCGCCGCCGTGCCGTGAGCTGCTGCTCACCGACGAGGTGCGTGCGCGGGCCGGCGTACTGGCCAAGGAGCACCCGGAGCTGGCGGAGCTGTTCGAGAAGCTCGCCGAGGGGCACGCGGTCGAGGGGATGGAGTCGCTCGCGCCCGTCCTGGTCGACCACATGGAGCTGCTGGTCGACCTGATGCCGGAAGGCACCCACGTCGTGGTCAGCGACCCCGAGCGGGTCCGCGCCCGGGCGCACGACCTGGTCGCGACCAGCCAGGAGTTCCTGGAGGCGTCGTGGGCGGCGGCTGCCGGTGGTGGTGAGGCCCCGATCGATCTGGGCGCGGCGGCGTACATGTCGCTGGCCGACGTACGGACGCAGGCGCTCGACCGCGGGCTGGCCTGGTGGAGCCTGTCGCCGTTCGCGGCGGCGCCGACCGACGAGCCCGAGCTGCGCGACTCGATGGGCGCGCGGGTCTCGTTCGACATCGACACCGACTCCGGCGCGGTCCGCAGCCGGCAGATCGCCGCGCACGAGGTCGAGGCGTACCGCGGTGAGACCGCGGCTGCCGCCGAGGACATCCGCGGCTGGCTGCGCGACGGCTGGCGGGTTGTCTGCGTCACCGAGGGCCACGGCCCGGCCCAGCGGCTGGCCGAGGTGTTCTCCGAGGCGGAGCTGCCGGCCCGGACCGTCGACTCGATCGACGGCATCCCGGAGCCGGGCGTCGTACTGATCTCCCAGGGCGCGCTCGACCACGGGTTCATTGCCGACGGCATCAAGTTCGCGGTGCTCACCGAGAACGACCTGGCCGGCCAGCGCTCGGCGGCCGAACGCCGTTCCCAGCAACGGATGCCGAGCCGCCGGAAGAAGGCCGTCGACCCGCTCGAGCTGGCCCCCGGCGACTTCGTCGTGCACGAGCAGCACGGGGTCGGCCGGTACGTCGAGATGATGCAGCGCACGGTCGGCACCGGCAACCAGCGCACCACCCGCGAGTACGTCGTGATCGAGTTCGCGCCGAGCAAGCGCGGCCAGCCCGGCGACCGGCTGTTCGTCCCGACCGACCAGCTCGACCAGGTCACCCGGTACGTCGGCGGCGAGCAGCCGACGCTGGACAAGATGGGCGGCGGCGACTGGGCCAAGCGCAAGGGCCGCGCCCGCAAGGCGGTCCGCCAGATCGCCGGCGAGCTGATCAAGCTGTACGCCGCCCGCCAGGCCACCAAGGGCCACGCGTTCGCCAAGGACACGCCCTGGCAGCGCGAGCTGGAGGACGCGTTCCCGTTCGTCGAGACGCCGGACCAGCTGGCCACCATCGACGACGTCAAGCACGACATGGAACGCATCACGCCGATGGACCGGATCGTCTGCGGCGACGTCGGCTACGGCAAGACCGAGATCGCGGTCCGGGCGGCGTTCAAGGCGGTCCAGGACGGCAAGCAGGTCGCCGTACTGGTGCCGACCACGCTGCTCGTCCAGCAGCACTACGCGACCTTCGCCGAGCGGTACGCCGCGTTCCCGGTGAACGTCGCGCCGCTGTCGCGGTTCCAGACCGACAAGGAGTCGAAGGCGACCATCGACGGGCTGGCCGACGGCTCGGTCGACGTCGTGATCGGCACCCACCGGCTGTTCGGCGGCGAGGTCGCGTTCAAGGACCTCGGGCTGGTGATCGTCGACGAGGAGCAGCGCTTCGGCGTCGAGCACAAGGAGCAGCTGAAGCGGCTGCGCACCGCGGTCGACGTCCTGACCATGTCGGCGACGCCGATCCCGCGGACCCTGGAGATGTCGATCACCGGCATCCGGGAGATGTCCACGATCGCCACCCCGCCCGAGGAGCGGCACCCGGTGCTGACCTTCGTCGGCGCGTACGAAGAGGGGCAGATCACCGCCGCGATCCGGCGCGAGCTGCTCCGCGAGGGCCAGGTCTTCGTCGTCCACAACCGGGTGAACACGATCGAGAAGGCCGCCGCGCGGATCCGCCAGCTGGTCCCCGAGGCGCGGGTCAGCGTCGCGCACGGCCAGATGAACGAGCACACCCTGGAGAACGTGATCCAGGACTTCTGGGAGAAGCGCTCCGACGTGATCGTCTGTACGACGATCGTCGAGTCCGGGATCGACATCTCGAACGCGAACACGATGATCGTCGAGCGCGCCGACCTGCTCGGCCTCTCGCAGCTGCACCAGCTGCGCGGCCGGGTCGGGCGGGGCCGCGAACGCGCGTACGCGTACTTCTTCTTCCCGCCGGAGAAGCCGCTCACCGAGACCGCGCACGACCGGCTGGCCACCATCGCCCAGCACGCTGACCTCGGCGGCGGCATGGCGGTCGCGATGAAGGACCTGGAGATCCGCGGCGCCGGCAACCTGCTCGGCGGCGAGCAGTCCGGGCACATCGCCGACGTCGGGTTCGACCTGTACGTCCGGCTGGTCGGCGAGGCGGTCGCGGAGTACCGCGGTGACACCCAGGCCGAGGAGCCCGAGGTCAAGATCGAGCTGCCGATCGACGCCCACCTGCCGCACGACTACGTGCCCTCGCAGCGGCTGCGGCTGGAGATGTACCAGCGGCTGGCCGCCGTACGGGACGAGGCGGGCATCGCCGAGCTGGTCGAGGAGCTGCACGACCGGTACGGCGACATCCCGCAGCCGGTGCTGAACCTGATCGAGGTGGCGAAGTTCCGCAACCACGCGCGCGTCGCGGGGCTGCACGACGTCACGCTGCAGGGCAATCTGATCCGGTTCGGGCCGGTCGAGCTGCCCGACTCGAAGGTGCTGCGGCTGAACAGGCTGTACCCGAAGAGTCTGGTCAAGCCGCAACTGCGTACGATCCTGGTGCCGAGACCTGCCACCCGGCCGGTCGCCGGTGAGCCGCTGCGCGACCAGGAGCTGCTGCAGTGGTGCGCGAGACTGATCGACGACGTGATCGCCGAGCCCGTGGGGGCGACGGCCTGATGAGTTCCAGCTGGAGGAGAGTGCGTTGAGCAGAAACCTCGTCAAGGTGGCGGGTGCCGCGCTGGCTTCGGTGCTGCTGCTGGGTGGCTGCGCCACCGGGACCCACCCGGGTGCCGCGGCCGTCGTCGGCGGGACCGAGATCACCGTCGGCGACGTCGACGACACCTCGCGCTCGGTGACCACCGCGCTCGGCCAGCCGTTCACGGCCTCGCTGGCGCTCAGCGAGCTGGTGAACAGCGCGCTGGTGCAGCAGATCGCCGACCAGCGCTCGGTCACGGTCACCGACGCCGAGCTGGCGCCGGCCATGAAGGCGGTCGTCGGCGACCAGGCGGCGTACGAGAAGTTCGTCGCCGACCCGGTGGCCGAGGAGTTCCTGCGCGGCGTCGCGAAGGCGGCGGTCGGCACCATCAAGCTCGGTGGCGGCACCGGGATCACCGACCCGAACGTGCAGCAGGCCCAGCAGGCCGGCCTGGTCGCGGTCAAGGACGCCTCGAAGGACATCGACGTCACCATCTCGCCGCGGTTCGGCAAGTGGACCGACGGCGCGATCGACGGCAAGGTCTCCGGCTCGCTGTCGGAGGAGTCCGCGCAGGCCAAGGCCAAGCGCGAGGCCGCCGAGCAGCAGCAACAGCAGCAACAGCAGCCGCAGCCGCAGGGCTGACGCCTTGATCAAGGTCGTCCTGACCAGCCCGCGGGTCGCGCCGGGTCTGCTGACCCGCGCGGCCTGGCAGGCGTTCGAGCAGGCCTCGGTGATCGGCGCGGCGGCCGGGGTCGAGAGCCCTTCTGTGCAGGCGGTGGTCGGCTCCGGGCTCGTCGTGACGTCGGTCGAAGGTGGCGCGGACGCGCAGTGGTCGTGGCTGGTTGCCGCCGCCTCTGAAGGCCAGGCTGTCGCATGGCTGGTGGGTGAGGACGGCGAGCCGGCGTTGCTGCGGCTGGTCGCGGACCAGTTGGCGCGGGAGCCGCGGCCGGCGTACGAGGTGGAGATCCTGCACGGCTCGTACGACGTACCGGGGGCTCGGCTGATCGACCTGGTCCAGGTGATGGACCGGCTGCGCCGCAACTGCCCGTGGGACCAGGAGCAGACGCACGAGTCGCTGGCGAAGTACCTGCTCGAGGAGACGTACGAAACGCTCGAGGCGATCGACACCGGGGACTACACGCACCTGCGCGAGGAGCTGGGAGATCTGCTGCTGCAGATCGCCTTCCACGCGCGGGTGGCGGAGGAGGCCGAGGACGGGTTCACCATCGACGACGTCGCCGGTGGGATCGTCGAGAAGCTGATCCGGCGGCATCCGCATGTGTTTGCCGGGGTTGCGGTCGACGGGGTCGCCGACGTCGAGGCGAACTGGGAGACGATCAAGGCGGCGGAGAAGCAGCGATCGTCGGTGCTGGACGGGATTCCGCTGGCGCTGCCGGCGTTGGCGCTGGCGGACAAGGTGGTCGGGCGGGCCGCGAAGGTGCTGCCTCCTGTATCGGTCGAGGCTTCCTCCACTGACATCGGTGAGGCTCTGCTCGCTCTCGTCCGTCAGGCGCGTGAGCTCGGTGTCGACCCCGAGCAGGCGCTGCGCAAGGCCACGCACGAGCTGGCCGACCAGGTCCGCAGTACCGAGGCCGGCTGACCTCTAGAGCGGTCCGTCGAGCAGGGCGCGGAGTGCGTCGCGGTGGGCGGCGTACGCCTTCTGGCCGGCCCGGGTCAGCTTGTACGTCGTCGTCGCGCCGCGCCCGCGGCCGTCCTTGGCCGCGCTGACGTAGCCGGCGGCCTCCAGCGCCGACATGTGCTTCGACAGGTCCGAGTCGCTGACCTCCAGGAAGTCCTTCAGGAAGCGGAACGACGCCGTCGGCGCGTTGGCCAGCACCGCCATCGCGGCCAGCCGCTTCGGTGCGTGGATGACCGGGTCGAGGCCCTTGATCACGCCAGCCGCTCCTTCACGCGCGCGGCCGCGACGGCGTACCGGCGTTCGTAGACGACCAGCCCGCTCGTGACGAGCACGAACGCGACGACCGCCGCCGCGGGCACCCCGACCAGCCACCAGACCAGGCCGACCGCGACCACCACAGCGGCGAGGCCCGCGAAGTACTTGCCCCACAAGGCGCCGATCTCCGCCGGTGGCTTGCCGCGTCCCGGCATCGGCAGCGCGCCGTGCCGCCGCTGCATCCACGTGACGAACACCAGCTCCAGCACGATCAGCGCCGCGAGCGATCCCGCGAACAGGGCGGCGTTCTCCCGCCACCAGGTGAACGTCGCGATCATCGCCGCCACCCACAGCCCGATCGCCGGCGCGTACCACCACGGCGTCACCGGGTACTCGACGTACGGCGCCGCCTCGGCCCGCTCGAGGTTCCGCAACTGCTCCCGCGCATCACTTTCCATACCGGAAAGCCTAGAGATCACTTTCCACTTTCGCAAGTAGAAAGCTTTCGACCTCGGCCCAGGTGCGGGCCGCGGTGACGCCCGGTGCGACGTACCGGCTGCGTTGCGGACCAAAGAGGTACCGGTGCTCGACCAGCCCGTCGAGGGCCTCGTGCACGTCCGGCTTGTCGTCGACGAAGTGGGTGATGGCGAGCTCCCGGCAGTGGATCGCCTTGTCCCGCCGCTGCAGGCAGAACCGGACGTTGTCCGCCGGGATCCCGGTCTGCTCGAAGAAGCGGTGGTGGGCGAGCCACTGCAGCGACCGCTGCTGGATCCGGGGTCCGCACTTGGACACCAGCCAGACCCGTTGGTCGAAGACGCGGGTCAGCCGGCTGATCGCCGCGAACGCACCCCGTACCGCCGGCGTCCGCAGCATCGCCGCGGTGTCGCCCTGGAAGAAGGAGGTGTCACCTGGTCCGTTGGTCCCGTCGATGATCACCCGGCCGATGTCGATCCCCAGTCGTTGCTCCATGCCACCAAGCCTGACCGCCCGGGCTTTCCAGCAGAACTATTTATCGACACGGCGACTATAGTCTGCGGTTATGGAGCTGGTGGCCGACGACCTGACCGCGTTCGCGGCCTTCGCCGCCCACCGCAACTTCACCCGCGCCGCCGAGGAGCTGCACGTCAGCCAGCCCGCGCTGCACACCCGCATCCGCAAGCTCGAGCAACGCCTCGGGCAGCCGCTCTACTCCAAGCACGGCCGCCAGCTCCGCCTGACCGCCGCGGGGGAGTCCCTGGCCGCCTTCGCCAACGAGTCCCGCTCCCGCGCCGACGCGTTCCTGGGCAGTCTCGGTGCGGGCGTCGAGCGCCCGCTGGTCCTGGCCGCCGGCTCCGGCGCGTATCTGTACCTCCTCGGCGACCCGATCCGCCGCTACCTCACGCCCCGGCGCCAGCTCCGCCTGATGACCGCCGACGCCACCGGCACGGTCGACGCCGTCCGAACCGGTACGGCGGACCTCGGCGTCACCGCCCTCGCGGTCCCACCGAAGGACCTCGCCTGCGTCCAGCTCGCCCGGTTCCCCCAGGTCCTGGTCACCCGCCCGAACCACCGCCTGGCCGACCGCCGCAGCATCCGGCTGAAGGACCTCGGCGGCGAAGCGCTCGTCGTACCGCCGCCGACCCGTCCGCACCGCCGCCAGCTCGAACGAAGCCTGCTCGACGCCGGCGTCGATTGGTCGGTGGCCGTCGAAGCCGAAGGCTGGGACCTGCTGGTCCACTTCGTCCGCCTGGGCATCGGTCCCGCGGTTGTCAACGGCTCGGTCCGCGTCCCCGCCGCGCTGCGAGCGGTCCCGATCCGCGACCTGCCGCCGATCCGCTATTACATCCTCACCCGCCCCGAACGCGCCACCGACGACCGGTTGACCGTCCTGCGCACAATGCTCCTGTGAGCGACGTCGTACGCACGAGCAAACGCCTATCGTGGCTGCTGAGACACGGCGCCGGCGAGAAGGGCCTCCTGATGACTCCTGACGGGTGGTCGTCGATCGAGGACGTCCTCGCGCTGCTCGGTATCGACCGCTCCGCCCTGGACCTGGCGGTCGCCCGCAACGACAAGAACCGCCTGCAGGTCGACGGCGCTCTCATCCGAGCCTGCCAAGGCCACTCCCTGGCCGGCATGCCAGTCACCGTCGAGGCCCTCGAATCCAGCTGGCAGCGCGTCCACCCCGCGGGCCCGCTCTGGCACGGCACGACGCCCGCCGCCCTGCCCGCGATCCGCCGTACCGGCCTGCTCGCTGGTCGCCGTACGCACGTCCATCTGGCGCCCAGCGCGGACAGTCACGTCGGCAAACGCTTCACCGCCGCAGTCCTGCTCAAGATCGACCCGACCGACCTGGTGATCTTCGAGGCACCCAACGGCGTCCTCCTCACCCGCCACGTCCCCCCGGCCGCGATCACCTGACCCCGGCTTACTCGCCGGATACCTCGGCCAGGTAGGTGTCCTGTAGGCCTTCGAGCTTGCTCTCCTGCCAGCCGAGCGCCCAGAACCGGCCGTTGTGCACGGTCGCGCCGAAGAGCACTGACGGCTTGGTGGGAGCTGGTACGTCGACGAAGCCGGTCGGTGTCCAGCGCAGCGCGGTGGTTTCCCGGTCTCCCCATCCGTCCCCGACGATGAACGGTTTGCCGTTCACCACGTCGACGGCCAGCGGCTGGCCGGTCTGCCGCGGCGTTCGTACCTCCGACCAGCGCTTGCCGTCGAAGTGGTAGGCGACCGGCGTCCGGTAGTAGACCGGGTCCTCGCGGTGCCCGACCGCCCAGATGTCGTTCGGCCCGACGACCGCGAAGTCGTTCACGTAGACGCCGGCGGCCCCGGGCAGCGCGGCCTTCGTCCAGCCGTTGCCGTCGTAGTGCTTGATCCCGTCGTCGAACGCCGCGACCCAGATGTCGATCGGGGACACGGCCGCGATGTCCGAGGCATACCCCGGGACGCCGAGGACGTCGTCGGTCAGCGGGAGCCAGCTCTTGCCGTTGTACCGCTCGACGAAGACGGTCGACTGCTCACCTTCGACGCCGACCACCCAGATCTCGTCCTCGACGACGGCGACGGACTGCAGCAGCCCGTCCGGATGGCTCGGCAGCGGGATCTCGCGCCAGGCGGTCCCGTCCCAGTGCTGGACCAACGGCCGGCTGGGACCGTCCGGTTCGCCCCAGCTGCCGACCGCCCAGACGTCGTTCGCCGATCGGACCTCCACGTCCATCAGGCGGCCGAACGCCCGCGGCTGGGCCGTCGGGTGCCATTCGCCGTTCTCCCACCGGGCCGCGACCGGGTGGTCCCAGTCCTTGCCGTCCTCGCGGCTGGACCCGACGCCCCACAGTGCGCCACCGCGTGAGCTGATCGAGTCGAACGTCGTACCGGTGGCCGGAATCGGCTGCTCGACCCAGGTGGGCGTAGTGGGCGCGGCGAGCAGGCTGAGAACGGTCGCGAGTGCGGGGATCATCTGGGGGCCTCCGAGGTGCTTGCGTCTGTACGGCGTGCTGTCGGAGGAGTGAGAGCGCGGCGGGCCGGGTTTTGTTTCGCCGAACCGGAGACTTTCGTCAGCGCGCAACAGTCGGTTGACGTGCGCCGGGCGTTCGACGACGATCGGTGGTGGCGTTGACCTGACGCCGAGCCTGCGAGGACCTGCCCCAGCCGGGACCTCGGGACGGCGAAGGGGAATCTGCCCTCAGGGTCGCGACCGGTCCAAGCCTGTTCGAGTGTCCCGTTGCTGGGGGACGACGACACGTCGAGGAGGCTCGTCATGACCAAGCAGAGCAGTTTCAAGCGCGCGGCCCGCGAACGCGCCCGCGCCACCGGACAGCGGTACACCCAGGCCCGCGCCGACCTGGAGCTGGCGAACCGGCAGGAGTTCGCGCACTCGCGCCCGTTCGACCCGGCGGCACTGAGGCTCCATCTCGAGGACCGGTACGGGATCGCGATCAGCTCGATGATGCCGATCGACGACGACCCCGCCACCCGCCCCCGCGACTCCTGGCCGGGGCACTACCCGTGGACCCTGGTCGTCGAGCACACCGACGGCCGGACGTCGCGCAGTACCTCTCCGGCCTCGACCTCGACCGGAGCGACAGCGCACCGGCGCTGGATCGCGCGGGTGTTCTCCTCGTCGGCCGACCGCGTCAGCCGCGTCCGCGGCGACGCGGAGATCCTGCGCTTCCTCGCCGCCCACGACTTCCCCGCCGAACGCGTCATCCACGACGACCCCGTCACCGTCCACGACGGCAAGGGCATCATCCTCACCGACTTCGTCCCCGGCGGCCGCCCGAGCGCCGATTCCCCCGCCGTCTGGCACGAACTGGCAGACCTCCTCGGCCGCCTGCACACACTCCCCGCAGCCGACGGCGCGGTCGCGAGACCCGGCGGCGCCGAGGAACACGACGGCGGCTTCCACGTCGGCCGCCCCACCCAGGACCTGGCCGCCGCGATGAGCTTCCTGGTCAGCGTCGAAGACAGCGTGACTGCCGGTGCTCGCGAGAAGTTCGAGTGGCTCCGCGACCAGGTCGAATCCGCCGACGCCGCCGAGGCCCTCCCCGAGGCCCTGACCCACAGCAACTACCACCCCTGGGCCGCCGTCGGCGACGTCGGCAACCTGTCGATCGTCGGCTGGGCCGGCTCCGGCCGCGGCCCAAGATTGCCCGCTCTGGCCTGGCTCCTCCGCACCGCCGCCGAGCAGAACGCGGCCGAGAACGTCCCCGCGGTAATGCGCGGCTACTCCCAGCACGTCCGCCTGACCGACGAGGAACTCCACCGGCTCCCTGCGATCCTCAACCTGCGGCCGTTGTGGCTCGCCTGCCTCGACTTCCGAATGACGGTGAAGCACGGCGGCACTCCGGCGCTGAACGAGGGCTGGCTACAGCCGGCGAGCGTCGAGCAGGCCGAGCGCTTGGCGGCTCAGGTGATCGCGGCGCTGTAGAACTCCAACTGCCTGCACTCGTGCACCAGTGAGGCAGGAGAAAGGTGTGTTGCTGACGAGGCAGGGGCTGGGTGGGTGGGAGGCTGAATGCTGACGCGGTCCACCCCGTCGGCTGGTCTGACCGTTAGGCTCGGCGGTGATCCGTCATCTGAAGCTTGGGAGTAGATGTGGCCACCATCGAGGCCGTCGGCGCGCGCGAGATCCTCGACTCGCGCGGGAACCCCACTGTCGAGGTCGAGGTTCTGCTCGACGACGACACCGTCGCCCGGGCCGCGGTGCCGTCGGGCGCGTCCACCGGCCAGTTCGAGGCCGTCGAGCTGCGCGACGGCGACAAGGCCCGGTACGGCGGTAAGGGCGTGCTCAAGGCCGTCACCGCCATTCTCGAGGACATCGACAAGGAGATCGTCGGGTACGACGTCCACGAGCAGCGGCTGATCGACCAGGCCCTGCTCGACCTGGACGGTACGCCGAACAAGGCGAAGCTGGGCGCGAACGCGATCCTCGGTGTCAGCCTGGCGGTTGCGAAGGCCGCGGCCGACTCGGCCGGTCTGCCGCTGTTCCGTTACGTCGGCGGCCCGAACGCGCACGTCCTGCCGGTCCCGATGATGAACATCCTGAACGGCGGCGCGCACGCCGACAGCAACGTCGACGTGCAGGAGTTCATGATCGCCCCGATCGGCGCGGCGACGTACGCCGAGGCGCTGATGCAGGGCGCGGGCGTCTACCACGCGCTGAAGGCGGTACTGAAGGAGCGCGGCCTGTCCACCGGTCTCGGTGACGAGGGTGGTTTCGCGCCGAACCTGGGCAGCAACCGCGAGGCCCTCGACCTGATCGCGGTCGCGGTCGAGAAGACCGGCCTGAAGCTCGGCACCGACATCGCCCTGGCGATGGATGTGGCCGCGAGCGAGTTCCACACCGACGGCGTGTACGCCTTCGAGGGCGGCAAGAAGTCGGCCGACGAGATGATCGCGTACTACGCCGAGCTGGTCGCGGCGTACCCGATCGTGTCGATCGAGGACCCGCTGAACGAGGAGGACTGGGACGGCTGGAAGGCCATCACGGCCGAGCTCGGCACCAAGACCCAGCTGGTCGGCGACGACCTGTTCGTCACCAACGTCGAGCGGCTGCAGCGCGGTATCACCGAGAAGTCGGCGAACAGCCTGCTGGTCAAGGTGAACCAGATCGGCTCGCTGAGCGAGACCCTGGACGCCGTCGACCTGGCGCACCGCAACGGGTTCACCTGCATGATGTCGCACCGGTCCGGCGAGACCGAGGACACCACGATCGCCGACCTGGCGGTCGCGACGAACTGCGGCCAGATCAAGTCCGGCGCCCCGGCGCGCTCGGACCGGACCGCGAAGTACAACCAGCTGCTCCGGATCGAGGAGGAGCTGGACGACGCGGCCCGGTACGCCGGCCGCTCGGCCTTCCCGCGGTTCCAGGGCTGATCTGATGGCGTCCCGCCGGGATACCGGTGCCCGACCCGGCTCGCGTCCGTCGAGCCGGACCCAGTCGCGGCCACCGGTCCGGCGGGACGGCACCCAGCCCAAACGCCGTACGACGGGAGCGCCGCCTCCGCCGCCCAGGACGCGCGGTTCGCGCAACCTGACCGGCCGGGCGGCCGTCGTACTGCTCGTTCTCGGGGCCCTGATCGTGTCGTACGCGCAGAGCCTGCGGGTCTGGTTCGACCAGCACCAGCAGATCACCGCGCTGCAGCAGGAGATCCGGGACCGGGAGAAGCGTGTCGACCAGCTGAACGACGAGATCGCCCGCTGGGACGACGACGCGTACGTGCGCGCGCAGGCCCGGCAGCGGCTGGGCTGGGTGATGCCCGGCGAGGTCGGGTACCGGGTGATCGGCGCGGACGGCAAACCGATCGGTGCGCCGCCGGAGCCGACCGGTCCGGCCGATGCCGAGGCGGACGTGCAGAAGCCGACCTGGTACACCAAGCTGTGGGGCAGCGTCGAGGGCGCCGGCAAACCCGCCGAGCCGCCCAAACCGCCGGCTGTGAAGCCGACCCCCAAGCCCATCCTCACCCCGAAGGCCAATCGTTGAGCGTCACCTCCGAAGACACCGCCGCCGTCAGCGCCCAGCTCGGGCGGGAGGCGCGCGGCATCCGCAGCATCGCGCACCGCTGCTCCTGCGGCCTGCCGGACGTGGTCGAGACCGAGCCGCGGCTCCCGGACGGTACGCCGTTCCCGACGACGTACTACGTGACGTGCCCGCGGCTGGCGTCGGCGATCGGGACGCTCGAGGCCGGCGGCATGATGAAGGAGATGACCGAGCGCCTCGGCACCGACGAGGAGCTGGCGGCGGCGTACAAGGCCGCGCACGAGTCGTATCTGGAGCACCGCGAGTCGATCGAGCACGTCGAGGAGATCGCGGGGATCTCGGCGGGCGGGATGCCGACGCGCGTGAAGTGCCTGCACGTCCTGATCGGTCACTCGCTGGCCGCCGGGCCGGGGGTGAACCCGCTGGGGGACGAGGCGTTGAAGGCGCTGGAGGACTGGGGCCGTCGGGGTCCCTGTGTCTGAGTTCTCCGGCGAGGCGAGCTCGGCCGAGGCGATGGGGCGGTCGGCAACGACCGACTTCCCGCCGGTTGCCGAGGGCACCGTTCGGGTCGCTGCCGTTGACTGTGGCACCAATTCGCTGCGGCTGCTGATCGCGGACGTTGCCGACGGCAAGCTGACCGAGCTGGACCGGCGGATGACCGTCGTACGGCTGGGGCAGGGGGTCGACTCGACCGGGATGTTCGCGCCGGAGGCGTTGGAGCGGGCGTTCGCGGCCTCCGACGAGTACGCCGCGCTGGTCCGCCGGGCCGGTGTCGAGCGGATCCGCTTCGTCGCGACGTCGGCGGCGCGGGACGTGCGGAACCGGGACGAGTTCTTCGCCGGGATCGAGCAGCGCTTCGGCGTCACGCCGGACATCATCTCCGGCGACGAGGAGGCGGCGCTGAGCTTCCACGGCGCGACCGCCGGGCTCGCTGATCTCGACGTACCGGGGCCCTATCTGGTCGCCGACATCGGCGGCGGCTCGACCGAGCTCGTGCTCGGTGACGCGTCCGGGGTGATTGCGGCGCAGTCGCTCGACATGGGGTCGGTGCGGATGACCGAGCGACACCTCGGGTCCGACCCGTCGACGATCCCCGAGATGGCGGCCGCGACCAAGGACGTCGACGAGCTGCTCGACTCGACGACGGTGCCGCTCGATCAGGCCCGGACGCTGATCGGGGTCGCGGGCACGGTGACGACGGTTGCCGCGGTGGCGTTGAAGCTGGTGGAGTACGACCCTGCGGTCATTCATCACGCGCGGATCGAGGGGGAGGTGCTGCTGGACACGACGTCGTGGCTGATGGGGTCGACCCGGGTTCAGCGCACGGTCGAGCCGGCGATCCATCCGGGGCGGGTGGATGTGATCGGCGCGGGGGCGTTGATCCTGCAGCGGCTGTACGACCGGTTGACGCTGACGCGCGACGAGGTGGTTGTGTCCGAGCACGACATTCTGGACGGCGTCGCGCTGGCCCTCGGCCGGAGCTGATCGCGTGGGCGGGGGACGTCACGTCGCGGTTGTCGGCGTGGGGCGGATCGGCCTCCCGCTCATCCAGCGACTGGTTGCCGCAGGCCACGATGTCCTCGGCAACGACATTCGGGCCGAACGACGCGCAGCTGTTGAAGAGGCGGGCGCTGTTTGGTCCCCGACGCTTCCGAGCGCCGACGTACTGATCACCGTCCTGCCCGGCGCTCCCGAGCTGGAAGCGCTGGTCGCTGAGGGCTTCCTCGCCCGGCTGGAGCCCGGCACGCTGTGGATCGACCTGACGAGCGCGTCGCCCGAGCTGGGCGAGTCCATCGGTCGCGCTGCGACGGGGATCTCCTACCTGGAGTGCCCGATCGGCGGGGGAGTGGATGGGATGCGTGCCGGCACGCTCACCCTGTACGCCGGCGGCTCCGCCGACGTACTCGCTGCCGCCGAGCCCATCCTGCGGACCTTCGCGACAACCATCCACCACACCGGGCCGCACGGCACCGGCTATCTCACCAAGCTCCTGATCAACCTGCTCTGGTTCGGCCAGGCGACGCTCACCACCGAGGCACTGCTCCTCGCCCAGCGCCACGGCCAATCGCCCGAGCGCTTCGCCGAGCTGCTCAGCGGCAGCGCGGGGGACAGCGCGTTCGCGCAGCGCCATCTACCGGCGCTGCTGGCCGGCAACTATCTCCCGGACTTCGGCCTCGACCGCTGCGTCGAGGAGCTGAACGCCGTCGAGCACGCGGCCGAGGGCCTCCCGCACCCGGTCACAACCGCGGTCGCCGACCTGCACCGCGCCGCTCTCGACCACTTCGGGCCGATCGACGGCGAGCTCCTCGGCCCGGCCTGGCTTGAGCACCAAGCAGGCAGCACTCTCCACGACCCGAGCTAGCCTCACCGTTCCGCCGGCGCCGCGGCGGTCAGCGCTTGCGGGCCATCAGCGCGTACGAGTTCGGCAGGCGGCCGTCCCACGCCGACGCCTCCTGGCCGACGGGCTTCCAGAACGGTTCGGGGTACTCCTCCAGCACCTGGATCTCCAGCCCCGCGGCGACCACCGCGGTGACGATCTGCCCGAGCGTCCACTGCCACTCCCGCGCGCCGTTCGCCGGGAACGTGTCGTTGAGGTGCGACTCGGCGAAGTAGCCGCGATCGGGGCGAATCCCGAACTCCTCCCACGACCACAGCGGCACCGCCGGATGCCCCTCGTGCACGAACAAGTGCCCGCCAGACTTCAACAGCTCAGCCACCCCGCGCGCCCACGCGTCGATGTCCCGCATCCAGATCAGCGCACCCTTGCCCGTGTAGACCAGGTCAGCCACCCCCGCCTTCACCGGCGCTCCCGGCACCTCACCCACCACGTAGTACGCCGGTACGCCGAGCTCCCGCGCCCGCCGCCCCGCCGCCGTCGCCGCGGTGACGCTGTAGTCGACCCCCACCACCCGGCTGGCCCCAGCGGCGACCAGCGCCACGTCGTCCAGCCCGTGCCCGCTCTGCAGATGCACCACCACCGGCCGCTCCCGCAGCACCGGCCCGAGCAACCGCAGCTCGTCAGCCGTCAGCGACTCCCGCCGGGATGCCTCGGCCAGCAGTTCGTCGTACTCGCGGATGTGCTTCTGGGAGGCCTGCTCCCACGCGACTCTGTTGCGCGCGACGTCGATGTCCACGCCGCCGATCATTCCCCGCGCGGGCGACAATTCACCCATGAGGCTCCTGCTCCGCGTCCGACCGGGCGCGTCGCGCACGTCGGTCGGCGGCCGGTACGACGGCCCGGCGGGCGCCGCGCTGGTCGTCGCCGTCGCGGCTCGTGCGGTGGAGGGCCAGGCGACCAAGGCGGTTCTGCTCGCGGTCGCCGAAGCGTTCGGCGTACGGCGGTCGGCCGTGACTCTGGTCCGTGGGGCGACCAGCCGCGACAAGGTGGTCGAGATCGAGGGCTCCGCGCCGGATCTCCGCGCCAGGCTCGACGAACTCCTCCGTTAGGTGTGGACCCCGTCAAGCGCGATCTTCAGCACCCGCTCGCGCTGCGCGTCGTCGACGAACCCCGCCGCGGTCAGCCCGCTGACCATCCGCAACAGGTCGTCGAACGCGATGTCGGTCCGGGCCTCGCCCGCCTGCTGCGCGCGCTCGAACAGCGGCGTCCCGGCGGCGTACATCGCCTCGCGCGCGGTCGTGAACATCTCCGAGTCGCGGTTGAGCGCCTCGATGATCGCGCGCTTGGTCGCGGCGTACTGGACGAAGCGCTCGAGCCAGGCGGTCAGCGCGTCCCACGGCGGCAGGTCGGCGACGTCGTCGGCGGCGGCGCACAGCTCCTCGACCTCGCCGAAGTACACGGCCTCGAACAGGTCCTGGCGGGTGGGGAAGTTGCGGTACAGCGTGCCGATCCCGACGCCGGCCCGGCGCGCGATCTCCTCCAGGGACGCGTCGGTGCCCTGCTCGGCGAACGTGTCGCGGGCGGCGGTCAGCAGGGCGTCGAAGTTGCGGCGCGCGTCGGCCCGCTGGGGGCGCTTCACCGCGGCGGCGAGTCCGCCGCGTGGGGTCTGGGTCACCTCGATCACCTTAACCGACTAGAAACGGAGGGGTACCTCCGCTATAGTGGAGGCATGCCTCAACTTTACCATCGGAAGACGACGTCACCACGGCTGACGCTGGCAGTGCTCGCGACCGTCGTGGCCGCGTTCTCGATGTTGCAGTCGCTGGTCACCCCGGCACTGCCCGTGATGCAACACGACCTGCACGCCTCGGCGAGCACGGTCACCTGGGTCTTCACGGCCCTCCTCCTCTCGGTCTCGGTGGCGACCCCACTGCTCGGCCGGATCGGCGACATGGTCGGCAAGGAGCGCACGCTGCTGATCGGCCTGGTCGCGCTCGCGGTCGGCTGCCTGCTCGCGGCGCTCGCGCCGAACATCGGCGTACTGATCGCCGCGCGGGTCGTGCAGGGCCTCGGCGGCGCGGTGTTCCCGCTGTCGTTCGGCATCATCCGCGACGAGTTCCCCGCCGAGCGGGTGCCGTCCGTGGTCGGCGTCGTGTCGGCGGTGATCGCCGCCGGCGGTGGCCTCGGCATCGTCCTGGCCGGCCCGATCGTCGAGAACCTGGGCTGGCGCTGGCTGTTCTGGATCCCGCTGATCGTCGTCACGCTGGCCGCGGTGATGGTCCGGATCTACGTCCCGGAGTCCCCGAACAAGGTCCCGGGCCGGATCGACTGGCTCGCTGCCGCCCTGCTGTCCGGCTGGCTGATCGCGCTGCTGCTCCCGCTGAGCATGGGCCGCTCGTGGGGCTGGGCGTCGGCCCAGACCATCGGGCTGTTCACGGCGGCTGCCGTACTGATGGCTGCGTGGATCACCGTCGAGCTGCGCTCGCGCAACCCGCTGATCGACATGCGCATGATGCGCATCCCCGCGGTCTGGACCACCAACCTGGTCGCGCTGCTCTTCGGGGCCGCGATGTTCGCCGTCTACGCGTTCGTCCCGCAGTTCCTGCAGATCCCCGAGGCCGCGGGCTTCGGCTTCGGCTCGACCGTCACCCAGGCGGGCCTGCTGATGCTCCCGATGCTCGTCACGATGGCCCTGGCCGGCACCTTCAGCGGCCCGATGGCGCCGCGCTTCTCGGTGAAGGCCCAGGTCATCTCCGGGTCGGCGCTGAGCCTGGTCGCCTCGCTGCTGTTCGCCGAGTTCCACGACTCGCCCTGGCAGGTCGCCGTCTCCACCGCGATCTTCGGCCTCGGCCTGGGCCTCGCGTACGCGTCGATGACCAGCCTGATCGTCCAGAACGTCCCCCGCGAGCAGACCGGCGCCGCCACCGGCATGAACGCCAACATCCGCACCATCGGCGGTTCCATCGGTACGGCGATCGCGAGCTCGATCATCACCGCCCACCTGCAGTCCAACGGTCTCCCCGCGGAGGCCGGCTTCACCGACACGTTCTTCCTGCTGGCCGCTTTCGCAGCCGCCGCGGTGATCCTCGCGCTGGCGATCCCCGCCGCGCGCCGCGCCCAGCCCGCGGCGCCGGACCCGCTGCTGGAGGAGCTGGTTAGGTAGGGGAATGACCCTCCGGCTGATGGGCGCGAACCCCTGCGTCACCCTGTACGACGAAGCAGGCGGCGCCACGGCGTACGCCTCGGTCTGGCGCGTGGACTGGTCCCTCCGGGGTACCGGCCACGCGCTGGTCCTTGGCACGTACGACCGGATTCGGATCATCGGGCCGGATGCGGATCTGGGTGCGTGGCTCGGGGAGGAGTTCAACCGGCACATCGTTTCGGTGAGCGACGGCATTCCGTGGTCCGCGCCCGAGCACACTCTTGGTGAGGTTGAGTTCACCCTCGACCTGGCGACCGGCTTCGCTGCGTTTGCTGACGACGTGCAGGTGGAGATCACCACCCCGATCGAGCGCTACTTGACCCGCAACGACCGCTACGACCTGGGCGGGACACCGAACATCCTCTCCACCGTGTGGATCCCGTGCCTCACCGGCAGCATCACGGTCGCCGGGGCGCGCTTGTCAGGCGAGCCGAAGGTCGACCGAGCGGCGCCGATGTCGACCGCTTTCATCGCCGACGCCGAGGTCTGGTGCACCGCGGATCACCCGCAGAAGTAGGTCAGCTCACGATCACCAGGACGTTGTCTTCAGGATCGGCGACCCGCCACCGCCCGTCCTCCTGACCGATCAACCGGCCGCCGGCAGCGATCATGTTTGCCAGCCGCGCCTCCGCGACGTCCGCCGGCACGGCGAGCTCGAAGTACATCCGATTACTCTGCCGCCGCCGCTCGACGTCCGAAGCATCAAGCTCCTGAAACAGCAGCACCGGATTCAGCCCCCGCGGATCACGGATGTCGCTCAACCCGTCCCGCCGATCAGCGACGTACCCGAGCGCACCCATCCAGAACGCCCGTACGGCGTCGACATCAGCCGCATCGAGAAACAACTGCACAAACCGCGGCAACTCCGGATCCGCACTGACGCCGAGCCAGCGAGCGGTCTTCTGAAGACTCGCCGCCAACTCGGCGAAGTCCAGATCGAGACCGTGCGCCTCCTGCTCCCACAGATCCTTCCCGCTGTCGATGAGGACGAGCCCCGGCCGCAGATCAACCATCAACGGAAACCCGGTCGCGTCCGCAAGGGTCGCTGCAGCAGCCGCCAACTCCCGCTGCTGCGTAGGCGTCGTCGTCCGATAGCAAACCATCGCACTGAACACGGCTTGCCAGTCGTCCGCCCCGCTCTCCCCAAGCGGATCCCCCGGCACCAGATCGACCTCGTTCCCGTCAGCATCCGCATGACAAACCCCGTACGGCCCAGCCGGCTCCCCACTTCGCACCCGCTCCACCACAGCCCCCGGCCGCACCACATCAAGATGCACCCGCTGCCGCAACGGCCGCACTTCACTGGACCGCCCCATCCTCAGCGCAGGGTCCCGCCGCAACGGATCCACCAACCCGCCGTCGCCCGCCACCGCGTAGTCGAGCACCCGCCCCCAGAACGACCGCACCCCATCCGGCTCAGGAGACTCCAACACAACACTCACCTGCTGCAACACCCCAGGCTCCGCAACCAGCCCCACCTCCCGCGCAGCCGCCGACACCATCTCGGCATCACCCTCCGAGCCAACCCGCACCCGAACCCCGGACGCCCGCAGATCCACCTCCACCGGCAACTCGACCACACGCCCGACCAACGCAGCCCCAGCCCCCATAGACGCCGCCCCGAACCACGCCGTCATCACCCCATCAACAACCCGCCAGTCCACCCCGGTATCACCCATACCGGCACTGTAGAGCCCTTCCCGGACGATCTCCTGCCTTCGAGGGGTGAGATTCGCGTCCAGCACGGAATCGACCCGATCAGTCACCGGGAGAACGCTCAGCAGTGCTTGAGCACCAAGGCCTGCTGCACCCCAGCGCCCTCGAAGATCACTCGCTCAACACCAAAACTCTCGCAGTACTCGAGCACCTCACCGCGACTGTCGTAGATCCAGCGGCAGCTGGCCATGATCAACGCACCTTCACCCAACCCGAGCTGCTCGGCCTGCGCAGCTGTTGCGATCCCCGGCTCGAACTGGTCCTGCCAAGCGCCCACAGTGCACTTCGTGGTGTTGGCAACGTAAGTGAACGCACCTTCCGCGATACTCTCAACGCTCAGAAGCAATGGCGCCCTCGCAGCAAGATCGCCCCGAAAGTACGACGTCGCCATAGAAACGGGCTTCCCATCAGCTCGGTACGACATCCGCATACGCTGAACGATCGGCGCGCCCGGCGCCAACCCCAGAGCGGCAGCAACCCGCTCCGAAGCTTCCCCGATCGCGGCCTCGCCGACCTTCGTGTACTGCCCGGCCGGACTAACCTTCCCCGCTCCTGAGGATTTGTCGCCAAGGATGCTGGCGCGCTCCTCTTGAGTCGTGACGATGCTCCCCACACCGCGCTTCGACTTGAGATACCCCTCATTCCGCAGTGTCGAGAGGGCCCGCTGCGCGGTCGCGATCGCCACGCTGTACTCCCGCATCAACGACCGTACAGACGGCACCAGATCGCCAGCCTGCAACTCGCCGCTGGAGATGCGCGCGCGGATCTCATCGGCAATCTGCCGATAGGGCGGCGCCGGCCGTGCCAACTTCGAGGGCATCGGCAATCCTCAAACTGAATCGCTGCTCAGAACACCATCGCCATGAGCGGCATGACAAGCGGGTTCCACTGCTGTCCACGCCAGCGAGGTCTGGCTCGGTGTCCGATGATCCTTGGCGGTAAGGAGTCGCTTGTGAACCTTCTGAAGCTCCAGGACCTCAGCGAGGCGAGCCTCTTGGATCTCTTCCTAGGTCGGCATGGTCACTCCCACTTCAGACCGGTAATCCGCTCGTACATCGCAACGTACCGAACACGAGTCTTCTCAACCACCTCAGCCGGGATCTCAGCACCCGGAGGAGTCTTGTCCCACGTACCCAGATCACGAGCCCCGTCACGCACGAACTGCTTGTCGAACGACACCTGTCGCTGACCAGGCTTCCAGTCCTCATCACGCCAGTACCGCGAGGAGTCCGAGGTCAGCACCTCATCGGCCAGGACCAACGTCCCGTCCTTGGCAAGCCCGAACTCAAACTTCGTGTCCGCCAGGTGCACACCACGACCAGCGGCGACCTCAGTCGCCTTCGAAAAAGCTCCAGCGTCTTCGCCTCAGGAGTCTTCGCGAGCTCCGCCCCAACAGCCTCCGAGACCTCCTCAAAGGTCATCGGCTCGTCATCCCCATGCTCAGGCGCAGTCTTCGTAGTCGGCGTGAACACCGGCTGCGAGGCCTATCTCCCTCACGAAGCCCTGGCGGGATCTCAACACCAGAGATCTTCCCCGTCTCCTGGTATGCGTCCCAGCCCAGCCCAGCAAGGTAACCACGAGCAATGCACTCAACCTGGATGATGTCGACCTGCTGAACCGCACAGCCCGACCCTCGAACTCGGCCGGTACAGCCGTAGCCGAGATCACGTGGTTGGGCATCACGTCCGCAAGCTGCTCGAACCACCACAACGACAGACTCGTCAGCAACCTTCCCCTAGTCAGCGATCGGCGTAGGCAGCACCACGTCATAGACCGACACGCGATAAGTCGTAACCAGGACCCCGGGCGATCGCTGTACACATCCCGAACCTTGCCCCGATGCAGCAGCTCCACGGCACTGTTCTAGTACACCAGCATCCGGGGGCTGCCGACACCCCGGAGGGAGCCGCTCGCACTGGCCGGGCAACACCACTAGCCTATTCTTTGCCACAGAGCAAGTTTCTGCCGTTACAGGGGGCAATAATGCCTGATTCAGATCCGAAATTCTTTCTCTTCTTGGGGTCGACGACATCAGAGTCAGTGACGAGCAAAATCAAGACCGAGGGGGCAAGATACGAGCAGAAGTTACTGAAGTCGAAACCGGAGAACTGGGCGAAAATTATAGAATTCACTAAGAGCCCCGATCTGATGGGAATCATCGCAACATTCACCTCGGCAGACTACGAACGCATCCTTTCGCCTCAATACAAGGGAATCAGCGAAGAACTGATTGGCGCGATCGGAAACGTCCCACATATCGTATTCATCCATGAGGCGATCTACTTCGACCACGGTCCAGCAACGGGAGTTGGGGAGAGCCCCGATTCCGAGACAGTCGATCCAGATTCGGATCACTGGGCATACGAGTGGGATCTATACATCACAGACCCGCAACGTTTCGGCAATGAACCGCCTAGAGGATACTGGGGATCGGTCACGCCTCTTGTGCGGGAGACGGTGAATGGAATGTTGAAGGCTCATGACGTTAATGTCATGCCCTACAAAACAAATGCCGAGCGCTCAGTGCTAACGGCTGCCTTTTTCGGAGATCAGGATCGGCATCTCCTCTTTCGTATTTACGTTCCTTCTGGCCGTCTCTACGCCGACGAAGCAGCTACATTGTTGGGCCTCTTTCAGGATTGGCTAACCCAGACCGGGAGAAGCGCGGTTCGCCAGGATGGATACAAGACGCCTGCAGGTCAGGTATACGAATTCTTCAGCTCAGAGGCTCAGCCAGCGGGCGACCTGACACGGCAGTTCCAAGATTTCTCCGAATTTCTTGATGCCTGCGCGGACGAGCCTGAGGAGGCGATCGCCCAGCTAACAGGGAGCGGAGTCGCTGTGGCTAACGCAGAGCGGATGGTCTCTCGCTATGGAAAACTGACACGGCGACTTCATCTAGATCTTCGGCATGCGCGCGAGGAGCGGCTCATGATGCTTCGGCATGAGCTGGAATCTGAGTTACTCGACGACGGTGAGGCTAATGGTCCTAATCTTCTCACTCTCGTAGAAGGCCTCGTGCCTCCGATCGCCAACGTTGCCACTGCGATCCTCTCTCCAGGCATAGACGCTCCCGTCGTGAGCCCTGCCCTCAATGTGACGATTAACCAACAGGTCATCGGCCAAGTGACTGGGCACGTGATGCAAAGCCTTCAAGGAACGATCCATCTCGGAGCAGAAGCTAAAGAGATCCTTGAGCTGATTGATCGCTTTGCCGGATCGGAGAAGGCCGACCTCGAGTCGGCCGTCCATGAGCTAGAGGATTCCGATGCGCGCTCCAGCGATCGCCTGGTGGCCCGACAGAAGCTCCGGCGCTTTCTTGCGTCATTAGGCTCAAAAGCAGGCGGCATGGCCCTCGCAACGCTCCAAAAATACCTCGAACATCGGCTAGGCCTCGGCGGTTAGCTTGTGCAGCCTCCTCCGGTGGTGACACCCCCCTGCCTGTGGCTTCTCGTCAGCTGACAAGTTTCTCTACGTCTTCAAGACGGGCCCTTCAGGGCCCGAAAGCGCGCCGCCACCGAAGGACGGGCCGCCTGCCTTCGCTCCCGGCACGGCCCTTGGCCTGGCGCGCACGTGCCAACAGGGTGCCGGGTCGAAGACAGCAGTACTCGCCATCAACGTTCGACACCGTGCTGTGGACCGCACGCCCCGGTTGGCCGGCCACCCGCGCGAGATGGCTGGACGTACCTGCCGCCTGACCGGGGGCTACCGGATCGTCCCGACAGCAATCATGGGAGGGACGGCCCTACGCGCCAGGCGTCAATGGCGCCTTCGGTGTCGCTTCGCGATCGAGCAAGCTCGCCCCCGGACGCATGCCACTCCGGACCTTCGGTGGCAGCTATCGGGACGATCTGGAGGACTGGCCGCGGTTGACACGTAACCGTGAATTGACGCCTGGTGTCGCGTGCGGCCCGCGACGGCAACTTGCGGTCGAACCCATCAGTCATGCCCCGATTCCAAGCTCGGCAGTACCTGCCCCGAACTTCGCGAGATCCAGTAGGTACGAGCTGATTCAAGAACTTTAGCGGTTGGGGCCAGTGCGGGATAATTGGGATCCGGATCCCAGTCCTCAGGAATAGCCCAGTTGAGCTGGCCACCTTCCCACTTCGGAAAGAATGGAACTCCATTAACCTCAATGATATACCTATCCGACACACCCGAATCCATTGGCGTTGAATATATGAACTGAAATGAGTCGACCGCGTTGGCGGCCCCGATTAGGCGCGCCTGAGCCATGCTTGACCAGTCAGCCACGGTCTTTCGAATATCAAACCAGCCTGAAATAGAATCCCCTGGGAGTAGTTCGTATACTCGTGATGGCTCAATCGTCGCGAACGGACTTCCCTTGTCCAAGCGCCATGAGGGCAACTCAAAGACTGCGGTACGAGGCCCATCGTTCCGGATCGATACTCTGTATTGCAAGGTAAGCCATCGCTCTGCATCATCTAATTCGTGAAATATGTGATCGGTGTCGACGCCTTGAAGAATAAACGGGAACTTCGTGTCTTGCTCCAAGGGTGGCCATTCCGGTCGAGGATCGGCCGTTATCGTCAGGAGCTGAGAAGCGGCATCCATTCGCGATCTAACGGATTCGATGATCAAAGTTCGAGAATGTAGCTCCTCACTCTTTGCTACATCGACACTCGATCTCAACAACTCTAACGAACTACGGCTGTGTTCAAGGGCCGCGTTAGCCGTGGTGACGGCGGCGGCGGAAGCCTGTGCGCTTCGTCGTGTTTCCAGTGACTGCCAGGCGACCAGAGCCGCAGCGACGACCGCCGCGCCTGCAGCAACCCAGTCAGGTAGTGATCCCATGCTCAATCTCCTCGGCAGACGTGACACGTAAGTGTCATGGTGTCGGTCTCAGCGAGACGCCGCTAGAGCCCTCTGGTACCGATGACGTCAGCCTCGTCGGCGATCCGCTGGAAGGTCGAGGAGTCGGCCGGCCTCAGTAGGCCCGGTGTCGAACGGTCGGGGATGAGGTCAGGTCGAACTTGAACCTCGCGTCCCTGAGGTTGCCTCCGGATCGCGGTCGGCGGGGTGGAGGGAGGTGCTCGGCGCGACGTGTCCGTCCCGGAGCGTGGTAGGTGCTCGATGGGTCTGCTCGGTTCGTGGAAGCTAGGTCTTCTTCGCGGTGTGTAAGTGTTGTTCCCTGGGCACTGCCTCAGCGCGCGGCTCTGCCTCAGGTGGAATGGACCTTGCGTACTGTCTCTTCTTCTCTCTGATTTTCGGCTTTCCTCGTCTGCTCCTGATCCTCGAACTGGCTGTGGTTGTGTGCGGCTACGGACCTCCTCAGCGCGCGCTGCGACCGTCGTGGAACGGACCTTGCGTACTGTCTCTTATGTCTTTGTCTTGCCTTGTTTCTTGCTCTTCGTTTGTTGCTCTTTGGGTGTGTGGTCTCTGCTGTGTCGCTGGGGATCTAACCTGAGCAGATGAAGCTTCCGCATCCTCTGACGGGGGAGTTGTTCGAGAGTCCGGTGCCGCCGGGGAGTGGGTGGCCGGAGGATCCGGCTGTACGGCGTACGCCGGTGGCGCGTGATGCGGCGGAGGTGGTGGAGCTGGCGCGGACGGACAGGTTGGGGGAGTTGGAGGCTCGGGTTTCGGTGTGTTGCGCCTGTCCGCGGTTGGTGGAGTGGCGGGAGGATGTCGCTCGGGTCAAGCGGAAGTCGTTTGCGGATCAGCCGTACTGGGGGCGGCCGATTGCTGGGTGGGGTGCTGCGGAGCCGCGGATTTTGATTGCTGGGTTGGCTCCGGCGGCTAATGGGGGGAACCGGACGGGGCGGGTGTTTACGGGGGATCGGTCGGGGGACTGGTTGTTTGCGGCGCTGTATCGGGTGGGGTTGGCTAATCAGCCGACGAGCGTGCATGCGGGGGATGGGCTGCAGCTTCGCGAGACGCGGATGATTGCGGCGGTGCGGTGTGCGCCGCCGGCCAACAAGCCGACGACTGAGGAGCGGGACAACTGTGCGCCGTGGTTTCGGCGGGAGTTGGAGTTGGTGCTGCCGAGTACCGAGGTGATCGTTTGCCTCGGGAAGTTCGGGTTCGATGTGGTGCTGAACGCGTTGCGGGGTCTGGGGGCGGTGAAGCTGCGGGGGAAGTTCGGGCACGGGGTTGAGTACGTCGTGCCGGTCGGTGGGCGGGAGGTGACGGTGATGGGGAGTTTCCATCCGAGTCAGCAGAACACCTTCACCGGGAAGCTGACCGAGCAGATGCAGGACGAACTGCTGGTCAGGGCCAAGGAACTCGCGGGGCTCTGAGCGCCTCCGAAGGCGGAGTACAGGGCGCACACTAAGCCCATGAGGTCCCTCGCAGGAGTGAGATCCCGGTGGGCGAGATCACCCGTGGGAGTGTTTGTGAAAGTTTTCACGAGCGCGTAACCTGAAGGGGACATGAAGGATTCGCACTCAGGGAGAGTGAGCCGCATGACAGCCCAGGTACCGCACATCCTTGTCGTCGGAGGCGGTTACGTCGGGATGTACACCGCGTACGGACTGCGCAAGGCCGCCCGCCGGGGCAAGATCCGGGTGACCGTGGTCGACCCCCGGTCGGTGATGACCTACCAGCCGTTCCTGCCCGAGGCCGCGGCCGGCTCGGTGGAGCCGCGGCACGTCGTCGTGCCGCTGCGCAAGACGCTCAAGGGCTGCCGGGTGGTCACCGGCCGCGTCACCGGCATCGACCACGCGAACAAGGTCGCGAAGGTGATGCCCGAGGAAGGGCCGGACTACGAGCTGGCCTACGACCAGGTCGTGGTCGCGCTCGGTTCGATCGCGCGGACGCTGCCGATCCCCGGCCTGGCCGAGGAGGCGACCGGCTTCAAGAACGTCGAGGAGGCGATCGCGCTGCGCAACAAGGTGCTCGACCGGCTCGACGTCGCGGCCTCGCAGCCCGATCCGGCGCTGCGCAAGGCGGCGCTGACCTTCGTCTTCGTCGGCGGCGGGTACGCCGGGATCGAGGCGTTCGCGGAGCTCGAGGACATGGCCCGCTACGCCACCCGGTACTACGACAACATCGAGCCCGGCGACATGCGCTGGGTGCTGGTCGAGGCGACCAACCGGATCCTGCCCGAGGTCGGGCCGGAGCTCGGCAAGTACACGGTCGACGAGCTGCGCAAGCGCAACATGGACATCAAGCTGGAGACCCGGCTGGAGTCCTGCGAGAAGGGTCACGTGATCCTCAGCGACGGCGACGAGTTCGACGCCGACACGATCGTCTGGACCGCCGGCGTGAAGGCCAACCCGGCGCTGACCCGGACCGACCTGCCGCTGGACGAGAAGGGCCGCGTGAAGTGCCGCGCGGACCTGCGGATCGAGGGCCTGGACGACGCCTGGTCGGCCGGCGACAACGCCGCCGTACCGGACCTGACGTCGGAGACCGGCGCGTATTGCGCGCCGAACGCGCAGCACGCCGTCCGGCAGGCGCACCGCCTCGCGGCCAACATCCTGCGCGTCGTCGACGGGCAGGAGCCGCAGGACTACAAGCACAAGTACGTCGGCTCGGTCGCGAGCCTCGGCCTGCACAAGGGTGTCGCGCAGCTGTACGGCGTGAAGGTGAAGGGCTGGCCGGCCTGGTTCCTGCACCGGACCTACCACGTGTCCCGCGTCCCCACCTTCAACCGCAAGGCCCGTGTCATCCTGGACTGGACGCTCGCGCTGTTCTTCCGGCGCGAGGTGACCAGCCTCGGCAGCCTCCAGATGCCGAACGAGGAGTTCCGGCGCGCGACCAGTAGCTAGCCAACACCCGTGGGGGGACCATGAGTGAAGGGAAGGCGCGGCTTCCACCGCGCTGGTTCATCCGGTCGGCCTGGACGGTCCACCGCGGCATCTTCCGCGCGAGCGGCGGCCGGATGGGCCTGTCCCAGCCGAAGCCCGGGCGGTACGGCCTGATGCGGCTGACCGTGACCGGGCGCCGGTCCGGTCAGCCGCGCAGCGTGATTCTCGGGTACTTCGAGGACAGAGCGAACCTGGTCACCCTGGCGATGAACGGCTGGGGCGATCCCGAGCCGGCCTGGTGGCTCAACCTGCTCGCCACCCCGGACGCCGAGGTCGAGCTCCGGGGCGGCAAGCGTGCGGTGCGCGGCCGGGCTGCGGCCGGCGACGAGCGGGCCCGGTTGTGGGCCCGCTGGGCCGAGATCGATCACAACCTCGACCTGTTCGCCGCTCGCCGGTCGCGGCCGACCGCGGTGGTGGTGCTGGAGCCGCGGGACGGTTAACGGTCGAGCGGAGCGGTGCCCCAGCTGGTCGGAGCTGCGCCCATCCGGACGTCGATCCGCCCGCCCTGGGTGACGAACGACTCCGGCAGCCACGACTCGGCGCGCTCGTGCCCGTTCAGCGACAGCGACTCGACGTACTGGTTGGTGTCCGAGGTCTGCGGCGCGGTCACAGTCAGCCGTACGCCGTTGCTGCGCTTGATCGCGACCTTCGGAAACAGCGGGCTCCCGACCAGCAGCTCGGCCCGGCCCGGCGTCTGCGGGAACAGCCCGATCGCGGCGAACACGTACCAGGCCGACAGCGTCCCGAGGTCGTCGTTGCCGGGCAGGCCAGACGGGCCGACGCCGTACACGGTGTCGACGATCTCGCGGGTGGTCGCCTGCGTCTTCCAGGCGACGCCGAGCCCGTTGTAGAGCCACGGCGCGTGCAGACCGGGCTCGTTGGTCGGGTCGTAGCGCAGCGCGCTGCCGCCCTTGACCGCCCAGTTGCCTGCCGCGTCGTGGAAGAACGCGTCGAGCCGCGGGACGGCCTGGCCGTTCATCGCCTCGGCGAGTCCGGAGACATCCTGCGGGACCATCCACGTGTACGTCGCACTGGAGCCCTGCGCGAAGCCGACGTCGGTCGAGGGTGTGAAGTTCGGCTGCCAGGAGCCGTCGGAGAGCCGGGCGCGCTGGTAGCCGACGGCCGGGTCGAAGGTGTTCTTCCACCACGTGCCGCGGTCGTTCAGGGCGGCCGACTCGAGGCCGAGCCGGTCAGCCCACTGGCCGAGCGAGAAGTCGGCGAGCGAGTTCTCCAGCGTCTCGGCGGCGCCGCCCCAGCAGTGGCAGGCGTCCTGCGGCGCGTAGTGCTTGGCCAGGTAGGTGTCCAGCGCCGGTCGTTGCCCGGTGCATTGTCCGGGGCAACCGACGTCGTTCGTCGCCTCGGCGTTCTGAACAGTTGCCTGGTGCAACAGCGAGGCATAGGCGCCGGAGGCATCGAAGTTCCGGACGCCCATCGCGGCGAAGGTCGCGAGGGTCGGCGCGGCCGGGTCGCCGGTCATCACGTGGGTGGCGCCGTTGTTGTGCAGCCAGCGGTCCCAGATCCCGTTGTTCTGCTGGGCGAACTGGTACATCGACTGCGCGAAGTCGCCGGCGATGTCCGGCTTCAGCAGCGCGAGCAGCTGGATGTGCGCGCGGTACTGGTCCCAGCCGGAGAACGTTCCGTACTGCGCCTTCTGCCCGGGCGTCAGCCGGTGGATCGCCTGGTCGGTGCCGAGGTAGCGCCCGTCGACGTCGCTGAAGATGTTCGGCTGCAGGTACGCGTGGTACAGCGCGGTGTAGAACGTGGTCCGCTGCGCGTCGGTGCCGCCGGTGACCTCGACGTCCTGGAGCTCGTTCTTCCACTCCCGGTACCCGTCGGCGGCGATCCGGTTCACCGTCGCGTCCGGCCGGAGCTCGGTCGCGAGGTTGCGCTCGGCGCCGGCCAGGCTGACGTAGGAGATGCCGATCCGGGTCCGGACCTTGGCGCCGGGCTTGAACGTGACGTACCCGCCGGAGCCCTTGCCGGCCCGGTCGGCGCCGGTCGCGTAGCCCTCGCCGCCGGTGGTGTGGGTGCTGCCCGGCGTCAGCTCCGCGTCCTTCCAGGTGCCGTTGGCAACGATCGGCTGGTCGAAGGAGGCGGTGAAGTAGAGCCGGTAGTAGGTCTTGCGGTTGTTGACGCCGCCGTTCGCGCGGCGGCCGCAGAAGGCGCCGGTGAGCACCGAGCCGGTGACCTTGCGGTGCGCGGCGTCGATGGTGATCTCGGCGTCCTCGCTGCCGTTCAGCGAGTTCGACGTCCGGAACAGCAGGTTCGCGGGCTGGTCGGCCGGGAAGGTGAAGTCGCCGACGCCGGCGCGGGTGGTGACGGCGAGATCGGTCTGGACGCCGTTGTCGAGCTTCACCGTGTAGCGGCCGGGGACCGCCTTCTCGTTCGCGTGGCTGAAGTCGCTCGCGTACTTGGCGTCCTTCGTGTCGGCCGTCGGCGAGGAGTCGACGGTACCGGTGTACGGGAGGATCGGTACGTCGCCGGCCGCGCCCGGGTTGCAGCCCGCGCCGTTGACGTGGGTGAGGCTGAACCCGCGGACGCGGGTGGTGTCGTACTGGTAGCCGTTGGCGGCACCGGTGCTGGTCTGGTCGCCGCGCGTGCTGGTCGGGCTCCAGGAGATCATCCCGAACGGCCGGACCGCGCCCGGCCAGGTGTTGCCGTCCCGCGCCGACCCGATCAGCGGGTCGACCGAGGCAGCGGGATCGGTGCTCGCGGCGCCGTCGAGCGGCTGGGCCTGAGCGGGCAGTGCGGGCAAGAGCAGAGCCAGACCCGTGAGGGCGGCGACGACGCGGCGCATGAGGAAACCTTCCGGGAGCGGACGGACTTCCTCAGGCTAGGCGCGGTCGGTGACGCGCGGGTGATCAGCGGCTGTCGTCCAGGAATCCGGCGTCGTGGACGAGTAGCGCGATCTGCACCCGGTTGTTCAGGTCGAGCTTCGTCAGGATCCGGGACACGTGCGTCTTCACCGTCGGGACGCTCAGGTAGAGCGTGGCGCTGATCTCGGCGTTCGACTTGCCCTCGCCGACCGCGACGGCGATCTCGCGCTCGCGCTCGTTGAGCTCCTCCAGCCGGGTGGCCGCGCGGTTCTTGCGCAGGTCCTGGCCCGACGACGCGACCCGGCTGATCAGCCGCTTCGTCACCGCCGGGGACAGCACCGGCTGGCCGTTCGCGACCCGGCGGACCGACTCGACGATCTCGGCCGGGGGCGTGTCCTTGAGGATGAAGCCGGCCGCGCCCGCGCGGAGCGCGCGCAGGACGTGCTCGTCGGCGTCGAACGTGGTCAGGATGACGACCTCCGGCGCGCCCGCCCGCGACCGGACCGACTCGGTCGCGGTCAGGCCGTCGATCCCGGGCATCCGGATGTCCATCAGCACGACGTCCGGCGACTCGCGGTCGATCAGGGCCTGCACGCCGGCGCCGTCGTCGGCCTCGGCGACCACCCGGATGTCCGGGGCGCCGCCGAGCATCAGCTTCAGCCCGGCCCGCAGCAACGGGTCGTCGTCGACGATCACCACGCGAATGGTCATCTGCGTCCTCGCTTCGGGTTCACGGGGGCCACGGTAGCCAGGCCGACAGCCGGAAGTCGCCCTCCGGGGTGCGTCCGTGCTCGAGCCGCCCCTCGACGAGCGCCGCGCGCTCGCGCAGGCCCTTCAGGCCCTGGCCCTGGTCACCGGGTCGTTGCCGCGGCGCCGGGTTGCTCACGACAACGGTCAGGCCGTTGCCCGGGGCCCCGGTCACCTGGATCAGCACCGGCTCGTCCGGCGCGTGCTTCATCGCGTTCGTCAGCCCTTCCTGCACGATCCGGTACGCCGTACGCCCGACGTGCTCCGGTAGCGACCCCGGCGCGTCCAGCTCCAGCTCCACCGGTACGCCGGCCCGCTGCGCGCCCTCGACCAGGACCGGCAGGTCGCCGAACGCGGGCTGCGGCAGCTCGCCGACGGGCGCTCGCAGTACGCCGATCACCTCGCGCAGGTCCTGCAGCGCCTGGTGCGCACTCGACCGGATGATCTCCGCCGCACCCGCGATCTCCTCCGTCGACGCGTCCGGCCGGTAGGCGAGCGCGCCGGCGTGCACGCTGAGCAGCGACAACCGGTGCCCGAGCACGTCGTGCATCTCGCGGGCGATCTCCTCCCGCGCCCGGAGTTGACCCTGCTCGGCCTCCAGCCGCGCGACGCTCTCCGCCCGCTCGGCGCGCTCGCGCAACGTCTGCAGGAGCTGCCGCCGGGACCGCAGGTAGGAGCCCCAGCCGACCGCCGCGATGTAGAGCGGGATCGCGGTGGCGTACACCAGCACGTCGGGGTCCGTGGTCTCGCGGACGATCGAGTACAGGATCACGCTGACCACGTTCGCGGCGCCGACCAGCAGCGTCACCCGGAGCGGGAAGTAGACCGCCACGGTCATCGCGAGGATCAGGGCAGCGATCCCGCCGGTCTCGGAGTAGACCGTCACGGCCGCGGACAGGAGCGCCAGCTGGATCGGCCAGCGCCGCCGGAACCACAGCAGCAGGCACAGCGCGATGCCGCTGACGAAGTCGGCCAGGAACAGCCAGCGCGGGATGTCGTCGGTCGAGTTCTCGTCGTACAGGACGACGCCGATCAGCAGCGCGAACAGGAACACGACCGAGTCGACGAACCAGTCGCGGGCGCTGCGCTTGCGACTGAGCGACTGGTCCACGGGTCCGACGATAGCGATCGGGCGGCCGCCGTACGGCGTGAAGCGGCGGTCCGGATACCGAAGTCGGGGCAGGTCGAGACTTTCGGTTGGGTACGGTGCGTCCATGACTCAGCTGGCTGTCACCGTGATCGGGCCCGACCGTCCGGGCATCATCGCCGACGTCACCGAGGCGCTCGCCCAGGTCGGGGTGAACCTCGAGGACTCCACGATGACGCTGCTGCGCGGGCACTTCGCGATGATGATCGTCTGCAGCGGGCCGTTCGGCCCGGTCAAGGAGGCGCTCGAACCGCTGCGCGGCGAGCTGGTGATCACGGTCCGCGAGATGGGCCCGGAGACGGCGCACGCGCCGCTCGGGGCGCCGTACCTGCTGAGCGTGCACGGCGCGGACCGGCCTGGGATCGTGTCGGCGGTGACGCGGATGATCGCGTCGGTCGGCGGGACGATCACGGACCTGACGACGCGGCTGAGCGGAGAGCTGTACGTGCTGACCGCGGAGGTCGAGATCCCGCCGGCCGCGGAACTGCCGATGCTGCTGCGCGCCCTGGAGATCACGGCGGAGGAGCTCGGCGTCGGCGTCACGCTGCATCCCGCGGAGAGCGACGACCTGTGATCGGTCACCTGAACCAGACCCTCGCCGCTTGGTCGCCCGCGCAGCTCGGCTTGGCGGGGGATGTCCTGGAGGTCGTCCGGGCGCCGCATCCTGTGCTGGCGCTGGAGGGTGCTGTTGTCGACCCGCTCGATCCGGTGATGCTCGCGCTGGCTGCTGACTTGGTGGCGACGATGCGGGTGTCGCCGGGGTGCGTGGGGCTGGCCGCGCCGCAGGTCGGGGTCGCGGCACAGATGTTCGCGCTGGACGTGACCGGGCACCCGAAGACGCGGACGTGCCACGGGGTCTTCGTGCTCTGCAACGCGGTCGTCGACGAGTCGAGCCGGCGCGAGAAGGCCCGCGAGGGGTGCATGTCGGTGCCGGATCTGACCGGTGACGTGAAGCGCGCGACGCGGGTGACGGTGTCGGGGGTGTTGCCGGGGACAACCGAGGTCGTCACGCTGTCGACCGACGCCTTCGAAGCACGGGCCCTCCAGCACGAGATCGACCACTGCAACGGGGCGCTGTTCCTGGACCGGGTGGCGGGGGCGCACGCGGTGTACCCGCGGAAGGTCTACCTGTAGATGGGCCGGCTGGTGCTGCGCGCCTGGATCTGGAGCTTCGTGATCCTGCTCGTCGCCACGTGCCGTGGGACCAGGTGCTGGGGTTCGAGGCGGTGGCCAGTGCCAACAGCGTGGGGGTGCCCGCCGTACGGGTTGCCGGGGAGGACGACGGTGAGCTGTTCAACTGGCTCAGCGGGTACGCGCTGCGGGGCTCCAACCGGCGGGTGCGGCGGCAGGTGGAGCGGATGAACGAGTACTTCGCTGCGGGGTCGCGCACGACCTCGTCGGTCGGCGATGCTGGGGCGATGGCGACTTTCGATCGGTCCGACGAGCTGCGCGGCGCTCGGTTCAGCGGGGTGGATCTGCAGAAGGCCCGGTTCGTCGGGTGCGATCTGTCCGGGGTGGTGATGCGCGGGGTGGAGATCGGGGCCGGGGACATCGACGCGCCGTGGTTGAGCACGTTGCGGGTCAACGGTGTGGACGTCGCGCCGTACGTCGAGAGCGAGCTCAACCGCCGCTTCCCCGGCCGCGAACTGCGGCGGGCGGAGGATCCCGCGGGGCTGCGGGAGGCCTGGGCGGTGCTCGAAGCGACCTGGGCGCGGACCGTCGAGCGTGCTCCGGCCGAGAAGGTCGACGAGTCGGTCGACGGCGAGTGGTCGTTCGCGCAGACCCTGCGACACTTGGTGCTGGCGACCAACACCTGGTTCGGCCGCGGGATCCACGAGCAGGAGCAGCCGTTCCACCCGCTCGGGCTCGCGGACGCGGGCACCGACTCGAACCGCGATTCCTCGCTGTTCGTCGACGGCGTTCCGCCGTACGAGGACGTGCTGATGGTTCGCGCCGAGCATCAGGCGATGGTCCGCGAGTACATCGCTCAGGCGACGCCCGAGATGTTGCAGGCTCCGCGGAAGAATCCGCACGCCCCGCAGTACCCGGAGACCGTGCTCTCCTGCCTCCACGTCATCCTCGAAGAGGAGTGGGAGCACCACCGCTACGCCGTCCGCGACCTCGACACCCTGTTGAGTTGATGGCCCGGTACGACGGCCTCGCCGACTGGTACGACGAGCACAACGCGGCTGCGGCGGACAACAACCGCGAGCCGCTGCTCGACCTGCTGGGCCCGGGGACGGGCCTGTGCCTCGACCTGGGCTGCGGAACCGGCCAGAACCTGCAGACGCTGCGCAGCACCGGCCGTACGGTCGTCGGCCTCGAGTACTCCGCCGACCAGCTGCGCCTCGCGCGGAAACGCTCCGCTCCCGGTGAACTGCTGACCCGCGCCGACGCGGCCGCCCTGCCGTTCGCCGACGCGGTCTTCTCCGCGGTCACGATGCTGTGGATCTCCACGGATGTCGACGACTTCGCTGCTGTCGTCCGGGAGGCGGCGCGGGTCCTGCGGCCGGACGGCGTACTGGCGTTCTACGGCGCCCACCCGTGCTTCAACGGCCCGCACACGGAGACCCGCGCCGACGAGGGGCGCATCGTTCACCCGACGTACCGGACGTCGGGCTGGCACGCGGCCGCGCCGTGGTGGGGCGAGAACGGCATCCGCCATCGGCTCGGCATGCGGCACGTCCCGCTCGCCGACCTGCTCAACGCGTTCGCCCGGGCGGGTTTGACGATCACCCGAGCGATCGAGCCGCGGAACGACCCGGTGCCATGGATCCTGGCGCTGCGCGCGGAGAAACGCTGACTGCCGGCTGTGTCAGTGGCGCGTACTGGGCGCAGCGATTACTGCGGGCGCCTGTAGTACGTCGAGAACCATCGGCGCAGGTGCTCCGGATCGGCAACCTCTGCCTTGCCGGGCCAGTGCGGCCACTCGATCTGGGCCGGGAAGTCGATCCGGACAACGGCGATCAACGCGCGGTCGACGTCGAAGAACTCGGCGCTGGCGTCGCCGGTGCACATGCAGAGATCGTCGGTGACGCGGGTGACCGTGAGCGCCTCGACGAGATCTGCGACCGCTTGGGGTTCGTCGATGAGCGGGCCGTCTTCTGTGCGCAGAACACCCACGTACTTCGCGGTCGCCGCGTCGAGGACGTCGTCGTCCGGATCCACCGCGGAGATGAGGTATCCGCCCAGCGACAGCCGTACGGATCGCGCGTTCGACAGCACGGCGCGAAGGGCGGACGGATCCCGCGATGGTGTGCCTGAGAACCGGTAGACGGGGTGCTTTCGACGGGCCACGGTGCTCAGTCTCGGGCCGCCACCCGCCCGGATCAACCGACTTCCCAGCCCGCAGACCGCCGGCGCTAGCCGGACACAGAACGGTACGGCGCCCGCCGGGGGTGGGTGGGCCGGACGCGGGTGAACCCACGCGGAGCCGGTGCCCGGGACGGGATTCGAACCCGTACAACCTCTCGGTTCGCGAGGTTTAAGCTCGCTGCGTCTGCCGTTCCGCCACCCGGGCTGGGGTGCGCAGGGAATGACGATACAAGCTGGTCCGGTGGGTCGGGGTGGCTCGGGGTGTTGAATCGGCGGGATGGCTGAGGCCGGGGAGGTGTGGCGGTGAGGGTTCTCGTGACGGGCATGTCAGGGACGGGGAAGTCGACCGTGCTCCGGGCGCTGCAGGCTCGTGGGCATCGCGTCGTGGACACCGACTCCGACGAGTGGTGCGAGTGGGGCGTCGACGAGCAAGGGAACGAAGACTGGGTCTGGCGGGTCGATGTCATGGAGGAGCTGCTCGCGCAGTACGCCGACCTGTTCGTTGCCGGGTGCAAGAGCAATCAGGGGTTGTTCTACCCGCGGTTCGAGCGGGTGGTGCTGTTGAGTGCGCCGGCCGAGGTGATGGTGCGGCGGATCGACGCGCGCAGCGACAACCCGTATGGGAAGTCGCCCGCCGAGCGAGCGCTGGTGCTGGAGCACCTCGCCACGGTCGAGCCGCTGCTGAGGGCGTCGGCCGATCTCGAGATCGACACCTCGGGGCCGCTGGATGCGGTGGTGGACGAGCTGGAGGCACTCGCCTATTGATCCAAATCCATGGATCGTTCTAAGGTGATGGATCATACAACCGGAAGGGACGGTCATGGCCGAGGTGCTGCTGTTTCATCATGTGGTGGGGCTGACCGACGGGGTGCGGGCCTTCGCGGACGCCCTCAGGGCCGCGGGGCACACGGTGCACACGCCGGATCTGTTCGAGGGCAGGACGTTCGGCAGCCTGCCCGAGGGAATGGAGTACGTGCGGAGCGTCGGGTTCGGGGAGATCGCCGAGCGCGGCGCGCGCGAAGCCGAGAAGCTGCCGGCCGAGCTCGTGTACGCCGGGTTCTCGCTCGGCGTCGTCCCGGCGCAGCGGCTCGCGCAGACCCGACCGGGGGCGAAGGGCGCGGTGTTCTTCGACTCGGCGTTGCCTGTGGCGGAGTTCGGGACCTGGCCGCACGGCCTTCCCGTTCAGGTGCACGCCAACGAAAGGGACGAGTTCTACCTCGAGGACGCCGAGGCCGCCAAGGGCCTGGTCGCCGAGGGCGCCGAGCTCTTCCTGTACGACGGCGACCAGCACCTGTTCGCCGACAGCTCGCTGCCGTCGTACGACGAGAAGGCGGCGACGCTGGCCACCGAGCGGGTCCTGGAATTCCTCGCCCGGAGCTAGTCACACATTCCGCGCGGGATCCGTCGCAGGAGTAGACCCGAAGAGATCGGGCCGACCGAGCGATGGAGAACGACGATGATTCTGGTGACTGGTGGAACGGGAACGCTGGGCCGCAAGGTCGTCCGCGGGCTGCTCGACGCGGGCCGCGACGTCCGGGTGCTGAGCCGCACCGACAAGGCGCCGTACGACGGGGTGCAGGTCGTGGTCGGCGACCTCGAGACCGGTGCGGGCGTCGAGAAGGCCGTGGACGGGATCGAGACGATCGTGCACTGCGCGGGCTCCGCGACGGGTGACGACGTCAAGGCCGAGCGCCTGGTCGCGGCGGCGGTTCCGGCCGGCGTGCGGCACATCGTCAACATCTCCGTCGTCGGCGCGAACACGGTCCCGGTCGTCAGTGGGCTGGACCGCAAGATGTTCGGGTACTTCGAGCGCAAGCGCGCCGCCGAGGTGCTGATCGAGCGGTCCGGCATCCCGTGGACGAACCTGCGGGCGACCCAGTTCCACGAGCTGACCTTCACCGCGGCCGAGCAGCTGGCCAAGCTGCCCGTCGTACCGGCTCCGAGCGGGTTCAGGATCCAGCCGGTCGACTCCGGTGCCGTCGCCGAGCGGATGGTCGAGCTCGCGCTGGCGGCGCCGCAGGGGCAGGTCGCGGACATCGCCGGGCCGCGGACCTACACCTTCAAGGAGATGGTCAAGGTCTACCTGCGGGCGGCCGGCAAGCGGCGGCTGACGATGCCGATTCACACCCCCGGCAAGGCGGCCGCGGCGCACCGGGCCGGGGTGAACCTGTCCCCGGGACACGGCACCGGGCGGACCTGGGAGGACTTCGTCGCCGCGCGGCTCGGACAGTGAAGGTCTGATCGAAAAGCTCCACGGGTGGTCCGGTCGCGCAGTAGCGTGCCCGGAACGCCACCAGGAGGGGGTCAACCGATGACCGACGTGAGCGAGCTCGTCGTCAACCGTGCCGATGGGCGCGACGACGGCGAGGACTGGACCGAGAACTACGAGGAACTGCCGGGCGCCGCCGGGATCTCGATCATCCTCGAATCGACCACGCAGGAAGGCGTCGGGCCGCGGCTGCACAAGCACCCGTACCCGGAGACCTTCATCATCCGGCGCGGCTCGGCGACCTTCACCGTCGACACCGTCGAGGTGGTCGGGCGGGCCGGCCAGATCCTGGTGGTGCCGGCCGACACGGCGCACAAGTTCAAGACCGGGCCGGGTGGCTACGAGGCCGTCCACATCCACGCGAACTCGTCGTTCGAGACGGAGTGGCTCGAGTAGCCGTTCGGCGTACGGCGAACAGCCGGCCGCCAGGCGAATTGTTGTCAGAGTCCGGTGAGAAGCGTTGATCGGCGGCGATCGGCGCGCGTCAATGGAGTCGTGGGAACTTACCGGGCACGGGTGCTGACAGCGGCTTTCGCCGGTCCGCTCGTCGTCTGCGCGGCGCTGATCCCCTTCCGGGACGGCTTCGCCAACGCGAACGCCGCACTGCTGCTGGTGCTGGTGATCGTCGCCGTGGCCGCGGCCGGGCTGCGGTCGGCGGGGATCGTTGCCGCGCTGTCGAGCGCGGTCTGGTTCGACCTGCTGCTGGCGCCGCCGTACTACCGGCTGACGATCGACCGGCGCGACGACCTGGAGATGACGGTCCTGCTGCTGCTGATCGGTGCCGTGGTCACCCAGATCGCGATCTGGGGCCGTCGGCAACAAGCCCGGGCCAGCCGGCAGAAGGGCTACCTGGACGGCGTCCTGACGACGTCGGGTGCGGTCGCCTCCGGTTCGTCGACGGCCGAGCTGATCGACCAGGTCGGCGCGCAGCTGATCGTCGTACTGCGGATCGACGGCTGCCGTTTCGTCCCGGGTGAGTTCCGCTGCCGCGGGCCGCTGCTGAACCACGACGGCTCGGTCACCCGCGGGTCGCACGAGCTGAAGGTCGAGCGCGACGGCCTGCCCACGAACGCCGAGATCGAGCTGCCGGTGCAGCACGCCGGACGCACCCGCGGCCGCTTCCTGCTCACCGCCGCGACGAGGGTGACCCGCCCGGACCTCGAGCAGCGCCTGGTCGCGGTGGCCCTCGCCGACCAGGTCGGCGCTGCCCTCTCCACGCCGGCCGAGCAGCAGCAGCCGAGCGGCTGACCCCAGGACTGGCCTGCGGGAAGTACGTCTCCTGGGTGGCCACGGAAGCCGGCGTCGTACTCGCCCATACGAGTACGACGCCGCGCCGCGCCCGGCACCGGCGGAACCGGCTAGCGCCGCCGGCCGTGCGTGAGCGATCATCCGCTGGTGAACGAGCAGGAGATGTATGTGCGGGTCGGGGAACTGGCGACCCGGGTGGGGTATCCGATGCCGTCGATCGAGCGGACCGATCAGCGGGCGCCGATGGTCCAGCTCAAGGCCGGGGCGGTCGGGCCGACGATGATTCTGCGTTGCCATGCCGAGGAGCTGCCGCCGCAGGTGTTCGACTTCCTGGTGACCCAGGAACTGGTCCAGGCCAGGCAGGGCGGGCTCAAGCACAAGTGGCTGGTCGTCCCGATCGCCTTGGCGGGCGGCCTGGCCCTCGGAACCGCCACGGACTGGCCCGGCTGGGTGGTGTGGATCGTGTTGATGGCGATCTACTACCTGGGGATCCGGGTGTTCAACACCGTCTGGCGGCGACGGTACATCTGGCGGTCGGACCGGATGGTGACGGAGATTCTGGGCGGCGACGAGATGCGGTCGGCGCTGCACTGGCTGGACGAGTGCCAGCCCTGGCCGAAGAATCTGCGCTGGCTCTGGCAGGGCGCGACCCAGCCGCCGGCCGACCGGCTGCGCAGACTCGGGCTGCTCAGCGCCTGAACCGGTTGGGGTTCGCAACCGCTTTCCCCGCTGCGATTTCGGTTGGGGAACAGTGGGTTCTTCCTCAGCAGTTGTTAAGGGTGGGACCGTACTATTCCGGTACGACCCACAGTGGGTCATCAGGAGGACGTCATGCAGAGCAGTAACCCGGTTCTGAACCGGTCGAGTGCGTTCGCGCCTGGCCAGGGCCAGGCTTACCCCGGGGCCGCTCCGTACGGTCAGCCGGGTCCCTACGGCCAGCCGGGCCAGGGCTACGGCGGGCAGGGGATGCCCCCGCAGCAGCAGTACTCCGGTGCCGACAGCCGGCCGATGACGCTGGACGACGTGATCGTGAAGACCGCGATCACGCTCGGTGTCGTCGTCGCGGCCGCCGCGGTCGCCTGGTGGAAGATCCCGACCTCGCTGGTCACGCCGGCCTTCCTCGGTGGCGCGCTGGTCGCGTTCGCCCTGGCGATGGTGCTGTCGTTCTCGCGCAAGATCAACCCGGTGCTGGTGATGCTGTACGCCGCCGCCGAGGGTGTGTTCCTGGGCATCGGCAGCAAGTTCATCGCGAACTGGGTCGGTGACTCCGGCGTCGTCGTGCAGGCGGTGCTGGCGACGATGGTCACCGCCGGGATGACGCTGGCGACGTACAAGTACTTCGCGATCAAGGTCACGCCGCGGTTCACCAAGATGGTGATCATCGCGACGATGGGCTTCGCCGGAGTGATCCTGATCAACTTCGTCGCCAGCCTGTTCGGCTTCAACTCCGGGATCGGCGGCTTCGGCCCGATGGGCCTGCTGTTCGCCGCGATCGGCGCCGGCCTGGCGGTGTTCAACCTGATCCTCGACTTCGACATGATCGAGCAGGGCGTCAAGCACGGCGCCCCGCAGAACGAGGCCTGGCGGGCCGCGTTCGGCCTGACCGTCACCCTGGTCTGGCTGTACTGGAACCTGCTGCGCATCCTCGCGATCCTGCGCGGAGACAACTAGCACCAGCAACGGAAGGGCCGGTCTCCAGGTGGAGACCGGCCCTTCCGCCGTTCGGCGCCAGTCGTCGTCAGGTGCCAGTTCGTCCGGCGCTAGTCGTCCGGCCAGATGCAGGTCGTGACGAGGCGCTTGTACGAGCCCGGAGCGGTCTTCTGCCACAACGTCCCGCAGACCTTCGTCGGGGTGTACTTCTCCGGGTAGAAGTACTCGGTGATCTCGCGGGGTTTGAGGAAGTTCAGCTCGTAAGTCTTGTCGCTGGTCGAGAAGCGCCAGCCCCCCGACGACAGCTCGACATGGGCCACGATCGTCGAACTGGCCCAGTTGTTCTGGAACCGCGCCCGCACCGCGTTGACGTCGCCGCCCTTGGACACCGTCTCCACGCACAGGATGTACGGGAAGTCGGTGTCGCAGCCGCTGTTGTCGGCGGCCGTGACCGGAGCGGCCGCGGCGACCGGTGCGGCGGCGAGAGTGAAGGCGGCCGTGGTGACCACCAAGCCACGAAGCATCTTCCGTCCCTTCGTTCGGAGTGGGCGGAGCACGTTCACGGTAGGCGGCCAACACGGTGATCGCTGCCACTGTCTGTCATCGATCGTGACACAAAGTGCTGACCGGGTCGGGGTGGTCGTGGGCTGTCGCCGGGGGCGGGGTGGCGGGGACAATGAGCAGATGCCGAGTCGGGACGAGATCGTGCGGTGGTACGGCGAGTACCTGGACGCGTGCAACCGGCGCGACTGGGAGGCGGTGGCGGCGTTCGTCGCCGAGCAGGTGCTGGTCAACGGGGAGACCCGTTCACGCGCCGAGTACGTCGCCGGCGTTCGGCGGACGACGATGATCTTCCCGGACTACCGCTGGGAGCTGCGTCGCGCGGTCGTCGAGGGGGAGTGGCTCGCGGTGCACCTGTACGACACCGGGACGCGGCACTGGGAGTTCCTCGGCGCGGACGGCGACGGCTCCAAGGTGGAGACCGACGAGTTCGACCTGTACCGGGTCGTCGACGGACAGATCGTCGAGGTCGAGGGCACCGCCGACAACGCCCGCCTGCGCGAGTGATCAGCGCCGGGCCGGAAACGCAGCAGGCCTGCCCCTCCACCTGAAAGGGCAGGCCCGCGCGAAAATTCGACTCCTGTTCGGCTCGTCAGCCCATTCGCCGGTGCGCTTTGACCAGGTCGTATTCGTGAACGATGGCTGTGGCGTGCCCGTGAGCGAGGGCGTACTCGCTGGAAAGCCATCTCACCCTGTCGTCGAAGCGTGAGAACGACGGTCCGTCGTTCATCAGGCCGAACCACTCGGTCATCTCGCGTCCGGTGCACTGGGGCACCTTCTCCACCAGACGTTTGTGCGTCTCCTCGGAGTGGTTCAGGCCCATCTTCGCCTCCCGTCGTCGGGGTCGTGCGTAGTGCTATCGACTGTGCATCACGAAATCCGTGCAGGCAAGGGCCTCTTGATGAAAGTCGCCGCTCAGCGGACGCACGATTTCACCGCAGCCCTTCCTGCACGGGAGATCCGGGCCCTCGGCAACCCCGGCGAAACGCTCAGAGCACGACCAGTCCGGCGTCCACCGACATCGCCGTACCGGTGACGTAGCGGGACTCGTCGGAAGCCAGGTAGAGCACCGCGTTGCTGACGTCGATGGTCTGCACGGTCTGGATCTCGAAGGCGTTCAGGTACGCCGACCGGACCCGCTCGCTGGCGGCCGCGATCACCTCGCCGCCGGGGCTGTTGTCCAGGCCGGTGCCGGAGACACCGGTCGGGCAGACCGCGTTGAACCGGATGTTCTGCTCGGCCAGTTCGATCGACAGCGAACGGATCAGGCCGATCACCGCGTGCTTGGAGGCGGCGTACGGCTCCAGGAACGGCATGCCCACCAGGCCGGCCGTCGAGGCGGTCGCGATGACGGAGCCGGCGCCGCGTTCCAGCAGGTGCGGGACGGTGGCCTGCAGGGTGTTCCAGGTGCCGGTGATGTTGGTGCCGATCACCGCGTCCCACTGCGCCTGCGGGAACTCGTTCCAGTGCGCGATGGTCGCGACGCCCGCGTTGGCGACCACGATGTCCAGCCCGCCGAGCTCGGCGACACCGGCGTCCACGGCCTCGCCCAGGGCGTGCCGCTCGCGGATGTCGACCTCCGCGGTGACGATCCGGCGCCCGGTCTTCTCGACCAGCTCCCGGGTCAGCTCCAGGTCCTCCGGCGTCGCCATCGGGTAGTTGATGCCGTCGACCGGCGCGCAGATGTCGAGCGCGATGATGTCGGCGCCCTCCTCGGCCAGCCGGACGGCGTGGCTGCGGCCCTGCCCGCGGCCGGCTCCGGTGATCAGCGCGACCTTGTCGAGCACTCGCGTCATGGTGGTTCCCCTCGAGAGTAGAAATCGGTACGGCGATACCGTATTGAGCTACCAATCGAGAGATGTGAATAAGCGCGGATCCTGGCGAAACGTCGCCGGGATCCGGTGCGGATGAACCGTCAGCTCAGGGCGCACGCCTCAGGGCGACCAGCCCGGGGAGCTCAGGAAGGCGAGCCCGCCATCGACTTGCCGGCCTCCGGGCCGAGCTCCTCCGAGCCCTCCTCGTCGACGCGCTCGATGTCGGCCTTCGGGTGCCGGCGCCGGTGCCGCAGCTGCGCCCAGCGACCGCGCGGCCCGCGCTCGCGCCCGGCGACCTCCGTCGCGGCCACCTCCGTACCAGCCGTGCGCGCAGCCTGTACGGCGGCCTCCGCGATCGGCAGCACGGCCTCGCCGCGGAACGCCTCCGGCTGGACGAACGACTCCGTCCCGACCCCCATCGCGGCCGCGACCGACGGCAGCAACGCCGCGGCGGCCGCGGCGTACCCGGTCACCGACGGGTGGAAGCGGTCCGGCCCGAACATCCGCGGGTCGGTTCGGAAGACCTCGCTGAGCAGCGACCCCATCGACACCGACCGGCCGCCGGCCTCGACGACCGCGATCGTCTGCGCGGCCGCGAGCCGGTGGCTCCAGGACCGGGCGACCTGCCGCAGCGGCGGCATGATCGGCCGGACCACGCCGAGATCCGGGCAGGTGCCGACGACCACCTCGCAGTTGGCCGCGCGCAGCCGCCGGACGGCGTGGTCGAGCAGCCGGACCGAGACCGACGGCGGCATCTGCGACTTCACGTCGTTGGCGCCGATCAGGATCGCCGCGACGTGCGGCCCGGACAGCAGCGCGGTGTCGATCTGCGGCGCGAGATCGGTGGACTTGGCCCCGACCTTCGACACGTCGACGAGCCGGACCGGACGCTGCGCGAGCTCGGCGAGACCGCAGGCGAGCAGCACGCCCGGGGTCTCGTCGGCCGACGACGTTCCGTATCCGGCCGCACTGGAGTCGCCGATCATCGCCAGCGTGATCGGTCTTCCTGGATACCGGCCGTACAGGCCGTCGCCCTTGGCCGGGTGAGCCTTCATCGGCCCGATCACGCGCGCGGCGTACCGCGCTTCCGCGGTCAGTACGCCGTACAGCGTGGCGCCGATCAGTCCGAGTCCCCCACCACCGAAGGCTGCGGCCTGGGCCAGTCGCTTCGCGGCCCGGGCTGTGCTCATATCCCCAAGGATTACACGCTGTGACGCTCAAGCAAGTGAAATAGGGAGAAACACACCGTGTCCCATACAGTGAGATTCGTGCGCTACGCGAACTCACTCCTGGACCTGGTCGGCAACACCCCGCTGGTACGCCTGACGAAGACGACCGACGGCGCCACGCCGCTCGTCCTCGCCAAGGTCGAGTACTTCAACCCCGGCGGCTCGGTGAAGGACCGGATCGCGGTCCGGATGATCGAAGCCGCGGAGGCCTCCGGCGAGCTGAAGCCCGGCGGCACGATCGTCGAGCCGACCTCGGGCAACACCGGGGTCGGGCTGGCGATGGTGGCCCAGCAGAAGGGCTACAAGTGCGTGTTCGTCTGCCCGGACAAGGTCAGTGAGGACAAGCGCAACGTGCTCAAGGCGTACGGCGCGGAGGTCGTGGTGTGCCCGACCGCGGTCGCGCCGGAGCACCCGGACTCCTACTACAACGTCTCCGACCGGCTGGTCCGCGAGATCGAGGGCGCCTGGAAGCCGAACCAGTACGCCAACGAGAACAACCCGATCTCGCACTACGAGTCGACCGGTCCCGAGATCTGGGAGCAGACCGAGGGCAAGATCACGCACTTCGTCGCGGGCGTCGGCACCGGTGGAACGATCAGCGGCACCGGCAAGTACCTGAAGGAGGTCTCCGGCGGCAAGGTGCAGGTGATCGGCGCGGACCCGGAGGGCTCGGTCTACTCCGGCGGCTCCGGCCGGCCGTACCTGGTCGAGGGTGTCGGTGAGGACTTCTGGCCGGAGACCTACGACAAGACGATCGCCGACCGGATCATCGAGGTCTCCGACGCGGACTCGTTCGCGGTCACCCGGCGGCTGGCCCGCGAGGAGGCGATGCTGGTCGGCGGTTCGGCCGGGATGGCGGCGGCCGCGGCGATCCGGCTCGCGCACGAGATCGACGACCCGGACGCGGTGATCGTGGTCCTGCTGCCCGACGGCGGCCGCGGCTACCTGACCAAGGTCTTCAACGACGACTGGCTGGCCCAGTACGGCTTCCTGGCGCACACCCGGCAGGGCACGACGCTCGGTGAGGTGCTGGCCGGCAAGGACGGCAGCATGCCGCCGCTGGTGCACACCCACCCGCACGAGACGATCGCCGAGGCGATCGAGATCCTGCGCGAGTACGGCGTATCCCAGATGCCGGTCGTGCGGGCCGAGCCGCCGGTGATGGCGGCCGAGGTGGCCGGTGCGGTCTCGGAGCGGACCCTGATGGATGCGCTCTACAGCGGGAAGGCCCGGCTGGCCGACATCGTGGAGCTGCACATGGACCCGGCGCTGCCCTCGCTGGGCGCCGGCGAAGAGGTGTCGAAGGCGGTCGCGCTGCTCGAGGGCCGGGACGCGCTGATGGTGCTCGACGACGGCAAGCCGGTCGGCGTACTGACCCGGCAGGACCTGCTGAGCCACATCGCCGTCGACTGAGCCACGGACGATTGCCTGCGGCTACTGCATTCGTTGCTTACGGCAAGTGCAGGTTCAGCGGTCGATGACGGTCGGGACGATGGCGATCAGGGCGGTGATCACGACACCGCCGACGATGACGACTGCGCTCAGGATCTGGAGGAGGTTCATGTCATCCATGGTTCCCCGCCAGGCTTGTCCGGACATCGGCCCAAGGGTCCGTCTTGCGCTCATCCCTTGGTCGTACGCCGGACCCTGAGCGCTACGACCAAGGGAGTCCGGGTCATCCCCGGGTGAGCACGAAGTCCGACGGCTTCAGCCGCCGGGTCCGGCGCCAGTAGCCGACGGTGAACTCCGGCCAGATGGTCGAGTTGCGGCCCTGGGCGTCCAGGTACCAGCTGTTGCAGCCGGACTCCCAGACCGTCCCGTCCAGCTGTGACTGGACCTCGTCGACGAAGCGTTCCTGGACGTCCTCGCGGACCTCGATCGAGGTCGCGCGGCCGAGCAGGCGCAGCGCCTGGACGACGTACCGGACCTGGGCCTCGATCATGAAGACCATCGAGGAGTGACCGAGGCCGGTGTTCGGGCCGACCAGCAGGAACAGGTTCGGGTAGCCGGCGACGGTGATGCCGAGGTGGGCGCCGATGCCCTGCTGCTTCCAGTGGTCGGCCAGGTCGGTGCCGTCGCGGCCGAGGATCCGCATCCGCAGCAGGTTGCCGGAGACCTCGAAACCGGTGCCGAGGACCAGTACGTCGGCCGGCCGTTCGGTGCCCTCGGCATCGACCACGCCGGTCGGGGTGATCCGGCTGATCCCGGTGGTGACCACGTCGACGGTGGGCCGGGTGAGCGCCGGGTAGTAGTCGTTGGAGAGCAGGATCCGTTTGCAGCCGATCTGGTAGTCCGGGGTCAGTTTCGCCCGCAGTACCGGGTCTTTCACCTGCTTGCCGAGCTGGCGGCGGGCCTGCAGTTCCAGGCCCTTCATCAGCTTCGGGTTGCCCGCGAAGCCGAGGCCGCGGGCCTCCAGACCCCAGAAGATCGCGTCCCGGATGATCCGCTGCCCGGTCGGGAAGCGGGCGTGCAGGGCCTGCTCGCGGCGCCCGATCGCACGGTCGGGCTTGGCGGTGATCCACGGCGGCGTGCGCTGGTAGAGGTCGAGCTGCGCGGCCTGCTCGGCGACCTTCGGCACGAACTGGATCGCGCTCGCGCCGGTCCCGACGACGGCGACCCGGCGGCCGGTCAGGTCCTGGCTGTGGTCCCACTGGGCGGAGTGGAAGGCCGGCCCGGCGAACGTGTCCAGGCCGGGCAGGTCCGGGATCTTCGGCTGGTGCAGGCTGCCGACGCCGGCGACCAGGACGCGGGTGTCGATCGTCTCGTCGCCGTTGACCGTCACCGTCCAGCGGCCGGTCGCCTCGTCGAACGCGGCCTCGGTCACCTCCGCGCCGTACCGGATCTTGCCGGCGACACCGTACTTGGTCGCGCAGTGCTCGAGGTAGGCCAGGATCTCGTCCCAGGGCGCGAACATCCGCTGCCAGCGCGGGTTCTGCTCGAACGAGAACGAGTACAGGTACGACGGGACGTCGCACGCGCAACCGGGGTAGGTGTTGTCCCGCCACGTGCCGCCCAGACGGTCGGCCTGCTCGAGGACGACGAAGTCCTCGATCCCGGCCTCGCGCAGCTTGATCGCCATGCCCAACCCGGCGAACCCCGACCCGATGACAACGACCTCGGTCTGACCCATGACCGGAAGGTTACCGGCGGGTTAGGCTAGGAAGTAAGGGTCGGCTTGCTCCGATCCGGTCCACCGTCGGCTCCGAAGACCTCCCGCTCACCGGTCCGCGTGCTCACTCCCCGGAGTGTGAACGGATTCACTGGCTCGGTGACCCGATACTCGTTAGGTTAAAGAACAACCGTTCTTTATTCTGGTGACCCTGCCAGGTGTCTCGTGAGGAGGCGGACGTGAACGCTGCGACGACCCACGACGGGCCGGTCGGATGAGCGGACGCGACAAGTTGGACGAGCGGCTGACCGAGCACGTCGACAAGCTCGGTGAGGAGCACCCGCCGATCGAGCTGGGCAGCGTCGACTACACGATGAACCAGCCCGGTCTGATCGCGCGCCGGTTCGGCCCGGTGCTCAGCTACATGGCGCGGGTCGAGCTCGAGGTCGAGCGCAACGTGCTCGAGCTGGCCGCGCTGCTGCCCAACCCACCGGAGGTCGACCGGCACTTCTATGCCGACGTCTGGATGCCGCAGGAGACCCGCCACGGCGAGATCCTCGACAAGCTGCAGGCGATCATCGGCCTCGACCCGCTCAAGGCCGACCTGACCCAGGTGTCGATCCGGCTCCGGCTGCTCGGCGCGCTCGGCCGGTTCGGGCCGGTGCAGGACGTCAGCCGGATGCTCTACTACCTGACCGGCATGGCGACCGAGCGGTCCGCCGTCCTGGCGTACGGGCAGTTGCACAACGGGCTGCGGGAGCTGGACGAGCGGGCGATCTCGGAGACCGTGATCGCGCCGATCCGCCGCCAGGAGCCGGGGCACTTCGCCTTCTACCAGATGTCCTCGCGCGGGCTGTGGGGGCAGATGAGCGGCTGGCAGAAGTGGCTGGTCCGGTCGCTGCGGCGGCTCACCTTCACGCCGGTCGGGGTCGACCACAAGCGGCAGCGGGCCGACTTCGGGCGCGTGATGGAGGCGCTCGGGATGTCCAAGCAGGACTCCGACGTCGTGCATCACGCGCAGCAGATCGCCCGCGTCGAGCACGAGCTGCTGTGGGCGACGCGCAAGGGGCTGCGGGTTCCGACGTACGTCGTGGACGCGCTGCGGCAGGCGGTCGAGGCAGCCAAGGCCGAGGCCGACCTGGTGAAGAGCAAGCTCCCGGGGCCGAGGCTGAGCCCCGAGGCTTAACGGAGGCGGTGCAGGATCTCGCCGGCGTTCGGGATGACCAGGGTCTCCGGGTCGTTCTCGTACGCCGCGAGGTCGAACTCGGCCGGGTCGAGGTGGTTGAGGTTGGCGCGGCGGACGACGTCCTCGGGGATGCCGGTCGCCAGCGTCACCTGGACGCGGAGGTGCTCGCCGGTCGACGGGTCCCAGGTGCCGGCGCCGCGCAGGTGGGTGGAGTGCGCGAGCACGCCCCAGTGCAGGTCGCGGAACTTCTCCCACTGGCCGACGAAGTAGTCGCGGCAGTGGTAGCCGATCTCCTCGATCTCCGGGTGCATCGCGGCCAGCTGCCGGACGTGCGGCGCGTACAGGATCACCTCGCCGCCGTCGGCGACGACGGGCTCGACCTTGTAGAAGCCCTTGGCCGCGGTCCAGATGTCCTGGTAGCGCTCGGGCATCAGCGAGACGATCCGGCGGACCGGGTGGTCGAGATAGCGGACGTGGGTCTGCGCTGAGATCTCCGCCGCGGCCCGCCAGGAGGACTGGGTGTCGCCGAAGGCGACGGCGTGCAGGTTGTGGGTGCCCGACTCGACGACCAGTGACAGCGCGAGCTTCTCGGCCGGGATCAGCGCGGCGGCCTCGTCGATCAGCGCGCGGACCGGCGTCGTGCCCGTCGTACCGATGATGCTCGCGCTGGTGATCAGGGCGCCGAGCCAGTGCGACAGGTCGATCACCTCCTGGCCGGCGACCCCGGGGAAGAAGTACTTGTTGCCGCCGGAGAAGCCGACCACCTCGTGCGGGAAGACCGGGCCGACGACCAGCGCGACGTCGTGCTCGACGACGGCGCGGTTGAGCTTGACGCTGACCTCCTGGTGCAGCCGCCCGTCGGAGATCTCGCCGATCCGGCGCGCGTCGATGGTGCCGAGGTCGGCGAAGGTCTCGGGCTTCCACCACTCGTGGTTCAGTACGTCGTACTCGCCGCCGAGGTGCTCCCGCAGCGCCTCCGGCGACATCTCGGCGTGGGTGCCGAGGGCAACGAGCACGGTGAGCTTGCTGACCCGCCCGGCGAGCGCATGGTGGACCGCCTTCATCAGCAGCGGAAGCGGGCAGCTGCGGGTCGCGTCGGGCACGATCACGCAGACGCTGCGGCCGTCCAGCCCGGCCGAGGCCAGCGAGTCCTGGACGAAGGTGGTGACCTCGTCCTCGGTGAGCGTCCGGGTGCTGTCGCCGATCACAGAAGAGTCGAGCATGGGTCCAGGGTAGTTGGTAAGCGATTGCCGCGGGCTGACTGCCTGGGGTGACCGCCCGGAAACCCAACGTAGTAAGGGAATCGAGGCGTTGACCGGGGACGTCCGCGGGAGCAGCATCGAGCCTGTCAGCTGGGGATGAGATCGAGGGGGAGTTCCCATGTCCGACACGATGATCACGCGTCCGCTCGGGTTCGGGGGCCGGTTGCTGCGCTCCGGGGACCCGGACTACGAGCAGGCGCGCACGGTGTTCAACGCGATGGTCGACAAACGGCCGGCGATGATCGCGCAGTGCGAGTCGGCCGCCGACGTCGCCGCCGCGGTCCGGTACGGCGTCGGTCAGGGGCTCGAGATCGCGGTCCGCGGGGGCGGGCACGGCGTGGCGGGAACGGGGGTCAGCGACGGAGGTCTCGTCGTCGACCTGCGCCGGCTGAACACGGTCCAGGTCGATGCCGACGCGCGGATCGCGCGGGTCGGCGGCGGGGCGACCTGGGGTGACTTCGACAGCATGTGCCAGCCGTACTGGCTCGGCACGACCGGCGGCCGGGTGTCGACCACCGGCGTCGCCGGGCTGACCCTCGGCGGCGGGTCGGGCTGGCTGGAACGCAAGTGGGGCCTGGCCTGCGACAACCTGGTCTCGGTCGAGCTGGTGACGGCCGACGGCGAGCTGGTGATCGCGGACGAGACCCGCAACACCGAGCTGTTCTGGGCGCTCCACGGTGGGGGTGGGAACTTCGGGGTCGCGACGGCGCTGACCTTCCGGTTGCAGGTGCTGCCGGTGGTCACGCTGGCGCTGCTGCTCTGGCCGGCGGCCGCCGGGCCGGACGTCGTACGGGTGTATCGGGACCTGATCGAGGGCGGCGCGCCCGAGGAGCTCGGGGGAGGGGTGTTCTACCTGACCGGACCGCCGGAGGAGTTCGTGCCGCTGCATCTGCAGGGGGAGCGGCTGGTGGGTGCGGCGGCGGTGCACCTGGGTGACGAGGCGGCGACGCGGGACGTGCTGCGGCCGCTGTTCGACCTGACGCCCGAGGGCGTGATGGTGGCCGAGATGCCGTACGCCGCGCTGCAGTCGGCGCTCGACGACCCGCCGGGGTTCCGGAACTACTGGTCGGCCGAACACCTCAACGAGCTGCCTGACGAGGCGATCGCCGCGTTCTGCAGCCGGGCGGGCGACATGCTGTCGCCGTCTCCGTCGCAGCAGATGATCGTGCCGTGGGGCGGGGCGGTCGCGCGGGAGGCGGACAAGTGGCCGTTGCCGCACCGGTCGGCGGCGTGGGTGGTGCACCCGTTCGGCGTGTGGTCGGACCCGGCGGACGACGTACGGGGGATTCAGTGGGCGCGGGACGTGTGCGCCGATGTGCGGGAGTGGTCGACGGGGGCGGTCTACCTGAACTTCATCGGGGACGAGGGACAGGACCGGGTGGTCGCCGGGTACGGCGAGGAGAACTACCGGCGGCTGGCGCAGGTGAAAGCGGAGTACGACCCGGACAACGTGTTCCGGCTGAACCAGAACATCAAGCCTCGGTCTTGATGGACCACTGGATCAGGACGGTCGCGCCGAACAGGGCCGCGGCGAGGACCAGTACGCCGAACTGAGGGACCGGGAAGCGGGGCACCGCGCCGATCGAGGCGCAGACGAGGATCAGGGCGGTCAGGGTCGCGCCGCGGCGGCGGGACTGCTTTCGGGTGCTCGGGAGCGGGCCGACCGAGCGGTCGAGCGCGGTGGTGGCGGCGGTGAGACCGACGATGCCGATCAGGACCGCGCTGACCACGCCGGGTGGGCCGCCGAAGACGAAACCGACGACGACCAGGGTGAGCAGGGCGCCGGTGCCGAGGGCGCCGACGACGAGACCGCTGGTGAGGTGGGCTCGGCGACGCTGGCGGAGGTCGACGTTCTCGGCTGTGCGTGGTGTTTCGTCCTGGGGGCTCTTGACCCAGAGCGCGAGTCCGGCGAGCACAGCGAGTGCGATCAGGACGCCGAGCACGGTCAGGACGGCTGATTGTGTTGTCGAGATGAGTTCGTGGACCTGGCCGTCGCCGAAGTCGCAGGTCGCGCGGGGCGGGAACCAGGAGTCGTGCACGGTCACGCCGGCGCTGGACGCGCGACCGGCGGTCAGGGCGCAGTCCTCGGCCGGGGAGAGCCAGTCCGGCAGCGCGGCGGTCACCACGACCGACCAGGCCATCGAGGCGGGCAGACCGAGGGCCAGGAGCCAGTTTCGCGTGCGCATCGCCGGTCAGCCTCTCATGGTCTGCTGCCGGCTGGGCACTGGAACGAGATGAAGCACGACTGGTTCCTGACGGCGAGTGAGCGTGGCAACGCGGGGACGGACATCGACCGGGACGGCTCCTGGTCCGAGGGCAACCTGGTCCGGCCGCTGGTCCACGGTGCGACGTACTTCCAGCGTCTGTACGACGAGCTGTGCCGGCTCGAGAAGGGCGACCGGGTCTACTTCACCGACTGGCGCGGGGACCACGACGAGGCGCTGATCCCTGACGGCACGAGCGTCGGCGAGGTGCTGTGCGACCTCGCGCGCAACGGCGTCGAGGTGCGCGGGCTGCTCTGGCGGTCGCACTCCGACCACGTCAGCTTCAACGCGCAGGAGAACCAGCGGCTCGGGACCGCGCTGAACGAGGCGGGTGCCGAGGTGCTGCTCGATCAGCGGGTACGGCGGCTCGCTTCGCACCACCAGAAGCTGTTCGTGATCCAGCACCGCGACGACCGTTCGGGTGACGTCGCGTTCGTCGGCGGGATCGACCTGTCGCACCAGCGCCGGGACGACGCAACGCATCGCGGGGATCCGCAGCAGGCGCCGATGGATCCGCGGTACGGGTCGCGGACGCCGTGGCACGACGTGGCGCTGGAGATCCACGGGCCGGTCGTTGGTGATCTGCTGCGGACGTTCGTCGAGCGGTGGGACGATCCGCATCCGCTCGATCGGCGGACGCCGTACCGGCTGCTCGTGCAGCGGTTGTCGCGGATGCCCCGGCATCCTTCTGCTCTGCCTGAGTCGTTTCCTGACCCGCCTGCTGCCGGGCGGAGTGCGGTGCAGGTGCTGCGGACCTACGCGCACAAGCATCCGGGGTTTCCGTTCGCGCCTCGGGGTGAGTACAGCATTGCGCGCGGGTATCTGAAGGCGTTGCGGCGGGCGCGGTCGTTGATCTACATCGAGGATCAGTACTTCTGGTCGCGGGATGTGGCGGCGGCGTTGCAGGAGGCGTTGGAGCGGTCGCCGTCGTTGCGGGTGATCGTGGTGGTGCCGCGGTTCCCTGATGCGGACGGGCGGTTCACCGGGCCGCCGGCGTTGGACGGGCAGCGGCGGGCGCTGGCGTTGCTGAAGTCGCCTCGGGTCGCTGTTTACGACCTGGAGAACGTCGATGGGGTGCCGATCTACGTGCACGCGAAGGTTTGTGTGATCGACGACGAGTGGTTCGCTTGCGGGTCGGACAACTTCAACCGGCGGTCCTGGACGAACGACAGTGAGCTGACGTGTGCTGTGGTTTCGCCTGAGGTTGCTCGGGGGTTACGTGCTGAGCTGTGGGCGGAACATCTCGGGGTTCCTGGTGATCTGGATCCGGTCGAGGGTTTCTCGTTGTGGCAGCGGACGGCTGAGGCCTTGGATGCTTGGGTTTTGGGCGGTCGGCTCGGGGAGCGGCCGGCCGGGCAGATTCGTTGCCATCGGCCCGCTGAAGTACGCCGTTGGCAACGAGTGTGGGCGCGTCCGGTCTTCGACCACGTCTACGACCCGGACGGGCGGCCGCGCCGAATGCGGCGGCGCGGGGAGTACTAGCTGGTTGCCACAAGCTGCAAAGTGCTTCTCCGGCGCGGCGCCCGGGCCGCAGACTTCAGCTGCACTCGGGGCCCGACAGACGAAGGAGCACGACCATGCGACGTCAGACGGCAGCGGCGGTGGCCGCGGTGAGCATGCTGGCCGGGACGATCGGGCTGACCCCGGCCGCGCAGGCGGCGTACCCGACGAAGTCGTTCGACATCACCTACGGCGCGACCTACGCGCGCGGCAAGGTGACGTTCTACAACCGCTCGGTGCACGTCAGCGGGGTCGAACGCGCCGTCCCGAGCAGCGGCTGCCGCTTCGTCGAGGTGTGGACGTACAACGCGAGCGGCGACCTGGACTTCCAGGCCGAGGTCGGCGGCACCTGCAACGGTGTCGTCGACTTCAACGTCGACGTCGCCGCGGACGCGCCCGGCGGGGCGTCGTACGTGGTGGTGAAGTTCTGGTACCGCGACAGCTCCTGGAACAACCAGCGCGTGCTCACGAGCGCGAAGGTCCTGCGGCCCTGAGCTGTTCGAAGGCTGTCGGGGGTTTGCTCAGTCGGGCGGCGATCTGTGCGGCGGAGTCCTGTGCAGTCTGCTGGTCGGTGTGCACCTCGACGTCGTACCGCAGGTCCTGGTGGACGATCGGGAACTGCAGCGCGGCCCGGCCGATCGTGCGGTTTCCGCGGGCCTGCTCGCGGCGCTCGAGCTCGGGCAGCGCGCAGTGCACGCCGACGAGGTAGACCGGCAGGCCCGCGAACGTCTCCAGGCAATCGACGACCCGCCACCGCTCGCCGAGGATGTGGTCGACGACGACGTCGTTCCCCGCCGACGCCATCCCGGCCACGACGCGGTGGAAGCCGCGGACGGTGCGCTGGAAGATCGGGAGGAACTCCTCCTCCGACCAGTCGTGCCGTGAGCGGGCCCGGTGGTAGTGGTCGACCGCCAGGTGGTACCAGGCGCCGTCGAGCGTGCGCAGCAGCTCCTCGGCGACGGTGGATTTCCCGGAGCTCGACGCGCCGTTGAGGAACACGATCCGGCCCGGCTGGGGGTTGGTTGCCTCGGGCAATAGCTCGTGGGTGGGGCCGATCATCGGTGCTTCTCCTGCTGCTCGAAGTGGTCGCGGAGCTTGGCGACGTACGGCGCACGCTCGGCGGCGGTCGCGGGGTCGGGGAGGTGGCGGGTGTTGTAGAGGTTGTCGTCGGCGTACCGCGGGAAGACGTGAACGTGGTAGTGCCACGCGTCCTGGTAGCCCGCGGGCTCGTTGTGCTGGCGGGTGGAGATGCCCTCGCAGCCGTAGGTCGCGCGGACGGCGATCGCGACCTCCTGGACGAGGTCGTGCACGGCGTGACCGGCTGGGCGGCTGAGGTCGTACAGGTTCTCGTGGTGCTCGGTGGGGACGACGAGGACGTGGCCGCGGTTGTTGGGCCACCAGCGCGAGGCGACGAACGCGAGGGCGCCGTCGGTACGGCGTACGACGTCGTGCTGGGTGGTGAGTGCGTCCTCGCCGCCGGCGATCAGGTGGCAGAAGGGGCAGCTGTAGCCGGGCGGCGTGTGGTTGTGCACGGGCGGCTCCGAAGTCGGTTGACCTGGTTGGTCTTCGGCGGGTTGGGTGGGCGGATGAGCGAGCTGCGGGTGGTGGTGGTCGAGGCGGGCGACGAGCGCGCGGTCGAGGACTGGCGGGAGGTCCACAACGCGATCATCCCGACGGCAGCGCTGTCCAGCGCGGAGGTGCGGGAGCGGGCGGGGCGGAATCATCTGGAGGTGCTGTACGCGGGGGAGGTGCTGGTGGGGTGCTCGACTGTGCGGCCGCCTGAGAATGGGGCTGTCACGGTGATCGCGCGGGTGCTTCCGGCGTACCGGCGTCGCGGGTACGGCGAGGTGTTGTATCGACGTGGACTGACAAAGGCCAAGGAACTCGGCGCCTCCGAGATCGAGACGATAGTTCTCGCCAGTAACTCCGAAGGCCTCCGCTTCGCCGAGCGGCATGGCTTCGTCGAGACCGACCGGTACGTCCTCCCCGGCGACACCATCGCGTTCGTCGACCTACGGCTGACCTCGGGCGACTGACCGCCCGCGCGGTCAGCTGTCCCGCGAGCTCAGCACGCAGAACTCGTTGCCCTCCGGATCAGCCAGCACCGTCCAGCTCGGCCCCTCCGGCTGCCCGACGTCAACGCGACTCGCGCCCAGCGCGATCAACCGCGCGATCTCGGCCTCGCGGTGCTGGCTCGTGTGCGGCGCGAAGTCGAGGTGCAGCCGGTTCTTCACCGCCTTGCCCTCGGGCACCGGCACGAACACGATCCCCGGCCCGACCCGTTCCCACGGCGTCTCCCGCATCGCCGCCTCGTCGACCCACGACGGGATGATCACGCACTCGTCGTCGCTGGCGTGGATCACCCGCCAGTCCAGCGCCTCGGCCCACCAGGCCGCCTGCGCCCGCACGTCGGCGCAGTCCACCACCACGGAGTACCACCGCAACGCCATCCAGGCCTCCTCGATCCGGTGCCGAGGATCCTGCCAGGCGCCACCCCCAGAATCGGGCACAGCCGGCCGGCCGCGTCAGACCAGGTCGAGCAGCTTCCGCGTCGGTCGGGCCGTGATCCGCCAGTCGCCGTACAACCCCAGTACGTCGTCCGTCGTGCACCGCAGCCCGAGGTAGACCCACCCGAGCTCCCCGTCGAGCCGCTCGGTGAACCCGGCCGCGATCTCGAACAGCTCGCCGCCGCACGGGCAGACCGCGCGCTGGACCTCCGACCAGTCGGTCCCGCCGAGCATCACCCACGGGCGGTCGCACCCGGCGCACCGGCGTACGGCGTACCCGTGCTGCTCGTCGATGCCGACCACGAACACCGAGTCGCCGCACCCGTCGCAGCGCGCCGCGACGATCTCGCTCACCTGCCCGTGCGAGAACACCACCAGGAACTCCGCGAGATCAGTACTCACCGACCCCCGCCACCACGGACTGCGCCGCTCGATCACCATCCGCAGAGAATGCCAGCCACCTTCTCCCGTTCCTCCGCGACGGGCCGTAGCGTCGCCGTTGCAGTCCGTACAAGATTCAATTGGCTCTCTGTGCTCCGTACGACGCTGCTGTGGACGCCCCTCTCGACCTGCTCGGCCTCGCCCTCCGTCACCACTGATCCCGCCCCAGCTCGACCGCCCCGTCGATCAACTCCCGGGCCGCATCCAGATGCCCCAGGTGCCGCGCCGTCTCCTCGATCATGTGCAGCACGATCACCCGCAACTCCACCGGCTCCGGCCCGAACCCGTGCTTGCCGACCGGCGCGGCGTCGAACGACGTCGACACCAGCACCTCGTTCGCGACCGCGATCTGCCGCCGGTAGAACCCGAACACCGCCTCCGTACTCCGCGAGGTCGTGAACGGCCCGTCCGCGTCGTCCTCCGGCAACCGCTCCCAAGGCAACGCCTCCGCCGCCCCCAACGTCACCTGCTGAAACCAGTGCCGCTCGGCATGCCCCAGATGCTCCACCAACCCCAACGGAGCCCACCCCGACGGCAACACAGCCCGCCGCAACTCCTCGTCACCCAACCCGTCCAGCACCTCGAACACCCGCCCCCGCTGAGCATCGAGAAACTCCACCAACAACCCGTCCGCCGCATCCATGCACAGACTTTCCCACCAGCCACCGACAAAACCGGTCCGCCGTACGGTGAACCACCATGCTGAAACGTGAAAGCGTTTTGAAGGCGCTCCCCGGTTGACTCCCCGGCGAACCCACTCGACCGGACGGAGACACCGTGCACCTCACCCAAGTACGACGTACGGCAGCAATCGGCGTACTGGCCGCGCTCACCCTGACCGGTACGGCGGTCACCGCGCGGGCCGCCGTGCCGGACGGCATCACGCTCGTCGGCAAGGCCGGCGCGCTCTGCCGCTACCAGGTGAACCACCCCGGCGGCATCTACATCTACGAGCAGAACACCGTCGGCCGCACCCTCGGCAGCCTCGCGAACGGCATCCTCTTCGACGCGAACTGCACCAACGGCACCGGCGAGGGCTACGTCGACTGCGGCAGCAACAACCTCTGGAAGGCCGTCACCGTCGCCGGCGGACGCACCGGCTACGTGAAAACCAAGTGCCTCATCCGCCGCTGACCGCATGAGGTGTGCGCTCAACGGGGGCGCACACCTCACCCGGTCCACACCACCCGCTCCGCGAACCCACCCCGCTCCGCCGCCTTCGCCACCCGGATCCGCTCGACGTCCTCGGCGCTCGCCCCCAGATCGACAGCCAGCGCCCGCACCACTTCCATCACATCCGCAAGCTCCTCCAGCGCGGCCTCCCGCTCGCCCTCGCCCAGAAACTCGTCGACCTCCTCCACCAACTTCTCCCGCAGCCGCCGCCGGTACTCCGCAGCGCCAGCCCGGTAGACCACCGCCTCCTCACCCTTCGCCCGAATGATCTCCGGCATCCGATCCCGCACCAGTTTCCGCACCGGCCCATTCCAGCAGCCGGGTTGGACACTCCGCGCCGACGCGAGGACGTACGGCGACCGCGCGGCCTGAGCTCACGCCTCGTACGGCGTCCAGACGATCTCGGCGGCGTACCGCGCGTGCAGTTCCTCGAGGCGCGACCTCACGTCGCGCCAAGGCGTGAGGCCGAACTCCGAGCGCAGCGCGTCGAGCAGGAACGCCAGCTCGGGCTCGAGCGGGTGCTCGAGATCACCGATGGGCACCGTGCGATCCGTGTACGCGATGTCATCGAGGTGGTATCCGACCATGCAGCCCAGCGCGAGGAACTCCGGCAGGCTGGTGCCGACGACCTGGTTGGGCTCGTCGGCCAGCGGCACGCAGAGCACGATCGTCGTGGTCGACGCGTCCGCGGCACCGAACAGGGCGCAGAAGTGCACGCCGTCGACGTGTGTCGACGCGAACGTGATCGCGTTCCGCGGGCTGGTGACGTACTCACTCCAGCCGCTCGGCGCGCTCGAGGTGTCCGGCGGCTCCAGGAACAACCCGGCGAAGCCGAGCACTGTCGACGGGTGCTCCGGCTCCTTGAACACCCGGGACCGCGGGTGCGACGCGCTCAGGCGTTCAGCGAGATTCCACAGGCGGAGCCAGTCCTGGCGGAAGCTTTCGGGCACGTCCGGCATCCCGTGATGATCTCAGCCGAAGCGGTTCGAGAAGAGGACACAACCTGGCCGCTACTCCTCCTAGAGTCATTCCCATGACGACAAACGAGCAGACCTTGACCGGTGAGCGGGTCGACATCCTCGAGTTTCTCGGGAAGCACCGGTACTTCCTGCGGCACACCGCGCAGGGGCTGACCGACGAGCAGGCGAACACGCGGAGCACCGTCAGTGCGCTGACTGTCGGCGGGCTGATCAAGCACGTGACGTCGGTCGAGCAGCACTGGGCCGAGTTCGCGGTGAACGGGGGCGGCGCGGAGGTGCCGAAGGTGGAGTTCACGCCGGAGGTGATCGCGGCGTGGGAGGACAAGTTCCGGCTCACCGAGGGGGAGACCCTGGCCGGCGCGCTCGCGGAGTACGAGAAGGTCGCGGCCGCGACCGACGAGCTGGTGAAGACGCTGGATCTCGACGTCACCTACGAGCTGCCGGCCGCGCCGTGGCAGCCGCCGGGCGTGTTCTGGTCGGTCCGCCGGGTCTTCCTGCACATCACGGCCGAGACCGCGCAGCACGCCGGGCACGCCGACATCATCCGGGAGACGATCGACGGTCAGAAGTCGATGGGCTGAGCCGTACGACGCCTGGCCGCGCCGAGAGCCGGCCAGGCGTCGTGCTTCAGCCCGACTCAGGCGTCGTGCTTCAGCCCGAAGCGGTCGTTGAACAGCCCGGCGGCCGGCGCCGACAACGCCCGCCGCGGCTCCCCGTCGATGAACACGTCGAGCTTGTCGTCGAGGAACGCGACCAGCCCGGCCAGCGGCGTCGCCCCGTCGAGCGGCGCCGGGTACGTCCACGCGAGATCCCGGTAGCCGGCCGTCGAGAAGTACGACGCCCGCCCCTTGTACGCGCACTCGCTGGTCCGCTCGCTCGGCGTCAGCTCCGCGACCACGTCGTCCAGCGGCACGTAGTACCGCGTCGGCAGACTCGTCTCGAAGACCAGCACCGGATGGTTGCTCTCAGCAAGCAGTACGCCGTCCGCCTCGATCCGCACCGTCCGCGAGCTCGGCCGCACATCGACGCGGTGGTAGGGATCGCGCGGGTGCGCGAACAGCCGGTCGTCCTCGCCGTACCACTCCTCGAACGCCCGGAAGTCGAGCACCAGGTACGACGCCAGCTCCGTGTCCTCGGGCCGGAACCCGGCCCCGGCGAACCGCGTCCGGCCGACCACGAGATCGACCGCCTCGCCCGGGCACGAGTGCGCGGCGAACGGCGTCCCCGGGTCGAGGATCCGATCCGGCGCCGGGATCGACGGCAGCGACGACGCCGTCAGCCCGGCGCGCAGATCAGCGACCGGTACGGCGTACGACGGCACGATCCGGCGCGGCTCCCAGACCAGCATGGCTCGCACCGTGTCCGCGACCAGCAACTCCCCGTCGCGGACCCGGACCCGCATCTCGGTCGGCTCGTACCGCAGCAGCGGAAAGCCCCCGAAGATCAGGTCCTGCACCTTCGTGCTCACCCTGCCAGCGTAGGTTCGCCGATCGATCGGCGACAGCCCTGCGTCAGACCTCGTCCGGGTCGTACATGAACTTCCGCACGTCCTGCGCACACCGGCACGCGGCCGCGACCTTCGCCGCCCACTCCAGCGCCTCCTCACGGGTCGGCACCTCGACGATGAACACCCCGCCGATCAACTCCTTGCTCTCCGGGTACGGCCCGTCGGTGACCACCCCGTCCACCCCCACCACCGCGGGCTCAACGGCGTACTTCGGGTCCTCGGCGTCGTAGTCCAGCCCACCGGAGTACACGAACACCCCGGCCTCCTTCGCCTCCCGACACACCGCGTGCCCCGCGCGCCCCACCTCCGGAAAGTCCTCCTCCGGGATGTGATCCATCGCGCCCTTGTCGAACGAGATCAGGTACTTCGCCATCTCAACACTCCTTGTCCAGGTGACCCGTCACCCGTACTACGAACGGCGCACCCCGAATCCGACACGCTACCGACGACCTGGACTGAAAGGCATCATCTGACCCGTGCACACCTACGACCCGTCGCCGAGCAGCCTCCAACCCCTGTTCGACACGTTCTGGTCCTCGGCGGGCTGGCGCCGGCCGGGTCAATGGCCCACCGCCGATGCGCTCAGCGCCGCAGTCGACCGAGGAGTCATGTTCGCGGAACCGGCCGTCCTCGGCCACGACGCCTGGGTCGCAGCAGCACGAGCGGCGGCGGGGGAGACGACCCTCCCGGCCGTCGAAGCCGCCTTCGTGCCAGCCTGACCAGCCGCCGCCTTGACCTCCGCTCGGCGCTGGCGTCGTACCTGGTCGCGCGCGACCTGCCCGCCCACAGCTTCACACCAGGCGCGGAAGGCCACTGCGCGATCTGCGGCCTGTACGACGACGCGCTCGCCCAGGACCTCAACGTCCTCAACTTCGAGCGCTTCAAGTGGGGTGGCACGCGCCACGACAGCATCATCTACGCCGCCTTCGACCTGCAGCAGTTCCACCGAGCCCCACGCCTCGAGCCCACCGCCGCCGACCGCGAGCTCGGCCGAACGATCCTCACCACACTCCGCGAACTCCCGCCTGGTGTCACAGCAGCCCAAGCAGTCACCCATCTGCGCCCGCTGAAAGGGAACAAGTCCGAGCGCCAGGTCCTCCTCGACATCCTCGGCATCTGCGGCGTCCTCGACACCACCGACCACCACGGCTACTCCGACGGCTTCGTCCCGTGGAGCCGAAGGACCCTGCCCTCGCGCCGGTTCATCGACCAGGCCTATCCGGCGTGCTGGTGGACGAGCGCCGCAGGCATCAGCACAAAGGCCGTCGAGAGCGTTCTGCCGATCCTGGCCTGAAACGCGGCGAGGGCCCCACCGCAACGCGGTGAGGCCCTCGGTCAGGCTCTTAAGCGGGGAACGGAACCCCGGTGTTGCTGTGGCACCGGTAGCCGTTCGGGTTCTTCGCCAGGTACTGCTGGTGGTACCCCTCGGCATAGTAGAACGCACCCAGCGGCGCGATCTCCGTGGTGATGTCGCCGTAGCCTCGGGGCTTGATGACCGGGGCGTACAGGTCGCGGGTGCGCTCGGCTTCCGCGCGCTGGGCCTCGGTCGTGTAGTAGATGGCGGAGCGGTACTGGGAGCCCAGGTCGTTGCCCTGGCGCATGCCCTGGGTCGGGTCGTGGGTTTCCCAGAAGACCTTCAGGAGGTCGGTGAAGGTGGTCTTGGTGGGGTCGTAGACGACGCGGACGGCCTCGGTGTGGCCGGTTCCGCCGGTGCAGACCTCCTCGTACGTCGGGTTGGGGCTGTACCCGCCCGCGTAGCCGACCGCCGTGGTGTACACGCCGGGCTGCTGCCAGAAGATCTCCTCGGTGCCCCAGAAGCACCCGGTGCCGAACCAGACCTCCTCGAGGCCCTCGGGCACCGGCGCCGTCTGCGGCGTACCGAGCACGATGTTGTCCGCCGGGACGGCGTAGCCGGGCTCCGGGCGGCCGGGCAGGGCGGCCGACTCCTCGACCAGGGCGGTGTTGCGCTTGAAGAACGACATCTCACGCCTCTCGCAGAATGACTTTCATAGTGTCTCAACACGACCCCAGGAGCGAACCTTCCCGCCCGGGATTACGCCACGATGACGTCAGGCGATCAAAGCCGACGCCGTACGACGCGCAGCCGGCCCCCGCTCGGTCAGCTGCCCGTACGACGCCGCCAGCAGCTCCACCGAGTGACGCAGCGTGTCCGGGTCCTGCGTGTACGGCAACCGCATGAACGTCTCCAGCCCGCCCTCCGGCGAGAACCGCGACCCAGCGACCAGCAGCACCCCGTTCCGCTGAGCCACTCCCACCAGCGACGACCCGACAGCGGCCGGCAGCTCGCACCACAGCGACAGCCCGCCGCCGGGCAGCGTGAAGCGCCAGTCCGGCAGCACCGACCGCACCGCGGCCGCCAGCGCGTCCCGCCGCTCCCGCAGCCCGGCCCGGCGCTCCGGCAAGATCGCAGCGCGCTCCCGCAGCAGCCGTACGACGACCAGCTGCTCCAGCACCGGCGCTCCCAGGTCCATCGACGCCCGCGCGTCCAGGATCCGCGCGACCAGCGACTCCGGCGCCCGCAGCCAGCCGATCCGCAGCCCGCCCCAGAACGACTTGCTCACCGATCCGACCGTGATCACCCCGGAGGGGTCGAAGGACGCGAACGGCGGCGGCATCTCCTGCCCGTCCAGCGGCAGCTCGTACAGGGTCTCGTCGATGATCGCGGTGGTCCGGCTGCGCGCGAACGCGATCGCCAGCCGCTGCCGGTCGGCGGCCGGCATCAGCTCACCGGTCGGGTTCTGGAAGTCGACCACCATCCAGGCCGCCCGCGGCGCGGTCTGCCTGATCGTTGCCTCCAGCAACGGGAGGTCCCAGCCGCCGGGGCTCATCGGTGCGGCGACGACGCGGGCGCCGCTGCGCCGGATCGAGTCGACCGAGTTCGGGTGGGTCGGGCTCTCGGTCAGCACCCGGTCGCCGATCTGCGTCATCGCGCGGACCGCGATCGACGTCGCGGCCAGCGCCCCCGCGGTGACGATGATCTGGTCGGGCGACGTCGGCAGCCCCCGCGCTTCGTACGACGCCGCGATCTCGGCGCGCAGCTCAGGCAGCCCCTGCGGATGGTAGCCGGGCGTCGCGAGGTGGTGCGGCAGGTCCTCCATCGCCGCCGCGACCGCCGTACTGATCCCCGGTACGGCGGGCGACGCCGCGCAGGTGAAGTCGTACAGCCCGTCCGTGTCGATCCCCGGCGCGTGATGCCTCCCGAGCTCGGGCTCGATCCGCGACGGCAGTGCGGTCACGCTGCCCGACCCGCGCCGGCTGGTCAGGTACCCGCGGTCGCGCAGTTCCCGGTACGCCGACGCGACGGTCGTCCGGCTGACCCCGAGCGCGTCGGTCAGTTCCCGCTCGCTCGGCAGCCGCGCGCCGGGCATGATCCGCCCGTCCGCGATCAGCAGCCGAAGCCGCTCGGCCAGCGCCCGGTACGCCGGCCCGCCGTCGTCGGACCAGCCGCCGAGCAGGCCGGTCAGGGTGCTCGCGGGCAGTTGTTGGCCACTCATGCAGTCCACTATTGCGCAATTGGCTATCGATCACCAGGCCACTGATGCGCAAACTGGAGCGTGTGACCGCCACCGCAGAACCCACCGCACCCCCTCGGACCCTCGCCGCGCTGAACCCGATCGAGCAGCTGAAAGCCGGCCGCCTCCCGCGCCGCCTGGTCCAGCTCTACGTCGGCCTGGTCCTGTACGGCGCCTCGATGGGCTTGATGATCGAGAGCCACCTCGGCCTGGACCCGTGGGACGTGCTGCACTCGGGCATCACCGAGCACCTGCCGCTGACCTTCGGCACGGTGGTGATCGCGATGAGCTTCGTGGTGCTGCTGCTCTGGATCCCGCTCCGGCAGTGGCCCGGGCTCGGGACGATCAGCAACGCGATCGTGATCGGTCTGGTCACCGACCTGACGCTGTCGCTGCTCCCGACGCCGGACGCGCTCTGGGTGCGGATCCTGTTCCTGACCGTCGGCGGCATCGTGCTGAACGCGCTGGCCGGCGCGCTCTACATCGGCGCCCAGTTCGGCCCGGGCCCGCGCGACGGCATGATGACCGGCCTGGTCCGCCGTACCGGCCTCAGCGTGCGGCTGGTCCGGACCAGCATCGAGGTGACGGTGCTCGCGATCGGCTGGCTGCTCGGGGGCGCGGTCGGCCTCGGGACCGTCGCCTACGCGCTGGCGATCGGACCGCTCGTCCACGTCCTGCTGCCGCTCTTCACCGTCCAGCTCCCTGAGCGCGCGAAGGTGTAGAGACTCAGTGGAAGCGGGTGGGTCGGCAACCTTCGAGCTCGGGGGCCGGCCGTCCGCTGAGGATCTCCGCGGCGGCGAGCCGGCCGGCTGCGGCGGCCAGGGTGATCCCCGAGTGCATCACGGCGACGTACAGGCCTTCGGTGCCGGCCGGTGCACCGATGATCGGCTCGTCGTCCACGGGCATCGGGCGCCAGCCGACCTCGACGGAGATCACCTCAGCGTCGCCGGCGCCGGTGAAGAACGCGGCGAAGCGATCCCGTACGCGCTGCGCGGTCGCGTGCAGCGCGGCCTGATCGGCCTCACCTGAGTAGACCGTGGGGGCGAGGACGGTCCCGTCGTCCAGCTGCCTGGCCTCCAGCGCCGGCGTCGCCACGATCGCCCGGACCACGCCGGGCTTCGCGCGCAACCGCACGAGGACGGCGGGCGAAGGCTCGACCGGCAGCTCGACGCCGACCCCCGCGCACAGTGCGACACTGTCGGTGCCGGCCGCCAGTACGACGGTGTCGGCGGGGATCGTCGCGGCGGTGGTCCGTACGCCGGTCACCCTTCCCGCGTGCTGTTCGAGCGCGGTCACCGTCGTACCGACCAGCACCTTCGCGCCTCGCTCACGCGCGGCGGCGACCATCACCTCGGCCGCCGCGACCGGATCGAGCGCCGCGTCGTCGGGATGGTGAGCCGCTTCGGCCGGCGGATCGATCAGGTTCGGCTCCAGCGCCCGCGCGTCGCCCGTGAGCGGCCCGGGGGAGTCGTCGAAGCCGTCCCAGACCAGCGATCCGGTCCAGCGGATCGCCAGGGCGGGCAGCTCCGCCTCCAGCCGCCGGTACTCGTCGACCGCGAGGTACCGCAGTGGCGCCGAGGGCCGATCGCTGGTCGCCGGCCGCCCGATCCACGCGAACGACGCGCGGGTAACGCCTGATCCAGGTAGACCCGAGTCGATCAGCGTGACCGGCCGACCCTGTCCGCTCAGGTGATAAGCGAGCGAGGCCCCGACGATCCCGGCACCGACCACGACAATGCTGCGCTCCGCCATACCGGTGTTCTAGCAGCCGACCGCCGCGCGCCGACACCGAATAAGCGCAGCGAGGCCCGGACCGCGAACGGTCCGGGCCGCACTGTGCAGGACCCCTCAGCCTGCAGCTCTCTCTCCAACTCACCCGACCGGTTCGAGCTCCCGGTCCTCGGTCACCGGCTCGCGCTTCGTCAGCTTCCGCGGCCACCAGGCCTTCGGGCCGAGCAGCGCGGTGACGCTCGGGACCAGGAAGATCGACATCACGAACGCCGAGATCGCGATCCCGACGGCGACCGAGAAGCCCATCTCGGTGAGCAGCGCCATCCCGGCCAGCATCAGCGAGGAGAAGGTGCCGGCCAGGATCAGCCCGGCCGCGGCGACCGACGGGCCGCCGTGCTCGATCGCGAGGTCGGCCGCGGTCCGTGGATCGGTGCCCTGCTCGGCCTCCTCGCGCAGCCGGGCGATCATCAGGATGTTGTAGTCGGTGCCGATGGCAACGACGAACAGGTAGAGCATGATCGGCAGCGAGAACGAGACGCCCGCGTGTCCGGCGGCGCCCTGAAAGACCAGGACCGTGGCGCCGGTCGTGCTGAAGAAGCTCAGCACCACCGCGATCATCAGCACCAGCGGCGCCAGCAGGCTGCGAAGCAGCAGCGCCAGGATGACCGCGATCAGACCGCCGGCGACCGGGAAGATCACCGAGAGGTCGCGGCTGTTGGCGTCCCGGATGTCCGTGTACGACGACGAAACGCCGCCGAGCAGCGTCGTCGTACCGGCCGGAGCCTCGGCGTGCGCCGCGTCCTTCAGGGCGCCGTCGACCAGATCGAGCGACTCCGCGGCGTACGGTGCGCCGTCGAGCACGACGTTGATCTGGGCAACGGTCTTGTCCTTGCTGAGCAGCGCCGGCGAACCGTCGGCCGCGGCGGGCAGGACGGCGCCGACCCCGTCGACCTGTGCGAGCTTGCCGGCGTACGCCGTGAGCTCGGCCGGGTCGAGCGGGCTGCCGTCGGTGCTCTTCACGTACACGGTCGTCGGGTTCAGCGCGCCCGCCGGGAAGCCGGTCTGCAGGTCCTTGATCGCCCGCGCCGACTCGGTGTCGGCCGGGAGCTGCGCGAACGCGTCGTAGTCGATCTTCATCCCCAGCGTGCCGAGGGCGAGCGCGACCATGATGCCGCCGGAGATCGTCGCGACCAGGGCCGGACGCTTCGCGGTGAACCGGCCGAGCCGCTTGAAGGTCGCGCCCTTCGGCGTGTGCTGCCACGACTTCGACGGCCAGAACACCTTCGGGCCGAGCAGCGAGACGACCGCCGGGATCAGCGTGATCGCGGCGAAGGCCATCACCACGACCGCGATCGCGAGGCCCGGGCCGAGGCTCTTGAACCCGCCGAACACGGCCAGCAGCAGCGCGCTGAACGAGACCACGATCGCGCCGGCCGCGGAGACGATCACCTCGGCGACCCGGCCGGCAGCGGTGATCAGCGCCTGCTTCGGCTCTTCGCCGGCGCGCAGGCGCTCGCGGTACCGGAAGAGCAGGAACAGGATGTAGTCGGTGCCGACGCCGTACAGGACGACGGTCAGGATGGTCTGCAGGTCCTGGGTGACCTGCAGGTCGAACGCCTTCGCGGCGAGCGCGATCAGACCGGGCGCGATCGCGCTGACCAGGCCGACGGTCAGGATCGGCAGCAGCGCCGCGACCGGACTGCGGTAGATGAACAGCAGCAGGCCGACGATCAGCACCAGCGTCGCGATGCCGACCACGACGAACGCGTTCTCGAAGGCGTCCTGGTTGTCCAGGAACAGCGCTGCGTCGCCGGTCACGCCGTACGCCAGGCCGCTGTCGGCGAGCGCCGGGCCGGCGACATCGCGAACCTTCTGGACGGCGTCGAGCACGGCCTGGTCGTCGGCGAGGCCCTTCAGGCCGACGCTGACGAGCTGGACCTGCTTGTTCGGCGAGAGCGCCTGCGGACCGGTGACCGCGGCCGTGACGCGCTCGATCTTCGCGTCGGTGATCGCCTTCGCGAGACCGGTCACCTCGGCCTGGTCGGCCGCAGACAGCTCGCCGCCGCCGCTGCGCTTGACCACGATGCTCGCGGTCGCGTCGTTGGTCTGGCCGAACGCGTCGGCGGCCAGCTTCTGCGCCTGGACCGACTCGTAGGAGTCGGGCAGGAAGCTGGCCTGGTCCTTGCTGGTGACGTCGGCGAGTGTCGGCGCGAAGGCGAGCACGGCGACCGCCGCGATCACCCAGGCGGCGATCACCTTCCACGGGTTGCGGACGACGAACCGCCCGAGTCGGTTGAACACGACGACCCCCTTCTGCCGTACGCCGTCGTACGGGCTCTACCTGCCGGTCGGTTGGTAGACTACCTGCCGCACGGTAGGTAGGTAAAATGAGAAAGTAGGTGACATGCAGCACGAGACGAGAGCCCGCGACACCAAGGGCGAGATCCACCGGGCGGCGCTCGAGCTGTTCAGCGGGCAGGGGTACGAGAAGACCAGCCTGCGCGAGATCGCCGAGCAGGTGGGGATCACCAAGGCGTCGCTGTACTACCACTACTCGTCGAAGCAGGACCTGCTGAAGGCGATCATCGGGACGTTCTTCGACGACATGAACGCGGTGTTCCTGCGGGTCGAGGCGACCCCGTGGTCGCTGGCCGCCGAGCAGGAGCTGCTGACGACGTACCTGGAAGTGGTGATCAAGCACCGGGGGACCGGCCCGACGGTGCTGCGCGACATCGCGGCGGTGCTGGCGGCGTTCGGCGACGACCTGGACGTGCTGATCGCGCGCAGCCGGAACTTCCAGCTGTGGCTGGCGGGTCCGGAGCCGCAGCCGAAGGACCGGGTGCTGGCTGCGGCCGCGGTGGAGGTGGTGGGCGCGGTGCTGTCATCCGGGCTGGAGCCGGCGCAGCTGAGCGACACGGAGATCCGCGAGACGCTGCTGGAGGCGGCGACCGCAGTGCTCTCGGGAAGAGGCAATATCCCTTCCTGAGCCCATGAAAAAGCACCGCCGAGTCTCCTCGGCGGTGCTTTCACAGGATCAGACTTCCTTGCCCGGATCCTTCGCGGCCTGGCCGGGCTGGGCGCGGTGGCGGCCGGTGCCTGGTTGGTCGGGGGACTGGTTGCCCTGTTCGGCGCCCTCGGCGCGGTTGCCGGGTGGGGCGATCCCGGTGAGGGCCGCGGACATCGCCTGGGAGGCTTCCACGTCGCGGTTGGCCGGCGCGCCCTGCTGCGGGCCGCTCTGCTGGTTGGCGTACGCTGCCTGGACGAACGCCGCGAGCTCGGCGGCCTTGGCGGGCTGCTGGCTCTCGGGGGCGGTGAAGTACTCGGCGGCCTTCTGCGCGAGCAGCGTCTCGCGCTTCTGCAGCTTCTGGTCCGGCGAGGTGAGCTGGCCGCGGGCGGTCGGGTCCATCCGGTTCGCGGCGAGACCGGCCAGTACGGCGCTCGCCCGGGCGGCGCCCTTGCTGATCTGGTGGTTCACCGCGGTCGACACCTTGTTGTAGTTCTCCGAGGCCCAGGCCGCGCCCGCCTCGTAGGTCTTGTCCGCCCAGGCGTCGATCGGCGCGAGCTTCTCGTCGATCTTGTCGGCGATCGGCTGCAGCTTCTGGTCGAGCCACTGGTCGGCCCGGTTCGCCTGAACCTCGGCGTACTGGCCGGCGGCGCTCAGGCCCTCGCGGCCCTTCGACCAGGCCCAGCGGCCGGTCGCCGCGAGCCCACGGCCCGCGGCGGCGAGCCCGCGGCCGGTGGCCCGTACGGTCGCCATGGTGGCGTCACGCGCCAGCCCGAGCGCGGTGTCGCGGGCCTGGGTGACGGCCTCACGCGTCGGCAGGCTCAGCCCGGAGGACTCGGCGCGGTGCCGGCCGCCCTGCGACTGGGTCTGCTCCGGCGGAGTGAGCGCGCGGTCGGTGCGGGTGAGCCGCTGCGCGAGCTGGCTGAGCCGGGTCATCGTGTTCCGGACGACGCGGATCGCGCGTCCCACGTTGTTGATGATCGGTCCGATGGCCTCCGCGGCCTGGATCACGCGCCCCAGCGCCTGCTGCTGGGTGGGGTTCAGCGCCGACAACTTGCGGGCGGCGTCCGCCGCGTCCCCGGGAGTCCAGGGCTGCAGTCCCTCGTTCGGTGTGCTCATCGGATCTCCTAGTCGATGTAGACCGCGTAGTTGACGCCCACCGCCGGAGTCAGCGGGTCTTTGGTCGGCTTGTTGCTGAACAGGTGCAGCTGCGCGCCCGGCCGGGCCCAGACGGCCAGGTGCCGCCGGTCCGCGCCCGCGCCCGGTCCCCACGCGTCCAGGAAGTCGGGGCTGGACTCGTCACCGACGTAGTCCGGCTCACCCCAATGCTTGCGGGCCAGCGCGAGATGGTCCGGCCAGTGCGCGTCGAGGCCGTCCTCGGCGTCGGCGATGTCGTCCGGCCCGATCTGGTACGCCGACCAGCCCGAGTTGCGGCAGTCGGCGAAGACCAGGCCGTCGAACACGATCATCGTCGTACCGCGCCGGGTGGTGAACCCCCAGGACGCCGCCGAGTCGTCGATCGTCTCGCCCGGCTCCAGGTCCCACGGCACCCAGCCGGTGGCCGCCATCACCCGGTTGACCAGCGCGGTCACCACGGCCGGCCCGGTGTCGTCGCTGTCCGGCCCGGCGACGGCGGTCCAGTCCCGCACCTCGGCGAGGTCGGCCATCGCCAGGTCGTCCTCGTCCAGCGGCCTGTCCTGCGTGTTCATCCCGGATCCCTTTCGCTCAGCCTGAGCAAATTTAGGTGCATTTCGGGGTCAACGCACGGCGTTGTCCACAGGCAGGCCGAGGTGCATCTGACGGCAAAGTTGTCCACAGCACCGATGGCACGATTCGGGAACGGATAGAACCACGCCGTACATTGGTTCGGTGGACATGAACCAGCCCTACGGCTTCGAGACGCTTGCCATTCACGCGGGGAACGAGCCCGACCCGACGACCGGTGCCGTCGTACCGCCGATCTACGCGACCAGCACCTACAAGCAGGACGGTGTCGGCGGGCTGCGGAACGGCTACGAGTACTCCCGGTCGGCGAACCCGACCCGGAGCGCGCTGGAGGAGTGTCTGGCCGCGATCGAGGGTGGGAAGCGCGGGTTCGCGTTCGCCAGCGGGCTGGCCGCCGAGGACACGCTGATCCGGTCGCTGTGCGTGCCCGGTGACCACGTGGTCTTCCCCGACGACGCGTACGGCGGCACCTTCCGGCTGTTCTCCAAGGTGCTTGGGAACTGGGGCGTCGAGATGACCCCGGCCGCGGTCACCCACCCGGAGGCGATCCGGGCCGCGATCCGCCCCGGCAAGACCAAGGTGGTCTGGCTGGAGACCCCGACCAACCCGCTGCTGAACGTCGCCGACATCGCGATCGTCGCGCAGATCGCCCACGACGCCGGCGCGCTGCTGGTCGTCGACAACACCTTCGCCTCGCCGTACCTGCAGCAGCCGCTGGAGCTCGGCGCCGACGTGGTCGTGCACTCGACCACGAAGTACATGGGCGGTCACTCCGACGTCGTCGGCGGCGCGCTGATCGTGCGCGACGCGGAGCTGGCGGACAAGATCGCCTTCCACCAGAACGCGATCGGCGCTGTCGCGGGGCCGTTCGACGCGTGGCTGGTGCTGCGCGGGATCAAGACGCTCGGTGTGCGGATGGACCGGCACAGCGACAACGCCGAGAAGGTCGTGGAGTTCCTGCAGCGGCACTCGGCGGTGACGTCGGTGCTGTACCCGGGCGTCGAGGGTCACCCGGGCCACGACACCGCGGCGAAGCAGATGAAGCGGTACGGCGGGATCGTGTCGTTCCGGGTCACCGGCGGCGAACAGCACGCGCTGGACATCTGCAACAAGGCGGAGGTCTTCACGCTCGGTGAGTCGCTGGGTGGTGTCGAGTCGCTGATCGAGCACCCGGGGAAGATGACGCATGCTTCGGTCGCCGGTACGCCGCTGGAGGTGCCGGCGGATCTGATCCGGCTGAGCGTGGGGATCGAGACTGTCGACGATCTGCTGCAGGATCTTGACCGCGCCATGGGGTGATTGCTTTGAGTGCCGCGCGACCCGTTGCCTTGCTGGTGGCGGGTCGCGTTGGTGTTTCTGCGGTGGGTTAAGGCCGGCGGGGATGCGGCCGGGGAGGTCGTGGGGGCTGAGGCCGCTGCGGCCGGAGAAAAGCGGAAGGCGGTAGGGGCCGTGGGGTTGTTGGTGGCGGGATGCGCTGTGGTGGAGCGCGGTAGCCGGTGTGGGGCTGCTGGTGATGGGACGCGCTCTGCGGTAGCTGACGTGCGGTTGTTGGTGGCGTGGCGCGTTGTCGGTGAGGGGCGGTAGTCGGCGTGGGTTTGCTGTTGGCGGTGGACTTCGGGTCGACGTTTACCAAGGCGATTGCTGTGGACGCGGGGTCTGGAGAGCTGGTTGGGCGGGCTGAGTATCGGACGACTGTTGAGACTGATGTGCTCGATGGGTGGATGGCTTGTCGGGAGCAGCTGCTGGCGGTTGATCGGGGCGTCGAGCGGGCTGAGGTGTTGGCTTGCTCGTCGGCTGGGGGTGGGCTGCGGATTGCTGTGGTGGGGAACGAGGAGTTGGTGACTGCTGAGGCTGGGCGGCGGGTTGCGTTGTCCAGTGGGGGGCGGGTGGTGGCGGTTGTCAGTGGGGGGCTGACTGCCTCGTCGGTGAAGGCGCTCAGGGGTGAGAAGCCTGATGTGGTGTTGTTGCTGGGTGGGACCGACGGGGGAAACTCGGCGGTGCTGACCGGTGCGGCGGGGGTGCTGGCGAAGTACAAGTGGCGCAAGCCGGTGGTTGCTGCGGGCAACGTTGAGGCGCGGGACGAGGTGGCCGGGCTGCTGGCTGACGGTGGGGTGCCGGCGGTGCTGGCGGACAACGTGGTGCCGGAGATCGGGGTGTTCGCGCCGGACTCGGCGCGGGCGGCGATCCGGGAGATGTTCCTGGCGCACGTGATCGGCGGGAAGAACCTGTCGAAGGATCCGGCGTTCGCGCGGATGGTGCGGGCGGCGACGCCTGACGTCGTACTGCGGGGTGTCGAGGTGCTGGCGGGGTTGCACGGGGATGTCGCGGTGGTGGACATCGGCGGGGCGACCACGGACGTGCACTCGGTGATCGAGCTCGACCCGGAGGACGCGAACCTGGGGCGTGAGGTGGTCGCGACGCATCCGGTGACGCGCACGGTCGAGGGGGATCTGGGGATGCGGTGGAGTGCGGTTCCGGTGGTGGAAGCCGGTGTGGCGGCCGGGCTGGTGGAAGCAGCAGCGAGCGCCAAGCCCGCGGCGGCTGCCGAGGCGGCGGATGCGGGGCTGGCCGAGGCGGCGGAGCGGCGACGGGCGAACCCGGCGTACCTACCCGACACCGCGCAGGAGGCGGCGTACGACGAGCAGCTGGCGACCATCGCGGCGACGGTCGCGCTCCGGCGGCACGCGGGGCGGCAGCGCGTCGTGTTCAGCTCGGGAGGGCGGGTGATCGAGCGCTCGGGGAAGGACTTGCGGGAGGTCGATCTGCTGGTCGGGTCCGGGGGAGTGCTGCGGCACAACCGGCCCGAGGTGGCCGAGCGGATCCTCGGAGCCGTCGGGCGGAACGCGCAGGAGGAGGGCTGGCTGGTCCCGACGACCGCCAAGGTCTGTGTCGACAAGGACTACGTACTCGCGGGCGTCGGGCTGCTCGCCGAGGTGGATCCGGTGGCTGCCGAGGGACTGGCGCGCGGGATCGGCGCCGACCTACATGGATCGGTCGCCACCGGGCACTAGGGTCAGGGACGAGCCCTGGGGAGGTGCCATGAGCGAACCGGACAAGCCGGAGCAGGAGCGGTCCGACGTACCGGAGGTGGGTCGGGACGAGCCGAGTCCGGTCGCCGACAACGACGTCGCCGAGGGGGTCAGCGACACCGTCGTACCGGCTGCCGCGGAGGATCACCTGACGGTCTCGTCGAGCCGTGGCCGCGTCGACACCGGGGTGACGCCGGGGATGCAGATCGCCAGCGCCTGGGCGTGGCGGTTCCTGGTCGTGGTCGCGGCGGTCCTGGTGATCGCGTACGCGATGCGCTACCTGTCCGAGGTCGTCGTCCCGGTGACCGTCGGGATCCTGCTCACCGCGCTGCTGATCCCGATCACCAACGCGCTGCAGAAGGCGAAGCTCGCCCGCGGGCCCGCGGCCGGGATCACGGTGGTCTTCACGATCGTGCTCGTGGCCGGCCTGCTGACGCTGGTCGGGGCGCAGATCGCGACCCAGTTCGAGAACCTGTCGACCCAGGTCGGCGAGGGTGTGCAGAAGCTGCGCGACCTGGCCCGGATCAACCTCAACGTCACCGACGCCGACATCACCGACGCGCTCAACCGGCTCCGCGACACCGTGATGTCCGGCGGCGCGATCGGCCAGCGCGCCGCCGAGGTCGGTACGACGGCCACGCACGTCGTCGCGGGCCTGTTCATCGCGCTGTTCTCGCTGTTCTTCTTCCTGTACCAGGGCGAGCAGATCTGGGCCTGGCTGGTCCGGCTGTTCCCGCGCCAGGCCCGCGAGAAGGCGGACTCGTCCGGCCGGAAGGCGTGGGTCTCGCTGACCGCGTTCGTGCGGGCGACGATCATCGTGGCCGCGGTGGACGCGATCGGTATCGCGCTCGGGGCCGCGATCCTCGGGCTGCCGCTGGTGAGCGCGATCGGAATCCTGGTCTTCGTCGGCGCCTTCGTCCCGGTCGTGGGCGCGCTGGTCAGCGGCATCGTCGCCGTCCTGGTCGCGCTCGTTGCCAAGGGCCCGCTGGTCGCGATCATCATGCTCGCGGTGGTGATCGGCGTGCAGCAGCTGGAGGCGCACGTCCTGCAGCCGTTCCTGCTCGGCCGGGCGGTGAGCGTGCACCCGCTCGCGGTCATCCTGGCGATCGCCACCGGGGTGGTCGTGGCAGGGATCGTCGGTGCGCTGATCGCGGTGCCGACGGCGGCGGTGCTGAACACGATCGTCAACCATCTCGCGGGCAACGATGTCGATCCGGAGCCGCCACGGCCGATTCCGCGCAGACCGGTACGGCGGCGGCCGGTGGCCGACGGTCCAGTCGCCGATGACTGACTACTTGCGCGGGGGCCAGCAGCCGCGCTGACTTGAACGAACGAACGGCCGCCCCGGGGATCCCAGGGGCGGCCGTTCGGCGTACTGCGCAGGTCAGTGCATGGCGGCGGCTGCGGAGGCCTCGAGGTTCGGCTCCTCGCCGTCCTTCGGGGCTTCGTCGCGGCCGGCCAGGCGCTGCTCCGGGGTGATGATCGCGACCACCAGGGCGATCGCCAGGAACGGCAGCGAGACCAGGAAGACGTCGCCCATCGCCTCGACCAGGCCGAGCAGCGCCCAGCCCTTCATCGGCTCCTTCAGCGCGTGCAGGGCCTGGACGCTGTTGGCCGCCTTGGCCAGCATGCCGACCATGTTCTGCGCCGAGCTCGGGACGATGTCGCCGAGGTGGTCGGTGAGCCGGCTGGTCAGCACCGCGCCGTACACGGCGGTACCGATCGCGCCACCCATCGAGCGGAAGAACGTCATCGTCGAGGTCGCGGTGCCCATGTGCTTGCGGGGCACGCTGTTCTGCGCCGCGGTGACGGTGATCTGCATCGACAGGCCCAGGCCGGAACCCATCACGAACATGTAGATCGCGAGCTGCCAGTACGGCGTGGTCATGCTCAGCGTGGACAGCAGCACCATCGCGCCGCCGACCAGGACCGCGGAGATGATCGGGTAGATCTTGTAGCGACCGGTCCGGCTCATCAGCTGACCGCTCGGGATCGAGGCGCTGAAGATGCCGACGATCATCGGCAGCAGCGCCAGGCCCGACCTGGTCGGCGACAGGTCCTTGACCGCCTGCAGGTACAGCGGCAGGAAGATCAGCGCACCGAACATCGCGAAACCGAGCAGGAACGCGAACCCGGCGTACCCGGAGAAGATCCGGCCCTTGAACAGGTCCATCGGGATGATCGGCTCGGCGACCCGCAGTTCGACGAAGACGAAGGCGACGGCGAGCACGACGGCCGCGACCAGCAGGCCGATCGTCGTGGCCGAGCCCCAGCCGTTGTCCGGGCCGCTCCAGGAGACGGCCAGCAGCAGCGTGGTGACCGCGGCGGTGACCACAGCGGCGCCCAGGTAGTCGATCTTGTGCGAACGCTTCACGTGCGGGAGCTTCAGCACGGCACCGACGATGCCCAGGGCAACCAGGCCGATCGGCAGGTTGATCCAGAAGATCCAGCGCCAGCCCGGACCGTCGGTGAGCAGACCGCCGAGCAGCGGGCCGGCCACCGAGGAGAGGCCGAAGACGGCACCGAAGTACCCCATGTACTTGCCGCGCTCGCGCGGCGGGATCACGTCGCCGATGGTGGCGAAGGCCAGCGACATCAGACCACCGGCGCCGAGGCCCTGGACGGCCCGGAAGCCGATCAGCATCTCGATGTTCTGCGCCAGCGCGGCCAGCACGGAGCCGGCCAGGAAGGTGACGATCGCCGCGATGAACAGCGGGCGGCGGCCGTACAGGTCGGAGATCTTGCCCCACAGCGGGGTGGAGGCGGTCGAGGTCAGCAGGTACGCCGTGACCACCCAGGACAGCTTGTCCAGGCTGTTGAACTCGCTGACGATCTGCGGCAGCGCGGTCCCGACGATGCTCTGGTCGAGCGCGGCCAGGAACATGCCGGCCATCAGGCCGCCGAGAACCACCAGGATCTGCTTGTGGGACAGGTAGCTCGGGGTGTTCGGATCGGGCGGGGCTCCGCCGCTGACGGCGGGCTCGGTGGTGCTCATCTGGTGCTCTCCACGTTCTGTTCGGTGTTCAGTCGCGCGGCGGCGGCCCAGCCCTTGTCGGCCCAGGAGTTGTCGTCGCGTGCGTCGGTGAGGTTCGCGACGCCGTCGGCGAACCGCGTCATCAACTGCTCGAAGTTCTTGATGTCCTGCTCGGACCAGCCCTCCATGGCCTGGGTGAGGAGCGCCATCCGGCGGCGCGCGTTCTCCTCCCAGGAGGCGGTGCCCTCGGCGGTCAGCTCGACCCGGAAGGCGCGGCCGTCGTCGGGGTCGGCCGAGCGCTGGACCAGCCCGGCCTGCTCCAGCGAGCGGACGTGCCGGCTGGCGGTGGAGGCGTCGATCTCCATCTTGTTGGCCAGGTCGGACAGCCGCAGCGCGCCGTTGCACCGCAGGACGAAGAGCACCAGGTGGGCGCTCTGGTCGAGCGAGTCACCGGGCTGCTTGGCCTTCAGCCGCCGCCCGATCCGGGTGAACGCGTGCAGGACCCCCTCGACCGGGGTCTGCGGGACGTACCCGTCATTTACATGCATGGTGCAAGCATATACATGCATGCGTGATGCATGCAAATGAGTTTCCTAGGATGTCCGGTGAATCGCCAACGATTAACCGCCCGTAGTCTGGCGGTCACCGAACGGATTGGGGACGGGCATGCAGAAGATCGCGGTGGTCACCGGCGGTGGGTCCGGGCTCGGGCGGGAGATGGCGCTGGCGCTGGCCGCGGCCGGGTTCCAGGTGACGGTGACCGGGCGGACCGAGGCCAAGCTGCGCGAGACCGCGGCGGCGGCCGAGGAGATCGACGCGGTCGGGGACGCCGGGGTCGGCGAGGTCCGGACGGCGGTGCTCGACGTGACCGACGGCGCGGCGGTCCGGGAGTTCTTCGCGAGCCTGTCGCGGATCGACGTCCTGGTGAACAACGCCGGGACCGGGATGCCGGCGGCACCGGTCGAGGAGGTCGGCGAGGACGACTGGCGGGCCGTCGTCGACACCAACCTGACCGGTTCGTTCCTGTGCGCCCAGGCGGCGTTCGCGCTGATGCTGCGGCAGGACCCCAAGGGCGGCCGGATCATCAACAACGGCTCGATCTCGGCCCACGTCCCGAGGCCGCACGCCATCGCCTACACGGCGTCCAAGCACGCGGTCAGCGGCCTGACCAAGGGTCTCGAGCTCGAAGGCCGCTCGCACGGCATCACCGCCGGCCAGATCGACATCGGCAACGCGGCCACCGCGATGACCGAGCGGATGGAGCAGGGCGCCCTCCAGCCCGACGGCACGACCGCCGTCGAGCCGACCTTCGACCCGCGCATCGTCGCGGACTTCGTCGCCCGGGTCGCCCTGCTCCCCACCTCGGTCGCGGTCCCCACCCTCACGGTGATGGCGGCGGGGATGCCGTACGCCGGCCGCGGCTGACCGGCGTACCGGTGTCAGCTGATCCGGTTGACCTGCGAGGCCGAAGCCGGGCAGAGCACCAGTAGACAGCTGTCGACCTTGACGTCGTCGATCACCGGGCCCCAGGCCTGCAGCGACGTGCTCGCGAACTCCAGCGTCGCCGTGCTGTCCAGCAGGTTGGTGAAGTAGAAGGTGCGGTAGGTCCAACCCATGTTCGCGTTGGACTTGCCGGCGATGTCGAAGGTGAACGTGTCGAGCTCCTGGCCGTTCACCGCGACGCGGCCGGACTTCAGGGCCGGCGGGCCTTCGGTGTTCCCGGCCAGGGCGTAGGTCACCTTGTACGTCGTCAGCAGTTGCGTGGCGAACGTGCGCGCGATCGCGCCCGGGCTCGAGCCGTTCAGGTCGAGGGACTGGCGGCCCTCGGCGTCCTGCCAGTCGGTGGTCAGGTCGACGCCTCCGGACGTCACGGTCCAGCCGTCGAGCTGCTGGCCGGGGCCGAAGCCTTTGAACTCGACGGTCAGGCGAGGTGTCTCGAAGCCGCTGGCGACGATCGATGCGGCGGACGCGGGTGACGCGGTCAGGGCGACGAGGGCGGTGCTGAGGGCGAGCAGGAACGACGTACGGCGGAACTTCACGAGGCCTCCCCAGGCAGAACGGACGGACGGGTCCTAACAGTCAGTGTGCGGTCACCCTCCGCGATCGGCGCGGCGGACGGCGTGGGGGCAAATCGACAAGAAGTTTGTCGGTGCGGGCGTCTAGGGTCGGCGGTGTGAGTGAGCAGCGGGAGTCCCTGGTCCACGCGCGTGGGCTGACCAAGGCGTACGGCGGTTTCGAGGCGGTGCGCGGGATCGACCTGGACGTGCTGCAGGGGGAGGCGTTCGGGTTCCTCGGGCCGAACGGCGCGGGCAAGTCCTCGACGATGCGGATGATCGGGGCGGTCTCGCCGGTCAGCGGCGGGGAGCTGCGGATCCTCGGGATGGACCCGGCGACCGACGGGCCGGCGATCCGGGCCCGGCTCGGGGTCTGCCCGCAGGACGACACGCTCGACACCGAGCTGTCCGTGCACGAGAACCTGACCGTCTACGGCCGGTACTTCGGCCTCAGCCGCGCCGACTGCCGGGAGCGCGCCGACGAGCTGCTGGAGTTCGTCGCGCTGACCGACAAGGCCAAGGTGAAGGTCGACGAGCTGTCCGGCGGGATGAAGCGGCGGCTGACGATCGCCCGGTCCCTGGTCAGCAAACCCGACCTGCTGCTGCTCGACGAGCCGACCACCGGCCTCGACCCGCAGGCCCGGCACCTGCTGTGGGACAAGCTGTTCCGGCTCAAGCAGGCCGGCGTCACCCTGATCATCACCACGCACTACATGGACGAGGCGGAGCAGCTCTGCGACCGGCTGGTCGTGATGGACGCCGGCCTGATCGCGGCCGAGGGGTCGCCGGCCGAGCTGATCCGGGACTACTCGACCCGTGAGGTGACCGAGCTGCGGTTCGGGCCCGAGGTGATGTCGTCCGACCACGACGCGCTGGCCGAGAAGGTCGTGGACCTCGCGCAGCGGATCGAGGTGCTGCCCGACCGGCTGCTGCTCTACACCGACGACGGTGAGCGCGCGGTCGCCGCGGTGCACGAGCGCGGGCTGCAGCCGGCCGCCGTACTGGTGCGGCGGTCGACGCTCGAGGACGTGTTCCTGCGGCTGACCGGCCGGACGCTGGTCGACTGATGAGCGTCGTCGTGGAGAACGGCCGCCGTCAGTTCGACTACTGGGCGACGGTCTACAAACGGACCTGGAAGGGCAGCCTGGTCAGCAGCTTCCTGCTGCCGCTGCTCTACCTGGCCGCGATGGGGATCGGGCTCGGTTCGTTCGTCGACGACAACGGGTCCGGCGCGCTCGGCGGGATCAGCTACCTGCAGTTCATCGCGCCCGGCCTGCTCGCCGCGACCGCGCTGCAGATCGCGGTCGGCGAGTCGACGTACCCGGTGATGGGCGGGATCAAGTGGCAGAAGTTCTACTTCTCGATGATCGCGACGCCGTTGCGGCCGGCCGACGTGATGTACGGGCAGTTGGCGTTCGTCGGCTTCCGGGTGCTGACCACGTGCACGGTGTTCCTGGTGGTGATCGCGGCGTTCGGTGGGCTGGCGACGGCCTGGGGGCTGTTCGCGCTGCCGGTCGCGCTGCTGGTCGGGATGGCCGCGTCCGCGCCGGTCTGCGCGGTCGCGACCCGGCTGGAGAACGACTCCGGTTTCGCGATGATCTTCCGGTTCGGCGTGGTCCCGGCGTTCCTGTTCTCGGGCGCGTTCTTCCCGGTCTCCCAACTGCCGAACTGGATCGAGTGGCTGGCCTACCTGAGCCCGCTGTGGCACGGCGTCGAGCTGTCGCGTGACCTGAGCCTCGGCACGGTCGACCCGCTCGCCGCCCTCGGCAACTTGGCCTACCTGGCCGCGTGGTTCGTCGTCGGTACGTGGTTCGCGGTCCGCGGCCTGACCCGGAGGTTGATCAGCTGATGGCCACTCTCACCGCGCGCGTGCTCCCGCTGCCGGTCCGCCTCGGCAGCGGCCGGCACCTGGTCGAGCGCAACTTCCTGGTCTACAAGCGGTCCTGGATCGTGTTCGTCTCCGGCTTCTTCGAGCCGGTCTTCTACCTGCTCTCGATCGGGATCGGCGTCGCGCAGCTGGTCGGCGACTTCACGCTGGCCGACGGGACCGCGATCGGGTACGCCGCGTTCGTGGCGCCGGCGATGCTGGCCAGCTCGGCGATGAACGGCGCGATCTTCGACTCGACGTACAACATCTTCTTCCGGATGAAGTACGCCCGGCTGTACGACTCGATGCTGGCGACACCGCTGCGGCCGTGGGACGTCGCGACCGGCGAAGTGACCTGGGCGCTGCTGCGCGGCGCCTGCTACTCGGCCGCGTTCATCGTGGTGATGCTGATCATGGGCCTGGTCGAGTCGTGGTGGGCGCTGCTCGCGCTGCCCGCCTCGGTCCTGATCGGGTACGCGTTCGCCGGCGCCGGGATGGCGATGACGACGTTCATGCGCAGCTGGCAGGACTTCGAGTTCGTCCAGCTGGCGACGATGCCGATGTTCCTGTTCTCGGCGACGTTCTACCCGATCGAGACCTACCCCGGCGCGATCCGCTGGCTGGTCGAGATCACCCCGCTGTACCAGGGCGTCGCGCTGGAACGCGCGCTGACCACGGGCACGGTGAGCTGGACCCTGCTGATCAACGCGCTCTACCTGATCGCGATGGGCACCGCAGGGATGTACGTCGCCTCCCGGCGCCTGGGGAAGCTGCTGCTGAAGTAACTACCAGTCCAAGTGCTGGTTGCCGAGGCGGTTCGCGTACCAAGCGCGGATCGCCTCGACGGTCTCTGCGGGGAGCGGGTTGGCCGCCGAGTCGATGCTGGTCTCCAGGTGGTCGACCGAGCGGGTGCCGGGGATCACCGTGGAGACACCGTCGTTGGCGAGCAGGAACTGGACCGCCGCGTCGACCAGGCTGACGCCCGACGGCAGCAGCTCGCGCAGCTCGTCGACCAGGCCGGCGCGCAGCGCGACGTCCTCGGCGGACCAGCGCGACCGGACGTCGTCGAACGTGCTGCCGGCGTCGTACCGGCCGGAGAGCCATCCGGACTCCAGCGGGACCTTGACGATCACGCCGACGCCGTGGGCGGGCGCCTCGGCGACACTCGGCCAGGTCTCCTGGAAGAGCGCGGACATCCGAACCTCAGCGGCCTGGGAGTCGGTGGCCAGGACCGTCCGGACGTCGGCGTCCCAGTCGACGGACGCGCCGAACGCGCGGATCAATCCCTTGTTCCGCAGGGTTTCCAGAGCGGCGTAGTGCTCGGCGCTGGTCAGCACCTCGGGCGGCGGGCTGTGCAGGACCACGACGTCGATGTGCTCGACGCCCATCCGGCGCGCGCTGCCCTCGACCGACGTCGCGATCGCGCCGACCGACCAGTCGGTGCGCCCGTCGTGCGTCGGGCCGACCTTGGTGCAGAGCACGACCTGCTCACGCGGGACGCTCTGCAGCGCCGTACCGACGTTGAGCTCGCTCTGCCCGTCGGCGTACGCCGGGGCGGTGTCGATGAAGTTGATCCCGGCATCCAGTGCGGCGTGCACGATCCGGACCGCCTCGTCCGGGTCCGGCCCGGTCGGCCAGCTCGACGACCGGCCGAGCTGCCACGCCCCCAGCCCGATGGTGCTGACGTCGATACCGGAGGAGCCGAGCGGGCGCATCTGCAGGGTCATACGGCCAACCTATCCGGGCCGCTCGCCGGTCGCGATCTTGCGCAGCCACCAGACGCCGCCGGAGCGCATCGACGCGCGGCTCGGGCCGGAGAGGTTGTCGACCAGGTGCAGGTAGGTGACCGCCTGGTGCAGCGCGCCGATCTCGTTCGCCAGCTCGAGCGCGCGGCGCAGCGCAGGCATCGGCGCGTAGTCGAGCCACGCGGTGAGATAAGCGTCCAGCACCTGCGGATCGCGCGAGTGCGGTGACCGGCCCTCGACGAAGGTGACGAGATCCAGGAACGGGTGCGAGAGGCACGCGTCGGTCCAGTCGAAGGCGAGCGCCCGGCCGTCCTGGACGGCGATGTTCCGCGGGTGCAGATCGCCGTGCAGGAGAGTCTCCGGTACGCCGATCGCCGCGAGCTCGGCGATCGCCTCGCGCAGTGCGGGGCCGCGAGTGGCGAGCTGGTCGCGTTCGGCGGGGGTGAGGTCGGCGGTCAGCTCGTTCGCGCCGAGGACGTCGTCGATCGCCGCTTCGAGCTGGTTGAGTCGGCGATCGGTGCAGCTCATTGCGAGCAGGGCGTCGGGGGAGTCGACGTAGCTGCGCTGCAGCTGGGCGTGGGTGCGGATCGCGGTCGACCACTGGTCGAGGTCGTCCTGGACCGCGAGCGGTTCGCCGAGGTCGGGGAGCAGCATCCAGGCGCGCTTCTCGTCGACGGCGAGCGGTTCGACGACGAGACCGGGGCGTTCGGCGGACAGGCGCTGGAGGAAGGCGGGCTCGTGGGCGAAGAGCAGCGGGCGGGCGTCGGCGTGGTCGGGGACGACGGTCGAGGAGTGCGTGATCGCCTTGAAATACACGCCTTCCGGCACCCGGAACACGTTCGAGAGGCCCCAGGAGCGGACTTGCTGCAGCGGTCCGGTGTGCTCGACCTGCTCGTCGATCCAGGCCAGGGCGTCGTCGTACCACTCGGGCCGGGTCCATGGGGGAAGCAATGGGGATCCGGCGGGCCGGGCGAGGAGCTTGCCCGCGGCCGTGACCAGCGGGTGGTCCAGGCCGGAGACCCAGCGGGCGCCGGCCGGAATGTTGCCCTCAGCCACCATCAGGTAGGCCGGGCCTTCCGCGGCGAGGCATTCGAGCACCACCGCCTCGATTCCGAGCTGCTCGCGGAACGCGCGCACCACGCGATCGACGTCTGGGAACCAGACCTCCTCCGGCAGTTCGACCCGGGGCAGACCCGTGGGTAGTACGAGCACCGCTTCGTCACCCGGGCGGATCACCACGGCCGTCACTGTCGCACCGGTGTGGTCACTGTCTGCTGCACTCATCGCGGAATCCTAGGGCCCCGGCGCCTCCTGGTGAACCCGGTTTCCTGTGCTACTTTTATTCGGAGAGACCATCTCCGTTTAGAAGGATGAGAACGATGACAGAGACCGTGCTGGTGACCGGCGGGACGGGGTACGTGGCCGGCTGGTGCATCGTCGCGCTGCTGGAGCGTGGGTACGACGTACGGACGACCGTGCGCAGCCTGGCCAAGGGCGACGCCGTCCGCGCGGCGGTGAGCACGGCCGTGGACCCGGGTGACCGGCTCGGTTTCGCGGTCGCCGACCTGATGTCCGACGACGGCTGGGCGGACGCGATGAAGGGCGTCGACCACGTCCTGCACGTCGCGTCCCCGCTCGGCGACGGGGACTCCAGCGACCCCGACGCGCTGATCGTCCCGGCGCGCGAAGGTGCGTTGCGCGTGCTGCGCGCGGCGACCGCCGAAGGCGTCCAGCGGGTGGTGATGACGTCGGCGGCCAACGCGGCCTCGCCCGCGTCGTACGCGACCGAGGGTGTTACCGACGAGACGCTGTGGACGGTCGACGACCCGAAGCTCCCGGCGTACCGGCGGTCGAAGACCCTGGCGGAAAAGGCGGCCTGGGACTTCATGGCCGGGTACGACGGCCCGACGCGGCTCACCACGGTGCTGCCCGGCGCGGTCTTCGGGCCGATCCTGAGCACGGCCAACCTCGGCTCGGTGGACATCATCGCCCGGATGGTCCGGGGCGCGATGCCCGGTGTGCCGCGGATCGGGCTCGAGGTGGTCGACGTCCGGGACCTGGCCGACCTGCACGTCCGGGCGATGGTCGCGCCCGAGGCGGCCGGTGAGCGGTTCCTGGGGACCGGCGAGTTCGTCTGGATGCGTGAGATCGCGCAGGTGCTGAAGGACGGGCTGGGGGAGCGCGGCGCGAACGTCTCGACCCGGCAGCTGCCGGACTTCCTGGTCCGGCTGGCGGCGATCCGGGACAAGCCGCTGCGGGCGATCACGATCTCGCTCGGCCGCCGGAACCGGCACACGACCGCGAAGGCGGAGCGCGTCCTCGGCTGGACGCCACGCCCGGCCGCCGAGACCGTGCTGGGCTGCGCGGAGAGCCTGATCGAGCACGAGGCGCTGTGATGAGCCGAGCCGAGCCGAGGCCGGCTTCCGGCGCGGTCGACCGGGAGGCGCTGTGATGGTCCGGGCCGATGCCGCGCGCAACCGCGCCAAGCTCGTCGCGGCCGCGCGTGAGGTGTTCGCCGAGCGCGGGTTCGGGGCGACGCTCGACGACATCGCCCGGCACGCGGGCGTCGGCACCGGTACGGCGTACCGGCATTTCCCGAACAAGCAGGCGATCGCCGCCGAGGTGCTCGCCGACGCGACCAGCGCGATCGCGCAGGACGCGCGCGAAGCGCTCGCGGTCGAGGACCCGTGGGACGGGCTGGTGCTGTTCTTCGAGCGGAACGCGGTCCGGCAGGTCGCCGACCGCGGCCTGTACGAGACGCTCACCGGTCAGGGCAACGACGAGGAGCAGGCGCGGATCTGGCCGCAGGTGCTGGAAGCGGTGACCGAGCTGTTCGAGCGTGCCCGCGCCGCCGGCGTGGTCCGTCCGGACGCCGTGCTCCAGGACATCGCGGCGATCTTCGCCCTGCTCGGCCCGGCGTTCGAGATGAGCCGCAGCACGTCGGCTGACGTCTGGCGCCGATACCTCGCGCTGATGCTGGACGGCCTGCGCCCGAACGGCCAGGCGCCGTTCCCGGTCCCACCGCCGCCGCTCGACCAGCTCGACGTGATCCTGTCTGCAGGAAAACACCGTCAGAAACCGACCCGCTCTGGTTAGTGTGGGCTGGTGACCATCACAGCGGCGGAGATTGCCCGGGCAGCGGATCTGCTGCACGACGTCGTGGCGCCGACGCCGCTGGAGTACTCGCGGTGGCTGAGCGACCTGGTCGGCGGTGATGTCTTCCTCAAGTGCGAGAACCTGCAGCGGACCGGCTCGTTCAAGCTGCGTGGCGCGTACGTGCGGATGGCGCGGCTGTCGAAGCAGGAGAAGGCGCGCGGCGTCGTCGCGGCCAGCGCCGGGAACCACGCGCAGGGCGTCGCGCTCGCGGCGCAGCTGCTCGGGATCAAGGCGACCGTCTTCATGCCGTACGGCGCTCCGATCCCGAAGGAGAACGCGACCCGGGCCTACGGCGCGGAGATCCGCTTCGTCGGGACGTCGATCGACGACTGCCTGCGCGCGGCGCGCGAGTTCGAGGCCGAGACCGGCGCGGTGCTGATCCACCCGTTCGACCACCCGGACATCGTCGCCGGGCAGGCGACCGCGGGGCTGGAGATCGTCGAGCAGTGCCCGCAGGTGCGGACCGTCGTCGTACCGACCGGTGGTGGTGGATTGATCGCGGGGATCGCGTCGGCGATGCAGCGCGACGGGATGCCGATCGGCGTCGTCGGGGTGCAGGCGAAGGGTGCCGCGGCGTACCCGGCCTCGCTGCTGGCCGGTGAGCCGGTCGCGCTGGAGCGGATGAGCACGATGGCCGACGGGATCGCGGTCGGGCTGCCGGGTCAGGTGCCGTTCGCGGCGATCCAGGCGTACGTCGACGAGGTGCTCACGGTCGGCGAGGACTCGTTGTCCAAGGCCCTCTTGCTGGTGCTCGAGCGGGCGAAGCTGGTGGTCGAGCCGGCCGGCGCGGCCGCGGTTGCCGCCGTACTGGACGATCCGAAGCGGTTCAAGCCGCCGGTCGTCGTGGTCCTGTCCGGTGGCAACATCGACCCGGTGCTGCTGATGCGCGTCCTGCGGCACGGTATGGCGGCCGCCGGTCGCTACCTGTCGCTGCGGGTGCGGATCCCGGACACGCCCGGCGGTCTGGCCACGCTGCTGACCCGGCTGGCCGAGGTCGAGGCGAACCTGATCGAGGTCCTGCACGAACGCATCTCCGAGACCCTCGACCTGGACGAGGTCGAGGTCGCGCTGCAGCTGGAGACCCGGGGTGAGGAGCACCGGATGCGGGTATTGAACAGCCTGAGCGCCAACGGATACACGTACACCCTGAACTGAGGAGCCCCCTGTGAAGGTCGTTGCCCTAGCGGCTGCAGCACTGTTGTTGGCCACCGCCTGTACGCCGGGATCCGAGACCCCTGAGGGCGGTGCGAGTGCGCCGAGCACGGTGAAGACCGACGCCGCCTCGCTGGGGGACGTCAGTCTGACCGTGTGGGACCAGGAGGTCCGCGGCGGGCAGGCGGCGCAGATGGCCGAGCTGATCAAGCAGTTCGAGGCCAAGTACCCGAACATCAAGATCAAGCGGGTCTCGCGGTCCTTCGACGACCTGAAGACGCAGCTGCGGCTGGCGCTGACCGGTAACGACGCGCCGGACGTCGTACAGGCCAACAACGGTCGCTCCGACATGGGTGAGTTCGTGAAGGCCGGTCAGTTGGTGCCGCTGGACGAGTGGGCCAAGGCGTACGACTGGGGCAGCCGGTACCCGGCGTCGGTGATGCAGTACTCGCGGTACTCCGCGGACGGCAAGACGTTCGGCGAGGGCAACCTGTACGGCCTGCCGCAGGTCGGTGAGGTGGTCGGGCTCTACTACAACAAGGACAAGCTCTCCAAGCTCGGCATCCAGCCGCCGACCACGTGGGCGGAGTTCGAGGACGCGCTGGCCAAGGCGAAGGCCGGCGGTGAGCTGCCGATGCAGCTCGGCAACCTGGACAAGTGGCCGGCCATCCACGTCTTCGGCACCGTGCAGGACAAGACCACCCCGGCCGACCAGATCACCACGCTCGCGTTCGGCCGGCCCGGCGCGTCCTGGAAGACGCCGGAGAACACCAAGGCCGCCGAGAACCTCGTCTCCTGGGTGGACAAGGGCTACTTCAACAACGGCTTCAACGGCCAGGGCTACGACCCGGCCTGGCAGGACTTCGGCAAGGGCAACGGTGTCTTCCTGATCGCCGGGACCTGGCTGCAGGCCGACCTGCAGAAGGCGCTCGGCGCCAAGGTCGGCTTCATGCTCCCGCCGGGCACGGACGCTTCGGCGAAGCCCGTGATCACCGGCGGGACCGGTCTGCCGTTCGCGATGACCAACAAGGCCAAGAACAAGGACGCCGCGGCGGCGTACATCAACTTCATCACCAGCCCGGACGCGATGAAGGTGCTGACCGCGACCGGCAACCTGCCGATCGCCGACACCGGCCAGCAGCAGGCCCCGGCCGGACTGGCCAAGGACGTCTTCGCCGCCTTCGGTACGGCGGTCGACCAGGAGGGCCTGGTGCCGTACCTGGACTACGCGACCCCGACCATGTACGACACGCTCGGCGCCGCGCTGCAGGACCTGATGGCGAAGAAGGCGACGCCGCAGCAGTTCGTCGACAAGCTGGAGGCCGACTACAGCAAGTTCGCCGGGAAGTGAGTTCACCGCCCGGCGAACCGCGCCGGATCGGGTACCTGTACATCCTGCCCGCGCTGGTCGTGTACGGGTTGTTCCTGCTCTACCCGCTCGGCCGCGCGGTGCACCTGTCGCTGTTCGAGTGGGACGGGATCTCGCTCGGCAAGTTCGTTGGCCTGAGCAACTACGCCGATGTGGTCGCGGACGCCGGGCTGCGGGCGGCGTTCGGGCACGCGCTGGTGCTGCTGATCTTCTACTCGGTGCTGCCGGTCGTCATCGGGCTCGCGCTCGCGTCGGTGCTGCAGCGGGCGCGGGTGCGCGGGCTGGCCTTCTTCCGCACCGTCGTGTTCCTGCCGCAGGTGGTCGCGATGGTCGTCGTGGCCGTTGCCTGGCGCCACATCTACGCGCCGGACGGCCCGCTGAACGACGTACTGCGGGCGGTCGGCCTGGACGGGCTGGCGCGCGGGTGGCTCGGTGACTACGCGTTCGCGCTGCCCGCGGTGGGCGTGATCGGGACGTGGTTCGAGACCGGACTGGTGACCGTGCTGCTGCTGGCCGGGATGGCGCGGATCCCGCGCGAGCGGTACGAAGCGGCTCGGCTGGACGGCGCCGGACCCGTCCGCGAGTTCTTCGCCGTGGTGCTGCCCGCGGTACGGGGCGAGATCGCGGTCGCCGTCACGCTGACCGTGATCGCCGCGCTGCGGACGTTCGACCTGGTCTACGTGACCACCAGCGGGGGACCCGGTACGTCGACCAGCGTGCCGTCGTACGAGGTGTACCACCGGGCCTTCGAGCTCGGGCAGGTCGGCTCGGCGGCGGCGATCGGAGTGTGCTTGACGGTGCTGATCTTCGTGATCACGCTCGGGGTCAACCGGATCGCGGACCGCGGATGAGGGCCTCGGTGGGGGAGCGGTTCGGCAACTACCTGCTGCTGGTCGTCTTCGGGTGCTTCGCGCTGGCGCCGATCGTGTCGATCGTCGCGGCCGCGCTCGGGCCGGACGACGCCGGCGGCGGGTCGAGCGGGTTCGGCAACTTCGGCAAGGCCTGGGAGATCGGGCACTTCGGGACGTATCTGCGGATGAGCCTGCTCGTCTCGGTCACCGTCGTGATCGCTTCGGTGCTGCTGTCGATCCTGTCCGGCTACGCGTTCGGGACGATGCGGTTCCGCGGCGCGGGCGTGCTGTTCTACCTGTTCCTGCTCGGCATCATGATGCCGACCGAGGCGATCGTGGTCCCGCTGTACTTCGACCTGCGCACGCTCGGGCTGACCGACACCTACTGGGCGGTCGCGCTGCCGCAGGTGGCGCAATCCGTTGCCTTCGGCACCTTCTGGATGCGGGCCTACTTCCGGTCGTCGAGCCGGTCGCTGGTCGAGGCGGCCCGGCTGGACGGCGCCGGGCACTGGCGGACGCTGTGGCGGGTGCTGGTCCCGCCCGCGCGACCGGCGCTGGTGACGCTGATCGTGCTGGTCTTCATGTGGACCTGGAACGAGTTCCTGATCCCGCTGGTGATGGTGACCAGCGAGTCGCTGCGGACGGCGCCGCTGGGGCTGGCGTTCTTCTCCGGGCAGTACACGTCGGGGTTCACGCTGCTCGCCGCCGGTGCGGTGATCGTGGGGCTGCCCGTCGTACTGGTGTATGCGTTCCTGCAGCGGCACTTCATCGCCGGGATGCTGGAAGGCGCCGTCCGGGAGTGACTACTCGCAGGACTTGAGCAACGGGGAGTGCAGCCGGTCGGCGAGGACGCGGCGCTGGGTCGGCTGCGCCTCGGTCTGGCGGAGCAGGCCCTCGTCGGTGAGCCGGACCTTGACCGCGCGGCGGTCCTCGGGGCACATGTGCCGCTCGACCAGGCCGGCCGTCTCCAGCCGGCCGATCACGCGGGACAGCGCGCTCTGGCTCAGGTGCACCGACTTGGCGATGGTCTGGACCTTGGCCGACTGCTCGGGCAGCTCGGCGAGCCGCTCGAGCACCTCGTACTCGCTCATCCCCAGCGCGTGGCCCGCCTGCAGCTCGCGGTCGAGCGCGCAGCTGAGATCGGCGTGGCGGGCGAGGAGCTCGCGCCACTCGCGCACGTCAGCCGAGGCGGTCGTCGTACTGACCTTCGTGTCGGTCACGAGCGCGACGTTATCATGCATGCGCATTCAATGCAAACGCATTTAATGCCTGGACATTAGATGCACATGCATGCAAAGCTCTCTCCTCGTGACACAGACAACGCACACACCTCCGGCTCGCATGACCTGGGACGCCCGCCTGTGGGGCGCGCTCCTGGTGGTCTGCGGCGTGATCTTCCTCGACGGCCTGGACGTGTCCATGGTCGGTATGTCGCTGCCCTCCATCGGCGCCGACCTCGGCGTCTCGCTGTCGTCCCTGCAGTGGGTCGTCACCGGCTACGTCCTCGGGTACGGCGGACTGCTGCTGCTCGGCGGCCGCACCGCCGACCTGCTCGGGCGGCGCAAGGTCTTCCTGATCGCGCTCGCCGTCTTCGCCGTGGTCTCGATGCTGAGCTCCCTGGCCACCAACCCCGAACTGCTCATCGCCGCGCGGTTCGTGAAGGGTGTCGCCGCCGCGTTCACCGCGCCGGCCGCGCTCTCGATCATCACCACCACCTTCCACGAGGGCCCGGACCGCAACCGCGCCCTCAGCATCTTCACCACCTGCGCCGCCAGCGGCTTCTCGATGGGCCTGATCCTCGGCGGCGCACTGACCGAGGTCGGCTGGCGATGGACCTTCCTGATGCCCGGCCCGGTCGCGCTGATCGTGTTCCTGTTCGCGCTCAAGCTGATCCCGAACAGCCCGCGCGACGACGCGGCCGGCGGGTACGACGTACCGGGTGCGGTCACCGTCACGGCCGGCATGCTCTCGCTCGTGTACGCCGTGGTCGGCGCCGAGCACGCCGGCTGGGCCTCGGTCCAGACCATCGGGCTGTTCGTGCTCGCCGCCGCACTGCTGACGGCGTTCGTGCTGATCGAACGCCGGACCAAGCACCCGCTGGTACGCCTCGGGATCCTTCGCGCGCCTTCGCTGCGGCGGGCCAACCTGGCGATCCTGACCGTCTTCGGCGCGTACGTCGCGTTCCAGCTGATCGGGACGCTCTACCTGCAGAACCTGCTCGGCTGGTCGTCGTTCGAGACCGCGCTGGGCTTCCTCCCGGCCGGGCTGCTGGTGGCGACGCTGTCGCCGAACGCGGGCAAGCTCGCCGACCGGATCGGCACCGAGCGGATGATCGTCGCGGGGATGGCGCTGTTCGTCGTCGGGTACGCGCTGTCGCTGCGGATCGGGCCCGAGTCGGCGTACTTCGCGACGGTGTTCCCGACCATCATGCTGATCGGGCTCGGGTTCGCGATCGCGTTCCCGGCGCTGAACATCCAGGCAACGTCCGGGGTGCCGGACCACGAGCAGGGGCTCGCGTCGGGGCTGTTCAACACCTCGAACCAGGTCGGCGGCGCGATCGTGCTCGCCGTCGTGACCGCGGTGATCAGCAGCCAGTCCGCGGGGGTGACGACGCCGGAGGGGATGTTGTCGGCGTACAAGCCTGCGCTGGGCGTCGTGACCGGAATCGCGGCGCTGGGTCTGATCATCGGGCTCACCGGCCTGCGTGGGCTGCGGGCTCGTCGCGAGGCTGAAGCCGCCGACGCGGCGCAGCTCGAGGCGGTGCAGCGGGAGCTGGCGGCCGAGGAGATGGAGCCGGCTGTCTGAGGCCAACGACCGGCCCTGATCGGGGCTGTTGAGGGTATATGCCGCAGTGCGGGTCCCGGGCTACTCCCCGAGACCCGCACTGCTGTTCTCGGGAGAGTTCGGGGCCATCCCTTATTGGTTTGGACCCGTCGGGGTGCTGGACTGGAGCACATGAGCAACCAGAGCGACTACGACCGCCGGGTCAAGGACATCCTCGACCGGGTCGCGAAGGGCCACCTGTCCAGCGACGAGGCCGCGACCCTGATCGCCGCCGTCACCAAGCCCACGGCGGACACGCCGGTTGCCGAGCCTGCCGCGACCACCTCCCCGGAGGCGGACGCCGCCGCGGAGGCTGACGTCCCGTCGGCGTCGGTGTGGGCGGACGCGGTCGACTCCCCGGACGCCGCGGACACCGCTCCCGCGCCGGTGGTCGACGTACCGGTTCAAGACAGTGTTGTAGACGAAGCACCTGCTGAAGAAGAAGTTGAAGAAGAAGTGCAGCACAGCAACGTGCCCGTCCCCTCCGGCGTGCAGCGGGTCACCATCCGCGCCGTCGGCCGCCGGGTGCGCCTGATCGGCGAGTCCGCGATCACCGGTGTCGCGGTCGACGGCCCGCACGTGATCAAGCGCGACGGGAGCACCCTCGCCATCAACAGCGAGGGCGACATGGGCGTCTCCCTCGACGGCTTCAGCATGCTGCGCAACCCGACCGACCTGAAGGCGCACGTGAACGGCTTCGCCAAGGAGCTGTCGATCCGGGTCAACCCGATGCTCGAGGTCGAGGTCGAGGTGACCGGCGGCAGCGTCGTCGCCGAGCGCCTGCCCGGCCTGACCCGCGTCCGCGTCACCGCCGGTACGGCGAAGGTCCACGACGTCGACGGCCCGATCGACATGCTCGTCCAGGCCGGCTCGGCCCACCTCGACGCCCAGGTCACCAAGGGCCGCTCCCGCGTCCGCATCGAGTCCGGCGCCGCAACGGTCAACCTCCGCCGCGGCTCCGACGTCCGCGTCCACACCGAGTCCCAACTCGGCCGAGTGACCTGGGCCGGCGCCGTCAACGGCCAGTCCAAGGACGTCGAGATCGGCCGCGGCCGCGCGGCCCTGGACGTCGAGGTGCTGGTGGGTTCGGCACAGATCACCTCGGACTGAACGGTTCTCCCTGGCGGCCGCACCGCGGCCGCCAGGCATGGCAACTCAGCCCGGACTGACCGGCGCGCTCCGTAGTCTCGGGCAATGCCCCGGAAGACGAAATCGGCGTCGTCGTCGCAGAACATCTTCACCACGTGCGTGTTCGGGTTTCGGTCGGCTTGGCGAAGCTCAGCGGCGTTGACCACGGGCAGCCTGGGACTGCTGGTGGTGGTCAGCCTGCTGCCTGGTCTGCAGGTGGTCCTGATCGCTCGCCTGGTCGACGCTGTCTCGACCGGGGAATCCAGCGCCCTGACGACGGGGACGATCGCGGTGGCAATCTGTGTCGGTGCGGCGGAACCACTGGCGCAGGCGGTCCGCGCCCTCGGCTATCAGATCGTCAGCCGGACCCGGGCCGAGCTTCACGGCGAGCTGGCCCACGCGGTGGCCGCGATGCCCCCGTCGATGCTGCGTCGGCCTGACACCGTCGACCGGGTGCAGTCCGCGAAGGACGCGATCCCGATGCACACCGGATACGTGTTCCTGAACATCCTCCTGGCGTTGCAGGGAATGGTCAGCGCCATCGGTGTCTGTGTTGCCGTCTTCACTTTCAGCATCCTCTCCGGCCTGCTGGTCCTGCTGGCGGCCCTGCCCGTCTACCTGGCCGCCAGTTGGCTGAATCGGGTGCAGGATCGGATGGACGCTCCGTTGGCGGCTCTTTCACGACGCGCGGGTTACCTGGAATCGCTGCTCACTCACCAGAGGAGCGCAACTGAGCTCAACAGCTTGGGCACCGGCCGGCGCGTCGCCGCGTGGACGGCCGCCCAATATCACCAGGTGGCCGATTACGAGAGTCGCCTGCTGCGGCCTGTGCTGAGGGCTCAAACCGTTGCCGGGGTCGTCACCGGCGCTTTGATCGCCGCGGCGCTCCTCGTCCTCGTGACCCGCCAAGCAACAGCAGGAGCGGCAGCAGGCGTCGTCGCTGCGGTGGCCGGGGCCGGCGCGATCCGAGCCGCAGGGTTCGCGCTCGGATCACTGGCCGAAGCATCGCCCAGGGTCGGGCGCCATCTTCAGTTGCTCGACGATGTTCCCGCGCCGACGCCGCAGAAGGAGGCGCCCGCCGTCCAGGAGATCGAGGCGGTGGATCTCAGGTTCTCGTACGACGAAACCTCGCCGCCGGCCCTCGACGGCGTCTCCTTCAGCGCGCGACGCGGCGAGATGGTGGCGCTGGTCGGACCCAACGGTGCCGGAAAGACGACCGCGGTGAACTGCCTGATCGGAGCCCTCGAGCCGAGCGCGGGAGCCGTGTTCGTCGACGGCCGGAACGCCGCCGAGCTGAAGGAGGCCGACCGCCTCGCGATGTTCGGCGCGCTGTCGCAGGAGTTCGGTCGCTTCGAGCTGCGAGTACGCGACGCGGTGGAGCTGGGACAGCCTGCACGGGCGCTGTCCGACGACGAGGTCGCGGGCGCTCTGACGAAGGCGCAGGCAGCGGATGTCGTCGCATCCATGCCCAGCGGCCTTGACACGCAGCTCGGCGATCAGTGGGAGGGCGGAGCCGGGATCTCCGGCGGCCAGTGGCAGCGCATGGCTCTGGCGAGGATCTACGCCCGCGACGCACCTGTCTGGATTCTCGACGAGCCGACGTCAGCGATCGATGCGGAGGCCGAGTACGAGGTGTTCGCGCGACTTCAGCGGACTCGTACGGACCGGATCACGATCGTTGTCTCCCACCGGGCTTGGACACTCCGGGCCATGGATCGCATCCATGTGCTCGACCGGGGATCGATCGTGGAGTCGGGAACCTTCGACGAACTGGTCGCCGCGGGCGGCAGGTTCGCCGCGCTCTTTCGGAGTCAGACGGGATAGCGTCGCTTGATGGGCTTGTTGACGCCGCTGGCGGTGAAGATCGGGTCGGTGGGCTGGATGCCGAGGCTGCTGCCGCAGATCACGTGGGTGGACAAGTTGCTGCAGCGGGGGAGCTGCGGGCGCTGGTCGCTGCTGCGGGTTGCTGGGCTGCCGAACCTGATGCTTGTCGTGGCTGGGCGGAAGTCCGGGGTGCCGCGTTCTACGCCGCTGCTCTGTGTTCCCTACCGGAACGGGTACCTGATCGCGGGCTCCAACTTCGGCGGCCTCAAGGAGCCCGTGTGGGTGGTGAACGTGCGCGCTGCCGATCGGGTGACCGTTGTGGTCGGTGCTGAGCGGCGCGAGGCGATCGCGCGGGAGGTCACCGGCGAGGAACGAGCTGTCGTGTGGGAGCACATGGTCAAGACCTGGCCGAACTACGCCCTGTACGCCGCCCGCACGGATCGCATGATCCCGGTGTTCTTTCTCGAGCCGGTCGCCTAGCGGGGCCTCGGACACCGACCGGGGGCCTCGGACAGGTTATTGCCTGTCCGAGGCCTCCGGTTCTTGTCGTGCCGCTCACCGGGCGGCGACCAGTCCGGCTTCGTATGCGGTGATGACGAGCTGGGCCCGGTCGCGGGCCGCCAGCTTGGCGAGCAGGTTGCCGATGTGGGTCTTGACGGTCTTGATCGAGATGCCGAGTACGCCGGCGATCTCGTCGTTGGAGAGCCCACGGGCGACCTGGACGAGGACCTCCGTTTCGCGTTCGGTCAGCCGGTCGAGCGTGCGCGGACGGCGGACCGCCGGGCGGTCGAGGTAGTGCTCGACGAGCCGCGTGACGATGCGCGGTGCGAACAGCGACTCCCCGCGGTGCGTCCGGCGTACGGCGTCGAGCAGCTGGTCGGGCTCGGCGTCCTTGAGCAGGAAGCCGCTGGCGCCCGCCCTCAGCGCGGCGTACACGTACTCGTCGAGCTCGAACATGCTCAGCACCAGCACCCGCTGGCCGGCGAGCGTACGGTCGCCGGTCAGCTGCCTGGTCGCCTCGATGCCGTCGCCGCCGGGCATCCGGATGTCCATCAGTACGACGTCCGGCCGCAGCTCCCGCCCGCGCTGGACCGTCTCGCGCCCGGTCGCGGCCTGCCCGACGACGGTCAGGTCGTCGGTCGCGTCGATCAGCAGCGCGAGGCTGTGCCGCAGGAGCGGCTGGTCGTCCGCGATCAGCACCCGGACCGGCGTGGCGCTCATCCGCGCGGTCCCGGCCGGGGGCGCGGAGTGACCCCGAGATCTCCTGCGGCAGCAGGGGCTGCGGGTCGCGTGGCGCTCATCCGGTGGGCCCGTCGGGGAGCCGGGCTTCGACCGTGAAGCCGGCGGTCGCCGGGCGGGCGGTCAGGGTGCCGCCGAGGGCGGTGACTCGCTCGTGCAGCCCGGTCAGCCCGTGGCCGCCGCCGTGATGGGCGGTCCAGCCGGCGATCGGGCCCTCGTCGCGGTACGCCGTGAGCAGGACGCCGTCCTCGCGTCGTACGGCGAGCTGCGCTCGGGTCGGGCCGCAGTGGCGGAGGGTGTTGTTGAGCGCCTCCCGGGCGACGGCGCAGACCGTGAGCTGTGCACCGGGCGAGACGTCGACGAGTGCGGGCAGCTCCAGCGTGACCTGCAGCCCGGCGGCGCGGGCCTCGTCGACGATCGCTGGGAGATCCTCCAGCGTCTCCGCGGGCCGCAGCGGCGCCGGCTCGCCGTCGGCCGAGCGCAGCACGTTCAGCATCCGCCGCAGCTCGGTCGTGGTCCCGCGGCTGACCTGCTCGATGTCGCCCAACGCGGCGTTCAGCTCGGCGGCGGTGCCGGCGCCGGCCCGGCGGGCGACGGCGGCGCGGATGGTGATCAGGCCGAGCCCGTGCGAGACCAGGTCGTGCAGGTCGCGGGCGATGCGCAGGCGTTCGGCCTGAACCGCCTGCTCGCCGGCCCACGCGGTCAGTCGCTCCTCGTACTCGCGCCGCTGCCGGCGGCTCCGGACCACGGCCCAGACCGAGACCGCGATCGCGATCGCCGTGATGACGACCGGCGCGATCAGGGTGGCCGGATCCGGTGCGCCGGCGACGAACAGCAGGGACAGCAGCAGCACCGCGACGGTTCCGGCCGCGAAGCCGATGCCTGAGCTCCGGGTCGGACGGCCAGCCTCCACAGAGCGAGTCTAGGAGCCGCGGGCCGACCAGGCATCGGACCCAGGTCTGACAGTCCCAGGACGGAGTCGAACGAAAGGCCCGGACCCAGAACCGACAGACCCAGGACGGAGTCGGACGAGAATCCCGGACCCAGGTCCGACAGACCCAGGACCGAGCCGCCCGCCGAAGTCCGGTCCTGGGGCCGATCCGGACCACGGCTGCGGGCGCTGGGATGGACAGCATGCTGACCATCGACCAACTCGTGAAACGACGCGGCTCCCGCCTGGTGCTGTCCGAGGTGAGTTTCCGGGCCGCCCCGGGCCGGATCACCGGTTTCCTCGGCCCGAACGGCGCGGGCAAGTCCTCGACCCTCCGGATCCTGCTCGGCCTGGACCGCGCCACCTCCGGTACGGCCCTGATCGACGGGCGCCCGTACGGCGTACTGCGGAACCCGCTGCGCACCGTCGGCTCGGTCCTCGACGGCTCCGGTGCGCACCGGTCGCGCCGGGCCGGTGAGCACCTCGCCTGGGTTGCCCGGAGCAACGGAATTCCGCAGCGCCGGGTCGGCGCGGTGCTGGACCAGGTCGGACTGGCGGACAGCCGGCGGACCAGAGCCGGCCGACTGTCCCTCGGCATGGGGCGCCGCCTCGCGCTGGCCGCCGCACTGCTGGGCGAACCCGAAGCGCTGGTCCTGGACGAACCGTCGAACGGCCTGGACCCGGACGGGATCCGCTGGCTGCGTGACCTGCTGAAGGATCACGCGGCGGCGGGTGGGACGGTCTTGTTGTCCAGCCACCAGATCGGCGAGATCGCTCAGCTCGCCGACGATCTCGTCGTGCTCGCCGAAGGGCGGATCGTGGCCTCCGGTCCGTGCGCCGAGATCGGAGCCGGGCACGAGTCGCTGGAGGACGCCTTCTTCGCGCTGACCCGCCCGGGCCGGACGGGGGCGGAGCGGTGAAGGATCTCCTCGTCGCCGAACTGCGCAAGACGATGACGCTGCCCGCCACCGCTGTGGCTCTTGCGGTGGCGGTGATCGGCCCGATCGCGCTCGCCGTGCTCAATGCCGTCAACGTCCGCGACGCGCTCACCTCCGGGCAGACCGATCGAGTCGGCTTCACCAGCGCGGCCGAAGCGGCGCTGAGCGCCGTACCGCTCGGGACCGCCGGTGCGATGGTTCTCGGCATCGTGGCGATCAGCAGCGAGTACACCGCGAACAGCACCGACGCGGGTGGCGGGCGGCAGATCAGTACGACGTTTCTCGCGGCGCCCCGGCGGTGGACGGTCCTCGCGGCGAAGGCCGTCGTCGTCGCGGCGCTCGTTGTACTGGCGGCACTGGTCAGCCTGTCGATCTCGCTCGCCGCGGCCGCCACGATCATCGGCGACGCGGCACCTGCGGGCGCCGGTCCGCCGATCGGCAGGTTCTTCGGCGCCGGGCTCTACTGGGTGCTGGCCGCGCTGATGGCGCTCGCGATCACGGTCCTGGCCCGGAGCGGGATCGTGCCGCTGATCGTGCTGATCACCAACGGCACGGTGGTTTCGGTGTCCTTCCTGCTGTGGAAGGTGACGCCGCTGGCCCGGTACCTGCCCGATCTGGCCGGCACCCGGCTGTTCGCCGGCGAGACCTTCACCGCCGTCGACGACGCGCTGCCTCCGATCACCGGCGGCCTCGTGATGGCGGCGTGGGCGGCTGCTCTGCTGCTGGTGGCGGGCGTCGTACTGAACCGGCGCGACGCGTGACCGGTCAGGCGATCGCGGCCGAGCTGATCAAGCTGCGGACGCTGCCCGCCGCGTGGATCACGAGCTTGGTCACGGTGGTCACGGCGGTCGTCGTGACGGCGGCGACCGCGAGCTCGAACACCGACCCCGCTGCGGACGCGGTGACAATCGCGCTCGGCAGCGTCGCGTTCCTGCAAGTGGGGACGATCGTGCTCGGCGTGGTCGGCGTGGCCTCGGAGTACGGCGGTCATGAGCTGCGGACGACTCTGACGGCAGTGCCCAACCGGATCGTGTCTCTGGCGGGCCAGGCCGTGGCGCACCTGATCGCCACGACCGTCACCAGTGTGGCCGCGCTGGGGGCCGCAGTGGCGACTGCTTGGGCGACGGAACCGCCCCGGGCGTCGCTCTGGCGGGTCGCCGGAGCAGCGGCGTACCTCGTGCTCGTGGGGTTGCTGGCAGCGGCGGTCACCGTCGTAGTCCGGTCGCTCGTCCCGGCGCTGGTCCTCATGTTCGGCGGGGTCATCGTGGCCTCGCCGCTGCTGGCGACTGTCACCGACCAGTCCCGGTGGCTGCCCGACCAGGCCGGCCGCGCGCTGTACGCGGCCGATCCCGGCTCCTTCGGTCCTGCCGGCGGTACGGCGGTCCTGCTGGTCTGGCTGCTCTGCACCGGTACGGCGGCGGTGGTCTGCTTCGTCAGCCGGGACGCTTGAGCGACTCCAGCTCCGTCGGGATCGTGCGCAGGGTCCGGAACGGCGAGAAGATCAGCCACGCGGTGCCGAGCAACGTGGCGATGCCGGAGATCCACAGGGTCGGGCGGAGGCCGAACGCCGTGCCCAGGACGCCGCCGAGCAGGCTGCCGACGGGCATCGCGCCCCAGCTGACGAAGGACATCGTGGCGCTCACCCGGCCCTGGAGGTCGGGTGGGCAGACGCGTTGGCGGGTGCTGACCTGGAGGATGTAGCCGACGATGATGCAGATCGCGGCGAGCAGGGTCGAGCCGACGTACCAGGTCAGGCCCCAGCCGGCGGTGGTGAGCGCCTGGAGGGTGAAGGCGACGCCGAGGCCGAGCGCGGCGACGAGTTGGAGGCGGGCGTCGCCGACGCGGTGGCTGAGGCGTTCGGTGAAGGCGGAGGCGGCGATCGCGCCGAGCAGACCGATCATGCTGAGCAGGCCGATGGTCGCGGGGGACAGGCCGATCTCGCGGACCAGGAAGACGATCACCACGGCGGAGTTCGCGGCCTGGAAGAGCATCGTGGTGGCGGTGTCGAGGGTCAGCGGGCGCAGCAGCGGGTGGCGGAAGACGTAGCGCAGGCCCTCGGCGATCTCGCGGCGCAGGTTGCGGTGCTCGGGCGCGGGTGGCTTCTGCTCCGGCGTACGAATCGAGCGCAGCCACAGGGCTGACCAGAGGAAACCGAGCGCGTTCAGGCCGACTGTCGTCGCAGCTGAGAGCCACTGCACCAGTACGCCGCCGGCGCCCGCTCCGACGACTGCCGCGACGCTGTGGTTGGCCGCGAGCCGGGCGTTGCCAGGGAGCAGCTGGTCGGGTGTCAGCAGGCGCGGGGGATAGGAGCTGTGCGCTACGTCGAACAGCACGGTCAGGAGCCCGGCGAGCGCCAGTACGACGTACAGCTGCGGCAGGCCGAGTACGCCGAACGCTGCAGCGACCGGGATCGAGCCGAAGAGCGCCGCTCGCCCCAGGTCGGCGGCGATGAGCACCGGCAGGCAGCGGATCCGGTCCACCCAGGCACCGGCGAACAGACCGAGCAGGAGCCAGGCCGCTGTCTCGCAGGTGCGCAGCAGCGAGACCTGGAACGTCGTCGCGTCGAGGGTGAGCAGGGCGAGCAGCGGGATCGCCATCATGCCGAGCCGCGCGCCGAGCTGGCTGAGCAGGTCGGCGATCCACAGCCGGCGGAAGTCGGGGTGCCTCAGGATGCCCATTCCGGGACCGTAGACCCCGAAGTTGAGTCTTGTCGACTCAATGTCAAGAAACTTGAGTCGATGGGACTCAAGTTGGAGTCTGCAACTAAATAGTGGCGATGACTTATATAACTGTTAGCGTATCTACTCCAGAGGAAACAGCTCGAAAACTGTCGGGAGTCTCCGACAGGATGATCTGCATCACACTCAGGAGGGGGCGGCTCTGATGGCTGCAATCGAGGCGACCGGCCTCGTGAAGACGTTCCGGTCCCGGAAGAACACCGTGAAGGCGCTCGACGGGATCGACCTGGAAGTGCCCGAGGGCAGCGTCGTCGGGCTGCTCGGCCCGAATGGTGCGGGCAAGACCACCACGGTCCGGGTGCTCACCACGCTGATGGCGCCCGACGCCGGCAGCGCGCGCGTGCTCGGGCACGACGTGGTCAAGGAGGCCGACACCGTCCGGCAGCTGGTCGGCCTGTCCGGGCAGTACGCCGCCGTCGACGAGCTGCTCACCGGCCGCGAGAACCTGTGGATGTTCGGCCGGCTCTACCGGCTGACCAGCGCGCAGGCCAAGCAGCGGGCCGACGAGCTGCTAGAGATCTTCGACCTCACCGACGCCGCGGACCGGATCCTCAAGACGTACTCCGGCGGCATGCGCCGCCGGCTCGACCTGGCCGGGTCGCTGATCGCGCACCCGAAGGTGCTGTTCCTGGACGAGCCGACCACCGGGCTCGACCCGCGCAGCCGGCTCGACCTGTGGCAGATCATCCGCGACCGGGTCCGCGAGGGCGTCACGATCCTGCTCACCACGCAGTACCTGGAAGAGGCCGACGAGCTGGCCGACAGCATCGCGGTCGTCGACCACGGCTCGGTGATCGCCCGCGGCACCGCGGACGAGCTGAAGGCCAAGGTCGGCGGCGAGCGGATCGAGGTCGTCGTGCACGAGCCGGGCGACACCGGCCGCGCGCTCGAGCTGCTGACCGCGTCGCTGCAGGTGAGCGACCCGGAGTCGACCTCGCTCGACGAGCACTCCAAGCGGGTCACGCTGCCCGCGCCGGGCGGTTCGGCCGCGCTGGTCGAGGTGATCCGGACGCTCGACGCGAACGGGATCCGCATCGCCGACATCGGCCTGCGCCGACCGACCCTCGACGACGTGTTCCTGACCCTGACCGGGCACGCCACCGACAACCCCGACACCGTCGCCGACGAGTCGGCCACCACCGGAAAGAAGGCCCGAGCATGAGTACGACGTACGCCGCGACCGCCTCGCTGAGCGCCGCCGCGAGCGCGGGTAGGACGGGCGCGACCGCCTCGTCGAGCACCGCCGCGAGCAGCCTGCGGGACTCCTCGATCGCGGCGAGCCGGGCGGAGGCCGGGCGATGAGCGCCGACGTGACGCAGAGCGGGCCGACCGAGGTGCGGCAGCAGAGTCCGGTCGGGCGGGCCGTGTCGGACGCCGGCATCCTGGCCTGGCGGACGCTGAAGCGGATCCCGCGGACGCCGGACATGCTGATCTACGCGACCATCCAGCCGATCATGTTCGTGCTGCTGTTCGCCTACGTGTTCGGCAACGCGATCCCGATCCCGGGCTTCCCGGGCGCGCGGGCGTACCGGGAGTTCCTGATGTCCGGGATCTTCGCCCAGACGATGGCGTTCGCGGTCGCCTCGGCCAGCGTCGGGCTGGCCGACGACATGTCCAAGGGCCTGATCGACCGGTTCCGCTCGCTGCCGATGGCGCGGTCCGGGGTGATCGCCGGGCGGGTGATCGGCGACGTGGTGTTCAACGCGTTCGTGATGCTGGTGATGGTGATCTGCGGGTTCATCGTCGGCTGGCGCTGGCACAACGGCTTCGGCCAGGCGCTCGGCGCGTTCGCGATCCTCCTGCTGTTCGCGTTCGCGATGCTGTGGGTGGGCGCGCTGATCGGGTTGTCGGTCGGCAGCCCCGAGGTCGCCGCGTCGGCGGGCCTGATCTGGCTGTTCCCGCTGACGTTCCTGTCGAACGCGTTCGTGCCCACCCCGAACCTGCCGAGCGCGCTGCAGCCGGTCGCGGAGTGGAACCCGATCTCCTCGATCGTCGCTGCTTGCCGGCACCTGTTCGGGAATCCGTCGCCGTTCGCGAGCCCGGACGGGTTCCCGGCCCAGCACCCGGTGTGGCTGAGCTTGATCTGGTGTGCGGTGATCATCGGGATCTTCGCACCACTGGCGGTCCGGAAGTACCGGCGAACGACCGGACACTGAGCAGTCGAACGACACCTCGTCACCTGAAACGCAACAAGTACCGGCCCTCGACCGGTGGCCGGTACTTGTTGGGGTGTCGGGTGGCGAGGTGTGGTCAGCCTGTGAAGGGCTCCCTCGTCGCCTCGAACGCAACAAGTACCGGCCCCCGAGCGGTGGCCGGTACTTGTTGGGTGTCGGGGCGCGGTCAGCCGGTGAACGGCTCCGCGGCGACGATCTCTACCGTCACGGGCTTGCCGTTCGGGGCCTCGTAGGTGGCCTTCTGGCCCTTCTTCTTGCCCAGGATCGCCGAGCCGAGCGGGGACTGCGGGGAGTAGACGTCGATGTCGACCGACGCGTCCAGCGCGAGCAGCTCGCGGGAGCCGAGCAGGAAGGTCTCCACCTCGTCGTCACCGGCGAACTTGATCGACACCTTCATCCCGGGCTCGACCTTGCCGCCGGGCTTCGGCGTCTCGCCGACCTGGGCGCGCCGCAGCATGTCCTCCAGCTGGCGGATCCGGGCCTCGATCTTGCCCTGCTCGTCCTTGGCGGCGTGGTACCCGCCGTTCTCCTTCAGGTCGCCCTCGTCGCGGGCGTCGCTGATCCGCTGGGTGATCTCGGCCCGGGCCGGGCCCTTCAGGTGCTCGAGCTCCGACTTCAGCTGGTCGTAGCCATCCTGTGTCAGCCAGACAACGCTGTCCTCGATGTTCTGCGTCACGGGCTGCTCCTCTGTTGATGGGATGGGTCGGAAATACTCAAGGCCGCCGTCGTCGACGGCGACCAATCCTCCGAGCGTAGCAAGAACGGGCCCGGAACCCCACAGGTCTTTGCCGGTTCAAACACCCGGCCGGTTCCCCGCAGACCGCTCAGGCAAACGATTTCCACCGCTCCGGCCAAGACTTCTGTCCGTACTACGGACGTACGACGACCGTCGGCGCACACGCCATGCACGCGAGCGCTGGACGCCGCCCGAACGCTAGTGCGGACGCGCCGTGCCGGCGGTCGTGCACCCGATCAGCACCACCGACGTCGCGGCTCGCTGCGTTGTCAACGTGACCGGCAGCGTCTGCTGCTTCGGGGCGTCGGCCGGGACCTTCAGCGTCACCTCGCCGACGATCGAGAAGTCCGCCGCCTTGGCCTGCAGCCGGCACGACGCCTCGACCGCTGCGCGCTTGTCCACCTGGATCGTCGCGGTCGCCGAGGTGTCGGACGGGACCGTGAACGCCAGCAGGCGCGACGACACCGGCGGCGTCGACTGGACGAACGCGACCCGGACCAGCCAGACCAGCGCGACGACGGCGACGACGCCGATCACCGCGATCAGGAGCAGCGGTCGGCGGCCGCGCGGCGTACGGCCGTAGCGGGCGTCCAGGTCGGTCACGGCTGGGTCGGTCAACGGTTCTCCTCGGGCTTGGAGGACCATTGTGTCTTGTGACCGAAGATCTTCGCCTGCTGCATGTCCATGCCCACCCCGACGACGAGTCCAGCAAAGGCGCTGCCTCGACCGCGAAGTACGTGGCCGAAGGCGTCGACGTGATGGTGGCCACCTGCACCGGCGGTGAACGTGGCTCGATCCTGAACCCGAAGATGGACCGCCCCGAGGTGCTCGCGAACATCACCGAGATCCGCCGCCAGGAGATGGACGCGGCCCGCGAGATCCTCGGCATCCGCCAGGAGTGGCTGGGCTGGGTCGACTCGGGCTACCCCGAGGGCGACCCGCTGCCGCCGCTGCCCGAGGGCTGCTTCGGCCTGATGAAGGTCGAGGACGCCGCCGCCCCGCTGGTCAAGCTGATCCGGGAGTTCCGCCCGCAGGTCGTGACGACGTACGACGAGAACGGCGGCTACCCGCACCCCGACCACGTGATGTGCCACCAGATCAGCGTCGCCGCGTTCGAGGCGGCCGGCGACCCGGACGCCTACCCGGAGCTGGGCGAGCCGTGGCAGCCGCTGAAGCTTTACTACCACCACACCTTCCACTTCGAGCGGATGAAGGCGCTGCACGACGCGATGCTGGCCCGTGGCCTGGAGTCGCCGTACGCCGAACGGATGAAGGACTGGAAGCCGGACCCGGAGAACGAGCGCCGGATCACCACCCGGGTCGAGTGCGCGGAGTACTTCGGGGTCCGGGACCGGGCGCTGCTGGCGCACGCCACCCAGATCGACCCGGACGGCGGCTGGTTCACGGTGCCGCTGGAGGTGCACCAGGCGGCCTGGCCGACCGAGGACTACGAACTGGCCCGCAGCCTGGTCGAGTCCGAGCTCCCCGAGAACGACCTGTTCGCGGGGCTGCGCTGACGGCGGGTGGGGACGGTGAGACACTGGCCTGGTGACCGCGACGACCCTTCTTCTGACGACCGCAGCCCCGGCGGGCGAGATCGACCCGAACACGGTGAAGCCGGGGTGGGTCGCCCTGCTGATCATCCTGGCGCTCGCTGCCGCCACGGCGCTGCTGATGAAGAACATGAGCAAGCAGCTGAAGCGAATCGACATCGATCCCACCGATGGGGCGCCGACCCGCTCCGACGGCACTGCGGACGACCCAGCACCGTCCGGCGACCGGCCGACGGAGGACAGCTCACCGGCCCCGGCTGGCGCTGCCGCGGAGCCGGCTGACCCGGAGCAGAAGAAGGCCTAGGCAGACGGTGCCGAGGGCAACGGTCTTCGCTGCCCGGCTGCACAAAGTCACGAGCAGGCAACCGTTCGCACACCGGGGTCACGAGATGGTGTCGCCGGCAGCATCCGTGAGGTTCGTCACCCTATAGTGAGCGCGTGTTCAACTGCGCCCACGGCGGGACCGGTCGGTGACCGCGACCCGCGCCGCCCGGCACCGGATGCCCGGACGTCTGGTCGCGGGTGGTCTGGCCGCCCTGGTGGTCGCCTCGATCGCCTTGGTGGTGGGCGTTTTCGCCGCCGGGAGCGAACCCGCTGACGACGTGCTCGGTCTCGGTGGCCCGTCCGAGTTCGTGTACTGGTTGCAGCCGTTCTTCCGGCTGCTGTCGACGCTCGCGACCGTCGGTTGCGCGGGCGCGCTGCTCGCGGCCGTGGTGCTGCTGCGCACCGACGGCGGCCCGCTCGGCACGCAGGGCCGCCGCGCGGTCCGCGACGCCAGCAACGCGGCGGTCATCTGGGCGGTCGCGTCGTTCGCCGGCGCGGTGGTCACGTCGGCGATCCTGCTCGACACCCCGGTGAACCTGCTGCGCTACCGGATCGACGACGCGCTCGGCGTCCCCGAGGTGAAGGCGCTGCTGATCACCGGGATCCTCGTCGTCGCGCTGGCCGTCGGCATCCGCCGCGTCCAGACGTCGTCCGCCGCGGGCCTCGGCGTGCTGGTCGCGGTCGCCGCGTTGCTGCCGTCGGCGCTCACGGCCTATCCGCGCAACGAGGCGTACGTCGTACTGGCTGGTGCTGCCCTGGTCCTGCACGTGATCGCCGCCACCAGCTGGGTCGGCGGCCTGGCCGGACTCGTCCGCTACGGGCGGGCGAGCCGCGACGGCCTTCCGTACGTGCTCGAACGCTTCAGCCAGGTCGCGCTGATCTCGTCGCTCGTCGTGCTGCTCAGCGGTCTGCTCAGCGGCGCCGGCCGCCTCGCCGCCCAGGCCGGCGGTTTCGGCCAGGTCGTCGACGCCGTCACCACCACGTCGTACGGCGGGTTGATGATCGCGAAGACAGCGGTGTTCGCGCTGCTCATCGTCGGTGGCTGGATCCACCGCCGCCAGGTCGTCACCAACCTGATCGAGCCCGGCCCAGCCTTCTGGCAGCTGGTCGCCGTCGAGCTCCTCGTGATGGCGATCGCGCTGGGCCTGTCGGTCGCGCTGTCTCAGACCACCTAGTTCCCGACGCCCAGCGCCTGCATGTGGGCGCTCGGGTAGCGGTCGCCGCGGGCCGCGTTGCGAGGGACCGCTCGCTCGATCGCGGCCAGATCGTCCGCGGTCAGGTCGATCTCGGTCGCCGGCAGCGCTTCGGTGAGGCGGTTACGCGTCCGCGCGCCGACCAGCGGGACGATGTCCGCGCCCTGCGCCGCGACCCACGCGATCGCCAGCTGCGCGACCGTGCAGCCCTTCGCTTCGGCGACCTCGCGCAGCGCCTCGACGAGCGTCAGGTTGTGCTCGACGTTCTCCGCCGCGAAGCGCGGGCTGAATCCGCGCAGGTCACCGGGCTTCGACCCGTCCGCGGACCAGTGCCCGGAGATCAGCCCCCGCCCCAGTACGCCGTACGCCGTGAGCCCGATCCCCAGCTCACGCAGGGTCGGCAGCACCTCGGGCTCGATCGCGCGCGAGATCAGCGAGTACTCGACCTGCAGGTCCGAGATCGGGTGCACGGCGTGCGCGCGCCGGATCGTCTCGGCGTTCACCTCGGACAGCCCGATGTGCCGCACGTACCCGGCCTCGACCATCTCCTGGATTGCGCCGATGGTCTCCTCGATCGGCACCTGCGGATCCAGCCGCGCGGGGCGGTAGATGTCGACGTGGTCGGTGCCGAGCCGGGTCAGCGAGTACGCCAGGAACGTCTTCACCGACGCGGGCCGGCCGTCGATCCCGCCGATCCCGTGGCCAGGTTGGCCGAGCATCCCGAACTTCACGCTCAGCTGGTAGCTGTCGCGATCCCTGCCCCGCAAGGCCTCCGCGAGCAGCAGCTCGTTGTGGCCCATCGCGTAGAAGTCGCCGGTGTCGATCAGGGTCATCCCGGCGTCCAGGGCCGCGTGCACGGTGGCGATGCTCTCGGCGCGGTCGGTCTCGCCGTACGCGCCGGACATGCCCATCGCGCCGAGGCCGAGGGCGCCGGTGGTAGGTCCGTTCTTGCCCAGTTCTCGTGTCTGCACAGTGCTCTCCCTTGTCGTTGCTCTCGGCATCAGCCTGCTTCGGGTCAGGCGGGATCGGGAGAGGAGAGTTCATCGTGGGAGCGGCGCTCCCTGGATCGGCGCCCGGCGGCGCGGCAGGATGAGGACATGCAACGCGACGAGCTGGCCGACTTCCTGCGCCGCCGCCGGGAGGCGATCGACCCGGCCGACGTCGGGATCGCGGCCGGTCCACGACGCCGTACGGCGGGACTGCGCCGCGAGGAGGTCGCGATGCTCGCGGGGATCTCGGTCGACTACGTCGTCCGGCTGGAGCAGGGGCGCAGCAGTCAGCCGTCGACACAGCTGCTCGGCGCGCTGGCGCGGACGCTGCGGTTGACCGACGACGAGCGGGATCACCTGTTCCACCTGGCCGGGCACCGGCCGCCACCGGCCGATGGCGTCGCGCGGCTGGCCCGGGCCGGGCTGATCCGGATGCTGGATCTGCTCGGCGACACCCCGGCGATGGTGATGTCGGACCTCGGCGAGATCCTCGCGCAGACGCGGATGTCGGTGCTGATGGGCGGCGACCACACCCGCTTCACGGGCGATCGCCGGTACCACGCGTACCGGTGGTTCACCGAGCCCGAGGCGTGGGCGATGCATCCGCTCGAGCAGCGTGAGCATCACGCGCGGACGCTGGTCGCCGATCTGCGCGCGACCGCCGGGCGCCGGGCTGGTGATCCGGTCGTCGAGCGGTTGATCGCCCGGCTGCAGGCTGTGAGCCCTGAGTTCGCACGGCGGTGGGCCGAGCACGAGGTCGAGGTCCGGCGGGCCGACCGGAAGACGTTCGTGCATCCACGGGTCGGGGACCTGGTGATGGACTGCGAAACGCTCGTCACGCCTGACCTCGGGCAGATGCTGCTGGTGCTGACGCCTGCGGACAGCGAGACCCGCGAGCGGCTGGACCTGCTGCGGGTGGTGGGGACCGAGACCTTCCAGAGCTGAGGCGGCCGGCTGGAGCCGGCCGCCTCAGTTTCAGCGGAGCCCGAAGGCCCGGGTGATCGTCTGCGTCACGGCGCTTCCGTCGCGCTGCTTGGCGGTCGCCCGGATGGACAGGTGCTCAGCCCGACTCGGTGCGTGCAGCGAGGTCTGCCAGATTCCCTTGCGCTGCTGGAGTTGCTGCCGCTGCCACGTCGTACCGTCGTCGTACGAGACCTCCAGCGCGACGACAGCATCGCCTACCGGTTCGACGGAGAAGACCGAGTTCCGCTTCGCCCGCCCAGCAGCGTCGACGTCCGCGACGTAGTCGAGCTGGACCAGCGGCAGCGCCGCGTTCTCGGCCTCGCCGGAGACGAACGTCCACTCGGTGTGCGTCGTCGTCGAGTACGGCGTCAGCGCCGCGTTGCCGACGGTGTCGACCACCAACCGGTACGGGAGCTTCTCCGGCGCGAGACCGCCGACGCCGAAGTCCGGCCGCGGGCCGTTCTGCGCGAGCAGCTGATCGCCCTGGTAGAGCGCGAAGCTGCGCGACATCAGCGAGTCCCCGCTGTGCGCCGAGCCGCCGTCGCCGAAGCCCGCGATCATGCCGCCCATCGCGTTGCCGACCCGGTGCGGGACCTCGAAGCCGAGCAGCCGCGGCCGGACGATCGGGCCGAACCAGCGCTCGTTCTGCACGCTGCGCGGCCGGAAGCCGACGACGTCGGTGAACGTCGACCAGCCGTCGATCGATGCGTACTGCTGCCACTGGGCGCCCGCCGAGACCCAGTCCGTCCGGTGCCCGGCGGCGGGGATGCGCGGGAACCGCGGGACGCGGGTCATGCCGAAACCGGCGTACGGGTACGCGGCCGGCCAGTGCTCGTACGCCGGGCTGTCCTCGCGGCTCTCCAGCACCTGCTGGCCGAGCGACGGTGCGAAGTCGTTCTCGATCCGCGCGAGGCTGCCGGGGTCGGTGGCCGCGGACGGGTCGTCCGGGACGTTGCCCTGGTGGTAGTCGGCGAGGTCGTACAGGTACTTGGCCACCGGGTGCGCCTCGACGTCGAGATCGGTCCGGGTCTTCTTCATCCGCGCGATCAGGGCCTCGCCGTCGTCGACCATGAGCGACGCGGTCGGGATCGGCCCGGCGGTCCGGCCGTCGGGATCGCCGTACCAGTCGCTCTTGCGGCCGTCGGTGTCGTTGACGACCAGGAGCATCGCGGCTCCCGCGGCGTGCGCCGCGGCGGCCTGCTCGGCGGGATCGCCGGTGCGTACGACGACCGCCTTGCCGCGCGCTGACAGGCCCTTGTACTCAGCCGGTGTGCCGGTCCCGGCGAAGACCGTGGCGATGCGCGTCTTGCCGTCGCGGAACGCGGGGGAGCCGGGCTGGACGACGAGCGCGTCGTCGAGCGTGCGTCCGGCGTACGAGATCTTCAGCGGGGTCTGGACAGCGCGGAACCGAGTGGTGAAGACGAAGCTGCCCTGGCGAACGCCGGTCTTGGTCGGCAGCGCCCAGATGCTGTCGTACGCCGGGGGCGGCATCAGGATCTCATGCAGCGCCTGGGCATCGTTCGGATCGGGCTTCGTGGTGAAGGAGCGGAAGAGGTCGATCCGGCTCGTGGACACGGTCGTCGGCAGCGGCGTCGCGACCTTGACCTCGCGGATTCGCGACGCGTCCAGGACGACGTCGCGGTCGCCGGTCAGGTTCACCTCGGGAGCGGTCAGGACGGCGAGACCGAGCGAGCGAGGGCCGTGACGGCCTTGCACGTCGAGGGTGGAGATGAGCGTGTAGACGCCGGGCGCCCAGCGGGTGGTGAGCTTGCCGTCCGGCACCCAGAAGATCGTCGACTTGCCGTCGGTGCCGGTGATCTCGACCTCGCCGCTGATCGGCTTGCCGGCGCGGTCCTTCAGGTGGACGGTGAGGTCGTGCTTCTTCGGCTCGACGGAGAGTCCGACGGCGGTGTGGACGCTGCCGGACGAGGAACGGGCGACGACCTGCGCGGCGTACTGGCCGGGCTGGAGGCCCTTCGGGTTCGCGACGAGGCCGACGGTCGAGGTGCCGCGGGCGGGGACCGTGAGCTGGCCGGTTGCGGTCGTGAACACTCCGGTCGTCGAGAGCTTCAGCGTGATCGGGCGGGTGGTGGTGTTGCGGTAGGTGATCTGCCGCCTGACCGGCGCTTTGGATCCGGACGGGACGAGTCCGGCGTCCACCGATCCGGTCGCGACGATCTCCCCGTGGAGATAGGCCGCCGCGACATCGAGCCGCCCGCTGCCGGCCTCGTACGGCGTGTAGGCGGGCGTCAGCTTGGTGCTGCTCATCAGCGCGTCCTTGAGCTGCTGGCCGGTCCACTCCGGGTGCTGCCCGGCGAGCAGAACGGCCGCACCCGCGACGTGCGGCGCCGCCATCGAGGTACCGCTGTCGGTCCGGTAGTAGCCCTCGCTGCCATCGTTCATGTGCTGCGACCGGGCAGCCAGTACGTCGACGCCGGGCGCGGTCAGGTCGGGCTTGAGGCCGTCGTCGAGCATCCGCGGGCCGACGCTGGAGAAACCGGCGAGCTGGTCGGAGGTGTCCACCGCGCCAACGGTCAGGGCGGCGTCGGCGGTGCCGGGCGCGCTCACGGCGTACGGGGTGTTGCCGGAGTTGCCCGCGGCGACCACGAACAGCGCGCCGGTCTCGGCGCTCAGCCGGTTCACCGCCTGGCTCAGCGGGTCGTCCTGGGTGTGCCAGGCCGCCGTACCGAGGCTCATGTTGATCACCTTGGCGTGCTCGGTCCGGGCCGCCCACTCCATCCCGGCGATGATCCCGGAGATCGGGCCCGAGCCGTTCTGACCGAGCACCTTGCCGATCACCAGGTCGGCACCGGGCGCGACGCCGCGCTCCTTGCCCTCCGAGGCGGCGCCGGTCCCGGCGACAGTGGAGGCGGTGTGCGTCCCGTGGCCGTTGCGGTCGACGACGTCCTCACCGGCGACGAAGCTCCGGGTCGCGACGATTCGCGAGGCGAGGTCGGGGTGCGTGGTGTCCACCCCGGAGTCCAGTACGGCGACGCGCACACCGGCGCCGGTCGCGCCGGTCTCCCAGACGGCGGGGGCGCCGACCTGTGCGGTGGTGTCCGCGAGCATCGCCTTCGCCTTGGCGTCGAGCCAGACCTTGTCGACCCCGGCGGCGAACGCCGGCCCGGAGGCGTCCGTGCCTGCGCCCTGCTTCGACCGGGCGGCGCCGCCGCCGGTCAGGGTCGACCACAGCGACGCCACCTGCGACCGCTCAGCCCGAACAGCCGCCCCACCCACCGAGGCCAGCTCCTGAGCGACAGTCGTCCCGGGCAACGCCGCCTGCGCCGACCTGGCAGCAGCCTGCGTGCCAGTGAGAATCAGCGGCAACTCCTTCGCCCGCGCATCGTCGTACCCCTGCGCGATCAGCTCACTGACGTTGAACAACTGCTTGTCCAACCGCCCGCTCGCGACGTACGGCGTCGCCTCGTCGGGCAGCACGAACGTGTCACCGCGCTCGACGGTGACCCGGATCGAGCCGGTCGCCCGAGGCGCACGCGTGACGCCCTCGACCGACACCGCCCTCCCCGCGCCTTGGACGACACTGACCTTGTCGCCGGTGATCAAGGTCAACTCGACCGGCGCGGACGCGGCAGCCGCCGCGGTAGGTGGCGCAGGCTCGGCGCCGGCCGGCGCAGGAGCAGCCACGCCGGCGATGAGCGCTAGCACTGCGAGCGGCACGAGGTGCCTACGGGCAGAAGAACGACGCACGGTGTCCTCCGGAACTCTGGGGTGCCCGCATCCGATCAGCCTTGTTCACCGGTGTAAACGGAATGCCCATTTCAGCCACCCGACAGGCCCGTTTTGGCCAGACTGGTCACGGACCCCTGGGACCGACCGCCTACCGTGGGGGCCATGTCCTCCAACGAGCTCGGTTCCTCGACGTCGCCCTACCTTCGGCAGCACGCGGACAACCCGGTGGCGTGGAAGCAGTGGGGGGAGGCGGCGTTCGCGGAGGCGCGGGAGCGGGACGTGCCGGTGTTCCTGTCGGTGGGGTACTCGGCGTGCCACTGGTGTCACGTGATGGCGCACGAGTCGTTCGAGGACGCGGCGACGGCGGCGTACCTGAACGAGCACTTCGTGAACGTGAAGGTGGATCGCGAGGAGCGGCCGGACGTGGACGCGATCTACATGGAGGCGACGGTCGCGATGACCGGGCGGGGCGGCTGGCCGATGTCGGTGTTCCTGACGCCGGCGGGGGAGCCGTTCTTCTGCGGGACGTACTTCCCGGCCGACGCGCGGCACGGGATGGCGAGCTTCCGGCAGGTGCTGGAGTCGCTGACCGACGCATGGCGGGGCAAGCGCGAGCAGATCGACGGGATCGGGAAGTCCGTCGTCGAGCAACTCGGGGCGAAGCAGCAGCCGGCCGGGGGAGCGATCGACGCGGCGGTGCTGGAGCGGGCGGCCGCCGTACTGAAGGTGGATTTCGACCCGGTCGACGCCGGGTTCGGGCAGGCGCCGAAGTTTCCGCCGTCGATGGTGCTCGACTTCCTGCTGCGCCATCATCGGCGGACCGGGTCCGAGGACGCGCTGGCGATGGTCGAGGCGACCTGCGAGCGGATGGCGCGCGGCGGGATGTACGACCAGCTCGCGGGCGGGTTCGCGCGGTACAGCGTCGACAAGCAGTGGATCGTGCCGCACTTCGAGAAGATGCTGTACGACAACGCGCTGCTGCTCGACGTGTACACGCACTGGTGGGCGGTCAGCGGGTCGCCGCTCGCGGAGCGGGTCGCGGTGGAGACGGCGGACTTCCTGCTCGCGGAGCTGTTGACGCCGGAGGGCGGGTTCGCCTCGGCGCTCGACGCGGACACCGAGGGCGAGGAGGGCCGGTACTACGTCTGGACGCCGGACGAGCTGCGCTCGGTGCTCGGTGCTGACGACGGCGCCTGGGTGATCGAGCTGTGCGACGTGAGTGGAACGTTCGAACACGGTACGTCGGTGCTGCAGCTGCGGCGTGATCCGGACGATGCGGAGCGGTGGTCCAAGGTGCGCGGGCTGTTGCTCGAGGCCCGGGCACGGCGGACGTACCCGGGCCGCGACGACAAGGTCGTTGCCGCGTGGAACGGGCTCGCGATCACGGCGCTGACGCGGGCCGGGCTGGTGCTCGACAAGCCCTCGTACGTCGAGGCGGCGGCGCGGGCGGCGTCCTTGATCCGGGACGTGCACGTGGACGCTTCGGGACGGTTGCACCGGACGTCGCGGGACGGTGTCGTGGGGTCGGCGCACGGTGTGCTGGAGGACTACGCGGCGTACGGGCAGGCTTGTCTGACGTTGCTGGCGGCAACGGATGACGCCGGGTGGTTGACGCTGGCGAAGGCGTTGCTGGACAGGGTTCTGGAGCAGTTCGTTGCTGATGGCTCCTTCTTTGACACGGCGGCCGATGCGGAGCAGCTGGCTTGGCGGCCGCAGGACCCGACGGACAACGCGAGTCCTTCCGGGGTGTCGCTGGCGGCGGAGGCGTTCACGACGCTGGCGTCGGTGACGGGGGAGGCCCGGTACAGCGAAGCGGCCGAGCAGGCGCTCGCCGCTTCGGCGGCGCTGGCGGCTCGCGCGCCACGCTTCGCCGGCCGGGCCCTTGCGGTCGCCGAAATGCTGCAGGCCGGACCACTTGAGATCGCGATCGTCGGGGCGCAGTCCGAGGAGCTGGCGCGGGTTGCCGTTGCCCACGCTCCCTGGGGAACGGCAGTTGTCCGAGGCATTCCCGGGTCCGGCGTACCACTGCTCGCCGGGCGCGACCTCGTCGGCGGGCGCGCCGCGGCGTACGTGTGTCAGAAGTTCACCTGCAAGCTGCCGGTCGTGTTGCCGGAAGACCTTCGGGCGGAGTTGACCGCCGCGCGCTGACAACGCCGGTCAAAGCGGGTTTTCCCTGTCGTTTCGCGAGATTCCCTTGACTCCTGGCTCCGCCGGGGGGAGAGTCCTCCCTCAGTCGGATGTAACAGGATGCGCATGTCCTGACACACAGTGTCACAACTGAGGCAGTGGCACTGCTGTGTCGTACCTCCGGCGGTCCCCAATTGAATTGGTCGCTGCGCCCAAACAGCGACCACACCGTGAGGAGATGTTGTCTTGAAACGACTGACATCAGCAGGGGCGGTGGCCATCGTCGCAGCAGCGGGTCTGGCTGCGACCATCACCGGCACGCCCGCCGGAGCCGCCAACCGGACGGCCCCGCTCCCGGCATCCGGCTTCAACGAGCCGGCCGCCGTCAAGGCCGAGAACGCGCTGACCGCGCAGACGGCCGCCGCCCTCGGCCTGGCCGGCGGTGAGCAGCTCATCGCCCGCGGGGTCGCCGCCGACCCGGACGGCACCGAGTACGTGCACTACGACCGCACCTTCAACGGCCTGAAGGTGGTCGGCGGTGACCTGATCGTCAAGCGCAAGGGCGAGGCGATCGGCGGTGTCACGTACAACCGTGGCGCCAAGAACATCGGCGTCGCGTCGACCAAGCCGGCCTTGTCCCAGGCCACCGCGCTCGGGACCGCCGCGAAGTCCGCCGAGTTCAAGGCCACCAGCAACAAGGGTTCGCTGATCGTCTTCGCCGCCACCGGCAAGCCGGTCCTGGCCTACGAGGTCGTCACCACCGGCACCAAGGCCGACCAGACGCCCTCGGTCCTGCACAGCTACATCGACGCCAAGTCCGGCGCCGTCCTGGCCCAGGACGACGAGATCAAGACCGGCACCGGCAACTCGATGTACTCCGGCCAGGTCAGCATCGGTACGTCGGGCAGCTTCACGATGAGCGACCCGAGCCGTGGCGGAAACTACACCACGGACCTCAACGGCGCGACCTCCGGCAACGGGACCACCTTCACCGACCCCGACGACACCTGGGGCAACGGCGCGACCTCGAACCGGCAGACCGCCGGTGTCGACGCGCACTTCGGGGCCCAGCTGACCTGGGACTACTACAAGAACGTCCACGGCCGCAACGGCATCTTCAACAACGGCCAGGGCGCGCGGTCCCGCGTGCACTACGGCAACGCCTACGTGAACGCGTTCTGGGACGGCACCCAGATGACGTACGGCGACGGCTCGGGCAACTCCCGCCCGCTGACCGCCATCGACGTGGCCGGCCACGAGATGAGCCACGGTGTCACCGAGGCGACCGCGAACCTGAACTACTTCGGTGACGCGGGCGGCCTGAACGAGTCCACCTCGGACATCTTCGGCACCGCGGTCGAGTTCTCGGCCAACAACGCCTCCGACCCGGGTGACTACCTGATCGGCGAGAAGATCAACATCAACGGCAACGGCACGCCGCTGCGCTACATGGACAAGCCGAACAAGGACGGCCGCAGCTACGACTGCTGGTCGACCTCGGTCGGCAGTGCCGACCCGCACTACTCCTCCGGCCCGCTGAACCACTGGTTCTACCTGGCCTCCGAGGGCACCGGCAGCAAGGTCATCGGTGGAGTGACGCACTCCAGCACCGCCTGCAACGGCGCGACCATCGCCGGCGTCGGTCGCGACGTCGCCGCCAAGGTCTGGTACCGGACGCTGAGCACCAAGCTCACCTCGGGCAGCACCTACCGCGACGCCCGTGAAGGCGCGATCAACTCGGCCAAGGAGCTGTACGGCGCCGACTCGACGCAGTGCAAGGGCATCGAGGCCGCGTTCTCCGGCATCTCCGTCCCGGCCGGCACCGCCGCCTGTGGCGGGGGCACCGACCCGGAGCCGCCGACCGGTGACAACCTGATCAAGAACCCGGGCTTCGAGTCCGGCGCCACCAACTGGACCGGCACCACCGGAGTGATCACCAACTCCAGCTCGAAGCCGGCCCACGGCGGCAGCTACAAGGCGTGGCTGCAGGGCAACGGCCGCTCCAGCACCGAGAACATCGCCCAGTCGGTCGCCATCCCGGCCTCGGCCACGGCGGCGAGCCTGTCCTTCTGGGTCCGGATCGACACCGCGGAGACCACCGGCTCGACGGTCTACGACACGGTCAAGGTGCAGATCGTCGACGGTGGCACCACCACCACGCTCGGCACCCTGTCGAACCTGAACAAGTCGACGTCGTACGTGCAGAAGACCTTCAACGTGACGCAGTACAAGGGCAAGACCGTCACGGTGAAGTTCCTCGGCCAGGAGGACTCGTCGCTGCAGACGAGCTTCGTGATCGACGACGTGTCGCTGGTCGCGGGCTCCTGACCTGAGCCTGTAGTCCCGTCCGGGGCGCACACCTCCCGCCCGAGCGTGTGCGCCCCGGATTTCCTTTGTACTGCAAGGGAGTTCCCCGATGTCCAAGCATGTTCTGTACGGCGTCCTGACCGCCGCTCTCGTCGCCACCGCCCTGGCGCCGAGCGGGCCGGCCACCGCCAAGACCGTTGCCGAGTCCCCCGACATCTCGGTCAGCAACGTCAAGGCCCATCTCGACCAGCTCCAGTCCATTGCCACCAGCAACGGTGGCAACCGCTACACCGGCCGGCCCGGCTACCGCGCCTCGGCCGACTGGGTGAAGTCCAAGCTCGACGCGGCCGGCTACACCACCTCGCTGCAGTCGTTCTCGACGTCGGCCGGTACGTCGTACAACGTGATCGCGGAGTGGCCGCACGGCGACGCGAACCACGTGGTGATGGCCGGCTCGCACCTGGACAGCGTCAGCTCGGGTCCGGGCATCAACGACAACGGCACCGGGAGCTCCGGTGTGCTCGAGGTCGCCCTGGCCTACGCGGCCAGCGGCCAGACGCCGCGCAACCGGCTGCGGTTCGGCTTCTGGGGCGCCGAGGAGCTCGGGCTGCTCGGCTCGAAGTACTACGTCAACAACCTGCCCGCGGCCGAGCGGGACAAGATCGAGCTGTACCTGAACTTCGACATGACCGGTTCGCCGAACCCGGGGTACTTCGTCTACAACGACAACCCGGCGGGCAACGGTGCGCGCGACGATCTGACGGCGTACTTCACCAGCAAGTCGATCCAGACCGAGTACATCGACGTGCAGGGCCGGTCCGACCACGCGGCGTTCCGGTCGCTCGGAATCCCCACCGCAGGGACGTTCTCAGGTGCCGAGGGCATCAAGACCTCGGCGCAGGCGGCGAAGTGGGGCGGGACGGCCGGGCAGGCGTACGACCCCTGCTACCACCGGTCCTGCGACACGATCAACAACCTGAACCTGACCTCGCTGGACCGGCAGAGCGACGCGATCGGTCACATGATCTGGACCTACGCGCAGAAGGACTACGGCACCACCAACCCGCCGACCGGCGGGAACCTGCTGCTCAACCCGGGCTTCGAGTCCGGTGCGACGAACTGGACCGGGACCACCGGCGTGATCACCAACTCCAGCTCGAAGCCGGCCCACGGCGGGTCGTACAAGGCGTGGCTGCAGGGCAACGGGCGCTCCAGCACCGAGAACGTCGGCCAGTCGGTCGCGATCCCGGCGTCGGCGGCCGCGGCCAGCCTGTCGTTCTGGATCCGGATCGACACCGCGGAGACCACGGGGTCCACGGTGTACGACACGGTGAAGGTGCAGGTGGTCGACGGCGGTACGACGACCACGCTGGCGACACTGTCGAACCTGAACAAGGCCACGGCGTACGTGCAGAAGACGTACGACGTGACGGCGTACAAGGGCAAGACGGTGACGGTGCGGTTCCTCGGCCAGGAGGACTCGTCGCTGCAGACGTCCTTCGTGATCGACGATGTAGCGCTCGGGACCAGCTAGACGGGCTTGCAGAGCTTGCCCGGGTTGGCGGCTTCGGTCAGCAATGCGCTGACCGGAGTCGCCAGCGGTGCCAGGCGCGGGTCCTCGAGGCGGGCGAGTCCGCCGCCGGCGGAGATCGCGATGATCATGTCGTCGGGGTGCCGGACCGTGGGCTTGGTGGTCCCGACCGCGGCCCAGTCGACCTGGTCCACCGCGGCGGTGAGCGAGGTCATGAACGCGGCGTCCAGCTTGCACCTGGCGGTCTGCTTGCCGCGCTGGGTCACGGTGGTGACGCCGTCGGTGCCGATCACGACCTTGTCGTCGAAACCGGCGAAGCCGCCGGTCCGGGTGACGGTGATCGGGCCCGGGTCGCCGCCAGGTGGCGTGCTGGGCGTCGGCGTACTGGCCGAGGGCGTGGACGGGCTCGGGCTGCTGGAGCCGCTGTCTTCGCCGCAGCCGGCCAGCAGCAGGCCGGCGGCAGCGGTGGCGGTCAGGAGGCGGAGAGTCTTCACACCCTCATGCATACCCGCTCGGGCGGCCCGGGCAGACTTTCGCTATGGGTTGGTACACGAATGTCATCCGGCGCGTCGGGCACCGACCGTGGTTCGCGGCGCTCGGCCGGACGGTGATGCCGCTCGACCGCAGGCTGCAGCGACTGACCGGCGGACGGGTCAACATCATCGGCAAGAGCCAGCTGACGATGCTGCTGCTCACCACGACCGGCCGGAAGTCGGGACAGCCGCGGACCGTCCCGCTGCTGTTCGCGCGGGACGGCGAGTCCTTCGTGGTCGTCGGGTCCAACTGGGGTCAGGAGCACCACCCGGCCTGGTCGGCGAACCTGCTCGCCGACGACCAGGCGGTGGTCGCGCCACCCGGTGCCGCGGCCCTGCCGGTCCGCGCGCGGTTGGCTGAAGGGGCCGAGCGGGAACGCGTCTGGCCGCTGGTCACGCAGGTGTGGCCGGCGTACGACACGTACGTCGCGCGCAGCGGGCGCGACGTACGGGTGTTCGTACTGACTCCTAGTTGAGCTGCCGGGTCAGGTCGACCAACGCGCGCGTGAGGAGCACCCGGCTCTCGAACTGAGCGAGGCCCTCCTCGGTGGCCGGCATGCCCAGCTGCTCCAGCGGGAGCGCGGTGAACGTCGCCCGGGCCAGCAGCGACCCCAGGTACCCGTACCTGACCTGCTCCAGCGGCACCTGCAAGCCCTCGGCGGCCAACCCCTCCGTGAACGCCTCGAGGATCACCTGGTGCACAGCAGGGAGCGCGGTGGGCGACAGTTCACCGGCGTGAACCAGCCCGATCAGCAGCTGACCCAAGTCGAACCCGATCGCCTGCGGGCAGTCGAAGCCCCAGTCGATCACCACGAACTCGTCCGGACTGCCCAGCGGGACCAGCAGGTTCTGCGGACTCGCGTCGCCGTGCTGGTAGCACTGCGGCAGCGCGTCCAGCGCATCCAGTACGGCGGGCAGCTGCTCGGCCAGCTCGAGCAGGTCGTCGCGCAGGCTGTGGTCCCCGGTGTTGCAGATCGCTGCTGCGAGCAGGGGAGTGCGCCAGGTCGCCTTGTCGGCCAACGTGGGGAGCGCGCCCATCAGCACGCGGCCGTTGACGTAGTAGCGCAGCCCGATGCCGGGCTGGTCGACGCCCGGCCTGGGCAGGAACGGTTTCACCAGGTGCGGCCGGCGGCGGGCTGACAGCTGCCCGAGCAGGAACGCGGCCCGGGCGAACCGGTCCAGGCCCCAGATGCCTGGCTCCTGGACGACGTACTCCATCCAGATCGTCGCGCGGTCGTCGTCGTACTCGTCGATCCGGTAGACCGTCGGCAGCCGTAGCCCGGCGGGCATCACGGTGCCGACGTCGCTGCGGAGCACGCCCAGCTCGAGCCGCCAGGGCAGGTTCTGGACCAGGTCCTCGCGGTAGGCCTCGGGGATCAGGTGCAGCATCGGCCAGTGCCGCGCCGACTGCAGCTGCTTGACGAAGCAACGCCACTCGGTGGTCGAGCCGTCGGAGCGGCGGGCCGTGCCGGACACGCTCAGCAGCGCGGCGGTGCTCGGCGTACCGATCGCGTACGGGAACGGCTCGGCGCGGGAGCTGAGCGGGACCGCGAGCGGGTCGCCGGTGATCGCGTGGACCAGGCCGGTCAGCTGGTCGGTGTCGGGCGCGTCCCGCCCGAGCGGTTCGAGTGCGGTGATGGACACGATTTCCCCCCGGAAAGACAAGCAGCTTTACTGTTTGGATAGTAAAGTGGCTTTATGACTTCCGTCAACGGGGTGGACCGCCCGCTGCACGTCGCCAACCTGCTGGGCTTCGTGATGGCCCGGCTGCGGGACGAGATCGTGGTCGACGTCCGGCCGCCGTTCACAGAACTGCGGGTCTCGCACTACCGGCTGCTCGACATGATCCCGGCTGAGGGAGCGCGGATCACCGACCTGGCCGCGCACGCGGGGATGACCAAGCAGGGGCTCGGTCAGCACGTCGACTACCTGCAGGCCCGCGGGTACGCCGAGTCGGCGCGGCTGGAGAGCGACCGGCGGGTGCGGCTGGTTCGGCGTACGGCCAAGGGGGACGAGGCGACGGCGTTCGCCCGCGCGGCGATCGAGCGGGTCGAGGAGGGCTGGGCGGAGCGGCTGGGCGCGGAGCGGTACGCCGACTTCCGCAAGGCCCTGCTGGAGATCGGCGCCGGTCAGCCGGCCCGGTAGGTGGCGATGCTGACCGCGACGTAGTGGCAGATGAACGCGGCCACCGTGCAGGCGTGGAAGATTTCGTGGAAGCCGAACCAGAGCGGTGACGGGTTCGGCCGCTTGGTGCCGTAGATGACCGCGCCGATCGAGTACAGGCCGCCGCCGACCGCGAGCAGCGCGACCACCGAGGCGCCGCCGAACTGGTAGAAGTCCTTCATCCAGAAGATCGCGACCCAGCCGAGCGCCAGGTAGATCGGGGTGTAGAGCCAGCGCGGGGCGCCGACCCAGAAGATCCGGAACAGGATGCCGAGCAGCGCGCCGCCCCACGCCGTACCGAGCAGCAGGAGCCGGTCGCTGCCGTCGAGCAGGACCATGCCGAGCGGGGTGTAGGTGCCGGCGATCAGCAGGAAGATGTTGCTGTGGTCGAGCCGGCGCAGGATCGCCTCGCCGGTCGGGCCCCAGTAGAAGCGGTGGTACAGCGCGGAGATGCCGAACAGCAGCATCGAGCCGAGCGTGTAGACGGCGGCGGCCCAGCGGGCGCTCGCGCTCGGCGCCAGGCAGATCAGCACGATCCCGGCCGCGGTCGCGAACGGGAAGGTGCCGGCGTGCAGCCAGCCGCGCAGCTTCGGTTTCAGCGCGCGGGTCAGGCGGTGGGCGTGCTCCAGCGGCGGGTCGGTGGGGGTGGTGTCGCCGGTCGCGGTCCTGGCCGTCATGCGCCATCCTCCTCGGTACGCTGGGCGGAATTCCTGCCTACTCAACCGTAACCTACGGTTGCGTAGGTTCAATCGTCCTCAAGGATGAAATGTAGGCGACGTCACTGCGCCGGACGCACTCGGCCGGAGTGTTGTGGAGCCCGCGCTGAAGTGTCTGATGCGATCGAGAGTCGATAAGTTCGATGTTCGTCCCGCCCTCTCCCGCGACGTGATTCTGGGCTAGCCTCGTTGAGGCACGCCTGCACCCCCCCGATCCGCAGACGGCCCGGTCGAGGACTCGAGGAGAACACCTGCCCATGCGGACACCCGGCAAGCAGCGCCTTCGCGACGCGGTGTACGGACTGTACGAGCGCCGGCTGGCGCGCTCCCTGTCGCCGGACCGGATGCCACGCCACATCGGCGTGATCATCGACGGCAACCGGCGCTGGGCCCGGGCCTCGGGCGACCCGGTCTCGCGCGGCCACGAGGCCGGCGCGAGCAAGATCTCGGAGTTCCTGGACTGGTGCGACGAGGTCGGCGTCAAGGTCGTCACGGTGTGGATGCTGTCCACCGACAACCTGACCCGCCCGGCCGACGAGCTGGAGCCGCTGCTGCGGATCATCGAGCAGACCGTCGAGGAGCTGGCCGCGGTCGGCGGCCGCCGGATCCACCCGGTCGGTGCGCTCGACCTGCTGCCGTCCGCGACCGCCGAGGTGCTGAAGAGCGCGGAGACCGCGACCCAGCACGTCGACGGCCTGCTGGTGAACGTCGCTGTCGGGTACGGCGGCCGCCGTGAGCTCGCCGACGCCGTCCGCTCGCTGCTGCTCGAGGAGGCCGCCAAGGGCATCTCGATCGAGGAGCTGGCCGAGCGCGTCGACGTCGAGCACATCGCCGAGCACCTGTACACGAAGGGCCAGCCCGACCCGGACCTGGTCATCCGCACCTCCGGAGAGCAGCGCCTCGGCGGCTTCCTGCTCTGGCAGAGCGCGCTCTCGGAGTTCTACTTCTGCGAGGCGCTCTGGCCGGACTTCCGGCACGTCGACTTCCTGCGCGCGATCCGCTCGTACGCCCAGCGCGAGCGCCGCTTCGGCACCTGAGCACAGTCATCGGGCCACCGCGTCGCTGCTCGGTGTCGGCGTCACCGTACCGGGCCTCGGCCGGCGGGCTCGGCTCCTGAGCATGGTCACCGGGCCTCGGCCGGCAGGCTCGGCTCCGGGGCTGGTTCCCGGCTCGGCGGCGCCAGCAAGTCCCGGCCGGGATCTCCTTGTCCGCACCGAACGCACGTCCCCCTGCGACGCAAGTAGTACCCGTACGCGGCGACGCCGAGCGCCGTACCCCAGACGACCCACAGCACCCCCGGCATCACCAGCCCCCACGCGGAGCCGGGGTTGTCGTCGATCAGCCGCAGGTTCATCAGCCCGGCCGGGACCAGCACCACCGCGACGATCGCGGCCGGGACGATCGCCAGCCGCGGCGGCACCCGCCGCCCGGCCCGCCACCAGATCCAGCGCGGGTACACCTCACCCCAGCGCCGGACCAGCCCGTGCGTCAGCACGCTCCCGCCGATGGCGAGCAGCGCCATCGCCAGCCCCATCTCCAGCATCCCCGGGGTGTCGGCCATCATCTGCCGGAACTCGTCGGAGATCCCCAGCGGCCAGCCGAAGTACCATGCGACCCGGGTGAACTCGTACGGAACGTTGGACAGCACAGCGATCCACACCGCCCGGCGTCCCCAGCGCAGCGCCGCCTCCGGGGTCGTCCAGGCCGCCGGTGACCCGTGCCGGCGTCCGCAGGAGACACAGGCCGCCCGGGCCCGGCGGTGGTACGCGACGGTCGTAGCGGCCCACAGGAGCCCGCCCAGGAACATCAGCAGGACGTTGACGCGGTGCCAGTACAGGACGTCCTCCAGCCCGCCCTGCGCACCCGGGATCCCGGTGAACGCGAACACCAGCAACGCGGGGGACAGGGCAAGGATCGCGAGCGGCGTGTAGTCGGGGATCGCCAGCGCCAGCCCGACCGCGAGCACCGCCCCGAATGCCTGCGGCAACCACCCGCGCGGCCGGCGTACGGTCATCAGCAGCGCGACCACCGCGCCGGTGAACCCGAGCACCGCCATCACCGGCGCCACCACGCCGACCGGAGCGCCTTCCAGCAGCGACGCCGTGGCCCGATCGTCGTCGACCACGGCGAACGGGTACCCGCTACCGCCCGTTGCCCAGTGCACCCCCAGTACGCCGTACGCGAAGGACCACAGGGCGGTCACGCACCCGGTCCAGATCGGCCAGTTCTTCCGCATACTCCAAGGCTGGCCGGAACCGTGCGTGAGCGGATCCCCCCTGCGAGTGATCGCCCTCCCCCGCACGGGTGAACCTGCTGACGGCAACGTGTAACAAGCCGTTAACCCCGCGGGCGGGCGTGTCGGGCTGCGGGGTTTCACCGGCCGACCTACTCTCGTTTTGACGGTCGGAGGGGAAGCCGGCTGTCCGGGAGGCCCGATCAGATGAGAATCGTTCGCCAGCCGGTTGCCCCATGAGGGGCAGAACGGAGTGCCCGAGACCTCGCGTCTCGCTCCTGCTGATCCCTGGTTCCGCCAAGGCGGACCAGAGGGGGTCTGCACCAGACCTCCGGGCCAGTTCCCGGTCCATCACCTAACCACTGGTGGGCCGGGCGTGGTGCACGCTGCGGCCCGAGAGGACGTGCGACATGGCTGCCACCCACGCCAAGGCGTCAAGCACCTCATCCACGCCGGACCAGCGCACCTACGTGCTGGACACCTCGGTCCTGCTCTCCGACCCGCACGCGATGGAGCGGTTCGACGAGCACGAGGTGATCATTCCGGTCGTCGTCGTCACCGAACTGGAGGGCAAACGGCACCACCCCGAGCTCGGCTACTTCGCCCGCACCGCGCTGCGACTGCTGGACGAGTTCAGGATTCTGCACGGACGTCTGGACGCACCCCTGCCAGTGGGGGAGAAGGGTGGAACCCTCAGGGTCGAGCTGAACCACACCGACCCCGAGAGTCTGCCGGCCGGTTTCCGGCTCGGCGACAACGACAGCCGGATCCTCGCGGTGGCCTGCAACTTCAAGGCCGAGGGCCGCGACGTCACGCTGGTCTCCAAGGACCTGCCGATGCGGGTCAAGGCCTCGGCCTGCGGCCTGGTCGCGGAGGAGTACCGCGCGGAGCTCGCCCTGGAGTCCGGCTGGACCGGGATGAGCGAGCTCGAGGTGGAGACCGCCGACGTCGACACGCTGTACGAGGACGGCGTACTGGAGCTGCCGCAGGCCGGTGAGTTCCCGACGCACACCGGTCTGGTGCTGCTCTCGGACCGCGGCAGCGCACTCGGCCGGGTGATGCCGGACAAGCGGGTCCGCCTGGTCCGCGGCGACCGCGAGGCGTTCGGCATCCGCGGCCGCTCCGCCGAGCAGCGGGTGGCGCTCGACCTCCTGCTCGACCCCGACGTCGGCATCATCTCGCTCGGCGGCCGGGCCGGTACCGGCAAGTCGGCGCTGGCGCTGTGCGCCGGCCTGGAGGCGGTGATGGAGCGTCGCCAGCACAAGAAGGTGGTCGTCTTCCGGCCGCTGTTCGCGGTCGGCGGCCAGGAGCTGGGCTACCTGCCCGGCTCGGAGTCGGAGAAGATGCAGCCGTGGGCCCAGGCGGTCTACGACACGCTCGGCGCGCTGACCAGCGCCGACGTGATCGACGAGGTGATGGACCGCGGCATGCTCGAGGTGCTGCCGCTGACCCACATCCGCGGCCGGTCGCTGCACGACGCGTTCGTGATCGTCGACGAGGCCCAGTCGCTGGAGCGCAACGTGCTGCTCACGGTGCTGTCCCGCGTCGGCGCGAACTCGCGGGTGGTGCTCACCCACGACGTCGCGCAGCGCGACAACCTGCGGGTCGGCCGGCACGACGGCGTGGTCGCGGTGGTCGAGAAGCTGAAGGGGCACCCGCTGTTCGCCCACGTCACGCTGACCCGCTCGGAGCGCTCGCCGATCGCCGCGCTCGTGACCGAGATGCTGGAGGACGTACAGCTCTGAGAGGCACTTCTGTAAAGGCAATTTAAAACTTCTGCGGTACCCGGTGCGGCCACACGCCATGTGGCCGCACCGTTGCCTGTGACCTGCTTGTGATCACGGTCTGTTTAGGTCAGAGTATGTTCCTGTTGCAGCCGACGGGGGTCGGGTATCTCGGAAGGACAGATGAAAGCGAAGCGCTCCGTCGCGATCCTCGCGGTCAGTGGGATCGCCGTCGTCTCGGTCGTCGCGAGTATCGATCTCTTCAGCTCCCCCCGGACCAGTGCCGCCTCCGACCCGGTCTCCGGGCGCGCGGAGCTCGCCGTCCTGAACAGTGAGAAGGGCCGGGACGCGCTGAAGCCGTCGCCCAAGCCGCTCACCGCCGAGCAGCAGGCCGCGGAGGTGACCCGGCTGCGGAACCAGATCGAGGCCGTCGAGACCGCCCGCAAGACGATGCAGGACCAGGCCGCGCTGCGCCGCAAGGCCAAGAACGCCGCGCTGGCCCGCTACGAGGCGCTGCAGAAGACGAACAACGACTCCCGCAAGGAACGCGCCAGCCGCGACGCCGCCCGCAAGGAGCTCGAGGGCACGCCGCGCGAGATCGCGCTGAACCTGCTCGACAACCACGGCTGGAAGGAGAGCCAGTTCTCCTGCCTCGACAAGCTGTGGACCAAGGAGTCGCGCTGGAAGGTCAACGCCGACAACCCGACGTCGAGCGCCTACGGCATCCCGCAGGCCCTGCCCGGCAAGCGAATGGCCGAGTACGGCTCGGACTGGCGAACCAACCCGGTCACCCAGATCAAGTGGGGCCTGGACTACATCGAGGACGCCTACGGCTCCCCGTGCGAGGCCTGGGCCCACTCGAAGGCGAAGAACTGGTACTGATTACCTCTGTGACTTCGGAGGTGGCTCGCGCGGCGAGCGAGCGTGGCGAGCTGGTGCTGCGGCGGCGTACGGACGGTGCGCTGGAGCTGCGCGTCAACGGTGTGTTCGTGATGGACGACCAGGAGACCTCCAGCGAGGAGCTGCTCGCGTCGGTCGCGCTTTCTCGTGGGCCTGAGCGAGTGCTGGTTGGTGGGCTCGGGCTCGGTTACACCGTACGAGCGTTGCTGGCTTCGTCGTCGGTGCGGGAGATCGTCGTCGCCGAGATCGAGCCGGCGCTGGTCGAGTGGATGCGGACGGGGCTGGTGCCTTCGGTGCTCGACTCGTCGCGGGTGTCGGTTGCCGTGGGCGACGTCCGGGACGTGGTCGCGGAGTCGCCGTCGTCTTCGTACGACGCGATCCTGCTCGACGTGGACAACGGGCCGGACTTCCTCGTGTACGACGCGAACGCGGCGATCTACAGCTCCGAGTTCTTGTCGGTCTGCCGCGCGCGGTTGCGGGCCGGCGGTGTGCTGACCGTGTGGTCGTCGTCTGCCTCCGACGCGTTGGAAGGGGCCATCGGCAACGTCTTCGGTTCGTGCGTCGTCTCGCCCGTCCCGGTCGCGCTGCAGGGACGGGACGAGACGTACTACGTCTACCAGGGCGTGAATCAGCCCTCGTAGTCGACCGTGAGCCGCGGGCCCTTGTCGTCGTGCTCGAAGACGACCGTGCCGGTGAGTCCGGTCAGGTCGCCGGTGGCGGCGACGATCTTGCCGCGGGAGACGTTCTCCTCGGCGGTCGCGCCGTGCACGATCACGAACGAACCCTCCCGGCCCGCCAGCGTGCCGGTGAACCGCTCGACCGCCGTGTACGCCGCCGGGCCGGCCGGCGTACCGACCATCAGCAGCTCGGCCGAGCTGGTGCCGACCAGCTCGCCGTCGGCGAACGTCTTGGACACCGTCGCGCGGCCCAGCTCGGCGCCGTCGGCGTCGTCGTAGGTGGACTGGTCCCACTTGGTGATCTCGAACGACTGGGTGAACGGCATGGGTCTCCTCCGTGTGGCGTTGTCCACAGACGTTCTACCAGCTCCGGCCGACAGGGCGGATCGACGTACTCTGCTTGGTATGGGAGACAACGTGGAATTCAGGATCGAGCACGACACGATGGGCGAGGTCAAGGTGCCTCGGGACGCGTTGTGGCGGGCGCAGACCCAGCGTGCGGTGGAGAACTTCCCGATCTCCGGCCGGCCGCTGGCGCCGGCGCTCGTGCACGCGCTGGCCCAGATCAAGGCCTCGGCCGCGGTGGTGAACGCCGAGCTCGGCGTGGTGGACGCGAAGCTGGCCGAGGGTATCGTCGCGGCCGCCGACCAGGTGGCCGCGGGGGAGTTCGACGCCGAGTTCCCGATCGACGTCTTCCAGACCGGCTCCGGTACGTCGACGAACATGAACGTCAACGAGGTGCTGGCCACGCTGGCGACCCGCGCGCTCGAGGCCGACGTGCACCCGAACGACCATGTGAACGCGAGCCAGTCGAGCAACGACACCTTCCCGTCGGCGATCCACGTCGCCGCCACGGCCGGCGTCGTCCAGGATCTGCTGCCTGCGCTGGATCACCTGGCTGCGTCGCTGGGGCGCAAAGGCGTCGAGTTCGCCGCGGTGGTGAAGTCCGGGCGGACGCACCTGATGGACGCGACGCCGGTGACGCTCGGCCAGGAGTTCGACGGGTACGCCGCGCAGATCCGCCGCGGCGCCGACCGGGTCCGCGCGACGCTGCCGCGTGTCACCGAGCTGCCGCTGGGTGGTACGGCGGTCGGGACCGGGATCAACACGCCGCCTGGTTTCGCCGGCAAGGTGATCACCGAGCTCAACCGGCGTACGGGGTTGGAGCTCAGCGAGGCGGCCGACCACTTCGAGGCCCAGGGCGCGCGGGACGCGCTGGTCGAGCTGTCCGGCCAGCTGAAGACGATCGCGGTCAGCCTGACCAAGATCTGCAACGACCTGCGCTGGATGGGCTCCGGCCCGCGCGCCGGCCTCGGCGAGATCGCGCTCCCCGACCTGCAGCCCGGCTCCAGCATCATGCCGGGGAAGGTGAACCCGGTGATCTGCGAGGCGACGCTGATGGTCGCCGCCCAGGTGATCGGCAACGACACCACCATCACCGTGGCCGGTGCCGGCGGCAACTTCGAGCTGAACGTGATGCTCCCGGTGATCGCCCGCAACCTGCTGGAGTCGATCGAGCTGCTGACCAACTCCTCCCGCCTGCTCGCCGACCGCTGCGTCGACGGCATCACCGCCAACGTCGACCACGCCCGCGCCCTGGCCGCGTCCTCCCCGTCGATCGTCACTCCGCTGAACCGCTACATCGGCTACGAGAACGCCGCCGCCGTCGCGAAGAGCGCCCTCAAGCAGGGCAAGACGATCCGCGAGGTCGTGATCGAGAACGGTCACGTCGACAACGGTGACCTCACCGAGGCCCAACTCGACGCCGCCCTCGACCTGCTGTCGATGACCACCCCGGCCAAGCAGTGACAGCAACCTCCGAGACGTCCCCGCCCTCCCCGGCATCGCAGTACTGGACACCGGGTACGACGATCGAGTGGGTCTACCAGGGCGCCGGACTGCATCCACACCTACCGAACGTGCGCCCGATGACGGTCGTTCAGGACGACCCCAACGGCCTGGTCGCCTGGCTGGCACCGGGCACGCCGTTGATCAAGCCCGTCCTGGCCGACGGCCGAGAGCTGCGGCACGCCGGCCCCACCGGCATGTTCACCGAGCCCCGCGTCCTCAAGCTCGACATCTGGCACGGCACCGGCATCCTCAAGGTCGCCCCGGCCGGCAAACCCTGGTCCCTGTGGCACTTCTGGCACGAGGACGGCACCTTCCGCGGCTGGTACGTGAACCTCGAGGCCGAACACCAGCGCGACCCGGCGGCCCGGCGTACGACGACGATGGACTACGTGCTCGACCTGTGGATCACCCCCGACCGAGTGATCGAGTGGAAAGACGAGGACGAACTGGAGGGCGCCGTCGAGGCGGGCCGCTACACCCCCACCGAAGCCGACCGAATCACCAGCACAGCCCACGCAGCCGTCAAGGACATCGAGGCCTGGACAGCCCCCTTCTCCGACAACTGGCACGAGTGGACCGCCCCACCCAGCTGGCGCCTCCCGGAGGCACCAACCGGGTACGAGGTCGCCCACATCACCGAGGAGCTGCTGGGCTGAGCGCCGCGGCCCGCCGGTCAGCTCGGCTGGTACGGCGGCGTGGTCCGGCGTGCAAGCCGACGCCGGACCACGCGGGGGCACCCGTGGGGACGCGTCCCGGCATGCACCGCACTCTGCACGTCACGGGCATGGTTGCCGGCGGGTGAGCTTGCGCCGGATCCGCGAGCACATCCCGGCGCGCGAGCTGACGGCGTACGCGCCGGGTACTTGCTGTACGCGACGCTTACGCCCGACGCCGCCGAGACGCCCCGGCACACGAGGTGACGCTGCGCGCCCCGGGGTCGCCAGGCGTGCGCCGTACGCCGCCCTCGGCGCGCAAGCCTGCGCCGGATACCAGGGCACACCCGGCGCACGGATCTACGCCGGGCGCAAGTGCCGGATCAGGAAGCGGACCGCGCTTTCGAACTCGAAGCGGGGGACTTCCTTGTGGGCGCCTGCGTTCGCGTGCAGTGACTTGTCCGGTGAGGCGAACGCGTCGAACAGCGCCAGGCTCGACTCACGCGGGATGTGCTGGTCGTCCCACTGGAGCAGGTACTCCAGCGGGACGGTGATCTGCGCGGCGAGCTTGGCCAGCTGGTCGTCGTACCAGAAGATGCCGAGGACCGCCGCGGTGATCCTCGGGTCGGCCGCGATCAGCGGGATGCCGATCGCGGTGCCCATGTTGAGCCCGAAGTAGCCGACCGGTACATCGGTGAGCTCCGGCAGCTCCTGGAGCGCGTCGAGTACGGCCTGCCACTCGGGCAGTGCCCGGTCGGCGAGGTCGAGGTTGTAGCGGACCACGATCGGGCCGACCGGTTCGCCGGTCGCCATCGCGTGCTGCATCGCGGCGATCTCGCGGTCGTCGTCCGCGGTCCGCGGCCGGCCGCCGTGCCCCGGGGCGTCGATGCAGAACACCGAGAACCCTTCGGGGACCAGGCGGTGCGCCCGCCCGACCATCGGCGCGGCCTTGCTGTCCCGGCCGCCGCCGTGCCCGAGCAGGACTAGCGGAGTACGAGCTGTCGTGTCGACCGGCGACCAGAGGACGCCGGTGACCTCGCCGAGTGCGAACGAACGGGTCAGTACGCCGTCGGCCGCGGTGTGTGCGGTGAACTGAAGATTCACAGGTGGTGCCTTTCGGGAGTGCTGATGCTGTCTGGCGCTCCCGGCGAGACCTACGTCAATCGCCCGACCGTGACGAAGCGGGGAGCACCCACGCTGAAGCGTTCACAGGGCTCACCTCCTCGATCCAAACGGTCACCAGCAAGCTAGCAGCCGTCCCGTCGGCCGCCAACCGATTAATCCACCGGCCCGTCAACCGATCAATCCCGCAGCCAGCCCGCCTGTGCGACGATCTCCCGGGCGGCCTCGTCGAGTGAACGATCGTTGCTCACGGCAAAATCCCCCAGCGCCGCCTGCCGGACGCGCTCGTACGACGCCGGCGCGTTGGCCGGATCCCAGCCGTATCCCCGCACCATCCCCGCTGTCCGCCGCTCGACCAGCGCCGGCGGTGTCACGACCCGTACGACCTGCAGGTCGCACCCGACCAACGCCTCGCCGTATGCCGTGACCTCCGCGGCGGTCTCGACGACCCCTGACACGACGACGTACCGGGCACCGAGATCCAGAAAGTTCGCCCACATCGACGCAAGGTTTCGTCGCCGCAGCTCAGCATGTACCGGCGCACCGCCGCCGAACTGTGCCAGCGCGTCGAGATCCACCACGGCGACGGGCAGCGACCGGACGGTCAACAGACCACCGATCGCCTGCCCGAGCGATGTCTTTCCAGCACCTTCACCGCCGGTCAGCAGCAGCGCCCGCCCATTCACCCTGGACGTCCGCTCCGCCGATTGCCCAGCAAGCCGCATCTCACCTGCACATCCGCTCCGGCGATTGTTCAGCGAGCCGCACCTCAGCTGCGCGGGCGCACCGTCAGCGGGACCGGCTTCGCCGTCTCCGTGAAGAAGTCGTTGCCCTTGTCATCGACCACCACGAACGCCGGGAAGTCCTCAACCTCGATCTTCCACACCGCTTCCATCCCGAGCTCGGCGTACTCGAGCACGTCGACCGACTTGATGCAGTCCTGCGCCAGCCGCGCCGCCGGTCCACCGATCGACCCCAGGTAGAACCCGCCGTGCTCCTTGCACGCCGCCGTCACCTTCGCCGAGCGGTTGCCCTTGGCAAGCATCACGAAGGAACCGCCGGCCGCCTGGAACTGGTCGACGTACGCGTCCATCCGCCCAGCGGTCGTCGGCCCGAAGGATCCCGACGCGTAGCCCTCGGGCGTCTTGGCCGGACCGGCGTAGTACACCGCGTGGTCCTGCAGGTACGACGGCATCGGCTCCCCGGCGTCCAGGCGCTCCTTGATCTTGGCGTGCGCGATGTCGCGCGCCACCACCAGCGGCCCGTTCAGCGAGAGCCGAGTCTTCACTGGCAGCTTCGACAGCTCGGCGCGGATCTCGCTCATCGGCCGGTTCAAATCGATCCGTACGACGTCCGCCGCGTCGTCGAGGTGCGCGTCGGTGGTGTCGGGCAGGAAGCGCGCCGGGTCGCGTTCGAGCTGCTCCAGGAAGACGCCCTCGGGCGTGATCTTGGCCAGCGCCTGTCGGTCGGCCGAGCAGGACACCGCGATCGCGACCGGGCAGGATGCGCCGTGCCGGGGCAGCCGGATCACGCGGACGTCGTGGCAGAAGTACTTGCCGCCGAACTGCGCGCCGATCCCGAACTGCTGGGTGAGCTTGAAGACCTCCTCCTCCAGTTCGACGTCGCGGAACCCGTGCCCGAGCGGTGAGCCGGTGGTCGGCAGGGCGTCGAGGTAGTGCGCGGAGGCGTACTTCGCGGTCTTCAGCGCGTACTCCGCCGACGTACCGCCGACTACGATCGCCAGGTGGTAGGGCGGGCAGGCCGCCGTACCGAGCGAGCGGATCTTCTCGTCCAGGAACTTCATCATCCCGGCCGGGTTGAGCACCGCCTTGGTCTCCTGGAACAGGAACGACTTGTTCGCCGAGCCGCCGCCCTTGGCCATGAACAGGAACTTGTACGCCGGGTCGCCGGTCCCCGGCGTCGAGTAGAGCTCGATCTGCGCGGGCAGGTTGGAGCCGGTGTTCTTCTCGTCCCACATGGTCAGCGGCGCCATCTGCGAGTAGCGCAGGTTGAGCTTGGTGTAGGCGTCGTACACGCCGCGGCTGATCCACTCCTCGTCGACCGCGCCGGTCAGCACGCCCTCGGACTTCTTGCCCATCACGATCGCGGTACCGGTGTCCTGGCACATCGGCAGGACACCGCCGGCCGAGATGTTCGCGTTCTTCAGCAGGTCGAGCGCGACGAACCGGTCGTTCCCGGAGGCCTCGGGGTCGTCGATGATCCGGCGCAGCTGGCTCAGGTGCGCGGTCCGCAGGTAGTGCGAGATGTCGTGCATCGCCTCGGCGGTGAGCTGCTGCAGCACCTCGGGCTCGACCTGCAGGAAGGTCCGCCCACCCGACGTGAACGTGCTGACCCCGTCGCTGGTGAGGAGCCGGTACTCCGTGTCGTCCTGGCCGAGCGGGAGCAGGTCGGAGTAGCTGAAATCGGCGGACACGCGGGCGTACCTCCTGGCAGGTGGTCTGAGATCCCCCAAGCCTAAGAGCGACATTCCTCAGGGGTGGGGTCAGGGTTGCCTAAGGGATGTAACTCCTGTTCCGGCGAACCAATGCGCGCGTAATCTTTTCCTGTGGCTCAGGACGAAGCATCTCAGGACCGCCCGCAGGACGCGCCCGCGCCGGCGCAGCCGACCGGGGACGAGCTCGCGCTGCGGCGGCGGGTCTCCGACCTGGAACGCGAGAACGTCGCCGAGCTGCTCCGCGAGTCCGCGGGGGAGGGCCGGTTGAGCTACGCCGAGCTGGAAGAGCGGCTGGAGACGGTGTACGGCGCGAAGACGTACGGCGAGCTGGTCGAGATCACCACCGACCTGCCGAACGGCCTGGTCGCTCCGCGGGACCAGCAGCGCGCGACGCCGCAGTACGCCGGCCAGTCGTACGTCCCGCAGTACAACAACGAGACCGTCCCGGTGATCAACGTCTTCCTGTCGGACTCGAAGAAGACCGGCGCCTGGATCGTCCCGCAGCGTCAGGAGGTCAACGCGGTCCTCGGCGACGTGACGCTCGACTTCACCGAGGCGCAGATGGCGCACGACGTCATGTACATCGAGGTGAAGTCGATCCTGGCCGACGTGAAGATCCGAGTCCCGCAGAACGCGATCGTGCACCTGGACAGCAACCCGATCCTCGGCTCGGTCAGCGAGCAGGAGGCCGGAATCGGTGGCGTCGTGGACGCGCCGACCACGCCGCCGAAGACGTTCCACATCCGCGGCACCGCGATCCTCGGGGACATCAAGGTCAAGCGCGGGCCGAGACTCAGCAAGCGCCTTCGGCTGCACTGACTAGCGAGCAGCGGTGAGCCGCCCCGAGTGGGCCGCCCAGCGGTCCCCGGTGCGATGGATCTCGATCGGGTGATCGAAGCACTCCGACACCAGCTCCGACGTCAGTACGTCGGCCGCCCGCCCGGCGGCCTGCACCAGCCCACCCCGCAGCAGCGCCGCGTGCGTGGTCGACGACGGCAGCTCCTCCAGGTGGTGCGTGACCAGGATCGACGACAGCGTCGGCTGCGAAGCGTGCACGAGATCGATCGTGTCGAGCAGCTGCTCCCGCGCCGCGACGTCGAGCCCGGTCGACGGCTCGTCGAGCAGCAGCAACCGCGGCTCCGCGACCATCGCGCGCGCGATCAGCGCCCGCCCGCGTTCGCCCTGCGACAGCGTCGTCCACGGATCCTTCGAGCGTTGAGCGACACCCAGCAGCTCGACCAGCTCAGCGACCCGCTTCCGCTGGCCGGCGGTCGGCTCCCAGCGCGGCATCAGCTCGATCGTCCCGGTGATCCCGGTCAGCACGACCTGCTCGATCGTCAACGGCGAGCGCAGCGGGTGCCGCGGATCCACGTGCCCGATCCGCTCGCGCAGTTCGCGGATGTCGACCGTCCCGAGCCGCCGCCCGAGCACCTCCACGGTCCCGCGCGTTGGGTGCTCCGTCGCGCCGCAGAGCTTCAGCAGCGTGCTCTTCCCCGCGCCGTTCGCGCCGAGCAGCGCCCAGCGCTCACCCTCGCGGACGGTCAGCGACACATCTTGCAGCAGCGATTTCCCGCTCCGGACCAGACTCACGGACTGCAGGTCGAGCACGGACGGCGACAGCTGATCGTTCGGCACTTACCCGACGTTAACCCCTGCGCCCAAACTGCGGGACACCGGTCTCAGGGTGTGAGCTTGTCCGCGTGCACGGTGCGCAGCCAGCCGGCCAGTTCGCCGAGGTCGTCGGCGTTGTCCTGCGGGATCCCGAGCGAGCCGGACCGGCTGCCGGTCGGGTGGATCTGAATCGACTGCAGCCCCGGGAAGCCGCTCGGGTCGTTGATCCGGCCGATCTGGTGCCAGGGGAGCAGCCCACGGTCCGACCGCCCGAGCTGGATCCCGCGGGAGTCGACCGTCACCTCGGGTCGTCGCGTCGCCAACTGCCAGCTAGTCAGGCCCACGCCGTACACGAAGGCGAGCAGCGCGGTCACCCGAAGGATGCCGAGGGCGCCTGCGACGTCGTCCTGGCGCAGGTGGTCGATGTTCGACCAGAGGGAGCTGAGCATCAGCAGGGCGAACAGAGCGAGCCGGACCAGCAGCCGGTTGCGCCTGGGCGGGAACACCACCCGCCCGGACGCTGCCAGCTCCGCCGACCAGCTCGCCGTACTCATGTCAGCTCCAGTACGCCGTGTGCTCGGCTGCAGTGGGCGGGTCAGCGCCGTGCCGCGTGCAGGTGATGGCAGCAGCCTTCACCGCGTAGTCGACGACCGCGTGCAGCCCCTCCTCGTCCAGCCCTTCCAGCCGGCTCTCACCGAGCAGACCGCGCGCCTGCAGCCCAGCGATGAGTGCTGACATGAAGGAGTCTCCAGCGCCGACAGTGTCGACCACCTCGATCTCCGGCGCCGCCACCTCGACCCGGCCGAACCTGGTCACACCGATCGCGCCGTCGCCGCCCCGCGTGATCACCACGCACTTGGTGCGGTCCACCGACAGCAGCTCAGCCGCTATCTCGTCCGGTGTCGACCCGGGCCGCAGGAACTCGCAGTCCTCGTCGCTGAGCTTCACCAGGTCAGACAGCCCGGCCAGCGTCCGTACGGCGGCCCAGGTGCTCTCCGGGTCCGGCGTGATCGTCGGCCGCGCGTTCGGGTCGAGCGTCACCGTCACCGGCTTGTCCGCGAGCCCGGTGAGGAACGACCGGATCGCGTCCGCGCCCGGCTCCAGCACGGTCGCGATCGAGCCGGTGTGCACGGCCGGGCAGCCCCGGTTGAGCTTGAGCGCCGGCGGCTCCCAGCTGATGTCGAACTGGTACTTCGCGACGCCCGCGGCGTCCAGCGTCGCGGTCGCCGTACTGGTCCTGAAACCCGGGTCGACCGACCCCGGCGCGAGCTGCACGCCGTTCCCGAACAGGTGCGCGCCCAGCTGGTCGCCGTACGGGTCCGTCCCGAACCGCGTCACCAGCTCGGTCGAAACCCCGAGCCGCGCCAGCCCGACCGCGACGTTCGCCGGCGAACCACCCGGCGTCGCCTTGGTCCCGTTCTTGGCGCCGTTCTTCTTCCCGTTCCCGACGATGTCCACGAGTGTCTCGCCGATGACGAGGACAGGTGCCGTCATCTTGCGTGCTCGAAGTCGATCGCCGAGTACGCACGCAGTTTTTCGAGCTGGTGCACGCTCTCGATGCTGCGGATCGTGCCGCTGCGCGAGCGCATCACCAGCGAGTGCGTGCGGGCGGTCGAGCCGCCGTACCGGACGCCGCGGAGCAGCTCGCCGTCGGTGATGCCGGTGGCCACGAAGAAGCAGTCGTCGCCGCCGACCAGGTCGTCGGTGCTGAGCACCCGGTCGAGATCGTGCCCGGCGTCGAGCGCCTTCTGCCGCTCGGCGTCGTCGCGCGGCCAGAGCCGGCCCTGGATCAGCCCGCCGAGGCACTTCATCGCGCAGGCCGCGATGATGCCTTCCGGCGTACCGCCGATGCCGACCAGCATGTCGAGCCCGGTGTCCGGCCGCGCGGCCTCGACCGCGCCCGCGACGTCACCGTCGCTGATGAACTTGATCCGGGCGCCGGTGGCGCGGATCTCCGCGGCCAGCGCGTCGTGCCGCGGGCGATCGAGCAGTACGACGGTGACGTCGTCGACGCTGGAGCCCTTCGCCTTGGCGACCCGGCGGATGTTCTCCGCGACCGGGAGCCGGATGTCGACGTGGTCGGCGGCCTCCGGGCCGACCACCAGCTTCTCCATGTAGAACACCGCGGACGGGTCGTACATCGTGTTGCGCGGTGAGACCGCCATCACGGCGATCCCGTTGGCCATCCCCTTGGCGACCAGCGTCGTCCCGTCCACCGGGTCGACCGCGACGTCGCACTCGGGCCCGTCGCCGGCGCCGACCCGCTCGCCGTTGTAGAGCATCGGGGCGTTGTCCTTCTCGCCCTCGCCGATCACCACGACGCCGTTCATCCCGACGGTGCCGATCAGCGTGCGCATCGCGTTCACCGCGGCACCGTCGGCGCCGTTCTTGTCGCCGCGGCCGACCCAGCGGCCGGCCGCCATCGCGGCGGCCTCGGTGACGCGGACCAGCTCCAGGGCCAGGTTCCGGTCGGGTGCGTGCTCGTCGACCTCGAGATGGGCGGGTGGTGTGCTGGGGTCGCTCATGCCACGGATCGTAGCCAACGCCCGACGGGGGTGAACGAGCGAGATCGGCCGCGCGAGACACTGGTGCCATGAGCCCGACAGGTCACGAGCCGACGCCCCCCGACGTCACCGCCGAGGAGAACGCTTCCCAGCAGCCGAACGAGGCCGCTGCGGACGCGGCAGACCGGCGTACGACGGACGCTGGCTCGGCTCCGCTGTCGGCAGCCGACCGGGAGAAGGCCCGGGCCCGGGCCGAGGCGATCGAGTTCCGCACCCAGGACCGCGCCAACCGCGCGAAGGCCCGCACCCTCACGAACATGTTCTGGGCACTCCTCGCCACCTTCGTCGTCGTCGCGTTCCTGATGACCGTGACCTGGCGCCCGAAGGAGGAGAAGGTCCGCGCGGTTCCCTACACCGAGCAGTTGGCCGACGCCCGCGCCACGGCCGCCTGGATCCGCGGCCCGGAGCCGATGCCCGAGGGCTGGACGGCGACGAACGTCGAGTTCCGCGCGCCGGAGCAGAGCCCGATCACCTGGCACCTCGGCACCGTCACCAACGAGAAGAAGTACGTCGGCCTCGAGCAGTCGAACCAGACCGCACCCCGGTACCAGAACGAGGAGCTCGGCAAGACCGAGGACGACGGGACGTCGACGGTCGGCGGCGTGGTCTGGCAGCGCAAGACGCTGCTGGAGCGCAAGGACGAGCACGCGCTGGTGCTGGTCGGCTCCGGCGTCACCACGATCGTCGTCGGCAACGCCGGATACCCTGCCCTTGAAACGTTTGCTGCAACACTGCGCTGACGCCGTCCCGTTTCCCCTTGCAGGCTTGAACTTGTGCAGCTGTTGACAGGTTGTTCGCGTTCGCGGTTCGATCGAGGATCGGGAGACGGCGAAGGAGCCTGGTGTGAACCTCACGGTCCAGGTCGGGGGTTGATGCGCCATGTTCGTCACCGGACTCGTGCTCGCTGCCGAAGGATCACCGCAGCTCGGTGTTCCCCGGCAGCTGCTGGCCTACCGCGGTGAGACCCTGCTCGGTGCCTCCCTCGACACCGCGCGGGAGTGCGGTTTCGACCAGCTGGTGCTGACCCTCGGTACGGCGGCCGGCCAGATCCGTGACCGGATCGACCTGGACGGCGTCCGCGTTGTCGACACTCCTCACGCCGACACCGGAAGCTCGTCCATCGTGCCCGCGCTCGACGCGGTCGACCGCCGTACCGACGGCCTGGTCGTGCTCCGCGGTGACCAGCCCGACGTCACCTCGGCCGCCGTCTGGTCCCTGGTCGCCGAGGCCGCCACCCCGATCGGCGTCACCCGGTACGACGACGGCCGCGGCTACCCGTGCTGGTTCGGCCGCGAGACCTTCGGCTCGCTCCGCTCCCTGCGCAGCGACCAGGACCTCTGGCCCTTGATCGAGTCCGGCCCGCACCCGGTCACCGATGTAGATGCCATCGGCAACGTTCCGCTGACCGTCGACACCTGGGACGACTACCAGACCCTGGTCGGCCACTACACGCCCGACCCGGTCGTCCCGCCGCCGCGCCTCACGACTCGCTCGCGCCGCCCGAGCCACACCCGCACGAACAACTGACCGTTGGTCAGTGGCTCCCCGACAGCCGCAGTCCCAGTACGCCGACCAGGATCAGCGCGATGCACGCCAGCCGGGTCGGCGTGAGCGGCTCGTGGAAGAGCACGATGCCGAGGATCACCACGCCGGCCGATCCGATCCCCGTCCACACGGCGTACGCCGTACCGACCGGCAGCCGGTCCAGGGTCTTCGCGAGCAGCACCACCGACGTGATGCCGAAGGCGAGCACCGCGACCGTCGGCCAGAGGCGGCTGAAGCCCTCGCTGGGTTTGAGGCTGAGCGCGAACGCGATCTCGAACACGGCGGCGGCCAGCAGGATGATCCAGGCCATCACGCCGCCAGCGAGCCGCGCAGGTGGCGCAGGGTGACGGTCGCGACCCGGCTGCCGAGCGCGGCGGCGGTCCGCAGGTCGGTCTCCGGCGGCGCCTTCTCGGCCGACAGGTCCGAGTCGGACTGGGCCATCGCGCCGAGCCAGCTGCCGAGGCGGTTCAGGTCCTCGATGCTGGCGGTCGACTTCGACCAGCCCGGGTAGACGTCGAGACCGACCCAGATCATGCCGTGCTGCGCGGCCAGCACGGCGAAGTCGACCAGGCTGTTGAGCTTGTCGCCGGACATCGCCTTGGAGTTGGTGAACCCGGCGGCGATCTTGTCGCGCCAGCCGAGGTTGTCGGCCCAGACGTCGGCGCTGGCCTCGGCGAACGCCTTGAAGACGGCGCTCGGACTGCCCATGTAGGTGGGCGCGCCGAAGATGATCGCGTCCGCGGCCGTGAGCCGCGCCCAGAGCTCGTCGGTGAGCTCGTCGAGCGGGACGAGCTCCGCGACCGCACCCGGTACGGCGGCGGCGCCGGCCGCGACGGCCTCGGCCTGGCGGGCGGTGTGTCCGAAGCCGGAGTGGTACGCGACGGCGATTCGGGCAGGGGTGGTGGGCATGGTGACTACCTCCGGAGGGCTAATCGGACTACAGTCCGGCTTATGAACGACAGTACCGGACCGCAGTCCGTTTCACAACGCCCGCAGGGGACGGCCGGGGCGGGGGACCCGTCGTCGCGCGAGGCGCTGGGCCGATCGCCGAGCGAAGCGCGCGACCGGTCGCTGCCTGTCGTGGGCGAAGCCCGCCCGGAGCGTGCTGACGCCCGCCGGAACCGGCTGAAGGTCCTCGAGGCCGCCGACCGGCTGTTCGCCGGGCACGGCGTCAAGAACGTCTCGCTCGACGCGATCGCCGCCGAAGCAGGCGTCGGCAAGGGCACGGTCTTCCGCCGCTTCGGCGACCGAGCCGGACTCGCGGTCGCCCTGCTGGACGAACGCGAGCGCGAGCTGCAGGCGCGCATCCTCTCCGGCCCGCCGCCACTCGGCCCCGGCGCTCCGCCGGTCGACCGCATCCGCGCCTTCGCCGACGCCTACCTGGAGCTGCTCGACCGCCACGTCGAGCTGTTCATCGACAGCGAGAACGCCTCGGACGGCGCCCGCTACCGCATCGGCTCGTACTGGCTGTGGCACCGCCACATCACGCTGCTCGTCGAGGAGGCGCGGCCCGATCTCGACGCGGCGTACGTCGCTCACGCCGTACTGGCACCACTCGCCGCGGACCTCCACCAGGCGCTGCGCTCAGAAGGCTTCGAGCTCGACCGCCTGCGGTCAGGCCTGGCGTCTCTGATCAGCTTGTTGCTAGCCCCTTCGTGAGCCGCAGCTCAGGCAGGTTGTTGAGCGAGGAGTGCGTGCGATCGGTGGTCTCGGTGAACCCGTACCGCCGGTAGAACGCCCGAGCCCGCCCGTTGGCTTCGAGCACCCACAGATTCACCCGCTCGTACCCGCCGGCGCGCAGATCGTCGACCGCCGCGTCGGCCAGCGCCGTGGCGACACCGGTTCCCCAGGCGTCCGGGTGCACGAAGAGCGCGTACAGCTCGCCGGCCTGGGAGCCGTCACGCTCGGGCCCGACGCCCGCATACCCGACGATCCGCCGGCCATCCTCGCCGCCGGTCTCCGCGACGTACAAGCGCGAACGCCCCGCCGCCACACTCTCTCGCCAGGCCGCCGCGATCGCCTCCGCGTCCATCGCGTCGAGAAACTTTTGCGGCACCAATCCCGTGAAGGCCCCACGCCAGCTGGCGATCCGGGCCTCGGCAGCGCCCAGCAGATCACCGTCGAGCGCAGCCCGAACCCTCAATCAGACTTCTTCTTCGCGTCGTCGCCCGTGTGAGCGGCCTGAGCCTCCGCCAACCGCGTCCGCGCGCCCTCCAGCCACTGGTGGCACGTCGTGGCGAGCTCCTCGCCCCGCTCCCAGAGCGCCAGCGACTCCTCGAGCGTTGTACCGCCGGCTTCGAGCTTGCGGACCACCTCGACCAGTTCCTCGCGGGCCTGCTCGTAGGAGATGTCCGGTCGGGTGTCGCTCACTTGCTGGTCTCCTTGCTGGTGACTTCGACGTCGAATCGGCCGTCGGTGACGCGGGCGTGCAGGGTGTCGCCCGCGGTGACCTGGTCGAGCTGGCGAACGGCGGTGCCGTCGGCGAGCTGGAGCACGGAGTACCCACGCTCCAAAGTCGCCTTGGGGGACAGGGCGCGCACACTCGCCAGCCGGTGCGCAAGATCGTCGCTGGCCCGGTCGAGCCGGTGCAGCAGCGTACGCCGGTTGCGCTCGACCAGCATCGTGATCTCCTCCGAGCGCCGCTCGAGATCCGTCGCGGGCGAAGCGAGCGCCGGCCGACTGCGAAGAGACGCCAGCGCATGCGCCTCCCGATCCAGCCAGCTGGTGATCGCACGCAGCCCGCGATCGCGCAGCATCCGTACGCCGTCCAGCTCCTCCCGTACGTCGGGAACGATCCGCTTCGCCGCGTCGGTCGGCGTCGACGCGCGCAGATCGGCGACCAGGTCGAGCAGCGGCGAGTCCGGCTCGTGGCCGATCGCGCTGACCACCGGCGTCTTCGCCTGCGACACCGCGCGGATCAGCCCCTCGTCGGAGAACGGCAGCAGGTCCTCCAGCGAACCGCCACCGCGCGCGATCACGATCACCTCGACCGACTCGTCCGCGTCCAGCTTGCGCAGCGCGGTCATCACCTCGCCGGCCGCGCTCGGACCCTGCACCGACGCGTGCTCGATCCGGAACGCGACCGCGGGCCAACGCCGCTTCGCGTTCTCCAGCACGTCCCGTTCGGCGGCCGAGTCGCGCCCGCAGATCAGCCCGATCGTGTGCGGCAGGAACGGCAACCGTTTCTTGCGGTGCGCGGCGAACAGCCCCTCCGCGCCGAGCAGTTGCTTCAGGCGCTCGATCCGGGCCAGCAGCTCACCGATCCCGACGTGCCGGATCTCGCTCACCGCCAGCGCGAGCGTGCCGCGGCGAGCGAAGAAGTTCGGCTTGGCGTTCACGACGACCCGCGCACCGTCGCTGACCGGCGGGTCGACGGCCTCGAAAACCCTGCGGTTACAGGTGAAACGCAACGAGATGTCGGCATCGGTGTCGCGCAACGTCCCGAACACGGTGGTCGTCCCGCGCCCGATCGAGACGTCCGTCAGCTGCCCCTCGACCCAAACGGCGCCGAGCTGGTTGATCCAGCTGGCGATCCCGTTCGCGATCGTCCGCACAGCAGCCGGCGCGTCCGGCGAGGTGTCCAAAGCCACCCCCAGACCCTACGACCCGGCGCCGACAATCCCACGCACCCCGTCCACAGGCGGCTGCGCCGTACGGTTGGTTGATGCCCGCGCGCCCTTATCTGCTGCTCGATGTCGACGGCCCGCTGAACCCGTACCGCGCGAAGTCGGTGCCCCCGGGGTATGCCTTCCACGACATCCAGGAAGGCGAGAAGACGTGGAAGCTCCTGCTCAATCAGCAACACGGCACCGAGCTGAACGCGCTCGGTACGTCGTACGAGCTGGTCTGGGCGACGTCGTGGGAACACGGCGCGAACCGTTTGATCGCACCGCTGCTAGGGCTGCCCGAGCTGCCGGTGATCGTGTGGCCTGAAGGCATCCGCTCGCGTGTCGACCAGATCTCGTGGAAGAGCCGTCACATCTCCGAATGGGTCGGAGAGCGGCGATTCGCGTGGGTGGATGACGAGGTGAACAGCTTCGATCAGGCCTACCTGAAGTCTCAGGGGTTGGTACTACCTATCGACGCCAGCCGGGGTCTGGCGGCCGAGGACTTCGCTGTACTACGCGCCTGGGCTGAGTAACCCCCGAACGACCTGCTCCAACGCGTCCTCCGGCAGCACCCCCGGCAGCGTGAGCTGCTCCAGCATCAACCCACCGATCGCGACGTACAGCACCATCGGATCGCCCGGAAGCCCATGCGCATCGTGCAGCGCGATGTTCTCCTCCAGATTCGCGCGGACCCGCCTGGTGAGCGCCTCCTGCAGAGCAGGCCGACGCGTCGCCTCCAGCCGCAGCTCCAGCAGCGCCAGGTACCCAGTCCGATCAGCCGTCAGCCGCTCCCGCAGCAACCGCAGCAACGCCGTCAGAAACTCCTCCGACGGAGGCTGATCGAGATCCTTCGGATCGGGCCCGAGTCGATCGTGGATCCGCAGCCCCGCCTGCGTCAGCAGGTCGTCGCGGTTGGCGAAGTAGTTGGACGCCGTCCCGTTCGGCACGCCCGCGGCGACGTCCACCGCACGAAACGTCAGCCCGCGCGCTCCCTCGCCGGCCAGCACCTCGATCGCGGCGTCGACGAGCGCCGTCCGGCGCTCCGGATTGCTACGCATCAGAGTTGTCTCCTTCGAACCACTATGCCTAGAGTACTACGCCCAGAGTGGTTAGGAGATCACCATGCGAGAACTGACCTACTTCGTGGCGTCGTCCCTGGACGGCTTCGTCGCGGACCCGTCCGGCGGCGACCCGACCGACGTGAGCCCCGGCGGCTTCTTCCTGTCCAGCGGCGACCACTCGCAGCCGCTGCTCACGGCGTACCCGGAAACCGTCCCCGGCGTCGTGCGCGAAATGCTCGGGATCGACGCGGAGAACAGGGTCTTCGACACCGTTCTGATGGGCCGCCGGACCTGGGAGCTCGGTCGCGACCTGGGCAATCCCGACCCGTACCCGCGGCTGCGCAGCTACGTCTTCTCCAGTACGCCGTACGACGCGCCGCCGGTCTCCTTCGTCAGCACGGACCCGGTCGAAAAAGTGCGGGAGCTCAAGCAGGAAAGCGGTCTGGGCATCTGGCTGTGCGGCGGCGGGCGGCTCGCCGCGACGCTGTGGCCGGAGATCGACCGCCTGGTGGTGAAGGTGAACCCGGTCGTGATCGGTGCCGGGGTCAAGCTTTTCCACAGCGACGAATTCGCGGTCCGGAAACTGCGCCTGGCCGGGCACCATGTCTACGAAAGCGGCGTGGCCGTGCTGACCTACCGGAAGGAGTGAAAATACCTTTGCGCAAACGATTTTCCGGCGCGCATCCTCTGGGGAGTGAAGCACCTCCTAGGGGGAGCCGCCCGGACAGGGCGGGCGGCTCCCCGACTTCACCGGCCCGGGGTGAGCTGCGCCACGGCCGTCGGGGTGGCCCGACCGCGCCCCGTACGATGGGGGACGTGACTGCCCAGCCTGAGACCAGTGGTTCGACAGCCGTGAAGACCAAGCGGGTGCTGCTCGCCGCGCCGCGGGGGTACTGCGCGGGCGTGGACCGGGCGGTGGTCGCGGTCGAGAAGGCGCTCGACCTGTACGGTCCGCCGGTCTACGTGCGCAAGGAGATCGTGCACAACAAGCACGTCGTGCAGACCCTGCAGGCGCGCGGCGCGATCTTCGTCGACGAGACCGACGAGGTCCCCGAGGGCGAGACGGTGATCTTCTCCGCGCACGGTGTCGCCCCCGTGGTGCACCAGGAAGCGGCCGCCCGGCAGCTCAAGACGATCGACGCGACCTGCCCGCTGGTCACCAAGGTCCACCACGAGGCGAAGCGCTTCGCCGCGACCGACTACGACATCCTCCTGATCGGCCACGAAGGCCACGAGGAGGTCATCGGCACCAGCGGCGAGGCCCCCGAGCACATCCACCTCGTCGACGGCCCCGGCGACGTCCCGAACGTCGAGGTCCGCGACCCCGAGAAGGTCGTCTGGCTCTCCCAGACCACCCTCTCGGTCGACGAGACCATGGAAACCGTCCGCCGCCTCCGCGAACGCTTCCCGAGCCTCCAGGACCCGCCCAGCGACGACATCTGCTACGCCACCCAGAACCGCCAGGCCGCAGTCAAGAAGCTCGCCCCCGACGCCGACCTGATGATCGTCGTAGGCTCCCGCAACTCCTCCAACTCCGTCCGCCTCGTCGAGGTCGCCGTCGAGCACGGCGCCAAAGCCGGCTACCTGGTCGACTACGCCGACGAGATCGACGAAACCTGGCTCGAAGGCGTCGGCTCCGTCGGCGTCACCAGCGGCGCCAGCGTCCCCGAAATCCTCGTCCGAGACGTCATCGACTGGCTCGCCGCCCGCGGCTACGCCGAGGTCCAGGAGGTCACCACCGCCGAGGAGAGCCTGGTGTTCTCTCTCCCCCGCGAGCTCCGCACCGACCTGAAGGCCGCAGGCATGGCCACGACGGGCACCTCCGACCACGCCTGACCCCGGTCCGAGCCCCACCCGTCCACCCCCTGCAGCCAACTCCCCACCCGCGCTGGCTGCAACCCAACACCCGCACTGGCTCTCCACGCCCGCGCTGACTTCACGCCTACGTCCGCGCTGGTTCCGCGCGCACGCCGCGCTGGTTCCACGCCCACGCTGGCTCCGCGCTCACGCTCACGCTGGTTTCGCGCGCACGCCCGCGCTGGAGTGCGCGCTCACGTCGCGTCGGCTGAAGAGTTCCAAGCCCGCGGCACCCCCGAACCGACCGGCTGTTGCGGCACAGCCAGCGCGCTCCCCGGCGTCGCCCCGGTCCAACCGGCGCACAAGCGCGTCGTCGCCGCCTGGCACAGCCTGCTCCGGTACCGCCTGACGACAGGCCAAGGACATCGACCAGATCCACCGGTTGCTGAGCCGCTCCGGCCGGGTGGAATCTGGCGAGCGGCCCCCGACCTGCCCGCCCATGCCCTCACCCACGCGGGCCGACAACCGGCCCCCGCCACCTGCGAGCACGCGTGCCTCGGTACCTGCGAGCACGCTGACTCCTCGATGGTCCAAGCTCCGGACTGGGGCATCCAGCTCGAACCAGACAGCGCGCGCGTTATTCGCTCGGGCGGGTGTTCACAGCGACCGGGCCACGACCGCCTTGTGTCAGTCGTGGCCCTGCGAGGCGCGCGTCAGATCACGGGGACGGGGAGGTGGTGGGGCCGGTGACCTTGATCTTCATGGTCTTTTCGATCTCACGCAGACCGGTGTCTGTGCAGTAGCCGATCCGGTAGGTGAAGGTGTAGGTCCCCGCCTTGCGGTAGGTGTGTGTCACGGTGCGGCCCGACCACGAACCCGCGTACCGCTGGTAGGCACCGTCGCAGGTCAGGCCGGAGCCGACGGTTCCGGTCGGGCCCTCGTTCGGATCGTTGTACTCGTCACCGAAGTCGTAGTCGTAGTAGTACGCGTTCGCAGTGATGCCGCCGTTGCTCATGTTGCTTCTACCGGTGTACTCGAAGACCGGGACGAGCAGCGAGCCGGTCCACTCCGACGCCAGCGAGGCCTTCAATCCGTTGACCGTGAGGTCCGACAGCGTCAGATTGAGTTTGACCGGGAGCGGCGCCTCGGGTTCTTGGGTCTTCGGGGACGACGGCTTACTCGGCGGTGGGGTGTTGGCCTTCTCGGGCTCCTCGGTGTTGTCGGTTTCCTGACCGCCGGGCTTGAGGGTTTGGACGGAGACGGCGATCGGCGGTTTCGGGGCTGTCGGTGTGCTCGTCGGGGTCGACGATGGGACGCTCGCGGTCGGGGTCGGCCGGTTCGGGGTCTCGGTGACCGGCGGGGCCGAGTCGATGCCCGTCAGGTTGCCCGCGGCGAGCGCGATGGTCGCGACGGCGGCGGTGGCCAGGCCGGCGACCAGGCCCGTCGTACGGCGGCGGCGGGCGGTCTTGATGCGGGCGAAGACGGCGTCGCTCGGGAGGCCGGTGGGTTCGGGGGTGTCTTCGACGAGGGCCTGGAACTTGGCCTTCAGTTCATCGGTCATAGGTCAGCCCTCCAGTCGGGCGGGGGGCGGGTGTCAGGGGATCGGACTCGGCGAGCAGGTGGTGCTCGCGGAGCTTGGCGAGGCCGCGGGAGACGGTGCTCTTCACGGTGCCGACCGAGCAGCCCATGATCTTGGCGACCTCGGCGTCGGGCAGGTCCTCGAAGAAGCGGAGCGCGAGGGCGGCCCGGGTTCGGCGGGGGAGCGTGGCGAGGGCGCGGAGCAGGCGGTCGCGTTCGTCGACGGTGCCGAACTCCGACGGCGCCGCCGGTTCGGGCAGCGTCTCGGTCGGGGTCTCGCCCTTCCACTTGCGGCGCCACCACTGGGTACTGGTGTTCACCATCACGGTCCGGGTGTAGCTCTCCAGGGCGTTGCCGCTGCGCAGCGACTTGCGGTGGAACCACACCTTGGTCAGCGAGGTCTGCACGAGATCCTCGGCGAGGTGCCACTCACCGGTGAGCAGGTAACCGAACCGCTGCAGCGCGGTGAACCGCCCGTTCACGAACTCGGCGAACTCCTCGTCAAGCCCTGGATCCATCCCGTTGTCCCCTGCCCCCAGCTCGGTTGCCGGCCCAGCGCCGACCATGTCAGCAGTGTGATGTCCGAGCCGGGGCAGAAGGTTGAGTCCGTCGCGAAATTGCCTGAAGTGTCCTCCGGTCATTGCGCGAACCGGCTCACATGAAGGGTGCGGGCCGGACTACTGGAACCGTGCGAAGTGGCCGAGGACGAAGGTCCAGCCGGTGTCGTAGCTGGTTCGGGCCTCGGCGCCGTCGGGGCGGCGTTCCCAGCCGGTGTGGGTCAGTTCGACCTCGGTTTCGTCGCCGAGTGCGCGGAAGTGGACGGTGACGTGGCCGGCCTGCTTCGGGTCGGTGCCGGGGTGCCAGGTGAAGGCGACGGTGTGGGGTGGGTCCCAGTCGGAGACGGTGCCCCAGGACCCCACCGGGCCGGTGGCGTCGTACTCGATGATCTGGCCGCCGACTGCGCCCTCGAGGCGTACGTCGGTCGCGGCCTCGCCTCGGACGGAGTGGGTGGCCAGCGGCCACCATTTGCCGAGGTCGGCGGTGAAGAGGGTGAACGCGCGGTCCGGTGTCGTGGCGACAACGACCGTTTTCACCAGCGGTGCCAGGTCCTGCTCGATGCTCATGACTTCCCCTCCGTACGCCGTACGTGGTCCGCGAACGCGTCCAGGGCCTCGGTCCAGAACTGGTCCAGCCAACCCCGTACGGCGGCCAGCCCGGCTGGGTCGACGCGGTAGATGTTGCTGGTCCCGCGGGGCTCGTGGGCGACCAGGCCGACGCGGCTGAGGACTTTCAGGTGCTGCGAGATCGCCGGGCGGCTGACCGGCACCCGGTCGGCCAGGGAGCCGACCGAGCTCGGGCCGCCTTGCCGGAGGGTCTCCAGGATGACGCGGCGGGTGGGGTCGCCGAGCGCGTCCAGGATCGGCGCCGCGGCTTCGAGTGTTCCGTAAGTCCCCACGAACGGTAAGTTGCCACTAACCAAGAACACAGTCAAGAGCGGAGAAGACCCCGGGTCCCACCGCGGCAGCAGCGGAAGGACCCGGGGTGCTCGGCGACCTCGCCCGTCGGCTGAACGGAGCGCCGGTCAGCCGAACGGGCGGAGGTCAGTCGAGGGGGCAGAGATCGGTCGACAGAACGCCGATCAGTTGAACGGATCCAGCGTGATGCTCGTCTGCGTCGGGTTCCCGTCGTGCACCAGCGACTCATGAGCGCCGACGTCGTCGAACGCGAAACCGTACGCCTTGCCGTCGGCCATCTGGGCGTGGACGAGACGGGAGTAGTGGTTGGTGACGCCGTCCTTGTAGAAGTTGGCGTTGTTCGCGTCCGGCTGGTTCGGGTTGATCAGCAGCGTCGACCGGTTGAAGCCGGCGCACAGTGTGCGGGAGATCGGACCGCGGACCAGGTCGTTCGGGGCGTCGAGCAGGCCGGCGCAGCCGAAGATGCTGGCCGAGTTCGGCTTCTGGAACGACGTCACCACCTGGCCGGAGGTGTTGGTGAAGTTCATCGTGTTGCCCGACACCCGGCCGAAGTACTTGATGTTCGGCTGGTCGGTGAACGGCGTCACGGTGAGCGTCTGACTGCTGTACTTCGACCAGACCCGGTTCACGTAGTCGTCCATCACCGAGCCGGGCAGTGCACCCGTCTCGACCCCGTACGACGGCGCGAGCGCCCGCAGTACGGACCCGTTCGGCGCGGTCTTCACCAGGTTCGACCAGCCGCCGGACTGACTGCGCAGTGCGTTGAAGAACGCGTTGTACCCGCCGGGCTTCAGGTGCCCGGTGGTCTTCGTGCCGGCGGCCGACTGCACGCCGACGGCGTACGGCGCGGAGAACATGTCGACCTGGGTGCTGTTGATCCACACCCCGGAGTCGTTCAGCGTGTACTCGGTCCAGTTGAACAGGATGTTCGCGTTCGGGTCGCTCGGGTTCTGCACGGCGGGCTGGACCAGGCCGCCGGTGGTCAGCTTGAAGATCAGCTTCTGGCCGTACGAGAAGTAGACCCGGCCGGAGAACTTCGGCATCTGGATGGTGATCGACTGGCCGTTCGCGGGCCCTGGGATGGAGGCGTCCGGAGCCGGTGTCGGCGGGTTGCCGCCGGCCGGCCAGGCGTGGAAGGTGCCGTTCGCGTCGGCCCAGCCCTGCTGGCCGGTCGCGAGGTTGGTGCCCAGGTTGTAGATGTAGACCGCGTCGCCGCGGCCCGAGTTGTTGGTGATCTTCAGCGGCACGGTCGGCGGCACCGCCTGGGCGGGGGCCGAGACGACGGCGGTGAGCCCGGCCGCGACGGTCGCGGCGGCTGCCAGTACGGCGAGCAGTTTCGGTTTGATGCGCACAACTCCTCCTCAGGTCTGTCCCAGTGCGAGAGAAGGTGGAGAGCCCGTTGCGACGAGGGACGGTAGGCCGCCGCACGGGTGAGAGCGCTCTCATCGTTGGACAGCGTTCCAACGATGTCAATGGTGAACCGAAGACAGCTTTCGTTAATTCGCCACGGAGTGCTGGCTCGCGATCACTGTCCGTGGAGCAATCAGCCGGTCTGCGAGTCGAAGCCCGGGAGCGGCGGTGGGGTGTCGCGACGCGTGCGGTCGACCGGCGGCGTCGGGACCCAGCGGCGAGTCGGGTCGTCAGGCTCGTCCAGGGCCAGCAGCTCCGGCGCCGCCAGCGGGCGCACCGACGCCTCGATGGTCTCCATCGCTTCGAGCTCGGCCTCGGTGACGTGCAGGTCGCGGAGCTTGCGGGCGGTGGTGAAGACGCGGCTCTCGAACGAGCCGACGGTCCGGTTGTAGGCGTCGACGGCCGATGTCAGCGAGCGGCCGACGCGGCCGAGGTGGTCGCCCATCGTGCTCAGCCGCTCGTACAGCTCGCGGCCGAGCTCGAACACCTGCTGGGCCGACTCGGTCAGCGCCGACTGGTTCCACGCGTACGCCGCCGCCCGCAGCGTCGCGATCAGCGTGGTCGGCGTCGCCAGGATCACCCGGCGCTCGGCGGCGTACTCGAGCAGGCCGGGCTCGATGTCGAGCGCGGCGGACAGGAACGACTCGCCGGGCACGAACAGGATCACGAACTCCGGTGTCGAGGGCAGACGCGCCCAGTACGACTTGGCCGACAGCTGGTCCACGTGGGTCCGCAGGTGTCGCGCGTGCGCGCGGAGCCGGTCCTCGCGGAAGTCGGCGTCGTCGCTCTCGGCCGCCTCCAGGAACGCGGCCAGCGGCACCTTCGAGTCGACGACGAGATTCTTGCCCTCGGCAAGTCTCACCACCAGGTCGGGCCGGAGCAGCCCGTCGTCGGTGACGGTCGAGGTCTGCTCGGTGAAGTCGCAGTGCGCGACCATGCCGGCCAGCTCGACCGTACGCCGAAGATGCAGCTCGCCCCAGCGGCCACGGACCTGCGGCTTGCGCAGCGCGGTCGACAGCGACGCCGTCTCGCGCCGGAGCGCCTCGCCGCTCATCCGGACCTCGTTCACCTGCTGGTGCAGCTGGGACTGCCAGGCCGCGCGGCCCTTCTCCAGCTGGCTGAGCTCGGTGTGCAGCCGGTCCAGCGCCTCCTTCACGACCGCCTGGCCGGACATCTGCTGCCCGACCGACTGGCGCTCCTGGACCAGCTCGACCACCCGGTCCTCGGCCGCGTCCCGCTCGGCGGTGATCCGGGCCAGCTCGGCGCCGTCGCGACCGCGCGACCAGAGCACGCCGAAACCTGCCCCGAGCAACAACCCGATGATCAGGAACAGCAGCACCAACAACAGCGTCGTACCGGTCATGCCACAGAGCGTGACACAGGCCTCCGACAGTTTCCGGTCAGCGGTGCGAAGTGGGGGATCAGCAGTCCATCGCGGGGAAGCTGTAGCCCTGGGCCTTGAGCTGGCCGAGCACCTTGTCGAGCGCCGCGACGGTCTGCGCGCGGTCGCCGCCGCCGTCGTGCATCAGCACGATGTTGCGGCGGTGCGCGTGGGTCATGATGTTGTGCGCGATCGCGTTCACCCCCGGCTTGGCCCAGTCCCGCGGGTCGACGTCCCAGAGCACCTGCGCCATCCCGGCGGCCTTGATGTCGGCGCGCACCTTCGGGTTCGACGCGCCGTACGGCGGCCGGAAGCACTTCGACTGCGGACCGTCGAAGATCTCGTGGTGCCGCTCGGCTGCGGACAGCTTGGTCAGCTGCGGGTGGTTGATCGAGTGGCTGCCGATGGTGTTGCCGTCGGCAAGGATCTGGTCGCGCAGCGCGGGGTACTGGGCCTGGTTGCGGCCGAGCTGGAAGAACGTCGCGTGCGCGCCGTGCTTCTTCAGCACCTGCAGGACCCGCGGGGTCCAGACCGGGTCCGGGCCGTCGTCGAAGCTGAAGAAGATGACCTTCTTGTTGCCGGTGACCAACGAGGCCGTCGGGTCCGCGACCGGCTTTCCCGCGTTGGTGTTCGGGGTCGTCGGCGGTGTGGTGGGCGGCGTGCTGGTCGGGGTCGGCGGTGGCACCGATCCCGTCGTACTGCCGCCGGCGGCAGCGGTCGGCGTCGGTTGAGCAGAACGTCCCAGCGCGACGGCGAACAACCCGCCGAGAACGAGTGCGGCGGCCGCGGCGGTGCCGATGACGGCAGCAAGCTTTCGGGACATGATGCTCCCTTGCAGATCAGGCGGATGGTCCCCAGTCGCTCCCCCTCAGGAGCTTTCGTCAGGTAGACGCGGCACCGCGCGGACTGGTTGGCAAGGCCGTGTTGCAAGGAGATCTCGGTCGCTTCCTTGTCAGGCAACGGTGGTGTAGATCTCGTCGGGAGGGGAGGACGCGATGGACGCGAAGGTGATCTTCGAGACCGAACGGCTCGTCGTCCGTGACTGGACGGCCGCCGACGGTGACCGGGTGTTCGACATCTACCGCCGGTGGGAGGTCTCGCGCTGGCTCGGCGCGACGCCGCGCGCGATGGAGGACCGCGACGCCGCGACGCGGACGATCGAGCGGTGGAACGGACGGAACACCGATCCCGTGTACGGCGTGTGGGCGGTGCAGGAGAAGTCGTCGGGGGTGGTGGCGGGGACCGTGCTGCTGGTGCCGTTGCCGGCGCCGTCGGACGGCGAGTCCGAGGGAGAGGTCGAGGTGGGATGGCACTTCCACCCCGACTCCTGGGGGCGCGGGCTGGCGACGGAGTCGGCGCGGGGCGCGATCGGGCACGGGTTCGCGGCCGGGCTCGCGGAGATCCACGCCGTCGTACGGCCGGACAACCACGCGTCGCGCGCCGTCTGCGAGCGGCTCGGGATGCGGCCGCTCGGGCTGACCAGGCGCTGGTACGACGCGGAGCTGGCGGCGTACGTGATCTGAAGCACCCGGCGTACCGGCTGTGGATTGGGGTCCGGCCGGGCGGGCGCGTAGTCTTGGCGCCCGTGGCACTCACCATCGGAATCGTCGGGCTCCCCAACGCGGGCAAGTCCACGCTCTTCAACGCGCTGACCAAGAACAACGTGCTCGCGGCGAACTACCCGTTCGCGACGATCGAGCCCAACGTCGGCGTGGTGGGGGTGCCGGACGCGCGGCTGGGCAAGCTGGCCGAGATCTTCTCGTCGGCCAAGCAGCTGCCCGCGACCGTGCAGTTCGTCGACATCGCCGGCATCGTCCGCGGTGCGTCGGAGGGTGAGGGCCTGGGGAACAAGTTCCTCAGCCACATCCGCGAGTCCGACGCGATCTGCCAGGTGACCCGGGTGTTCGTCGACGAGGACGTCACCCACGTCGACGGCAAGGTCTCGCCGGCCGACGACATCTCCACCATCCAGACCGAGCTGATCCTGGCCGACCTGCAGACCGTCGAGAAGGCGATCCCGCGGCTGGAGAAGGAGTCCCGGCTGAAGAAGGAGAGCGTCGCCGTACTGGAGGCCGTCCGCGAGGCGCAGAAGCACCTCGAGGCCGGGACGCCGATCATCGCGACGAACGTCGACCGCGACGCGATCCGCGAACTGATGCTGATGACCGCCAAGCCGTACCTGTTCGTCTTCAACTGCGACGCCGACGAGCTCGCCGACGAGGACCTCAAGACGCGGATGCGCGAGCTGGTCGCGCCGGCCGAGGCGATCTTCCTGGACGCCAAGTTCGAGGCCGAGCTGGTCGAGCTCGGCGACGAGGACGAGGCCCGCGAGATGCTGTCCGAGATGGGCGTCGAAGAGCCCGGCCTGGACGTGCTGGCCCGCGTCGGCTTCGAGACCCTCGGCCTGCAGACCTACCTGACCGCGGGCCCGAAGGAGTCCCGGGCCTGGACGATCAAGAAGGGCGCCACCGCGCCCGAGGCCGCCGGCGTCATCCACACCGACTTCCAGCGCGGCTTCATCAAGGCCGAGATCGTCTCCTTCGACGACCTGGTCGAGGCCGGCTCGATGGCCGCCGCGAAGTCGGCGGGCAAGGTCCGCATGGAGGGCAAGGACTACATCATGGCCGATGGCGACGTGGTGGAGTTCCGCTTCAACGTCTGACAGCTCTGCGGAGGCCGAACTCGTTGCCGTCGGGGTCGGCCAGTACGTGGTCGGCTAGGCGGGTCGCGCCGAGTGCGAGCAGGCGGTCTGCCTCGCTGGTGGGGTCTGTGGCGGTCAGGTCGAAGCGTTGGCGGTTTCTGGTGGTTCTGGGTTCGTCCCAGGAGTCCCAGGAGATCTTGGTTCCGCCGTACGGCGACTGGACCGCGGTCTGTTCGTTCTCGTTCAGGACGAGCGGCCAGCCGAGTGCGTGGTGCCAGAACAGGCCGACGTCGCGGGTTCCGTTGCAGGTGACCTCGCCGAGGTAGCCGGTGTTGGCCAGGTAGTTGTTGCCAGGCTCGATCACGCACAGGGGGTTGTCGCCGGGGTCGGCCAGTACGACGAAAGCGTCGTCGGGTGCCTGGCCGACGTCGAGGTGGCGACCGCCGAGGCGCAGCGCTGTCGCGACGGTGCGCTGCTGGTCGTCGAGGCTGGTGCTGGTCAGGTGCAGGTGTAACTGGCGCGGGTCAATCTGCACGGTGTCCGAGGTGACGAAGCGAAGGCCGACCTGTGTCTCGTTGCCTGGGACCAGCGCGCCGCTTGGCTCTGGGCGGACCTCCCGGTCGAGGAGTCCGGCCCAGAAGGCCGCTGTTGCTGCGGCGTCGGCGACGTCGAACACCACTGCTTCCAGGTGGAGTGCCATCAGTCGACGGTAGGACGGGCTTGTGGCGTTGGCGACCGGTTATCTGAGCCCTGTGCGGAGATAGGGTCGTTTCGATCGTCCGACGGAATCGAGTGAAGGACACCGATGGCCCGCCCTTACCGCCCAGGTCCGAAAGAGTTCGTCTTCGCTGCCGGGGACGGCACCGGCGAGCGGGTCGTCGCCGCCGATCCGCAGGAGGCGTACGAGGCGTTCTCCGTGTTCTACCGGAGCCAGGACGGTCGCACCTGCACGATCGACGACGAGCCGGCCGGGCAGCGGTTGGTGCTGATGCCGGATCGAGGCGTGATTGTTCGGAGTACGGGGGCCGAGGTCTCGTACCTGAAGGTCGACCGGCCCAACCGCTACACGCCGAGCGCGATGCTGTTCTTCGAGAACGGGTACGCCGGGCTCGACCGGTACGGGCAGTGGCTCGCGGACCTCGCGGACCTGGACGCGTCGCCGGAGGATCGCGGAGCGACTCGGGCCGCGACGCTGACGACCGAGGCCGCCGCGCTCGAGGAGGTCGGGCGGATGTGGGGTGACTCGGGGATCGTCGATCCGAGCGATCAGTGGTACGTCTTCTTCGACTCGCACGGCGCTGAGGACGACCGGGCCGAGCGCGCCGCGCTGCTCGTGCTGATCGAGTTTCTCGGGCTCGAGCAGGTCGAGGCTCCGGCGGGGGCTGCCGACGGGGAGATCTGGGTACGCCGGGACGCGCGGCTCGACGCCGAGTTCGAACGGTGGGCATGACGGAGGTCGTGTTCGGCCGCGAGAACGGGTGGTTTCCGCGCGTCGTACGGGACGAGGGCGTGCTGCGGATCGAGCTTGGTGCTGGGGCCGATGCGAACCATGACCCGCGCACGTTCACGTTTCCGGTCGAGGAGGCGCAGGTCGCGGTGATTCGGGAGGATCTGCGGCGGCATCTGCTGCTGTGGAGTGCGATTCTGCCGCTGTGCGACGCGGCTGGGACTCGGGGTGCGTTGGATGAGGATGCTGCTGTCGCGCTGCTGGATCCGATCCTGTTCTCCGCGCCTGGCGATGTCGACGCGCTGTTTCGCCGCATCAGGTGGGACCGGAGCCGGCTCGTCGCCCATGGTGCGGACGTCGCGCTGCTCGAGCGTGGCGAGGTGTGGGCTGCGACGGGCTCGGCGGGTGAGACGGCCGACTGGGCTCGGGCGCAGGAGCACCAGGCGAACCGTTGGCGCGCGCAGCGGGGTGTGGTGCTGGCGCCGCTCGACACCGCGATTCTGAAGTACACCGGGCAGTACCTGCACGGCGCGACGGTTCCGCAGCGGCGTCCGGAGGCGGTTGATCGGGCGTTGCTGCCTGAGGTTCTGGACGTGATCGCTGCTGGGGAGCGAGCTGCTTCTGGGCTGCGGATCGGGCGTGATCCGCGCCGGGGGAGTCGCGGCACGGACAAGCGGGACTGGGAGCGGATGGGGGCGGCGGTCGAGACGGCGGTCCGTGGTTCGCGTCCCGAGCTTGCTGACGACGCGGTGGCGAGCGTGAAGTTCCTGATCTGCTCGGAGGCGGCGGGGCGGGCCAGGAGTACGCCGTACGAGGAAGGCGGCGCTGCTCGGAGTACGAAGCTGATCTTCACCGACGACAAGGACGCCGAGGAGACGTGGCGATCGGGCGGTTCCCGGACGGCCGCGGAGGCGTTCTGGGAGTTCGTCGAGGCTCGTTCGGCCGGGGACAACGAGGTCTTCACGATCGAGGACGAGGCGGCGGGGGAAGGGCTTCAGCTCCACTTCTACGCGGACTCGGTCGCGCGGATCACCACGGTGTCGAAAGGCGCCGGCGAGCCGAAGTACCAGGTCGAGTACAGCCTGGTCGACGGCATGGACGGGTATCGGGCCGTGGTCGGCGCGTTCATCACCGGCGGTTGCGCCGCCCTCGATGCCCACGGTCCGTGGCTGACGAACGCCGAGTTCGAACGCACCCGCCGCGAACGCAAGAACCGCCGCTGACCGCTTGGCGTGATCGGGAAGTACCTTGGCGGGATCGGTTAATGCTCTGGCGGGATCGGCGGCACTAGCGTCGTGGGTGGCGGTCAGGGTGGCCGTTGCCGAGGAGGAACTGATGACGACCGTGCTGGTGACCGGGGCTTCGTCCGGGATGGGCAAGGCGACCGCGCTGCAGTTGTTGAAGGACGGGTACGCCGTGGTCGCCGTGGCGCGGCGGGTTGAGCAGATGCGGGAGTTGGAGGAGCTCGGGGCGACGGTCGTCGCGGTGGACGTGACGCGGGACGACGAGCTGGTGAAGCTGGTCGACTCGATCGACGGTGGGGTCGACGTGCTGGTGAACAACGCGGGGTTCGGACTGTACGGCGCGGTCGAGGACGTCACGATCGACGAGGCGCGGTACCAGTTCGAGGTGAACCTGTTCGCGATGGCGCGGCTGACTCAGCTGGTGCTGCCGGGGATGCGCGCTCGGCGTACCGGTCGGATCGTGAACCTGTCGTCGATGGGTGGGAAGGTCTACACGCCGCTCGGCGCCTGGTACCACGCGTCCAAGCACGCGGTGGAGGGCTGGTCGGACTGTCTGCGGATCGAGCTGAAGCCGTTCGGGATCGACGTGGTGGTGATCGAGCCGGGGATCGTCGCGACCGACTTCGGGGCGGTGCTCAGAGGGCCGGCGTTCGAGCGGTCGGAGCACGGCCCGTACGCCGAGCTGGCGGGCAAGGTCGCGGCGTCGACCGCGCGCAACTACAGCGGCGGCGGTACGCCGGTCGCGAAGCTCGCCGAGGTGATCGTCAAGGCGATCGGGGCGCCGCGGCCGAAGACCCGGTACGTCGCGGGGCAGTACGCGCGGCCGCTGCTGTTCGTTCGGAAGTGGTTCGGCGACCGGATCTACGACCGCGTGCTGATGAGTCAGATGTGAGCACCGACCACTACGCGCTCGGCCCGCCGGCGCGGGCGCTGCTCGCCGATCTGGAGGTGTCGGTGCCGACGGTGCTGCAGAGGGCGCGACTGCCCGAGCGGCTGCTGGCTGATGGCACGCTCGAGCTGACGCCGGCGGAGTACCACGCGTTCTGGCGGGCGCTCGCGGAGGAGCTCGACGATCCGGTGCTGCCGATCACGATCGCGCGGAAGCTGTCGGCGGAGGTGTTCGACCCGCCGCTGTTCGCGGCGTTCTGCAGCCCTTCGCTGCTGGTCGCGGCCGAGCGGCTGGCGCGGTACAAGCGGTTGGTGGGGCCGATGCGGATGGTGATCAGCGGGCCGACGATCGAGCTGGTGTGGCCGGAGAGCGAGCAGCCGCCGGATGAGCTGGGGCTGGTGGAGCTGCTGTTCTGGGTGGCGCTGGCGCGGATCGCGACGCGGTACGACGTACGGCCGGTTGGTCTGACGGCGCCGGTTGCTGTTTCTGGTGCTGTTGCCGATCAGTACACGCAGTACGTCGGTGTGCCGATCGCTTGTGAGCCGCGGTGGTCGTTGACGTTCTCCGCTGCCGATGCCGAGCGCCCGTTCCTCACCGCGAACGAGCGCATGTGGGACTACTTCGAGCCCGAACTCCGCCGGCGGCTGGCCGACCTCGACCAGGGCACGTCGACCGCGGAGCTGGTTCGTACGGCGCTGCTGAAGCTGCTGCCTGCTGGATCCGGTACGGCGGCCGCGGTCGCGGGGGAGCTGGCGATCAGCGTCCGCACGCTGCAGCGGCGCTTGCACGAGGAGTCGACCGGGTTCCAGACCGTTCTGCGCGACACCCGCGAGTCGCTGGCGCGCCACTACCTCACCACGTCGACGATGACCGCGGCCGAGATCGCGTACTTGCTCGGCTACGACGACACGACGTCCTTCTACCGGGCGTTCCACGCGTGGACCGGCCGAACGCCAGAGGTCGCGCGGCAGTCGGCAGGGGAGTGAGGCGCGGGCTGTCAGTCGGCGAGGCCGTAGAAGCGGATCGGGGAGATGGGTTCGAAACCGATGCGGGTGTAGACCGGGGCGCCCGCTTCGGTGGCGTGGAGGGTGGCGCGGCGCAACCCGGTGGCCTGGGCGCCTTCGTACAGCGCCTTGCGGCTGACGGCTTCGCCGTACCCGTGACGCTGGTGGCCGGGACGCGTGGCGACCAGGATGAGGAACAACCGGCCGTCGGCCTCGATGGCGCCGGCACAGGCGACCGGCTCGCCACTGCGCAGCGCGAGGTAGGCGTGGATCTTCTCGGTGAACAGTTTCGACCCCGTCAGTCCCTCGCGGACCACCTCTCGGGGCATGTCGTACGCGTCGGCGTTGAGATCGGCGTACGCGCGGAGGTGGTCCTCAGTGCTGACCCGGACGAAGGTCAGGTCGGGGTGGGTCGGCTCGGGCAGCGGGAGCAGATCCCCGGCCATCCCCGTGCCGCCGAAGGCGAACTGCAGCCCGGCCTCCTCCGCGGTGCTGTCCAGCGCGGCGAGAGCCCGCTCGTCGAGCAGGTCGGTGAACAGCCACAGCAGCCCCGGCCCCTTCCCAGCCCGCAGGACGTCCGCGGCCTCGTGCAGCCGCTGTTTCAGCAACTCCTCGCCGAGCCGCGGCTCGGTGAGCGTGACGACGTTCCAGAACACGAACCCCGAGCCCGCCCAGCGGACCGCGATCCCGGGGAGATCGCGGACGTCGGCCCGCGGAGTGCGGTCCAGCGCGACCTCCCGCCAGACCAGCGCCAGCTGTTCCACCGACTCGACCGTTGCGGCCAGATCCTTCACGGAGTTCCCCCGATCGTTGCCTGAGTCAATCATCTGTCACCTCGACTTCAGCACGGCGTACGGGGGGATGCGAACGAAAGCGGCGCGCACGGCGTCATCTCGCCATCGGGATCGCGTACGTCCTGCCGAGTCGAGCAATGCTGCCTGCGAGCTCTGCGGCGAGGGTGGGAGTCGTGGACGGGGCTGGAGCTCGTGTCCGGAGTGCGGAAGGTGTGACCCGGTGAAATTGGGTGGCGTGGGGGTGGTCACACTTGGTTAGGTAGAGGTGTATGCCCTGACGGTTTGAAGGAGACGGTATGAGCGACAAGTCCAGCAAGCCGGCGAAGGACGATCTGCAGGAGAAGTTCCGTGCGGCGCTCGCGAAGAAGAACGCGCACCACGAGTCGCACCCGGGGAGTGGGCCGCGGCACGAGGGGGTCGGCGAGGCGCACAACGACAAGCAGAAGCGCCAGTTCCGGCGCAAGTCCGGCAGCTGATTGCGCCGCCCATCCATCCGCACCGAGCCCCGGGTCGCCGCCCGGGGCTCTACCTTTTCCTGGGTGATCACCCGGCCCACGGCGCCGCAACGAGAAAGGAGCCGCGACCCCGCCGTCCAAGGGGGTCGCGGCTCCGGGATCCGGGGGACGACTGATGCCCCCATCGTCGTACCCCGGATCGGTCAGGGGGTCCGGGGGGACCGGGGGGCCGGCCGGAGGTGGGCGAGGTTGGCTTCGATCTCGCCGGAGCGGGCGGCCGGGCGGGGGTGGGGAGTCACGGTGGTTCTCCTGGGATCACCTGCACCCGAGGTGGTCCGGCGTGGGCGGGTCGACGGGGGTGCGTCATCTATTCACGCCGACTTCCTTCACGTCGTAAACCGTTGAGGTCGAGCTGTGACGAACCCTGAAAATTTAGCGCTACATATGACAATCGGTATCGACTTCCACTTTTCATTGGTCTAAGTCCATGACGTGAAAAAAGTTCATCTCCGGTTCATCTTCGACCGTCTAGAGTCGGCCGCGTGGATGTGCCGCTGCATTTCGCCGTGAAGACCCGGTTGGTCGAGTTGCTGGAGCGGCTGGGGGAGGGGGCGGCGCTGCCGCCGGAGCGGAAGCTGGCGGCCGAGTTCGGGGTGTCGCGGTGGACGATGCGGCAGGCGATCCGGGAGCTGGTTGCGGACGGGCGGCTGCGGGCGCGGCAGGGGCAGGGGACGTTCGTCGCGACGCCGAAGCTGGTGCAGCCGCTGGCGCTGGTCAGCTACACCGAGGCACTACGTGCGCAGGGGTACGAGCCGGCGCGCGAGGTGGTCACCTTCGAGGAGATCGCCGCAGACGCGGAACTCGCCCACGGGCTCGGCATCCACAGTGGCGAGCCGGTGCACCGCCTCGAGCGGGTGCTGCTCGCCGACCGGCAACCGATCGGTTTGGAGACCACTTACCTGGCCGTGGAGCGGTTTCCAGACCTGCAGTCCGTACTACGGCCGACGGGCTCGCTCTACCGCTGCCTGACCGACGAGCTCGGCGTGCGCTTCGGTGAGGGTGAGGAAGTGGTCGAGACGGTGATCGCCTCGCCGCGGGAGGCGGAGCTGCTGCAGGCGACGCAGTCGATGCCGATGTTCCTGCTGCACCGCAACAGCCGCGACGTCGAAGGACGCCCGATCGAGGTCGTCCGGTCGCTCTACCGCGGGGACCGGGTGGCGTTCCGCGCGACGCTGCGGCCCTGAGCGTTCGCCCGAGGTTCACCGCGGGGTCAGGTGATCGCTGAGCCTCTTTCATTGGTCCGGACCAATCTGTCGTTGGTCGGACGATGAGGAGGCAGTTGTGCGGGTGGTTGTGGTCGGCGGTGGAGCGCTCGGCACGTTTCACGCCTGGGAAGCGGTACGGCGCGGCGACGACGTCGTACAGATCGAGCGTGAGGCCGGGCCGCGCGGCGCGACCGTACGGAACTTCGGGCTCGTCTGGGTGAGTGGCCGGGCCGACGGTGCTGAGCTGGAGACGGCGCAGCGGGCCCGGGTGCTGTGGGAGGAGCGGAGTCGCGAGGTCGCAGGGCTGGACTTCCGGGCGGCCGGGTCGCTGACGGTGTGCCGGACGGAGGACGAGCTGGCGGTCGCGAAGGAGGCCGCCGAGCGGGACACCGCGCGGGCGTTCGAGGTGCTGGATGCTCAGGAGGCGCGCAAGCTGAACCCCGCGCTGAAGGGCGAGATGCTCGGGGCGCTCTGGTGTCCACAGGACGGGGTTGTCGAGCCTCGGCAGGTGCTGAAGGCGCTCCGGCGGGAGCTGGAGAGTTCTGGCCGGTACTCGTTCCTTGCAGGGCGCGAGGTTCGGGACGTCAACGATCGCCAGGTGCGCACCGACGACGGCGAAGTCCACGTGGCCGACGAGGTCTGGCTCTGCACCGGCGCCTGGCACGGCGGTCTGATCCGCGAGCTCACCGACGACCTCCCCGTCCGCCGAGTCCGCCTGCAGATGATGCAGACCGCGCCCCTCGACGAGCAGCTGACGACCGCGGTCGCCGACGCCGACAGCTTCCGCTACTACCCGGCGTACCAGGGCCCGGCCCTCGACACCCTCAACCAGACCAAGCAGCAGCAAGTTGCCGCAGACAACAAGATGCAGCTGCTCATGGTCCAGCGCAACGGCGGCGGCCTGACCATCGGCGACACCCACGAGTACGCCGAGCCGTTCACCTTCGACGTCCACGAGGATCCGTACGACTACCTCAAGGCGACCGTCGAGCGGATCCTCGACCGCCCGCTCCCGCCGATCACCCGGCGCTGGGCCGGCGTGTACTCCCAGGCCACCACGCCGGGCGAGGTCGTCGTACGCCGAACAGTCGCCGACGGCGTCCACCTGGTCACCGGCCCGGGCGGCCGCGGTATGACGATGGCCCCGGCGATCGCCGAGGCGAGCTTCCAGGGAGCCGGCCGATGATCCAGCTCGCGGTTCTCGACATGGCCGGTACGACGGTCGCCGACGACGGCCTGGTCGAACTGGCCTTCACCCGGGCGATCGGTGCCCAGGGCATCGAACCCGGCGACGACCGGTACGACGCGATGCTGGCGCACGTCCGCGCCACCATGGGCGAGTCCAAGATCACCGTCTTCCGGCACCTGCTCGAGCACGACGAGGCCAAGGCGCAGCAGGCCAACCAGGCGTTCGAGACGGCGTACGGGCAGCTCGTCGACGACGGGCACTGCCGCCCGATCGACGGTGCCGAGGACGCGATCCGGGAGCTGCAGGACGACGGTGTCAAGGTCTGCCTGACCACCGGCTTCGCCGAGACGACCCAGCAGCGGATCCTCGCCGCGCTCGGCTGGCGCACGCTCGCCGACCTGACCCTGTGCCCGGCCCAGGCCGGCCGCGGCCGTCCGTACCCGGACATGGTCCTGAAAGCCCTGCTCACCCTGCGCGCCGACGCCACCGCGAACGTCGCGGTGGCCGGCGACACGGCGTACGACATGACCTCGGGGACGCGCGCCGGTGCCGGCGTCGTCGCCGGGGTCCGCACCGGCGCCCACGACCGGCCGCAGCTCGCAGCCGCGGGAGCCACCCATGTGATCGAGTCGGTCCGGGATCTGCCCGGGCTGCTCCGCAACCGAAAGCTGGAGAAGTGAAGGTCCTCAGAACTCTGCTCGCCGCCACCCTGCTGACCGTGCTCGCCGCCTGCGGCGGGACCGGTGCCGCGTCGACCGGCGACGCCAAGACCGTGACCGTCTACACCGCCGACGGGCTGGCCGACTGGTACCAGACGCGGTTCGCCGCGTTCACCGCGAAGACCGGGACCAAGGTCCAGGTCGTCGAGGCCGGGTCGGGCGAGGTGGTCTCCCGGATGCAGAAGGAGAAGTCGAACCCGCAGGCCGACGTGCTGGTGACGCTGCCGCCGTTCATCCAGAAGGCGGCCGCCGACGGCCTGCTGCAGCCGTACGCCGTACCGGGTGCGGACCAGGTGAACGGCGTCAAGGCCGACAACTACGTGGCGGTCGTCGAGAACTACCTGAGCTTCGTCGCCAACCCGAAGGCCGGCAGCCCGAAGACCTTCGACGACCTGCTCGACCCGCGGTTCAAGGGCAAGGTGCAGTACTCGACGCCGGGCCAGGCCGGAGACGGTACGGCGGTGCTCCTGCTGCTGCAGCACCTGCTCGGCAAGCAGGGCGCGCTCGACTACCTCGGCAAGCTCGAGGCGAACAACGTCGGCCCGTCGGCCTCGACCGGCAAGCTGCAGCCGAAGGCCAGCAAGGGTGAGATCTGGGTCGCGAACGGCGACGTGCAGATGAACCTGGCCTCGATCGCCACCGACAAGTCCGCGTTCAGCGTGTTCTTCCCGGCCGCGAAGGACGGGAAGCGGACGGCGGTTTCGCTGCCGTACGTGATGGGGCTCGGCGCGGGCGCTCCGAACGTTGACGGGGGCAAGCAGTTGATGGACTACCTGCTCTCGACCGAGGCGCAGCAGACGGTTTCCGCGGACGCGTTCGGGATCCCGGCGCGGGCCGACGTGAAGCCGGCCGACGCGAACTACCAGGCGGTCGAGAAGGCCGTCGACGGCGTCGAGATCTGGCAGCCGGACTGGAGCAAGGTGCTCGGCGACCTGGACGCGGACGTGGCGGCGTACACGAAGGCCGTGCAGGGATGACTGTCCAGCTCGACGACGTCACGGTGCACTTCGGCCGGACGTGCGCGCTGGAAGGGCTGGACCTGACGGTTGCCGCTGGGGAGACGGTGGCGCTGCTCGGGCCTTCGGGGTCGGGGAAGTCGACGGCGCTGAAGGCGGTCGCGGGGTTCGTCCGGCCGAGCCGCGGGCGGGTTCGGATCGGTGGGGTCGACGTGACCGACGTCCCGCCGGCGAAGCGGGGGATCGGGGTCGTCGTTCAGCAGTACGCGTTGTTCCCGCATCTGCGGGTGTTCGACAACGTGGCCTTCGGACTGCGAGCCGCGCGCAGGCCCAAGCGTGAGGTGAGCGAGCGGGTGGGCGAGATGCTCGCGATGGTCGGGATGGAGGCGTACGCGAAGCGGCTGCCGCGGGAGCTCTCGGGTGGGCAGCAGCAGCGGGTCGCGATCGCGCGGGCGTTGGCGATCAGGCCGCCGGTGCTGCTGCTCGACGAGCCGTTGGCGGCGCTCGATGCGCAGCTGCGGGCCGGGATGCTGGACGAGTTGCAGAAGCTGCGGCGTGAGGTGCCGGACGTGGCGATCGTGTACGTGACGCACGATCAGGCGGAGGCGCTGGCGTTGGCGGACCGGATCGCGGTGATGCGGGATGCTCGACTTGTCGACATCGCGCCGGCCGCGGAGTTGTACCGGACGCCGCCGAGTGCGTTCACCGCGTCGTTCCTGGGCGGGGCGAACCTGCTGCCGATCGAGGTGAAAGACGACGAGGTGACCGTCGGAGGTCACCGAGTGCCCGGCATCAAGCCGGTGGGTGGGAGTTTGTTGTGCGTGCGCCCGCATGCGATCCGGCTGGAGGAGGGTGGGTTGCCGGCGCGGCTCGTCGGAGCGCAGTGGCGCGGGGCGTCCTACCGGTTGACCTGCACGATTGATGGACTCGGTGGGCATCCGGTGCACGTCGATGTGCCGGCTGACCAAGAACTTCCGGCCCTCGGGGCAACGATCTCGATGCGGTTGCCGGGAGAGGCGTGCAGTTTGGTGGATTCTCGGTGAGAGCAGCACGTCGTACGTGGTTGCTCCCGCCGTTGCTGCTGATCGCCGTCCTCGTCGTCTACCCGCTCATCCTCGTCGCCGCCGAGTCGCGCGGTTCATGGGCCGAGGTGATCGGCTCCGCCGAGTTCCGCGACGCCCTGATCCGGACCGTGCAGATCGCTGTCTGCTCGACGGCAGGCTGTCTCGTCGTCGGGACGTTCCTCGCCGTCGTGGTCAGCTTCGTCCCGTTCCCCGGCGCCCGCCTGGTCTCCGGCCTGGTCGACGCGATGCTCGCGCTGCCCTCGTTCCTCGTCGCGCTCTCCTTCACCTTCCTCTACGGATCAGCCGGCGTCCTCGGCTCGCTCACCGGCGCGAGCAGCTTCCTCACCACCCCCTGGGCGGTGATCCTCGCCGAGATCACCTTCTACACGCCGTTCGTGATGCGCCCGCTGCTCGGCGCGATGAGCCGCGTCCCTCGCGTCCAGCTCGACGTCGCCGCGAGTCTCGGCGGCGGTCCCTGGCGCGTCCTGCGCCAGGTGATCCTCCCGGAGGTCCGTCCCGCGCTAGCGGCCGGTGGCGGGCTCACGTTGCTGCTGACCCTGAACGAGTTCGGCATCGTGCTTTTCCTCGGCGCGCGCGACACGACGACGCTGCCGCTGCTCGTGCACACCAAGGGGATCGTCATGTTCGACTACCCGGGCGCCTGCGTGATCGCCATCGTGCAAATCGCGTTGTCGATCGGCCTGTACGCCGTACTGCGTGGTGGGCTGGGAGGTCGTCGTGCTCGTCTGGTCTAGAGGACCGCGCCTGCTCGTCCAGGCCGTCTTCCTGCTCGTCTTCGGCGTCCTCGTGCTGGCGCCGTTCATCGTGGTCGCGGCCGCAGCTTTCGCCGGGAGCTGGAACGGCGTCCTGCCGTCCGACCCGACAACCACCCACCTGAGCGAAGCGCTGTCCGGCGACGAGCTCGCGTCGATCGCCGTGAGCCCGGAGACGGCCTTCCTCGGCGGACTGCTGGCCGTCGTGTTCGGAACGTGGGGTGCGCTCGCGGCCCGGTCGGCGACACCCGGCCTCGCGCGGCTGACCGATGCGCTGCACCACCTGCCGATCGCCGTACCGTCAGTGGTCGTCGGCCTGAGCCTGCTGGTCGCCTTCTCCCGCCCGCCGCTGCTGCTCAACGGCACCAAGTGGATCGTCGTGATCGCGCACCTCGTCCTGATGGTCGCGTTCACCTACGGCACGGTGACGGCGGCGTTGCAGCGGACCGACGCCGTGTACGCCGATGTCGCCGCGTCGCTGGGCGCGTCGGCGGCCCGGGTGCTGTGGCAGGTCCGGTTGCCGATGCTGCGCCCGGCGATCGTGTCGGCCGCCGGGCTGTCGGTCGCGCTGTCGATGGGTGAGGTCGGGGCGACGATCATGGTCTACCCGGCGTCGTGGCGGACGGTCCCGGTCGGCGTCTTCGCGCTGACCGATCGCGGGCAGACGTTCACCGCCGCGGCCGAGTCGCTGGTGCTGCTGGTGGTGACGGTCGTCCTGGTGGTCGGGCTGGATCGCCTGCGCGGAAAGGCAACGAGCTAGAGCAACTCGGCGAGGAGACGAGCGGCCCGGTCGGCGCCGTCGGTGGCGACCGGGAGATAGTCGACCGGATCGGCGAGCGCCTTCGCGACCGCTTCGGCCAGCATGCTCGGGTCGGCCGCCTCCAGGTAGTCGAGGCGATGGCCGGCGTTGTACCGATCCAGCCGCGCCGCGACGTGGAAGTTCTGCTCGAAGTGGTTGCGCAGCGGGATGTAGACGAAGGGCACCCGCTGCGCGGTCAGCTCCATGCAGGTGGTCAGACCGCCCTGGGTGATCACGACGTCGGCCTTGCCCAGCTCCAGATGCAGGTCGGGCAGGTAACCGTGCACCCGTACGCCGTCGAGCCGCGGCAGCGCAGCCGGATCGATCCGCGGCCCGGTCACGACGTCGAAGGTGAGCCCCGGGACCAGCCGGCGAATGGCCGGTACCGCGTCCAGCACACGCAGCAGCAAGGCAGAGCCGACACCGGAACCCCCAACAGTGACGAGGCAACGAGGCGCACCGGTCAGCTGTCGGGGTCGAGGCGTGAAGCCGGTGATGTAGCCGGTGAAGGTGAAGTTCTCCTCGGTCCAGGAGCGAATGGCCGGCAGCGAAGGCCCGAAAGTATCGGGCACGATGTCCTCGGGATCGCCGACGAACAACGAGTGGTCCCGCAGCCGCCGGTACCGCGCCCGCTGCGTGAGCATCTCCAGGTTGTAGTCCGCCGTCAGCGCCTCCTCGGAAGCGTCCATCGGCAACCACCCCACGAAGTCCGTCAGCCAGGCGTAGGAGAAGCGCTTCAGCTCCGGGTTCTCGTGCAGGAAGTAGTCCACCTCCCAGGCCTCGTCGCCGACCACCAGGTCGTAGTGCCGGTCCTCGACGACGTCCGCGAAGGTGAGGAAGTTCGCAACCAGGATCTCGTCCATCCGGCGCAGCGCCCGGAACGCGTGCAGATCGTGCTCACCCGCCTCGAACTCCACGTGCCCCGACTCGTTCAGCAGCCAGGAAGACGCCGGATGCACGGTCTCCCCGGCGTCCGCGAGCACCCGCGTCACCGGATCCTGCGCCAGCCACTCGATCTCCACACCAGGCACAAGACCGCGCAGCGACCGCGCGATCGCCAGGTCCCGCCGCGCATGCCCGAGCCCGATCGGCGACGACAGGTACAGCACCCGCCGCGGCCGGACCGCCGCGCGCTCCCACGTACGGCGTACCGGCCGTGGGGCGAACTGCGTGGTGAACTCCTTCAGCAGGTGATTGACCAGCACCGGATCGCGCGCATGCGGCGCATGCCCGCCGCCGACGACCGTCACCAGCGAACCACCCGTCAGCTCCGCGAGCCGCACCCCCTCGGCCGGCGGGCGGATCGCGTCGGCCGCGCCGTGGATCACCAGCACCGGGCACCGGACCTCCGCGAACCGCGCCGGATCGAGATGCACGGCTCGCCCGGCCTCGGTGTCGACGAGCAGTTCGGGTGTGATCTCGTGCGCCCACCCGATCCCGTCTTCGATCTGCTTGCTGGAGTGCGGTTCCGGGAACATCTGCGCGAAGAAGTAGTCCAGGAAGTCGTCGTACCCGCCCTCGAGCCAGTAGTGCCGGTTGTACTTCGCCCAGCCGTCGGTGCTGTCGTGCCGCTCGTCCCAGGTCCAGCGGGTCCGGTCCTCGACCATCGGCGTCAGCCGGGTCGCCGCGCCGACGCAGACCACGCCGAGCACTCGCGACGGCTCGCGCAGCGCGACCTCCAGCGCCCACGGGACGCCGCGGGAGAAGCCGACCAGCACGCAGGACGCCGTACCGGTCGCGTCCAGCACGGCGATGGTGTCCGCGACGTACTCCGCGTCCCCGTACGCCGACGCACCGGCCGGCCGGTCCGACAAGCCCGCGCCGCGGCCGTCGAAGGTGATCACCCGGAAGTGCCGGGCCAGGTACGGCACCTGCGCCTTCCAGACCCGCGACGTCACCAGCGACCAGGTCGGCAGCAGCACGATCGCCGGGCCGTCGTGGTCGCCGTACACCCGGTAGTGCAGCTTCACCCCGGCGCGGGTGACCGTCCCTTCGGAGTCGGCCACCCGCGCGGGTCGTTGTGCCATGGCGTTCACTGTGTCAGGGGCGGACTTCGTAGACCAGGTTGAACGGCGTCTGCGCCGCCACCCGGAACCGGGTGAAACCGGCCGCGGTCACCACGTCACGGATCCGGGCCGGACCGGCCTGGGTGCCGAGCCCGAGCCCGACCTCCTGCGACAGCGACGCCGGCGTGCAGAGCAGCGTCGAGAAGCCGTAGTACGCGCGGCCGACCGGGTTCAGGTTGTCCTCGACGTGGTCGCCGGCCATCGGCTCGACGATCATCCAGGTGCCGTCGCCGGCCAGCGACTCGCGGACGCGCCGGGCGGCGCCGACCGGGTCGCCCATGTCGTGCAGCGCGTCGAACGTGGTCACCAGGTCGTAGTTCTGACCGCCGTACGCCGTACTGCCGGCGACCTCGAAGGTGACGTCGACCCCCGCGTCGGCCGCCCGCTGCTCGGCGGTCGCGATCGACTCGGCGTGGTAGTCGGAGCCGGTGTACGTCGAGCGCGGGAAGGCCTGGGCCATCAGGATCGTCGAGGAGCCGTGGCCGCAGCCGATGTCGGCGACCTTCGCGCCGCTGGTCAGCTTCTCGACGACGCCGTCGAGGGCCGGCAGCCAGCCGTCGACGAGGTTGGCGATGTAGTTGGGCCGGAAGAAGCGCTCGCAGCCGAGATGCACGTCGGAGTCGTGCTCGTGCCAGCCGATCCCGGCGCCGCTGCGGGCCGCGTCGACCATCCGGTCGGTGTCCTGCACGGTGCCGAGCGCGATCTGGAAGAAGCCGGGCAGGAACGCCGGGCTGTCCTCGTCGGTGAGCGCGACGGTCTGCTCGGGCGGCAGCGTGTAGAGGCCGGTCGCCGGGTCGTAGCTGACGAAGCCGCCCGCGGCCTGGGCGTTCAGCCACTCGCGGACGTAGCGCTCGTGGGTGCCGGTGCGGTCGGCGAGGTCGGCCGGTGTGAGGCCGCCGGCGCCGGCCATCGCGTGGTAGTAGCCGAGCTTGTCGCCGAGGACGACGAGCGCCGCGTTCAGCGTCGCGCCGACCTCGCCGACGGCCTGGAACACGAACTGCATCAGCTTGTCGCCGTCGACGGTGACGGGCTGGTCGATGGTGGTCATTTCGGTTTCCCCTCCCTGGGATTCTTCTGCTCGCGACGCTAGAAGCCGGCGCCGAGCAGTCGCATCAGGTGGGCCACCTAGTCCTAGACTCCGAGAATGCTGATCGGGCGGGAGGCCGAGCGGCGGGCGATCGGGCGGTTGGTCGCGGGGGCGCGGGTGGGAACCAGCGGGGTGCTGCTGATCTCGGGCGAACCGGGGATCGGCAAGACCACCCTCCTCGACCAGGCGGCCGAGCAGTCCGCCGGGTTGCGCGTGCTCCGGGCGCGCGGGACGGAGACCGAGCAGGAGATTCCCTTCGGGGCGCTGCTGCAGCTGCTGCGTCCGGCGCTCGGGGAGCTGGACAGGATCCCAGCACCACAGCGCGATGCGCTCGCCGCCGCGCTGGCGCTGACCTCGCCGGCGCCCGCCTCCCCGGGGAGACCAGAGGATGCGGCGGAACGGTTTGCTGTCGGGGCGGCGACGCTGAGCCTCCTGTGCCGGTACGCCGAGCAGTTGCCCTTGGCGGTGCTGGTCGACGACGCGCAGTGGATCGACCGGCCGTCGGCCGAGGCGCTGGTGTTCGCGGCGCGGCGGCTGGTGGCGGACCCGATCGTGCTGCTGGTCGCCGGGCGGGCAGGGGAGTCTCATCCGCTGGCCGAGGCGGATCTTCCGGTGCTGCGGCTCGACGGGCTCGGGCTGGAGGACGCGCGCGAGCTGGTCGGACGGCGTACGGCGGAGGTCGCGCAGGTGCACCGGATGGTGGGCGGGAACCCGCTGGCCTTGCTGGAGCTCGATCCCAAGAACCTGCACAAGGTCCGTCCCGGGGCGCCGGTGCCGGTGTCGCGGCTGCTCGCGGAGGCGTTCTCCGCGCAGGCGGACCGGCTCAGCGAGCAGGCCCGGATCGCCTTGCTGGTGGCGGCATCCGACGACGGGGAGCTGCAGCTGGTCGCGGCGGTCTGCGCGGAGCTTGGTGTCGACGTTGCTGTGCTGGCTGAGGCTGAGGACGCCGGGCTGGTTCGGATCGCCGACGGGCGGGTCGAGTTCCGGCATCCGTTGGTGCGGTCGGCGGTGTATGCCGGCGCGACGGCGGGCACGCGGCGTGCTGTTCATCAGGCGATCGCTGGGGTGCTGGCCGACTCGGACCGGCAGGTGTGGCACCTGTCGGAGGCGGTGCTCGGGGCGGACGACGAGGTCGCGGGCAAGTTGGAGGTGGTCGCCGGGCACGCGGTCGAGCGGGGCGCGCACGCGGTCGCGGCGACGGCGCTGGAGCGAGCCGCTCGACTCACGGACGATGCGGCGGAACAGGCGCGCAGGTTGGTCGCCGCAGGTGAGGCCGCGTGGTTCGCTGGATTGCCTGATCGTGCCGAAGAACTACTTGTTGAAGCCTTGCGGCGCACGATCACACCGGTTGTCGCGATCCGCGCTCAAGAGCTTCGCGGCGACATCGCCGTACGTTGCGGTTCACCAGGTCAGGCCCGCGACATCCTGCTCGCTGCCGCCGAGGCCGCCGACGACCTCCCCACCCGCGTCCGGCTGCTGAGCGACGTCGTCAACGCCTGCTTCCATCTCGGCGACACCGCCACAGCCCTTCAGGTCGCCGACACCCTCGACGCACTCCTGCCGAGCATCGCCCAACCGGAGAGCCGCCTGCTCGGCCTGCTGGCCTGCGGCGTCGGCCGCGTGCTCGCAGGCAGCGGCGGCAGCGAGCAGATCCGTACGGCGGTGTCGCTGTCCGGCAGCGTCACGCTCGACCGGCGGCACCAGGTGTGGGTCGTCATCGCGCCGCTCTTCCTCCGCGAACGCGAAGGGGGCCGCGAGGTGATCCAGCGGATCCTCCGCGACAGCCGCGACGGCGTCGCGCTCGGGCTGCTGCCCGGCGTCCTGTTCCACCTGGCCCGCGACCAGGCGACCACCGACCGCTGGGCCGACGCGGCGACGTCGTACGACGAAGGGATCCGGCTGTCGCGCGAGACCGGGCAGACCACCGAGCTGGCGGTCAACCTCGCGGGACAGGCCTGGCTCTCAGCGCGCCGCGGGCGGACCGAGGACTGCCACGCGCAGGCTGCCGAGGCGGTCGCGCTGTGCACGCCGCGCGGGATCCGGATCGGGCTCGCCTGGTCGTCGTTCGCGCTGGGCGATCTCGCGCTCGGGCAGGGCGATCCCGCGGGTGCGCTGGCGGCGTACGAGGGGCTGGTGGAGATCCTCGGGACCGGCGGGATGCTCGACCCGGATCTGTCGCCGGCGCCGGAGCTGGTCGAGATCTACCTGCGGCTCGGGCGGCTCGAGGACGCGGTGGTGACGGCTGAGGCGTTCGCTGAACGCGCGGCGCACAAGGGGTTGCCGTGGTCGCTGGCTCGCGCGGCGCGGGTGCGGGGGCTGGTCAACGATGACGAGGACCTGCTGGTGAGCGCGCTGCGGCTGCACGGGCAGACGCCGGACCTGTTCGAGACGGCGCGGACGCATCTGGTCTACGGGTCCTGGCTGCGGAGGGCTCGGCGGCGGGTGGATGCGCGGGTGCAGCTCCGGCTGGCGGTGGAGATGTTCGATCATCTGGGCGCTGGCACGTGGGCGGATCAGGCGGCGGGGGAGCTGAAGGCGACGGGGGAGACGGCGCGGCGGCGGGAGCACAGCAGTGCGGACGACCTGACGCCGCAGGAGCGGCAGGTCGCGCAGCTGCTCGCTGACGGGCACAGCACGCGGGAGGCGGCGGCGAAGCTGTTCCTGAGCCCGAAGACGGTCGAGTACCACCTGCGGAAGGTCTACACGAAGCTCGGCATCCACAGCCGCACCGAGCTGGCCGAGCAGCTCACCGAAGCGTGAGCAGCTCCTCCGACCGGCTCAGCCGGCGGCGAGCAGCTGCTCGAGCCGGTCCAGCTCTGGCTCCCAACCCTGCAGGTGGTTGGCGGCATCCTCCGGACCGGTGAAACCTGTGTGCAGCAAGAGCATCCGCGTCCCCTCCTCGACCGCGCTCAGCTCCACCCGCACGGTCGACGGCGCGTCCTCGTCCTCGTCCCACTTCCAGGTGAACGCGAGCACGTGCGGCGGCTCGACCTCCAGATAGCTGCCGCGGACGACGTACGGGCCCATCTCGACGACGTACGCCCCGCCGACCCGCACATCGGCGTCGACCTTCAGCGCCAGCGCCGGGTTCGGGCAGTACCAGCGCGCCAGCAGCTCGGCCCGCGTCCACGCGGCGTACACGTCCTCGAGTTGGGCCTTCAGCACCCGCTCGATCCGGATGTCACTCACCATCGCCGTTCCCCTCCAGAAGGTCCGCCAGCCGGTCGACCGTGCGGTTCCAGTACGTCGTGAGGTCGCCCAGCCAGACCTCGACCTCCGACAGCGCGTCCGGCCGGAGCGCGCAGACCACCGTCCGCCCGGCGCGCCAACGGGGTCAACCTCTGCGCCCGTACGGTAGTGGAGTGACCTCGCCATTCACCGAGACCAGTGGCCGTGCTCGCCTGCAGGGGTTCGCGGAGGCAGCGGCGCAGGGGCCGTTGCAGTACGTGACCCTGTTCACCGGAGTGCCGGTCTGGCTGGTGACCGGGTACGCCGAGGCCCGGCAGCTGCTGGCGCACCCGGACGTCGTCCGGTCGCCGCTCGACGGGCCGCACCGCGACCAGGTCTGGGACGACCTGGTCAACTCGATGGAACGGCACATGCTGAACGCCAACCCGCCGGACCACACGCGGATGCGCAAGCTGGTCTCGGCGGCCTTCACCCGGCGGCGGATCGAGCTGCTGGAGCCGCGGATCCGTGAAATCGCCGCTGGGCTGCTCGACGAGATGGCCGCCGCGGACGGCCCGGTCGACCTGGTCAGCGGCTACAGCTACCCGCTGCCGATCACGGTGATCTCCGAGCTGCTCGGCATCCCCGCGATCCGTCGCGACGACTTCCGGCGCTGGTCGTCGATCGTGGTGAACGCGGCCGTGCACACGCCCGAGGAGTACATCGAGGCCGCGCTGGCGATGGTCGAGTTCATCCGCGAGATGATCGAGGACCGCCGCGTCGTCGCGCCGTCCGACGACCTGCTGTCGGCGCTGCTCGCGGCCCGCGACGGCGGCGACCGGCTGAGCACCGACGAGCTGACCTCGATGGTGTACCTGCTGCTCGCCGCCGGGCACGAGACCACGGTCAGCCTGATCACCAACGGCGTGCACGCGCTGCTCACCCACCCCGACCAGCTCGCGCTGCTCAAGGCCGAGCCGGAACGCCTCCCGGCCGCCGTCGAGGAGCTGATCCGGTACGACGGCCCGCTGCAGGCCGCGATCCCGTACATCGCCAAGGCGCCGATCGACATCGCCGGCCGCACCATCGGCGCCGGTGAGGTGATCGTGTTCGCGCTGGTCGCGGCCAACCGTGACGACGCGAAGTTCGGCGCCGGCGGCGAGCTCGACATCGCCCGGGCCGACAACCAGCACCTCGGCTTCGGGCACGGCATCCACCACTGCCTCGGCGCGCCGCTGGCCCGGCTCGAGGGCCGGGTCGCGCTCGGGATGCTGTTCGACCGCTTTCCGGACCTGCGGCTGGCCGAGCCCGGCGGCGACCCACGGCGTACGCCGGGGCTGTTGATGAACGGGATCGCGGAGCTGTCCGTCCACCTGTGAACACTGGGTGAATTCAGCCCCACCGGCCCCGAACCACCGCCGCGCGATTGGGAGGACCTTGACACCGGATGGCATGCTCGGGGTCGTGACAGAGTTGATGGACGCCGCCCGGGAGCTGCTCAGCGTCGCGATGGCGTCCCACTGGCTGCTGCTCATCCTCTTCCTGGCCGCCGCCGTGGACGCCGTCTTCCCGGTGATCCCGAGCGAGGGCCTGGTGGTCACCGCCGGGATGGCGGCCGCGGCCGGCCACCAGAACCTGCTGCTGGTGATCGTGCTGGCGATGACCGGCTCGGTGATCGGCGAGTGCGTCTGCTACTTCATGGGCCGCGGCTCCGGACCCGCGCTGCGGCGCTGGATGCGCCGCCGGGAGGCCCGGCAGGCGATGTACGACAAGGTCAGCAGAGCGCTGCACACGCGGGGTGGACTGATCCTGATGACGGTCCGTTACATCCCGGGGGCCCGGATGGTCGCGACGCTGACCGCGGGCGCGACGGCGTACTCGTTCCGCAAGTTCGTGCTGTTCACCGCGGCCGGTGTCACCGTGGCCTACACCTACGTCGCCCTGCTCGGGTACCTCGGCGGCGACGCGTTCGCGCACGACTCGCTGAAGGCGCTCGCGTTCAGCCTCAGCCTCGCCTTCACCATCGGGCTGGTGCTGGAGACCACCCGGCGGATCGCGGCTCGCCGCAAAGCGGCGAAGGTTGCGGCGCAGTAACGACTATCCGGACGCTTTCGACCCGGTCGCGTGTCCCGGGCCAACCGGAGCGCGGGTTCGTGCGTCAGTAGGGGTATGTCCGGGGGCACAGTTCTGGGGAATGTTCCGCGTCGGGGTCAGCGACTGATCGCGCTGACCGCAGTGGTGGCCGCGCTGGCGGCCGGTTGCGCCGACACCGCACCGAGCAACGAGGGAAGTGGCAGCCCGTCCGGCAAACCACCGTCCGGTACGCCGACGGCCAAGCCGAGCGAGCCCGACCCGTCGACCACGCTGACGCCGGGGGTGAAGCCGCCGGCCGCCGCGCCGGTGACCAGGTCGTTCCCGGGCAAGCTGCCGAACGGGAAACCCCCGCTGTTCGTCGTGGTCTCCTTCGACGGCGCCGGTGACCTCGCGCTCTGGTCGCACTGGCGGACCGTCGCCAAGCAGGTCGACGCCCGGATGACGTTCTTCCTGTCCGGCCCGTACCTGTACCCCGAGGCGCGCAAGACCGACTACAAGCCGCCGTACAAGAAGCCCGGGGCCTCCGACATCGGCTGGGCCGACGCGCCGAAGGCGATCGCGCGGGCGACCGTGCTGCGGCAGGCGATCGCCGAGGGTCACGAGATCGGCACCCACGCCAACGGGCACTTCTGCGGCAAGACCGGGATCGACAAGTGGTCGGCGACGCAGTGGAAGGCCGAGCTGGACGCGTTCGACACGATGGTTCGGAACGGGCCCTCGCTGGCCGCGGGCAAGCCGCTGGCCGCGCCGTTCGACCCCTCGACGGTGAAGGGGATGCGGACGCCGTGCCTGGAGGGCAACCGGCCGGCGTACCGGCAGGTGATGCGCCAGCGCGGGATGCTGTACGACGCCTCCGAGCCGGGCTACATCGCCTGGCCGAAGAAGGAGGACGGCGTCTGGGACTTCCCGCTGCAGTCGGTCGACCTGGCCGGGACCCGCAAGAGCACGCTGACGATGGACTACAACCTCTGGTACGCCCAGACCAAGGCCCGCAAGGCGCCGCTGTCGCACGCGCCCAAGCTGAAGGCGCAGGTGCTGGCGACGTACCGGCAGGCGCTGGCCCGGTCGCGCGCCGGGAACAACCCGCCGCTGTTCCTCGGCAACCACTTCAACCGGTGGAACAACAGCGTCTACTCCGACGCGCTCACCACGTTCGTCACCGAGACCTGCAAGCAGCCCGACGTGAAGTGCGTCAGCAACGTCGAGCTGATCGCCTGGCTGACCAAGTACGGCGTACCTAAAGGCTGAGGGACCCGAAGCCGGTCTGCCAGGTGCCGCCGGCCTTGATCCGGGCGACGATCAGCCGCTGCAGCGCGGTGTCCTGCGGGAACTCGTCGAGCTTGCCGAGGTCGTGGCTGCGGAAGGTGAAGAAGATCGCGCTGTCCTGGGAGTCGCGCGGTTCGCCGTACGGGGTGAAGCGGCGACCGAAGCGGACCATGTTCGAGTCCTGCGGCAGGTGGTCGAGCAGGTAGGGGTCGATCAGCCAGGACCCGAGCGTCGCGGTCTTCACCGGGTGTTCGGGGAAGTGCTCGGCGAAGAACGCGCGCGCCCGGTCGAAGCTGTCGTCGACCGCCTCGGGCGTCAGCGGCCCGGTCTCCGGGATGTGCACGCCGAGCACCCACTCGCCGGGCTCGACGCCGGGCACCTTCGGCTCCTCCGGCAGCGGGTGGATGAGGAACTGCAGCCGGCCCAGCGCGTAGAGCGCGCCGGTCCAGTACGTCGTGACCCACCAGTGCGTCTCCAGGCCGAACTTGCCGAACGTCCGCCGGTTGACCTTCAGCTGCTGACCGAGGTCGGCCAGAGTCGCCCAGCTGATCTCGTCGCTGACCCCGCGCTCCTGGTGGTACCGCCGGATGTCCGGCAGCGTCTCCAGGTACGCCGCGAGCGACACCATCGGGTCGTCAGGCGCCTTCAGCTGACCCTCCACCGGCACCCCGCCGATCGCCTTCCGCAACTGCGCGGCGAACTCGGCCACCAGCACCGGGTCGACCTCGAGCTTCTCGGCGTCGGCCTGGTCCTCGGCACTGAACCCCAGCAGGCGGTACTCCTCAGCGGTCGTCACCGCACCAGCATGTCAGATCCTCACCAGCGCGCCCGGAAGCCGGTCAACGTTCTTCGGCCAGGCCGAGGTAGAGCAGGCTCGGGTCGGCCGGGTTGAAGGCGAGCCCCGGGATCCCGTCGAAGCTGTTGTGCTGCTTGCCGAGCTCACCGGTGGACGTGTCGAACCGATAGAGGTCCGACCCGTAGTTCGCGAACGAGGTGCCGTACGCGAAGTACAGCAGGTCGGGGTCGACCGGGCTCGGCCAGAGCTTGTTGCCGTTGTAGAGCGTGGCCCGGGACTCGTCGAGCACCGGCCGGAACTTGCGGCCGCCGTCGTCGGACTGCCAGAGGAAACGGGTGCTCCGGTCGCGGTCGTAGCCCTCCATCCAGACCCGGTTCGGATCGGCGGGGGAGATCGCGAGACTGAACGCGTTGACCCGCTCGACCGCGGCCGCGTGTGTCCAGGTCCGCCCGCCGTCGAAGGTGGTGTAGACCCCGTCGGACATCACCCCGGCGACCACGTGGTCGGGGTCGCGCGGGTCGACCACGGCGTCGTACACGAACAGATCGCGCGCCGGCGCCGATCCGCGTCGTTGCCAGCTGACCCCGTCGTCGCTGGAGTCGTACAGCTGCCCGTCGCCCGCGACCACGCGCAGAATCCCCTGCCCGGCGTGCAGTGCGGCGATCCCGTTCCCCGCGGTCGGCCCCTGCGTCGTCGTCACCCGCGTCCCGTCGACCCGATGGATCGGCTGGTCGTTCACGCTGTGCACGTACGCCGTCCGGCCGGGCCCCGCGGTCACGTCGTACGTCGCGAGGTCACCGGGCGATTTGTCGATCTGTTGCCAGGAGCAACCAGCATCGGCCGACCGCTGGATCGACTGCCGCCCGATCGCGATCAGCACGTTCGGCTCGTTCAGCGTCGCCACCTTCGCGTAGGTGACCCGCTGCAGCTTCTGCTTCGTCGGCGCCAGACTCGCGCCGTCGTCGACCGAGAAGGTGACGCCTCCGTCTCCGTACACGGTGTCGCAGTGCGGCACGGTCCAGAACCAACCGGGGGCGGTGAGCGTCGAGGCGATCAGGGCTGCGGCGAGGATCTGCATGTCCACCATTCAGGCGGACGCGGCGAGGGTCGGCCAGCACTCAGGCTGGCCGACCCTCGACATGGCGGGAAGCGGTCAGTTCTTGTACTTCGCGTCGACGTAGACGAGGGCGTCGCCGACCAGGCGCTCGGCGCCGGCCAGGTGGTTCACGACCGCGCCGTTGACGGCCATCGCGGTGGAGCCGCCGCCGTCGAGGTTCATCGCGTCGTGCAGGCCGAGGGACTTGGCCAGGGCGGCCGACTCGGTCATCGTGGTGCCGACGCTGACGCCCTGGCGGCCGTCGATGGTGACGAACATCAGCTTGCCGTCCTTGGTGGTGCCGGCCAGCGTCCGCGGGTTGCGGTCGTTGAAGCTGCCGCCGGTCGGCTGCTCGACGACCTGGCCGTCGCGCATCAGCAGGCCGCGGCCGGTGACGCCGTACAGGCTGTCCTTGAGCGAGAGCTTCTTGCCCTTCTCGTCCTTCAGCGCGATCTCGGTGTCGAGGCAGCCGCCGGCGAGCGTCTGGAACAGCTTGACGGTGTCCTGACCGGTGGCCTGGATCGACGTCTGGCCGGCGACCAGCGCCGTACCGCGGACGGTCGCGGTGCGGACGACGCAGCCCTTCTTGTCCAGCACGACCTCGATGCCGGCGCCGGCCGGGGTCGCGGCGGAGAACTCCGGCGTGAACAGCGAGATGTCACCGGGCACGGTGCAGTCGGTCTGCGCGGTCAGCGTCGCGCACGCGGCCGGGACGACCGGCGGGTGGTTGACGAACTCCAGCGGCAGCTCGGCCTTGGTCTTCTTGTTCTCCACGGTGCCGGTCCAGCTGACGTGACCGATCAGCGCCTTGTTCGACTTCGCGTCGATGACGAAGTTGGTCTCGGCCGGGTCGGTCAGCGGCTCGCTGAGCAGCTTGCCGTCGTAGATCCCGAGGCCGACCGGCTCACCGGGGTACTGCTGGCTGGCGGTGAACGTGAAGAACGACGCGTTCACACCCGCCAGCGCACCGGCGCCGGCGACCAGCGCGCTGGTCTTCTCGGTCTTGGCCAGGTCCGGGCCGTACGTCGCCTTGACGTAGCCCTTGGCCTGCTTCGGGTCGATGGTGAGCACGTTGATCAGCCACGGCCCACGGGTGGTGGTGTTGATCTGGTCGGCCGGGGCCGGCTCGGTGCCACGGCTGATCCTGGTCAGCGTGACGCCGTCGGTCAGCGTCTGGGCGCTGCGGGTCTCGGTCAGGTCCTGGTCGCCCAGGGGCAGGGTGAGGCTGCCTGCGGCGCTGGCGCCGGCCGGGGCGATCGCGAGACCGGCGATCGCGGCCAGCAGGACAGCACCGGCGGCGGCGACGCGCGGTCGTACGGAAGAAGTCATACCGGTGAGCCAAGGCGATCGGGCGGAAACTTTCGCCCGATCTAGTTAACGGGTAAGCAACTTCCGGATGACGGTTTCGGTCAGCCCGCGGCGGTGTCGATGTGCCGGGCCAGCACCAGGTCGTCGTCGGTGATCCCGCCGGCGTCGTGGCTGGCGACGTGGAAGGTGATCGTGGTGTAGCGGATGTCGATGTCCGGGTGGTGGTTCATCGACTCGGCCAGCTGGGCGACGGTCGCGACCAGCCGGATCCCGTCCAGGAAGTTGTCCTTCTTGATGCTGCGGACCAGGGCGTTGTCCTGCACCTTCCACTCCGGGAGGTGGTCGCGGATCGCCTGGTCGATCTGGTCGTCGGTCAGCAGCTCAGCCATGGCGACACTCTAGGCGATGGCTGCCCAGAACTTCAGCCGGTGCTCCCGCTCGTAGTCGACCGGACGGATCGCGTTCGGCGCCAGGGACTGGACGGTGGCCGGGCCGGTGAACTTCGGCCAGGCCGGGAGGCCGTCGCGGTTCGGGTCGCCATGGTGGGCGAAGGCGGACCAGTAGCCGATGATCGTGTCCGACAAGGCGATCTGCGGCTTGGTCATCGTCTTGTCCTCAGCGGCGGTGCGGAAGACGTAGCCGACGTCACCGGCGTGCCAGGCGCCGGGGTCGAAACCGGGCGGGAACGGGATGTCCAGCGGTGCGTCCCGGTCGGCGAACTCGTAGAACCACAGCGGGTTCTTTGCCGAGAGCAACTGGTTCTGCCGCAGCTGCGCTTTGGCCCAGAGCCGGTCGGTGAGCACCGAGGCCCAGGCCAGCGCCGGCGTCCTGTACGCCGACAGCGGGTACTCCGCCGCGATCTTCGCGGCGTCGGCCCCGAACGCGGTCCGCAGCAGCTCGGGGTAGTTGGCCTTCGTGACCGGGCTGCCGGCCAGCTCGCGGAAGAAGGCGACGAAGGTGGTGTGCTCGTCGCGCGTCGTACCGGCGATCACCGGGACGTCCGTGAACTGCCCCGCCTCCAGTGCGCGGACCGGGTCCGGTGGCAGCTCGTCGTTGCCGAGGGCGTACGGCTGGAAGATGTTCATCACCTGCGGTACGGCGAGCAGCTTGGCGACCGGGACCTTGCGCAGGCAGTCCAGCGCGGTGGCCGGATCCTTGCAGCCGAGCTGGTTCGCGACGACCTGGCCCTGGGTCTCGGCGTCCTTGGTCGTCGTCCAGCCGTACCAGGGCAGCGCCGGGATGCCCGGGTACGTCGCACCCGCGGGCATGTCCATCACCGTGAACGCGCTCTGCAGGATCGCGCGGTGGAACAGGCCGCGGGACTTCTCGGTCAGCAGGTGCGCGCCGGTCGACGTCGCGCCGTACGAGACGCCGAACAGCGTGACGTTGCCCGGGTCGCCACCGAAGGCGGCGGCGTTGCGCTGGACCCACTCGAGCACGGCCCGCTGGTCCTGCAGACCGATCGTGCCGGAGCCGGGCAGGCCCGGCAGGCCGAAGCCGCCGAAGATGCCGAGCCGGAAGTTGAAGGTCACCACGACCACGTCACCGTCGACCGCCAGCCGTTCGGGGTCGAACTGGTCGCCGGAGCCGATCGCACCGTCGCCATGGATCCAGACCATCACCGGTTTGCGCTGCTCGGGGCTCGCGGTCGCCGGGGTGGTGAGGTTGAGGACCAGGCAGTCCTCGGTGGTGCTGCCCAGGTCGGCGATGGCGTTCTTGTTCTGCGGGCAGCGGTTGCCGGGCTTGGTCGCTTGACGGACGCCGGTCCACGGCTTCGCCGGCGCCGGCGGCTTCCAGCGCAACGGGCCGACCGGCGGTGCGGCGTACGGGATGCCCTGGAAGACGCGGCGGTCCTTCAGGACGGTACCGCTGACCTCGCCGGTGTCGGTGCGGACCACCGGGCCCGGTGGCGGTGCTGCTGCCGTGGGCTTCTCGTTGCATCCGGCAACCAGTACGAGCATTACCAGCAGGGCGGCGGTACGGCGTCGGAGCATCGGTCAGGCCTTCCGGGTGGCGAGGTCGACGAGCGTGCTGAACTCGTGGGCCGCGGCGGTCAGGTCGAGCTCGGGCTCGAGGTCGAGCTGCCGGATCAAGCCGTCGCGGATCGACAGGATGGAAACCGCAACCAGGTGCGGGTCGAAGTCCCGCATCGCGCCCGACCGCTGACCGGTGCGCAGGACCTCGGCGAGCTGCGCCTGGTCGGACCGGGCCAGCGCGACCGGCGCGAGCTCCTGCTTGATCCGGACCAGCGTGGACGCGTGGCTGCGATGGGTGCGGAGGAACTCGATGTTGGCCTCCACGAACCCGCGCAGGACGGCGGCCGGCTCCTCGATGCCCTGCGTCCGCGCCAGCACGAACTCAGCGAACCGGGCGAGGATCTCCTGGCCGACCTCCTCGATCAGCTCCTGCTTGTTGGCGAAGTGGTACGAGATCAGCCCGGTGCTGCTCAGGCCGGCCTCCTGCGCGATCACCTTGAACGACGCCTGGCTCGCGCCGTCGCGGGCGATCACCTCGATCGCCGCCGCGACGATCTGGGCCCGGCGGGCCTGCTCGGTCAGGCTACGTTTTGCTCGCATGAGCAAAGATTAGCTTACTCAAGCAAATCATGGTTTCGGGCTGATCGGCCTCGGGCTGATCCGGGCCGAGGTGAGCAGGCCGGCCAGGGCGAGTCCTGCGCTGGTGGTGATGATCGCGCCGAAGACCCAGCCGGTCGGGTGGTCGGCGTTGATCGCGAGCAGCGTGCCGAACAGGGCGAAGACGGCGGCGATGCTCATCGTCCCGGCCATCTGGGCGCTGCTGCTGTTGCGGCCGGAGTTGGTGGCGTCGGACAGGTCGAGGGTGAGGACCGAGACGCTCGAAGAGTTGAGACCCATGCCGATGCCCGCGACGGACCAGCTGATCAGGCCGAGCCAGGTGTCGCCGGTCCAGGCCAGGAGCGTCGTACCGGCGGTGCCCGCGGTCATCAGGGCGAGGCCGGCGCGGAGGACGGTGAGGCGTTCGAAGCCGTGGTCGCGGCCTTGGAGCCAGGAGCCGAGGGCCCAGCTGACGCCGGTGATCGAGAGGGTGACGCCGGCCTTGGACGGGCTGAAGTCGTGCAGGACGGTGAGCAGCAGCGGGAGGTAGGCGCCGGCTCCGGCGAAGGCGGCACCGCCGAGGCCGCGGACCGCGACGACGGCGGGGAAGCCGCGACGGGCGGTGAAGGTCCCGGCGGGCATCACGCGGACGGCGGCGACGCCGAGCACGACGAGGCTGACCGGGATGGCGATCCAGGCGGTGGTGGCGTGGGCTTCGAGTTGGTCGCCGGCCCAGGTGAGGGTGAAGAGCGCGACCGAGGCGGTGAATGCCCAGGGCAACAAGGCTCGGGCGGCCGCGAGTGCGTTGGCGTCGCGCTCGGGGGTGGGGTCGGTCGGCTCAGAGGCGCTCGCGTCGGTTCGGGCCGCGAGCATCCGCAGGGCCGGGCGGAGGCAGAGCCAGCTGGGGACGAGCAGCAGGAGCGCGCCCAGGAACACCCAGCGCCAGCCGACCTGTTCGGTGACGACGCCAGTGAGGACCGGGCCGACCACCGACGGCAGGATCCACATCGCGGCGAACAGCGAGAACATCCGTGGCCGCAGCGTGGCCGGCAGCGCCCGGGCGACCAGGACCATCAGCGCGACGTCGAGCAGCCCCTCGGCGAAGCCGCTGAGCAGCCGGCCGCCGATCACCATCGGCATCGACTGCGCCGTACCGACCAGCAGCTGTGCGGCCGCGAAGATGATCGCGCCCGCCCGCAGTGCGGCGACCGGGCCGCGGCGGTCCGCCCAGAGCCCGGCGAGCGCGAGTGACACCAGGTACGACGCGTTCGGCGCGGCGTTGGCCAGGCCGAAGCTCCCGAGCGCGTCGAACTCGCGGACCATCGTCGGCAGCGCCGTACCGACCGCGCGGTTCTCGAACGCGCCGAGGGTGACCAGGCCGACGACGCCGAGCACCAGGGCGAGGTGCTCGCGGCCGAACAGGCGCGGCCGGTCCGCATGAGACAGAGACATGCGGACCATCGTTGACGTTCAAGTCCGCTTGAGGTCAACCGCTGCGTCGGGCGTCTGGAAGCCGGAAGATCAGCACCAGGACACGCAGCACGAGGACGGCGCAGATGACGAGCAGGTTGTAGCCGAACAACTGGAACAGCGTCATCGAGTCGGTGACCTTCGGGCCGCCCGGCGTACCGAGCAGCAGGACCGCCATCACCCCGGCCGTCGCGCCGAGTACCGCGAGCAGGGCCTGATGGAGCATCGAGGTGAAATGCCGCCGATCGCGTTCGTCGGCGAACAGCCGGACGTTCAGGCCGAGCCGCCCGGACTCGGCGGCCGCGGCGATCCGGTCGATCCGGCGCGGGAGGCGGCGCAGCATCGGGAGCAGCGTGGCGAGCTCCTCGGTCGCCGTACGGCGGAGGGCATCGGGAGCGAGCCGGTCCGTGACGTGCGCGGCGGCGAACTGGCGGGACGCCGCGATCAGGTCGAAGCCCGGTGACAGCCGCGCGATCGTGCCCTCGATCGTCGCCAGCGCGCGGAACACCGCCGCGACCTCCGGCGGGACGCCGAGCCCGTGCGCGGTGATGATCCGGAACAGGTCGTTGAACATCGCCGGCCCGAGCGCGGCCCCGGCGCCGAGGTGCCGTGCCATGAACTGGCCGACCGCGCGCTCCAGCGCCTGCTCGTCGACGACGTCCGGCCGGTTCACGATCTCGAGCAGCGCGTCGGTCGCCGAGACCGGGTCGCCGTGGTCGACACCGAGCAGGAACCGCTGCAGCGCCTCGCGGGTCGACGGGTCGAGCCGCCCGACCGAGCCGAGGTCGAGCATGCCGAGCCGGCCGTCGGTGAGCAGCAGGAAGTTGCCCGGGTGCGGATCGGCGTGGAAGACGCCGTCGATCGCGACCTGGCTCAGCAGGCAGTCGAAGAGCGTCTTCGCGAGTCGGGCGCCGTCCAGCCCGCGCTCGGCCACGACGGCGGCGGCGTTGCCGAGGCCGACGCCGTCGAGCCGCTGCATGGTCAGGACGCGCTGGGTCGACAGCCGCGGGTACAGCTCCGGTACGACGACGTCGGCGTTCCCCGCGACCGCGCGACCGGCCGCGACGCTGGTCATGTTGCCCGCCTCGACGGTGAAGTCGAGCTCCTCCAGCATCGCGTCGGCGAACCCCTCCGCGAGCGCGCGGACACCCATCGCGCGACCCCAGTCGGTGTTGCGCTCCAGCATCCGGGCGAGCCGGCGGACGATGTCGAGATCGCGCTGGACCAGCGCGGTGATGCCGGGGCGCTGGACCTTCACGACGACCGCCGTACCGGTGTCGGCGAGGCGAGCGGTGTAGACCTGCGCGACGGAGGCGGCGGCGAGCGGTTCGGTGCTGAAGTCGTGGAAGATCTGCTGCGGGTGCGCACCGAGCTCCTCGGTCAACGCGTGCTCGATCTCGGGCCAGGGCGCGGGGGAGACCTGGTCCTGGAGGCGGCTCAGCTCGTTGGCGACCGAGGCGGGGATCACGTCGCTGCGGGTGGACAGGACCTGGCCGAGCTTCACGAACGTGACCCCGGCTTCGTCGAGGGCGAGGCGGAGGGAGCGGGCGAGATCGGCCTGCCCGGCGGCGTCCTCGCGGCCCGGTCGGCGGCGGCCGCGGAGGTAGGGGCCGAGCCCACGGCGTACGGCGATCCGGAGGATCTGCAGGTAGCGCCGGGTACGGGCGATGCGGCCGCCGACGTCGCGGCGCAGGTCGCGGACGCGGGGGAGCGAGCCGGTCGGGACGAGGGCTTCGGAGAGCACCAGGAAGATCAGCCCGGCGAGCATCGAGCAGAGCGCGGTGAGCCCGAGGTACGCCGCGGCGGCGCCGTTCGACCCGGTCCAGGGGAGTGGACCGACCAGCGCGTTCATGATCGGGCTGAAGATCAGCAGCGTCAGCAGCGCCCCGATCGCCATCCGCCCCAGCCCGAACCGCACCCCGAGCAGCCGCTGCGACACCGGCACGAAGATCACCATGAAGATGACGAGATTCACCAGCCCGATCAGCAAGACGTCCATGCCGAGCACCCTAAGAGACCGGACGTGGGGAATGTCTCACCCGGACAGGTGAGGCGGCTCCCTCGCGGGAGTGAACCAACCCTGGCCCACGAGTTGCGGCGTGGGTCGATGGTGCGAACAGCAAAGCGGGGCCGTGAACAAGAAATAACCTGTTCACAGCCCCGCGATGGTGGTCACGGCCCCGGCGGGTGCCTCAGGCGCCCCGGCGGGTGCCTCAGGCGCCGCGGCGGCGGATCTTGTTGCCGAGCCAGACGATCGGGTCGTACTTGCGGTCGGCGACGCGTTCCTTCATCGGGATCAGCGCGTTGTCGGTGATCTTGATGTGCTCGGGGCAGACCTCGGTGCAGCACTTGGTGATGTTGCAGAAGCCCAGACCGTGCTGGTCCTGTGCCTCGTGCTGCCGGTCGGCCGCGTCCAGCGGGTGCATGTCCAGCTCGGCGATCCGCATCAGGAACCGCGGGCCCGAGAAGGACTCCTTGTTCTCCTCGTGGTCACGGATCACGTGGCAGGTGTCCTGGCACAGGAAGCACTCGATGCACTTGCGGAACTCCTGCGAACGCTCCACGTCGACCTGCTGCATCCGGTACTCACCGGGCTTCAGGTCGGCGGGCGGAGTGAACGCCGGGATCTCGCGCGCCTTCTGGTAGTTGAACGACACGTCCGTGACCAGGTCCCGGATCACCGGGAAGGTCCGCATCGGCGTGACCGTGACGGTCTCGCCCTCCTCGAACGTGTTCATCCGGCACATGCACATCAGCTTCGGCATGCCGTTGATCTCGGCCGAGCACGACCCGCACTTGCCCGCCTTGCAGTTCCACCGGACCGCGAGATCCGGCGTCTGCGTGGCCTGCAGACGGTGGATGACGTCGAGCACGACCTCACCCTCGTTGACCTCGACCTCGTAGTCCTGCAGGTCGCCGCCCTCGGCGTCACCCCGCCAAACGCGGAACTTGCCTGTGTAGCTCATGCGGGCAGCTCCTCCTCGGTCAGGTACTTCGACAGCTCGTCGCGCTCGAACAGCTCGAGCAGGTCCTCGCGCATCGGGATCTGGTCCTTCTTCGCCACGTCGACCGAACCGTCGGCGTTCAGCTTGCAGACCAGCAGCAGCTTGCGCCAGTCGGCGTTCATGCCCGGGAAGTCGTCGCGGGTGTGACCGCCGCGGGACTCCTCGCGCTGCAGCGCCGCCTTGGCGACACACTCCGACACGGCCAGCATGTTGCGCAGGTCGAGCGCGAGGTGCCAGCCGGGGTTGAACTGCCGGTGCCCCTCGACGGTCATCTTCGCGATCCGGCCGCGGAACTCGGCCAGCCGCGACAGCGCCTGCTCCATCTCCTCGGCCCGCCGGATGATGCCGACCAGGTCGTTCATCGACTGCTGCAGCTCCTGGTGGATGGAGTACGGGTTCTCCCCACCCTCCAGCTCGAACGGCGCCAGCGCCTCCGCGGCGGCGGCGTCGATGTCGGCCTCGGCAATCTGCGGCCGGTCGTCCCCGAGCGAGTCCAGGTACATCGCGGCACCCATCCCGGCCCGGCGCCCGAAGACCAGCAGGTCGGACAGCGAGTTGCCGCCGAGCCGGTTCGAGCCGTGCATGCCCCCGGCAACCTCACCGGCCGCGAACAGCCCCGGTACGACGGACGACGCGGTGTCCGGGTCGACCTCGACGCCACCCATCACGTAGTGGCAGGTCGGCCCGACCTCCATCGGCTCGGCGGTGATGTCGACGTCGGCCAGCTCCTTGAACTGGTGGTGCATCGACGGCAGCCGCCGGGTGATCTCCTCGGCCGGGAGCCGGGTGGAGACGTCCAGGAAGACGCCGCCGTGCGGCGTACCGCGCCCGGCCTTGACCTCGGAGTTGATCGCGCGGGCGACCTCGTCACGCGGCAGCAGCTCCGGTGGGCGCCGGTTGTTGTCGGCGTCCTTGTACCAGCGGTCGGCCTCTTCCTCGGTGTCCGCGTACTGCGCCCGGAACACGTCCGGCACGTAGTCGAACATGAACCGCTTGCCCTCGGAGTTGCGCAGCACACCGCCGTCACCACGGACCGACTCGGTGACCAGGATGCCCTTCACCGACGGCGGCCAGACCATGCCGGTCGGGTGGAACTGGATGAACTCCATGTTGATCAGCGTCGCGCCGGCCCGCATCGCGAGGGCGTGACCGTCACCGGTGTACTCCCACGAGTTCGAGGTGACCTTGAACGACTTGCCGACCCCGCCGGTGGCCAGGATGACCGCGGGGGCGTCGAACAGGATGAACCGGCCGGACTCGCGCCAGTAGCCGAAGGCCCCGGAGATCGCGTCGCCGTCCTTCAGCAGCTCGGTGATCGTGCACTCGGCGTACACCTTGAGGTTGGCCTCGTAGTCGCCGGTGGCCTGGAAGTCCTCCTGCTGCAGGGAGACGATCTTCTGCTGCAGGGTGCGGATCAGCTCCAGCCCGGTCCGGTCGCCGACGTGCGCGAGCCGCGGGTAGGAGTGGCCGCCGAAGTTGCGCTGGCTGATCCGGCCGTCCGGCGTCCGGTCGAACAGCGCGCCGTAGGTCTCCAGCTCCCAGACCCGGTCGGGGGCTTCCTGCGCGTGCAGCTCGGCCATCCGCCAGTTGTTCAGGAACTTCCCGCCGCGCATCGTGTCGCGGTAGTGGACCTGCCAGTTGTCGTTGGAGTTCGCGTTGCCCATCGCCGCCGCGCAGCCGCCCTCGGCCATCACGGTGTGCGCCTTGCCGAACAGCGACTTGCACACGATCGCGGTGCGCTTGCCCTGCTCGCGGGCCTCGATCGCGGCCCGGAGACCGGCGCCGCCGGCCCCGATCACGATCACGTCGTACTGGTGTCGTTCCAGTTCAGTCATAGGTAACTAACGTCCGTATCAGTTGAAGAAGCGCAGATCGGAGAACCAGCCCGCCGACAGCGACATGATGTACGCGTCGGTCAGGATCACGGTGAACAGCGACACCATCGCGAAGGTGCCGTGCTTCGGGTTCAGCTTGGACACGAAGGTCCAGTACCGGTAGCGCAACGGGTGCTTGGAGAAGTTCTTCAGCCGGCCGCCGACGATGTGCCGGCAGGCGTGGCAGGACAGCGTGTACAGCCACAGGGCGACCAGGTTGATCCAGATGATCAGCGTGCCGAGGCCGATGCCGAAGCCGCCGTCGGTGCCGTGGAAGGCGAGCACGCCGTCGTACACGTTGAGCAGGCCGAAGACCAGCGCGCCGTAGAAGAAGTAGCGGTGCAGGTTCAGCGCGACCAGCGGGAACTTCCGCTCGCCGGTGTAGCTCTTGTGCGGCTCCGGGACGGCGCAGGCCGACGGCGCGAAGAACAGCGAGCGGTAGCCGGCCTTGCGGTAGTAGTAGCAGGTGCCCCGGAAGCCGGCCAGCACCGCGAAGGTGATGATGCTGAACGGGATCACCCGCGGGAACTCACCGAACCAGGTGCCCAGGTGACTCGACCCGGGGACGCAGGACTCGGTGATGCACGGCGAGTACAGGGGAGTGAGGTAGTGGTGCTCGTCGACCCAGTACCACTTGTTCATGAAGATCCGGACCGTCGCGTAGACGACGAAGAAGCCCAGGATCACGCCGATCCGCAGCGGCGCCAGCCACCAGCGGTCGGTTCGCAGCGTCTTCTGCCCGATCTGCGCGCGACCGGGACTGTTCACACCAATAGCCATCAGGGCGCGCGCCGGTCCGGTGCTCCGAAGCCCTCGTGCTCTGCTTCTGTCCACATGGACGCGTCATACTCCACGTCGGGAATCTCCTCGAGTTCCTCCGGAACAGGTCCGGGTCTGTGCCGCGGGTCCGGCGAGCCCAGCTCGGCCAGGTCGTCGCTCAACCGGGCCACGTCGGAGACCAGCCGGCGAACGCCGAGGGTGTCTCCGTACTCCTGGCTGAGTTTGCCGACGCTTCCGTGCAGCGCCTCGAGTGCGCGTTGCACAGCTGCCACACTGCTGCTGCCATCGCCCATACCGACTCCAGTAATGGTTTTGTTGCTGTAAGTATGGGCACACTTTGCCTCCGCTCGGCGCACAACGGAAGACCCTTCGGTACGGCGTGTTTTTAGTTAGGTTCCCCTTTGTTGCCGACCGCGCTCAGGTGGAGTAAAGGGCCGTATCCGGCCTTCAGTACAACGAGATTCGCGGGCGGGGTCAGCACCGTCACGACGGTCTCGAGGGGCCGCGTTGCCGTTGCGGCGTAGCCGTTCCAGGACCACGGGCGGACCTGGCCGCCGAGGACGAGCGCCGGTCCGCCGGTGTCCGCGATCATCGCGCCGTCAGGCAGTTCCCCCAGTACGCCGGACGTCGTGCGCTGCCGGCGACTGTGGGGTTCGACTCGTTGGCGGTGCAGCTCCGCGTCCATCGCCGCGGCCTTCGGCCGGGCCGCCAGGTCGTGCCCGCGGGCCCAGGCGTCGGCGTACGCGAGGAAGTCGGTACGGCGGCAGTACGCGCACGGGCGATGACCGGCGGCCAGTGCGACGGCCTCGTCGAAGAAGAACAGCGCGGTCCACCGCCCCGGCGGCATCGGGTCGCGCTGCACTCCCTTGTAGTCGAGCAAACAGATGAGCCAGGCCTTCGACCGCCAGCGGATTGTGCCGAGCTGCCGGTCGGCGTCGTGCAGCGAGCCGCGGTTGCCCATCAGCAGCCCGCGGCCGGGACTCGCGACGATCTCCTGACTCGGCAGGACTCTGTTCTGCAGCGGCATGCCGCCATCCTGCGTGGTGAGGGGGTGTATGCCGGTTCCCCGCCTACTGCGCGGCACCCGGCACGGCACCTCGCCGCACGGGAGCCAAGCGCACGATGCTTCGCATCGCACCCTCGTCTCCCGCACGCCGAGCTACCGCACCGGGCACCTGCTCGCTACGGCGGGGAACCGGCATACACCCCCTGAACCGACAGTTCGCGAGGGGATGGCACAGTCGGCGCATGGACAGAAGGGTGGTCGTCGGGGTGGCGATCGTCGACGAGGGCCGGGTGCTGGCGGCGTTGCGGCCGGGGCCGGACGGTGGGTGGGAGTTCCCGGGCGGAAAGGTCGAGCCGGGGGAGTCCGACCAGGCCGCCGCGGAGCGCGAGATCGAGGAGGAGCTCGGCCTGCGGATCACCGTCGGAGCCGCGCTGCCCGGTGAACAGTTCATCGGGGACAAATACGTTCTCCGGGTTTACCTGGCCGAACCGGCCGGTCACGACTGGTTACCGGTCCTGCGCGAGCACACCGAGATCCGCTGGGTGCAGGCCGCTGACCTGGGAACTCTCTGCTGGCTCCCGGCCGACCGGCCGTTTCTGGTGACACTGGGTCACCATCTTGTCGCGGATGGGTGATCAGTCACGATTCAGCGACAGGCTGGCCCGTCCCGTGGCGTCCACACTGCGAGATTTGTAGGGTTCCCGCCAGGCCGCGAAAAGCCATTTTCGCTCGACCGGGAAGGGCTGGGGGAAACACAATGACTCTGGGAGCGACCGAGGCTTCCCCGCCCGACGGCGGACTCCCCGCGGAACACATCGCGGAGACGGCCGAGGCGAAGCAGATCGAAGGCCGTTCGCTCGGGCAGATCGCGTGGGCACGGCTGCGCAAGGACAAGATCGCGCTGATCAGCGCGATCGTCATCCTGCTGATCATCCTGATCGCGGTCTTCGCGCCGCTGATCGTGAAGATCTCCGGCTTCCCGCCGGACCAGCCGAACTTCAAGGACAGCCACGGCAACGACCTGCTGGACAACTCGCTGGGCGGTATCCCCAAGGGTGGTCTGTTCGGCAGCGGGATGAGCTCCGAGCACTGGCTCGGCGTCGAGCCGCAGAACGGCCGCGACGTCTTCGCCCGGCTCGTGTACGGCGCCCGCGCGTCGCTGCTGGTCGCCCTCGGCGGTACCGTCGTGGCGGTCGTGCTGGGCACGGTGATGGGGATGGTCGCCGGCTACTTCCGGGGCTGGGTCGACGCCCTGATCAGCCGGCTGATGGACATCCTGCTGAGCTTCCCGACGCTGCTGTTCATCCTGGCGCTGACGCCGGTGATCGCCGACCGGGCCCAGGACACCTTCGGCATCCCCGACGACAACGGGCTGCGGATGGGCGTGCTGATCTTCGTGCTCGGCTTCTTCGGCTGGGCCTACCTGGCCCGGATCGTGCGCGGTCAGACGCTGTCGATCCGCGAGCGTGAGTTCATCGACGCGGCCCGCTCGCTCGGCGCTGGCCCCGGCTACGTGATCTTCAAGCAGATCCTGCCGAACCTGATCCCGACGCTGCTGGTCTACGCGACGCTGATCATCCCGACCTACATCACGGCCGAGGCGGCGCTCTCCTTCCTCGGCGTCGGCGTCAAGGAGCCGACCTCGTCGTGGGGCCGGATGATCTCCGACGCCTCGAACTGGTACGAGGGCAACCCGCTCTACCTCTTCTTCCCGGGCGCGATGCTGTTCATCACAGTGCTCGCCTTCAACCTGCTGGGTGACTCGGTGCGCGACGCGCTCGACCCGCGAGCCGGACGGAGCTGACCGAAGCCGTGTTCAACTACATCGTCCGCCGCCTGCTGCAGATGGTCCTGATCCTGTTCGCGATCAGCGCCATCACCTTCTTCCTGTTCTGGGCGACACCGGCCAACCCGGCGCTGCTGATCTGCGGCAAGGACTGCAACACCGAACGGATCGCCGAGGTGAACGCCTCGTACGGGTTCGACGACCCGCTGATCGTCCAGTACGGCCGCTACATGAGCGGCATCGTCAACCCGGGCGGCCGGGAGCTCGGCTCCGAAGGCTCGCAGGAGCACTGCTCCTGGCCGTGCCTGGACCGTTCGCTGCAGAACGGCCTGCAGGTCAGCGACTCGATCGCCGACGCGATCGGCCCGACGTTCTGGCTGGCCACCGGGGCCGCCGTCCTCTGGCTGGTCTCCGGCGTGCTGCTGGGGTTGATAGCGGCGCTGCGCAAGGGCAAGTGGGTCGACAAACTGAGCGTCGGACTGGCGTTGTTCGGTGTCTCGTTCCCAACGCTGGTCCTCGGCTACCTGCTCGTGTTCGTCTTCATCGTGAAGGGCGGGATCCTGCCGTACCCGGACCAGGCGAACTCCACACCGACCGCGGGGATAGGACCGTTCCTGCAGTTCTACATCCTGCCCTGGGTGACGCTGGCGCTGGTCAACGCGGCGCTCTACACCCGGCTCACCCGGGCCAACATGATCGACACGATGAACGAGGACTACATCCGGACCGCGCGGGCCAAGGGCCTGGGCGAGCGCACGGTGGTGTTCAAGCACGGCCTGCGGGCCGCGCTGACGCCGATCGTGACGATCTTCGGGCTCGACCTGGGCGCGCTGCTCGGCGGTGCCGTGATCACCGAACGGATCTTCAGCATCCAGGGCCTGGGCAAGCTGTCGATCGACTCCGTCCTCGGCAACGACCTGCCGGTGGTGATGGGCGTCGTCCTGGTCGCCGCGTTCTTCGTGGTCTTCGCCAACATCGTCGTCGACGTGCTCTACGCCTTCATCGACCCGCGGGTGCGGCTGTCATGACCGAACTGATGACACCTCGTACCGACACCAGCACCCGGACGGAGCCGACCCTGTGAGCGCCACCGCATCCACCGAACCGACCCAGCCGGCCGGCGCGCGGGACACCGAGGCGTTCCTCGAGGTCCGCGACCTGCAGGTGCGCTTCCCCACCGACGACGGCCTGGTCCGCGCCGTGAACGGGCTGAGCTTCTCGCTCAAGCCCGGTGAGACGCTCGGCATCGTCGGCGAGTCCGGCTCCGGCAAGAGCGTCACCAGCCTGGCGATCATGGGCCTGCACAAGGGCAGTCGGGCCCAGGTCGAGGGCGAGATCTGGCTGGACGGCAACGAGCTGGTCTCGATGCGGGTCGAGGAGATGCGCCGCCTGCGCGGCAGCAAGGTCTCGATGATCTTCCAGGACCCGCTGTCGGCGATGCACCCGTTCTACCGGGTGGGCGACCAGCTGGTCGAGGCGTACCTGGTGCACAACGACGTGTCCAAGGCGGTCGCCAAGAAGCGGGCGATCGACATGCTGGACCGGGTCGGCATCCCGTCGCCGGCCAGCCGGTTCCACGACTACCCGCACCAGTTCTCCGGCGGTATGCGGCAGCGCGCGATGATCGCGATGGCGCTGATGTGCGACCCGCGGCTGCTGATCGCCGACGAGCCGACCACCGCGCTCGACGTCACCGTGCAGGCCCAGATCCTGGACCTGATGAACGACCTGCAGAAGGAGTTCAACTCCGCGATCATCATCATCACCCACGACCTCGGCGTCGTGGCGCAGATGGCGGAGAAGCTGGTCGTCATGTACGGCGGCCGAGTGGTCGAGGCCGGCGACGTCCGGGACATCTTCTACCGGCCCGAGCACCCGTACACCTGGGGCCTGCTCGGGTCGATCCCGCGAATCACCGGCGGTGGCGACCGGCTGAAGTCGATCAAGGGCTCGCCGCCCTCACTGATCAACCTGCCGACCGGCTGCCCGTTCCACCCGCGCTGCGACTTCCGCGACCGGGTGCCGGGTGACGCCTGCGTCACCGACGTACCGGAGCTGCTGCAGATCGGCGGTGGGCCGCACGCGGCGCGCTGCCACATCGCCAGCCCGGAACGGCAGCGGCTGTTCACCGAGCAGATCAAGCCGGCGCTGTGAGCGCGGCCACCCAAGGGGACAACGTGACGACGACCTCCACTCCGAAGCCGACCCGCCGGTCCAAGGCCAAGCCCGAGCGCACCGGTGGGGCGCGCGGCGAGGTCCTGATGGACGTGAAGGGCCTGCAACGGCACTTCCCGGTCACCCAGGGCATCGTGTTCCAGCGCCAGACCGGCGCGGTCAAGGCGGTCGACGGGATCGACTTCCAGCTGATCGCCGGCGAGACCCTCGGCCTGGTTGGCGAGTCCGGCTGCGGCAAGTCGACCACCGGGCGGCTGGTCACCCGGCTGGACGAGCCGACCGGCGGCACGATCACCTTCCAGGGCACCGACATCACGCACCTGAACCGGGCCAAGATGCGGCCGTTCCGGCGGGACGTGCAGATCATCTTCCAGGACCCGTTCTCGTCGCTGAACCCGCGTCAGACGGTCGGCACCATCATCGCCGCGCCGTTCGACATCCAGGGCATCAAGTCCGAGGGCGGCACCAAGAAGGCCGTCCAGGACCTGATGGCCCGGGTGGGCCTGAACCCCGAGCACTACAACCGCTACCCGCACGAGTTCTCCGGCGGGCAGCGGCAGCGGATCGGGATCGCCCGTGCGCTCGCGCTGCGGCCGCGGCTGATCGTCTGCGACGAGCCGGTCTCCGCGCTCGACGTGTCGATCCAGGCGCAGGTGGTGAACCTGCTGGACGACCTGCAGGACGAGTTCGACCTGACCTACCTGTTCGTCGCGCACGACCTGTCCGTCGTACGGCACATCTCCGACCGGGTGGCGGTGATGTACCTGGGCAAGATCGTCGAGATCGCGACCCGGGACGAGCTGTACAACCACTCCCGGCACCCGTACACGCACGCCCTGCTGTCGGCCGTTCCCGAGCCCGACCCGGACGCGGTCAAGCGCCGCGAGCGGATCCGGCTGACCGGTGACGTGCCGAGCCCCCTGAACCCGCCGTCCGGCTGCCGGTTCCGTACTCGCTGCTGGAAGGCGCAGGACGTCTGCGCCGAGCAGGAGCCGCCGCTGGTCCAGATCGGAGCCCCCGGCCATGCGGCCGCCTGTCATTTCCCGGAGGAACGCGACGTCGTCTGACGGACACAGACGGTAACAAACGGTCTCGCGTGTGCGTGGAAGTCGTCACGATCCGGTGACGGCGAACGAGAACCGTTGAAGTGATGTCGAGGTCATGAGTAGATGACCGGCATTCCAGTCACCAGGGCAGCCGTGACCCGGCGTCCCGATGGAGGAAACAGAAAGAAGGATGGCATGAGACACGCCAAGCGCGCCGGAGCCGTGGTTGCCACGGGTCTGGCCCTGACCCTCACGCTGGCGGCATGCGGCGGGGACAATGACAGCGGCACCGGCGACAAGAGTGGTGGGGACTCGAATGCGGGGGTGAAGGGTGGAATCGTCACGGTTTACCACGCTTCGGACTTCGAGCACCTCGACCCGGCCCGCGCGTTCGTCACGGACACCGGCATGTCCGGCCAGCTCCTCTACCGCACGCTGACCGCGTTCAAGTGGGACCCGGCGACGAAGAAGACCGAGCTGGTCGGTGACACCGCCGAGAAGTGGGAGAAGTCGGCCGACTTCAAGACCTGGACCTTCACGCTGAAGGACGGGCTGAAGTACGAGGACGGCTCGCCGATCACCACCAAGGACATCAAGTACAACGTCGAGCGGTCGTTCTCCGCCGACCTGTCCGAAGGTGCGCCGTACGGCAAGAACTACCTGGACTGCAAGGGCTACGCGGGTCCGTACTCGCCGGCCGGCAACAACGGTGGCAAGGGCTGCACCGCGATCGAGACGCCGGACGACAAGACGATCATCTTCAAGCTGAACCAGGCCGTGTCGGAGTTCGACATGACCGCGACGATGAAGATCTTCGCGCCGACGCCGCAGGCCAAGGACACCAAGACCCAGTACGACAACCGGGTCTTCTCCTCCGGCCCGTACAAGATCAAGACCTACACCCGGAACAAGACCCTGGTGCTCGAGCGCAACACCAACTGGGACCAGGCCACCGACCCGATCCGTACCGCGATGCCGGACGGTTTCGAGTTCAAGTTCGGTGACGACGAGGCGATCGTCGACCAGCGCCTGATCGCGGGCACCGGTGCGGACGCCAACTCGATCAGCTTCTCCGGCGTCCAGCCGCAGAACCTGTCCAAGCTGACCCAGGCCAACGTCAAGGACCGGGTCGTCGAGGGCACCGACGTCTGCCGTCGCTACATCGCGTTCAACCAGCAGAAGCCGCTGCTGAAGAACCAGAAGATGCGCGAGGCGCTGACCTACGCGTTCGACAAGACCGCGTACCTCACCGCCCGTGGTGGCGACAAGCTGAACGTCGCGGTCGACTCGATCGTGCCGGACAGCATGGACGGCTACCGCAAGAACACCGCGTTCGAGGTGCCGCTGACCGGTGACATCGAGAAGGCGAAGGCCGCGCTGGCCGAGGCCGGCTACAAGGGCGAGAAGCTTCAGCTCGGCGCGTCCGACGCGACCGACATCTCGATCAAGGCCGCGGAGGCCGCACAGGCCGCCTGGAAGAAGATCGGTGTCAACGTCGACATCAAGAAGATCCCGGGTGACAACTACTACTCGACGCAGCAGAACGACGCGTCGGCGACCGACCTGATCACCGCCGGCTGGTGCTACGACTGGCCGTCGCTGTCCACGATCGTTCCGCCGGTCCTCGGTCCGGACAACACGGCGCCGGGCAAGGCCGCGCAGAACAACTACGCTCGCGCGCAGGTCGGCTGGGACCGGATGAACGAGATCCCGAAGATCGCCGACCCGAAGGAGGCGACGACCGCTTGGGCCGACGTCTTCGACGAGTCGATGAAGACGTTCCCGCTGGTTCCGATCTCGGCGGACAACAACGTCTACGTCTTCGGTGGCAACATCACCGGCGCGACCGCCAACTCCGACATCGGTGGTCTGCCGGACCTGACCAAGATCGCCCTGAAGAAGGTCGGCTGATCTCGAGCAGGTAGCACGAACTAGCTGAACCCGAGGGCGGTACCGGATCTCCGGTACCGCCCTCGGCACGTCTCGGTACTCTGTTCGCCCAGCCACCGGCAGACGGGACGAGGAGTGAACGAGACGTTCGGCGCCACGCTCCGGAGGCTGCGCCACGACCGCGGGCTCACGCAGGAACGGCTGGCGCACGACGCGGGGATCAGCGCGCAGGCCGTGCAGCTGCTGGAAAGCGGTCGCAGGCGCTTCCCGCGGCCGTCGACGGTCGGTGCACTGGCCAACGCGCTCAGCTGTACCGCGGACGAGCGCGATCAGTTGCTCCAGGCATCGACAAGGCCGTCGGCCACGACTCTGCCGGCGGCGCCGGCGGACTTCACCGGGCGGGTCCGGGAGGTGGCGCAGCTCTCGGCGGACCTGACGACGGGCGCCGTCGCTCCCGCCGTCCCGGTCGTGGCGATCACCGGGATGGGCGGCATCGGCAAGACCACGCTGGCGCTGAAAGTGGCCGGAGAAGTCACCGCGCGGTTCCCTGACGGGCAGCTTCTGATCGACCTCGGCGGTTTCAGCCGGTCCGGTCCCGTCGACCCCTCATCGGCGCTCGCGATCCTGCTGCGCCGGCTGGGAACGCCACCGGCCGACCTTCCGGGCGACCTGGACGTGGCGATCGCGCGGTACCGCACCGCGGTGGCGGGCCGAAGGATGCTCATCGTTCTCGACAACGCTGCCGACGGGTCGCAGGTCCTTCCGTTGCTGCCGGGGACGGGCGGGAGCGCGGTGCTGGTCACCAGCAGGCGGTTGCTCACCGAACTACCCGGCGCTCGGCAGCTCCAGCTCGGCGCGCTGTCGGAGCAGGAGGCCGTGGACCTGCTGGCCGAGGTGGGCGGTCCGGCAGTCCATGCCGAGCGGACCGCGTCGGAACGGGTCGTGCGAGCGTGCGCGTATCTCCCGCTGGCGGTGCGGATCTCGGGCAGCCGCCTGGCCGGTCAGCCTGCCGGAGCCGTGGCTGCGCTCGCCGATCGGCTGGCCGCCACCGCTGATCTGGTCTCGACGCTGGACGACCAGGGTCGCGCTGTGCGGACGAGCATCGAGGTCTCCGTCCAGCAGTTGGCGATTTCAGACGACGCAGTCGACGTCGATGCCGTCGCACTGCTGCCGAGGCTGTCCGTGCTCGACGGGTACGACCTTTCGGCCCGGGTGGTCGCCGGGATCGCGGGTGCCGAGCAGGAGCGCGCGGAGCAGTTGCTGGAGCGGCTTGTCGACGTGAACCTGCTGGAGTCCCTCGCGCCCGCGCGCTACCGCCTGCACGACCTGGTCTCCGGGTACTTCGCGCCAGCGGTCCCGGAGGGCGTGCGTGCAGCTGTTCGGCGTACTGCGCTGGAGACGTACGTCGCGTTGCTGTGGCAGCTAAGGCAGGTGTCCTACGCGCCACCCGGAGCCAGGGACAGTGTCGCTGACGAGACCTGGTGGGCTGGTGCTGCGGACCTGGTCGACGAAGAGGTCCTGCTCGACCTGCTGGACGACGAACGCAGCAACCTGGTGACGACCGTGCGCCAGGCGGTCCGTGGTGGCGCGGACGAGCGAGAACTGGTCGTCCGGCTCGGCCTCGGCATGCCGAACCTGGGCGTCGACAGGAAACGCTGGGCCGAGTGGCGAGACGTGGCGGGGATGGCCGCCGAGGTCGCCACTGACGCCTTGCCGCAGGCGATCCTGCTTGCCGACCACGGTCTCGCCCTGGCCGAGCTGGACGCGTTCGAGCCGGCGGCGCAGTCGCTGCTGCGGGCGGCGCGAGAGCTTCCGGCCGATGCGGATCCGGCGTACGTGGCCACCAACCTGGCAAACCTGGCCCACGTGCTGGAGCGACTCGGCCGGGCCGAGGAAGGTCTGGTCCACGGACGGCGTGCGCTGGCCGTCGCCGTCGAGATCGGTGAGCCGGAGGTCGAGGCGACGGCGGCACTGGTCGTCGGCATGCTGCAGGGCCAAGCCGGGTCGCCTGAGCGCCAGACGTCTTTCGCCCAGGCGGTGGCGGCGATGCGCGCGGACGGCCACCCACGAGGGCTGGCGATGGTGCACCAACAGATCAGCCTGTCGTACCGGGAGTCCGGGGACTTCGCGGCCGCGACCGCCGCGGCCGAGGAGAGCCTGCGAATCCACCTGGCCGACAACGCCGTGGCCTTCCTGCCGGAAGCCCGTGAGGATCTCGGCCGGCTGCATTACCTGTCCGGCGACCTCGAGGGCGCGCTGGACGCGCTGCACGAAGCGCTGGAGGGAGCTGTGAGCCAGGATCTGTGGGACCGCGAAGCGAGCGTCCGGCTGCAGCTCGGCCGGGTGCTGGCGGCCTCCGGTCGACCGGGGGAGGCGCGGAAGCACCTGGAGCGGGCGCTGGAGATCTACGAGTCCCGGGGAATGGCTGCAGCCGACGAGGCTCGGCGGCTGTTGGCGGAGCTCTAGTCGAGGGCCAGCAGGTCGCGGAGTTCGGCGGTGCCGTGGGCGTTGTGCTGTTCGCGGATGGACAGGGCGATTCGCCACTCGCGGCGGGCCTCGGGGAGGCGGCCTTGGCGGTGGCGGACCTCGCCGAGGGACTTGCGGATGTCGGCCTCGCAGAGCCAGTCGCCGTACTGGCCGGCGATGGCCAGGCCCTCGCTCTGGTGGGCGACGGCTTCGTCGAGGCGGTCCTGGGCCAGGCAGAGCTTGCCGAGCTCGTTGAGGACCTCTGCCTGCTGTACGGCGGCGCCCGCGCGGCGGTAGAGCACCAGGCTCTGCTGGAGGCTCTCGGCGGCCAGGTCGTAGTGGCCGGCCTCGCGGTAGGAGACGCCGATGTTCTGGGCGATCATGCCCCGGTAGCGCTCCTGGCCGGGCTCGACCAGGAGACCGAGCGCCTCGGTGAAGTGCCGCTGGGCGGTCTCGGTGGCGCCGGTCTTCAGGTAGAGCATGCCGAGCGCCAGGCAGGCCCAGGCGGCGCGGGGCGGGATGCCGAGCCGGAGGCCGATCTCGCGCGCGCGTTCGGCGTACGGGATGCCGTCGGCGGTCCGGCCGGTGCGTTCGAGGACGTGGCTGAGGCTGCTCAGGCACAGGGCCTGCAGGTTGCCGTCGCCGGAGGCGTCGGCGGCCTCGATCGCCCGGCGCAGCGGCATCACGGCCTGCTGGTACTGGTCGAGCTCGGCGTGGGCAGCTCCCAGGTCGTGCAGCACCAGGCCCTCGGCGATGCGGTCGGAGCCGCCGTTGACCAGGCGGAGCACAGCCTCGTTGACCTGCAGCCAGTCGAGCCAGGCGCGCCGGAGGGCGTAGTACGCGTTGAGCCCGACCGCCACCTGTACGGCGAGCTCCGGCTGCTCTGTCACCGCGTGCTGGATGGTGGTGACCAGCCCGGAGCGCTGGGCGTCCAGCCAGCCGAGCACGTCCTCTTGTGTCGGCAGGTCGTCGGCGCCCTTCAGCCACTCCTCGTCCAGCCAGCCCTCGCGGGTGACGCCGTGGCCGGAGTACTCGCTGGCTCGCCAGACCACCGCCGAGATCCGCTTGATCCAGCGCGTCGTCACCGCCAGGCGGTCCTCGCGGGTGAGCGTCTGCTCGGCGAACTCGCGGGCGGCGACCCGTACGAGGTCGTGCAGGCGGTAGACCCCCGGCGACGGCGTGGTGAGCAGATGGACGTCCACCAGCCGCTCCAGCACGATCTCGGCCTCCGGCTCGGGGCTGTCCGAGAAGGAGGCGGCCAGCGCCGCCGTCAGGTCCGTGCACTCGGCCAGACCGAGCAGCGCGAACATCGACACCGCCTGGACGTCGATCGGGTCCTCGCTGCCCGCCAGCTGCTCGATCGACAGCACCAGCGTCGCCCGTACGCCGGAGTCGTCGAGCTGGAGCTCGTCCAGCCGGCGCCGGCCGTCAGCGAGCCGGTCAGCCAGGTGCGCTACCGGCCAGGACGGCCTGGAGGCCAGCCGGGCGCCGGCCATCCGGATGGCCAGCGGCAGCCCGCCGCACTGGCGAACCACCTCGGCGCACTCGTCCTCCGGCGCGTCCAACCGGCCGGAGATCCGCCGCAGCATCTCGATCGACTCGTGCAGCGGCGGCTCGCCCAGCTGGTACTGGCGACCGCCCAGACCCGCCATGCTGCGACGGCTGGTCACCACCGCGGCACAGCCACCGGCTCCTGGCAGCAGTTGCCGCACCTGCTCGTGGTCGGCCGCGTTGTCGAGCAGCAGCACCAGGCGGCGGCTGGACAGGACAGTCCGGAAGCGGGCTGCCGCGGTGGGCAGGTCGGCGGCCGGCGTCTCGCCCAGGTCTTCCAGCAGGTAGGTCAGAGCCTCCAGCGGCTCCAGCGGCGGGCCCAGCCCGAAGCCGCGCAGGTCCAGGTACAGCTGGCCGTCGGGGAAGTGTGCGGCCACTTCGTGTGCGACGTGGATGGCCAAAGTGGTCTTGCCGATGCCGCCCATGCCGGTGATCGCCGTCACGCTCACACCGGGGCTGTCGATCAGGTACCGGCTCAGCTCGGCCAGCTCCTGCACCCGGCCGGTGAAGTCGCCGCTGGCGAACGGGAGCTGCCGCGGCGAGACGACCGGGAGAGCGGGCTCGTCCAGCGGGACGCGGTCCGTCTTGCCGCGGCGGGAGGCCGCAGCGACCAGTGCGGCCTGCTGGTCCTTGTGGAGCCGCAGAGCGGCTGCCAGCGCCTTGACGGTGGCCGGCTGGGGGTACTTGCGGGTGCCGCGCTCCAGCGTGCTGATGGCCTGGACGCTGATCCCGGAGGCCACCGACAGCTCGTCCTGGGTGAGGCCGGCCGCGGTCCGGTGCCGGCGGAGCAGCGCGGCGAACTGCGACTCCACGCCCGCCTCCCCTCACGAACAGCGACTTTGTATGGGTGAACTGTATGGGTTGTACCTGGTGACCTCCCCGGGCGCTCAGAAGAATGGGCTGCGCTGGACCAATCTGGGGAGGAGTTGAGGATGTCCGTTTACCAGGCTGTCCCTGTGGTGCGAATGGAGGATTTCGCGCCGGAGGTCGTCTGTGAGGTGTACGAGCTCGGTTCGCGGCGGCCCACACCGGCCGCGGCGAAGGACCTGACCACCCGCCAGGTGCTGATCGGCCGCCTGATGGCCACCGGCGCCAAGGACGCGGCGATCGCCCGGCAGCTCGGGCTGTCGCTGCGCACCGTCCGGTCGGAGATCAGCGCGCTGATCGCCGGGCTGGGCGCGCGGTCGCGGTTCCAGGCCGGGTGCCTGCTGGTCCGCCGGTTCGGCTGAGCTCGTACGGGCCGTGACCTGGTGGTAGCGGCCCGTGGCGGTCGGCCTGCGGCGTACGGTTTCTGTCCGAACCGCGACGTAGGCTGATCGCCATGACCGCCCTCGCTGACCGCCGGCTGCTGCTGGTGCACGCCCACCCCGACGACGAGACCATCAACAACGGCGCCACGATGGCGAAGTACGTCGCCGAAGGCGCCCACGTCACGCTGATCACCTGCACCCTCGGCGAGGAGGGGGAGGTGCTGGTCCCGGAGCTCGAGCACCTCGCCGCCGACCGGAGCGACGCGCTCGGCCCGCACCGGATCGGTGAGCTGGCCGCCGCGATGGACGAGCTCGGCGTCACCGACCACCGCTTCCTCGGCGGCCCCGGCAAGTACCGCGACACCGGGATGATCTACGACGAGAGCGGCAACGCCGCCGTACCGCCGGACACCCGCCCCGACAGCTTCTGGCAGGCCGACCTGGTGACGGCCGCGAACGACCTGGTCCAGGTGATCCGCGAGGTCCGCCCGCAGGTCCTGGTCACCTACGACGAGTGGGGCAACTACGGCCACCCCGACCACATCAAGGCGCACCGCGTCGCGACGTACGCCGCGGCCCTGGCCGCCGCCCGCTCGTACCGCGAGGACCTCGGCCCGGCCTGGGACATCGCCAAGATCTACTGGACCGCGATGGCCGAGGGCCCGATGCGCGACAGCCTCCGCAAGCTCCGCGAGGCCGGCGACACCACCACCTTCGACGGCCTCGACCCCGAGGGCCCGATGCCCCCGATGATCACCCCCGACCGCCTGATCGACTGCATCGTCTCCGCCGACGGGTACTGGGACCGCAAGATGAACGCGATGAAGGCGCACGCCACCCAGATCACCGTCGACGGCCCGTTCTTCGCCCTGTCCAACAACAACGGCAGCGAGATCTGGGGCGACGAGGCCTACCGCCTGGTCAAGGGCACCGCAGCGCCGGGCCCGAACGGCGTCGAGGACGACCTGTTCGCTGGGCTCTGAGCATTGCCGGTCGTGCCGCCTGACTACGATCGGGCGGCATGGCCGCCCTTGCTGACCTGCTCAGACAGTTCCGTACGACGGCCGGTCTGACCCAGGAGCAGCTCGCCGAACGCTCGGACCTCAGCGTCGGCGCGATCGCCACCCTGGAGACCGGCCGCCGCCGGTACCCACGTCCCACGACGCTCCAGGCGCTCGCGGACGCGCTCGGACTGTCGACCCCCGAACGGGACGCCCTTCGGGAGGCGGCCGCACGCCCTTCGGGAGCTGCCGTCCCCGAGAGCCTGCCCGCCGACGTCGACGACTTCGTCGGGCGGGAGGACACCCTGCGGCAGCTGACGGACGTCCTGTCGGGAGCCGGGCGACAGCTCGGCACCGTGGTGGCGGCCGTTTCGGGCATGGGCGGTGTGGGCAAGACAGCCCTGGCGGTCCGAGCCGCGCACCGGTCGGTGGCGTCGTTTCCGGACGGCCTGCTCTACCTGAATCTGCGGGCCCACGGCGGTGGCGAACCGGTCACCTCGCTGGACGCCCTGGCGCGCCTGCTCCGCAGGCTGGGGACGCCCGCGGACCGGATTCCGACGGACGTGAGCACCGCGTCCGCGAGATTCAGATCGCTGGTCGCTGACCGGAAGCTCCTCGTCGTTCTCGACGACGTGCGGTCCGCCGAGCAGGTCGAGCCGCTGCTGCCCGGTGTCGGCGAGTCCGTCGTACTGGTCACCAGCCGGACCCGGCTGCTCACGCTGGCCGGAGCCCGGCAGTTCCACCTGGATCTGCTCAACGAGACCGAGGCACTCGAGCTGCTGGAGCGGTCCCGCGGCCGGGACGACTCCGATGCCGAGGCCGTGCGGGAGTTGGTTCAGCTGTGCGGTGGCCTGCCGCTGGCACTGCGCATCGTAGGCAGCCGGCTCGCGGCCGGGCGGCAGTCGGTCGAGGCGATGACGGCGGCGCTCGGCGACGAGCGGGCGAAGCTCGACGTCCTGGACGACGCCGACACCGGCGTCCGCGCGACGATCGGACTGTCGGTCGCAGCGCTCCGGCAAGGCGACCAGCCGGTCGACCGGCAGACCGCGGACGCGCTCCCGCTGATCTCCCTGATCGACGGCGAGGACTTCTCGCTCCGGCTCGCGGCCGCGGCTCTCGAGGTTCCGGCGGACGACGCCGAGACGGCGCTGGAGCATCTGGTCGACGCCAACCTGCTGGAGACGCCCGCGCTGCAGCGGTATCGCCTGCACGACCTGGTGCGTGCGGTCGGCCGCGATCTCGCCGGTGCCGGCGACTCGGCCAGAGTCCGCGACAACATCGTCGAGTGCTTCGTGGCGCTGGTCTGGCGGCTCGACGACCTGGCACCCACCCGCCGGTCCCTCGGGCAGGACTGGAACGACCCGAGCTGGTCCCTGCCCGCGGCCGACCTCGACGTCCCTGGGACCGCGGACGCCATCGACTTCGACCGGGACTCGATGCTGCCGGCCGCCCGGGCCGCAGCGCTCGGCAGCGCGGACGAGCGGCGGCTGGTCGTCCGGCTCTCGATCGGCGCTGCCGTGTACGCCATGCACCGCAAGCGCTGGGCGGAGTGGCGTGACCTGCTGCTGCTCGGACTCGATCTGGTCGACGAGCACGACGAGCCGGTGCTGACGGCGCAGTTGCGGTTCGACCTCGGGCTGGTCTACGACGAGCTGGGTGACTTCGCCACCGGTGCCGCGCACCTGGAACAGGCGCTCGAGCTCGGCCGGCGGCTGGAGGCGCGGACGTTCCAGATCAGGGTCCTGACCAACTTGGCGCACGCCTACGAGCAGGCCGGTGAGCGGCTCGACCGGGCGTACACGGTCGCTGAGCAGGCACTCCGGATGACCCGCGAGGACGGCGACGTCGTGGCTGAGTCCTGGGCTCACCTGGTGCTCGGCATGATCGCCGGGCGCGCCGGTGATGTGGACGCGCAACGCGCCGCGTTCCGGCCGGCGGTCGACCTGCTCATGCAGCGTCCGAACCTGATGCCCTCTCACGCCGCGATGCGCTACTACGTCGTCGGCACGTCCTACCAGCAGTCCGGGCAGCTGGCGGACGCCGCTGTCGCGTTGGAACGAGGCCTGGACCTGTATCTGGAGGCCGGGCGGACGAACGGTGCGTGTGAAGCGCAGCAACACCTCGGCGAGATCGCGGTCGAGCTCGGCCGGTACGACGAAGCACTCACCAGGTTCGCCGATGCCCTGCAGATGGCGGTCGCCAACGAGCTGTGGGACGGCGAGGCGGCGATCCGGGTCGGCCTGGCCCGGGCGTACCGCGCACTGGCCCGTGGTTCGGAGGCGCGGACGGAGCTGCTGGCCGCGCGGAAGCTGTACACGGCGCACGGTGTCGCCGTACCCGAGGAAGTCACCGAGCACCTGGCTGAGTGACCGGGCCCACACACCACGCTGCGACGTCAGGGATCATCGGGACTTAGGCTGCTGGAGTGACCTCGGACTCCAGTGGCAGCATCGCGCCTGCGGACTTCCGTACGGCGATGAGCCGGTTCGCGTCGGGGATCACGATCATGAGCACGTTGCAGGGTGGGGTCGCGCATGCGATGACGGCGAGTGCGTTCACGTCGGTGTCGCTGGAGCCTGCGTTGGTGCTGGTGTGTGTGGACAAGGGTGTGCGGATGCACGACGCCGTGCTGTCCAGTGGGGACTGGGCGGTGTCGGTGCTGGCTGCTGGTGACGACGCGGTCGCGGAGCGTTTCGCTCGGTCGGGGCGGGATCTGTACAGCCAGTTCGACGGGGTGCCGACAGTGCCGGGGCCGAAGACCGGGTGCCCGTTGATCGCGGGGGCGCCGGCCTGGATCGAGTGCCGGACCTGGGCGACGTACGAGGGCGGTGACCACACGATCGTGGTGGGTGAGGTGCTCAGCCTGGGGGCCGTGGATGACCCCAGCGCCCTGATCTACTACGCGGGGCAGTACCGGGACCTCACCGGCCGCTGACGGCAGATCGACGGCCGGAGCGGTGGGCCCGGTCGCGTAGGATGTGCCGTCTGTCATCTGGTGTCGAGCAGGAGGACTCTGTCCGGTGGGGAGAAACAAGCTCGCGGTCATCATCGCCGCGGCGGGGTTCGGAGTGCTCGTCGTCGGGTACGGCGTGGCGTTCGCGCTGACCGGCGACAAGGTACCGGGGGACACGACAGTGCTGGGCATCGACCTCGGCGGACTGTCCGAGGACGACGCGAAGGCCAAGCTGCAGGCGGGTCTGAAGGACCGGCTCGCGCTGCCGATCAAGCTGAAGGCCGGCGAGTCGACGTACCAGGTGAAGCCGGCCGACGCCGGGCTCAGCCTCGACGTGGACGCGACCGTCGCCGACGCCGGGGCGGGCCGCAGCCTGAACCCGGCCCGGATGTGGCAGGCGCTCACCGGCGGTGACGAGGTCGCTCCTGTCGTCGCGCAGGACGAGGGCAAGCTGAAGGCCGCCGTCGAGAAGCTCGCGCAGCAGGTCAACCGGCCGGCCACCGAGGGCACCATCACGTTCCCGGACGCCAAGGCCGTCCAGCACGCCCCGGCCGACGGGCTGCAGCTCGACAACGCCAAGGCCGCCGAGACCGTGGTGTCCGGGTTCCCCTCCGACGGCAACCCCAAGGACCTGCCGGTCGGCGTCACCAAGCCGCAGGCCGGTACCGACGCGATCAGCAAGGCGATGACCGAGTACGCCGAGCCGGCGATGTCCGGCCCGGTCCGGCTGACCGTCGGCGACAAGGGCGTCAACCTGACCCCGCAGGAGCTGGCGCCGGCGCTGAAGCTGGTCGCCAAGGACGGCAAGTTCACCCCGAGCCTGGACGCGAAGAAGCTGGAGCCGCTGTTCAAGAAGCGGTTCAAGGGCCTGGAGACGCTGCCCAAGGACGCCACCATCCAGATCGTCGGCGGCCGCCCGCAGGTGGTGCCCGCCGTCGACGGCGAGGTGGTCGCCCGGGACAAGGTGATCCCGGCGATCCTGTCGGTGCTGCCGAAGGCCGAGGGGGAACGCAAGGTGTCGGTCGGGCTGGCCAAGTCGAAGGCCGAGCTGACCACCGAGGCCGCGGGCGCGCTGAACATCAAGGAGAAGATGGGGACGTTCACCACCCGCTTCCCGCACGCCGAGTACCGCAACGTGAACATCGGCACCGCCGCCCGCAAGATCAACGGAACGCTGCTGAAGCCGAACGAGACGTTCAGCCTGAACAAGATCGTCGGCGAGCGGACCAAGGAGAACGGCTTCACCGAGGGCAACATCATCAACGGCGGCAAGTTCGTGCTCGACCTCGGCGGCGGTGTCTCGCAGTCGGCGACCACGACCTTCAACGCGGCCTTCTTCGCCGGGCTGAAGGACGTCGAGCACAAGGCGCACAGCGTCTACATCAACCGCTACCCGGTCGGCCGCGAGGCGACCGTGGCCTGGCCGTCGGTGGACCTGAAGTTCCAGAACGACTCCGGCAACGGCGTCTTCGTGCAGACCATCTTCTCCGCCTCGACGCCCGGCAAGCAGGGCAGCCTGACGGTGACGATCTGGGGCACCAAGGTCTGGGACATCACCGCCGGGCAGTCGGAGAAGTACAACTTCCGCTCGCCGGGCCTGGTCTACAGCCAGGAGGCCGGCTGCCGCGCGCAGGCGCCGACCGGCGGGTTCGACATCAAGATCTACCGGTACTTCGCCAAGAACGGCGCCCGGGTGAAGACGGAGTCGTTCACCACGAACTACAACGCCGCCGACGACATCCGCTGCGGCCCGAAGCCGGGCACCCCGCCGAACACGCCCGACACCCCGCCCACTCCGGGCGAGGGCAAGCCGACCGGCAGCACCCGCCCACCGAGCTGAGGTGATCGGGGTCGAACCCCCACTGCAGTAGCCGCTGGAGCCCGCGGTGGCGTGCGGGCAGGGCGTGTGCTGGTGTCAGGCTCGGTGTAGTTCGTGCAGCTGTTCAGCGACCTGGTTGAACAGGTCCTCCCCGATCACCGCGCCCTCACGCCGCACCTGCCCCGGCTCGATCCGCAGCACCCGATCCAGCCTGACCTCGCTGTTGCGCCCCGCCTTGTCCCACGGCCCGCTGCCGATGTCGAGCCACACCCGCCCCCACCGCGCCTCGTCGGCGGCATCCCGGTCGTGGTCCTTGCTGGTCAGGATCAGCGCCAGCAGGTACGCCCCGTCCGACCCGACGACCAGCACCGGCCGGTCCTTGCCGCGGTGGTGGTCCTCCTCGAACGGCACCCAGGTCCAGACGATCTCGCCCGGGTCCGCCACCCCGTCGTCCGGGTGCGGCGTGTACTCGACCCGCACCGTCCCCTCGTAGTCCCCCGGGTACTCCGGCCGCTCGGTCACGTGGTCCGCCATGCGCCAGACCCTAGTACGCCGTACCGCCCTCACACTCCAACCGCCCCGACGCGTTCCACCGGACGTGACCACGCGGACCACCACCCCCAGCCGCGGCGCGATGCTCGCCGTCCTGCTCACCGGCCAGTTCATGGCGAACGTCGACACCGCCGTCGCCAACATCGCCGCCCCGGCCCTCCAGACCGACCTGCACGCCACCGAAGGCCAGGCGGCGCTCGTCGTCTCGGCGTACGTCGTCGCCTTCGCCGTGCTGCTCGTCACCGGCGCCCGCCTCGGCTCCTCGCTCGGCTACCGCCGCGTCTTCCTGACCGGCCTGCAGCTGTTCACGCTCGCCTCCCTGGCCTGCGGCCTCGCCCCCGACATCCGCACCCTCACCGCCGCCCGCTTCCTCCAGGGCGCCGGCGCCGCGCTGATGGTCCCGCAGGTCCTCAGCGGCATCCAGCTCTCGTACGCCGGTCGCGACCGCGTCAAAGCCCTCGGCTGGTTCAGCATCGCCCTGTCCGGCGGCGCCGTCGCCGGACAGGTCCTCGGCGGTGTCCTGATCTCCGTGGACCTGTTCGGCACCAGCTGGCGCCCGATCTTCCTGGTGAACGTCCCGATCGGCATCGCCCTCACCGTCGCCGGCCTGCGCCACCTCGACCCGGCCCGCGGCACCAAGCAGCCGCTGGACGCCAGGGGAGTCCTCACGCTGTCCGCCACGGTCCTCCTGGTGATCGTCCCACTCCTGCTGGGCTCTGAACGCGGCTGGCCGGCCTGGTCCTGGATCAGCCTGGCCCTCAGCCTCCCCGCCCTCGCCCTCTTCGAGTACGGCGAACGCCGCGCTGCCGCCTCCGGCGGCCGCCCGCTGATCGCCCGCCAGGTCCTCCGCAACCCCCGCGTCCGCGCCGGCCTGCTCGCCCACGGCGCCACAACCGGCTCCTACTTCGCCCTGCTCTTCGTGCTCGCCCTCTACCTGCAGCAGGGCCTCGGCAAGAGCCCGGCGTACTCGGGCCTGGCCATGGTCGTCTGGGTCGCCGCCTTCGGCCTGGCCGGCCCGCTGCTCCCCAGACTCCCCGAGGGCATCCGCTGGCTCCCAGTCCTGGGCTGCGCGATCCTCGGCACCGGCTACCTGGCCGTCCTCGCCTACCTGCTCGCAGGCGGCACCTCAGGCCCGCTCCTGTTCGCTCTGCTCGGCGTAGGCGGCCTGGGCCTGGGCATCAGCGCCAACACCCTGATCGGCGGCATCACCGGCAGCATGCCCACCCAGTACGCCGCCGACCTCTCCGGCGTCGTCGCCACCAACGCCCAGCTCTCCGGAGCCTTCGGAGTCGCCCTGGCCGGCGCTGTGTACTCCAGCCTGAGCACTGACGCCCAGCACGCGCTCAGCGTCGTACTAGTCGGCTTCGCCGCGTTGAGCCTGATCGGAGCGCTAGCTGCCCGTCGGCTGGTACGGGCGGACTACGGGCAGTGAAGTGTTGCTCCTGCTCTCTAGCGTGCGGCTGTCAGTAGTCCCGTGAGAGGAACCGAAACCGAATGAGGAACATCCTGCGTCGACGGCGCACCCGTGGCGCCGTCGTCGCCGCAGCACTGGCCGGCAGCCTGGTCTGTGGCCTGGTCGCGACCGCCGACGCGGACGTCAGCAGCCCGAGCCCCCAGTCGGCCCCCGCCGAGACCAAGGCAGCGCAGGCGGTACAGGTCACCGCGGCGAGTTGCTCGACCACCTACCTCGCCTACGGCAGCCGCGGAGAGTGTGTCCGGCAGCTCCAGACCAATCTGGGCGGTCTCAGCGCGGACGGCGTGTACGGCGCGGCGACCCGCAACCGAGTCCGGGCCTTTCAGACCGACGCCCGGATCAGCGCCGACGGCAAGGTCGGACCGCAGACCTGGAAGAAGCTGCGGAGCTACGGCAAGGCGATGGCCTGGGCCGGTGGCATCACGCTCTACATGTGTGAGCTGAACTCGAAGGCCTTCCGGGTCTCGGCCTGGAACAACACCGGCAAGTGGGCCGACTGGGCCTACTACATGTACGACCACGGCTACCCGCTCGACGGCGAGAAGATCGGGCCGAACCGGCTCGCGAACCAGTTCAACATCTACGCCGAGCGGTACGAGGGCAAGCAGTTCACGGCGTGGGTCGGGAGCAGCGTCCACCACACCAGGAGCATCCGCAGCCCTTCGGCGACGGCCCTGCCCGCCTGCTAGACGGTCAGGTAGCGGTAGCGGTACGCCTCGACGTAACCAACAGCCTGGTAGGTCGCTAGAGCGCCCGTGTTCTGCTCTTCGACCTCCAGGTACGTCCGGCGCCCGCCCAGGGGCCCAGCCCAGCGCGCCAGCCCCTGGAGCACCGCCGTGGCCAGCCCGCGCCTCCGGTACGCCGGGGCGACCCGCACGGCGTCCACAGCCAGCCAGTGGCCAGTCATGGAGCCTCGCCCGACCGCCACCACCTGCCCGTCCAGCTCCACCGACGCGAAGGCGGTCCGGGGCGCCCCCTCCATCACCGCGGGCGCCACAGCAGGTACCGGCCCTTCGAAGGCCGCGTCGTACCAGCGAGCGTCCGGCCGGTCCGACACCAGCACCTCGTACGCCGGCGGAGCGTTCACGTGGTCCAGCGTCGTGTGCAGCACCAGCGTGTCCGACTCCGTCGGCCGCGCGTCCGTCCAGCCGTGCTCGCGGAACGCCTCCTGCTCCGGCGACCCGATCCGGACCAGCGCCAGCGGCGGCAGCCCGCGCTCCTGGTAGAACGCCTCAGCCTGCTTCGCAGCGTCGCTGAACGGCAACCCGGGGTCACCAGCGGGGAGCACCGAGTTCGCCCGGCCGGTCCAGCCGCTCGACGCCCGGAGCAACCACTCGCCGACGTACTGGGTCTCCACCGCCGGCCGGCCGAGCGCCGTGGTCAGGAACAGCTGCTCCACGTCCACCCGGCGCAGCGGCATCGGGGGGACCGGCTTGGCTGCCACCACCGCCGACAGCTCGATCCGGTACGGCGTACTGTCGGCGTGACGGACCTCCAGGGTCTGCTCGCCGTACGACTGCAGCACCCCGATCACGTCGGTCGCCTGACCGCCGTCGAGCCGGTGGCGGACCACGACACGGTGGCCGATATCACGGGTACTGACGCCTGACACGATGCGGACTCCTGGCAGAGTGGACCTGGCTATAGCCTGATACTAGAGAACCGAGCACTACCGCACCGCAGCATTTCCCGACCGCTGCGCCTGCTGGCCATAGGAGGAGTACCAGTGACTTACGTCATCGCGCAGCCGTGTGTTGACCTCAAGGACCTCGCGTGTGTCGAGGAGTGCCCGGTCGACTGCATCTACGAGGGCAACCGGATGCTCTACATCCACCCCGACGAGTGCGTCGACTGCGGAGCGTGCGAGCCGGTCTGCCCGGTCGAGGCGATCTACTACGAGGACGACACGCCGGACCAGTGGAAGGACTACTACACGGCGAACGTCGACTTCTTCAACGACCTGGGTTCGCCCGGTGGCGCGTCGAAGATGGGCAAGATCGACAAGGACCACCCGTTCATCGCCGCGCTGCCCCCGCAGGAGCACGACGAGTGAGCTAGGCCCACCAAGCAGCGAACTGCGGTGCATCCGATCGGGTGCACCGCAGTTCTGCGTCTACTGGTCGACGACGTCCACGTGCACATGGTCGAGGTGCCGCAGCGTGTCCCGGTTCCCCGGCCGCTCCGGCGCCTGGTAGTCGCGCCAGCCGCTGTCCGAGCGCCCGCCCGCGGTCCAGATCTTGTCGCTGAAGATGACGGTCTTGATCTTCAGCCGGTCCGCGTGCGCGACCAGGTACTGCGCGAGCGCCCAGCCGCGGGTCGTGTTCGCCGCCGAGATCGGCTTGACGAAGACGTCGACCGCGCGGCCGTCGTAGTGCGCCGAACCCTCCATGTGCCCCGACCGGACGCCACCCTCGGCGTACCCGCCGGTGGGGAGCTTGCCGAATGTCTTCGCCAGATCCTGCCGGACCGCCTCGGCGCGCGGCGTGAGCCCGTTCCGGCCGATCGACTCGGCGGGACCGCTCGGGTTGTCGACCGTGCAGCTGAACGCGCCCTTGGTCTGCCCGGTCAGCGCCGAGGCCAGCACCCGGGCGTCGCCCTCGTGGTCGGCGTACGCGTTGGGGAAGGCGCTGCGCTGCACCCGGTCGGCCGCGACCGTCACCGCGAGCGACTGGTAGTTCTTGATCTTGATCAGCGCGTCGTAGAACTTCCACGCCGCGTAGTGCGGGTCCTGGACCTGCGCGGCGGTGCCCCAGCCCATCGACGGCCGCTGCTGGAACAGGCCGAGCGAGTCCCGGTCGCCGTGCGCGAGGTTGCGCAGACCGGACTCCTGGTACGCCGTCGCGAGCGCGATCGTCGCGGCCCGCGGCGGCAGTCCGCGCCGTACGGCGACGCCCGCGATCACCGCGGCGGACTCGGCCTGGTCGAGGTCGAGCGTCACGGTGGTGCCGTTGACGGTCGCCTCGCACTGCTCGCGCGGCGGGATCAGCGGCCCGATGCCCTGGCCGCCGACCCACGCGATCGCGCCGCCGACGGCCAGCGCGAGCGCGCCGATCGCGCCGACGGCCACGATCACTCCACGATTCACCGGCATACCGCTCCCAACGTGCGGGGACCGGCGGCGGGTTCCGGAAGACTGGTCACGAACTGGTTGACGTGCAGGGGCCCCGGCAGGTTCGCGGCAGCGACGGCTGCCGGGGGAAAATCGTCAGAAAGTATGATCACGCGTTGGCGTGCAGGGCCTCGTTGAGGGTGATGCCCTCGCCCTTGCGCGGCCGCGCCTCGACCGCGCCGGTGACCGAGTTGCGCAGGTAGAGCAGGCCCGGCTGGCCGGACAGCTCGCGCGCCTTCACCACGGTGCCGTCCGGGAGCGTGACCTTGGTGCCGGCGGTCACGTAGAGCCCGGCCTCGACCACGCAGTCGTCGCCGAGGGAGATGCCGATCCCGCCGTTCGCGCCGAGCAGGCAGCGCTTGCCGATCTCGATCACCTGCTTGCCGCCACCGGACAGCGTGCCCATGATCGACGCGCCGGCGCCGATGTCGCTGCCGTCGTCGACCACCACCCCGGCCACGATCCGGCCCTCGACCATCGACGTGCCGAGGGTGCCGGCGTTGAAGTTCACGAAGCCCTCGTGCATCACGGTGGTGCCCTCGGCCAGGTGCGCGCCCAGGCGGACCCGGTCGGCGTCGCCGATCCGGACCCCGGACGGGACGACGTAGTCGGTCATCCGGGGGAACTTGTCGACACTGGTCACCGACAGGTGCAGGCCCGCGGCCCGCGCGCGCAGCCGGACCTGCTCGACCTGGTCGACCGGGACCGGGCCGTGCGACGTCCAGGCGTTGTTCGGCAGGGCGGCGAAGATGCCGTCCAGGTTGACGCCGTGCGGGCGGACCAGACGGTGCGACAGCAGATGCAGCCGCAGGTAGGCGTCCGCCGTACCGGACGGGGCGTCGGCCAGGGCGATCTCGGCCTTGACCACCTCGCGGCGGACCTGGCGCAGGTCGTCGTTGCCCTCGGCAGCGATCAGCTCGGCCGGCGCCTTCACGTCCGCCGGCGCGGAGCCCAGCTCGGGCGCCGGGTACCAGACGTCGAGCACCGAGCCCGACTCGGTGACGGTGGCGAGGCCGAAGCCCCAGGCGTGCGCGGCAGTCTCAGTCATGCCGCAAGCCTGCCAGACAAGGGCTATCGGTTCTAATTGGTGCGCACAGTGCGGACAGCGCGTGCTCTACTGGCTGAGCGTGAAGGGGTGTACGGCGTGCTGCCGGAGTGGATCGAGGCCGTCGAGCCGGCGGTGCTGAAGGCGACCGGGGCGCCGGCACCCGGCGACCTGGGCGGGGAGCAGCTGCGGCGCTGGGGGTCGTCGGAGGTCTGGCGGCTGTCGTACGGGCTGCGCAGCGTGATCGTGAAGCGGGGGAGCGACACGCAGAGCACGGAGGGTACGGCGTACGAGCGGTACGTCCGGCCGCTGCGGCTGCCCGCGCCGGAGCTGATCGAGCTGGTGCATCTGGATGGTGCGGTGCTGCTGGTGATGGAGGACGTCGGCCGCGTGACGCTCGAGCAGGAGCCGAGCCTGGAGGGTTTCCTGGCGGCGGTGGACCTGCTGGCGGAGATCCGCTCGGTGCCGGTGGACGGCGCGAGTGAGTTCGACGCCGACCGGCTGTCGGATCTGGCGGCACGCGTCGCGGAAGGTCGCCCCGAGCCGGCCTCCGGCCTCGTCGAGCGGGTCGAGAATCGCCTGCGTCCCGCCGTCGCCGACCTGCACCGGATGGTCCGCCCACGAGTGGTCCACGGCGACTACGTCGGCAAGAACCTCGTCACCGACGGCCGCCGCTGGACGCCGGTCGACTGGCCGCTCACCTACCTCGCCCCGCAGCTCCCCGACCTCTACACCCTGACCCGCGAAGCCGTTGCCCTAGGCCACGACCGCGACCACCTCGTCACCCGGTACTGCGAAGCCGCCGGCACCGACCGCACCCTGGTCGAGCGCCAAACCCTGATCGGCGGCTGCGGTTTCACCCTGCGCGCCCTCGCCTGGGTGATCGAGGAAGGCGTCCACACCGTCCCGTCCTCGAAGGACTGGATCACCCCGCTCCTCGACGAGCTCGACGGCCTCCTGGACCAGCTGCCCTGACCTTTATGTATCTTGATGTCGAGATACCTGGAGGAAGATGCCCGGCTTCAGTCTCTGGCGGATCGCGGTGCCGGCGTTCGGGCCGACTGTTCTGAACGCAGTTGGTCAGGGCGCGGTCCTGCCCGTGGTCGCGCTGTCGGCGCTGCAGCTCGGTGCCTCCGTCGGGTTCGCCGCGTTTCTCGTGGGGGTGCTGGGGATCGGGCAGTTCGCCGGGTCGCTGCCTGCGGGGGCGCTGGTCGTACGGATCGGTGAGCGGCGGGCACTGCTGGTCGCGGCGGTGGTGAGTGCGGTCGCGTGGTGTGCCGCGATGGTCGTCCGTACGCCGTGGCTGCTCGGGATCAGTCTCCTCGTCGCCGGGCTCGCGGGAGCTGTCTTCAGCCTCGCGCGGCAGTCGTACGTCACCGAGGTCGTGCCCGTGGAGCTGCGCGCCCGCGCGCTGTCGACGCTCGGGGGAGTGAGCCGGATCGGGCTCTTCATCGGGCCGTTCCTCGGGCGTTCGCCGGGCACCACTGGGGCATGCCCGGCGCGTACGGCGTCGGCGTGGCCGGTTCGGTCGGCGCGATCGTCGTGCTGCTCACCGCCGGTGAACCGCAGGGCGCGCACGAACCGGTCCAGGTCGAGCGGCTGCCGCTGAAGCGCGTGCTCTGGGACCACCGCCGCACGTTCCTCACCCTCGGCACCGGCGTCTTCGTGATCGCCGTCGCCCGCGCCGCCCGGACCAGCCTGATCCCCTTGTGGGGTGAGCATCTGGGCCTGTCCGCGACCGACACCTCGATCGTCTTCGGCATCACCAACGGCATCGAGATGCTGCTGTTCTACCCGGCCGGCCTGGTGATGGACCGCCTTGGCCGGGTCTGGATCGCCGTCCCGGCGACGGTCCTGCTCGGGATCGGCATGCTGACGCTGCCGCTGTCGACCGCCTTCGCGAGCGTGCTCGCGGTCGGCGTACTGATGGCCGTCGGCAACGGTCTCGGCTCCGGCATCGTGAAGACCCTCGGTGCCGACGCCGCACCGCCCGGGCACCGGGCGCAGTTCCTCGCGGGCTGGACGTTCTGCGCCGAGTTCGGCTCGGTGATCGGCCCGGTGCTGATCGGCGCGATCACCCTCGCCTTCCCGCTGGCCGCAGCCTCGCTCGCCCTCGGCGCGCTCACGCTGACAGGCTCGACCTGGCTCGCCAAGTGGGTCCCGGCGTTCGACCCCCGACGGCGAGTGACTACTTCTTCTTAGGCGCCGACGTCGCCCGGATGTGCAGCTCGGTCCGCAGCGTGACGGTCGACGGCGGACGGCCGGGCGCCGCGATTCGGTCCTTCAGCAGCGAACCTGCCGTCCGGCCCAGCTCGTACGTCGGCTGCGCGACCGTGGTCAGGCTCGGCACCACCAGGTCGGCCCACGGGATGTCGTCGAAGCCGACGATCGCGATGTCGTCGGGCGCCCGGACGCCCTTCTCGGCCAGGCACTCCAGCGCGCCGACGGTCATCAGGTTGTTGGTGACGAACAGCGCCTCGGGCGGTTCGGGCAGCTCGAGCAGGCTCTCCATCGCGGCGTACCCGCCGGCCTCGCGGAAATCGGCGTGCCGGACCAGGTCCTTGTCGAAGCGGATGCCGCCCGCGCGCAGTGCCGCGCGGTAGCCGGCGAGCCGGTCCATCGCCGTACTGACGCGACGTGGGCCGGTGATGCAGGCGATCCGGGAGTAGCCGCCGTCGATCAGGTGCTTCACGCCCTCGGCGGCGCCGTGCTCGTTGTCGACCAGCACGGTGTCGGCCTCGACGCCCTCGACCCGGCGGTCGATCAGCACCATCGGGGTCTTGGCGTCGGCGAGCTGCTGGACGCCCTCGGCGGTCGAGGTCGGCGAGATCACGACACCGGCCATCTGCTCGGTCAGCACCGCGCCGGCGTACGCGGCCTCCTTGGCCGGGTCCTCGTCGGAGTTGCAGAGCACGACGTGGTAGCCCTCGGTCTGCGCGACGTCCTCGAGCCCGCGCACCAGCGAGGTGAAGAACGGGTTCTCGATGTCGGAGATCACCACCGCCCACAGGTTCGTGCTGGCCCGTCGCAGGTTCCGGGCCACCCCGTTCGGCCGGTAGCCGAGCTCGGCGACCGCGGCCCGGACCTTCTCCGACAGCTCCGGGTCGACGTTGCGCCGCCCGCTCAGCACCCGCGAGACGGTCGCCGGAGACACGCCCGATCTACGCGCGACGTCGTAGATCGTCGTCATACTCACTCCCCGCCGTTCAACCCGCAGCCGCCTGGACGGCATCTAGAGTCTCACGACTGGGGTGGAGCAGCGGCGAAGGACGAGTTTTCAACGATGGTGGTGTCCAGCAGGGCCTGTGCCGAGGCTCGTGAGGGGGCTGATGCAGCAGCTCCGTTGACGGTCGTCGACAGCGCGCCACAGGCGTTCGCGAGCTGTACGGCTTCCACGAGAGCGGCACCTTCGGCCAGCGACGCGGCGAGCGAACCGCAGAAGGCGTCCCCGGCGCCGACCGTGTCGACGGTGTCCACCCGGTACGCCGGAACCCGCTGCTCGATCCCCGCCGTACGGTCCAGCACGTAGGCCCCGCGCGACCCGAGCGTCACCACGCACCCGCGCAGCTCCCACTCGTCGGCGAGCTTGCGCGCGATCACCGGGACCTGCGACTCGTCGTCGCAGTCCAGCCCGGTCAGCGCCGCCGCCTCCACCTCGTTCGGGACCAGGATGTCGACGTACGCCGCGAGCGACGGGTCGACCGGCCCGACCGGTGCCGGGGTCAGGATCGTGGTGACCCCCGCGGCCGAGGCGAGCCGGAGGGCAGCGCGGCTCGCCTCGACCGGGAGCTCGAGCTGGACGCTGAGGACGCGGCTGCCGGTCAGTACGCCGGCCGCGGCCTCGATGTCGTCCGGGGTGATCGCCGCGTTGGCGCGGGAGACGATGATGATCGAGTTGCTGCCGTCGGGCAGCACCAGCGGCAGCCCGACGCCGGTGCCGAGCGACGGGTGCCGGATCACCCAGTCGGTGTCGACGTCGTCGGTCTTCAGCAGCTCCAGGAACTCCTCGCCGTACCGGTCGTCGCCGATCGTGCCGACGATCGCGGTCCGGGCGCCCATCCGGGCCGCGGCGATCGCCTGGTTCACGCCCTTGCCGCCGAGGAACTCGGCGAACCCGGTGCCGTGCAGGGTCTCGCCGGGCAGCGGCCGGCGCTCGGCGCTGGCGACCAGGTCCTTCATGAACGACCCGAGCACGCAGACGTCGTAAAGGCTCATGCCTCACCGCCGAGCAGCCGGCGCCCGAGCGCACCGGACGGGTGGAAGCGGGCGAAGTCGTGGTGGGTGAACTCGCGCAGTACGACGAGCGCGCAGGCCAGCGCGTCGCCCATCACCAGCGCGGCGGTGGTGGAGGCGGTCGGGGCGAGGTTCAGCGGGTCGGCCTCGCGCAGGACCATCGTGTCCAGCGTGTACGTCGACAGCTGGGCGAGTGTCGACTCCTCGTTACCGGTCATCGCGATCACCGGGATCTGCCGGTCGCTGAGCATCCGCGCGAACGCGCAGACCTCGGCGGTCTCGCCGGAGGCGGACAGGGCGAGGACGAGGTCGCGGCCGGTGACCGCGCCGGAGTCGCCGTGCAGTGCGTCGCCGGAGTGGATGAAGGTGGCCGGCGTACCGGTGGAGGCCAGCGTCGCGGCGATCTTGCGGCCGACCAGGCCGGACTTGCCGAGACCGGTGACGACCAGATGCCCTTCGCAGGTGGCGACCGCGGTCAGGACGTCGAGGAACACGCCGTCCAGCCGGTCGGCCAGCGCGGACACGGCGGCCGCCTCGGTCTCGATCGCGCTCCGCGCCGCCGCCAGTCCGCGGGTGACCAGGTCACGGGGGAGCTCGGCGTCCGCCGGCGCCGGGGCGTCGGTGGTGAGCGGTGGCCGTGCGGCGGTGGGGCGGTCCGCACGGTTCGGCACTACAGGCATCCTCGACCCGCTTTCCGGTGATGTCTCAGAAATCGATTTCCGAAGCGTAGGCAGCGGGTCGAGCAGGTGTCAACGCTTGCAACCTGTGCAAAACAAGGCCAACCGCCTTGTCCGGTCAAAGTCGTGACCGTCACGCCCTTGACCGTTCCGGTCACCCCTCGTAGATTGCGAGAAATCGATTGCCCGATCCGGTGCGCTAGCCCCCTGGAGCCCCTGATGTCCGCACACTCCTTCCCGCAAAGGCCGCTCAGCCGGCGTTCCGTGCTGCGTGGTGGTCTCGGCGCCCTGGCCGCGACGGCCGTCGGCGGCCCTCTGCTGACCGCGTGCGGAGGTGACGGCGGCAGCGGTGGCGACGGCAAGGAGATGTCGTTCTGGAACTTCTACGGTCCCTCCGACGACGGCGGTCCGCAGAGCAAGTGGTTCGTGGACATGGCGGAGAAGTGGAACGCCAACAACGACGTCAAGGTCAAGCTGCGCTACATCCCGGGCAAGGACTACCTGAACGGGACCACGCTGCAGACCGCGTTCCAGTCCGGCGAGGGCCCGGACATCTTCCTGATCAGCCCCGGCGACTTCCTGCGCTACTACAACGGCGGCGTCCTGCAGGACCTCGGCTCGGCGCTGCCCGACGACGCGAAGGCCGACTACCTGCCCGGCCTGCTCGAGGCGCGCTCGGTCGACGGCAAGGTCTACGGCCTGCCGATGGAGATCGAGCCGCTCGCGATGTACTACAGCGAGGCCGCCTTCACCAAGGCCGGCCTGTCCGAGGCCGACCTGCCGAAGACCTGGGACCAGACGCTGGCCGTCGCGGAGAAGCTGACCGGCAAGGACCGGTACGGCGTGATGTTCGAGACGCTGCCCGGCTACTACCAGAACTTCACCTGGTACCCGTTCCTGTGGCAGGGCGACGGGACGCCGATCAAGGACGGCAAGGTCGCCTTCGACTCGCCGGCCGCCGTACAAGCGCTGGGTTTCTGGAAGGACACCATCCAGGCCAAGGTCGCGCCGCGTAAGGCGCTCGGCGACGGCGGCGGCGACGTCGTGTCCAACCTCGGCTCCGGCGCGGTCGCCCTGCAACAGAGCGGGATCTGGGCGGTCGCCGACATGAAAGGCAAGGCGGCCAAGTTCAAGTACGGCATCATCCCGCTGCCGACGCCGGACGGCGGCAAGCCGGCCACCGACCTCGGCGGCTGGGCGTTCGTGGCCAACTCCAAGGGCAAGAACCCGGAGGCGGCGGCCAAGTTCATCGCCTGGGCGCTGGGCTCGACCGATGCCGACGGTGTCGAGCGGCAGCGGCAGTGGAACACCGTCGTGAAGACCAACGTGCCGCCGCGCAAGTCGGTGCAGGCCGCCGCGGACGCCAAGGGCGCCTTCGAGCAGGGCGTGCTGAAGAAGTTCGTCGACGAGATCGCGCCGACCGGGCAACCCGAGCCGCGGTTCCCACCGGAGGTGTACCAGCCGATCGCCGACGCGATCCAGGCCTGCCAGCTGAACGGGTCCGACCCGGCCAAGGCGGCGGCCGACGCGGCGGAGCGGATCGACACCTTCCTGAAGACCTACCAGGGCGCGCCCATCAGCTGATGACCACGACGACAGCGCCCCCGTCCAAGCCGTCGGTACGCCGTCCGGCGGCCACGCCCAAACCCGGCATGACCCGCAAACGGCGCGAGGCGCTGGCGGCGTACGCGTTCCTCGCGCCGGACCTGCTCGGGCTGCTCGCGTTCGTCGCGGTGCCGATGGTGCTCGCCCTCGGCGTCGCGTTCTTCAAGGTCGACGGCTTCGGCAACTACCAGTACGTCGGCCTGGCCAACTACAAGCTGATGGGCAGCGACGACCAGCTCTGGGCGTCGCTGAAGATCACCGCGATCTACGTGGTCAGCTTCGTCCCGATCGCGTTCGTGATCAGCTTCGGGCTGGCGATGCTGGTCCGCAACCACTTCCGCGGCATCGGCTGGGTCCGCTCGGCGTTCTTCCTGCCGCACGTGGTCAGCCTGGTCGTGGTCGGCCTGATCTGGCAGTTCCTGCTGGTCGACAAGCGCGGCGCGGTCTCCAAGCTGCTGGCGCCGTTCGGGCTCGGCGACGTGTCCTTCCTGGGGACGCCGTCGCTTGCCCTGGGCACCTATGTGGTGATCAGCGTCTGGTTCGTGATGGGCTACCAGATGCTGGTGCTGCTGGCCGGGCTGAAGGACGTGCCGAAGGAGCTCGAGGACGCCGCGCAGATCGACGGCGCCTCGGCCTGGCAGCGGTTCCGGTTCGTGATCTGGCCGCTGATGCGGCCGACCAGCTTCTTCGTCGTGGTGAACTCGACGATCGGCGCGGTCACCGGTCTGCAGGCCTTCGACCTGGTCTTCGTGCTCACCAAGGGCGGCCCGGCACGGGCGACCAGCACGGTGGTGCTCTACATCTACGAGCAGGCCTTCACCTTCAACAACCTCGGGTACGCCGCCGCGCTGACCACGGTGGTGGTCGCGATCCTGGTGCTCTGCACCGGGCTGATGTTCGCCTTCACGAAGGGAGGCCGCTTCGATGAGGACTAAGGTCTTTCCTCTTGTGGCGCATCTTTTGGCGTTGATCGCGGTGGCGCCGTTGCTCTGGGTGCTGCTCAGCGTGCTCAAACCGGCCGAGGACGTGTTCTCGTTCGGCTGGCCGTCGACCTGGACGCTGGACAACCTGCAGTACGTGCTGCTGAAGTTCCCGCTGCCACGGTTCCTGCTGAACTCCGCGATCGTGTCGGTCGCGGTCACCGTGATCGCGCTGTTCTTCCACTCGATGGCGGCGTACGCGCTGGCCCGGCTGCGGTTCCCGGGCCGGGCGCTGATCTTCTCCGGGATCATGTCCACGCTGCTCGTCTCGCTGCCGGTGATCCTGGTGCCGCTGTTCCTGGTCGCCAAGCAGTTCGGGCTGCTCGACAGCTACGCCGGGCTGATCGTGCCGAGCATCTTCCACGCCTTCGGCATCTTCCTGCTGCGGCAGTACTACCTGAACATCCCGCGCGAGCTGGAGGAGGCCGCCGACCTGGACGGCTGCGGGTACTGGCGGCGGTACTGGAGCGTCATCCTGCCGCTGAGCCGGCCGGTGCTGGCGTCGCTCTCGGTGCTGTTCTTCCTGGCCAACTGGAACGCGTTCCTGTGGCCGCTGACGATCACCCGGAACCCTGATCTGCGGGTGGTGCAGCTGGGGATCTCGGGGTTGCAGGGGCAGTACGCGTCGGCGTGGAACCTGATCCTGGCCGCCGCGGTGATCGCGGCGATCCCGACCGTCGTGGTCTTCGTCGCGGGCCAGAAGCGGCTGGTGGACGCGATGAAGACCACGGGGCTCAAGTAACTCAGGGCCAGGGCAGGAGTTCGGGGAGGTCGCCGGTCAGCTCGCGCTGGGGCCGGCGGCCGGCGAGCCAGGCGGTCAGGTCGGTGAGGTTGCCCTCGACAACTACCTGGTCGCTTTCGCCTTCGGTCCATCGGTGGTTCGGTGCTTGCAGGACCAGTTGGGTGCCCGCAGGCACGCGCGGACGCAGGAAGTCGAGCAGGTGCAGGCAGAAGTCCTCGGGCCAGTCGTCCGTGGTCGCGTGGCTGAGGCCGAGGTCCGCGGTGTGGATGGTCAGCTCGCGCCAGCCGGTGTAGACGGTGTCCGCCAGCGTCCCGTTCCGGTGCGTCACCGGGCGCGACCAGTCCTCGACCTGCCCCCACGCGCTGACCAGGGCCGCAGTCGCCCGCGCGATCTCCCGCTTGAGTACGTCGACCGGCTCCGTCGATCTGCTCTCGATCGCGGCGACCCGGGCGGGCATGCCGCCGTCGTAGAACTCGACCAGCCGCCTGGCGTTCGCCTCGGTCACCTGCCGGGTCATCGCGTCGCTGAAGCCCACGAGGTGCGCCATCACGTGCGCCCTCGACCAGCCGGGCAGCATCGACGGCTCGCGCGCCGCCGCTTCGTCCACTCCCGCGACCACCTCGATCAAGCGCTCCGCGACAGCGGCCGGCACCTCGGGCTTCAGCATGGCTCTCCTTAACGGCAGTTCTTCGATCTGGCGTTAGGACCATAAGGCATGGGCACTTACGCCAGCAATCGGAGATCCCATTAGACTCCTCAGGTGCTCGCACTGGAACTGGCCACCACCATCCGCCACGACGGCCACGGCGGCCTGCTGGATCTCCTCGGTACGCCGGAGGGCGTCGAGGAGTGGTTGGTGCGCACCGAGCCCCTGGTCACCGAACTCCTCGGCACCCCGTTGGCCCAGGTTTCTCCCCCCGCGGGTCCCGCCTTGGCGCCTGCTGTCGCCGGGCCTGCTCTGACCGACCTGCGCGTCGTCGTACGGAACCTCTTCGCCCGCGCCGTCCGCCCGGCGTCTCCCACCCGGGTCGAGCTCGCCGTACCCCTCGAACCCTCCGTGGCCCTCCGCCGCCTGAACCGCGCCGCCGAGTACCTCGGCACTCCTCGCCTGACCTGGGAAGACGACGGCGACCTGCCGACGATCACCTGGGCAGCTCGCAGCACCGACCCGCTGCGCCTGCTGAGCGGCGCCATCGCCCGCTCGACGATCGACTTCCTCACCAGCCCGGACGTCGCCCGCCTCCGCGCCTGCCCGGCCGCGCGCTGCGTTCGCTACTTCCTCCAGACCGACCCGCGCCAGACCTGGTGCTCGCCCTCCTGCGGCAATCGCGAGCGCGTCAGCCGTCACTACCGCAAACAGTCGGTGGACCCCTCTAGCCTGGCGGAATGAGTCTTGCCCGCTTCAAGGATCTCTGCGTCGACGTCACCGAGGTCGGCCCGATGGTCGACTTCTGGGGGACCGTTCTCGGCCTGACAGCCCCGGCCGATGCTGCGGCCGACGGGCCGGTCCCGCTGCGTGGCGACCAGCCGGCGCAGACGGTCTGGATCAACAAGGTCCCGGAGCCGCGGTCGGTGAAGCAGCGGGTGCACCTCGACGTGCACGCCTCGGGGATCGCCGGCCTGGAGAAGCTCGGCGCGACCGTGCAGTCGCCGATCGACCACGAGCAGAGCTGGGCGGTGATGGAGGATCCGGAGGGCGGCGAGTTCTGCGGGTTCCCGCGCGACAGCGTCCCGGCGTACCGGTTGATGGAGGTGGTGGTCGACTCTGCCGACCCCGAGCGCCAGGCGCGCTGGTGGCATCAGGTGCTCGGCGGTGACCTGCAGCTCGGCGAGGGCAAGCCGTACAGCTGGCTGGAGAACGTGCCGGGGCTGCCGTTCGACTACTTCGTGTTCATCTCGGTCCCGGAGCCGAAGACGGTGAAGAACCGCGTGCACTGGGACGTCGACGCCGACGCCCTCGAACCGCTGCTGGCCGCGGGTGCGACACTGCTGCGGCCCCAGGACAGTGACATCCAGTGGAACATCTGCGCCGACCCCGAAGGCAACGAGTTCTGCGTCTTCCTGCCGACCCCGAAGGACTGAGCGACTTGCTGGACCTGACCCAATCCGGACCCGACCTCACCGCCGCGCTGGTCGACATCTCGTCGGTGAGCGGGACCGAGGAGCCGATCGCGGACGCGGTCGAGGCCGCGCTGTCGGCGTACGGGCACTTGAAGGTGTTCCGGCACGGCAACACCGTCGTCGCCCGGACCGACCTCGGGCGCGCCGAGCGGATCGTGATCGCCGGGCACCTGGACACCGTCCCGCTGAACGACAACCTGCCGGCGCGGCGCGCCGACGGGCTGATCCACGGGCTCGGCGCCTGCGACATGAAGGGCGGCGTCGCCGTCGGGCTCCGGCTGGCCGCGACGCTGGCCGAGCCGAACCGCGACGTCACCTACGTGTTCTACGACTGCGAAGAGGTCGAGTCCGAGCGGAACGGGCTGTTCAAGCTGTCCCAGTCCAACCCGGAGCTGCTCGACGGTGTGTTCGCGGTGGTGATGGAGCCGTCGAACGCGGTCGTCGAGGCCGGTTGCCAGGGCACGATGCGGATCGAGATCACCACCCGCGGCGAACGCGCCCACTCGGCGCGCTCCTGGATGGGGTCGAACGCGATCCACGCCGCCGGCGAGGTGCTGGCGCGGCTGGCGGCGTACGAGCCGCGGCGGGTGCCGATCGACGGGCTGGAGTACCGCGAAGGGCTGAACGCGGTCGGGATCAGCGGCGGCGTCGCGGGCAACGTCGTACCGGACCTGTGCACGGTGACCGTCAACTACCGGTTCGCCCCGAACCGGACCGAGGCCGAGGCCGAGGCGCACCTGCGCGAGGTGTTCGCCGGGTACGACGTGGTCGTCACCGACACCGCGCCCGGCGGGCTGCCCGGGCTGCAGCGGCCGGCCGCGGCCGCGTTCCTCGAGGTCGTCGGGGGCGAGCCGCAACCGAAGTTCGGGTGGACCGACGTGGCCCGGTTCACGCTGCTCGGCGTACCGGCGGTGAACTACGGGCCCGGTGACCCGCTGCTCGCGCACAAGCAGGAGGAGTACGTGCCGGAGGCGGAGATCGAGCAGTGTGAACAGCGGCTGAGGAGCTGGTTGACAGCCTGAGGCGATCGCGCCGTGGCGGCGCCGTGTGCTCGCGGCCCGCACTAACCTGGGTGGCATGACGGAATCGATTCACCCTGACCGCCCCCAGTCGCAGCAGCGGGGGCCGGTGGTCATGCGCCGCAACCAGGTGCAGCAGTCGACCTCCGAGCAGCGGCTGCTGGACAGCCGCGGCCCGTCGGACTGGGTGCACACCGACCCGTGGCGGGTGCTGCGGATCCAGTCCGAGTTCATCGAGGGCTTCGGCATGCTCGCCGAGCTCGGCTCCGCGATCAGCGTCTTCGGCTCGGCGCGCACCAAGCCGGACGACCCGATGTACGCGGCCGCCGAGTCGTTCGGGCGCAAGCTGGTCGGCGCCGGCTACGCGGTGATCACCGGCGGCGGGCCGGGCGTGATGGAGGCCGCCAACAAGGGTGCCTCGGAGGCCGGCGGGGTGTCGGTCGGGCTGGGCATCGAGCTGCCGTTCGAGAACGGGCTCAACGAGTGGGTCGACATCGGGATGAACTTCCGGTACTTCTTCACCCGCAAGACGATGTTCGTCAAGTACGCGCAGGGTTTCGTGGTGATGCCCGGTGGGTTCGGGACCTTGGACGAACTGTTCGAGGCGCTGACGCTGGCCCAGACACGCAAGGTGACGTCGTTCCCGGTGGTGCTGTTCGGTACGTCGTACTGGGGCGGGCTGGCGGACTGGCTGCGCGACACCATGCTTGCCGACGGCAAGATCTCCGGGGCGGACCTGGACATGTTCACCATCACCGACGACGTCGACGAGGCGATCAGCTACATCGTCAAGGCGGGCGAGATGGCTGATGCGGCGGCGGAGGAAGCGGCCGCGGCCGCGGCTGCTGATGTGGCCGACAACCCCGAGGCGCGGGAGCGCCGGGCGCAGCACCGGCTCGGCTCCGACGGAAGCTGATCCCACTGATCAAGTTGACCGACCTGCACCACTGATCGAGCTGGACCGACGTGCAGCACTGATCAACGGGCCGGAAGGCGTTGTCCGCCGGTGCGTTCAGGCGGGGGACAACGACCGGACCGCCCGTTGATCAGTGGTGGGTGGCGAGACGACGCTCGGGGTGACCGGGGTCTCGGCGGCGCAAACCCGCGGGGATTGTGCGCCGGTGCACCCCGGCGTGGCACGATCGGTCCCGTGATGTGGTTCTTCGGGCTCGTTGTCGTCGTCCTGATCGGTGCCGTCGCCGTCGTCGCCTCCGGGCGCTGGGGCGCGATGAGCCCTGCCTACGACGACCGGCCGGACGTCTCCGTCCCCGCCCGCCAGGCGCTGTCGTCCGACGACATCGCCACCACCCGGTTCGCGGTCACCGTCCGCGGCTACCGGATGGACGAGGTCGACGGCCTCCTCGAGCGCCTGGGCCGCGAGGTCGCCGAACGCGACCGCCGCATCGCCGACCTCGAACGCGCCGTCACCCCGATCCTCCACGGCCCCGAGGGCGCAGGCTTCGCCTCACGAGCCGACTACGACCCGACGGACTTCGACGACACGGGCTACCAGAAGCCGATCCTCGTCGGAGGGGACTTCCCGGCAACGGAGATCCACCAGCACATCGACCCGCCGCCGCCCACGGAGCCCCAGCCGGCGCCGACGGAGGCACAGCCGGCGCCGACGGAGGCACAGCAGGTCTCCGCCAGCCAGCCGCAGGCCGCCGCCGAGCCCCTCACCGCCCGGCAGACGGCCGCTGAGGCGCACCCGTACGCCGCCCCGCAGACCGCCGCTGAGGCGCATCCGTACGCCGCCGAGCCGCAGGACGGTGACGCCCACGAGCACGCCGCAGCCGAGGCGCAGCCGCAGGCCGCTGCCGAGGTGCAGCCGCAGACCGCCGCGGCCCCGCAGGCCGCCAGTGACGCGCAGTACTCCGCCCCCGAGGCGCAGCAGGACGTTGCCCTCGACGCGCAGCAGCAGTACGCCGTACCCGAGCCGGAGCAGACGACCGCCGACCCGCAGGAGTCGCGCGAGGCGGCGCAGTACGCCGCCCGCGAGGGGCGGCAGCACGCCGGCGCCGAGCCCCGGACGCCGGCCGACGGCGGCATCCACTCGGACACGGTTGCCGCCGAGCTGGCCCAGTCGCGCGACGCGCTCGCGGACCCGCAGAATGCAGGTGAGGCGCGGCAGCACGCGCCCGCGCCGGAGGCTGCTGCCGACGTACAGGCTGCTGGGTCGCTCGGAGGCGAGGCGCCGCAGGACGACCCGCTCGCGCCGCCCAAGCCCGTGCTCCCGCCGGACCCGGTGCTTCCGCCGGAGCCTGAGGAAGAGCCAGTCCTCCCGCCGGACCCCGCGCTGCCGCCTGCGACGCAGGCCAGCCCGTACGACTACCAGACGCGACAGGTGGACGAGTACTCACCGACTCTGGACCAGCTGGGCGCCCAGGAGCCCACCGCCGAGCAGGCGCCGCAGGCGGAGCCCGAGCCGTGGTTCCAACACGTACCGCCGCCCGCGCCGCCGCAGCCGGATGAGCTGCCGCTGGAGGAGGGCACCTGGCGCCCGACCACCGGTACGACGGACGACACGACCTCCTCGGAGGACGCACCCGCTGAGGATGTGCCTGCCGCGTCACCCGCTACCACCGAGGCGACAACCAGCGACCAGGAACTCGCTGACCGGGCCGATGAGGCGAGTGCAACTGATGCTGAGCCTCCGGCTGCGGCCGAGGACTCGGCGGCGACCGAAGCTCCCCGCGGACGGCACAGCGCCGGCCCCGGTGTGGTCGGGCGTTCCAACCGGTGAGTGTTCTCGGGGCGGACGGGCGGGCTCGGTGTGACTGGGCGGTTTCGGCGCCGGAGTACGTCGCCTATCACGACGACGAGTGGGGGAAGGAGATCCGGGATGACCGGGGGCTGTTCGAGCGGATGACGCTCGAGGGGTTTCAGTCGGGGTTGTCGTGGATCACGATTCTGCGGAAGCGGGAGAATTTCCGGAAGGCGTTCGCCGGGTTCGACCCGGTGCGGGTCGCGGCGTTCGGGGAAGACGACCGGGTGCGACTGATGAGTGACGCCGGGATCGTCAGGAATCGGTTGAAGGTGAATGCGGCGATCACCAATGCGCGGGCGTTGCTGGAGTTGAACGAGGGGGAGCTGACCGACTTCTTGTGGTCGTTCCGGCCTGCGCAGCAGCCGGTGCCCAAGATGATCGGGGACGTGCCGGCGACCACCCCGGAGTCTGTGGCGATGGCCAAGGGGCTGAAGAAGAAGGGGTTCGTCTTCGTCGGTCCCACCACGAGTTACGCGTTGATGCAGGCGACCGGGATCGTCAACGATCACCTCGTCGACTGCATCGCGCGCTGAGTCACTCCTCGACGTCGGTCCCGAACGCGACGTCCCGCGCGGCGTCGAAGGCTGGTACGTCGGGGCGGGTGTGCGGCTGGCCGAGGTCGGTGTCCAGGTCGAACGCCGCCGACTCCTCGGCGTCGGCCACGTCGTCGGCCGCCGAACGATCGTCGGCCACCGAGCGACCGTCAGCCGTCCTGCCGTCCGAAGCAGCCGCCGAGCGCCCGTCAGCCGCGTCGCCGTCCGAAGGTGCCGCCGGCGTCCGGTGCGGCAGGTGCGGGTGCGGCAGGTGCAGGTGGTGCGGGTGCTCGGTCATCCGCGGGCTCCTCGGGTCAGCTGCGACAGAAACGCGTGATCGTACGCAGCCGACCCTGAACAGCAGGTGAACGCGGCCACCGGCCCTCGAACGTCGTGGACGCGGCTACCGGCCCTCGAAGGTCGGCTTCTGCTTGGCGACGAAGGACGCGACGGCGTTGCGGTGGTCGGCGGTGCTGCCGGTGGACTGCATCTTGCCGGCCTCGAAGGCGAGCGTCTCCGCGAGCGAGTGCGAGGCGCCGTACGCGAGGGACTGACGGACACCCGCGTACGCCTGGGTGGGGCCCGCCGCGAGCTTGGTCGCGAGATCGGCGGTGGCGGCGTCGAGGTCGGCGGCCGGGACCACCGAGGTGGCGAGACCGAGGGTGAGCGCCTCGGCGGCGGGAATCGTCCGCGGGAAATAGAGCAGCTCGGTCGCTTTCGCCTGGCCGATCAGCCGCGGGAGCGTCCACGAGATCCCGGTGTCGCAGGACAGCGCGATGCCGGTGAACGCGAAGTTGAAGCCCGCGGTGTCCGCGACGATCCGGAAGTCGCAGGCGAACGCCATCGACGCGCCCGCGCCGGCGGCGATGCCGTTCAGGGAGGCGATCACCGGCTTCGGCATCTCGGCGAGGGCCAGCGCGATCGGCGCGTAGTGGTCGGGGACCGTCGACCAGAGCGCCTCCATGTCGTTGGCCTCGAGCAGCCCGATGTGTTCCTTCAGGTCCTGCCCGACGCAGAACGCCCGCCCGGTCCCGGTCAGCACGACGCACCGGACGGCGTCGTCCTCGGCCGCGGCCCGGACAGTGTCGCGGAGCGCGACCTTGGTGGCGGTGTCCAGCGAGTTCATCGCGTCCGGCCGGTTCAGCCGGATGGTGCCGATCCCGTCGGTCACGTCGTACACCACAGAGTCACTCATCGTCGCGGGCTCCCAACACTCGGTGAGAAAGATCAATGAACGGTCAGGCAGTTGTCCACGAAACGCCCGGCCGCGTGGCCCAGCCGGGCCGCGTGAAAATCGAAGAACTCGGCGGCCCGCGCACCGGCCCAGCCGGCCGGCAGCAGCTCGGCCGGCAGGCCCGGGTCGACGAACAGGAACTTGCGCCACTCGTGCACCAGCTCAGACCGTACGGCGAACGCCTGCTCGTCGCTCACCTCGCCCTCGGCGCGGGCCAGCAGCGCCTTCGCGTCGACCAGCCAGGCGTTGTACGCGGCGCCCAGGTCGTCCAGCTTCCAGACCCGCCGGGCGAACTCGACGGCGTCGTTGTCGACCGGCGCCCGGAACCGGTCGGCGGCGATCCCATCGGCGGCCAGGATCTGGTCGACCTCGGTGTCGTGGCGCAGCCCGACCCAGGCGCCGTCGGACAGCGGAGCCCAACCCAGGAAGGAAAGTTGGCTCACCAGCTGCTCGCGACGGCGCGCGTTCGGGACCTCACGCAGGATGCACAGGTGCCAGTGCCGGTCCCACCGTCCGGTGGCCGCCGGTACGGCGTCCGGCCCGTCGGCGAACTCGTCGTCGGGGCCGGTCCGGTAGATCCGGACGGCGGCGTCGTCGAGGCGGCGACGCGCCCGGGAGGTGAGCGCGTAGCCGGGCTGGCCGTCGGCCCGGACCGGCTCCAGCCAGCCCTGCCGGACCATCCGCGACACGGCGGTCCGGACGGCCGGCGGCTGGACGCCCAGCGGCGCGAGCAGCCGGACCAGCGCGGCCACCGGGGCCCGCGCGCCGCGGGCGCGCAGGTGGTCGCCGTACAGGTCGAAGAGGGCAGATCGGGCGTGCACGAGACCTGAGTCTGCCGTATGGTGCGCGCCTTCGCCCCTGGAATCGGGGATAATGGGTCCCGGTACATCCGGATGAGGGAAGAGGTGCGCGCATGGCGGCCATGAAGCCGCGGACGGGCGATGGTCCGCTCGAGGTCACCAAGGAGGGCCGGGGCATCGTGATGCGGGTCCCGCTCGAGGGCGGCGGCCGGCTCGTCGTGGAGCTGAACGCCGATGAGGCGACCGAGCTGGGGAACGCGCTCAAGGCCGTTGTCGGCTGATGTGATCCTCACGGGGTGACGCCACGCGCACCCTGATTCAACCGGTAACAACCCCGGTGGCTGCCTGGACCAGGCACCCGCCGGGGTTGTTACTTCTGCTCCAGAAGTAAAGTCGCGGACGTAACAACCGGGTAGTTCGATCAAATCCAGTGAGGTCTCCTGTGGCTCGCCGTAGCGCCAAGTTCGTCTTCCCGACCCTGCCGGCCGTCGCCTGGCAGCCCGGGCTCCCTGTGCACGGCGCCCCCAGCTGGGTCGTCGTGGTCGGCGAGGCCGGTCTGCCGGCCGCCGCGAAGGAGGCCGGCGAGCGGCTCGGGGTCGACCTGGACCGGCTGCTCGAGGTGCAGCGCGACACCGGCTTCAGCACGGCGGCCGGCGCCACCGCGGCGTACCCGCTGCTGTCCGGCAACGTGACCGAGGTGCTGCTGGTCGGCGCCGGAGCCGGTACGCCGACCGAGCTGCGCCAGGCCGGCGCGGCGCTCGCCCGGTTCGGCCGCGGCAAGGACGAGCTCACCACACTGGTTGCCGAAGGCATCGATGTCGACGGGCTGCAGGCGTTCGCCGAGGGGGTCGTGCTCGGTTCGTTCACGTTCCACCGCAAGACCGTCGACCCCGGCCTGCCGGTGGCCGGCCGGATCCTGCTGACCGACGGCACCGACGCCGACCGGTCCGCCGCGATCGAGCGCGGCTTGGTGGTCGGCCGGACCGGCTGGCTGGCCCGCCAGTTCGCGACCACGCCGTCGAACGAGAAGGACCCGGCCTGGCTGGCCGCGCGGGCCACCGAGCTGGCCGCGCACGGCGGGCTCGAGGTGACGGTCTGGGACGAGAAGCGGCTGGCCGCCGACGGCTTCGGCGGGATCCTCGCGGTCGGCGCCGGGTCGGTCCGGCCGCCGCGGCTGATCCGGATCGACTACACGCCGGACGGCGCGACGAAGGACACGCCGTACGTCGTGCTGGTCGGCAAGGGCATCACCTACGACACCGGCGGCCTGTCGCTGAAGCCGCGCGAGTCGATGGTGTCGATGAAGCGCGACATGACCGGCGGCGGCTCGGTGATCGCCACGATGTCGGCGCTGCGTGAGCTGGGCGCGCGGGTCCGGGTGACCGGGCTGGTCTGCGCGGCCGAGAACATGCCGTCGGGGACGGCGTACCGGCCGGACGACGTGATCCGGCACTACGGCGGCCGGACCACCGAGGTGAAGAACACCGACGCCGAGGGCCGCCTGGTGCTCGCCGACGGCCTCGCCTACGCCGTGAACGACCTCCAGCCCGATGCGATCGTCGACATCGCGACGCTGACCGGCGCGATCAAGGTCTCGCTCGGCTCGATGCTGTACGGCGGCCTGTTCGCGACCGACGACGCGCTGGCCGGTCAGCTGGCCGCGGCCGGCGAGGTGTCGGGCGAGCGGCTGTGGCGGATGCCGCTGCCCGCCGAGTACGCCGACCTGATCTCGACGCCGGTCGCCGACTCGGTGAACAGCTCGAAGGGACCGGGGTCGATCACCGCCGCGCTGTTCCTGAAGAACTTCGCCGGGGACGTCCCGTGGGCGCACCTCGACCTGTCGAGCATCGCGGAGTCGCCGCGCGACGAGCACGAGTACTCGCTCGGCTCGACCGGCGCCGGCGCTCGCCTGCTCACCACCTGGCTCACGTCGGACGAGCCGCTGGCCGGGATCGTCTGAGTCTGGCGGACGCCCACCACCCACTAACCTCGGTCCCTTCGCCCTCGTCACGCTCAGCTGTGGGCCCTCAGGGGCTCGCGGCGGAGGTTAGTGGGTGGTGGGCGTCGGCCCGCCGATCGCATCCAGCTCGGCGACCGCGTCGGCGGGCAGGACCAGGTCGGCCGCGGCGACGTTCTCGCGCAGGTGCGCGACCGATGACGTGCCGGGGATGACGACGCTGGTGGCCGAGCGCTGCAGCAGCCAGGCGAGCGCAACCTGCTGCGGTGTCGCGTCGAGGCGCTCGGCGACAGCGGTCAGCGTTCCGGACTGCAGCGGCGTGAAGCCGCCGAGCGGGAAGTACGACGCGAACGCGATGTTCTCCCGGGCGCAGATCTCGACCAGGTAGTCGTCGCGGCGGTGCGCCAGGTTGTACAGGTTCTGGACCGTGACGACCGGCGCGATCGCCTGCGCCTCCGCGAGCTGTACGCCGGTGACGCCGCTCAGCCCGAGGTGCCGGATCAGGCCCTCCTTCTGCAGCTCGGCCAGCGCGCCGAACTGCTCGGCGACCGACTCGTCGTCGGTCTCGTTGTTGTCGCCCGCGCGCAGGTTGACGACGTCGAGCACGTCCAGGCCGAGGTGGTCCAGGTTCTCGTGCACCTGCGCCTTCAGGTCGTGCGGCTCGCGGGACCTGATCCAGCTGCCGTCCGCGCCGCGGCGGGCGCCGACCTTGGTGACGATCCGCAGGTCCGCGGGGTAGGGGTGCAGAGCTTCCCTGATCAGTTCGTTGGTGACGAACGGGCCGTAGAAGTCGCTGGTGTCGAGGTGGGTGATCCCGAGCTCGACGGCGGTGCGCAGGACGGCGATCGCCTGGTCGTGGTCCTTCGGCGGACCGAAGACGCCGGGCCCGGCAAGCTGCATCGCGCCGTACCCCATCCGGGTGATGGTCAGGTCGTCGGCGAGCTTCAGGGTGCTGTTCATGCGGGGTGCCTTTCGGAGAGGTTCTTCACCGTCCACTGTCCGCCGGGCGCGAGCGCGGTGGGAGTACCCGGGTGTTCCTGGGAGTGCGAGGACCACTGTGTAGTATTTTATGGACGAAATAGTCCTCTTTTGGGTTGGAGTGAAGTGATGGTGGCACCTGCGGCTTTGATCACCGGCGGGACGAGCGGGATCGGGAGGGCGACCGCGGAGCTGCTGCACCGGCAGGGGTACCGGGTCGCGATCACCGGGCGGTCGGAGAGCGTGGCCCGGGCGCGGGCGGAGCTTCCTGACGAGGTGCTGGTGCTCGCGGCTGATCTGGGGTCGCTGAGCGACACCGATCGGGTGGTCGCCGAGGTCCGGGAGCGCTTCGGGGCACTGACCACGCTCTGCCTGAACGCGGGGATCACCCGGCCGGCGACGCTGGAGACCGCGACCGAGGCGGCCTTCGACGACGCCTTCGCCGTGAACACCAAGGGGCAGTACTTCACGCTCGTGAAGGCGCTGCCGCTGCTGGTCGACGGTGCTTCGATCGTCGTCACCGCGGGGATCGGGGCCAGCCGGGCGCTCACCGGCAACAGCATCACGGCCGGCTCGCGGGGTGCGTTGCTGACGATGATTCCGACGCTGGCCTTGGAGCTGGCGCCTCGGCGGATCCGGATCAACGCGGTGAGCCCGGGGTACACCGACACCCCGATGTTGCGCTCGACTCCTGGGATGACGCCGGAGGAGATCGAGGGGATGCTCGCCGGGATGGCTGCCAACACGCCGTTCGGTCGCCTGGGGACGCCGGAGGACGTTGCCGAGACGATCGCGTTTCTGGCTTCGGACGGCGCTGCTTACGTGACCGGGCAGGAGATCCTGGTCGCGGGAGGTGCAGGCCTCGCCGTCTGAGCGATCGCTGCGGCTACCGTGGAGGCATGGAGCGTAATCCGCTGGGATCCTTCCTCCGGGCGCGGCGGGAGCTGGTTCGGCCGGAGGATGTAGGGCTGCGTGGCGGGGGACTGCGGCGGGTGCCCGGGTTGCGGCGCGAAGAAGTCGCCCTGCTCGCCGGGATCAGCTCCGACTACTACCTGCGGCTGGAGCAAGGGCGGGATCGGCATCCTTCGGTGCAGGTGCTGGACGCGCTGGCCGACGTACTGCAGCTGGATGCCGACGCCCGGGCCTACCTGCGGGAGCTGACCCGGGAGCGATCGCGGCGCGAGGGGACGGCGCGGCGGGAGCAGGTGCCGGTGAGCATGGTGCAGCTGATCGACGGGTGGGCGGCCAACCCGGCGTACGTGCAGAACCGGCTGACCGACGTGCTCGCGGTGAACTCGTTGATGGCGGCGATCTCGCCCAGCTACACGCCCGGGGTGAACCTGTTGCGGGCCGTGGTGCTCGACCCGGCGGAGCGGGAGCTCCGCCGGGACTGGGAGGAGTCGGTCGAGGAAGGCGTCGCGAGTCTGCGCGCGCATGTCGGCGCGGAGGTCGACGATCCGCGCTTGGTCGAGCTGGTGGATGAGCTGTCGGCGAAGAGTGAGCTGTTCCGGCGGTTGTGGGCGGAGCACGTCGTACGGCCGAAGCGTGGGCGGGTCAGCCGGCTGCGGCATCCGGTGGTCGGGGATCTGGAGCTGACGTCGACGAAGCTGGTGGTGAGCGGCGACGAGGATCTGATCCTGGTGGTCTTCCACGCGGAGGCCGGCAGCCGGAGCGCCGAGCTGCTGGGGAGCCTGGGGAGTCTTAGGACGCCCACCCGCTGAACGTGCGGACGATCTTCGGGTACGCCGCCATCGCGGTGCCGAAGTGGTCGACGTTGCCCATCGAGTGCACCCGGGCGTTGAGCGTCGTCGCGCACGAGTCCGCGTTGGCGGCGACGACGTCGGTGTCCTTGGTGCCGGTGTAGAGGTGCACAGGCACGGGTGAGGTCCAGTCGTGGCAGATCTGGTCGGCCTCGCGGAGCGCCTGGCGGAAGCGCCCGGTCGGGTGCTGCAGCTTCGCCAGGAACGTGGGCGTGAAGAGCTTGGCGGGCGCGTCCGGGAGCGAGGCGAAGATCTCCTCGTCGGAGTGCGTGCCGTCGAGCAGGTCCTCGACGATCGGCGCGTACTTCGGCCGGAACGCGTCGCGCGGGTGGTCGTAGAGGCCGACGGTCCGGTCCCAGGCGGTGACGAAGTACGCGAGGTAGAGGGTCGCCACGTGCGGCTCGACGCGGCCGTCGAAGACCGCGGGGAGCTCGACGTCCGACAGGTCGTACGGGCCGGAGACGGCATGGGCCGCGCCGAGGCGGAACGGGCCGGCTTCGCCGCGGGTGAGGGCCCGGGCGACACCGAGGGTCGCGCGGCCGCCCTGGGAGAAGCCGGTGACGAGGACGTCCCGCTTCAGGACGACGCCGTGCCGCGCGGCGAAAGTACGGGCCGCGAGCAACAGGTCGACCGACGCGCTGGTCTCCGAGCGGGTGTCGATGTACGGATGCTTGCCGGGGCCGAGACCGAGGCCCAGGTAGTCGGGCGCGACGGCGGCCAGGCCGGTGCCCGCGAAGAGGGCGGTGACCAGGCGGTCGGTGGAGTCGGCGTCGACCGTCGCCGCGTTCGCCTTGGTTCCGTTGGTGCCGTGCAGGTACTCCGCGACGGTCAGCGCGCCGCGCTTCCCGTCGGGCAGCACGACGAGCCCGCTGGCGATGGTCGGGCGGCCCCAGGGGTCGACGGTCCGGTAGATCACCCGGTACGCCGTGACGTCGTACCGGGACTTCGGTGAGCCGACGAAGCCGGTGTCGGCTGCGGCCTGGTCGAGGTCGGCGGCCGACAGCCGGGCCACCGGAACCGCGGAGACGAGCGAGCCCCGCTGGACGTGAACGCTGCTGACCGCAGCTTGGGAGAGCGTGGGCTGACTGACGGCGGCGTACGCCGACAAGGGCGCCGCGAGCAGCGCGGCGGTGGCGAGGGTGGCGGCGACGGTCTTGCGGGCACGGGATCTCATGTCACCAGCCAACCCCCGCGCGGCCGCGCGGAGGATGGGGATGAACCCACACCTGGGGTGGGCTTTCCCCTACTACTGCCCGAGCAGCGAGCGGTACAAGGCGACCGTCCGGTCCGCGACCGCGTCCCAGCCGAACTCCGACACCGCGCGCTCGCGACCGGCCTTGCCCATCGCCTCGGCCTTGGCCGGGTTGGCCACCAGCTCGTTGATCCCCTCGGCGAGCTGCCGCTCGAAGGTGAGCACGTCGTTCTCGTCGTACCGGACCAGCGTGCCGGTGACGCCGTCGTCGACGACCTCCGGGATGCCGCCGACCGCGCTCGCGACGACGGCGGTCTCGCAGGCCATCGCCTCCAGGTTCACGATGCCGAGCGGTTCGTAGACCGACGGGCAGCAGAACGCCAGCGCGTGCGTGAGCACCTGGCGGACGTCCTCGCGCGGCAGCATCTCCGAGACCACGAAGACGCCGTCGCGGGCGGCCTTCAGCTCGTCGATCAGGCCGTCGGTCTCCGCCTTCAGCTCGGGCGTGTCAGCGGCTCCGGCGAGCAGCACGAGCTGCACCGACGGGTCGAGCTGCAGCCCGGCGCGGAGCAGGTGCGGGACGCCCTTCTGCCGGGTGATCCGGCCGACGAAGGTGACGTACGGCCGGCTGCGGTCGACGCCGAGCCGGTCGAGCACGTGCGTGGCCGGGTCCGGGTGGTAGAAGTCCGCGTCGATCCCGTTGGAGATCACGTGGACCTTCGCCGGGTCGATCGTCGGGTAGCACTCGAGCACGTCGTCGCGCATGCCCCGGCTGACCGCCACGACGGCGTCCGCGGCCTCGTACGCCGTCCGCTCGGCCCAGCTCGACAGCCGGTAGCCGCCGCCGAGCTGCTCGGCCTTCCACGGCCGCCGCGGCTCCAGCGAGTGCGCGGTCACCACGTGCGGTACGCCGTACAGCAGCTTGGCCCAGTGGCCGGCCATGTTCGCGTACCAGGTGTGGGAGTGCACCAGGTCGGTGCTGCCGACCCCGGCGGTCATCGTCAGGTCGGTGGACAGCACCCGGAGCGCGGAGTTCGCGCCGGCGATCCGGGCATCGTCCTCGGAGTGCGCGGTCGCGCCGGCCCGGGGCTCGCCCATGCAGTGCACGTCGACGTCGACCAGGCGGCGCAGCTCGCGGACCAGGAAGTCCACGTGCACACCGGCCCCGCCGTACACGTCCGGAGGGTACTCACGCGTCAGGATGCCGACCTTCATGGACCCGACCATAGATCAGGAAACGCGGGTGGGCACCCAGAAACGCAGCTTGCCGTGGCGCTCGTCCTCGAGCTCGCCGCCGGCCGCCTCGATCACCCGGCGGGACGCGTCGTGGCCGGTGTCGCAGGTGAGCAGCGCCGGGTCGATGCCGAGGCCGGCGGCGACCGGGAGGGACTCGGCGAGCATCCGGGTGGCGTGACCCTGCCGCCGGGCCGACGGGCGGACGACGTACCCGATGTGGCCGCCGAGCTCGAGCAGCGGCGGGGTCAGCTCGTGCCGGACCGAGAGGCGGCCGAGCCACTCGTCGCCCTCGACGTACCAGAGCACGGTCTGGTGGACCAGGCCGGACGGGAGCTCGGTGGTCTCGTCGGCCTCGGTCTTGATCGCCGCGACCAGCCGGGCGAACTCCGCCGGGTCCTCGGCCTGCGCACGGCTCCAGGTCTCGTCGACGGCCTCCGCGCCCATCCACCGTTCGTCCTCGATCTCGTCCCACGCGCTGAGGAACGACTGGTGAACGGCAGTGGTGGGTTCGACGAGGGTTGGCATGTACTCAGTGTGGCGACACTCGCAAGCGTCTTATGCGACCGGGGATCCACGGCTAAGGTGCGGACATGGCGAAGGCACCCAGAATTCTCGGAATCGTGCTGGCCGGTGGCGAGGGGAAGCGGCTGATGCCGCTGACGGCGGACCGGGCCAAACCGGCCGTGCCGTTCGGCGGGAGTTATCGCCTGATCGACTTCGTGCTGTCCAACCTGGTCAACGCGGGCATCCGCAGCCTGTGCGTGCTGACCCAGTACAAGTCGCACTCGCTGGACCGGCACGTCACGCTGACCTGGCGGATGTCGACGTTCCTCGGCAACTACGTGACCTGCGTCCCGGCCCAGCAGCGGCTCGGCCCGCAGTGGTACCAGGGCAGCGCGGACGCGATCTACCAGTCGATGAACCTGATCAACGACGCCAAGCCGGACATCATCGTCGTCTTCGGCGCCGACCACGTGTACCGGATGGACGCCTCGCAGATGGTCGCCGACCACATCGCCCGCGGCAACGGCGTCACGGTCGCCGGCATCCGGGTGCCGCGCGCCGAGGCGAGCGAGTTCGGGGTGATCAAGACCGCCGACGACGGGCACACGATCGCGGAGTTCCTGGAGAAGCCGGCCGACCCGCCGGGCCTGCCGGACTCCCCGGACGAGACCTTCGCCTCGATGGGCAACTACGTCTTCTCCGCCGACGTCCTGGTCGAGGCGCTGCGCAAGGACGCGGCCAACCCCGCCAGCAGGCACGACATGGGCGGCGACATCGTCCCGATGCTGGTTGCCGAGGGCAAGGCCGGGGTCTACGACTTCAAGGACAACGACGTACCGGGTGCGCTCGACCGGGACCGCTCGTACTGGCGCGACGTCGGTTCGCTGGACTCGTACCACGAGGCGCACATGGACCTGGTCTCGATCCAGCCGGTCTTCAACCTGTACAACTCCGACTGGCCGATCTTCACCTCGCACCCGCAGCTGCCGGGCGCGAAGTTCACCGACCACGCGACGGTCAGCGAGTCGATCGTCTGCCAGGGCTCGATCGTGACCGGTGCGGTGGTCGACCACTCGGTGCTCGGGTCGAACGTGATCGTCGGGTCCGGCGCGCACGTCGAGCGGGCGGTGATCATGGACAACTGCAAGATCGGTGCCGGTGCGGTGCTGAAGAACGTGATCCTGGACAAGAACGTCGAGGTCCCGCCGGGGGTGGAGATCGGGGTCGATCCCGATCACGACCGGGCGCGGGGGTTCACCGTGTCCAAGGGCGGGGTCACCGTGCTCGGCAAGGGCCAGGTGGTGGACCCGCCGGCCGCGGCCGCCGAGCCCGCGGACGAGGCCGCCGAGGCGTGAGCGCGGAGGCCGAGGCACTCGAGCTGGACGCGGCGGACCCCGGTCACCGTGAGCTGTTCGACGTACCACCGGTGGACGGTGGGCCCTATCCGGACGTCGCGTACTTCGCCGGCAACTCGCTCGGTCTCAGGCCGAAGGCGACGCGCGTCGAACTGCTCGCCGACCTCGACTCCTGGGCCGCTCTCGGAGTCGAGGGACACCTGGACGCCGAGCGCCCTTGGCTGCCGTACCACGAGCTGCTGACCGGCCCAGCCGCTCGGCTGGTCGGCGCGCTGCCGAGCGAGACCGTGGTGATGAACTCGCTGACCGTCAACCTGCACCTGCTGATGGTCTCCTTCTACCGCCCGACCGCCGAGCGCTTCCGGATCGTCATCGAGGACTCGGCCTTCCCGTCCGACAGTTACGCCGTCCGGTCGCAGGCGCGTTTCCACGGGCTCGACCCGGACGACGCGATCGTGCGGTTGAAGCCTCGCGACGGTGAGGACACGTTGCGGACCGAGGATGTGGAGGCGGCGTTCGGTCCGGATACCGCGCTGGTGCTGCTCGGCGGCGTGAACTACCTGACCGGCGAGCTGATGGACATCCCCGCGATCACCGCCGCCGGCCACGCGGCCGGTGCGGTCGTCGGCTGGGACCTGGCGCATGCCGCGGGCAACGTTCCGCTGCGGCTGCACGACTGGGACGTGGACTTCGCCGCGTGGTGCTCGTACAAGTACCTGAACTCCGGGCCGGGCGCGCTGGCCGGTGCCTACGTGCACGAGCGGCACCACGGCGGCGACCGGCCGCGGTTCGAGGGCTGGTGGAGCACCGAGCCGGCCACCCGGTTCGAGATGTCGCCGGAGTCGCGGCCACCGCGCTCGGCCGACGCCTGGCAGGTGTCGAACCCGCCGATCTTCGCGATGAGCCCGGTGCGGACGTCGTACGAGCTGTTCGACAAGGTCGGTCTCGACGTCCTGCGTGAGCGCAGTCTGCGGCTGACGGCGTACCTGGAACGGCTGCTCGACGAGGTGACTCCGGGGCGGCCGCTGGAGGTCATCACGCCGCGCGATCCCTCGCGGCGCGGGGCGCAGCTGTCGATCCGGGTCGGCGGCGGGCTGCGCGCGGGGGAGCTGTGCAAGACGCTCCGCTTCGAGTACGGCGTGATCGCCGACGCGCGCGAGCCAGACGTCGTACGGCTGGCGCCAGTGCCGTTGTACTCGCTCTACCACGACTGCTGGCGTGCCGCGGAGGCCCTGGCGGCCGCCGTACCCGAGACTGCCTGACGGAGGCCAGATGACTGTCGCGATCGTTGGTGCCGGGCTGACGGGCAGTCTGCTCGCCTGCTTCCTGGCCCGGCGCGGGCTGTCCGTGACCCTGTACGAGCGGCGCGCCGATCCCCGGACCGGTGGCGCCGAGCGCGGGCGGTCGATCAACCTGGCGATCTCCGAGCGCGGCCTGGACGCGCTGCGCCGGATCGGTCTGGACGACGAGGTGATGGCCGACGCGCTGCCGATGAAGGGCCGGATGATCCACCCGGTCGATGGACCGCTGGACTTCCAGGCCTACAGCGCCGCGCAGGACCGCGCGATCAACTCGATCAGCCGGGGCGCGCTGAACAACGCGCTGCTCGACGCCGCCGAGAAGGCGCCGGGGGTGTCGGTGGTGTTCGAGCACCGGCTGGTGTCGCTCGACTCGCAGGGCGGGGTGATGGGCTTCGAGACGCCGTCCGGTGTGGTGCAGGTGGTGGCGGACGTCGTACTGGGGGCTGATGGCGCCGGCTCCGCCGTACGCGGGCAGCTCGTCGGGGACGGGTCGATCGTCGACGACGTCGACTTCCTGGACTACGGGTACAAGGAGCTGTCGATCCCCGCGGTGGACGGTGAGTTCGCGCTCGACCCGGGCGCGCTGCACATCTGGCCGCGCGGGACGTCGATGATGATCGCGCTGCCGAACCCGGACAAGTCGTTCACCTGCACGCTGTTCTGGCCCGCGGGATCGTTCGACGCGCTGACCACACCGGCGCTGATCATCGGGTACTTCGGTGAGCACTACCCGGATCTGTTGCCGTTGGCCCCTTCCTTGGTGGACGACTACCTGCACAACCCGGTCGGCGTGCTCGGGACCGTGCACACGCACCCCTGGCAGGCGCACGGCCGGACCGCGCTGATCGGCGACGCCGCGCACGCGATCGTGCCGTTCTACGGGCAGGGCGCGAACTGCGCGTTCGAGGACGTGGTCGCGCTGGACCGCTGCCTGGACGAGACCGATGGGTCGTGGGCGCGGGCGCTGCCGTTGTTCGAGGCGCGGCGACGGGACAACACCGAGGCGATCGCGGAGATGGCGCTGGCGAACTTCGTGGAGATGCGGGACAAGGTGTCGTCACCGGTCTTCCGGCTGGGAAAGCGCCTCGAGCACGCTGTCGAGCGGTTGCTGCCGGGGCGGTACGTGTCCCGCTACGAGTTGGTGAGCTTCACGACGACGCCGTACGCCGAGGTGCGGCAACGCGTGCGGCGGCAGCATCAGGCGCTGGGGGCTTCGGTGGTTGTCGGGCTTGGTGCTCTTGTCGTGCTGGCTCGGAGTCTGCGGCGGTCGCGATGACGACCTTGTGGCGCTCCGAGCTGCTGACCGGGGTCGTCAGCGAGCCCGGGCTGCTGCGCAACTTCGTGAACGGTGAGTTCGTCGAGAGTACGTCGACGTTCGCGAAGCGCAGCCCGGTGACGGGCGCGCACATCTTCGACGTGTGCGAGGCCGACGCCGCGACCGTGGACGCGGCCGTCGGGGCTGCTTCCGCCGCGCTGAAGGGCCCGTGGGGCCGGATGAGCGAGCAGGAACGGGCCGTCGTACTGCGCCGGGTCGCCGACGAGCTGGAGCGGCGCTTCGACGATCTGGTCGCGGCCGAGGTCGGCGACACCGGCAAGTCGATCAGCCAGGCCCGGACACTCGACATCCCGCGCGGCGCGGCGAACTTCCGGGCCTTCGCGGACTTCGCGACGACGACGCCGACCGAGTCCTACACGACCACGCTGCCCGACGGCCGGCGCGCGCTGAACTACGCCGTCCGCAAGCCTGCCGGCGTCGTCGCGATCATCGTCCCCTGGAACCTGCCGCTGCTGCTGCTCACCTGGAAGGTCGCCCCGGCGCTTGCCTGCGGCAACACCGTGGTGGTGAAGCCGTCCGAGGAGACGCCCGCGTCGGCGACCGTGCTCGCCGAGGTGATGGCGGCGGCCGGCGTACCGGAGGGGGTGTTCAACCTCGTGCACGGCTTCGGGCCTTCCAGCGCCGGGGAGTTCCTCACCACGCACCCCGGCGTCGACGCGATCACGTTCACCGGTGAGTCCGCGACCGGTTCCGCGATCGCCAAGGCAGCGGCCGACGGAGTCAAAGCGGTCTCCTTCGAGCTCGGCGGCAAGAACGCCGGGCTGGTCTTCGCCGACGCCGACCTGGACGCGGCGATCGACGGCTCGGTCCGCTCGGTCTTCACCAACGGCGGCCAGGTCTGCCTGTGCACCGAACGCCTGTACGTCGAACGCCCGGTCTACGACGAGTTCTGCGAACGCCTGGCCGCCCGCGCCGACGCGCTGACCTTCGGCTGGCCGTCCGACGAGGCGACCGTGAACATGCCGCTGATCTCGCACGACCACCGCACGAAGGTGCTCTCGTACTACGACCTGGCCCGCGCCGAGGGCGCGACGGTGCTGGCCGGCGGCGGCGTACCGGCGTTCGGCGACAGCCGCGACAACGGTTGCTACGTGCAACCGACGGTCGTCACCGGACTGCCCCCGGAGGCGCGGACGAACACCGAGGAGGTGTTCGGGCCGATCTGCCACATCGCGCCGTTCGACACCGACGACGAAGCGTTCGCCCTGGCCAACAACAGCAAGTACGGGCTGGCGGCAACGGTCTGGACGCGGGACGTCGGGCGGGCTCATCGCGCCGGTGCGGCGCTGGACGTCGGGCTGGTCTGGGTGAACACGTGGTTCCTGCGCGACCTGCGGACGCCGTTCGGCGGTCTCAAGTTGTCCGGTCTCGGCCGTGAAGGCGGGACCCACTCGGTGGACTTCTACTCCGAGCTCACCAACGTCTGCGTGGAGTTGTCATGACCGTCGTACCTGGTAAGGCCGTTCCGCGGGGGCGGTTCCCGCACGTGAAGGTCTCCGGTGGCTTCGCCTTCGTCTCCGGGACGTCGAGCCGGTTGCCGGACAACACGATCGCGGGCGCGTCGGTGGATTCGTTGGGGACGACGGCGCTGGACATCCGGGTGCAGACGCGCGCGGTGCTGGAGAACATCCGCGACATCCTGGAGTCGGTCGGCGCCGGGCTGGAGGACCTGGTCAGCGTCACGGCGTACCTGGTGTCGATGAACGACTTCGGCGGGTACAACGAGGTGTACGGCGAGTTCTTCGACGAGACCGGGCCGGCTCGTACGACGGTGGCTGTGCACCAGTTGCCGCATCCACATCTGTTGATCGAGATATCCGCTACAGCGGCGATCCCGCAGAGGAGCTGACGATGGTCAATCTGGAGTCGACGAACTTTCCCGAGTGGGTCGAGGAGAACAAGCACCTGCTCAAGCCGCCGGTCGGCAACAAGCAGATGTTCCCGACCGGCGACGACTTCATCACGATGGTGGTCGGCGGGCCGAACCAGCGCACCGACTTCCACGTCGACCCGTACGAGGAGTTCTTCTACCAGATCTCCGGGCAGCTCCGGGTCAACGTGATGACCGAGGACGGCCCGGCGACGGTCGAGGTGAACGCCGGCGAGATGTGGGTGCTGCCGCGCAACCTGCCGCACTCCCCGCAGCGCGGCCCGGAGTCGATCGGCCTGGTCATCGAACGCGTCCGCGAACCCGGCGTCCTGGAGAAGTTCCGCTGGTACTGCGGCAACTGCAACGCCGTCGTCCACGAGGTCGAGCTCCAGGTCACCGACATCGTGGAGGACCTCCCACCGGTCTTCAAAGCCTTCTACGACAGCGAGGACGCCCGCACCTGCCCCGCGTGCGGCACGCTGCACCCGGGCAAGGCCTGATGGCGGTCGACGTCCACACCCACCTGGTCCCCAAAGGCTGGCCCGACCTGGCGACAGCCTGCGGGGGAACCGGGTGGCCCTGGTTGCGGGTCGACTCCGAGCGGGCCGCGATGATCATGGTCGGCGAGACCGAGTTCCGGCCGGTCGGGCCGCAGGCCTGGGACACCGGCGTACGGCGTACCGACATGGATGCCGACGGCATCGATCTCCAGGTGGTATCGCCGACGCCGGTGTTCTTCGGCTACGACCGGCCCGCCGACCAGGCGGTCAAGCTGGCCAGGATCTTCAACGACCGGATGCTGGAGACCCTCGACGGCGACGAGCGGTTCGTGCCGTTCTGCCAGGTCCCGTTGCAGGACCCGGACGCGGCCTGCGCTGAACTCGACCGCTGCCTGGACGCCGGTCACGCCGGCGTAGAGATCGGCAACCACGTCGGCGACCAGGACCTCGACGACGCCGGGATCGTTGCCTTCCTCACCCATTGTGCCGAGGTCGGGGCACCGGTGCTGGTGCACCCGTGGGACATGCCGGGCGGTCCGCGGCTGGACCGCTGGATGGCGCGCTGGCTGACCGGGATGCCCGCGGAGACGCATCTTTCGGTGCTCGCGATGATCCTCGGCGGTGCCTTCGACCGGCTGCCTTCGGAGCTGCGGATCTGTTTCGCGCACGGCGGCGGCAGCTTCCCGTTCTGGGTCGGCCGCCTGGACAACGCCTGGCACCGGCGCGGCGAGATCGTCCGTGGCGCGTCGATGCATGCCCCGAGCCACTATCTGGACCGCTTCTTTGTCGATACCGTGGTGTTCGACGAGGCCCCGCTGCGACTGCTGGTCGACACGCTGGGTGAGGACCGGGTGCTGGTCGGCAGCGACTACCCCTACCCGTTGGGTGAGCGCCCGGCCGGGGAGGTGGTGCGCAAGGCCGGTTTCCTGTCCGAGGAGCAGCGGCACAAGCTGCTGACCACGAACGCGACGCGTTACCTGGGGAGGCCCGGATGACCGAGGACCGCTCGGTGCTGTCCCGCGAGAGCCGGGAGCCCGACGAGCAGCTGCGGTACGGCGAGGACGCCGACCACGTCGTCGACGTCTGGCACGCCAAGGAGTACCGCCCGGCGGTCGTCTTCGTGCACGGCGGCTTCTGGCGTCCGGAGTACGACCGGGTGCACGCCCGCCCGCTCGGCGAGGCTCTGGCCGCCGAGGGCTGGCCGGTCGCGTCGATCGAGTACCGCCGCGTCCCCGGGCACCCCGACCTCACCACGAACGACATCCGCGAGGCCCTGGACCGCCTCCCGCGCCTGATGGACCTGCACGCCGGCTACGTCCTCGTCGGCCACTCCGCCGGCGGCCACCTGGCCCTGTGGGCCGCCGCGACCCTCAACCCGGTCCAGCTCCGCGGCGTCGTCGCCCTGGCCCCCGTCGCCGACCTCCTCCTCGCCGACCAGCTCTGGCTCGACGACGGCGCCGTCCAGGCCTTCATCAGCACCGGAGTCCGCAACGACCTGGACCCGACCCACCTCCCGGCCCCGATCGCCCCGGTAGCCCTCATCCACGGCACCACCGACAAACGCGTCCCGCTGTCGATCTCGGAGTCCTACTTCACCGCCCACCCCACCGCCCGCCTCGACCGCCTCGAGGGCGTCGGCCACTACGAGCTGATCGACCCGCTGTCCGACGCCTGGCACACGGTGACCAACGAGATCACCCGCTTCACCGGGCACGCTGAGCCACCCGCGCAGCCGCAGTGAATCCGCTCAGGACCGCTGGTCCGGGCGAGGCGACCGCCGCCACACGGCCCCGCGACCTGCGCCGTCCGGGGTGACCTCGTGCTCTCCCTTGAGCTGGTCGAGCACCAGCCGGATGGTTTGGTCACTGATCCCCGGTAGGGCAGTTCGTACGTCGGCCAGCCGGAACACCGGCGCAGCGTGCTCGAGAACGTACTTCCGGACCCGCTCCTGCTTGGTGCCGCCGGACTGGTCGGACGCGGCCCGCTGGGCGAACGTCTCGTACGCCGAGGACAGAACGGTCACGAAGTACTTCAACCACGGCCAGGGATCTGCACTGTTCTCGTGCCAGTCGTTCGTGGAGGCCAGCAGGGCGTCGTAGTAGCCGTCCGCGGACTCGGCGATGAGCTGTTCGAGCGAGACCCAGCGGCAGACCTCGTAGCCGGCGTCGATCAGCAGCGCGTTCGTCAGCGCCCGAGCGACTCGGCCGTTGCCGTCGGCGAAGGGATGGATGACCAGCAGATCCAGGACCGCCAGACCGACCAGCAGCACGGGATGATGTCGCCCGGCTCGCTGCCGCCGCCGTACTCGGTCTCCGACCAGCCCCCCCCAAAGATCCAACAAACGTACTAATTGATGCCAGGCTTAGTAGGTTTGTCGGTTTCTTGGGTACTTTCCCGCGCCTCCAGCACCTGAGTGCTTACTCCGCGCGCTTGACCGCGGTCAGCAGGCCGTCGCCGCAGGGGAGGAGGGCGGAGACCAGGTCGTCGTCGTCGCGGATGGCTCGGATCAGGTCGCGGACGGCGGTGGTGTCGGGGTCGCGGTGGGACGGGTCGGCGACGCGGCCGCCGTGCAGGGCGTTGTCGAAGGCGACGACGCCGCCGGGGCGGAGCAGGCGCAGGGCCTCGTGCAGGTACGCCGTGTACTCGCGCTTGTCGGCGTCGCAGAAGACCAGGTCGTAGTGGCCGTCGGTGAGGCGGGTGACGACGTCCAAGGCGGAGCCGGCGATCAGGCGGAAGCGGTTCGCGGGGACGCCGGCGTCCAGGAAGGTCTTGCGGGCCAGGCGCTGGTTCTCGGCGTCGATGTCGACCGTGGTCAGGGTGCCGTCGGGGCGCATCCCGCGCAGCAGCGCGAGGCCGGAGACGCCCGTGCCGGTGCCGATCTCGACCACCGACTTGGCGCCGACGGCGGCGGCCAGGACGCTCAGCGCGGAGGCGGCACCGGGGCCGATCGCGGACACCCCGCTGTCGGCGGCGCTCGCCCGGGCACCGGCGACCGTGTCGGTCTCACCGGTGTAGTCCTCGGCGTACGCCCAGGACGCGGGGTCGATGCCGGTGGCGATGATGCCCTCCCAATGTCTCGCCGCTGCAGTCCTCATCCGTCGAAAGCCTAGCGCCCTGGGGTCCTGGTTCCGTGTCTCCCGCGCTGGGACTGCGCAGTCTTGCTCATTACACGGCGACGGCAATCAGATATGATCGTGCTGACGAGTCAGAGATCACCCCTGGGAGGTGGCACGTGCGGACGATCGGCCGGTCAGGACCGGATCACGTCGATGCCGGCCTCCTTGAAGACCGCCAGCTGCGACTCGTCGGCCTGGGCGTCGGTGACGAGGGTGTCGATCTCGCTCAGCTCGCAGATCCGCGCGAAGGCGCGCTGCCCGAGCTTGCTGGAGTCGGCCACCACGACCACCTTGGCGGCCCGGCTGACGATCAGCTGGTTGATGTTCGCCTCGCCCTCGTGGTGGGCGGTGGCGCCGGTCTCGTCGATGCCGTCGACGCCGATGAAGGCGATGTCCAGCGACAGGTCGGCCAGGATCCGGTGCGACAGCGGCCCGATCATCTCGTACGACTGCGGCCGCGCCACACCGCCGGTGAGCACCATCTTCACGTGCGGCCGGACGATCAGCTCGTTGGCGATGTTCAGCGCGTTGGTGACGAGGGTGAAAGCCGGCTCGCCGTGCTCGGCCGACAGCTCCGGCCGGGTCGCCAGCGTGCGCGCCACCTCCGAGATCGTGGTGCCGCCGTTCATGCCAATCACCATGCCGCGGCGGACCAGGGTGGCCGCGGCCTGCGCGATCCGCTGCTTCTCCGACGCGAAACGCGCAGTTTTGTAGCGCAGCGGCAGGTCGTAGGAGACCGCGTTGGCCACCGCGCCGCCGCGGGTCCGGGTGAGGAGCTGCTGCTTGCCCAAGTGGTCCAGGTCGCGGCGAATGGTCGCGGCGGACACGTGCAGCTGGTCGGCGAGCTCGTCGACGTCGATCGCGCCCTTTTCGGCCAGCGATTCGAGCAACGTGTTCAGCCGTTCATAACGCTTCACCCGGGGCTCCTCCTTCACACAATCGGTCAGCCGGGTGGCTGCCGGTTGGCACCATTCGATCACGTTCGAGCAGTTTCGACCATTACATCTCCGGAGACGACATGACCGACACCCCGTTCGTGAGCACCGAGATCGCCACCCAGCCGGCCCTGTGGCGACAGGTCGCGGCCGGTTTCGCGCAGTACGGTGGCGCACTCCCGCAGCCCGGTCAACGGGTCGCCGCGGTGGGCTGCGGCACGTCCTGGTTCATGGCGATGGCGTACGCCGCGCTGCGCGAGGACCTCGGCCAGGGCGAGACCGACGCGTTCGCGGGCTCCGAGTTCGCCTTCGACCGCGCGTACGACGCGATCGTGGTGATCAGCCGGTCCGGTACGACGACCGAGGTGCTCGACCTGATCCGCCGTACGTCGGTCCCGACGATCGCGATCACCGCGACGCCCGGTTCGCCGATCGTCGAGCTGGCCGACCACACGATCATGCTCGACTTCGCCGACGAGCAGTCCGTCGTCCAGACCCGCTTCGCGACCACGACGCTGGCGCTGCTGCGGGCGTCGCTCGGGCAGGACCTGACCCAGGCCGCGGCCGACGCGGAGACCGCGCTGACGATCGACGTCGATGAGCTGGCCAAGCTGGAGCAGGTCAGCTACCTCGGCACGCGCTGGACAATCGGGCTGGCCCACGAGGCCGGCCTGAAGCAGCGCGAGGCCGCGTCGGCGTGGACCGAGGCGTACCCCGCGATGGACTACCGGCACGGCCCGATCGCGATCGCCCAGCCGGGGCGTGGCGTCTGGCTGTTCGGCGAGGCGCCGGAGGGGTTGCTGGACGACATCGCGGCGACCGGCGCCACGATCGTCCACCACGCCGACCTCGATCCGATGGCGTCGCTCGTCGTCGCTCAGAGGGTGGCGGTCGCCAAGTCGCTGGCGCTGGGGCTGAACCCGGACCAGCCGCGCAGCCTGAGCCGCTCGGTCATCCTCGACTGACCCGGGCCTCGCCGGGGAAGCGCACCTTTCCCCGGGAGCCGCGCCTTCCGCCGGGAAGAGCGCCTTCCGGGGAACCGCGCGTCGCCCCGCGAATC
>NZ_JBFAYT010000001.1:670261-698605 GCF_040681455.1 Kribbella sp. NPDC051770 | reverse complement strand
TCGCGCCTCCCCTCGGGAGCCGCCTCGCCCCGGGATCGCGCCTCCCCTCGGGAACCGCGCCTTCCCCCGGGAAGAGCGCCTTCCGGGGAACCGCGCGTCGCCCCGCGAATCGCGCCTCCCCTCGGGAGCCGCCTCGCCCCGGGATCGCGCCTCCCCTCGGGAACCGCGCCTTCCCCCGGGAAGAGCGCCTTCCGGGGAACCGCGCCGTTCCCCGGGAATCGCGCCTTTCCCCGGGGAACCGCGCATTCCCCCGGAGAACCGCACTTTGTGCACCGATCAGCCATGAATCGGCCTCAGAAATGGCTGAACGGTGCTCAAAGTGCGGAGGAGTGGGAGGTGTGGGTTGGTGTGGCATCTCGTGGGGTGGAGAGCCGGCCGAGGACTGCGGCCGCGAGTAGGGAGATGGCCACGGCCAGCAGCGCCGCGTGGGTGCCGATGATCGGCACCAGTAGCCCGCCGGCGGCCTGACCGAGGGCGGCGGCGCCGACGCGGAGGCTGGCGGCCGTCGTACTGACTCGGCCTTGCAGGGCGACAGCGGAGTACTGCTGGCGGGCGGCGAACATGGCCGGGAGCATCGGGCCTTCGAACAGACCAGTCGCCGCGGCCAGGACTAGCAGGACGGGGAACGTCGTCGCCAACGGCCAGGTGGTCATCGCCAGGCCGTAGGCGGCGACGGCGACCATCACCACCAGTTCCGGCCGCCAGCGAGTCTGCAAGCGGCCCAGGAGTACCGCGGTGGTGACGCTGCCGAGCTCCAGGGCGGTCCAGAGGTAGCCGGCGCTGGACCGGGGAGCGCCGAGGGCGGTCATGTGCAGCGGCAGGGTGATCAGCAGGACGCCGACGGAGCCCATCAGCATCGTGCTGGTGATCGTGGAGGCCCGCAGTCGCGGGGTGCGCGCCAGGTGGGCGAGCCCGCCGACCACCGAGGCCAGGAAGGGCTCGCGCTCGTCCGTGGCGAGTGCGGCCGGCAGTGCGGGGAGGCGGGCGATGGCGAAGATGCTGAGCGTCGCGGTGACGGCGATGACGATCACTGCGGCTTCCACGGAGACTGTGGCCGCGATGGTCGCCGCCGCGGCCGGTCCGGTGATGGTGGCCGCGCCGAAGCTCGCCGCCTCCCAGCTGTTCGCCTTGGGGAGCAGTTGGCTCGGCACCAGCGACGGCAGCATGCTGGTGAAGCCTCCGCTGACCATCGGGAGGGTCACTCCGGCCACAGCCGCGAGCGCGGGCGTTGTCCAGGCTGGGCTGTGTCCGGCTGTGAAGAGCAGGCTCAGCATCACCAGCCCGAGCACGGCCTGGTTCAGGCCGAGTGCTGTACGCCGGGCCGCCGTTCGGTCGAGCCAGGTGCCCAGCAGCGGGCCGGAGACCACCGCGGGCAGCGCGTAGGCCGCACCGGTGAGCCCGGCGAGCGCCGGTCTGTCGGTGCGCTCCAGCACCAGCAGAACGAGCGTGAAGGCCACCATCTCGTCGCCGAGTCGCGCCAGCGTGGCCGCGGGGTAGTAGGCCCGCAGCGCCGGGACGCCGAGCAGGTCTCGCATCGATCACTCCTGTAACGCGTTACTGATAGTTACGCGTTACGTTAACAACGGCGTTACGATGGCGCCAATGGAAAGTTTGCAGACGCCGGACCGGCTCGTCCGGATCGCCGTCGACCTGGTCAACACCCGGACGCTCGAGCCGGAGCAGTTGACGAAGCCGGCCGATGTCCGGCGGTTCCTGCTCGATCACGGCGAGCCGGAACCGGTCCGGACCGGCGAGGCCGACCTGGTGGAGGTGCGCGAGATCCGCGAGCTGATCCGGCCGGTCTTCCACGCCGAACCGGCCGAGGCCGCGCGGATCCTCAACGAACTGCTCGCGCAGTACGCCGTACGGCCCTATCTGTCGGACCACGACGGTTCGCCGTGGCACCTGCATGTGGCGAAACCAGACGCGTCCTGGGCGGAATGGCTGGCGGCCGGCACGGCGCTGGGCCTGTCCGGCTTCGCGGCCGGGCATGGGTTCGAGGCGATCGGGGTGTGCGCGGCCGGCGACTGCGAACGGGTGTTCGTGAACCCGGCGGCCAAGCGGCCGCGCCGCTTCTGCACCCCCACCTGCGCGAGCCGCACCCGCGTCGCCACCCACCGAGCCCGCCGCGCCGGGAGGTAGGCCCCGCCATCCGGGGCGTGGACCCCGCGGCGCGAGGACGAAGGCCTCGCCACGCCGGGGCGGGGACGTGGATCCCCCGGCCCGGGGATGGCCCCCGCGGCGCCGAGGCGTAAACACTGCCGCGCTGGGACGTGACCCCGCGGCGCCGGGGCGTAGACCCCGCGGACACCGCCTAGGATCGCCGGAGGTAAATCGGCGACGGAGGAGTGCTCGTGAGTCACACCGTGGTGGCAGAGCTGGTGGCGAACGTCCTGAAGATCACCGCGCAGGCCGGGGACAGCGTTGGGCCGCAGGACACGCTGGTGATCCTGGAGTCGATGAAGATGGAGATCCCGGTGCTCGCCGAGGTTGCGGGGACGATCACCGAGCTCAGGGTCAGCGAGGGTGAGGTCGTCCGTGACGGCGATCCGATCGCGGTGATCGAGGAGAGCTGACGGGCGACCCGATCGTGGTGATCGGGGAGAGCTGACCGGCGCGCGATCGTGGTGATCGGGGAGAGCTGACCGGCGCGCGATCGCGGTGATCGAGGAGAGATAGGTCACCCGGTCAACCGCCCGGCCGTGCCGGGGCGTCTACTGGTGGACAAGTGATCACCGGGAACTTCCCGTCCATGCGCGCCGTTGGACCGTCGTACCGGCATCTCAGGGTCTTTCCCGGGTGTCCCCGACGTGCGCAGAGGACGGTGAACACGGCACCATGGTGGTCACGCTCGTTGCCGAGAGGACCCAGGGAGGCGTTGCCGTGAAGCCGGTCGACACCTCCGTGGTGCCTGCCCTGGCTCCCCAGTCAGCCCCGCAGCCGTCGCCGCAGCAGCCGGACGTGCTGCCGTCGTGGGACGAGATCGTTCGCACCCACTCCGCGCGGGTCTACCGGCTGGCCTACCGCCTGACCGGGAACAAGCACGACGCCGAGGACCTCACCCAGGAGGTCTTCGTCCGGGTCTTCCGGTCGCTGTCGAGCTACACCCCGGGCACCTTCGAGGGCTGGCTGTACCGGATCACCACGAACCTGTTCCTGGACGGCGCCCGCCGCCGGCAGCGGATCCGTTTCGACGGGCTGCCCGACGACGCGCACGACCGGCTGCCCGCCAAGGGCAGCGGCCCGGCCGAGAAGCTCGACCAGGACCAGTTCGACCACGACGTCCAGTACGCGCTGGACGCATTGCCCGAGGACTTCCGCGCGGCCGTGGTGCTGTGCGACATCGAGGGCATGACGTACGACGAGATCGCGGACGTGCTGGACGTCAAGCTCGGCACCGTCCGGAGCCGGATCCACCGCGGCCGCTCGATGCTGCGCAAGCACCTCGAGCACCGGGCGCCCCGGACCGGCCACTCCCGTGTCAGCGGCCCGCCCGCCGACGGGCCTCTTCCCGGTGGAGGTGGGGACCGATGACCGCGCACAGCAAGCTGCCGGCCGGCGGCAAGCCGGCGCCGGCGATCGCCGAGGTGGTCGCGCCGAGCGCGATTCTCGCCCACGTCGCCGGAGGCGAGCACCGAGAGAGCGCATACGCCGAGTCGGGCGCCGCTTCCGGTCGTGTCGGTGGAGGTGACGACCGGTGACCGTGCAGCACCCGCTGGACAAGCTGAGCGCCGCCGTCGACGGGGAGCTCGACCACGACTCACGCGACCGGGTGCTGAGCCACCTGGTCTGCTGCGACGACTGCCGCGCCGAGGTCGAGGCGCAACGCCGGCTGAAGGCGCGGATGTCCGCGCTGGAGGCTCCGGAGCCCTCGACCGACCTGATGCAGCGGCTGATGGGTGTGCCCGCGTTCTCGGTCGAGCCGCGCGAGGAGGTGCGCCCGGTGCTCACGCCGGTCGTCACGCTCAGCCCGCAGCGCTCGGCCTTCCCAGCTGCTCGCACCGGGGCGACCCGGCCGGCAGCTCGTACGGCGACCAGGTCGCGCCGGCGTACCGGCGTACTGGGTGCTGCCGGGTCTGCTGCCGCGGTGGCGTCGCTGCTGGGGACTGCCTTCGTGCTGGGCGACCCGGCGCGCGGGACCGAGCAGCCGCCGGTGCTGGCGCCTCCGGTGGCCAGCTTCTCGGTCGACCACGCTGCTACCGCGGGCGGCAGTCCGTTCGGTGACCCGGCGGCGTTCTTCAGCTCCTACAACGGGACGGGGTACGCCGGGCTGAGCCCGACGCTCCAGCCGGTGGCTCTGACGGGGCGCTGACCTGTGAGCACTACCCGGGCGTCTAGCCCTGCCCAGCTGGTCGGTCCTGTCCGGCTCGCGGTACTGGTCGGCACGATGCTGATCGGTGTCGGCCTGCCGCTGCCTGCTGCGGCCGCTCCTCAGGAGGACGCGCCGCTGGCCGTCAGCTGGCTGGAGCGGGCCGCTGCCGCGCCCGACCACGTCTCGTACCACGGCACCCAGATCGTCACCTCGACCGGACCGCAGGGCTCCAGCTCGGCGATGCTCGACATCGTGCACGCGGCGTCGCAGGGGTCGGAGATCAGCCTGGTCGGGTCCAGCTCGCCGGACGCCAAGTCGTTCGTGCAGCGAGCGAACCAGGCGCACAGCCCGGCCGTCGACGGCGGGCCGCTGGCGCTGCTGAAGGCGACGTACCAGCTGGTCTACCGGTGCTGCACGGACACGATCGGGCGGGCCGCCGTACTGGTGGAGGCGTTGCGGGACGACCAGACGCTGGCCGCGCGGTTCTGGATCGACCGGGCGACCGGGCTGCTGCTGCAACGACAGCTGTACGGCGCTGACGGGCGGACGCTGGTGCGGGCGACCGTGTTCACCGACCTGGAGATCGACAACGGCGAGTTCCTCGGGCACCTGCCACCGATGCTGCCCGGCGGCTCCGACTCGATGGGGCTCAGCGGGGTCGACGGGCTGCGCACGCAGGGCTGGACGTGCACGAGCGAGCTGCCGGGGTCGTTGCAGCTGTACGACGTGCACCAGGACGCCGGCGCCGGGGTGCTGCAGTTCTCGTACTCCGACGGGCTGTTCAACGTGTCGCTGTTCCAGCAGCGCGGGGCGCTCGACCCGAAGGCGGTCGCCGGGTACGCCACGACCGGGACGCCGGGGGTGCACGTGCGGTACGGGATGCCGTCGTACGCCGTCTGGTCGTCGGGCGGGATCGTCTACACGCTGGTCGGGGACGTGCCCGCGGAGGTGCTCGCGCGGGTCGTCGACGCGTTCCCGCACGCGGTGCCGGCCCGGGTGACTCCGGTGCAGCGGATGGGTACCGGACTGGCCCGAATCGCGACGTGGCTCACTCCGATGAGTGCGCTCTCGTGGAAGCTGGGATAATCGACCTCGGGAAGAACTCCCACCCCGAGACAACGACGACGTGAGGCGGCCACCGTGACCTGGGACGACGCCGAACCGACAGCAAAGCTCCCGCAGGACGCGGACCCCACCCGCCCGGTCCCGACCGCGGGCCCGGTGGCACCCCCGCCTGCCTCTGAAGGGGGGAGGGGAGAGGAAGCCGCGGCCCCCGGGTCCAGCGCCTCCGGCGCGGACGCGCTCGGCGCGACCTCCCGCTCCGCCCCCGCGCCCGGCGGGCACCCCCAGGCGAGCCCTGCGGTTTCCGCGCTGACACCTCCTCCGGTCTCCAACGGCGCAGCGCCGCTGGCGACCCCCGGGGGTGACGCCGCCTACCGGCAGTCCGAGCGGTCCATGACCCAGCGCAGCTTCGGTCAGCCCGAGCAGCCGCAGTTCCGGCCCGTCTACCCGGGGCAGGCCTGGCCGACGCAGCCTCAGCCGACGTACGTGCCTCCGCCGCCGCTCGACTGGCACCAGCAGCAGGCTCGTGCCTACACCCCGGCGCCGCCGCCCAAGAACTCGACGAACAACCGCACCGTTCTGATCGCCGCGATCGTCTCGCTGGTCGTCGCCCTGATCGCCGGTGCCGGCGCCGCCGCGACCGTGGTCGCGCTCGACCGGCCGGACCCGATCGTCGACCAGCCGGGCCCCGCGATCGGCAACGGCGCGGACCCGAAGATCCGGACCGGCAGCGTCTCCGCGGTCGCCCAGTCGCTGCTGCCGAGCGTCGTGCAGCTCAAGGTCGAGGGTGCCGACGACAGCGGTGCGACCGGCTCCGGCTTCGTGATCGACACCTCCGGGCACATCCTCACCAACAACCACGTCGTTTCCGCCGCGGCCAACGGTGGTTCGATCCAGGTCGTCACCCAGCAGGGCAAGGCCGCGACGGCCCGCCTGGTCGGCCGCTCACCGGCGTACGACCTGGCGGTCGTGCAGGTGGCCGGGATCGACGCGCCGGCGGTTCAGTTCGGGCAGTCCGACCAGGCCGTCGTCGGCCAGGACGTGGTCGCGATCGGTTCGCCGCTCGGCCTGGCCGGGACCGTCACCTCCGGCATCGTCTCGGCCAAGAACCGCCCGGTCACGGCCGGCGGCGAGGGCGAGATCTCCTACATCAACGCGCTGCAGACCGACGCCGCGATCAACCCGGGCAACTCCGGCGGCCCGCTGGTCGACATGAACGCGAAGGTGATCGGCGTGAACTCCGCGATCGCCACCGTGCGCGGGGCCGAGGAGGGCAGCAGCGGCAACATCGGCCTCGGGTTCGCGATCCCGATCGACCAGGCCCGGCGGACCGCGCAGCAGCTGATCGCCAGCGGCAAGGCGTCGTACCCGGTGATCGGGGCGAACGTGGACATGCGGTTCGAGGGCGGCGCGCGGGTCACCGACGTCACTGCCGGCTCGCCCGCGTCCCGCGCCGGCCTGCGGACCGGCGACGTGGTCACCTCGATCAACAACCAGCCGGTCGACACCGCCGAGGGCCTGATCGTCGCGATCCGCACCCACCGGCCGGGCGAGACGATCCGGCTGGACTACCAGCGCGCGGGCCGGGCGCGGCAGGCCACGATCACCTTGGGTCAGCAGACCGGCTGACCAGAACGTGGCCGGGAGGCGACCAGCGAGCGAAGTCGCTGACCCGCCCGACGCGCTGACCGACCGCGGGCTACCCTGTCTGCGGACTGGGGAACGACCGGAGAAGGTGGGGACATGTTCGGCATCGGGCCGCTCGAGCTCGTCGTGATCGCCATCGTCGCCGTGCTGCTGTTCGGGCCGGACCGGCTGCCGGAGTTCGCCCGGACGGCGGGCCGGCTGCTGCGCCAGGTGCGGACGATGGTGAACAACGCCCAGAACGACCTGCGCAACGAGCTCGGCCCGGAGTTCGCCGACCTCGACGTCCGGGACCTGAACCCGCGCAGCTTCGTCCGCAAGCACCTGCTCGAGGGCATGGACGACGACTACGACGACGACAAGCCGGTCGCGAACTCGGCCGACCTGATGGAGTCCGTGCAGCGGCTCCCGGCCGGCCAGCGGGCGCCGTACGACCCGGAATCCACCTGAACTTCGTCCCGCGGGTCGAGACCTGTTGAACGCCGCTCACCACCCGCCCTCTAGGCTGGGCGAGCGATGAAGACCTTTGAGGAACTGTTCGCCGAGATCGGCGAGAGGGCGCTGACCCGGCCGGAGGGCTCCGGCACCGTGGCCGCGCTGGACGCCGGCGTGCACACGATCGGCAAGAAGCTGGTCGAGGAGGCCGCCGAGTCCTGGATGGCCGCCGAGCACGAGGGCAAGGAGCGGGCCGCCGAGGAGCTGAGCCAGCTCTTCTACCACGCGCAGGTGATGATGCACGCGCTCGGCCTGGACCTCGACGACGTGTACCGACATCTGTAGGCAGCGCTGCCACGGATCCCGGGACCACCTCTTCCGAAAGGCCACAGACCCATGCTGCGCGTCGCAGTACCGAACAAGGGCTCGCTCAGCGAGTCCGCCACCGCCATCCTGACCGAGGCCGGCTACAAGCAGCGCCGGACCACCAAGGACCTCGCGCTGACCGACACCGCGAACGAGGTCGAGTTCTACTACCTGCGCCCCCGCGACATCGCCGTGTACGTCGGGGAGGGCACGCTCGACGTCGGCATCTCCGGCCGTGACCTGGTCCTCGACTCGCACGCCGACGACGACATCCTGATGGAGCTCGGCTTCGGCGGCTCGACCTTCCGGTTCGCCGGCCGGCCCGGTGTCGCCGACTCGGTGAAGGACCTGGCCGGCAAGCGGATCGCGACGTCGTTCGCCGGGATCCTCACCGACCACCTGGCCGAGCACGGCGTCGAGGCGTCCGTGGTGAAGCTCGACGGCGCGGTCGAGTCCGCGGTCCAGCTCGGCGTCGCCGACGTGATCGCCGACGTCGTCGAGACCGGTACGACGCTGCGCCAGGCCGGCCTCGAGGTGTTCGGCGAGCCGATCCTGACGTCGGAGGCGGTGCTGATCACCCGCCACGGCGTCGACCAGCCCCCGGGCCTCCAGCAGCTCGTACGCCGCCTGCAGGGCGTCCTGGTCGCGCGCAACTACGTGATGATGGACTACGACATCCGCGCCGAGTCGGTCGAGGCGGCCAACGCGCTGACCCCGGGCCTGGAGTCGCCGACGGTGTCGCCGTTGCATCGCGAAGGCTGGGTCGCCGTCCGCGTGATGGTGCTCCGGGCCGACGCGCAGAAGATCATGGACCAGCTCTGGGAGGTCGGCGCCCGCGCCATCCTCACCACCGACATCCACGCCGCCCGGATCTGATGGCCACCCCGGAGTCGCTCGTGACCGGTGTCACCCCGCTGTTCAGCTTCCACCCGCGGATCGTCGCGGCGGTGACCGCGGCGATGGCGCTGTCGATCCTGGCGGTCTTCGGGGTGATCTGGTTCCGGCTGCCGGACGAGTCGCGGGCGACGTTCACGCTGTTCCAGCGGGTCACGCTGATCGCCTTCTTCGGCACCGTGCTCTACCTGCTCTACCGGATGGCGACGGTCCGGGTCACGGCGTACGCCGACGGCCTGCGGGTGCGCAACGTCTTCAAGTCGTACTCCTACCCGTGGAGCGACGTGAAGATCCTCCGCTTCACCGCGGGCGACCCGTGGCTGCAGATGTACGACACCGACGACAACCGGCTCGGGATCCTCGCGATCCAGGCGTCGGAGGGCGTGCGCGCGAGCAAGGCGGCCAAGGAGCTGGCCGCCATCGCCCGCGCGCACGGCGCCGGGACTACACGCTGACGCTGAACGTCGTACGGTGCTCGTCGCCGGGCGCCAGCACGATCAGGTCGTCGCCGGTCCTGAAGCTGTCCGGCGGACACGTCATCGGCTCGACCGCGAGGCCGACCCGGCCGAGCGCGTTGCCGGTGTAGAGCTGCACCCACGGGGTGTCGCTGCGCAGTACAGCGCGGTTGCCGCTGCCCGGGTCGGTCAGCGTCACCGCCCACGCGTCCCGCAGCCCGGTGAACGCGTTGTCGATCTCCAGCCCGCCGAGCTTCCGCGCGGTCCCGAAGTCGAAGTCCGAGCCGGCGACCGGCCGCAGCCCCACCGGCGTCAGCCGATCCGGCGTCACCTCGAGCCACTGCCCGGCGCTGAACTCCAGCTCGCACTCGTCGAGCTGCCGCCCGACGGTCAGGTACGGATGCGTCCCGTACCCGTACGGCGCCGCGCCGCGCCCGACGTTCTTAGCCGACGCCGTGACGGTCAGCCCGGTCTCCGCGTCGAGCCGGTAGGTCAGCCCGAGATCCAGCTGGTGCGGGTACCCCGGCTGTCCGTGCAGGCGGTACGCGACCTCGACCAGCGACTCGTCCAGCCCGTCGTCGATCCGCTCCCAGTTCGCCCACCGGGTCAGCCCGTGGATCGCGTTCGCCCGCGTCGGCTCGCTCAGTGGGAGCTGCTGCTCGGCGCCGTCGAACGTGTAGGTCCCGTCGGTGATCCGGTTCGGCCAGGGGAACAGGTGCTGCCCGATCCCGGCGTGCGCCGCCTCGTCCTCGCCGTACCCGACCAGCACCTCCCGGTCGCCGTACGCGAGCCCGCGCAGCCCACCCCCGACACTCACCACGGTCCCCACGTAGTCCCCGGCACGAACGGTCCACTGCTCCCCGGAGGGCAAGACACTCATACGTCCATCTTCACCTACCCGCGTCCTTGGGTCAGGAAGCGGCCGAGTCGTGGTCGAGATGAACGGACTTCGTGATGATCTGGGTCTCCGGGTCGTGCTCGACCGTGGGGTTGCCGTCGACGACCACGTGCGCCCGGGCGCGGGTGTTCTGGGTCGCGAAGTGGTCGCGTTCCCAGCGCATCCAGTCCAGCCAGCGGTCGCGCAGCGGTTCGCCGTCGCGTTCGATCCCGCGGTCGAGGCGGACCTCGTTGCTGGTCTCGATCCACAGCCGCAGCGACTGCCAGCGGTCGGCGTCGCGGTCGCAGGAGGTGACGCCCTCGACGATCAGCAGGTCGAGCGTCGTCGGTACGACGTGCAGCTCGGCGTACGCGCCCTGGACCCAGTCGTAGCGCCGGTACCGGCCCTCGCGGCCGTCGGCGATCCGCTGCAGGACGTGGTCGCGGAGCAGCCCGAAGCCGCGCACGGCGCCGTCCCAGCCGTCGTACAGGTCGTCCATGTGCAGCACCTGGCAGCGCAGTCCGCGCGCCTCCGCACGCGCGGCGAAACGGGCGGCCAGGGTGCTCTTGCCGGATCCGGCGGGCCCGTCGACCCCGATCAGGCGGGTCCGGCCGAGCCGGGCCGGGCTGCTCTGCACGTGGTCGAGCAAGCTGTCGATGGTCAGCGGGGTCTCAGGGGTGTCAGTCGATTCCATGGCGCTTCAGGATGTCCTCGATCTCGTCGAACTCCGACGACTCCTGCTTGCTCGCCTTGGCGCCCTTGGGGGCGCGGGCCGGCTTGGCAGGGGCGGAGGCCGAGGCGGGGGCCGGACCGGTGCTGGTCAGTTCACCGGCGGCCGTGGGCTTCGTCTTGGCCGGCTTCTCCGCGGCGGGGCTCCGGCGGCCCTTGGCCACACCGGACACCACGTACAGGACGACGGAGACGCCGAACAGCGCGGCCCCGGCCCACACCGAGGGGGAGAAGATCAGGTGCGAGACCCAGCTGACCGCCGAACGGACGACGTCCCAGACCAGCTCCAGCAGCCCGGTCAGGTACAGCGAGACCGGCAGCAGGGACCAGGCCACACCGCGGACACCGGCCGCCGCCCCGCGGCGCCGCCAGGCAGCCCACGAGCCGATCAGACCGAGCAGGGTGAGACCCGCACAGAACGGCAGCAGCGTCAGATCATTGAAGTCAGGCACAACCCCAGGCTCGCACAGACCACCGCGGAACCAAGCCGGGTAGAGCCCTGACGCCACCCTGAAACACCGGTCCGGGGACAATGGACACGTGCAGCCCGACAAGCGCTTGGCCTTTACCGGTTTCGACAACGACGACGGTACGGCGGACGCCGCGCTCGCGCAGGCGCTGCTGACCGGGGACCAGGGCGCGATCCTGCACGCGCTGACGTCGGCGCGGCTGCTGGTGCCGGTGGTCGCGATGCTGGGCGAGGTCGAGTACGACGAGCGTGGGCTCGCGCACGACAAGACCTCCGACATGGCCGTCGCGCTGCTGCAGGGCCAGGACGGGCGCAACGCGCTGCTCGCGTTCACCGGTACCGATGCTCTGCAGCGCTGGAGTCCCGAGGCCCGGCCGATGCCGGCGCAGGCTCAGCTGGTGGCGACCGCCGCCGTACAGGAAGGCGCGGCCGCGATCGTCCTCGACGTCGCGGGCCCGGCGCCCGGTGTCATCGAGACCGACGACGTACAGCGCCTTGCCGCCGGCCTCCAGGTCGTGCGGCTGGAGGACGGCGGCTTCGGCTGGGTCCATCCCACCGACTGAAGGTCACAGCGGCTTCAGCGACGACTTGCGGTGGTACGACTCGTTGGTTCCCCACAGGATCGCGACGACGGCGCCGAGGCCCAGGTCCGACCACAGCCACCACGGGCTGTCGAAGTGCCCGAAGACGGCCAGCGCGACCCACACCGCGAACTGCACGACGCAGACGGCCAGCCAGCCGACCGTGGCGACCCGCAGCGCGTTGGTCAGTTTGGACGGCGGTACGGCGTCCTCCATCCCGTCGAAGACCCGGCGCAGGTCGCCGCGGGTCTGGGCGACCCCGACCAGGTCGTGCCGGTCGGCGGCCAGGCGCGGGGACATCCCGCCGAACCGGGCGGCGGAGTCGATCTTCGCGTGCGCCGTACGCCGGTCGGTGTCGGTCAGCTCCAGCTCGTCGGGGGAGAGCAGCGGGCCGAGGGTGGCGGTGACGGTGTTCATGGTGAGCTCCTTCAGATCGGTGAACCTCGATGTGAAAAAGCGTAGGGATTGAACAGTTTCGGCCCGAGGGTCCTGCGTCCCATGTTCGAGGTGGACCTAGCACCCCTATCCGGCCCAGCACCTCGGATCACCGGCCGATCTGGGCCAGGATGGTGCCTGTGAGTGACCAGCGGACCGACCTGCCGCCGGGCCTCGCCCTGTCCTGGGGCGTGCTGCCGGTCCAGCGGCGTGGGCCGAAACCGGCGCTCAGCGTGGCCAGGATCGTGGCCACCGGCATCGAGTTCGGCGACACCCAGGGCTTCGAGGCGATCTCGCTGCAGAAGATCGCCGCCCGGCTCGGCGTCACCACCAATGCGATGTACCGCTACCTGAGCTCCAAGGACGAGCTGCTCGTCCTGGTCCAGGACGCCGCCTTCGGCCCGGCGCCGGATCTCGGCCGCGGCGGCTGGCGGGCCGGCGCGACCGCGTGGGTGAACGCCCAGCTCGCCCGGTACGCCGAACGCCCGTGGCTGCTGGAGATGCCGATCCGCGGCGCGCCCGTCACGCCCAACCTGCTCAGCTGGGCCGAGGTCCTGCTGCAGGTGCTCGACGAGACCGGTCTGAGCATGCACGACAACCTCGGCTGCGTCGTCCTGCTCGATGGTTACGTCCGCAGCTACGCCAACCTGGCCCGGCAGCTCACCGCGAGCGAGCAGGTCCCGGTGCAGGCCCAGCACGTCGGCGCCTTCCTGGTCCCGCGGCTTGCCGAGGGCAACTACCCGATGCTGCTCAAGCTCTACACGCACCAGGAGTACGAGGACGAGCTCGACGACGACCTCGAGTTCGGCCTGGCCAGGGTGCTGGACGGGATCCAGGCCCTGATCGACGCCAAGGTCTAGGGCAGTACGATCCGGACCGGGCCGCCGGCGCGCGCCGCCACCCAGCGCAGGTGGAAGTCGCTGCCCGGCGCGATCTCGGCGCGGCGGTGCAGGTCGGTCCGCAGGTTGTACGGCGCGGTCAGCGTCGTCGCCTGCTGGGGCCATACGCCGTTCGCCTTCACGTCGGCGATCACCGCGGCCAGCGCCTCCGCGGCCGGCTTGCGCTGGTGGTCGACGGTGAACAGCCCGAGGTCGTACTCGCGGTCCGGGAAGTCGAGCAGCCTGCGGTCGATGTCGTGCGACGACCACCAGGTGATGCCGTAGAGCGCCGGGTTGTGCACGACCTGCTCGACAGTACGGCGTACGAACTCGGCCTGGAGATCCACCGGGATGTCGGGCCCCGGGACACCGATCTCCTGCAGCCAGACCGGCCTGGCCGGGTCGAGCGAGGTCGCGGCGGCGAGCTCGACCAGGTAGTCGGCATGTGTGAGGGTCGCCGGGCCGAGCGGCCCGTCCACTCGGGAGACCCCGTTGAACACCCACGAGTGGACGGTGCTCAGCTCACCCAGGTCGGTGACATCGACCGGGCTGAACGGGTGGTCCGGCTTGTACCAGGCGTCGTCGAACACCGAGTGCAGCGCGAGCACGTCCGGCGCGGCCTTCTTGACCGTGGTGAGCAGCTCCTGCGCCCACGCGGTCGAGGTCTGCGGAGTCGTGCCGCTGTCCGGCCACAGGTTGTTGACCTCGTTGCCGAGGGTGATCGCGAAGACGTTCGGCCGGGTCGCGACGGCCGCGGCCACTTTCTCGCAGTACGCCGTGAGTCCCTCGCGGACCGTGGGGTTCTCGAACAGGCTGGCCTTGTGCCAGGTCAGCGCCCACGACGGCAGGAAGTCGAAGCTCGACAGGTGGCCCTGGATCAGGTCGACTGAGACGCTCAGCCCGTGCTCAGCGGCCGCGTCGATGGTGTCGAGCAGGTCCGCGATCGCCGCGTCGCGGATGATCGCGCGGTTCGGCTGGATCCACGGCCAGATCGGGAACACCCGGACGTGGTCGAGCCCGAGCCCGGCCAGGTCGGCGAAGTCGCGGCGGACCGCGGCCGGGTCGTAGTCGAGCCAGCTGTAGAACCACCCGGCGGAGGGGACGTAGTTGGCACCGAACGATGGCATGGAAAAAGACTAAATCGGTTTAGTGTTCCGGGCAAGACGGAGGCGCGGTGGACTCCCGGACGGTGAGCACCGGATCGGCCGTCCGGCGGTTGATCGTGGTCCCCGGCGCGGCGATCACCTCGAGCAGCACCTCGGCCGCCTGCCGGCCGAACTCGAAGGTGTCGCGGGACAGCGCGGTCAGCGCCGGGTGCATCAGCTGGGTCAGGATCGAGTCGTCGAAGGCCACGATGGACAGCTCGCCGGGCACCGGGACGCCCATCTCCATCGCGACCCCGAGGCCGGCCACCGCCATCACGTCGCTGTCGTAGACGATCGCGGTCGGCCGGACTGCCTGGGAGAGCAGCTTCCGGGTCGTCGCGGCGCCCTCGGCGTCGCTGAAGTCGGTGGTCAGCGACGGCGCCTCCAGCAGCCCGAGCCGCGGCGCGGCGTCGCGCAGCGCGCGCATCCGGCGCTGGGTGTGCTGGAAGTTCGGCGTACCGGCGACGTGGGCGATCCGCCGGTGGCCGAGCGCGGCCAGGTACTCCACGACGGCCAGCATCGCGTCCCGGTCCGAGGCCCACACCGACGGCAGCGCGCCCTTGCCGCCGCGGCCGCCGATCACCACCGCCGGCAGCTCCAGCGCCTTCAGCTCGTCGATCCGCGGGTCGCGGACGGTCAGGTCGACCAGGATCACGCCGTCCACCCGGTGCTCGGAGTGCCAGCGCCGGTAGACCTCGATCTCGGCCTCGGTGTCCTCGACGATCAGCAGCTGCAGCGAGATCCCGTGCGCGGACAGGCCGGACTGCAGCCCGGAGACCAGGTGCGCGAAGAACGGCTCCACGCCGAGCGTCCGCGCCGGCCGCGCGATCACCAGCCCGACCGAGTCCACCCGGGAAGCCCCCAGCGCCCGCGCCGCGCTGTGCGGCCGCCACGCCATCTGCTCGGCGATCGCCAGGATCCTGGCCCGGGTCGCCTCGCTCACCCCGGGACGCCCGTTCAGCGCGAACGACACCGCGCCCTTGGACACGCCCGCGCGGTCCGCGATGTCCGCGATCGTCGGTCTGGCCATCGGCCACCTCCTGGTCGGTCCCCACCCTTGACAGCGGATTCTACGATGTGGATAGTGCAGGAGCTATACCGGTTTATCACCACAGGAGAATTCCATGCCTAGTCGTCGTCTCGCCCCGGTGGCAGCACTCGCCGTCGCCGCGCTCACCCTGGCCGGCTGCGGCCTCGGGTCCTCCGAGGAGTCCTCGTCCGGCGCCCAGCCGACCGTCGACGCGAACGCGAAGGTGACCGGTGAGGTCAGCTTCCAGACCTGGGCGCTGAAGCCGAAGTTCACGACGTACGTCGAGGGCGTGATCAAGGACTTCGAGGCCAAGTACCCCGGCACCAAGGTGACCTGGCTGGACCAGCCCGGTGACGGCTACGACAAGAAGGTGCTCAGCCAGGCCTCGGCCGGCCAGCTGCCCGACGTGACCAACCTGCCGCCGGAGTTCGCGCTGCCGCTGGCCAAGCAGAGCCTGCTGCTCGACGTCGCCGCGGCCGACCCGGCCGTGAAGACCGACTACGTCGAGGGCGGCGTCTCGGCGTACCAGTACCAGGGGGTCGAGGGCACCTTCGGCTACCCGTGGTACCTGAACACCGACATCGACTACTGGAACGCGACCAAGTTCGCGGCCGTAGGCCTGGACGCGAAGAACCCGCCGAAGACCTTCGACGAGCTGCTCGCCGCGGCCAAGGTGATGCACGACAAGTCCGGCGGCAAGGAGTACCTGATGAGCCGGCTGCCCGGCATCGGCGACTTCACCAACGCCGGCGTCAAGATCCTCAGCGACGACGGCAAGAAGTTCACCTTCAACACCCCCGAGGCCGTCGCCCTGCTGGACAAGTACCGCGACGCCTACAAGAACGGCTACCTGCCGCGCGACATCCTGACCCAGGAGTACCTGGGCAACTCCAAGCTCTTCACCCAGGGCAAGGTCGCCTGGACCACCGGTGGCGGCAACGCGATCGTCGACTTCCAGAAGGACAACCCGTCGCTGAAGGGCAAGGTCGTCCCGTCGCCGGCCCTGGACACCCCGCCGCTGTACGTGCAGGGGCTGTCGGTCTCGGCCAAGTCGAAGAACCAGGCCGCCGCGATCGCGCTGGCCAAGTTCGTCACCAACGCCGAGAACCAGGCCGCGTTCGCCAAGATCGTGAACATCTTCCCGTCCACCAAGGCGTCCGCGAACGACCCGTACTTCTCCAAGTCCGACGGTACGCCGGAGAGCGACGCCAAGGTGCTCGCGTTCGAGTCGCTGGCCAAGGCCAAGTCGCTGCAGCCGGCCGTGATCAGCGGGGCCACCAACGACTTCATCAACCAGCAGATCTCGCTCGCCATCTCCGGCAAGGTGACCTCGCAGGAGGCGCTGGACGCCGCGGTGGCCAAGGCCGACCAGCTGCTGGCCCAGTAACGCGATGCGCTACCACCGGTGGTTCTCCCCGTGGGTGCTGGTCGTCCCGGCACTCGCCTGGTTGCTGGTGTTCAACCTGTGGCCGTCGATCAACACCGTGATCCTGTCGTTCACCAACGCCAGGCCGATCGGCGGCGGGACCTTCGTCGGGCTGAAGAACTTCGAGGCCCTGCTGCACGACGAGCAGCTGCGCTGGGCGTTGCTGAACAGCATCGTCTACATGATCGTCTGCCTGCCGTTCCTGACGATCGTGCCGCTGGCGCTGGCGGTCCTGGTGGAGAAGAAGCTGCCCGGAATCACCTTCTTCCGGACCGCCTTCTACACCCCGGTGGTGGCGTCCGCGGTCGTCGTCGCGCTGATCTGGCAGTGGATCCTCGACGACCGCGGCCTGGTCAACGGGATGGCCGAGAAGCTCGGTGTCATCTCCGGGCCGCTGCCGTTCCTGTCCGACCAGTGGCTGCTGCTGTTCAGCGCGATCAGCCTGACCATCTGGAAGGGGCTCGGCTACTACATGATCATCTACCTGGCCGCGCTCGGGAACGTCGGCCGTGAGCTGCACGAGGCGGCCGCGGTCGACGGAGCCAGCGCGTTCCGGCGCTTCACCAACATCACGATCCCGGGGGTTCGCGGCACGATGATCCTGATCGCGATCCTGATCTCGGTCTCGGCGCTGCGGGTCTTCTCCGAGCTGTTCATCCTCAGCGGCGGCAACGGCGGGCCGGGCGGTCGCGACTCGTCGGTGGTGATGCTGATCCAGCAGTACAGCCAGGGCTTCGAGGGCAACCTCGGCTACGCCTCCGCGCTGTCGATCGTGCTGTTCTTCGTCACCGTCGTCCCGATGCTGGCCCTGGCCCGGCTCAACCGGAAGGCGGCCGACGCATGAGTGTGGTCACCGATCCCGCGCGGCCGGTCGCCGTACCGGACGACCCCGGTACGCCGGTCCGCAAGCGCAAGCGCGGCACGTTCAGCTTCAACGCGATGTCGCCGACCGAGAAGGCGGTCCGCTACGTCCTGCTCGTGTTCGTGCTGCTGATCACGATCGGGCCGTTCCTGTGGCAGCTGTCGACGTCGCTGAAGGGCTCCGGCGAGGACATCTACACCCGGATCCCGCGCCTGCTGCCGGCCCAGCCGACGCTCGACCACTACGGCGCGGTGGCCGACACCATCCCGGTCTGGGACTACATGCGCAACTCGCTGCAGGTCGCCGTACTGGTTGTCGGAGGCAACATCATCGGCTCGTCGCTGGCCGGCTTCGCGCTGTCCCGGCTGCAGTTCCGCGGCCGCAAGATCGTCCTCGGGCTGTTCCTGGCGACGCTGGTGCTGCCGGGGGAGGTGACGATCATTTCGCAGTACGTCACGGTGCGGGAGTTCGGCCTCGCCAACACGCTGTTCGGCGTCGCGCTGCCCGGGATGATCGGTGCGCTGAACGTGCTGCTGATGTACAACGCGTTCCGCTCGCTGCCGATCGAGGTCGACCAGGCCGCGATCGTCGACGGCGCCAACGTCTGGCAACGCTTCCGCTACATCGCCCTGCCGAGCGTCCGCGGCACGATCAGCGTGGTCGCGATCTTCGCCTTCATCGGCGCCTGGGACGACTTCCTCTGGCCGCTGATCGTCCTCACCGACCCCGACAAGTACACGCTGACCGTCGGCCTGCAGTACCTGTCCGGCACCTTCAGCAACAACCCCCGCCTGATCGCCGCGGGCACGATGATCGCCTTCATCCCGATCGTGATCGTCTTCGCCACCCTCCAGCGCTTCTTCTTCAAGGGCGTCGAGGAAGGCGCGGTCAAGGGCTGAGCGGTACCGAACGACAGGACGTCTCCGGGGCGGCAGCCGGTTCGCGCGCTCGGCGCGGGCCGGCTGACGGCCGAACCGGGAGACACGTCCTGTCGCTCGGCACCGTCAGCGGCGGCGGGAGGCCTTCGGGTGGACCTCGCCGGTGTACTTCTCGCCGGGGCCCGCGCCGGGCTCGTCGGGGATGGTGGAGGCTTCCTTGAAGGCGAGCTGCAGGGAGCGCAGGCCGTCGCGCAGCGGTGCGGCGTGGTGGTGGCCGAGGCTGGGGGCGGAGGCGTCGAGCAGGCCGGCCAGGGCGTCGATCAGGGAGCGGGCCTCGTCCAGGTCCTGGTGGTCGGGCAGGTCCTCGGCCAGGCCGAGGTTCACCGCGGCGGCGCTCATCAGGTGCAGCGCCGCGGTCGAGATGATCTCCACGCTCGGGACCTCCGCGATGTCGCGGGAGACGGTCGACATCGGGTCCACCCGGGACTCCTCCGCGGCGGGGGAGTCGGCGGTGGGGTCGGGCGAAGTGGAGATCGGGTCGGTCATGCTGCTACTCTTGCATGGCGACCGACCCGGTCCGACGGTGACCCCTGAGCGGAATACTCAGAGCGATCCAGCGGTTCAGGTCTAAGCGGAGGGCCACCTCCCACCCAGTCGACGAAGAGTCGGCGGGTCCCGGTCACGCCGAGAGTCCCGGCCTCACCGCCGGAGCACCATCGGCGATCGTACGGCGTACCACCTCGCAGGCCGGGGTTGGTGAGCCGTCGATCTGGGAATTGGGCCTTCGTGTGGATCGCGCACGGAGGCCTTCGTCGTTCCTGGCGGAAGTCCCCGGGGCGATCAGCAGGTGGCACCAGTTTCGAACAACCCAGGAGGACCCATCACCATTGAACTGCGCGTCAACGAGCGCATCCGCGTTCCCGAGGTGCGTCTGGTCGGACCGAACGGTGAGCAGGTAGGCATCGTCCGGATCGAAGACGCTCTTCGGTTGGCACAGGAAGCCGATCTCGACCTGGTCGAGGTTGCGGCCACGGCACGCCCGCCGGTCTGCAAGCTGATGGATTTCGGCAAGTACAAGTACGAGACCGCGCAGAAGGCGCGCGAGTCCCGCCGGAACCAGACCAACACCGTCATCAAAGAGATGAAGCTGCGGCCGAAGATCGACCCGCACGACTACGAGACCAAGAAGGGTCACGTCGTCCGCTTCCTCCGTGCCGGTGACAAGGTGAAGATCACGATCATGTTCCGTGGTCGCGAGCAGTCCCGCCCCGAGCTGGGGTTCCGGCTGCTGCAGCGGCTGGCCGAAGACGTCACCGAGCTCGGCTTCGTCGAGTCCTCGCCGCGTCAGGACGGCCGGAACATGATCATGGTGCTCGGACCGCACAAGAAGAAGTCCGAGGCGCGCGTGGACGTGGAAGCCGAGAAGGCCAAGAAGGTCGCCGAGCGCGAGGCCGAGCAGGAAGCCGAGCGCGTCGAACGCGCCGAGCAGGCCCAGCAGCACGAGGCCGAGCGCGCCGCCGGCGCCACCAAGAAGCCGAAGGGTCCGGCCGACAACCTCGACCCGGAGTGATCCGTCGCTCCGGCCCTCGCGGGTCGGAGCCGGTCCACCGGGCCGAGTCAACGAAGAAACGAGAGAGCAAACAGCCATGCCGAAGATGAAGACCCACTCGGGGATGAAGAAGCGCGTCCGGGTGACCGGTTCGGGCAAGATCCGCCGCGAGCAGACCGGTGTCCGCCACCTCGCCGAGGCGAAGTCGTCCAAGCGCAAGCGCCGCCTGTCCGGCACCGTCGAGGTCGCGCCGTCGTACGTCAAGAAGGCCAAGAAGCTCCTCGGTATCTGAGTCCTTCTTCCCCACCCCCGAACATCCCCGCCGAGTGGATCGACTTCTCCGGCGCAGAAATACAAGGAGTAACACCTCATGGCACGCGTGAAGCGGGCAGTCAACGCCCACAAGAAGCGCCGGGTCGTCCTCGAGCAGGCCAGCGGCTACCGCGGTCAGCGCTCGCGCCTGTACCGCAAGGCCAAGGAGCAGGTCACCCACTCGCTCGTCTACGCCTACCGTGACCGCAAGGCGCGCAAGGGCGACTTCCGCAAGCTGTGGATCCAGCGGATCAACGCGGCGACCCGCGCGGAGGGCCTGACCTACAACCGGTTCATCCAGGGCCTGCGGCTGGCCGAGGTCGAGGTCGACCGCAAGATCCTGGCCGACCTGGCCGTCAACGACCCGGCCGCGTTCAGCGCGCTGGTCGTCGTGGCCAAGGCTGCCCTGCCGGCGGACGTCAACGCGCCGTCGACCGCGGCCTGAGCATCACCGCTCCCAGTAGTAGCACTCGAGTGGCGAGCCCTGGTCTGCTGACCGCACAGTCCGTGCGGATCAAGCAGGCCCGCAGGCTCGCCGCTCGCGCGTTCCGGCGCAAGACCGGACGCTTCCTCGTCGAGGGCCCGCAGGCCGTCCGCGAGGCGCTCGAGCACCGCGAGCTGGTCATCGAGGTGTACGCCGAGCCCGACGTCGCCACCCGGCACCGCGACCTGCGGGACCTGGCGACGGTCGCCGGCGTGCCCTGGTTCGAGGTGAACCGGGCCGGTGTCGAGGCGCTCAGCGAGACCGTCACGTCCCAGGGCGTGGTCGCGGTGTGCTCGCTGGTCGACGTCTCGCTCGACGACGCGGTACGGCGTACGGCGTCGCTGGTGGCCGTCGGCGTCCAGGTCCGCGACCCCGGCAACGTCGGCACCCTGATCCGCACCGCCGACGCGGCCGGCGCGGACGCCGTCGTACTGTCCGCGGAGTCCGTCGACCCGCACAACCCGAAGGCTGTCCGCGCGAGCGTCGGCAGCCTGTTCCACGTACCGATCTCGCTCGACGTGGAGGTCCCGGCCGCCGCGAAGGCCTGGCGCGAGCAGGGCATCCAGGTCCTCGCCGCCGACGGCTACGGCAGCTTCGACCTCGACGAGTGCATCGACGACGGCACCCTCGCCAAGCCCACGGTCTGGCTCTTCGGCAACGAGGCCCACGGCCTCCCCGACGGCTACGACGCCATCGTCGACCGCTCGGTCAAGGTCCCCATCTACGGCCGCGCCGAAAGCCTCAACCTCGCCACGGCGGCTGCCGTCTGCCTGTACGCCTCGGCCCGCGCCCAGCGCCGGTGAGGCTGGAGAACCCGGTCCGCCTCAGCGTGTGAGGCGTTTCTCCAGGCCGTCCAGCAGGCTGTCGAGGCCGTAGGAGAACTGTTCGTTCTGGAGGCGTTCGGCGTCGACGACCCGGCGGCGGTCGATCGAGTCGCGCATCTCCTGGTGGCCGGTGGTGACCTGGTCGGCTTCCTTCAGGACGACGGCTTTCCACTCGTCCTCGGTGGTGCCGGCCCGGCGCAGCGAGGCGCGCCAGGCGGCCTGGGAGTTGGCGTTGCCGAAGACGAAGGCCAGGACGGCGCCGAGGGCGTAGTCGATCTCGGTGTCGGTGAAGCCGGCGGCCTCGAAGAGGGCGAGGCCCCTCGAGCCCATCCTGACGGCGTTCGGGCCGATGCTCGGGCGGATGTAGATGACCTCGGGGATCCAGCCGTGCCGCAGGACGGCGGCGCGCAGGTTGTGGGCGAGCAGCAGGACGCCGGCCCGCCAGCCGGCCAGGTCGGCGTCGGGGACGTCGATCTCGCCGTACACCTCGTCGATGACCAGGTCGAGCAGGTCGTCCTTGGTCTGCACGTGCCAGTACAGGCTGGTGGCGCCGGAGTCGAGGCGGGCGGCGAGCTTGCGCATGCTCAGGCCGGCGGCGCCCTCGGTGTCGAGCAGTTCCATGGTGGCCTTGACGATCTGGTCGCGGCTGAGCGTCTCGCGGGCCGCGGCGGCCGGCCGCTGGGGCCGGGTCCAGATCGATTCCATGGTCCAAGTCTAAGCTGACTCGCACACTGTTCGAGTTCGTCGTACAGTGTGCGAGTGACTAGTACATCGTTCGAGTCGAGCCAGACCGGTCATCCCCGGCGCTGGTGGATCCTGCTGATTCTGTGTCTGAGCGTGATGGTGCTGGTGGTCGACAACACCGTCCTGAACCTGGCCATCCCGTCGCTGATGCGCGACCTGTCCGCCACCCCGGCCGACGTGCAGTGGATCATCGACGCCTACATCCTGGCGTTCGCGGGCCTGCTGCTGACCGCCGGAAGCCTGTCCGACCGGTTCGGCCGGCGCCGGATGCTGATCGTCGGGCTGGTGGTGTTCGGCGCCGCGTCGGTGCTCGCCACGCTCGCGACCAACCCGTGGCAGCTGATCGCCTGCCGCGGCCTGATGGGTGTCGGCGGTTCGCTGCTGATGCCGAGCACGCTGTCGCTGCTGTTCACGGTCTTCCCGCCGCAGGAGCAGCGCAAGGCGATGGCCGCCTGGTCGACGGTCGCGATGGTCGGCGTGGTCGCCGGTCCGACGATCGGCGGTGTCCTGCTGGAGCACTTCTGGTGGGGCTCGATCTTCCTGATCAACCTGCCGATCGCGGTGCTCGCGATCGCCGGCACGGTCGCGCTGATCCCGGAGTCGAAGGGCCCGGCCCGCGCGGTCGACCCGCTCGGCGCGCTGCTCTCGGTGGTCGGGATGTCGGCCGTGGTGTGGGCGATCATCTCGATCCCGGTCGACGGTCTCGGCTCGGGCCGCGTCCTCGGCGGCCTCGCCGTCGGCGTCGTCGCGCTGGTCGCCTTTGCCTTCTGGGAAAGGCGCACCCCGCACCCGATGGTCCCGCTGCACCTCTTCCGGGACCGCAACTTCAGCGGTACCAGCCTCTCGATCGTGCTGCTGTCGTTCACCGCGGGCGGCCTGCTGCTCGCGCTCACGCAGTACCTGCAGTTCGTGCTGGCCTACAGCCCGCTCAAGGCCGGTCTCGCCCTGATCCCGTACGCCGTCTCGGCGATGCTGTTCAACGGCATCGGCGCGACGCTCGGCAAGAAGTTCGCCGACCGGACGCTGATCGCGAGCGGGCTGGTGGTGATCGCGGCCGGGTTCGGCATCCTCACGCAGGTCACGACCGGCACCGGGTACGGGCTGCTGATCGTCGGCCTGATGGTGATGGGCATCGGCGGCGGCCTCGCCGGGCCGGCGGCGTACACGCTGCTCATGCAGGCCGTCCCGGCCGAGCACCGCGGCGTCGGGTCGGCGATGAACGACACCGTGCAGCAGACCGGCGCCGCGCTGTCGGTCGCCGTACTGGGCAGTGTGCTGGCGGCGGCGTACTCGGCTGCTCTGCCCGACGACGTCCCGGCGCGGGACTCGATCGCGGAGACGCTGGCGCTGGGCGGTCAGTACGTCGAGGTCGCGCGCGAGGCGTTCACCGACGCGATGTCGATCGCGATGACCGCGGGCCTGGTCGGCGCTGCCGCCGGTGCGCTGGTCGCGCTCTTCGTGCTGCCGCGCAGGTCAGCCGTTGCCGAGCCAGAAGCGGGTCAGGATGATGCCGGTGACGAACAGGGCCCAGGCCCCGATCACGACCGCGTGGTAGCCGCTGAGTGAGCGGACCCAGCGGGTGTCGCGGAAGTTGTGCACGGTGACGTACCAGAACGTCGGGATCGTCACCGCCCACACGACCATGCAGTACGGGCACAGCGCGCCGATCGAGTAGATGCTCTGGTAGATCAGCCAGTGGATCAGTACGGCGGCCGCCGTCACGCCGACCTGCAGGCCGAGCCAGATCCAGCGCGGGAACCGGACGCCGCTGACCAGCAGCACGCCGAGGGTGGTGACGATCGCGAAGCCGCCGATGCCGAGCAGCGGGTTCGGGAAGCCGAACAGCGCGGCCTGCGGGGTCGACATCACCGAGCCGCAGGACAGCACCGAGTTGATGCTGCAGCTCGGCGTGTAGTTCGGGTCGGTGAGCACGTGGAACTTCTCCACGGTCAGCACGAACGCGGCCAGGAACCCGATCGCTCCGCCGGCGGCGAGCAGCCAGCGCAGCGCCGGCGGGGTGTCGGATCCGGGCTCGGTGGCGGTCGTGCTGAGGTCGGCGCTCGTCATGCGGGACTGCTTTCGGCTCGGCTGCTGGGCTGGCGGGTAGTCGGCGGGTGACGCTCCGATTGTGCCCGCTGTGGACAACCGATTCACGCTCCGGCGCCGCGGGTTCCTAGACTGCCAGCAGCAGGTTAGGAATCAGCGACCCGAGAGTGAGCCATGTCCGGTCCCAACAAGAACTACGACCCCGTCGAGGTGACTCCGTTGCACGCCGACGTGGTCGAACGGACGCGGGACGAGGCCCTCGACGCCTTCCGGACCGCGGCCGACCTGGCGGCGCTGCAGGAGGCCAAGCTGGCCCACCTGGGCGAGCGGTCCCCGATCGCGCTGGCCAACCGCGAGATCGGCGCGCTGCCGCCGCAGGGCCGCAAGGAGGCCGGCCAGCGGATCGGCTCGGCGCGCAAGCTGATCACCGACGCGTACGCCGGCCGCCTGGCCGTGCTCGAGGCCGAGCACGAGGAGCGGATGCTGGCCACCGAGCAGGTCGACGTGACGCTGCCGTGGACCAGCCCGCAGCCCGGCGCGCGGCACCCGCTGTCGCTGATCTCCGAGCAGATCGCCGACGTCTTCACCGCGCTCGGCTGGGACGTCGCCGAAGGCCCCGAGGTCGAGGCCGAGTGGCTGAACTTCGACGCCCTGAACTTCCAGCCCGACCACCCGGCGCGGCAGATGCAGGACACCTTCTTCGTCGAGCCGGCCGGCTCCGGGACGGTCCTGCGCACCCACACCTCGCCGGTGCAGGCCCGCTCGATGCTGACCCGCAAGCCGCCGATCTACGTGATCTGCCCGGGCCGCGTGTTCCGCACCGACGAGCTGGACGCGACGCACACGCCGGTCTTCTACCAGGTCGAGGGGCTCGTTGTTGACGAAGGGATCACGCTCGCGCACCTGAAGGGCACGCTGGACCACTTCGTCGTGTCGATGTTCGGCGAGGGCCTGGAGGCCCGCCTGCGGCCGAACTTCTTCCCGTTCACCGAGCCGTCGGCCGAGGTCGACCTGCTCTGCTTCGTCTGCCGCGGCGCCTCGGTCGGCAACCCCGACCGCCCGTGCCGGACCTGCGGCAGCGAGGGCTGGATCGAGTGGGGCGGCTGCGGCGTGGTCAACCCGCGGGTCCTGCAGGCCTGCGGCATCGACCCCGAGCGGTACTCGGGCTTCGCGTTCGGGATGGGCCTGGAGCGGACGCTGATGTTCCGCAACGGGGTGCAGGACATGCGGGACATGGTCGAGGGTGACGTGCGGTTCAGCCGCCAGTTCGGGATGGAGATCTGATGCGGGTCCCACTGTCGTGGCTTCGTGAGTACGCCGAGCTGCCGGAGGGTGTCACCGGTCGCGAGGTCGGCGAGAAGCTGGTCCGGGCCGGGCTCGAGGTGGAGACCGTCGTCGAGTCCGACCTGACCGGCCCGCTGGTGGTCGGCAAGGTGCTGAGCTACGAGCCGGAGCCGCAGAAGAACGGCAAGACGATCCGCTGGTGCTCGCTCGACATCGGCAAGGACGAGCCGCAGTGGGTCGTCTGCGGCGCGAGCAACTTCGAGGTCGGCGACCTGGTCGTGGTCGTGCTGCCGGGCGCGGTGCTGCCCGGCGGGTTCGCGATCTCGGCGCGCAAGACCTACGGGCACGTCTCCTCGGGGATGATCTGCTCCAGCTCCGAGCTGGGACTGGGCGACGACGGCACGCACGGCATCGTGGTCCTGCAGCCGGGCGAGGCGACGCCGGGCGACGACGCGATCGAGCTGCTGTCGCTGCGCGACGATGTGCTCGACATCGCCGTCACGCCCGACCGCGGGTACTGCCTGTCGATCCGCGGGATGGCCCGCGAGGCCGCGACGGCGTACGGGGTGGAGCTGAAGGACCCGGCGGCGCTGACGCTGAACGGGTCGGGTGAAGGCGGTTACCCGGTGCGCGTCGACGACGCGGACGGGTGCAGCGTGTTCGTCACCCGGACGGTGACCGGGATCGACCCGAAGGCGCCGTCGCCGCGCTGGCTGCAGCAGCGGCTGGTTGCGTCGGGGATGCGGCCGATCTCGATCGGCGTCGACGTCACCAACTACGTGATGCTCGAGCTCGGGCAGCCGATCCACGGGTACGACAAGGACCGGCTGAGCGGCGAGATCGTGGTCCGCCGGGCGACGGCCGGCGAGAAGCTGATGACGCTCGACGACCAGACCCGCGAGCTGGACCCCGAGGACCTGCTGATCACCGACGACTCCGGCCCGATCGGCATCGCCGGCGTGATGGGCGGCGCGTCGACGGAGATCTCCGACTCGACCACCGACGTGGTGATCGAGGCCGCGCACTTCGACCCGATCGTGATCGCGCGGGCGTCGCGGCGGCACAAGCTGTCCTCGGAGGCGTCGCGGCGGTTCGAGCGCGAGGTGGACCCGGAGCTTCCGCGGTACGCCGCGCAGCGCGTCGCGGATCTGCTGGCCGAGCTGGCGGGCGGGACGATCGTTGCCGACGAGACGCTGATCGACACGCACCCGGCGTCGCCTTCGGTGACGTTCCGGGCCGACCACGCGGCGCGGGTCGCGGGGGCGGCGATCACGGTCGAGGAGAGCACGCGGCACCTGGAGTCGGTTGGGTGCGAGGTCGCGGCAGCTGCTGCTGACGCCGTACCGGCTGCGTTTGCTGTTGGTGCGAAGGATTCTTCGGCCGAGCTGGTGACGGTGACGCCGCCGTCGTGGCGGCCGGACCTGCGGGACCCCAACGACTTCGCCGAAGAGGTCATCCGGCTGTTCGGGTTCGACAACGTGCCCTCGGTGCTGCCGCCGGCTCCTGGTGGCCAGGGGCTGACGGTGTCGCAGCGGCGACGTCGGCGGGTTGCCACCGCGCTCGTCGGTGCCGGGCTGACCGAGGTCGTGTCCTACCCGTTCGTGGGGGACGCGGACTTCGACGCGATGGGGCTGGCGGCCGACGACGCACGGCGTACGACGGTGAAGCTGGTCAACCCGTTGTCCGACGAGGAGCCGTCGATGCAGACGACGCTCCTGCCGACGCTGCTCCGCACCGCCGAGCGCAACGTCGGGCGCGGGTCGACCGACCTGGCGATCTTCCAGACCGGGCTGGTCTTCCTCCCGAAGGCCGACGCGAAGGCGGCGCCGCTGCCGTCGGTCGCGCAGCGGCCGAGCGAGGACGAGCTCAAGGCCCTGTACGCCGCGCTGCCGGAGCAGCCGCTGCACATCGGCGTCGTGCTCACCGGCGCTCGGACGCCGACCGGTTGGTGGGGCAAGGGCGAGCAGGTCAGCTGGGCCGATGCCGTGCAGGTCGCCCGCGCGATCGCGACGGCGATCGGCGTCGAGGTCGACGTCCGCAACGCGGAGCGGGCGCCGTGGCACCCGGGTCGCTGCGCCGAGCTGTCGATCGCGACTACGGGCGGGCGCACGGTGATCGGGTACGCCGGCGAGCTGCACCCGAAGGTGTGCCAGGCGTTCGGTCTGCCGAAGCGGTCGAGCGCGGTCGAGCTGGATCTCGACGCGCTGATCGCGGCCGGACCGGCGTCGGTGACGGCGCAGCCGTTCTCGTCGTACCCGGTGGCCAAGGAGGACGTGGCGCTGATCGTCGCGGCCGACGTACCGGCGGCCGATGTCGAGGCCGCGTTGACCGAGGGGGCCGGCGAACTGCTGGAGTCGATCCGGTTGTTCGACGTGTACACGGGTGAGCAGATCGGCGAAGGCAAGAAGTCGCTGGCCTTCGCGCTCCGCTTCCGCGCCGCGGACCGGACCCTGAAGGAGAACGAGGTCGCCGAGACTCGGCAGGCGGCGGTGCAGGTCGCCGTCGACCGCTTCAACGCCGTCCAGCGCGTCGGCTGACCAGCATGATCACGGTCCGCACCTCGTCGTGCCGACGCGCGCGGCTCGCGCGGGGGGAGGGGGGGGGGGGGGGCCCCGCGCGCGCG
>NZ_JBFAYT010000001.1:0-670251 GCF_040681455.1 Kribbella sp. NPDC051770 | reverse complement strand
CGACCCCCATATCCCCCCCCTACCCCGCGTCGCTTCCCCAGAAACAGCCCGGCCCCAACCTCGCCCCAATCCCCCGCCAAATCCGCGGGCATGGACGGGTGCGGGGTGGCACCGCCGCGCTCGGGATCAGGTTCGCGCCGCCGGCTGATGGCCTCCCACCCCCGCGGAGCAGTTGCGGCTCCCAACAAGGCTGCGGCTGATGCCGGGGGCTTGAACACCAAACCGGGGCCTGGGACAGGTAATACGTTGTCCGCGGTCCCGGGATGGTGTTCAAGGTCCCGGTGCTCGGCCGGCTCCGGTGCCGAGGCCGATCGCCTGCCGGTGACGGTGCGAGGTGTGATGGCGGGTGCCGATGCGCGGCGTGGTGGTGGGGCGCGATGCGGTGACGAGCGCCGGGGTGCTAGTACGCCGGTGCGCGGTGCGTTGGCGAGGCGAGATGCGCCGATGCGTGCGGGCGTGCGGTTGTGCGGTGCGGTGGCGGCGCAAGGTGCGCTGACGGGTGCCGGGGTGCGGGTGCGCAGCGTGGTGGCGGGGCGGCTCGGCGGGGGGCGCGGCTGATGGGGGCGCATCCTCGGGTGGCGGTGGCGGCGCCCAACAAAGCCGCGGCTGACGCGGGTGTGCGGGTGGCTGCTGAAGGCGGGAACGCGGTGGATGCCGCGATCGCGGCCACGCTCGTCACGATGGTGAACGAGATCGGTGTCGTCTCGCCGGCGTCCGGTGGGTTCGTCACGTTGCAGGTTGCCGGTGGCGAGCCGGTGACGATCGACGGGTGGGTGGAGATGCCCGGCCGTGGGTTGCCGGACGAGCGGTTCGGGCGTGGGATCTGGGACGTGACCACCGACTACGGCGGCGGTACGACGACCACCGTGGGCCACGGGTCGGTGGCGACACCGGGTGGGATGAAGGCGCTCGACCTCGCGCACCGCCGGTCCGGGAAAGCGCCCTGGCGCGAGGTTGTCAGGCCCGCGATCGAGGTCGCCCGGGAGGGGTTCACGTTGAGCCGCACCTCTGGGTACTACCTCGGCTACACCCACGACATCATCTTCGGCTGGCACCAGCCGAGTCACGGTGTCGTGCACGACGGCGACGGCGAGGTGATCAAGGCGGGCAGCACCGTCGTGATCCCCGAGCTGGCCGCGGCGCTGGAGCTGATCGCGGCCGAGGGCGCCGAGACCATGTACACCGGCGAGCTCGCGCGCCTGCTCGTGCACGACATGCACGCCAACGACGGGATCCTGACCGCCGAGGACCTGGCGGCGTACGAGGCGATCGTCCGTCCGGCGCTGGTCGTCAAGCAGAACGGCTGGAGCCTCGCGACCAACCCTCCGCCGGCCGTCGGCGGGGTCGCGGTCGCCGCGATGCTGGCGCTGCTCGACGGCGTACCGGTGCAGGGCGGGTGGAACCCGGCCGAGCTCGAGCGTCTGGTCGAGGTCCAGCACGCGGTGTTCGGCCGGCGTCTGGCCGAGCTCGACGAAGAAGATGTTCGCCGCCTCGAAGGCCAGAAGCTGCTCGACCTCGCTTCGGCCGGTGATCTGCGCGCACTCACCTCACCCAGTACGGCGACGGTCTCGGTCGTCGACGACGAGGGTGACGCCTGCGCCATCACGGTCTCGTCTGGTTACGGCTCCGGCGTGATGACCCCCGGCACCGGCATCTGGCTCAACAACGCCCTCGGCGAGCAGGAGCTGCTGGCCGGCGGCCCGCACAGCCTCGCGCCCGGCACCCGGCTCACCTCGAACATGGCGCCTAGCGTCGCCCGCCGCGACCGCGACGGCGCGGTGCTCGCGATCAGCTCGCCGGGCTCGGACCGGATCCCGACCGCGATCGCGCAGACCTACGCGCTCTACACCCACGGCGGGCTGCCGCTCGACGAGGCGGTCGAGCACCCGCGGCTGCACGTCCGGGTCCGCGCGGACGTCGTCGTCGACTACGAGGACGACCTCGACGTCACCGGCGCGACCACCAGCCTGCCGATCCGCCCGATGCCTCCGCACTCGATGTACTTCGGCGGGGTCGCGGCCGCGTTCTGGGACCCGGAGACCGGCCTGCAGGCGGTCGGCGATCCGCGCCGGACCGGCGCCGTCGCGGTCTCGGAGTCGTGACTTCGGCGCGAGACACGCCGACGGGTGTCACGAATCACCTGCAAGTAGCTGCCAGTTCTCCGACGGAAGCATCTTTTTCTCATCTTCGGACGTTCTTATCTGATGTGAACAGAACTCTGCTGGGGGGTGGCACCGATGGGCGCGCAGGTTCCTGACCTGTCCGTCGTCGTGCCGATGTACGACGAGCAAGAGGTGCTGCCGATCTTCTTCGACCGGATGCGCCCGCTGCTGGACGGTCTCGGCGTCAGCTACGAGCTCCTCGTCGTCGACGACGGCAGCCGCGACGACACCGCGGCGATGCTGCTCGCGGCAGCGGCCGACTGGCCGCAGCTGCGGCTGGTCCGCCTGCTCCGCAACTCCGGCCACCAGGCGGCCATCTCGGCCGGCTTCCGGCGGGCCCGCGGCAACCATCTGGTCACCATCGACGCCGACCTGCAGGACCCGCCCGAGGTGATCGCCGAGCTGCTCGCGACCGCCCGCGAGAAGGACGTCGACGTCGTGTACGGCGTCCGCTCGGACCGCTCCAGCGACAGCTGGGCCAAACGCACCACGGCCCGGATGTACTACCGCTTGATGTGCCGGCTGGTCGGTAAGGACATTCCGTTCGACGCCGCCGACTTTCGGCTGGTCTCGCGCCGGGTGGTCGACGCGGTGAACGCGCTGCCCGAGGACGGGCGGGTGTTCCGGCTGGTGATTCCGTGGCTCGGATTCCCCAGCGCCGAGGTCGCGTACGTGCGGGCCGAACGCGCCGCCGGGGTCACGAAGTACAACCTGCGCAAGATGCTCCGGCTCGCGTTCGACAGCGTGACCGCGTTCTCGGCGGCGCCGCTGCGGCTGGCGACCTGGCTCGGTCTGTTCGGCGGGCTGCTGTCGGTGGCGTTCGTGATCGGCGCGCTGGTGATCAAGCTGACCGGCCAGAGCATTCCCGGCTGGACGTCGACGGTGCTGGCCGTCGCGGTGATCGGCGCGATCCAGCTGCTGTGCCTCGGTCTCCTGGGGGAGTACGTCGCCCGCCTGTTCCAGTCGAGTCAGAAACGGCCGCAGTTCCTGGTCGGCTACGACAGTCTGGACGACGCCGGCCACCAGGTGCTGGAACGAGAACCCGCAAGAACTTGACCGTCCTCGTCGACCTTCCCGCCGGTCCGACGGAACGCTCCGCCCGACCGATGACCCGGCTGCTGCCGTGGTTGCTGCCGCTGGTCGTCGCACTGGTCGGCCTGCTCATGGCCGACGTACCGGTGACAGCAATCCTGCGGTACGCCGCGTACTTCGCAGCCGGCGTCGCACTGCCCGGTGTGCTCCTGCTGCGCGCGCTCTGGCGCAGCAAGGGCAACTGGGCCGAGGACCTCGGCCTCGGCGCTGTCGTCGGGTTCACGTATCAGCTGCTCGGCTGGGCCCTGTTCACCCTGGTCGGATGGCAGCAAATGCTGGTGGTCTGGCCGGTGCTGCTCCTCGCATTGTTCGCCGCAGTACCGGGTCTGCGCAGGCACTGGCGGATCGCTGACCCCAAGCCGCTGCCGCTGGCGTGGACGTGGGGTCTGGCCGCCGCGGCCGCCGTCATGCTCGGCGGCGCGACGTTCGGCGTCTACGCGTACCACCCGATGCCTCCGACCGGTACGGCGTACTACCCGGACCTGCTGTTCCACCTGTCGATGGTGAACGAGCTGACCCGGTCAGTGCCGCCGCAGCTGCCACAGGTCGCCGGGCTCGCGCTGGACTACCACTGGTTCGCCAACGCCGACATGGCCGGAGCAGTCGACATCACCCGGCTGTCGCCGATCCTGGTGCTCTACCGGCTCTGGCTGTTGCCGCTGCTGGTCGTGGGCCTCCTGGTCTTCGCCACGCTCGCCCGCGCGGTCAGCCGGGCCTGGTGGACCGGCGTCCTCGTCGCGGTCGCCGTGGCCGCGCCGCAGCTCGCGCTGTTCATCGACAACGGTGTGGACCTCGCACCGCCGTTCAGCCTGATCAGCCCGTCGCAGACCTTCGGCATGCTCGCCGGTACGGCGGCCGCCGTGTTCCTCATCGAGCTGCTCTTCCGTGGCCGGCAGCCGAAAGGCCTGTGGGTGCTGGCCTTCTCGGTCGCGGTGGTCGGCGGTGGCTCCAAGCCCACGATCCTGCCGATCCTCGTCGGCGCGGTCGGCCTGTCCGCCCTCTTCGTCCTGATCCGCGACCGCAAGCTGCCGCTGCGCTTCGTCGCGGCGGCCGCCGTACTGGTCGCCTCCGCCATCGGCACACTGCTGACCGTTGCCGGAAGCACCAGCGGCTCCGGCCTCCAGCTACTCGCGATCGTCAAGCTGCAGGCCGGCTACCGAGCAGCAACCGGCGACGCGACTCCGGCCGGTGGCGGCGGGCTCATCCTGCCCGCACTCACCTCCGGCCGCTTCCTGTCGATCGTCGGCGCACTGGTCGTGCTCGCACTGATGCTGATCGCCCAGGCGGTCGCGCTGGCCGGCTACGGGCTGCTCGGACGTCGTGAGCTCCGACAGGACCCACTCGGCTGGTTCCTGCTCGGTGGGCTGGTCGCCGGCTGGGCCGCGTACCTCCTGGTCGACCACCCGTCCGCCAGCGAGTCGTACTTCGTCCGCAGCGTCGTCCCGATCAGCTTGGCCGCGATCGCCTGGCTGGCCGCGCTCGGGTTCAAGCAGATCGAGGACCGACGCCGGGCGGCGATCACCGTCGGGGTGCTGGCCGCCGGACTCGGCTTCGTCTACGCGGCCGCGCTCCACCTGTCCAAGACCCGACCGACCGGCGAACAGCTCGACCGGGTCGTCCTCGTCGCCCGACCGCTGATCGCCGTCTTCGCGATCACCGTCGTGCTGACCCTCCTCTGGCCGGTCGCCGCCAAGCGACTAGCCGGCTTGGCCGGGCTCGGGGGAGTGGTTGTCCTGGCAACGATCCTCGCGATCCCAGCGGCCGGCGCGCTCGCGATCGGCGTCCGGGCGACGGCCAGCGACCAGACCAAGTCGTTCACCTCCGCCCAGTGGCGCGTGCACCCCGACGAAGCCAGGGCCGCGCTCTGGCTGGCCCGCAACTCGCGCCCTGACGACGTCGTCGCGACCAACACCTGGTGCCGTCCGGCCGGGTCGCAGCGACCGGGCTGCGACGCGCGCGGCTACATCGTCAGCGGCATCGCCGGTCGCCGGACGCTGATCGAGGGCTGGGCCTACGCCGGCCAGGCGATGAGCAGGCAGGGCGTCGGCGGCAAGCGCTACACGAACCAGCCATCGCCCTGGCCGGACCGCGTTCAGCTGACCAATCAGGCGCTCGACGCCCCGACGCCGGAGGTCCTGCGTCGCCTCCGTGATCAGTACTCCGTCCGCTGGCTGTACGCCGACCTGTACGACGGCCCAGTGTCCCCACGGCTGGCCCACCTGGCCCACCTGAGACATCGCGAGCAGCACGTCCAGATTTACGAACTGAGGCGCTGATTCCCGCGTAACATCTACTCCGCGTGGAGCGTTGTCTCTGCGCTGGCCCGTTTCGCCCCGGTGCCAACGCGATGCAGGACGTGCGTCATGGGGAGGGGCGGAAGAGTGGGCAGGACCTGGGGGCGAACCCGGCCGGTACTGGCGGTTCTGCTGATCCTTGCTGTGCTCCTGGCCGGTACGCCGGCCGCCGGGTACCAGGTGCCCTCGGCACCGTTCACCCAGGCCGCCACGGCGACCGCCACGATGCCGGGCTCGGGCCTGACCCAGACGATCGCCGTCACCGGCCGTACCGAGTTGCTCGACGCAACGACCGCCGGCGTCCGCGGTCTCTCCGCGAGCACCTACCAGCCCGCCGTCGCCTCGACGACCCCCGCGCAGGACCTGCTCGTCAACACCGGCGACTGCGCCGCGGTCGGCAGTTGCGGCAACCGCGGCACGCTGACGATCACCTTCTCTCAGCCGGTCCGCAACCCGGTCCTCCACTTCGCCGGGATTGGCGGCTCGTCGACGCAGTCCGTGAACGGTCAGCCGCGCGGCCAGTCCGAGCTGCACACCGTGCTCAAGCTCGGCACCGCCGGCCTCAGCCTGCGCAAGATCGGCCAGGGCAACAACCTCGCCGTCACCAGCGACACGGTCACCGCCGCCAACCACGACGCCGGCCCGAACTGCGTGAACACCGACACCGGCGACGGCCTCGACGCCACCGCGACCGCCGCCTGCGGCTCGGTCCAGGTGAACGGCGTCGCCACCACGATCAGCTTCGACCTGACCGCCGTCTTCACCAAGCACCCGAAGCTCCCCGCGTTCAACACCAAGAGCTCGGCCGACGCGTTCTCGGTGGTCGCCTCGGTCGGCGAGGATTTCGGCGACGCCGCCGCATCGTACGGCGCGGCCTGGTCGGTGCTGAGCGACCTGCGGATCGGCGCCGACGCGACCGAGGACAACGCGACCAGCGCCAACGCGACGACCGGTCCGGCGACCGCCGACCAGGGCGACGACGGTGTCACCTTCGGCCCGCTGCTCACCAGCGCGACGTCGTACGCCGTACCGGTGGCTCTGAGCGGTGCCTCGAAGCCGGGTGAGGTCTGCGGCTGGATCGATCTCGACCGCAACGGCAGCTTCGCGGCCGCCGAGCGGGCCTGCTCGACGTTCGCGGCCGGGCAGGGCGAGACGACGCTGAGCTGGACGAAGCTCGCCAAGCTCGGACCGGCCGGGCCGACGACCGCGCGGATCCGTGCCGGCTACTCGTCGGCACAGGTCGGGAAACCGACTGGCGCCGCCGACTCCGGCGAGGTCGAGGACTACGCGCTGACGATCGTTCCACCGCCTCCGCCGGTCGCCGTCGACGACCTCGTCGGTACGCCGTACGACACCGGTGTCACGACCGATGTACTGCGCAACGACAAGGCCGGCGACCCGAGCACGCCGCTGCAGCCGAGCTCGCTGTGCCTGGTCGACGGGACAGCCTGTCGCCAGATGGTCAACGTGGTCGGTCGCGGCAAGTACGTCGCGACACCGGACGGCCGGATCGACTTCGACCCGGTGCCGGGGTTCGTCGGCGTCGCCGAGCCGGTCACCTACCGCGTTGCCGACAGCAACGGCGCGAAGGCCACCGCGCGGCTGATCGTGACTGTCGCGCTGCCGGCCAAGCCGGTCGCCGCACCGGACACCGCGACCACCGCGCAGAACGTCAGCCTCGGGATCATCCCGCTGGCCAACGACCAGGCCGCGCCCGGCGTCAGCCTCGACCCCAGGACGGTCGAGCTGCGCGACCCGGCCGGTGGCACCGCGCAGGCCGACCCGGCGTTCAAGAAGAAGGTCGTCGTCCCGAACCAGGGCAGCTACACGGTCAAGCCGGACGGCGGGGTCGACTTCGTCCCGCTGCCGCGGTTCACCGGCGTCGCGACCACGATCGGGTACCGGGTCGCCGACAGCACCGGCCAGCTCACCGAGTCGACGCTGACCGTCACGGTCACGCCGGTCGTCCCGAAGGCGCTCGGCGACTCGGTGAGTACGCCGTTCGACACCAACGCCGTGGTTGCGGTGCTCGACAACGACCTGGCCGGATCGCCGGACGCCCCGCTCGACCCGGCGTCGCTGGCGCTCGTCGACCCGAAGACCGGCAAGTTGGTGACCAAGGTCGTGGTCGCGCGGCAGGGCGAGTTCCAGGTTGCCGACGGCAAGATCGTGTTCGCGCCGGCGACCGGGTTCCAGGGCAGCACGACCCCGCTCGGCTACCAGGTGCTCGACAAGAACGGGACGGCCGCCCGCGCGCAGCTCGTGGTCAGTGTCGACGCTCCCGGGCCGCCGGTGGCGAACCCGGACACCCTGACGACGCTGCAGGGCACCCCGGCGTACGCGTCGGTGCTGGCCAACGACAAGCCCGGTCCGACCGGCGCTGAGCTCGATCCCGAGAGCGTGCGGCTGGTCCCGGCCGGGCGCGCCGAGCCGGGGACCTCGCTGGTCGTGCCGGGTCAGGGCAAGTACTCGACGCGGTCGGACGGCCGGATCCTGTTCGAGCCGGTGCCTGCGTTCCACGGCAAGGCGACCCCGGTCCGGTACCAGGTGGCCGACGGCAACAAGGCGGTCGGCGCGACGACGCTGAGTGTCGAGGTGACCCGGGTCCAGCCCGATGCGACCGACGACACCGCCAGTACGGCGTACGACACGAACGTGACGGTCCGCGTGCTGGCCAACGACACCGCGGGCGACCCGGCGCTGCCGCTGGTCCCGACGACACTGCGGCTGATCGACCCGGTCGGCGAGGTGCCGCGCCAGGTGGTCGTGGTCGACGGCGAGGCGACCTTCACCGCCAAGCCGGACGGCACCGTCGAGGTCGATCCGCTGCCGTCGTTCACCGGCGTCCTGACGTCGCTCGCGTACACGGTGCTGGACGTCAACGGGACGCCCGCGGGGGCGGCGCTGACCGTCACGATCGCGAAACCCCCACCGCCGGTCGCGAAACCCGACACCGGCCGGACGGCGCAGGACGTACCGCTCCGAATCGATGCCCTGGCCAACGATCTCGCCGGGGAGGGGACCGGGCTCGACCCGCTCAGCGTGGTCCTGATCGACCCGGCCGACGGTTCGCTGCGCAAGGCCGTCACCGTCCCGGGGCAGGGGCGGTGGAGCGTCGACCCGCTGGGGACGGTCGAGTTCGACCCGGTCCCGGCGTACACCGGGACGGCGACGACGCTGACCTACCGGGTGTCTGACTGGTTCGACCAGCCGGCGCGGTCGACGATCGCGGTCACCGTGACGCCGGTGACGCCGGTCGCGGTCGATGACAGCGCGACGACGCCGTACGACGTGACGGCGACGGTGCGCGTGCTGGCCAACGACAAGGCCGGGGACGTGACGGCGCCGCTGGTGCCGGGCAGTCTGCGGCTCGAGGATCCGGCGGACGGAGTGTTCAAGCCGTCGGTGAGCGTGCGGGGGCAGGGGGTGTACACCGCGCGCGGTGGTGTGGTGGTGTTCGATCCGGCCGTCGGGTTCAGCGGGTCGGCGAGTGACCTGACCTATCAGGTTGCCGACGACAACGGGACGCCGGCGACCGCGGTCGTGCGGATCACCGTCGGCGCGCCGCCGGTCGCGCGACCGGACACGGCCTCGACGCTGCAGGACGTGACCGTCACAGCGAACGTGCTGAGCAACGACAGCCCCGGGACGGACGCAAAGCTCGATCCGGCGTCGGTCCTGCTTCGAGACGGCGCCAGGGCCTCGTTCGGGAAGACGCTGACCGTCGCCGGGCAGGGGACGTACACCGTGCAGGACAGCGGCGCGGTGCAGTTCGACCCGCTGCCGGCGTTCCGCGGCAAGGGAAAGCCGATCACCTATCGTGTTGCCGACAGCAACAAGTCGGTGGCGACCGCGACGCTGCTGCTGAGTACGACGCCGATCGATCCGTTCACGGTCGACGACTCCGCGATCACGCCGTACAACCAGGCGATCACCGTCGATGTGCTGGCCAACGACAAGCCGGGTGACGCGAGCGCGCCGCTGGTGCCGGGGAGCCTGCTGCTGAAGGATCCGGCGGACGGGAAGTACCGGGCGACGGTGACGCAGCCGCGTGAGGGCACGTACGTCGCGGACAAGACCGGGAAGGTGACGTTCACGCCGGTCAAGGACTACCAGGGCGTGACGACGCCGGCGACGTACCGGATCACCGACGACAACGGGACGACGGCCGAAGGGTTGCTCTTCCTCACGGTCGGCAAGGGGCCGGAGGCGAAGCCGGACAGCGTCACGACCAAGCAGAACGGCGCGGTGACGTTCAACCCGCTGGCCAACGACCTGCCCGGTACGGCGGCCGAGCTGCAGAAGACGTCGGTGCAGATCTTCGGCACCTCGGCGATCCGGGCCTGGGACCGCAAGGTGACCATCGCCGGACAGGGCACGTTCGAGGCCGACGCGGTGACCGGCGAGATCAAGTTCAGGCCGGTGCCGACGTTCAGCGGGCGGAGCGCGATCGGTTACCAGGTCACCGACACGAGCGGGAACAAGGCCGCCTCGACCGCGACCGTGACGGTGAGCCGGATCGAGCCGGTGCTCGTCGACGACACCGCGGCGACGGCGTACGACACGGCGATCACGGTGGCGGTGCTCGGCAACGACAAGGCGGGTGACGCGAGCGCGCCGCTGGTACCGGAGTCGGTGCGGGTGATCGATCCGGCGACCGGTGATCCGGTGTCGTCGCTGCAGGTCGCCGGGCAGGGGGTGTGGACGGCGCAGCCCGACGGGGGAGTGCGGCTGGTGCCGTCGGACGGGCTGACCGGTGCGGCGACTCCGGTGACGTACCAGGTGAGCGACAAGAACGGCAGCACCGGTACGGCGACGCTGACGGTGACGGTCGATGCCCGGCCGGTCGCGCAGCCGGACCGGGAGAAGACGAAGCAGGGGATGCCGGTCGTCTTCGACCCGCTGGCCAACGACAAGCCCGGTCCGGGCGCGAAGCTCGACCCGGCGTCGTTGCTGCTGGTCGGGGCTGACGGTGACCTGGTCAAGAAGGTGACGATCCCGGAGCAGGGCGCGCTGGTTGTTGCCGATGGCAAGATCACGTTCAGCCCGGCGGCAGCGTTCACGGGGACGAGCAAGCCGACGCGGTACGAGGTGAAGGACAGCAACCGGAACGCGGCGCGGTCGACGGTCGCGGTGACGGTGCAGCCGGTGCGGCCGGTCGCTGTCGATGACAGCGCGAGTACGGCGTACGGGAAGGTCGTGGTCGTCGCGGTGCTCGACAACGACAAGGCGGGCGATCCGTTGGCGCCGCTCGATCCGGCGTCGGTCGTCGTACGGGACCCGGCCGACGGCAAGGACAAGAAGACCGTGACGATCCCGGGCGAGGGCTCGTTCACCGTCGCCGCGGACGGGACGGTGGCGTTCAATCCCGCGGGCGGTTTCAGCGGTACGACGCGCGCGGTGGGCTACCGGGTCACCGACAAGAACGGCACCTCGGACACCGCGCGGCTGGAGATCACCGTCACCGCGCCGCTGACCGCGAAGGCCGTACCGGACGGCGGGACGTCCACCCCGGGCAGCCCGGTCGTCGTCAACCCGCTCCTGAACGACACCGCGACCGAGGGCGCGTCCTGGATCCCCACGACGGTCTGCCTGGCGACCGGGACGGCGACCTGCGTACGGACCCTCACGAACGCCGCCGGGGTCTGGACGGTCCTGCCCGACGGCACGATCCGCCTGATTCCCGACCGCACCTTCGGCGGCATCGCCAAGACCGCCTACCGCGTCACCGACACCGACGCCACCACGGTCGAGTCCCAGCTGAAGATCGTCGTCGGCGGCCAGCCACCCGAGCAACCACCCACCGGAAGCGGCGCGGGTGGCGGCGCCCCCACCGCGGCCCTCCCCGACGCCGGCGGTCCATCCCCCATGCTCCTCACCCTCGGCGCCCTCCTCGCCGCCCTCGGCGTCTCCCTCCTCCGCCGCCGAGGCTGAGCCCCACTCTGGACCGGGCCCCACTGAGGAGCGGGGCCCGGTCCAGCAACCTAGGAGCGGTTCAGGTCCGTGACCAGCATGATCTCGTCGCGGTAGTCCGTTTCGGTGACGCGGACGGCGCGGGGGTGGGAGCCGACGACGCGGTAGCCGAGTTTGGTGTAGAACGCGTCGAGGGTGCTGCCGTCGCGGATGGTGAGCATGAGCTGTTCCAGACCGAGCTGCTCGGCCGAACCTCGCAGGCCGGTCATCAGGAGGCGGCCCGCGCCGGCGGCCTGGTACTTCGGGTGGACCATCACGCGGAGCACCGTGCGCCAGTGCGAGCTGAGGCTGCCGGAGTTCGCGACGAGGAGGCCCATGCCGACGTACCGGTCGCCGTTGTGCAGTACGCCGAGCAGGTCGCGCCCGGCTGCGACCCGCTCCAGTGCGAGGTCGAGTGTCTCGGCGACCTGGTGGACCGGCGCGGGTGCGGTGAAGCCGACGCTGCCGCCGGCGTCGGTGGCGGCGATCCAGGTGTCGAGCAGGTCGGCTCGCAGGCCCGGCTCCGAGACCGCGTCCGGCTCGATCACGACGTACTCCACCGCAAACCTCCAGATGCGACTGATTTGCACCTAGAGTAGATGATCGCGGCCGGGCACGCCGGTCAGCTTGTCGGGGTTGCGGACGACGTAGATGTGGCTGATCAGGCCGTTCTCGTCGAGCTGCAGGAAACCCGCGGTGTCGACCTCGTCGCCGGCGTAGGCCAGGTAGGCGACCTCGCCGTTCAGCAGCGTGGTGCCGAACGTCATCCCGGCGTTCTCCGGCGCCGAGATCACCGCGACCAGCCAGCGCGCGACCTTGTCGGCGCCGTACAGCGGCCGGAGCGCGGCCTTGCGCTTGCCGCCGCCGTCGCTGACCAGCTCGACGTCCGGCGCGAGCATCGCCACCACGTCGTCGAGGTCCCCGGAGCCGGCCGCCGCCATGAAGCGGTTGGTCAGCTCCTGGTGCCGCGCCTTGTCGACCCGGTGCCGCGGCTGCCGCGCGTGCACGTGCTCGCGCGCCCGGTGCGCGAGCTGCCGTACGGCGGCCTCCGACCGCCCGAGCGTGTCCGCGATCTCCGCGAACGGCAGGTCGAACACCTCCCGCAGCACGAACGCCGCCCGCTCCAGCGGTGACAGCGTCTCCAGTACGACGAGCATCGCCATCGACACCGAGTCGGCGACCTCGGCGATCGCCGCCGGGTCCTGCTCGTCCGGCGTCGCCACGATCGGCTCCGGCAGCCACGGCCCGACGTACTGCTCACGCCGCGACTTCTGCTGGCGGAGCCGGTTCAGCGCGAGCCGGGTGGTGATCCGGATCAGGTACGGCCGCACCTCGCGCACCTCTGACCGGTCGGCCGCGGACCACCGCAACCAGGTCTCCTGGACGACGTCCTCCGCGTCGGTCACACTCCCGACCACCCGGTACGCCGCCCCGACCAGTACCGCCCGGTGCTCGGCGAACTCCGCCGCCAGTTCCGAGTCGCTCATGCAGGCCTCAACTCACACGTCTCCTTGAAGCCCTGGCTGGTCAGCCCGAGCGCCGCGTTGATCCGGGACCGGTAGTTCTCCAGCGCGACCTGCGCCGTCAGCTCGACCAGGTCGGCCTCGGACAGGTCCTCCTGCAGCCGCGCCACCTGCTCGTCGGTCACCGCAGGCGGTGTCGCCGTCGCCGCTACCGCGTACTCCATCACCGCACGCTCCAGGTCGCTGTAGACGTCACTGTCGCGCCACCTTGGCACATCGCGCAGTTTCGCTCGATCGACTTTCTGGTGGTGGTACTCGAAGTACCCGAAGTCCATGCACCAGCTGCACCCGATCTCCGCCGACACCACCATCGTGGCCAGCGCCTTCAGCGTCGGGTCGAGGCCTTTCCACCGCGTCGCCGACCCCTCCATCGCCAGCATGGTCGTGAGCACGCCCTTGTGGTGCAGCGCGACCTTGCCGGGGTCGAGGACCGCTCCGTACTTACGCTTGCTGTACCACTCCATCACCCGCACCAGCCCGGTCCGCCGGTGCTCCAACCCGATCCGTGCCATCGTCAGCCTCCTCCGGTCACTGGTCTGACACGCGCCACCGACCCGGGTGTGACATCGGAACGGGGTTGGATATTCATTCGTTGTCTGACATACTCATTCACATGACGCTGAGGGTCGCGGTCGCAGGAGCCAGTGGGTACGCCGGGGGAGAGCTGCTCCGGCTGCTCTCGACGCACCCGGAGGTGGAGATCGGGGCGCTGACCGCGGGCGGTAACGCCGGGTCAACGCTCGGGCAGCACCACCCGCACCTGACGCCGCTGGCCGGCCGGGTCCTGGAAGAGACCTCCGCGGCGACGCTGAGCGGGCACGACGTCGTGTTCCTCGCGCTCCCGCACGGACAGTCCGCCGAAATCGCCGAGCAGCTCGGCGATGACGTCACCGTGATCGACTGCGGCGCGGACTTCCGGCTGGTCGACGCCGAGGCCTGGATCGAGTTCTACGGGGGCAAGCACGCCGGCCACTGGCCGTACGGGCTGCCGGAGCTCCCCGGCCAGCGGGACAAACTGCGCGGCGCCAACCGGGTCGCCGTCCCGGGCTGCTACCCCACCGTGTCCACCCTTGCCCTGCTCCCCGCCGTTCAGGCCGGACTGGTCGACAGCGCCCAACTGGTGGTGGTCGCTGTCAGCGGTACGTCGGGAGCGGGCAAGGGTCCCAAGCCGAACCTGCACGGCGCCGAGGTGATGGGCTCGGTCTCGGCGTACGGCGTCGGCGGCGTGCACCGGCACACCCCGGAGATCGAGCAGAACCTGGCGCCGCACACCGACGGCCCGGTCAGCGTCTCGTTCACCCCGGTGCTGGCGCCGATGCCGCGCGGCATCCTGGCCACCGCCAGCGCGCCGGTCACCGGCGGTACGACGTACGAGCAGCTCCGCGCCGTCTACGAGCAGGCGTACGCCGACGAGCCGTTCGTGCACCTGCTGCCCGAGGGCCAGTGGCCGCAGACCCAGTCCACGCTGGGGGCGAACACCGTGCTCCTGCAGGTCGCGCTGGACCAGCGCACCGGCCGCGTCGTCGTCGTGGCCGCTCTCGACAACCTCACCAAAGGCACCGCCGGTGCCGCCGTGCAGTGCATGAACCTGGCCGCCGGTCTCGACGAGACCCTGGCCCTTCCCCTGGTAGGAGTAGCCCCGTGACCGCAACCGTCACCCCGCCCGCCTCGGTCGATCGGAGCGCCGGAGTCACCGCGCCGGCCGGCTTCCGCGCGGCCGGGGTGATCGCCGGGATCAAGCCCGCGGGCAAGCCCGACCTGACCGTCGTCCTCAACGACGGCCCGGAGTACGCCGCGGCCGGCGTCTTCACCACGAACAAGGTGAAGGCCGCGCCGGTGCTGTGGTCTCAGCAGGTGCTGACCGCCGGGAAGCTGAAGGCCGCCGTACTGAACTCCGGTGGCGCCAACGCGTGCACCGGGCCGGAGGGCTTCCAGGACACCCACAAGACCGCCGAAGAGCTGGCGTCGATCCTCGGCGTCGGCGCGGGCGAGATCGGGGTCTGCTCGACCGGGCTGATCGGTGAGCGGCTGCCGATGGACAAGCTGCTGCCGGGCCTGTCGGCCGCGGTCAGCGCGCTCGGCGACACCGCCGAGCACAGCCTGGCCGCCGCGACCGCGGTGATGACCACGGACAACGTGCCGAAGCAGGCGTTCCTCACCCACGAGGGCGGCTGGAGCATCGGTGGGTTCGCCAAGGGCGCCGGGATGTGCGCGCCGAACATGGCCACGATGCTGAGCGTGATCACGACCGACGCCGTCCTGGACCAGCCGCACCTGGACCACGCGCTGCGCAACGCGGTCGGCAAGACCTTCAACCGGCTCGACGTCGACGGGGGAACGTCGACCAACGACACCGTGCTGCTGCTCAGCTCGGGCGCGTCCGGGGTGACGGTGACGCCGGAGGAGTTCGAGGCCGCGCTGACCGCGCTGGCCGGCGACCTGGTCAAGCAGCTGCAGGCCGACGCCGAGGGCGTCACCAAGCACGTCAGCATCACCGTGAAGAACGCCGCCACCGAGGCCGAGGCGGTCGCCGCCGCCAAGGTCGTTGCCGAGGACAACCTCTGCAAGACCGCCTTCTTCGCCGCCGACCCGAACTGGGGCCGGATCGCGATGGCGGTCGGCAACGCGCCGACCGCGTTCGACCCGCAGCTGCTCGACATCACCCTGAACGGCGCGGCGATCTGCGTCGCCGGCGGCAAGGGCGTGGACCGCTCCGAGGCGGACCTGTCCGGGCTGGAGATCGACGTGGTGATCGACCTGCACGCGGGCGACGCGTCCGCGACCGTGCTCACCACCGACCTGTCGCACGCGTACGTCGAAGAGAACTCGGCGTACTCGTCGTGAGCAGCAGTACTTTTTGCCTCGCTCCGCTCGGCGGGTCATGGGGCTTTGTCTCCCGGTCTTCCCTCGTCGCTCCAGTCGCTTCGCTCCCTACGCTCCTCAGTCCAGACCGGGAGGCCCCATGACCGACACGATCGACTCCTTGTCAGCCCACGCGAACGCGGTCGAGAAGGCCGCCGTCCTGACCGAGGCGCTGCCGTGGCTGAAGGAGTTCCACGGCAAGACCGTGGTCGTGAAGTACGGCGGCAACGCGATGGTCGACGAGAAGCTCAAGCGGGCCTTCGCCGAGGACATCGTCTTCCTCCGGTACGCCGGGGTCCGGGTCGTCGTCGTGCACGGCGGCGGCCCGCAGATCAGCGAGATGCTTGGCCGGCTCGGCATCGACAGCGAGTTCCGCGGCGGGCTGCGGGTCACCACGCCGGAGGCGATGGACGTCGTCGGCATGGTGCTGGTCGGCAAGGTCGGCCGCGAGCTGGTCGGCCTGCTGAACGCGCACGGGCCGTTCGCGGTCGGGATGTCCGGCGAGGACGCCGGGCTGTTCACCGCCGAGCGGCGCGGCCTGGTGATCGATGGTGAACCGGTCGACATCGGCCTGGTCGGCGACGTCGTCGACGTCCGGCCCGAGGCGGTGATCGACCTGATCGACGCCGGCCGAATCCCGGTCGTGTCCACGATCGCGCCGGACGAGGACGGCCAGGCGCACAACGTGAACGCCGACACCGCCGCCTCCGCGCTGGCAGTAGCGCTCGGTGCCGAGAAGCTCGTCGTACTGACCGACGTCGCGGGGCTCTACCGCAACTGGCCGGACAGCGACGAGATCATCACCCAGATCGACACCGCCGAGCTGGCCGAGCTGCTCCCGTCGCTCGCCTCCGGCATGGTCCCGAAGATGGAGGCCTGCCTGCGCGCCGTCCAGTCCGGCGTCTCCCGAGCGACCGTCATCGACGGCCGCGTCCCGCACTCGCTGCTGCTCGAGATCTTCACCGACGCCGGAAGTGGAACCCAGGTGATTCCCTCATGACTGAACTCATGCCCGCCGAGATCGGCGACCTGACCGCCACCGGCGCGGCTCTGACCGAGCGCTACACGCAGTCGCTGATGAACACCTTCGGGCCGCCGAAGCGGGTGCTGGTCCGTGGTGAGGGCGCCTACCTGTGGGATACCGACGGCAAGAAGTACCTCGACCTGCTCGGCGGGCTCGCGGTGAACTCGCTCGGCCACGCGCACCCGTTCGTCGTGTCCGCGGTGACGAGCCAGCTGACCACGCTCGGCCACGTGTCGAACTTCTTCGCCTCCGCGCCGCAGATCGCGCTCGCCGAGAAGCTGCTCTCGCTGATCGACGCGCCCGACGGCAAGGTGTTCTTCACCAACTCCGGGACCGAGGCCAACGAAGCGGCGTTCAAGATCACCCGCAAGACCGGGCGGACCAAGATCGTCTCCACGGTCGGCGCCTTCCACGGCCGGACGCTGGGCGCGCTCGCGATCACCTGGAAGCCGGCGTACCGGGAGGCGTTCGCGCCGCTGCCCGGTGACGTCACCTTCGTCCCGTACGGCGACGCCGCCGCGCTCGAGGCGGCCGTCGACGACGAGACCGCCGCGGTGGTGCTGGAGCCGATCCAGGGCGAGAACGGCGTCGTCGTACCGCCGGACCGTTATCTCCAGGCGGCGCGGCGGATCACGGCGCAGCACGGTGCGCTGCTGTGGATCGACGAGATCCAGACCGGCGTCGGGCGGACCGGGGACTGGTTCGCCTTCCAGCGCGAGGGGATCGTGCCGGACCTGGTCACGATCGCGAAGGGGCTGGGCGCGGGGATCCCGATCGGGGCCTGCCTCGGGTTCGGGGCGGCTTCGGCGCTGCTGGAGCCGGGGAACCACGGGACGACGTTCGGTGGGAACCCGGTCGCGTCGATCGCCGGGCTGGCGGTGCTGACGGTGATCGAGCGGGACGACCTGCTGGCGAACGTGAGTGCTGTCGGCAACTATCTGTCCTCGTCCGTCGAGGCGTTGAACCACCCACTGATCGCCGGCGTTCGCGGCCGCGGTCTGCTGCTGGCTGTTCAGCTCACGGCGCCGGTCTCCGACCAGATCGCCGCTTTGGCCCTGGACGCGGGATTTGTGATCAACAACCCGATTCCCGACGCGTTGCGCCTGGCGCCGCCGTACATTCTGACCAAGGCGGACGTGGACAGTTTCGTGGCCGCCCTCCCGGCGATCCTCGACAAGGTGGAGGTTTAGATGACCCGGCACTTCCTGCGGGACGACGACCTGAGTCCCGTCGAGCAGGACGAGGTGCTGACGCTGGCCGAGCAGCTGGCCAAGGACAGGTTCGCGCACCAGCCGCTGGCCGGGCCGCAGACCGTGGCGGTGCTGTTCGACAAGACGTCGACCCGGACCCGGATCTCGTTCGCGGTCGGGATCGCCGACCTCGGCGGCGTACCGCTGATCATCGACGCGCAGACCTCGCAGCTCGGACGCGGCGAGCCGATCGCCGACACCGCGCGGGTGCTCGAACGGCAGGTCGCCGCGATCGTCTGGCGGACCGCCGGGCAGACCCGGATCGAGGAGATGGCCGGCGCCTCCCGGGTGCCGGTGGTGAACGCGCTGACCGACGAGTTCCACCCGTGCCAGATCCTCGCCGACCTGATGACGGTCCGGCAGCACAAGGGCCGGACGGCGGGACTGAAGCTGACCTATCTCGGCGACGGCGCGAACAACATGGCGCACTCGTACCTGCTCGGCGGCGCGACCGCCGGGATGCACGTCGCGATCGGCTCGCCGGCGGCGTACCAGCCGGACCCGGCGATCCTCGCGAAGGCGGTCGAGATCGCTTCGGAGACGGGCGGTTCGGTGAGCTGGACCGACGACGCTTCCAAGGCGGTCGAGGGTGCGGACGTCGTCGCCACCGACACCTGGGTCTCGATGGGTCAGGAGGCCGAGGCCGAGCTGCGCGAGGCGCCGTTCGTCCCGTACTCCGTGACCGAGGAGCTGGTCGCGAAGGCGAACCCCGGCGCGATCGTGCTGCACTGCCTGCCGGCGTACCGGGGCAAGGAGATCGACGCGGTCTTCCTCGACGGGCCCGACTCGGTGGTCTGGGACGAGGCGGAGAACCGGCTGCACGCGCAGAAGGCTTTGCTGTCCTGGCTGCTGGCCCGAAACTTCTCCTCATGACCGAACAGCCGCGCACCCTGATCGCGCCCACCACCAAGACCGCCCGGCAGCAGCGGATCGTCGAGCTGCTCGGCCGGCAGCCGGTGCGGTCGCAGACCGAGCTCGCCGACCTGCTCGCCGAGGCCGGGCTGGGGGTCGGGCAGGCGACGCTGTCGCGCGACCTGGTCGAGATCGGCGCGGTCAAGGTGCGGGACGCGGTCGGCCAGCTCGTGTACGCCGTACCGGGTGAGGGTGGCGATCGCAGCCCGCGGGCCGGTGAGGCTGCGGCGTTCGAGGCGCGGCTGGCGCGGGTCGCGTCCGAGCTGCTGGTCTCGGCGGAGGGCAGCGCGAATCTGGTGATTCTGCGGACGCCGCCGGGGGCTGCGCAGTACTTCGCGTCGGCGATCGACCATGTGGGGCTCGACGATGTGCTGGGGACGATCGCGGGGGACGACACGGTGATGGTGGTGTCGCGGAACCCGGTCGGTGGTGAGGCGCTGGCGGCGCGCTTCCTGAGCCTGGCCGCGCGCACGGAGAAGGACCCGAGCTAGTTGCTGCTTGCAACTTTGAGAGGATTGCTGGATGAGTACGGGAGAGAGTGCGGCGTTGTGGGGCGGCCGGTTCGCCGGCGGGCCGGCGGACGCACTGGCGGCACTGAGCAAGTCGACCGACTTCGACTGGCGGCTGGCGCCCTACGACATCGCCGGGTCGAAGGCGCACGCGAAGGTGCTGCACCGCGCGGGACTGCTGACCGACGACGACCTCGAGGGCATGCTGCGCGGGCTCGACGAGCTGCTGGCCGACGTACTGTCCGGTGCGTTCCTGCCCGCTGAGGCCGACGAGGACGTGCACACCGCGCTGGAGCGCGGGCTGCTGGAGCGGCTAGGTGCGGAGCTCGGTGGGCGGCTGCGGGCCGGGCGCTCGCGGAACGACCAGGTCGCGACGCTGTTCCGCAGCTACCTGCGCGAGCACGGCCGGATCATCGCGCGGCTCGTGCTCGACCAGGTCGGCACACTGGCCGACCAGGCCGAGAAGCACCTCGGCGTCTCGATGCCGGGCCGCACGCACCTGCAGCACGCGCAGCCGGTGCTGCTCTCGCACCACCTGCTCGCGCACGCCTGGCCGCTGATCCGCGACCTGGAGCGGCTGGCCGAGTGGGACGCGCGCGTCGCGGCCGACTCGCCGTACGGGGCTGGTGCGCTGGCCGGCTCCTCGCTCGGGCTCGACCCGCTGTTCGTGGCGACCGAGCTGGGCTTCACCAACTCCTCGCCGAACTCGATCGACGGGACCTCGGCCCGGGACTTCGTCGCCGAGTTCGCGTTCGTCACCGCGCAGATCGGCGTCGACCTGTCCCGGCAGGCCGAGGAGATCATCCTCTGGGCGACCAAGGAGTTCGGCTTCGTCCGGCTCGACGACGCGTTCTCCACCGGGTCGTCGATCATGCCGCAGAAGAAGAACCCCGACATCGCCGAGCTGGCCCGCGGCAAGTCGGGCCGGCTGATCGGGAACCTGACCGGTCTGCTGGCGACGCTGAAGGCGCAGCCGCTGGCGTACAACCGCGACCTGCAGGAGGACAAGGAGCCGGTCTTCGACTCCGTCGACACCCTCGAGGTGCTGCTGCCGGCGTTCACGGGGATGATCCGGACGCTGGTCTTCGACACGGCGCGGCTGGAGGAGCTGGCGCCGCAGGGGTTCTCGCTGGCGACGGACATCGCCGAGTGGCTGGTCCGTCAGAAGGTGCCGTTCCGGATCGCGCACGAGCTGGCCGGTGCGTGTGTCCAGGAGTGCGAGAAGCGCGGGATCGAGCTGTGGGACCTGACCGACGCCGAGCTGGCGGCGATCTCGCCGCAGCTGACGCCGGAGGTGCGGTCGGTGCTGACGGTGGAGGGCTCGGTCGCGTCGCGCAACGCCCGCGGCGGGACCGCGGGGGAGCGCGTCGCCGAGCAGCTCGCGGAGCTGCGTTCGCGCGCTGCCGATTTCACCGAGCGCCTCGGCTGATCGGGTTGTGATCGGCCAGTAGGGTCCTGGCATGCCCGTTCGCCGTACTCTGCTGGCCGGTCCCGTCCTCGAGGTCGCACCGAAACTCCTCGGCATGGTCGTGCGCCGGACCACCGACGAGGGGACCGTCGCCGTACGGATCACCGAGGTCGAGGCGTACGACGGCGCGAACGATCCTGGCTCGCACGCCTTCCGCGGCGAGACTCCGCGGAACGCGGTGATGTTCGGGCCGGCCGGGTTTCTCTACGTGTACTTCACGTACGGCATGCACTACTGCATGAACGTCGTCCTCGGCCCCGACGGGCAGCCTTCAGCCGCGCTGATCCGCGCCGGCGAGGTCATCGAAGGCATCGAGCTGGCCCGCAGCCGCCGCGGCGCTCCTGAACCCCCGGCGAAGTTCAACCAGGCGACCCCCGGGCGTTCTCCGGGCCGCCCGACCCGGCGTACGCCGAACCCGGACCGGGATCTCGCTCGAGGCCCCGCCCGCCTCTGCGTAGCCCTCGGCATCACCGACCGCACCCCCAACGGCACCGACCTCCTCGCCAAATCGTCCGCCGTCCAGCTGCTCCCAGGCCCGGGCTTCGACGGAGTCCCGTCCACCGGCCCCCGAGTGGGTCTCCGGGACGCGGCCGACAACCCGTGGCGCTTCTGGATCCCGGACGACCCGACGGTTTCGCCGTACCGACCGCACGTGCCCAAGCGCAGGGCATGAAACAGCCCCACAGCCATCGGCTGTGGGGCTGTTTGCTCAGAAGCCCAGGCGCTGTGCGATCAGGATGTCGGTCTTGCGGACCGGTGCTCCGTCGAGGTTGTCCGGGTTGTCGGGGGTGACGACCGTGCCGGCGGCGGCGACCCGGTCGAGGACCTTCAGGCCGAGGGGGTCGATGGTGCCGAAGATCGTGTAGTCGGGGCGGAGGCGGGAGTCGCCGAAGGTGAGGAAGAACTGGCTGCCGTTGGTGTTCGGGCCGGCGTTCGCCATCGCCAGCGTGCCGCGGGCGTAGAGGCGAGCCGGGCTGGTCGGCGGGTCGTTCGGGTACATCGGGAGGCCGACCGGCAGCTCGTCCTTGTAGCTGTAGCCGGGGCCGCGCTCACCGGAGCCTGTGGGGTCGCCGCACTGCAGGACCTTCAGGGTCGGGTAGAGCGTGAGCCGGTGGCAGGTGGTGAAATTGTAGAACCGGCTCTTGGCCAGGTGGAGGAAGCTCTGCACCGTGCACGGCGCCTTGGCGCGGTCCAGGGTGAGCAGCATCGGGCCCTGGTTCGTCGCCACGAGCACCTTCACCACGCCCTTGGACGGCGTCGGTGTCGGGTCCGGCGGCAGTGACACCGGGCGCGGCGACGGGTCGTCGGGCGTCGCGGTGTACTGGCACGGACCGGTCGTGGTCCCGGTCGGGGTGGTCGGCTTCCCGGCCTGGGCCGGTGCGACCTCGGCCGGCGCCGAGCCGGGCTGGACGCCCAGCTGCAGCGGGGCCTCGGCAGGCGCCGGGCCGGGGGCCGGTACGGCGGCCAGTGCCGTACCGGTGGTGGCGAGCAGGCCTGCGACGCTCAGTGCGGCGCAGGCGATGACGCTTTTGGCTCTCATCGTGGTTCTCCTCCAGGGCGGTTCGGGATCAACCGGTGGCCAGCGTGAAGATCCGCAGGTCGCGATTCTCCGGCAGCGTCACGCTAACCGGAATCCGGTCCGCGGCAACAGGAACCGGCGTGGTGGCGAAGATGTGGGTGGCCACGTTGTCGCGTCCACCGCCCGACTCGTTGCGGTACGGCGTGGAGGCGACCACCAGGTTCCCGAAGTGCACGGTGTCGCCGCCACCGCCCAGCGTCCAGTCGCTGAACGACAGGTCGATCGCGCTGGTCGAGCCGTCGGAGTACCGCAAGGTCGCGGTCGCCTGCTGGTTCCCGTTCACCGCGCTGCCGACGAACGACAGCTTCGTGGTGCCGGCCGGCAGCGCCAGGTCGAGCTGCTGCCCGTCAGCCGGCACGTTGTCCGGCTCACCCACCGGTACGCCGGGCCAGGTGAACGTCAGCCCCTCCTTGGTCACCGTGCTACCAGGGGTGAGCCCGGCCGCGGCCAGCGCCTGCCGCGAGTAGCTGACGCCGCCGCCGTCGTAGTCGGCCTCGGTGTGGTCACCGGCGTCGTCGGACGCCGCCACACCTTCGCGGAGCACGGAGAACGAGTTCGGCAGACCCACCACGACGGTGAAGCCCAGCCGCGGCAGCACCGTCCCGTCGGCCGCCTTGAGCGCGACCGTCACCGGGTAGCGGCCGTCCGGCGTACCGGGGGCTGCGGTGATGCGCACGGGTGCGCCGCCGGACTGGTCGACCGTGAAGCTGCCACTCGCTGGGGACGCGGTCAGGCCCGCGGGGGTTATCACGGCGTACGAGACGCTGGTCGCCGTGCCGCTGAGTCGGTGCGCCTTGACCGTCACCGGCTCGGAGGTGGTGCCGGGGGCGACGACGAGGCGGCCGATGTCCGTCGAGGTCTGGAACGGGATCTCACCGGTCCGCCACGACGGCGGCGCGTCCTTCGCGGCCGCGCCCCAGGCGGTGTTCGGCGTCGTGGCGACCTTGAAGTCGAGCGTGCCGCCGCGCTGGACGAAACTTTCTGCGAGCCAGGGCTTCGAGGACGACCGGCCGTCGACGCGCAGGCTCTGCACGTACTTCGCCGCGGTAGACGCACCCGGCGCGTTGATCCGGATCGTGCGGCCCTTGTCGCGGTGGATCACCGCGCGCGGGAACAGCGGCGCCGCGACCTGCAGCTCGGCGCGGCTCGGCACCTCGGGGTACAGGCCGAGCGCGGTCCACACGTACCAGGACGACATCGCGCCCAGGTCGTCGTTCCCGGGGATGCCGCCGGTGCTGGTGTTCCACAGCTGAGTCATTGCCTGACGCAACGTTTCTTGCGCCTTCCAGGGCTGGCCGCTGTAGTTGTAGATCCAGGGCGTGTTGATCGACGGTTCGTTGTCCATCTCGGCGTGCAGGTCACCGGACTTGGTCAGTGCCCAGTTCCCGTCGGCGTCCTTGAAGAACGCGTCGAGCCGCTGGTTGACCGCGTCCTTGCCGCCCATCGCGTCGAACAGCCCGGCGCGGTTGTGCGGGATCATCCAGGTGTACTGCGCGCTGCTGCCCTCGGCGAAACCGTCCTGCGTCGCCGGGGTGAAGGCCGGCCAGGCGCCGTTCTCGTCGCGGTTCTGGATGTAGCCGCCGTTCTCGGGGTTGAACACGTTCTGCCAGTACTGCGAGCGCTTCACGAACTTGTCGGCGGTCTTCCGGTCGCCGACGGCTTTCGCCAGCTCGGCGAGGGCGAAGTCGGCGGTGGTGTCCTCGAGCGTCTCGACCGCGCCGCCCCAGGCGTTCGACTTGGTCGGGATGTAGCCGAGCGCCAGGTACTTGTCGAGCGACGGCCGCTGCCCGATCGACATCACCGGCTTGCCGGCCGAGCTCAGGTCCTTCGCCGTCGGAACCGTCGCCGCCTTGACCAGCGACTTCAGCGCGGCCCGTACGTCGAAGTTGGTGCCGCCGAACGCGTGGATCCCGGCCAGCGCGGGTGCTGACGGGTCACCGGTCATCACCGCCGTACTGCCGGAGGCATGGGTCCAGCGATCCCAGATGCCGTCGTTCTGCTGCGCCTGGTTGAGCAGCGACTGGGCGATGTCACCTGCTCGCTGCGGCTCCAGCAGGGTGAGCAGCTGGACCTGCGAGCGGTAGACGTCCCAGCCGGAGAAGGTGGCGTACTGGTTCCGCTGGCCTCGGCTCAGCTGGTGTGGCTTCTGGTCGAAGCCCCAGTACTGGCCGTTGACGTCGTTGAAGACGTTCGGGTGCAGCAGCGCGTGGTAGAGCGCGGTGTAGAAGGTGGTCCGGTCGGCGGTGGCGCCACCGGTGACCTCGATGCGGTTCAGCTGGTCGCGCCAAGCCTGCTTGGCCTTGGCCGCGGTCTTGGCGACCGACTGGCCGCGCGGGTTCTCCTTGGCCAGGTTGGCTGCTGCGTTGGCCTTGCTGACGTAGGAGATGCCGATCCGCATGTTCACGGTGCTGCTGTCGAAGCCGAGGTAGGCCCCCGAGCCCTTGCCGGCCGGCATCCAGCCGTCGCTGCCGTACGTCGTACCGCCGCTGGCCGAGTTGCTGCCCGGGCTGACGGCCGCGTCCTTCCAGGTGCCGTGGTTGGCGAACGGCTGGTCGAACTGGGCGACGAAGTGCAGCGTGTAGTAGCTGCGCTGGCCGACGGAGGCCAGGTAGCCGCAGAAGTTGCCGCTGGTCACCGAGCCGGTCACAGTGCGCTTCGCCGGGTCGATGGTGACCTGGGCGTCGCTGGAGCCGACCTCCGAGTTCGCCGTACGGAACAGGAGGGACTTGGCCTTGTCGGCGGGGAAGGTGAAGGTCGCTGCGCCGGTGCGCGTGGTGGCGGCCAGCTCGGCGGTGGCGCCGGAGTCGAGGCCGACCTTGTAGTAGCCGGGCTTGGCGATCTCGTTGGCGTGGGAGAACGTGCTGGCGTACACCTCGTCCTTGGCGTCGGTCTGCGGGGAGGTGGTGACGCTGCCGGCATACGGGAAGATGGGGATGTCGCCGGAGCCGCCGGCGCACCCGGTGCCGGACATGTGGGTCAGGCTGAAGCCGCGGATGCGCGTGGCGTCGTACAGGTAGCCGCCGGGTGCCGCGGTGCGGAACTGGTTGCCGCGGCTCGTCTCCGGGCTGAAGGAGAACATCCCGAACGGCATGACCGCGCCGGGGAACACGTCACCGAGGTTGGACGTGCCGATCAGCGGGTCGACGTGCTCAGTGGGGTCTGGTGAGCTGCTGGTGATCCGGCTCTGCCCGACCGCCTCCTGTGCCCTGAGACCCGGCGGTGCCGTGCTCGGTGGCGCTGTGGTCGGGCGGCCGTCGTACTGCGGAGACGGACTCGGCACTGCCGAGGCCAGCGCGGTGGAGACCAGTGCGGTGATCAGTGAGCCGGCCAGAACGGCGGCAGTACGACGTGACTTCTTCACGGGCGGTCCTTCGACGTCGGGACAGCACGCCACCGCACGCGGCCGCACCCCGCCCGGCGCACGTCGTCCAGGGCGGCGGACGGCGTACGACCGAGCGGGGCAGGGCTACGGTCAGGACGGCGCTGTCACGGGCGGTGTGACATCGTTGTCAGCAAGAAATACCGGACTGTCACAGCCCTCGTCAAGACTTTCGGCACGTTCCGCAACCGGGCAACCGCGTTCCGCAACTCGTGACGGCGCACCGGCCGCCCGCTCAGGTGACCGGAGCCAGGTTCGGCCCGGTCGTCCCCAATTGCTCGGCCGCGACCACCTCGGGGACCGGCCAGCGGATGCTCGGCGGCGGCCAGTGCAGACCGGTGGCCGCCAGGAAGTCGGCCGGCGGCTCGTAGACCGGCGGCTGCTGGTTGTCCGGGATCAGGCTCGCCCACTGGACGCCCGCCGTACGGTCCGCGAACTCCTGCTGCAGCCCGGCCAGCCGCTCCGGCTGCTGGATCAGGTCGACGGCCGTCGCAGCGAGGTAGCGCGCCGCCGACAGCATGCCCTGGTGGCCGATCGAGCTGCCGGCCGTCGACGTCACCGTCCAGTTGTGGTTCGGCAGCCCGGTCGGGAACGTCGTGACCAGGGCCGTCACCACCGGCGTCCGCCAGCTCACGTCGGCGGTGTCGGTGGAGATCCCGCCACCGAACGCCGGAGCCGGGGGAGTCAGCGGGACCAGCCCGGTCGGCAGCCCCGCCTCCGGCTTCCCGACCGATCGCTGCAGTGCCTTGGCCAGCTCCTGGTCGGCGGCGCTGAACACCGGGGCGCCCAGCTGCTGCATGTTCTCGTTGAGGAGCTCGGCGCCGGCCTTGTTGCCGAGCGTGTTCCAGGTCGCGGAGTGGAACTTGTGCGCCAGCTTCGTCTGGCTGGCCTGTGCGGCGGCCTTCGCGCACTCGACGATCTTGTCGTACAGCACCTGCACCCGCGCCGGGCTGCCCTCGCGGACGAAGTACCAGATCGAGCACATGTCCGGGGTGACGTTCGGCGCCCCGCCGCCGTTGATCACCGCGTAGTGGAACCGGCCGGACGCGGCCACGTTCTTCTCCCGCAGGTACTCCGTCATCGTCGCCATCAGCAGCGCCGCGTCCAGCCCGCTCTTGTTGCCCAGCGGGTTCGCGCCGTGCCCGGCGGCGCCCAGGAAGGTGAACGTGGCCGAGCTGAGCGCACTGGTGGTGTTCCAGAACGCCAGCGAGTTGTTGAACGGGTGCCAGTCCAGGAAGGCGTCCAGCCCGTCGTACACGCCGGCCTTGACCAGGTACGGCTTGCCGACCAGCTGCTCCTCGCCGGTCGTCCCGAACACCTTCACGGTCGCCTTCAGCCCACCGGCCCGGATCGCCTGGCTGACAGCGATCGCCGCGGCCGTCGAGCCCGCGCCGAGCAGGTTGTGCGCGTCGCCGTGACCAGCGCCGTACGTCGGCCCGTAGGCGTCGTAGTTGTAGACCAGCGGGTCGTGGCTACTGGCACCCCGCTGCTGCGACAGGCCCGGCAGGGCGTCGTACTCGGCGTTGAAGCCCAGCACCGGTCCACCCGACCCGTACGTCGCGACGAAGGCGGCGGGCAGTCCGCCGACGCCCCACTGGACGGTGAACCCGTACTTGCGCAGCAGCGCCGCGGTCGCGAGCGACGACTTCCACTCGCGCAGGGACAGCTCGGCGTACTGCCAGATGTCGTCGGCCAGGCGGATCACCTCGGCCTTGTTCGCGTCGAGCCAGGCCAGCGCGGTGGTCTTGGCGCTGCTGCTCAGGGCGAGACCGGTCGGCGCCCGGTACGCCGTGGGGTCGACGCCCTTGCTCTCGTCGTACCCGAGCGAAGCGCCCAGCACCGGATCGGCTTTCGCCATCGCCAACGGCCCGGCCGCGGCGGTCAGCCCGAACGCCTGCAGGAGACGCCGGCGGCCGACGTCGTAGTTGTTCGCCACGTGAATCCTCACTTGTAGTGGATCGGACGATCACTACAAGTGCTGGACGGCACGCGATGGTTCCGCCCCGGCGGACGTTGGCCAACTCCGCCGGGGGAGGTTTCAAGCGGTACTCGGGGGTCAGCGACCGACTGGTGACAGACCCAACTGGCGGCCGAGCAGGCCGCGGGGCTTGCCGCCGAGGCGCTGGGCGATGTCGGCGATGACCTTGGAGGCCGGGGTGTCCGGGTCGGCGACGGCGAGCGGCTTGCCGAGGTCGCCGCCGCTGCGCAGGCGCTCGTCGAGGGGGATCTCGCCGAGCAGGGGGATCGGGTAGCCGAGGCGGGCCGAGAGAGTCTCGGAGACGCGCAGGCCGCCGCCGGTGCCGAAGATCTCGATCCGGTGCTCGGGGCCGCAGTGCGGGCAGGGCAGGAACGACATGTTCTCGATCACGCCCGCGACCCGCTGGTGCACCATCTGGGCCATCGTGCCGGCCCGCTCGGCCACCTCGGCGGCGGCCTCCTGCGGCGTGGTCACGACGATCACCTCGGCGCTGGTCAGCCGCTGGCCGACCGAGATCGCGATGTCACCGGTGCCCGGCGGGAGGTCGAGCAGCAGGACGTCGAGGTCGCCCCAGTAGACGTCGGCGAGCATCTGCACCAGCGCCCGGTCCAGGATCGGGCCGCGCCAGGCGACCACCTGGTCGCGCTTGGGCTTCAGCATCCCGATCGAGATCACCTTCACGCCGTGCGCGGGCACCGGCATGATCATGTCGTCGACCGCGGTCGGCCGCTCGTCGGCGACCCCGAACATGGCCGGCACCGAGTGCCCGTAGATGTCGGCGTCCAGGACGCCGACCGACAGCCCCTTCGCGGCCATCGCGACCGCCAGGTTCACCGTCACCGACGACTTGCCCACGCCGCCCTTGCCGGACGCGATCGCGAACACCTTGGTCAGCGAGTCGGCCCGCGAGAACGGGATCTCCTTCTCCGCGACCCCACCGCGCAGCTGCGTCTGCAACGCCGCCCGCTGCTCGGTCGACATCACGCCGAGCTCCACCTCGACCCCGGTGACGCCGTCCAGCGCGCTGACGGCGGCGATCGTGTCCCGCCGCAACGTGTCCTTCATCGGGCACCCGGCGACGGTCAGCAGGATCTTCACCGCGACCACACCGTCGGTCTTCACCACCACGGACTCGACCATGCCGAGCTCGGTGATCGGTTTCTTGATCTCGGGGTCGATCACAGACCCGAGCGCCGCGGTCACCTGGTCAGCAGAGGGAGCCATGCACACAGGCTACGTGGTGCCCCACAACCCTCCCACCACGGTCCGTGTGACGTACCTCCGGCAAGGCAACCCTAAGTAAGGCTTGAACTATGATCCGTCCACCGAGCGATAGCCGAGGCCACCGGAACGACGGGCAGGACCGCTGTGACGACCGATCTCCCTGTACCTTTCCAGCCCTGCTGGCTGCACTGGATGGCCGTTCCGACCGACGACCAGGCGGGTGTGTGAGGCGCTCAGTACGACGTACGGGCGGGCGCAGGCGTACTTCTTCGGCCTGCAGGCCGACGGGTCGGCGTGGTTGCTGGCGGAGGACGGCGTCGTCCGGCGGCGCTTCGTGGCCAGAGGAGAGCCGGGGGACGAGTTGCTGACGATCGGGGAGCCGCTGGAGCTCGAGGTCAGCAGGCTGGCGGACGAGGACCCCGAGGAGTGGAAGTCGGTCCGGTTCGACCTCGCGCCGGAGATCGCCGCGGCGTACTCGGTGGATCCGCTGCGGCTGGGCACGTCGACCGAGTTCACCGGGCAGTGCCTGGTCGCGCGGACGCCGTACTAGACCCGGTCGTCCTCCCGGTCCTTGTCCAGGTCGGCGAGCAGCGAGCGGAGCTCGGAGCGGAGGAAGTCTCGGGTGGCGACCTCGCCGACGGACATCCGCAGTGAGGCCATCTCGCGGGCCAGGAACTCCATGTCGGCGCGGGTGCGGGCGTCGACGTCGCGGTCGCGTTCGTACTGGACGCGGTCGCGGGCCTCCTGGCGGTTCTGGGCGAGCAGGATCAGCGGGGCGGCGTACGACGCCTGGAGGCTGAGCGCGAGGGTGAGGAAGATGAACGGGTACTGGTCGAAGCGCAGGCTCTCCGGCGCGAAGATGTTCCAGCCGACCCAGAACAGGATCGTCGCGGTCATGTAGACCAGGAACTGGCCGGTGCCGAGGAAGCGGGCGATGCGTTCCGACAGCCGGCCGAACGCGTCGGCGTCGTACGCGCGGCGGCGGACCAGCGTGCGGCGCAGCTCGCGGGGGACGTCGAGGCGGCCGGCGGCCGGGCGGGTCAGGCGGCGCTCCTCCGAGCGGCGGTCGTCCGAGCGGCCGGAGCGGCCGTCCTGGCGGGACCGGCCGGTACGGCGGTCGTCGCGGTCGTCACGGGGCATCCCGGTCCACCTCCTGCTGTGCGGAGCCGCGCCAGTCGTCGGGCAGCAGATGGTCGAGTACGTCGTCGACGGTGACCGCGCCGAGCAGCCGGCCCTCGTCGTCGAGCACGGGAGCGGCGACCAGGTTGTACGTCGCCAGGTACTTGCTGACAGCCTGCAGCCCGTCGTCCGGCCGCAGCCCGTCCAGGTCAGTGTCCAGTACGCCGGACACCAGCGCCGACGGCGGCTCGCGCAGCAGCCGCTGGATGTGGCCGATGCCGATGAAGCGCCCGGTCGGCGTCTCCAGCGGCGGCCGGCACACGTAGATCATCGCCGCCAGCGCCGGGCTCAGCTCCGCGTTGCGCACATGCGCGAGCGCGTCGGCGACGGTCGCGTCCGCGGGCAGGATCACCGGCTCCGACGTCATCAGTCCGCCCGCCGTCCGCTCCTCGTACGTCAGCAGGCGGCGTACGTCCTCGGCCTCGTCCGGCTCCATCAGCGTCAGCAGCCGCTCGGCCGTCTCGGTCGGCAGCTCGGCGATCAGGTCGGCGGCGTCGTCGGGCGACATCTCCTCGAGCACGTCCGCGGCCCGCTCGGTGTCGAGCCCGGCGAGGATCTCCACCTGGTCGTCCTCGGGCAGCTCTTCCAGTACGTCGGCCAGCCGCTCGTCGTTCAGCGCCGACGCGATCTCCTTGCGGCGCTTGGGCGACAGCTCGTGCAGTACGCCGGCCAGGTCGGCGGGTTTCATCGTGTCCATCGCCGCGAGCATGTGGGTCGCGCCCTGCGCCTCCTCGGTCTGCGCGAACCCGCTGACGTCGGACCAGTCGAGCACGTGCGACTGCCCGCGCCGCCGGAACCGCTTGGCGCCCTCGGTCACGGCGACCTTGGACAGCACCCAGTCGCGCGTCCGCCACTGCTCCATCGCCAGGTCGAACACGACCGCGGAGGCGCCGGTCTCGCGGATCGTCACGGTCCGGTCGAGCAGCTCGCCGAGCACCAGCACCTCGGTCGCCCGCTGCTCGAACCGGCGCATGTTCAGCAGCCCGGTGGTGATCACGTGCCCCACGTCGACGGAGGTGACCCGCGTCATCGGCAGAAAGATCCGCCGCCGCGTGAACACCTCCACCACCAGCCCGAGCACCCGCGGCGGCTGGGTGTCCTGCCGCAGCATCACCACGACGTCACGCACCTTGCCGACCTGGTCCCCGTTCGGGTCGTACACGGGCAACCCGGCCAACCGGGCCACGTACACACGCGCCGGAGATCCGCTCATGCCCCGAGGCTAACCGCCCGAAGCGTCCAGCCCCGTACCCGAGCAGCCGGTGCGGCACTGTGTCGACCACAAGGGCGGGACAGGTTGCCTCGGCGACCGGGTCGTGTCGGCTCCTGGACGCTGGGGTGCCGAATCGGCAAACGGTTTCTAGAATTCGTCCGGGCCGGTACATCGTTGTCATCGGTCGGTTGAGTTGTGGGCGGATGGGGCGGGCATGCTGAGATCCACTGGGCTGGGGACCGAGAACGAGGCGACGTACCTGGCGCTGGTGCGGCAGGGGTCGGCGACCCCGTCCGAGCTGGCCGACCGGGTCGGGCTGTCGGAGGCGGACGTACTGCGGGCCGTCGACGCGCTGCAGCGGGAGGGGTTCGTGCACCGCACGCCTCCGCCGCGGGAGTTGGTCGTACCGGTGCCGCCTGATCTCGCGGTGGAGCAGCTGGTGCAGCGCCAGGAGGAGGAGCTCGAGCGGGTCCGCGAGGCGGCGTACCGGTTGACTGCGGCGGCGTACAACCTGGCCAGTGACCGGCGGACCGAGGAGCTCATCGAGATCGTCTCCGGGCAGACGGCGGTCGGGCTGGCGTTCGACAGGGTCCAGCGCGCGGCCCGGGAGCAGGTGCGCGAGCTGGTGGCACCGCCGTACGCCGCGACGGCTGAGGTGAACAGGACCCAGCTCGCTCGGCAGGCGGAGGGCGTTGCGTACCGGGTTGTCTACGACAGCTCAGCGCTCAGCGAGGAGCTGCTGTCGGCCAGCGCGGTCAGCCACGTGCGTGCTGGTGAGCAGGCGAGGATCGTCGACGACCTGCCGACCAAGCTGGCTGTAGCTGACCGCGAGCTGGCGCTACTGCCGCTCGACTGGGCAACGCCTGCGCGCGACGCTGCGCTACTGGTGCACCCCTGCGGCCTGCTGGACGCACTGGTCGCGCTGTTCGAGACCGTCTGGTCGCGGGCCAGTCCGCTCGTCGTGACGGCCGAGGACAGGCTCTCGGCGGAGGACCCGATGTCGGCCGAGGACAGGTACCTGCTGTCGTTGCTGGTGGCCGGGCTGACCGACGACGCGGCAGGTGTCCGGCTGGGGATCAGCCGGCGGACGGTAGCGCGCCGGGTGCAGCTGCTGATGGAGCGGACCAACTCGCGCTCGCGCCTGCAGCTCGGCTGGCACGCGCGGGACCGCGGCTGGCTCTGACGGCTGTCCAGCTGCTGGACGAGCTGTCCGAATTGGTCGTGTCAGCTTTGCGCCAGGGCAGATCGATGGCAGCGGGCGGGGCGCCACGCGTGTAATGCGGGGAACCCCTGCACCCCTCTTGGAGTCCCCTTGTCCCGATTCCGCACCAACGGCCGTGGAGTGGTGGCGCTCGGCGTCACGCTCGCGCTGCTCACCGCGGCCTGGCCCGCCCCGGCCGAGGCCGCCCCGACTCTGCCCAGCACCAGCACAAGCAGCAGCACCGGCAAGACCCGGACCGTCACCCTGATCACCGGCGACAAGGTCACCGCGACCACCACCGCCGACGGCCACACCACCGCCACCGTCCAGAAGCCCACCGGCGGCCCGGCCGGCGCGCACATCATGACGGTCGGCAAGGACACCTACGTCTACCCCGACGCCGCCATGCCGTACGTCGCCTCCGGTGTGCTGGACGAGGGCCTGTTCAACGTCTCCGACCTGATCGCCGACGGCTACGACGACGCCAAGACGCCCCGGCTGCCGCTGATCGTCTCCTACACCGACGCCGCCGCCCGCAAGCAGGCGGTGCCGCCCGGTGCCCGGCGTACGCGCGCACTGAGCAGCATCCAGGGCGCCGCGCTGGAGGCTGACCGCAGCGAGTCGTTCTGGTCCGCTGTCACCAGCAAGTCGGCCGGGATCGCCAAGGTCTGGCTGGACGGCAAGGTGAAGGCGTCGCTGGCCGACACCACCGCGCAGATCGGCGCGCCGGAGGTCTGGCAGGGCGGCAACACCGGCCAGGGCGTCGACGTCGCCGTACTGGACACCGGCATCGACGCCCAGCACCCGGACGTCGCGGGGCAGATCAAGGCGTCGGAGAGCTTCGTACCGGGTCAGGACGTCACCGACCGGCACGGCCACGGCACCCACGTCGCCTCGACCATCGCCGGAACCGGCGCGGCCTCCGGCGGCAAGGAGCAGGGCGTCGCGCCCGGCGCGGGCCTGCGGATCGGCAAGGTCCTCGGCGACGACGGCGGCGGCCAGGACTCGTGGATCCTCGCGGGCATGGAGTGGGCCGCCCGCGACCAGCACGCCAAGGTGATCAACATGAGCCTCGGCTCGGAGGCCGCGTCCGACGGGACCGACCCGCTGAGCCAGGCGGTCAACCGGCTGAGCGCCGAGACCGGTGCGCTGTTCGTCATCGCCGGCGGCAACACCGGGCCCGCGCCGTACAGCATCGGTGCTCCTGGTGCGGCCGACGCCGCGCTGACCGTTGGTGCGGTCGACACCTCCGACCGGCTGGCCGGCTTCTCCAGCCGTGGGCCGCGGCTCGGAGACTCGGCGCTGAAGCCGGAGCTGATCGCGCCGGGCGTCGACGTACTGGCTGCTCGGTCGCAGTACGCGCCGGAGGGGGAGGGATCGTACCTGACCATGAGTGGCACCTCCCAGGCGACGCCGCACGTCGCTGGTGCAGCTGCACTGCTGGCCAAGGTGCACCCCGACTGGACCGGTGCGCAGCTGAAGGACGCACTGGTCAGCACCACCAAGCGCACCGCCGCCATCAGCCCGTACGCCGGTGGCAGCGGCCGCCTCGACGTCGCCAACGCGGTCAGGAGCACGGTGTTCGCCACCGGCTCGGCCTTCCTGTTCGCGAAGTTCCCCTATCCGTCCAGCGGCGTGCAGACCAAGGACGTCGTCTACACCAACACCGCGGCCGAGCCGGTCACGTTGAACCTGGCAGTGACCGCTCCTGGCGTTCCTGCCGGGCTGCTGACGCTCACGTCGTCGCAGGTGACCGTGCCCGCGCACGGGACCGCGACGGTCGGCGTACAGGCGCATCTGGACCTTGCTGTCGAGGACGCCGGCTACAGCGCGATGCTGACCGCCACTGGTCCTGCTGGTGAGCTGCACACGCCAGTTGGTGTCAGCAAGCAGAGCGAGCGCGTCAACCTGACGATCAACGGCAAGGACCGCGACCGCTCGGCACTGCCCGGTGTAGTGATCATGAAGGACGTCCTCCGCGACACCGTCCCGAAGGCCTACCTGGTCGACGACACCGGCCGCCTGGACCTCAGCATCCGCCCCAGCACGTACGCCGTCTGGATGTACGCCGACGTCGCCGGGCTCGACGGACCGCACTCACTGGCTCGGGCCCTGCTCAGCGAGCCCGAGCTGGTGCTCAGCAAGGACCGGACGCTCACCTTCGACGCCTCCGCGCTGCGCAAGGTCGGCGCGGTCGCGCCGCAGCCGACCACCAACAACGGCGTACGGATCGACCAGTACCGCAGCTACCCGGACCTGCACGAGTTCTTCGACAGCTACCAGCTGGAGTGGTGGCGGTACGACAGCGTCTGGGCGACGCCGACCCGCAAGGTGACCCAGGGGTCGTACACGTTCACCAGCCGCTGGCGCGAGCAGCAGCCCGCGGTGACGATTGCCTCGGGCAACCACTCGTGGACGCCGCAGGTGCAGAGCCTGTCACCGAAGCTCAAGGCGAGCAACGGCGCGAGCACGCTGGTCTACCTGGGCAAGGGAACGGCGCAGGACTTCCAGCGCACCTCTGTCCGCGGCAAGGTCGCCGTGGTGCTCCGCAACGACCAGGTGGCGGCAGTGGACCAGGCCAAGGCGGCGGCGAAGGCCGGCGCCAAGCAGTTGCTGATCATCCACGACGGGTACGGCGTACTGGATGCCTGGGCCGACCTGCCGCTGGAGGACGCGCCGACGCTTCCGGTCGCTTCGCTGCCGACTGATGCCGGGAAGCGGCTGCTGTTGGAGCTGCGGCACGGCTCCCGGACGGTCAAGCTGACGTCGCATCCGTACCCGGAGTACCTGTACGACCTAGTGCAGCACCACGAGGGTGCGATCCCGCGCGACCCCGGCTACCGGCCGAGCACGCGGGACCTGGCGCGGCTGGACGAGTCCTACCGCGACGTGATGCCGGGCGAGGCGCTGGACGTGCGCTACGACCTGTCGCCCGACGGCAGCTGGGCGGTCGGTCCGGCGAGCACGGTGGTGCTCGCGCAGGGCGACCACACGGTGTGGGTGACCGCTGGTCCGAAGGTGAAGTGGCTGACGCAGGCGGTGGTGCCGGGCGACCTCAGCGAGTTCGGTTCGGCGCGGGCCTACCCGGCACGCAGTACCACAAAGGAGACTTGGTTCGCCGGGATCCGGCGGCCGCGGCTGCTGAGCGACAACCCGATGTCGACGCCGCCGTCCCGGATCGGCGACCTCGTCAACGTCTTCGGGCTGCCTGCGTGGGGCACCGGCGCTCACGAGGGCACCGCGTTCGGGGAGCTCACGCTGAAGACAGCGTTGTACCAGGGCGACACCCTGGTCAGCGAGGGCTCCGACTTCCTGTTCGCAGAGGTCTCGCCGGAGCGGCTGCCGTACCGGCTGGACGTGGACAGCAGTCGCGTCCTGCCGACCCGGCCGTACTCGCCGAAGACGCACACCGAGTGGGGCTTCCTGTCGGCGCAGGGCGACTACACCCAGCTGGAGACGCTCCCGCTGATCCAGCTGGACTACAGCGTCGCCACTGACGTGTCGGGCCGGGCGCACCGGCGTACGAGCGTGTCGGTGACGCCGTCGCACCTGCCGGGCGCAGTGGGAGCCAGCAAGATCAGCAGCGCCTCGCTGGAGGTCTCGTACGACGACGGCGCGAGCTGGCGGACGCTGCGGACCGACCGCTCGGGCTCGACCTGGCGGGCGCAGGTGGACGCGCCGTCGAAGGCGCGGTACGTCACCCTGCGCACCGCCGCGCGGGACGCGGCAGGCAACAGCGTGGTGCAGACGGTCGACCGCGCGTTCGGCCTCCGCTAGTAGGGCCGGCCGCCGCCTCAGCTCAGCTTGGGGCGGCGGCTCGCTCGGCGGTGCAGGGTGATCGGCCGCTTGCCTCTGGTCGTTGCTGACGTCTCCGGCGGAGTCACCGCGGGGTGGGCGTCGTCGTACGTGCTGGTGATCGCGCCGGTCGGCTCCAGCACCAGCAGGTCGGTCTGGGTCTGCCAGCGGTCCAGCTGGTTGCCCAGACCGGCGGCGTTGAGGCGCTCGGTCCGCAGCACGAGCGCAGCAGCGGTCCACTCCTCGCTGCCGGGCTCCAGGCGACGTACGGTCGCGCCCCACGCCGACAGGCGACTCGTGGCGGGCTTGGCCGGTACGACGACCTCGATTGCGGTCGCGTCGACCAGCCCGGGCAGCGGCTGCTCGGCGCTGCCGTCGCGGTCCGCCAGGACGACGTACGAGCCGTCGACCGCGGCGAACCAGGCCGGGACCGCCCTGCGCCCGTCCCAGGCCAGCCAGACCAGTCCGGCCTTCTTCATCACGGCCGCGATCTCCGTCACAGCCTCCTCGCGCGTCATCGCATCAGGGTGTCACAGTGAGCGATGTCACCGGGCGCCGCGCGCGGGTTTCGCCGTACGCTGCCGGTGACCGGTGAGTAACCAAGGCGGAGGTCGAGATGTCCGAGCAGGTTCTGCGCAGCAGAAGGTCGTGCCTGGCGACACCGGGGTCGAACCCGCGGTTCCTGGCCAAGGCGAAGGGGCTGGACGCCGACCAGGTGTTCCTCGACCTGGAGGACTCGGTCGCGCCGATCGCCAAGGTGGACGCCCGCAAGAACATCGTCGCCGCGCTGAACGAGGGCGGCTGGGGCAACAAGGTCCGGGTCGTCCGCGTGAACGACTGGACCACCGAGTGGACCTACGCCGACGTGATCGAGGTCGTCTCCGGCGCCGGAGCGAACCTGGACTGCATCATGCTGCCGAAGGTGGAGACCGCCGAGCAGGTGGTCGCGCTCGACCTGCTGCTCACCCAGCTGGAGAAGGTGCACGGCTACGAGCCGGGCCGGATCGGCATCGAGGCGCAGATCGAGAACGCCCTCGGCCTGACCAACGTGAACGCGATCGCCACCGCCTCGCCGCGGGTCGAGACGATCATCTTCGGCCCGGCCGACTTCATGGCCTCGATCAACATGAAGTCGCTGGTGGTCGGCGAGCAGCCGCCCGGCTACGACGTCGGCGACGCCTACCACTACATCCTGATGCAGATCCTGATGGCGGCCCGCGCGCACGGCAAGCAGGCCATCGACGGCCCGTACCTGCAGATCAAGGACGTCGACGGCTTCCGCCGCGTCGCCGGCCGCTCGGCCGCCCTCGGCTTCGACGGTAAGTGGGTCCTGCACCCCGACCAGATCGCCGCCGCCAACGAGGTCTACTCGCCCCGCCAGGACGACTACGACCACGCCGAGAACATCCTCGACGCCTACGACCACTTCACCTCGGCCGCCGGCGGCGCCCGCGGCGCGGTCATGCTCGGCGACGAGATGATCGACGAGGCCAGCCGCAAGATGGCACTGGTGATCTCCGCCAAGGGCCGCGCCGCCGCGATGACCCGCACGAACGTCTGGCAGCCGCCCGCCGACTGACCTCCAGCGTCCGAAGAAACCTGATGCGTCCGAAGAACCCGTGGCTATAGCGCTCGGGTCTTCGGACGCATTGCGGTTGTTCGGACGTTACAGCGGGGTCAGTGGCCGAGGGTGAGGACCTTCAGGATGCGGACCGGGCGGTTGGGCGGGCCGTCCTGGTCGGGGTCGGCGATGCCGGCGGCCAGGATGCGGTCGAAGGTGGACATGCCGAAGGTGACGTGACCGAGGACCGTGTAGTTCGGGTCGATGTTGGCGAAGGAGTGGACGACGAAGAACTCCGAGCCGTTGGTGCCGGGGCCTTGGTTGCCGTAGGCAACGGTGCCGCGCGGGTAGGTCTCGGTGCCGTCGACCTCGTCGGGGAACTTGTAGCCCGGGCCGCCCTCCTCCTGGCGGTAGATGTCACCGCACTGCAGGACGCCGAGGCGGGTCGAGTTGGTCAGCCGGAAGCACTGGGTGCGGTCGTAGAAGCGGCTCTGCACCAGGTGCACGAAGTTGTGTACGCCGCAGGGCGCGGTCGCGCGGTTCATCCGGACCACGAACGGGCCGTAGTTGGTGACGAAGAAGACGTCGACGGTGCCCTTGGCCTTCGCGGTCGCCCTCGGCACCGTGACCGGCTTGGCGGCCGGGTTCTCCGGGGTGGGGGTGAACTCGCACTTCACCGTCGGAGCCGAAGGGCGGCCGGCGGGCGCTGCGAAGGCGGGCGTCGTGGTCAGCGTCGCGGCGAGCAAGGTCGTCGCGATCAAAGCAGGGACAAGTGATCGCTTCATGCGATCAACCTAGTACGCGCCGTCGCCACGAGCACCCGGAAACCGGGCAGGAGCAGGTTAAGACCGTCCAGTACGGCGTCCGACGGCTCGCCTCAACGCCCGCGGGCACCTAAGGTAGGGCGGCGATCCGGCCCGAAGCTGACTGTTGTGAGGTTTTCTGTGAACGGCGAGGTACTCGCAGGGCGTTACCGCTTGATCGGCCTGCTCGGGCGAGGTGGTGCCGGTGAGGTCTGGCGGGGCGAGGACACGGTGCTCGCGCGCCCGGTGGCGATCAAGCTGCTGCGCGCGCTCGACGGCGACCCCATGGACGCGGTGCAGCGCTTCCGGATCGAGGCCCAGGCCGCCGCCCGGCTGCAGCACCCGAACGTCGTCGCGACGTACGACGTGGGTGCGGCCGACGACCAGGTGTTCCTGGTGATGGAGCTGGTCACCGGCACCGACCTGGCGCAGCTGATGCGCAGCAAGGGCCTGCCGGGCACCAAGCTGGTCGCCGACATCGCCGTCCAGGGCGCCCGCGCGCTGGACGCCGCGCACGGCGCCGGCATCATCCATCGCGACGTGAAGCCCGGCAACCTGCTGATGGCTGCCGACGGCACGTTGAAGATCACCGACTTCGGCCTGGCCCACGCCGGTGAGCTCAACGGCGCCACCGGCCAGGTCCTGCTCGGTACGGCGGCTTACATCTCCCCGGAGCAGGTCACCGGCGGCGCGGCGACGACCGCCAGCGACTGGTACTCGCTCGGCTGCGTCCTGTACGAACTGCTCGAGGGCGTCCCGCCGTACGTCGCGGACAGCGTCGAGGGTGTGCTGCGTCAGCACCTGGAGGCCCCGATCCCGGAGGTCCGGCCGACGGAAGAGGTCCCCGGCCTGGCCGCGCTGGTCGAGCGCATGCTCGCCAAGAACCCGGCGCAGCGCCCGTCGTCGTCCGCCGACGTGCTGGCACTGCTGAACGGACAGGTCAGCAACTCCACCCAGGTGCTGCCCTTCGCGGCAGGAGCTGTCGGCGCGGCGCCCCTTCCTGCCCTGGACGCCGAGCTGCTCGGCGCACCCGTCGACGACGACCGCGAGCCGCCCACGGCGTCCCACGCGGCCCCGCGCGACCGGTCCCTGCTCACCAAGGTCCTGGTCGGCGCCGCCGTACTCGTTGTCGGTGTGATGGCTGCTGCGCTGCTGCGTGAAGGCGTCTCGCAGGAACCGCCGGCACAAGCAGGCGGTACGCCGACGGTCACCCCGACCGTCGCCGCGAAGGTGACCACGAAGCCCAAGGCGACGCCCACTCCGACGCCGAAGCCGAAGCCCACGCCGACGCCGTCGAAGCCGCCGAAGAAGACCCCGAAGCCGCCGGTGGAGACCGGCACGATGGCTCAGCTGCGCTCGCTGGCCCAGCTGCTCCGGCAGGGCGACCATGTCAGCCGGCCGGTGCGTGAGGCGGCCAAGGACCTCGACCAGGCGGCCAAGGCGCTCGGCGACGGGCACGAGGGCCAGGCGGGCGAGCAGTACCGCAGCGCTCTGCGCAGGTTGGGTACGGCGCAGCGGAGCAACCAGTGGCAGCCGACGCCGCAGGAGTTCGTGCTGATCGCGGCGATCAACCGTGACCTCGGCCGGGCCGGCTACGGCCAGGGTGGCGGCGACAACGAGGACGAGCGCGACTCCGACGAGTAGACCGAGCCTGCCTCGGGAAACGAGGGTGGGCTTCGGTGGCGACTACTCGGAGCGGGTGTACCAGTAGGCGTACTGGGCGTGAGGCACCTGACGGGATTCAGGTGGTCGGTGTCACAGCGGGTGTCGGGGTGTACCGGGATGCTGGTGAGTCGCGATACTCGCGAGTAAGCCGAGCCGAGGAGCCGCCGAGATGAGCAGGTTGCAGCAGACCGAGGGACTGACCGACGTCCAGGAGGAGATCCTGAAGACGGTCCGGGCCTTCGTCGAGGCCGAGATCCTGCCGGTCGCCACCGAGCTGGAGCACAAGGACGAGTACCCGACGCAGATCGTCGAGGGCCTCAAGGAGCTCGGCCTGTTCGGCCTGATGATTCCCGAGGAGTACGGCGGTCTGGGCGAGTCGCTGCTCACCTACGCGCTCTGCGTGGAGGAGATCGCCCGCGGCTGGATGAGCGTGTCCGGCATCATCAACACGCACTTCATCGTCGCGTACATGCTGCTCCAGCACGGCACCGACGAGCAGAAGCAGAAGTACCTGCCGCGGATGGCGACCGGTGACGTGCGCGGCGCGTTCTCGATGTCCGAGCCGGGCTGCGGCTCCGACGTGTCGGCGATCAAGACCAAGGCCGTGAAGAACGGTGAGAGCTACACGATCAACGGCCAGAAGATGTGGCTGACCAACGGCGGCTCGTCGAACCTGGTCGCCGTGCTGGTGAAGACCGACGAGGGCCAGGACTCGGTCTACAAGAACATGACCACGTTCCTGGTCGAGAAGGAGCCGGGCTTCGGCGAGGTCGACAAGGGCCTCAGCGTGCCGGGCAAGATCGAGAAGATGGGCTACAAGGGGGTCGACACCACCGAGCTGATCTTCGACGGGTACGAGATCGGCGAGGGCCAGATCCTCGGCGGCGTTCCGGGCAAGGGTTTCTACCAGATGATGGACGGGGTCGAGGTCGGCCGCGTCAACGTCGCCGCCCGCGGCTGCGGCGTGGCCCGGCGGGCCTTCGAGCTGGGCATCTCCTACGCCCAGCAGCGGGAGACGTTCGGCAAGAAGATCGCCGACCACCAGGCGGTGCTGTTCCGGCTGGCCGACATGGCGGTCAAGGTCGAGGCCGCGCACGAGCTGATGGTGAAGGCGGCCCGGAAGAAGGACGCCGGCTCACGCAACGACTTCGAGGCCGGGGTCGCCAAGTACCTGGCCAGCGAGTACTGCGCGCAGGTGGTGGAGGACTCCTTCCGGATCCACGGCGGCTACGGGTTCTCCAAGGAGTACGAGATCGAGCGCCTGTACCGGGAGGCGCCGATGCTGCTGATCGGTGAGGGGACGGCCGACATCCAGCGGATGATCATCGGCCGCCGGCTGCTCGAGGACTACAAGCTCTGACCACCCGCAGGCGGCGGGACCCGGCCTGATCATCCGATCGGTGTCCCGCAGCCGTCGAGGATCATCCGGCCGAGGGTGGTCAGGTCGTGGCGCACGGCCTGGCCGGCCCGGCGGGTGGTGATCAGCCCGGCCTCGCGCAGGATGCCCGCCTGGCGGCTGGCCCCGGCCAGCGAGATGCTGCAGCGCTGGGCGAGCTCGGTCGTCGTACAGCCGTCTGCGATCGCCTCGAGCGCCGCTGCCCGGGTGCTGCCGAGCAGTGCGGCCAGCGGGCGCGAGCGCTGCTCGGCCAGGCCGCGGCGGAGTGCGCCGGGGCCGTGCTTGACCGGGTAGACCAGGACCGGCGGCAGGTTCGGGTCGAGCAGCTTGGTCGGCGTACGCCAGCAGAACACCGAGGGCTGGAGGCGGAGCCCCCGGCCTTCCAGGTGCAGGTCCTGGTCCGGCAGGCCGTCGACAGTGAGGACCTGGGACTCCCAGCGGACAGTGGGGTGGATGTGGCCGAGCAGCTGGTCGACTCCGGCACCGGAGAGGTGGCTGACCTTCTGCTGGTGGTCGGCGCGGACCATCGACCGCATCGACTCCCAGTACGGCGCGATGGTCGACTGGTGGTATGTGTGCATGGCCTGGCCGAGGCCCTTGACCGCTTCCGTACGTCCGCCGACCAGCTCCCGGGTCCAGCTCGACCCCGGACGCCGTACGGCGAGCAGCTCGAGCTCCCGCTGGAAGCGGTTGCGCGAGGTGGACAGGACCCGTTCCACGCCCTCCTCGAAGCTCCCGGACTGGTGTGCCGGGGTCAGGAAATCGGGGGAGTAGCCGCGCGGAGGCGCCAGGTGCAGCAGCTTGGTCGCCGGCCTGGGCAGCTGCCGGCGGGCCCGGTCGCGCCAGTGGCCGTACTGGGCCGTTCCGTCCTGGACCTGCAGCTGGTGCAAGCTCAACAGGACCTCCCAGAGCGGGTCCGGTTCTTCGGCGACAGTGGTTCGAGCCAGGTCCTGACTGGTGAAGTGAATCCGCAGCACGACAGGTACTCCTCTCTCCACCACCCATCGTGCAAGCAGGGTCCTGTCAACTTCCTGTCACCGGTCGCGCCGCCCCTGTTCGGTGCGCTAACGGGCAACCCGTGCGGGAAAGCGCTTGTCACCGCTCGTCACCGAGGGTGGCGAAGAATGGTTGGAAATCGATCCCACGCGCTATCCTCCGGGCACCTGGGGAGCGGAGACAGATGACGGCAAGAGGGCTGGAGCGGCCGCAGGTCGCCATCCGGTTGCTCGGTGCTGTCTCGGTACGGCTCGACGGCCGTCCGGTCGAGGTGGGTGGAGAGCGGGTGCGCGCCCTGCTCGCGGTCCTCGCGCTGGCCGGTGGGGAGCCGCTGCCGACCCCCGCGCTGGCCGAGCGGGTCTGGGGTGACGACCCGCCGGCGAACATCGGTCCGAGCCTGCACACGCTGGCCAACCGGCTGCGCCGCGCGATCGGCGCCGACCTGGTCGTCAGCGGTACGGCGGGCTACAGCCTGCGGATCACCCCGGACGACGTCGACGCGCTGCGCTTCGTCAGCCTGGTCCGGAGCACGGTGAACAGCGACGATCCGGAGCGGGAGTCTGCCGTACTGGTGGAGGCGCTGGGCCTGTGGGCCGGGCGGCCGTTCGAGGGGGTGCGGTCGGACTGGCTGGAGTCCAGCGAAGGGCCGCGGCTGCAGGAGCAGTACCTGGCGGCCGTCGAACGCCGCGTCGACCTCCGGGTCGACGACCGCGAGTACGGCGAGGTGCTGGGCGAGCTGCTCGACCTGACGACGGCGTACCCGTTGCGGGAGTCGCTGTGGGTCCGGCTGCTCCGGCTGCTCGCCAGAGCGGGCCGTACGGCGGAGGCACTCGAGCTGTACGAGTCGGTGCGGGTGCGGATCGCCGACGAGCTCGGTGTGGATCCCGGTACCGAGCTGCGCGCGGTGTACGCCGCCCTGCTGGACAGCGATCCAGTGGCGCCGCCGCAGAAGGTCGTGCCGCGCCAGCTACCCGCCGATGTGCCGGGCTTCACCGGCCGCGGGGCGTCGCTGGAGCAGCTGGACGGCGTACTGGCTGGGTGGGATCCGGACGGGGCTGCTGTGCTCGTGGCGATCGACGGGACCGGCGGAGTCGGCAAGACGACGCTGGCCGTGCACTGGGCGCACAGCGTTCGCGCGCACTTCCCGGACGGCCAGCTGTACGTGAACCTGCGCGGCTACAGCGCGGGCGGTCTGCTCCAGCCGGAGAACGCGCTGGAGCAGCTGCTGCACGGGCTCGGGGTGCCGGTCAGCGAGATGCCCAAGGACGTCGAGGCCAGGTCGGCGCTGTTCCGCTCGACAGTCGCGGAGCGCCGGATGCTGCTGGTGCTCGACAACGTCCGGAACGTCGCCCAGGTCCGTCCGCTGCTTCCGGGCGCCGGTGGCTTCGTCCTGGTCACCAGCCGCAACCAGCTGCGCGGTCTGGTCGCCCGCGAGGGTGCGCAACGCCTCAGCCTCGGCCCGATGTCCGCCGAGGAGTCCACAGCCCTGCTGGCCATCGCAGTCGCCGACCGCCCGTACGACGTGACCGAGCTGACCGCCTTCGCCGAGCTGTGCGGGCGGCTGCCGCTCGCACTGGTGATCGCTGCCGAGCGCGCGGGGCGCAGCGCGGGCTCTGACCTTGCAGCCATCACCCGACAGCTTGCGGAGACCGGTGACCGGCTGGACGAGCTGGAGATCGCCGACGACGAGCTGAGCAGCGTCCGGGCCGCGCTGTCCTGGTCGTACCAAGCGTTGGCACCTGAAGCGGCCCGGCTGTTCCGGCTGCTCGGTGTCTACCCCGCACCGGTGTTCGGCCGAGCAGCAGCTGCGGCGCTGGCCGCGCTCGACGACGTGACGGCCGAGCGGCTGCTGGACCACCTGGTCGAAGTGAACCTGGTGGAGCTGGTCGAGCCGGGCCGCTACCAGCTGCACGACCTGCTCCGGCTGTACGCCGCGGGGCTCGCCGACGACTCCGAGGAGAGCCGGGACGCGCTGGCCCGGTCGCTGGACTGGCTGGCGCAGAGCGCTCTGTCCGCCCAGATCACCCGCCGCAACAAGGCCCGCAGGGTGCTGCTCGACCCGCTGCCCGGCGTACGGGCGGTGCAGTTCGTGGGGGACGCCGATGCACTGGCGTGGTTCGACCGGGAGTGGCCGACGATGGTCGCTGCGATCTTCGCCGGGGCAGAGCGCGGGCATGACCGCCTGGTGGCCTGTCTGGGCAGTGCACTCTGGGACTACCTCGATCAGGGCCGCTCACCCAGTCCTGAGTCGGTCGCGGCGCACGAGACCGCCGTACAGGCGGCTCAGCGGACCGGGGAGCCGCTGCTGGAGGCGGTCGTCACCAACCAGTCGGCGGTCAGCTTCGGCATGTCCGGCCGGTACGCCGAGTCGCGGGACCAGTTCCTGCGTGCGCTGGAGCTGTTCACGATCCTCGGAGAGCGGTCGGGGATGGCCAAGGTGCACAGCAACCTCGGCATCACCTACAAGCGTCTCGGTGACCTGGAGCTGTCGCTGGAGCACCTGCAGACCGGGCTGACGGTGAACGACGACGTGACGTCGATCGGCGGCACCTACAACAACCTGTCCACCACCTACTACGCACTCGGTCGGTACGACGAGGCGATCGCCGCCGCCCGCGAGGCGATCGGACTGGCCCGCCGGACCGGCCATGCCCGCGGCGAGGCCGACGCGCTGGACTCGCTCGGCATGGCGCAGCTCGCCGGTGGCCAGTTCGAGCAGGCTGTGGCCAGCCTGGAAGAGGCGGTGCGGATGTGCGGTGAGCTGCAGCTCGGCGCACTCGAGGTGCCGACACTGATCAGCCTCGGGGACGCGTACGACGCCTGCCACCGGCCGACCGACGCCGTCAACGCCTGGCAGCGCGCCCTGGAGGCGGCTGACCGGTACGGGCCGTCGACGTACTTCAAGCGCGATGAGATCCTCGAACGACTTGGCACGGGAGCGGCAGCGGAAGGCCGGGACGCGGTGTGAGCATGGAGGTGCAGCTGCTCGGTGGGGTGTCGGTGCGGCTGGACGGGCGCAGCGTCGAGCTCGGTGGCGACCGGCTGCGGTCGCTGCTGGCGATCCTGGCCCTGACCGCCGGGGAGAGTGTGCCGACGCCGCTGCTCGTCGAGCGGATCTGGGGCGAGGCGCCGCCGGCCAACGCCGCGCCGAGCCTGCACACGCTGGTCACCCGGCTGCGGCGAGCGGTCGGAGCCGATCTGGTGACCACTGGTCCGACCGGCTACAGCCTGCGCGTGGAGCCCGAGCAGGTCGACGTACTGCGGTTCGGTCGGCTGCTGCGGACCGCTGCTCAGTCCATCGAGCGCTCGCAGGAGCGAGCGGCGATCGACGCGGCGCTGGCGCTGTGGACCGGTCGCCCGTTCAACGGCGTGCGGTCGGACTGGTTGGAGTCGATCGAGCTGCCGCGCCTGGAGGAGCAGTACCTGGCGGCTGTCGAGCGCCGCTTCGACCTCCGGTCGCTGGACCGCTCGTCGCAGAACCGTGGCGAGGAGCTGTCCGAGCTGCGCCGGCTCACTGCGGCGTACCCGCTGCGCGAGTCGCTCTGGGCGCGCTTCCTGCGCCTGCTGGCCCGCAGCGGCCGCACGGCCGAGGCCTTGGAGCTGTACGACGAGATGCGCGGCCGCATAGCCGACGAGCTCGGTGTCGACCCGGGCGCCGAGCTACGAGCCGTGTTCGACGAGCTGACCGGTGCCCGGAGCCGGCCGTCCCGCCGGGTCGCGCCGAGCCAGCTGCCGTCGGACGTGCTCGCGTTCACCGGCCGCAAGGCGCTCCTGGCCGAGCTGGACGACGTACTGGCCGGCCGTGACCCGGAGAGCACTGTGGCGGTGGTGCTCCATGGCCCGGGCGGTGTCGGGAAGACCAGCCTGGCGGTGCACTGGAGTCACCTGGTCGCGGAGCAGTTCCCGGACGGGCTGCTGTTCGTGGACCTCGGTGGCTACGGGCCGGGCGCGCCGGTGGATCCGTCGGTGGCGCTGGGGTATCTGCTGCATGCTCTCGGCGTACCGGCTTCGCAGATCCCGGCGGAGGTCGGTGGACGCAGCGCGCTGCTGCGGTCGACGCTCGCTGGTCAGCGGGTGCTGCTGGTGCTCGACAACGCGCTCAACGCGGAGCAGGTTCGGCCGCTGCTGCCAGGGATGGGTGCGGTCGTGCTGATCACCAGCAGGAGCAGGCTGCGCGGCCTGGTCGCGCGGGAGGGCGCTCGGCAGGTCGCGATCGACCAGCTGTCGGCAGCAGACGCGAGAAGCTTGCTGACCGGCCGCATCGGGCTGCCGGAGACCGGGAACGTGCAGCTGCTCGACCAGCTGGCTGAGCGCTGCAACCACCTGCCGCTGGCGCTGGTGATCGCAGCAGAGCAGGTGGCCAGGCGGTCCGGGTCGGCGCTGGCTGAGCTGGTCGGTGAGCTGACAGAGCACCAGCTGGACGCGTTCGACGCCGGCGACGACCCGGCGACCGATCTGCGCGCAGTGTTCTCCTGGTCGTTCCGGACCCTCGACCCGGAGGCTGCGCGGTTCTTCCGGATGCTCAGCATCTACCCGTGGCGGCGGTTCGGCCCGCAGGCCGCTGCTGCGCTCACCGGTCACGACGACCGGACCGCCGGCAAGCTGCTGCGGCGTCTGGCGGACCTGCACCTCGCGGTGGAGACGAGCGCGAACAGGTTCCAGCTGCACGACCTGCTCCGCGCGTACGCCGCTGAGGAGCTGGCGAAGGCCACCGATGACGTCGATGCGGCCTGGGAGCGCCTGCTGGACTGGGCGGTGCAGTCAGCGGTCGCTGGGCGGCTGGTGCTCGGGGAGCCCCAGAAGCTCCACTACGTCGAGGACCCACTGCCGGGGACCGTGACGCTCACGTTCGCCGACCAGCCGGCCGCCCGGGCCTGGTTCGACCTGGAGCTGCGCGGGCTGATGGCGATGGTGACCGGCGGCGCTGCTCGCGGGCTGCACGCGCAGGCAGCCCGGCTCGCGCTGCTGCTGTGGAACGCACTGGCGCGACTGGTGAGCCCTGACGAGGCGCTGGCGATCCAGCGGGTCGCAGCCGAGTCAGCGCGCGTGGTCGGGCACCCGATGCTGGCAGCGCTGGCGACGAACCAGCTGGCGACCAGCCACGGCGCCAAGGGTGACCTCGAGCAGGCGGACGCGGAGTTCACCAAGGCGCTGCGGATGTTCACCGAGATCGGCAACCAGGCCGGTGTCGCGCTGATCCGCGGCAACCTCGGCTTCCTGCGGCAGCTGGAGGGCCGGTTCGACGAGTCGGTCGAGCACCAGCGGGCGGCGCTGGAGATCACCCGGGCCAACGGCGACGACCACGCGACCGCCGGGCTGCTGAACAACCTGGCGATGACCTACAACGAGTCCGGCCGGTACGCCGAGGCGCGGCTGACCGCGATCGAGTGCATCCGGATCAGCGAGGACCTGGTCGACCAGCGGCCGCTGTGCTTCGTCCTGGACACTCTGGGCCAGGCGTACGTCGGGCTCGGCGAGGTGGAGCTCGCGACCGAGCGGTTCGCCGCCGCGGTGATGCTGAACCTGAAGCTCGGCAGCCCGGTCGCCGCGGTCGGCTCGCAGATCAGGCTCGGCCAGGCCTGGCAGGGCACCGACGACGCCGCGGCCGAGCAGGCGTGGATCTACGCGCTGGAGCTGATCGACGACCACGGCCAGAGCCTGCTGGACGACGTACGGGCCGAGGTGGAGGACCTGCTCGCTAGGACGTGACGACGGGGCGGTTGTCGTGCCGCAGGCCGCCGGAGCCGTACCCGGCGAGCAGCCAGATGCCCAGCTGGGTCACCTCGTGCCGCACCGAGGCGCCGGCGCGGCGGGTGGTGATCAGCCCGGCCTCCCGCAGCACGGTCGCCTGGTGGCTGGCCGCCGCGGGGGAGATCTTGCAGCGCTTGGCCAGCTCGGTCGTCGTACAGCCCTCGACCGCGGCCTCCAGCGCGGCAGCGCGCGTCGTACCGAGCAGGGAGCCGAGGGCGTCGGACGGGTGGTACCCGTCGGAGGACTGCCGCAGGATGCCCGGTGCGTGCTGGATCGGGTAGACCAGGATCGGCTTCAGCCCCGGGTCGCGCAGCTTGGTCGGCACCTGCCAGCAGAACGCCGACGGCTGCAGCTCGATACCGCGGCCGTCCAGGTAGAAGTCGCGGTCGTTCATGTCGAGCACCTGCAGCACCGGAGCGACCCAGCGGACCCGCGGGTGCAGCGACGACAGCAGCCGGTCCACACCGTGCCGGGCGAGCGCGTCGCCGCGGTGCGCCTGGTCGGCGGCCACGTGCGTCCCGATCGACTTCCAGTACGGCGCGATGGCGGCGTCGTGGTAGGTCCGGATCGCGTGCCCCAGCTTGCGCATCGCGGCGCGGTCGCCCTTGGCCAGCTCCCGCGTCCAGGGCGAGCCCGGGCGGTACTTGCTGAGCAGGTCGAGCTCGGAGCGGACCTGCTGCTGCGGCGTGGACAGCGCTTTCTCCAGCGCGCTGTCGAAGTCGGCCGGGCAGTCGGCCGGGGTCAGGAAGTCGGGGGAGTAGCCGCGGGCCGGCATCAGCTCCAGCAGCAGCCGCATCTGGTCCGGCGCCACCTTGGTCCGGACGTGCCGCCGCCAGTCGTCGAAGACCAGCCGCCCGTCGGTGTGCTGCAGCATGTGCAGGCTGAGCAGGATCTCCCACAGCGGAGCGGGCTTGGTCGAGATCGTCACCCGGGCCAGGTCGCGCGGAGTGAAGTGGATGCGAAGCACGTGCCCCTCCCCAGCAGACGCTCTTGGCATTGAACCAAAAACACGGGAGGTAGCACAACAGCTACAACCAGTTGTTCTTCCGGAACAGGCGGTACAGCACCGTGCAGGCGACCAGCATCACGCCGAGCACCACGTAGTAGCCGTAGCTGGTGGTCAGGATCGGCATGTTCTCGAAGTTCATCCCGTAGACCCCGGCGATCAGCGTCGGGACCGCGATGATCGCGACCCAGGCCGAGATCCGGCGCATGTCCTCGTTCTCCGAGACCTGCACCTGAGCCAGACCGGCCTGCAGGATCGAGCTGAGCAGCTCGTCGAACGAGATCACCTGCTCCTTGACCCGGAGCAGGTGGTCGTCGACGTCGCGGAAGTAGTCCCGGGTCTCGTCGGCGATCATCGGGTGCCGCAGCGTCGCCAGCGCCCGCATCGGGCCGGTCAGCGGCGCCACCGCCCGTTTCAGCTCCAGCACCTCGCGTTTCAGCTGGTACACCCGGTCGATGTGCCGCCAGCCGCGCGGGCTGAACATCTCGATCTCGATCTGGTCGATGTCGGCCTGGACGGCGTCCGCGACGGCCAGGTAGCTGTCCACCACGTGGTCGGCGATCGCGTGCAGCACCGCGCCGGGCCCGGCGGCCAGCCGCTTCGGCTTCTCCTCCAGCAGCTGCCGCAGCCCGGCCAGCTCACCGTGGTCGCCGTGCCGGACGGTGATCACGAAGCCGGGGCCGCAGAACACCATCACCTCACCGGACTCGACCACCTCGCTGCTGGCGGTCAGGTCGTCGTGCGGCACGTACCGCACGGTCTTCAGTACGGCGAACAGCGTGTCGCCGTACCGCTCCAGCTTGGGCCGCTGGTGCGCCTCGGTCGCGTCCTCCAGCGCCAGCGGGTGCAGCCCGAACTCCTGCCCGATCACGGCCAGCTGGTGCTCGTTGGGCTGGAACAGGCCGATCCAGACGTACCCGTCACCGCGCCGGGCCCGCTGCAGGGCGTCGACGTAGTTCCCGTCGCGGGTGTCCCGGCGGCCGTCGCGGTAGTAGGCCCAGTCGATCAGGGCGCCGTCCAGCTTCCCGCTGGCGACCAGGTCGAACGCGGGGGCGTCGGGGGCCGCCGGACGGCGGGCGAACACCCGTCCGACGCGCCGTGACGCGCCCATGTCCCACCTTCGTCCGGTCATCGACGCGAGGCTATCAACGCCCCGCCGGTGTGGCTGCCGCGCTGTCCTTACCAAGCGTCGGCAATGATGGGACGGAAGCAACAGCGGAGAGGAACGACGATGACCACCCAGGGCATGCCCTCGATGGACCCCCGCCCGACGGGGCTGACGATCGGCACGTACGACACCTACCTGCAGGCGCAGCGAGCGGTCGACTACCTCTCGGACGAGAAGTTCCCGGTGGAGCACACCACGATCGTCGGCAACAACCTGCGCCAGGTCGAGAAGATCACCGGCCGGCTGACCTGGGCCCGGGCGCTGACCGCCGGCCTGGCCAGCGGCGCCTGGTTCGGCCTGTTCGTCGGCGTGCTGCTCGGCCTGTTCACCAGCGACGGCGGCTGGCTGGCCGCACTGCTCACCGGCGTCGTGCTCGGCGCGATCTTCGGCATGGCGTTCGGCGCGATCGGCTACGCCCAGCTCGGCGGCCGCCGCGACTTCACCTCGCGCACCGCGGTGGTCGCGACGACGTACGACGTGCTCTGCGACTTCAAGTTCGCCGAGGAGGCCCGCAACCACCTGGCCAAGCTGGCGCTGAAGGGTGAGGTCACGCCGCGCCTGCCCGAGCAGAGCAACTGAGACCAACACCACTGGGTGTTGGGGCTGCGCTGAGTGCTCCGGGACCGGCAGCATGGGCCGGGACGGAAGGAGCACGGATGCAGTTCGGGCGCAGTTACGAGGAGTTCGAGGTCGGGGCCGTGTACAAGCACTGGCCCGGCAAGACGGTCACCGAGTACGACGACCACCTGTTCTGCCTGCTCACCATGAACCACCACCCGCTGCACCTGGACAGCCACTACGCCGAGGGCAGTACCCAGTTCGGCAAGAACGTTGTGGTCGGCAACTACATTTACTCGATCCTGCTCGGGATGTCGGTCCCGGACGTGAGCGGCAAGGCGATCGCCAACCTGGAGATCGAGTCGCTGCGGCACGTCGCCCCGACCTTCCACGGCGACACCATCTACGGCGAGACCGTGGTGCTCGACAAGTGGGAGTCGAAGTCCAAGGACGACCGCGGCGTCGTGCACGTGGAGACCAAGGGCTACAAGCAGGACGGCACCGTCGTCTGCCTGTTCAGGCGCAAGGTGATGGTCCCGAAGAACTCCTACCTGGAGGCGCGAGGCGGCGAACAGCCGGGCCGCCCCACGCCTCTCAGCTAGACCGGCCGAAATTCGACCAGTACGGCGGACGGCATCGCCAGCGTCAGCCGTACGCAGTCCCCATCCCGGGTCACGCGCTCGCTCCGCAGTACTGAGTGCTGTGCCAACTGGCTCCACTGGTCATCAGTCGGCCAGTCGCCGATACCCAGTGCAGTTGCTGCAGCCACCAGGTCTCCTGAACCCTCAGGAGTCAGGTAGGTCGCAGTAGCGGTCCAGCTGTCGTCCACACCCGGCACTGACAGCTCCACGACCCGGCTGAGCTCCTCAGCACCCGTGGCCTTCGTCTGGTCCAGCGTCAGGTTCCACACCAGCACCGCCACCCGGTCGCGGTCCCGCGAAGCCCACGTCTCCACCAGGCTCCCCGCACCATCACCCTCAGCAGTAGCCGGCAGCTCCACCGGCCCCAGCCGGCTCAGCAGCGACATGGCGTGGAAGCGCGGCTTCGGCAGCCCGCCGACCGTCTGCAGCCCGAAGCCGCCGTGCAGCAGCCGCGGCGGCCGGCCCAGCTCCTCGAAGTGGTCCGACGCGACCCAGTACGCCAGCGCGTCCACCCGCCCGGCGGCCGACTTCATCCCGCGCAGCAGGAACACCCCGGAGAACACCGAGTCGTTGATCGGGTTGAAGTGCGTCGGCGTCACCCCCCACTCCGTCCACAGGATCCGCGCGTCCCCGAACCCGTGCCGCTCCAGCGAGGCCCGTACGTCGAGCGGCGGGCTCCCGTAGGTGTGCGTCGACACGAAGTCCACCGGCGACCCGACCGCCGCGGCGTGCGCCAGCAGGTCGTCGACCCAGCCGGCAGCAGCCGACGACGGCCCACCAACAGCCAGCCGCGGATCGACCGCCTTCACAGCAGCGGCCGAAACGTCGTACAAACGCATCCACTCGGCCTTGGTGCCGGACCAGAACACCTCGAGGTTCGCCTCGTTCCACACCTCGAAGTCCCACCCGAGCACCTCGTCCAGCCCGTACCGCTCGACCAGGTGCCACACCAGAGCAGAGACGAGCTCGCCCCACCGCTCGTACGAGTGCGGCGGCGAGATGATCGCGCCGTACTCGAAGACCGTCTTCGTGGGATCCGACGCCAGATCCCGCGGCATGAACCCCAGCTCCACCACCGGCCGCAGCCCCAGCCCCAGCAGTTTGTCGTAGATCTTATCCACAACCGTGAAGTCGTAGACCGGCGAACCATCGACCTCGGTGTAGACGCGCGTGTCGTCGTGGAAGATCGCGTGCGCCCGCACCGTCCGGACGCCGATCTCGTCGTGCATCCGCTGCAGCGCCCGCTCCAGCTCCGGCCCGATCTCGCGACCACTACTCAGGTCGGTGCACAGCAGCTGGCTCAGCCGCTCGCTACCCACCATCGGCACCCAGGGCCGAGGCAGCTCGACTCCCTCGGCCACCGCGTCGACAGCGACCCGCACCACCGGCACCGACCCGTCAGCAACCAGCGGCACCGCGCCCACGACCTCGCTGGCGCGCCCAGCGACCGTCACCTCCGGCACACTCGCCACCGCGTACCTGTACGCCGTACCAGGCGTGCACGTCGTGTCCACGTACGGCGGCAGCGGCACGGACAGCACGTCGCCGCTGTGGTGGTCGACCGGCTCTAGCGGCCCGTCCTCGGTGCCGCGCAGGATCAGGTACCCGACCGCACCGGGCACCAGCGACCAGTCGACCGTGACCTGGCCGGCGCCACCGACCGCGCTCACCTCCTTCGGCGGGTCCAGGTCCGGGAAAGTGAACTCCCGGTCCTCGTCGCTGCGGAGCGCGATCCGTGCGTCCCAGTCGGCCTTGGCGTCGTTCTGCATGCTTCTCCCGTGAGTCAGATCAGTCGAGCCCGGCGGTGAACTGCTCCATCGCGATCAGCGGTTTGACGTGCCGCTCGACCGGGCCGCGGCTGAAGTTGCGCCGGATCACGTCGTTGCCGAAGACGTTGCCGATGGCACCCATCACCATGGCCTGGTCGAGCGACAGGTAGCGCTTGGCGATCGTCCCCGACTTCACCGCGACCGAGTCGTAGAACCCACCTCCGGCGTACGCCTTGAGCCTGGACTCGATGCGCGCCAGGTTGTCGATCGCCTGCCGCGGCGCGTACTGCATGGCCAGGAACGCCGCGTGCGGCGTCACCACACCGTCGCCGTACGCCGGGTTCGGGTTGACGCCCTCGCGGCAGCCCTCGAAACCGGCGTCGAAGTTGGTCGCCTCCAGGTCGGACGGGTAGCCGTTCGGGTCCATCCCGATCGCGTCCACGCCGTACACGCTGTAGCCGCCCTTGGGGTTGGAGGCCGGCGAGAAGCCCCAGTACCCGTACTTCGCGTCGTCGAGCCCGTGCTCGATGTGCGCCCGGACGGTCAGTGGGTGGTTGATCGCCCAGCTCTTCGTCGCCCAGCGACCCTCCGGCACGAACAGGTCCGGCATCAGCGACTCGAACATGTCGCCACCCCACGACGGCACCAGCCGCATCCCGCGGTAGGAGTAGCTGCCCTCGAACACGTCGATGCCGAGGTACGTCCGGGTCACGCCGACCGGCCGCTGCTCGACCCACGACCAGTCGCAGGAGTCCGGGAACGTCCGGTACGTCGCGAAGTACTGCTGCGGCGGCACCTGCCCGAGCGCGATCCCGATGTACGGCGCGATCCGCGCCTCGGTGTTGCAGGTGTCGTAGTGGAACTTGCGGTAGTACACGTCCGGCCCGGTCCCGGCGTGGTTGCCCTTGTCGGTCTCCTCGTCCGGCGGCGGCGTCTCGAAGAACCCGCCGCGCATCAGCCCGGCCCCGACGCCCGGCCGCGCGTCCGGGTTGTAGTAGTAGGCGAAGTTCATCTTGCCGAGCAGCCCGTCGGCCAGCCGCCGCACCCGCGGCTCGGCGTTGCGCACGACCATCAGCGCGGCCGCGAACCAGCCGTTGTCGACGCTCGACACGAACGGCGTGATCTCCCGGGTGCCGTCGGGGTCGACGTGCAGCACCTCGCCGGTCGCCTCGTCGTACCAGTTGAAGTACATGCCGCTCGGCTCGTGGTGGTCGACGCGGGTCATCGTGGTCAGCGTCTGCGTGAGCCGGCGCAGCGACTCCTGCGGGGAGATGATCCCCAGCTCCTTCGCGACCACGGTGCTCCAGAGGTACCCGCCGATGTTGGTCGGCGAGGTGTACTTGCTGCGCACCGGCTCGGTGACCGAGGCGCCGATGTTGTCGGCGGGCAGACCGGTCCTCTCGTCGGTCATCGCGACCAGGCTGCGCCAGGTGTCGCGAGCCCACCGACCGACCAGCGCGCGATCGTGTCGATTCGGTTGCCAGCCGCCTTTCAACAAGTCTGCGGGAGTGCGCGTCCCTCCGTAGGCCGGAACAGCTGATCCGACAAGTGCGGCAGTTCCTGTGGCGGCTAACAGCGTGCGGCGACTGATGTTGGCGGTCATCTACGTCTCCTAGCGATTATTTGAGTCCGGTGATCGCGATGCCCTTGGTGACGTGCCGCTGGAAGACCAGGAACATCACCAGCACCGGTACGACGACCACGACCGCGCCGGCCATCAGCAGGCCGTAGTTCTGCGCGTTCTGCCCGGTCGAGTACAGCGCCAGGGCGACGGGAAGGGTGTACTTGTCCTCGGTCTGGGCGATCACCAGCGGCCAGAGGAAGTTGTTCCAGGAGCCGAGGAAGGTCAGGATCCCGAGGGTGGCCAGCGCGGGCCGGGTCAGCGGCAGCATGATCCGGGCGAAGATGCCCAGCTCGCTGGTGCCGTCGACACGGCCGGCGTCCATCAGGTCGTCGGGCAGCCCGGAGAAGAACTGCCGCATCAGGAACACGCCGAACGGCGAGACCAGGAACGGCAGGATCAGGCCCGGGTAGCTGTTGGCCAGCCCGGCGTTGGTGACGAACACGAACAGCGGCACGAAGGTGACCATCCCGGGCACCATCAGCGTCGCCAGCACCAGCACGAACAGCGCGTTGCGGCCCTTGAACCGCAGCTTGGCCAGCGCGTACCCGATCATCGAGCAGAACGCGAGGTTGCCGGCCGTCACGGCCAGCGCCACCACCGTCGAGTTCAGGAAGTAGCGCGGGAAGTTGGCCTTGCCGAACAGGTCGTCGTAGTTCTGCGTGGTCGGTGCCTCGGGCAACCAGGTCGGCGGGACCCGGAGCAGCTCGCCCTGGGTCTTGAAGCTGCCGAGCAGCATCCAGACGAACGGCGCCGCGACCGCGACCAGCCCGAGCACGCCGATCAGGTAGATCCACCAGGTGCGGCGCATCACTTCTCCCTCAGCAGCCGGAACTGGATGAACGTGATCACGGCGATCACCACGAACAGGATGTAGGCCATCGACGTGGCCAGCCCGTAGTTGCCGAAACCGAACTGCTGGTAGGTGTACATCGACACCGACAGCGTCGAGTTCAGCGGACCGCCCTGGGTCATCACCAGCGGTTCCTCGAAGAACTGCAGGTAGCCGATCCCGGTGGTGACGCTGGTGAACAGCACGGTCGGGCGCAGCAGCGGCAGGATCAGGTACCGGAACCGTTGCCACGCGCCCGCACCGTCGATCTGGCCGGCCTCCTCGACGGTCTGCGGGATGCCCTGCAGACCGGCCAGGAAGATGATCATCGCCGACCCGAAGTTGCGCCAGACCGCCATCGCGATCAGCGACGGCATCGCCCAGGTCTTCGAGGCCAGCCAGTTCGGGCCGTCGATCCCGAACCAGCCCAGCACGGTGTTCAGCAGACCGGCGTCCGGGGCCAGCACGAACCGCCAGATCACCGCGATCGCGACGATCGAGGTCACCACTGGCAGGTAGTAGCCGACCTTGAACAGCGCCTGGAACCGCTTGATGCCGCGGTCCAGCAGCACCGCCGCGGCCAGCGCGACCGCCAGCGTCACCGGGACGCCGACGATCACGAAGTACGCCGTGTTGAACGCGGCCTTGCGGAACGTCTCGTCGGACAACGCCTTCACGTAGTTGTCGAGCCCGACGCCCTCGACCGCGAACGGCGTCCGCAGGTCACGCTGCTTGATGTCGGTGAAGCTCATCCCGAACGAGCCCAGCACCGGTCCGGCCGTGAAGGCCAGGAACAGCACCACGAACGGCAGGACGAGGATCCACGCGGCGGTGGTTTCTCGCCTGAGCGATCGCATCGGTCAGCTACCGGTACCGATCGACGCGGCCTTGGCCTGGATCGCCTTCGCGGTCTCCTCCGGCGACTGCCCGGACTTGGCCAGCTTCTCCACCTCGGCGTCGAACGCGGTCGCGACCTGCTCCCAGTTCACGATCGCCGGCGGCGCCTTCGCGGTCTCCAGCTGCTTGCCGAAGACCGGCAGCAGCGGGTCGTTGGCGATGCTCGGGTCCTTCCAGGCGGCCTGGACGGCCGGCAGGTCGGTGGACAGCTTGAACCAGTCGGCCTGGGTCTTGCCGTCGGACAGCCACTTGACCAGCTTCCAGGCGCTGTCCTTGTTCTTGCTGGCCTTGAACACGACGAAGTTGCTGCCGCCGACGAACGACGTGGAGGTCTTGTTCTTCGGCAGCTCGAAGACGCCGATGTTCGGCTTGATCTTGTCGCCACCGAGCTTGGCGATCGAGCCCGCCATCCACGGCCCGGAGATGAACATCGGGACCTGGCCGCTGACGAACTGCGCCTCGGTCTGGTTCGGCGGCAGGTCGGTCCCGGCCAGCTTCTCGGTGAAGAACGACTGGTAGTACTTCAGCCCCTCCTGCACCTCCGGGGTGTCCAGCGTGAACTGCTTGTCGTCGTCGCTGGTGATGCTCGCGCCCGCCGACCAGGCGAACGGCATCACGGTCTGCCAGGAGCCCTGCCCGCCCGGCTGCAGGTTGATCCCGTACTGCGCACCGGCCTTGTCCTTCATCGCCTTGGCCATCGCCTTCAGCCCGTCCCAGTCGGTCGGGGGAGTGGTGATGCCCGCCTTGGCGGCCAGGTCCTTGCGGTAGTAGACGACCCGCGTCTCGACGTACCAGGGCACGCCGTACCCGACGTCGCCGACCTTGGTGGTGTCCAGCGCGCCGGGGAAGAAGCTCGCGGTGTCGATCCCGGACGGTGTCGGGTCGAGCGCGCCGAGGTCGGCGAACTCACCCATCCAGGTGGTGCCGACCATCGCCGCGTCCGGCAGCGACTGCGCGGTGATCGCGGTGGTGAACTTGTTGTGCGCGGCGTCCCACGGGATCGGCGTCACCTTCACCTTGACGCCCGGGTTGGCCTGCTCGAACGCGGCGGTCAGCTTGGGCAGGTTCTCGCCCTCGGTGCCCATCGCCCACACGGTCAGTTCGCCGGTGGCCGGGTCGCTGCCGATGCTGGTGGAGGCCTGCGGTTGCGACTCGGGGGAGTCCTCGGACCGGCCGCAGCCGGCCAGGGCCAGCGCCGCGGCGGTGAGTACGGCGCCGCCGGTCACCAGCCGGCGACGGGTGCTCTGGGTGATCATGCTCGTCTCCTCAGTTGTGTACTGCAGTTGCCGTGCCGTCCCCCGGTGCGGTGCCGCAGGAGTCCCGCAGCACCAGTTCTGTCGGTAGTACGTCGTTGCGCGCGCGGGTGCGCTCACCCGTCACGCGTTCGTGCAGCCGCTGGGCGGCCAGCCGGCCGAGCTCGGCCATCGGCTGCCGCACGGTGGTCAGCCCCGGTGACACGTAGCGGGCGGCCATCACGTCGTCCCAGCCGGTGACGACGACGTCCTCCGGTACGGCGACGCCGCCGGCCCGCAGGCCTTTGAGCAGCGCGAGCGCGAGCTCGTCGTTGGCGCAGACGAGGCCTTCCGGCCGACCCCCGCCACCGGTTGCCTTGAGCAACGTCTCGGCCAGCGCGGTTCCGGCCGCCTCGGTCAGCGGCACCCGCTCCGGCTCCGGCGCGCTCAGACCCCGAGCGCTCATCGCCTTCGCGAACCCGGCGTAGCGCTCCGACACGTCGTACGAGCTGGCCGGATCTCCCACGAACAGCAGCTCCCGCCGCCTGTGGTCGAGCAACCGCGCCGTCAGCTCCTCCGCACTCGCCGCGCTCTCGGTCCGCACCGAGTCGCACCCCGTCACCGGCGGATGCGCGACCACCACCACGGGCACGTTCGCCCGCTTCAGGTCGCGGATCACCTCCAGCCCCAGAGCGTTGCCGTGCACAACGACCCCGTCGACCCGGCTGGCCAGGTCGCGCACCGTCCTCGACGGATCCGGGTTCCCGTGCGTGACGGTCAGGACGACGCTCTGCCCGTGCTCGCCGGCCCAGCGCTCGTAGCCCATCAGCAGGTCGCCGTAGAACGGGCCGGCCAGGTCGGGCAGCACGAGCCCGTGCGCCTCGTGCCGTTGCACCGCGAGGCTTCGGGCGGCCCGCAGTGGAACGTAGTTCAGCTCGTGCGCCGCCTGGTCGACCCGGGCCCGCGCCTTCGCCGACACCGGTCCGGTGCCCTGCAGGACCCGCGAGACCGTCGCGATCGACAGCTGCGCGAGCGCGGCGACGTCGTAGATCGTCGCCGGCCGGCCGGTCGGTCCGGAGGGCATCGCGGACTCCTTCAGGGTGGAGTGGAAGCGCTTACAGTTTTCGACCCTGCCTTGTCCCGGGGTGGTTGGTCAAGGGTTCGGGGCTGCTCGATCCGCGGTCTGAGACGATGGATCGGTGACCACACACGCAGCGTCAGGGGAGCGGAAGGACCGGCTCTGGCTGGTCCGCCACGGCGAGACCGAGTGGAGCAGGTCGGGCAAGCACACGTCGACGACCGACCTGCCGCTGACCGCGGAGGGTGAGCGGATCGCGGGGGCGCTGCGCGACCGGCTGCAGGGGCACGAGTTCGACCTGGTGCTGACCAGCCCGCGGCAGCGCGCCCGGCGGACCGCCGAACTGGCCGGCTTCGCGGACGCCGAGGTCGACGACGACCTGGTCGAGTGGGACTACGGCGACTACGAAGGCATCACCACCGCGCAGATCCGCGAGACCGTGCCCGGCTGGACGGTCTGGGCGAATCCCGTACCCAACGGCGAAACCCCGGCCCAGGTCGCGGCGCGGCTCGACCGGGTGAACGCGCGGATCGCGGCCGTCGACGGGGACGTGCTGGTCTTCGGTCACTCGCACGCGTTGCGCGCGCTGACGGCGCGCTGGCTGGAGCTCGACGTCACCGAGGGCCGCCACTTCGTGCTCGGTACGGCGACGGTCTCGATCCTGGGCTGGGAGCGGGGTTCACCCGCGATCCATCAGTGGAACTCGTAGATCCTGATCTCGCCGACGGTGCGGAACCCGAGCCGTTCGTACACGGGCTTTCCGGCTGACGACGCACCCAGTACGGCGTACTGGGCGTTGCTGCCGCGGACAGCATGCCGGGTGATCGCGGCCCCGATCCCTTGTCTTCTCGCCTCGGGCACGGTCATCACGAAGTACACCCCGGCGACGTCCCCGGTCCGGAAGATCGTTGCCGTGGCCACCGGTTCGCCGTCGAGCCGCGCCAGGTAGTGCGCCCAGGGATCGCCGAAGCCCTCCCGCCGGTAGATCTCCGAAACCCAGTCCGCCTCGAGCTTGCCCTCGCCGAACCCGCGGGCCAGCGTCTCCGCCCAGACGACGAGCTCGTCCTCGGACTCGACCTCGCGGATCTCCAACCCAGCCGGCCCCAACGGCTCCTGCGTCAACTCGTCGAGCGCGAGCGCCATCGCAGGCTCGCTGCCGCCGTCCTCGAACCCGGCGGACAGCAGCTTCGGACCGAGCTCGTCCGGCCGTAGCGAGGGCCCGACATGCCAGCTACCGGGCACGTTGCGCTCCCGCATCAGCGCGAGCGACTCTGCGATCGCGGCGTCGGCCCCGGCGAGATCCACCGCCACCACCGCGTTGTGATAGTCGAGCGGCGACCCACCGATCGTCCACCGCGCCCGCCCGTCGTCGCGCTGCACGCCCCCACCGGCAGCGCCCATCCGCATCAGCAGCTCGGCCAGGTTGTCCTCGACCGCTCCGATCAGATCCATCGCCTCAGTCTGCTCGCCCGCCCTGACACGGTCATCTCGGTTTCAGCCGGGAAGCGCGTTCCACTGCGCGAGCGTCGAGGCCAGCAGCGTCGCCGTCGGCAGGTCGTGGAACTCGTCCAAACTCACGAACCGCGCGTCGTCGGCGTCGTCGCCCGCCTTCAGTACTCCACCCACCGGCTCCGCCTCGTAGTCCCGGATCACGTACAGCCGCTGGCCCGGCGCCTCCCGCTCGACCTCGCCGACCAGGTCCCCGACGACCACCTGGAGACCGGTTTCCTCGGCGACCTCACGCGCCACAGCGGTCGGGTCGTCCTCACCGGGCTCGACCCGTCCGCCCGGCAGCGACCACAGGCCGCGGCCGGGCTCGTTGGCCCGCTGAACCAGCAGCAGGCGGCGCTGGTCGTCGTACACGAGGGCCCCGACACAGTCGATCCGGTCACGCTCCATGTGGATAACAGTAAGGAGAGCAGGCCGGTCCGGATACCATCAGCGTCGAGAGTTTGTCCAGAGAAGGGATCCCGATCACCCGTGCGCATCGACCTGCACACCCACTCCAACCGCTCGGACGGCACCGACCCGGTCGACGTCCTGATCGCGCACGCGAAGCGGGACGGCCTGGACGTGATCGCGCTCACCGATCACGACACGGCCGACGGGTGGGCCGAGGGCCGGCGTGCCGCGGAGGAGCTCGGGATCGGTTTCGTGCCCGGGATCGAGATCTCCTGCAAGCTGCAGGGCATCGGCGTGCACCTGCTCGCCTACCTGCCCGACCCGTCGTACCAGCCGCTGGCCGACGAGCTGCGGCTGGTCCGCGACGGCCGCACCGACCGGATCCCCTCGATCGTCGCCCGGCTGAACGGGCTCGGCGTCGACCTCACCGTCGACGACGTCCTCGCCCAGGCGACCGGTACGCCGTCGGTCGGCCGCCCGCACGTCGCCGACGCGCTGGTCGCGAAGGGCGTGGTCGCCGACCGCGGCGAGGCGTTCGACCGGTTCCTGGCCGACGGGCGCCCGGGCCACATCTCGCACTACGCGATCGAGCCGGGCCGGGCGATCGACCTGGTCCGCGAGGCCGGCGGCGTACCGGTGATCGCGCACCCGTGGGGCCGCTCCAGCCGCAAGGTGATCACCGCCGAGACGATCGCCCGCCTGGTCGCCGAGCACGGGCTGGCCGGGATCGAGGTCGACCACCAGGACCACGCGCCGCAGTCGCGGGAGACGCTGCGCGGGATCGCCGAGGAGCTCGGCATCATCTGGACCGGCTCCAGCGACCACCACGGCCTCGGCAAGGTGAACCACGAGCTCGGGGTGAACTCGACCGACCCCGAGCAGTTCCAGCGGCTGCTCGAGGTCGCCAAGGTCAACGCGGCCGCCAGCGCCGCCCAGGTCCCCGAGGCGTACCTGCCGTGAGCTCCGTGATCAACTTCGGCCTGCTCAGCGAGGTCTTCGTCACGCTGTTCGTGATCATGGACCCGCCCGGCACGGTGCCCGTCTTCATCTCCCTGACCGCCGGCCAGTCCCGCGCGGTCCGCAAAAAGGCCGCCTGGCAAGCGGTCCTGGTCGCCTTCGGCGTGATCGTCGTCTTCGCCGCCTTCGGCCAGCAGATCCTGCACAACCTGGGCATCACGCTTCCCGCCCTCCAGGCGGCCGGCGGCTTGCTCCTCCTGCTGATCGCTCTGCAACTCCTCACCGACACCGCCGAGGACCCGGTTCAGACGAAGAACGTCAACATCGCCTTCGTCCCCCTGGGCACCCCGCTGCTGGCCGGCCCCGGCGCCATCGTCGCCACCATGGTCTTCGTCCAGCGCGCCGACGGCTCCCTCCCCGAGGTCGTGGCGATCTCGGTCGGCATCGTCCTCATCCACCTGGTGATGTGGCTGACGCTGCGCTTCTCCGGCGTCATCATGCGCATCCTCGGCGAGAACGGCGTCCTCCTGGTCACCCGCATCGCGGGTCTCCTCCTGAGCGCCATCGCCGTCCAACTGGTCGCCGACGCGGTATCGGACTTCATCAAGGCCGGCTGAGCGCCGTACCAGCGCCGTGTGCGTGGCGTGCCAGTGGGCGCGCGCAGGGTGGGGGCATGACGACGAAGACCGTGAACAAGTTGGTTGTGCCCGGTGCGACGCTGCACTACGAGGTGACCGGGAGCGGGCCGGTGCTGCTGCTCGTGGCCGGGGGATTCACCGACGGTGGGATCTTCGACTCGGTGGTCGGGCAGTTGGCGGCGGACTACACGGTGGTGACCTACGACCCGCGGGGGAACTCGCGGAGCCCGTACGACGGGGCTGCGGTCGACGATCGGGTCGAGCAGTCGGCGGAGGACGCGCTGGCGGTGATCGACGCGGTCGGCGGCGGGGCGGCGTACGTGTTCGGGAGTTCGTCGGGGGCGGTGACCGGGATCGAGTTGATCACGCGGTGGCCGGAGCGGGTTCGGATGCTGGTGGCGCACGAGCCGCCGGTGGTCGGGGTGCTGCCGGACGCCGAGACCGCGCACGCGTTCTTCGAGGACGTGCACAGTACGTTCGCCGAGGACGGGGTGAGCGCGGCGTTGCGGTTGTTCGCGGGTGGGCTGGGGCTGGACGAGGACGAGCCGCCGGCGCCGGAGGACCTGTGGCCGGAGTACCGGCAGGCACTGGAGCGGATGATGGGGAACACCGACACGTTCTTCGCGCACAAGTTGTTGCCGTTCACCCGCTATCGGCCTGACCTGGCGGCGCTGCGTGAGGTGGCCGGGAACATCGTGCCCGCGGCGGGTGCCGACTCGGCGGAACACCTTCCGGCGCGCCCGATCGGCGTGATCGCGGACGCGATCGGCTGGCCGGTCGTCACCTTCCCGGGCGGGCACACCGGGTACGCCTCGCACCCGGTGCCGTTCGCGACGCTGCTGCACCGGCTGCTGGAGTCCGACCAGGGCTGACCCGCCCGGTCGCGGCAATTCAGGTTGACGCTCCGCGGGCGTCCGGCGTACCGTCGCTGCTCTTGTCTTGACAACGGCATGCTCACGCGTGCCGGCACAGTGGTGTCCGAACCCCCGGGTCCTTCTGGATCCGGGGTTGTTCAGCGTGCCGCTGTGCTCACGGACACCACTTTCGGCTGACGAAAGGAGGTTGCCGTGGGCGTCTACTGGGCGATCGCGACGCGGTCGTTCCGGCGCTTCTCGACGTACCGGATCGCCACCGCGTCGGGTGCGTTCACCAACACCGTGTTCGGGTTCATCTTCTGTGGCGTCTACCTGACCCTGTGGGGGCAGCGGCCGAACCTCGGCGGGTACGACGTGACCGACGCGCTCACCTTCGTCTGGCTGCAGCAGGGGCTGCTGGTGCCGATCGGGATCTTCGGCGCGAGCACCACGATCGAGCTCGGCGAGCGGGTCCGGACCGGCGCGATCGCCGTCGACCTGTACCGGCCGACGCACCTGATGCTGTGGTGGCTGTCGATGGATCTCGGCCGGGCGTCGTTCGAGCTGATCGCCCGTGGCGGCGTCCCGCTGCTGGTCGGGTCACTGGTCTTCGACCTGCGCTTCCCGGCGTCGCCGCTGCAGGGGCTCGCGGTCGGGGTCGCGCTGCTGTTCGGGATCCTGGTCAGCTTCGGGATCCGGTACCTGGTCGCGCTGTCCGGCTTCTGGATCACCGACTCGCGTGGGCTGGAGGGGTTCGCGCTGGTGCTGTCGCTGTTCTTCTCCGGCACGATCCTGCCGCTGGTGGTGTTCCCGGGCTGGTTCGGCGAGTTCGCCCGGGCGACGCCGTGGGCCGCGACGATGCAGGTGCCGATCGACGTGTGGCTCGGGCAGACGGCGCCGGCCGCGGCGCTCGGGTTCCAGCTCGGCTGGATCGTCGTACTGCTGCTCACCGGCCGGCTCGCGACCACGCTGGCGACCCGGAAGGTGGTGATCCAGGGTGGGTGAGATCTCGTTGCGCAAGGCACCGGGTCAGTACTGGATGCTGGTGCTGATGTGGATCCGGTCGTCGCTGGCCTACCCGGCGTCGTTCGTGCTGATGCTGATCGGGTCGGCGCTGATCACGGTGACCGACTTCGTCGCGGTGCTGATCATGTTCAGCCACCTGGAGAGCTTCGGCGGGTTCGGGCTGGGCGAGATGGCGCTGCTGTACGGGACCGCGTCGATGACGCTCGGGATCGCCGACCTGATCACCGGTTCGATCGAGCGGATCGGGCAGCGGATCCGCAGCGGCGACCTGGACGTCTGGCTGGTCCGGCCGGTGCCGGCCTTCGTCCAGGCGATCGCCGACAACTTCGCGCTCCGGCGGCTCGGCCGCCCGTTGCAGGCCGGGCTGATCCTCGGGCTCGGGATCGGTGCTGTGGGCATCGACTGGACGGTGCTGAAGGTGGTCTTCCTGGTCGTGTCGCTGCTCAGCGGCGCGGTGATCTTCGGCGCGATCTTCGTGCTCGGCGGGGCGTTCCAGTTCGTCTCGATCGACTCGGCCGAGGTCACCAACTCGTTCACCTACGGCGGCCAGCAGCTCACCCAGTACCCGCTGGCGATCTTCGGGAAGGAGATCGTCCGCGCCGTCACGTTCGTCGTACCGCTGGCCTTCGTCAACTACTACCCGGTGCTCTACCTGCTGGGGAAACCGGCCCCGCTGGGCCTGCCGTCCTGGATCGGCCTGCTCGCCCCGGTCGTCGCCGCCGTGATGACCGGGATCGCCGCGCTGGCCTGGCGCGGCGGACTCCGGCGCTACCGCAGTACAGGGAGCTGATTCGTCGTGCCCGTGATCGAGCTGGACCAGGTGTCCCGCGCCTTCACCGTCTCCACCCGCACCGGCTGGCGCCGCACCCACCGCGAGGTGCGTGCCGTCGACGACCTGTCGTTCACCGTCGAGCCCGGCGAGGTGATGGGCTACATCGGCCCGAACGGCGCCGGCAAGTCGACCACGATCAAGATGCTGACCGGCATCCTGGTCCCGACCGCCGGCACCATCCGGGTCGCCGGTGTCGACCCGTCCCGGCACCGCACCCGGCTGGCCCGCCGGATCGGCGTCGTCTTCGGCCAGCGCACCACGCTGTGGTGGGACCTCCCGCTGAAGGACTCGTTCGCCGTCCTGCAGAAGATGTACGGCGTACCGCGGGCCCGGCACGCCGAGAACCTCGCGACCTTCGTCGAGCTGCTCGACCTCGGCGACCTCCTCGACGTCCCGGTCCGCCAGCTCTCGCTCGGCCAGCGGATGCGCGGTGACATCGCCGCCGCGCTCCTGCACGACCCCGAGATCGTCTACCTCGACGAGCCGACCATCGGCCTCGACGTCGTCAGCAAGACCCGCCTCCGCTCCTTCCTGGCCGAGCTCAACAAGGACCGCGGCACCACGGTCATCCTCACCACCCACGACCTCGACGACATCGAGGCCCTCTGCACCCGCGTGATGGTCATCGACCACGGCCACCAGGTCTACGACGGCACCCTCACCGGCCTGCGCAACTCCCAGTCCGCACCCCGCACTCTGGTCGTCGACCTCGCCACGCCGCACCCACCCATCACCCTCGAAGGCGCCACCGTCACCCGCACCGACGGCCCCCGCCAGTGGCTCTCCTTCCCGCCCACCACCTCGGCCGCGCCCTTGGTCGCCCAGATCGCCGCCGGCTACCCGCTGGTCGACCTCTCCGTCCAGGAACCCACCATCGAGTCCATCATCACCAAGCTGTACGCCGCCGGCTGACCGGCGACTTGTGTGACCGGAGCAGGCCGGGTTCGTTGGGGGATTGGGGACAGACCCAACCGGACGCGGGGTGGAGAGGGTAGACAGGGTGTGGCTACGACGATGACCGAGCGGGGTGGGGTGGTGGTGCCTCCGGCGGACGGAGCTGGGTTCGTGGGGTGGGTGCGGCCGCACCTGCCGGCGATGGCACGAGTGGCCGGGCGGCTGGGGGTGGGAGCCGATCGCGACGACATCGTCCAGGAGGCGCTGGCCCGGGCCTGGATGAAGCGCGGCCAGTACGACGCCGACCGCGGCTCCGCGTCGGCCTGGTTGCTGGCGATCACCGCCGACCAGGCCCGCAAGGCCGCGCGACGGGTGCGGCCGGTCACGGAGCTGGTCGAGACCGACGCCGTCGAGACGCGCGGCGATCTCGAAGGGCGGGTGGACGTCGAGCAGGCGATCGGGTCGCTCTCGGCGCGGCAGCGGCTGGCGGTCGACTGCTTCTACTTCGCCGACCTGTCGGTGGCCGACACGGCGGCGGTCATGGGGTGCTCCGAGGGCACCGTCAAATCAACTCTTTCCGACGCGCGGGCGCGCCTGCGGTCCTTGCTGGAGGTCAGCGAATGACACCGACCGACGAGATCGACGAGCTGCTGCGGCAGGCGGGCTCGCGGTGGCGTTCCGACCAGCCCTCGCCGCCCGAGCCGGACCTGGAGCGGATCACCCGGAAACCGCCGCGGCGCTGGGTCGTCCCGGCGCTCGCCGCGGCCGGCGTTGCGGTGATCGCCACCGCGGCGATCATCGTGCTGCCGAACCGGGACGAGCCGGTGGTTGCCCCGGGCAACGGCAAGGAGCACCCGCTGCAGGTGCGCGACGGCGACAAGGTCGAGGTCACCGGTGAGGTGATCGCGGCTCCCGGCGTACCGGTGCAGTACTGCCTGCCGGTGCCGACGGCCGCGCCGCTCGAGGCCGGTACGCCGAAGCCGCCGGCCTGTGCGCCGGGGGCCGGGGTCGACCTGACCGGTGTGGACCTGACGCGTCTGGTCGGGCTGAACGTCATCGGCGGCGTGACGTCGGGCAACGCGCGGCTGGTCGGGGTGTGGAAGGCCGGATCGATCGCGGTCGAGGAGCAGAGCGCTCCGCCGCCGGTCGAGCCGGGTGACGCCGCACCTGCAGTGACCTGTGCGCCGCCCGCCGGCGGCTGGAAGGCGGGCGACGCGAGCGAGTCGATCACGCCGGCGGTCGAGCAGTACGTGAAGAGCCGGGCGAGCGCCCTGCAGAACCCGTGGATCGGCTGGCCCGAGGGCTTCCCGACCGAGACGACGCCGGGCACGTCCCCGACCAAGCCGAGCGTGCTGATGATCGGTGTCGCCCACGGCGACCTGGCGACCGTACGCCGTGACCTGCAGCCGCTGGTCAAGGGCAACCTGTGCGTGACCCAGGTGAAGGTGAGCCAGTCCGAGGCGCTCGCGCAGCACAAGGCGGTCGACGCGCTGCCGACGGCGGAGTACGGGATCACGGCGGTCGGGATCGGCGTGGGCGACCGGCCGGTGCGGGTGGAGCTGCGGATGGTGGACGAGAAGCTGCTGAACGCGCTGCGGCCGATCGGGATCGACACGATCGACCTGCAGCCGTACATCCGCCCGGTCAGCTGACGCGGAACCCTCCCGGACGAACGCCCGTCCGGGAGGGCGCCCGGATCAGCTGGTGGCGTCCGGCCCGGTCAGCATCTTCAGGTCGCGGACCGTGTACGACAGGCTGCCGCGGAAGCCGATGCCCTTGCGGACGATCTTCAGGTCGGCCAGCTCCTCACCCGGCGCGGGCAGGAAGTTCAGGTCGCTGGTGCCGCCCCAGGTGTTGGCGACCTTCGCGTTCTCCAGGATCGACTGGGTCAGCTCGTAGACGCTCGGGTTGTTGAAGTTCCCGGCGGTCAGCCGCGGGAAGTACCGCAGGTTGACGATCGGGCGGCCGAGCGCGGGGATGGTCGCGATCGGCTTGTCCAGGGTGACCCGGGCCTCGGCGAGCCGGCGGCCGGCCGACGACATCGCGCCGGCGAAGGTCCCGCCCGGGCCGACCACCGGCGCCGCGTCGCTGGCGACCGAGAAGGCGCGGGTCTGCTTGATCGTGCCGAGCTTCTTCGGGAAGCCCTGGAACCAGCCGCGGGCCAGCGCCTGGTCGTTGTCGACGTAGATGTACGGGCACCAGGCGACCGGCTGGCCCTTGAACTGGGCGTCGAGCAGGATCAGGAACTCGGAGTACAGGCTGCGGTCCGGGTCCAGGTACTCCTGGTGGTCGCCGGAGAACTGCCAGTCGATGAACAGCGCGTAGCCGTGCCCGATGCTCGCGGGGTCCAGGGTCAGCCCGGCCGGCAGAGCAGCCTTGGCGGCGTCCTGGTTGGTCCAGAACTCGGCGCCGATCAGGTCGCCGACGTAGTGCCACGGCGGGGCGCCGACGATGTTGGCGGTGCCGCGGGCGCTGAGCGGCAGGCTGTAGCCCTTGAGCTCGGCCGGCGGGACGACCGTGGTGGTCGTGGCCGGCGCGGCGGACGCGGTACCGGCGGAAGTCAGAGTGGAGGCAGCGACGGTGGCTGCCAGGCCGCCACCGATCAGGCTGCGGCGACCGACCGCGCTGGAGCGGTCTGTGCTTTCGGTTGTCATGCTTCGAGGCTAGGAAGACTCGATAGACACCCGGTCGTCAACCGATGGACGAGCCCGGGATCCGTTGTCCGCAAGGGACCAGGGTGAGGCCTGGTCCTGACGACAGCCGAGGGACAGCTCGGTCAGGCAGCGGCGTTCGGCTCGGAGGTACGGGTCTGCTCGGACGTGCGGATCGGCTCGGACGTGCGGGTCGGCTCGGGTGCGACGGTGAGGTGCGTTCCGGCGCGGTGCCGGGCGCGGCTGGCCAGCGGATCCCCGTGGAGCAGCTCACGCAGGCCGGGGAACTCGGAGTCGACCGGACCCGGCCGCCGGTGCCGCCCGTGGATGACCTGTCCGCTGGTGAGTGCGAGGCGCCACAGCGTCCCGTTGACGATGCCCGACTGGGCAGAAGGCGTGGTTGTCATGGTAGCCACGCTAGGCAGCGCCGATAGACAGCCAGTCGTCAGTTGATCGACACCCGGTCAGTGACGGTCGTGCCAGAAATCGACCAGGATCCGCGCGGTCGCGGCCGGCTGCTCGATCGCGGGGGAGTGGCCGGCGTCGGCGATCACCTGCGGCTTCACACCGAGGATGTCGGCCATCCGGTCCTGGACCGCGAGCGGCCAGCCGTCGTCGGTCTCGCCGTACGCGACCTGCGCCCGGACGCCGGACTTGGCCAGCCGGTCGGTCCGGTCCTCGGCGTCGATCAGCCGCTTGGTGATCTCGGACAGGCTGACCGGCACGTTGCCGGTGAACCGCTTGCGCAGGAAGGCCGCGATCTCGGCAGCCGGGGCGACGTACCGCGGTTCCTTGCTGTCGTGCTCGAGCTTCAGGTCGTACACCTGCTCGATCGGCAGGTTGTCGAGGCCGAAGGCAAGCATCTGCAGCCCCTGGATCTTCGCCTCGTCGCTGAAGCCGCCGGGGCCGGAGCAGAGCAGCGTCACCGTGGAGAACACCGACGGGTCGGCCAGCACGGCCTCGCGGGCGACCAGCCCGCCGAACGAGTGCCCGACCAGCTGGCTGTAGCCGCCGAGCGCCTTGCTCATCGCCACCACGTCGAGCGCGAGCTCGTCCAGCGTGTACGCCGAGGCGTCGGCCGGGCCGGGCGTCTCGTACTGCCCACGCTGGTCGACCGCGACCGTGCGCCAGCCGAAGCGGGCCAGGTGGTCGACCAGCGGAGCGAAGTCCTCCTTGCTGCCGGTCCACCCCGGGACCAGCAGCGCCGTGCCGAGCGGCGTACCGACGTCGGGCACCGCCTGCAAGGTGGCGAAGTCGCCACGGTCGGTCTCGAGGGTGACGGGAGAAACGTTGTCCGGGAGCGTCAGCGTGCGCGGCGTACTCACGACTCCACGGTATCCCGCTGACGTGTCCGCAGCAGGGTGGCGGTCGCCACAGCGAGTACGACGACGATGCCCAGGCTGACCAGAGCCGCCAGCTGTACGCCGTCCGTGTACGCCGCTCTGGTCAGCTCCAGGAGCTCCCTGGCCAGCGGCTGCGGCAGCTGCTCGGCTACGGCGACAGCACCGCCCAGCGTGTCGCGTGCCTCGCTGGAGACGCCGGCGGGGAGCGTCACCTCGCTCCTGTAGACCGCCGTGACCAGACTGCCCACCACGGCGATGCCCAGCGCCATGCCGAGCTCCGTACCGGTTTCGCCCATGCCTGAGGCGACCCCAGCACGCTCCGGCGGTGCGCTGCCGACCACCAGGTCGTAGGTGAGGGCCAGCACGAGCTGGATGCCGAAGTTGGCGATCACCAGGCCGGCGACGATCGCCGTACGGCCGGACAGCGCCACCAGCGCCAGCCCGGGGGCGGCGATGAGGAAGCCCAGCGTCATGGCGGCGCCGGCGCGCATCCGGCGGGCGACGAACGGCCCGCCCAGCGTGCCGAGGATGCCGCCGACCGCAGGCGGCAGTGACCACAGACCTGCCTCCAGCGGCGCCATTCCGAGCACCAGCTGGAAGTACTGCACCGAGAGGAAGCCCATACCGGCCAGCACGAACAGGCCGAAGGTCTGAGCGCCCAGCGAGACGCTGAACGACGCCCGGTGGAACAGGCGCAGGTCCACCAGCGGCTCGGTGAGGGTCAGCTGCCGCCGTACGAAGACGTAGCCGGCCAGCAGGCCCGCGACCAGTACGACGACGCTGACCAGGTGCACGCCGTCCTTGGCGGTCTCCTTCAGCGCGTAGACGACCGCGACGATTGCGCCGGTGGACAGCATCACGCTGGCCAGATCGATCCGGCCGGCCCCCGGGTGCTTGAACTCGGGCAGCAGCGGCCGCGCGAGCACCAGCAGGAGCAGCAGCGGCGGGATCCCGATCAGGAACACCGAACCCCAGTGGAAGTTCTCCAGCAGCACGCCGCCGACCAGCGGACCGGCGATCCCGCCGACCATGAAGTTGGTCATCCAGATCGCGATCGCGAGCTGGCGCTGCCGCGGGTCGCGGAACATGTTGCTGAGCAGCGACAGCGTCGACGGCATCAGCGTCGCACCTGCCAGACCGAGCAGCGCCCGCGCGCCGATCAGCATCGCGGCACTGGTCGCGAACGCGGCCAGCAGCGACGCCAGCGCGAACCCGGCGGCACCGATCATCAGCAGCCGGCGGCGGCCGATCCGGTCGCCGACCGTGCCCATCGTGATCAGCAGGCCGGCGACGACGAAGCCGTACACGTCGATGATCCAGAGCAGCTCCGAGCTGCTCGGGCCGAGATCGGTGGTCAGCATCGGCGCGGCCAGGTGCAGGACGGTCATGTCCAGGCCGATCAGGATGGTGGGCAGGGCGAGCACGGCCAGGCCGAGCCACTCCCGGCGTCCGGCGCGGGGTGCCGTCTCCAGTGTCGTCATGCCGAACATCCTGAAACTTCAACGAAGCTTTAAGTCAACAGGTGCCCCGGCAGGCGCCGGGTTCCACGGTGCGGCACAATGGCCGGGTGCCGCGGACGCTGGCTGTCGCCAATCAGAAGGGCGGGGTGGCGAAGACCACCACCGTCGCGTCGCTCGGCGCTGCCCTGAGCGAGCTCGGGCAGCGGGTGCTGCTCGTCGACCTCGACCCGCAGGCCTGCCTGACCTTCTCGCTGGGCGTCGACCCCGAGGACCTCGACACCTCGCTGCACCACGTCCTGCTCGGGACGGCGAAGGCCCGCGACATCGTGATCACGCTCGACGAAGGCCCGGACCTGCTCCCGGCGACGATCGAGCTGGCAACCGCCGAGGTGCGGCTGTCCCGCGACACCGGTGCCGAGCAGGCGCTGCGGACCGTGCTGCGGCCGCTGGCGGCGTCGTACGACTGGGTCGTGGTGGACTGCCCGCCGACGCTGGGGCTGCTGACGGTGAACGGGTTGACCGCGGCGTCGGAGGTGCTGATCCCGTTGCAGTGCGAGACCCTCGCGCACCGCGGCGTCGGCCAGCTGCTGGACACCATCCACGACGTCCAGCAGCTGACCAACCCCGGGCTCGAGATCCTCGGCGTCCTCCCCACTCTGTACGACGGCCGCACGACCCACGCCCGGACCGTGCTCGAGACGATCTCCGGCACCTACGAGCTGCCGGTCCTCGACCCGCCGATCCCGAAGTCGATCCGGTTCGCCGAGGCGCCGGCGATCGGGCAGACGATCCTGACCACGGCACCGGCGAGCCCGGGTGCTTCGGCGTACCGGGAGCTGGCGAAGGCGCTGCTTTAGGGCTGCCGTGCCGGCGTGCGCCGCAGCTTGTGCCGGAAGCGCCAGAGCGGCACGGCGATCAGCGCCAGCGCGACCAGGAACGGGAGCAGCGCGCCGAAGGCGGTGGCGAGCGCGAAGAACGTTGTGGTGAAGGCTTTCCAGCCACCCTGGAGGCCGGACAGGAAGCCGCGGTCGTCCTTCTCCACGACCGGTGCCTTGCCCGGTTCGGCGATGACGAGCGTGAGTGTGGCGAGCTCGGTCTGACCGGCGAGCGCCTTCTGCTTGGCCAGCAATGCTTCGAGATCGGCCTCGCGACGGGTGAGCTCGGACTCGACCGAGACGATCTCGGCGATCGTGTTCGCCTTGGCCAGCAGGGCCCGCATCCGCCCGAGACTCGCGCGCTGGGAGGCGATCCGGCTCTCGACGTCGACCACCTGCTCGGTGACATCGGTCGACTCCTGGTGGATCGCGGTCCGCTTGCCGAGCTCGGACAACCGCTGGATCGCGGTCTCGTACGACGCCGTCGGGACCTTCAGCACCAGGTTCGCGCGGGTGATCTTGCCGTCGGTGTCGCTGCCGGTGTCCTCGGAGGCGACCTGCCCGCGCAGGCTCGCCACGACGCTGATCGCCGCTTGGCGCTGCTTGTCGACGTCCTCGTGCTCGACGGTCAGCGAGCCGGTCTTCACGATCGCGCGGGTCAGCGAGGGCTGCGCGGCGGCGCCCTTACCGCTCTGGCCGGCCGGTGTGTCCGCCTGCGGACCGGCCTTGTCCTGTGGACCGCTGTACTCCGGAGCTACCGCGCTGCCGGCGGTACTGTTCCCGCTGTCGCCTCCGCCGCTGCAGCCGGAGATCACCAGAGCCGTCAGCAGCACACCCGCTGCCGCGGCGGTGAACCGCGTCCTCACCATCGCCCACACCCTCTTTCCCCTCGACGATCTGTGGAGCTGGGACGGTCGGGCGGGGGAGGGCGTTGCGGAGTGCTGGTCACGGTCGGGCAACAGAAAACCCCGCCCAGGACTCTGGGCGGGGTTTCGCTGATGCGTTGTTACTCCGGCGCGGTGAAGGTCGGCGCCGCGGGGGCCGCCTTCTTGCGGGTCCGCTTGGCCGGCTTCTCCGTGGCCGCCTCGTCGGCCGCGGCCGCGGGCTCGGCGGCGGCCTTCTTCGCCACCGCCTTCTTCGCGACGGCCTTCTTGGCGACAGCCTTCTTCGCCGGAGCCTTCTTGGCCGCGGTCTTCTTCGCTACGGGAGCAGCCTCTTCCGCGGCCACCGGAGCAGCCTCTTCAGGCGCCGCGACGGCCTTCTTCCGCGTCCGCTTCGGCTTCTCCTCGACGGGAGCCTCCTCCGCGGGGGCAGCCGCAGCGGTCTTCCGGGTGCGGGTCCGCTTGGGCTTCTCCTCGACGACCTCTTCAGCAACAGGTGCTTCGGCAGTCTTCCGAGTGCGGGTACGCCGAGCCGGCTTCTCCTCAGCAGGAGCGTCGACTACCTCAGCCACCGTTGCCGGTGCCTCAACTGTCTCCTCTGCAGGAGCAGCCTCCGTCGACTCGATGCGCCGACGGGTGCGAGTACGGCGAGGCTTTTCTTCAGTCACCTCAACCGGTGCTGCCTCAGGCGTGGTCTGCGGCGTGAGCGACTCGGTGCTCTCGCCCGCGTCCCCACCCCGGCGACGCCGCGTCCGCTGGCGCGGCTTGCGCTCGCCGGCGCCACGCTCGACCACACCGTGCTCGGCCGCCTCCGTGGACGTCGCCGCGGTCGGCGGGACCTGGGTCTTCGCCGTCACGTCGGCATCGGTCTTCTGCTCGACGCTCTCGACGGCCTGCCCGTTGCGGGTGCGGCGGCGGTTGCGGTTCCGCTTGCGGCCCGGGCGCTCGCCCGACGCCGGTGCGGAGCCCGACTCGCCCTCGCTGCGGCGCGGCGGGCGGTCGCGCTCGGCGCGCTCCTCGCGGACCGGCTTGATCCGGCCCTTGGCGTCGGTCGGGATGCCGAGGTCGTGGTACAGCTCCGGCGACGTGGAGTAGATCTCCTGCGGCTCGTCGTACGGCAGGTCGAGCGCCTTGTTGATCGTCTTCCAGCGGACCAGGTCCGCCCAGTCGACGAAGGTCACCGCGATCCCGCTCGCGCCGGCCCGGCCGGTGCGGCCGATCCGGTGGATGTAGGTCTTCTCGTCCTCGGGGCAGGTGTTGTTGATGACGTGCGTGACGCCACCGACGTCGATGCCACGGGCCGCGACGTCGGTACAGACCAGGACGTCGACCTTGTCGCCGCGGAACCGGGTCAGCGCCCGCTCGCGGGCCTGCTGGTTCAGGTCGCCGTGGATCGCGGCGGCCTTGAAGCCGCGGTCGGTCAGCTCGTCGGTCAGCCGGGACGCCTCGCGCTTGGTCCGGCAGAAGATCATCACCCGGCCGCGGTCCTCGGCCTGCAGGATCCGGGCCACCACCTCGGGCTTGTCCAGATCGTGCGCCCGGTAGACGAACTGGGCCGTCGTCGGGACCATCTGGGTGTCCTCGTGGGACTCCGCGCGGATGTTCAGCGGGTGCCGCATGTGGGTCCGGGCCAGCCCGATCACCGCCGACGGCATCGTTGCCGAGAACAACATCGTCTGGCGCAGCTCGGGCGTCTTGCGCAAGATCCGCTCGACGTCGGGCAGGAAGCCCAGGTCGAGCATCTCGTCGGCCTCGTCCAGCACCAGCACCTTGATGTGCGACAGGTCCAGCACACCGCGGTTGGCCAGGTCGAGCAGCCGGCCCGGCGTACCGACGACGACGTCGACGCCGGCCTTCAGGGCGTCCAGCTGCGGCTCGTACGCGACACCGCCGTAGATCGTCAGCACCCGGACCGTGCGCACGGTCGAGGCGGTGGTCAGGTCCTTGGCGACCTGGATGGTCAGCTCACGCGTCGGGGTGACGACCAGGGCCTGCGGCTTGCCCGGGGCAGCCAGCTCCTCGTAGTCGGGCTCGCCCGGCGAGATCGTGCGCTGCAGCAGCGGGATGCCGAACCCGAGGGTCTTACCGGTCCCGGTCCGGGCCTGACCGATCAGGTCGGTGCCCATCAGTGCGACGGGGAGCGTCATCTCCTGGATCGGAAACGGCTCCACGATGCCGACGCGGTCGAGCGCGTCACAGATCTCGGGGAGCACCCCGAGCTCTCGGAAGGTGGTCAGGCTGATCGCCTCTCAACATGCTTGTACGGACAGAATGCACAGGGCCGGCGCCAGGATCCGGTGTCCTTCGGTTGAACACCCGGCGTCCTTCATCGTGAGGCGCGGGACACTGTGCAAGCGGCTCGCACCAGCTGCCCATCTGGGCGCGTCACCGGCGAAACACCAGCCAGTGTAACCCGAGCGGGTGTCCATGCCGTCCAGCCCGATTTCCCCGCCAGGTCCTCCGGGGCCGATATGGTGCGGTCCATGACCGAAACGACGGCCTTCGACGATCCCGCCTACCGGGCCGCGGCGGTGGACCTGCTGGGTGTGCTGGCCTACGGCGAGCTGACCGCGTTCGAGCGGATCGCCGAGGACGCCAAGCTCGCGCCGACCCTGAACGACAAGGCCCAGCTGGCCCAGCTGGCGACCACCGAGTTCGGGCACTTCGTGCAGCTGCGGGACCGGCTGGTCGAGCTCGGCGTCGACCCGATGGACGCGATGCAGCCGTTCGTGACGCCGCTGGACGCCTTCCACGACCACACCGCGCCGTCGGACTGGCTGGAGGGCCTGGTCAAGGCGTACGTCGGGGACGGGCTGGCCAACGACTTCTACCGCGAGATCGCGTCCTTCGTGGACGGCGAGACGCGGGCCCTGGTGCTGGAGGTGTTCGCCGACTCCGGGCAGGCCGAGTTCGTGGTGGACCGGGTCCGGGCGGCGATCGACGAGGACCCGAAGCTCGGCGGCCGGCTGGCGCTGTGGGGGCGGCGGCTGGTCGGAGAGGCGCTGAGCCAGGCGCAGCGGATCGCCGCCGACCGGGACTCGCTGGCGGCGCTGCTGGCGGGGTCCGTGGACCGGCCGGGGCTGGATTTGGCGGCGATCGGGCGGATGTTCACCCGGCTGACCGAGGCGCACACGGCGCGGATGACCGCGCTGGGGCTGCAGCCGTAAGTACGGCGTACAGGCGGCGCCGCGGCGCTCACGCGGCCGGCGTACCGGCCCTGGAACGCGAAGCGGCCGCCTGCCCCGGGTGGGGTGGCGGCCGCCAGGTCCTGCTCGATCAGGTCAGACTCTCGCCCTGCTGTTGCGCGAGGAGATGAACGCGACCACGATCGCGGCGCAGATGATCTGGATCAGGTACTGGATCCAGTCCGGGCCGGAGGTGTCCTTGACACCGAGGAAGTAGGCGATCAGACCGCCGAGGAAGGCGCCGATGCCGCCGCCCAGGATGGTCCAACCGAGGCTGATGTTCTGCTTGCCCGGCAGCACCAGACGGGCCAGTGGCCCGAAGATGACTCCGGCGATGAGGCTGACGATGATCATCCAGACCCAAAATCCCACGGTTCCTCCTCGAGAGGGATGGCTGACCTGCGCCTGTCCAGTGCCCGGGGTCAAACGGGTACGTCGTCAGACCACCTGAACGCAGGTCTCATCCTCATCGTGCCCCGATCGTGGCGCTCCGCAACCGGGACACGCGATCGAGTCCGGACCGATCCCGGACCGTGGCCGCGCGGTGTCCCCGCGCGGAGCCCCGCCGGTGGTTCAGACCGCGCCGAACCCGACCTTGCGGATCTCGGACTCGCCGATCTCGACGTAGGCCAGCTTCTCGGCCGGCACGATCACCCGGCGGCCCTTCTCGTCGACCAGCGTCAACAGCCCGGTCTTCCCGGTGAGCGCCTCGGCGACCGCCGACTGGACCTCCTCCGGGGTCTGCTCGCTCTCGAGAACCAACTCACGATTGGCGTGCTGCACGCCGATCTTGACCTCCACGGAACCCTCCCGGGCACGTTCCGACCGGCGCGTCTCGCCGGTACCCCACGAGCCTATCCGCTGCCGATCCCCAGCTCTCACCAGTCCGCCAACAGCAGAACTCGGGGTCAGCCTTCGGTGCGGGGGAAGCCCCGGATGCCCCGCCAGGCGAGGCTGGCGACGAGGTCGGCGGCCTGCTGCTGGGCGAGGGTGGGGTTCTCGGAGGCCAGCCAGTAGCGGGCGCTGACCTGGGCCATCCCGACCAGGCTGACGGCCAGCACCATCGACTGCTCCTTGTTCAGGCCGGCGTCGGCGCTGATCACCTCGGAGCAGGCCTCGGCGCAGGCCTGGGTGACCCGGTCGACGCGCTCGCGGACGGCCGGCTCGTTGGTCAGGTCGGACTCGAAGACCAGCCGGAACGCGCCCTGGGCGTTGGCGACGTAGTCGTAGAACGCGTGGATGGTCGCGGCGACCCGCTGCTTGTTGTCCTCGGTGGACTTCAGTGCGTCCCGGACCGACGCGACGATGGCCTCGCAGGAGCTGTCCAGCAGTGCCAGGTACAGCTCAAGCTTGCCGGGGAAGTGCTGGTACAGCACCGGCTTGGAGACGCCGGCCCGGTCGGCGATGTCGTCCATCGCGGCGGCGTGGTAGCCGTTGGCGACGAAAACCTCCTGGGCGGCCTCGAGCAGCTGCGCGCGGCGAGCCAGCCGGGGCAGGCGACTGCCACGCTTCGGTGCGGTCTCCGGTGTCGTCGACACATCGGCTCCTTACGGTGGTGCGGCACCGGGGTGACCCCGGCGGTGTATACCGTGCGAATCCTACCTAGCGGTAGTCACTCCCGTTCCCTTCCCCGATCAACTGGTGGGTTTCTCACCGGACCAGTACGGCGACTGGTATCACTCCGGCAGCGGCTGAGGGTCGTCGTACATCCCGGCCAGCACGTCGCCGTACTCCTCGACCCGGGCCAGCACCTCGTGCGGCAGGAACGTCAGCTCGGCCTGCGACGTCGCGGCGGCCACCTCGTCCCAGTCGATCGGCGTCGAGACCCGCGGCTCCTCGGCACCCCGCAGCGAGTACGGCGCGAGCGTGGTCTTCGCGCTGGCGTTCTGGCTCCAGTCGATGAACACCTTGCCCGGCCGCAGCGCCTTGGTCATGGTCGCGGTGACGTTCTCCGGCAGCGCCTCGGCCAGCTGCTCGGCCAGCTGCTTGGCGAACGCGCTGGCCGTCCGCGACGACGTCGGCTCGATCGGCACGTACAGGTGCATGCCCTTGTTGCCGGAGGTCTTCGGCCAGCCTTCCAGCCCGTAGTGCCCGAGCAGCTCGCGCAGCGCGAGCGCCACGTCGCAGCACTCCACGATGCTCGCTCCCGGCCCCGGGTCGAGGTCGAAGACGACCAGGTCGGCCTGCGGGTCCTTGCCGCCGTCGGACAGCCCGATCCGCCACTGCGGCACGTGCAGCTCGAGTGCTGCCAGGTTGGCCAGCCACACCACGGTCTGTACGTCGTCAGCGACGACGAACGACGCCTCGTCCCGCCCGGTCGAGCTGCCGGGCGTCGGCAGCGTCTCGGTGCGCACCCAGCTCGGCGTACCGCGTGGTGCGTTCTTCTCGAAGAAGTACGCCGCTCCGGTGCCGTCCGGCCAGCGCTTGCGGGTCAGCGGCCGGTCCGACAGGTGGGGGAGCAGCAGCTCCGCGATCTGGTGGTAGTAGTCGATCACCTCGGCCTTGGTGAACCCGGTCTGCGGGTACAGCACCTTGCCGAGGTTGGTGAGCTTCATCGTCTGCCCGTCGACCTCGGTGGTCAGTTGGGTCTGTCCGGCCGCCATGGTTCCCAGTGTCCAGCCTCGGTGGGGTTCTAACATGGCTTCGTGGACAGTTACGGGGGAGTAACCGGCGCGTCGGCGCCGCTGGGAGCGCAGGAGTGGCCGGCCCGGACCGTGCCCGTCGCGGGCGTGGACCTGCTGGTCAGAGACGTGCCGGACGCGGCAGAGGACCTGCCGCCGGCGCTCTACGTGCACGGCCTCGGCGGGTCGTCGCTCAACTGGACGGCGCTGGGCCTGCTGCTGGGGGACACCGTCCGTGGCATCGCCCCGGACCTCCCGGGCTTCGGCCGGACGCCGCCGGTCGGCCGGATCGGCATCGGCGCGCAGGCCGACGTACTGGCTGAGCTGATGGACAAGGAGCTGGGTGACCGGCCGGTGCACCTGTTCGGCAACTCGATGGGCGGCGCCGCCGCGGTAGCGCTCGCCGCGCGCAGGCCGGAGCGGATCGCCTCCCTCACGCTGATCTCCCCGGCGCTGCCGCACCCCAGGGCTTCGGCCAGCGCCCTCTGGTTCACCGCGCTCGCCACACCGCGGATCGGGCCGATGGTGATGGAGCGGACCCGCAAGCTGCCGTTCGAGCGGCGCTTCCAGGCGTCGCTGTCGATGGTGTTCGGCGACCCGCGCACGCTGCCGCCGGAGGTGCGGGCGGCGTACGAGGAGGAGCTGCACCGGCGCGACACCCAGCCGTGGGGCGCGCAGGCCACGCTGGACGGCGCCCGCAGCATCCTGCTGTCGTCGCTGGCTCCGCCGCGGCGCTCGCTGTGGGCCGACGCCGCGAAGATCACCTGCCCGGTCCTGCTCGTGTACGGCGGCCGCGACAAGCTCGTCGACGCCAAGATCCGGACCAAGGCCCAGGCCGCGTTCCCGGACGCCCGGTCGCTCTACCTGCCGCAGTCCGGTCACGTCGCGCAGATGGAGCACCCCGAAGAGGTCGAGCGCGCCTTCCGGCAGCTCGTCGGCTGACCAGCACACGCAGGTCGCTGCGGCGTCAGACTGTGGCATGAACCCGGCTCGGACCGTGGCATGATCTTCGTCCCGATCCGTTGACCGCGACAACCAATCCGCCGCGTCGGGGGTCAGACGGACGACCTGTTCGTCGACGAAGGGAACCTCGTGCGGTTGATCGGCAGCAAACCACTGTCGCTGGGGATGGTCGCACTGCTCGGGTGGGGACTGGTACCGGCCGCGTCCGCGGCACCGGCACCACCGCCCCCGAATGTTGCTCAAGGCAAGGATTGGCGGATCGAGCCGGTGGCCGGTGGGTACCGGATCGAGCTCGCGCTGGACCGGCCGGTCCCGCTCCGCGACGCGCTCCCGGTGCTCTCGGTCGACGGCCGCGCCGTCGGCGTGGCCAAGGAGTCGCCCGACCGGCGCAGCGTCTCGCTGGTCAGCAAGGACCCGGCGGTCCTGAAAGCTCGCGATGTCGAGCTGACCTGGTCGGGTGATCCGGACCGGGACCGCTCGAAGACCACCGCCGGGCCGACCGACGCGGACTGGCTCAAGGCAAAGATGGGTCCGGCGCTGGCCGACGACCCCGGGGCCAAGGGCAAGTACGCGGTCGACACGTCGGAGTACAACCTCGGTGACGAAGCGATCTACCTGCCCGGTCTCAAGCAGAAGGCCGAGCTGCGCGGCAAGGTCTACGCGCCGCGTGGCGCGACCGGTCCACGTCCGCTGGTCGTCTTCCTGCACGGCCGTCACCAGGTCTGCTACGGCGGCGACGAGAACGGCCCGTACCCCGAGAAGCCCTGGCCGTGCACCGGCGTCTGGAAGTCGATCCCGAGCTACCGCGGGTACGACGGCCCGGCCGAGGCGCTGGCCAGCCACGGCTACCAGGTCGTCTCGATCAGCGCGAACGCGATCAACGCCTGGGACAGCGAGGCGTACGACGCCGGCGCCCAGGCCCGCGCCGAGCTGGTGCTCGACCACCTCGACCTGTGGAAGAAGTGGTCGACGGTCGGCGGCGGCCCGTTCGGGAGCAAGTTCGTCGGCAAGGTCGACCTGCGCAACGTCGGCCTGATGGGCCACTCGCGCGGCGGCGAGGGCGTGGCCCGCGCGGCCGTGCTGAACGCGGACCGCGGCGGCAAGTACGGCATCCGCGCGGTGCTCCCGCTGGCGCCGACCGACTTCGCCCGGGCGACCGTGCCCGGCGTCGCGATGAGCGTCGTGCTGCCGTACTGCGACGGCGACGTCTCCGACCTGCAGGGCCAGAAGTTCTACGACGACACCCGCTACTCGGTCACCGGTGACAACGCGCCGCGCTCGACCGTCACGGTGCTCGGCGCGAACCACAACTTCTTCAACACCGAGTGGACGCCCGGCCAGTCCGTCGCGCCGTCCAACGACGACTGGTACGAGGAGGGCGCCGAGTCGCCGTGCGGCCCGAAGTACGCGGGCCGGTTGACAGCTGTGCAGCAGCAGGCCGTCGGTACGGCGTACGTGGCGGGCTTCTTCCGGCTGCAGCTGGGCCACGAGAAGCAGCTGCTGCCGTTGCTCGACGGCTCCAACGGCCGGGCGGTCTCGGCGGGCAAGGCCGTCGTACGGGTGGTTGCGCAGGCTCCGAAGGCCGACCGGCGGGACCTGTCCGCGCTGGACCAGCCGCTGCCCGCCGGAGCGGTCTCCGGCAAGGCCAAGGCGACGGTCTGCTCGTCGGGCTGCGTGCAGACCGAGGACCCGAGTCAGACGCCGCACTGGATCACTGCGGCGTTCGCGGAGAAGACACCGACGCTGGCTGTCACCAAGCTGAGCTGGACCGGCAAGGACGGCGTACTGCGTGTTCCGGTGGCCGCTGGGCAGCGTGACGTTCGCCAGTACGCCGCTCTGACGTTCCGCGCGTCGCCTGACGCGGTGGGAGCGCCTCGGACCGACCTGAGCATCCGGGTGGTCGACGGACACGGCCGGGCGGCCGCCGTACCGGCCTCTACTCTCGGCGACGCGCTGGTGCGACTCCCCGGCCCGGGTGAGGTGCTGCCGAAGCACCTGCTCCGGACCGTCCGGCTGCCGCTCGCGCAGCTGAAGGGGATCGACCTGAGCGACGTGCGGGCGGTTGAGCTGCGCACTGACCGGGTGGCGAGCGGTGCGGTGTTCCTGAGCGACCTCTCGTTCTCGCGGCCCGGTGTCGGCACGTCCGCCCCGGCGGTGCTGCTGCCGAAGCTGTCCGCGTCGAACGTCAAGGTCGTCGAGGGCAACACCGGCACCAGGAACGTCGCCTTCTTCGTGACGCTCTCGCGGCCGTCGATCCGCCCGGTCAGCGTGTACGCCGAGACGAACGGCGACCTCGGCACCTCGGTCGGTCAGGTCGCGAAGAAGCTGGTCTTCAAGCCCGGTCAGACCCGGCAGAAGATCACCGTCCCGATCACCGCGAACACCCGCGACAGCGCGGACCTGGCCTTCAGCCTGGTGCTGTCGGTGCCGCGCGAGGGACTGCTCGACGAGTCGTTCGGGCACGGCCTGGTGATCGACGACGACCCGACCCCGGCGCTGAAGATCGGTACGGCGACGGCCAAGGAGGGCGCCGAGGTGCTGGAGTTCCCGATCACGCTCACCGCGGCCAGCGACCAGTACGTGTCGATCCAGGGTGAGCTGAAGGACGGCACCGCCGTGCTCGGGAAGGACTTCAAGACGGTCGACGAGGAGCCGCCGTCGCGCTCGTTCTACGGCTACATCGAGCCCGGCCAGACCAAGGGCGTGATCCAGGTCCGGCTGGTCGACGACAAGGTGAAGGAGCCGGCCGAGACCTTCACGGCGACCGTGACCGACGTCATGGGCGCCGACCTGAAGGTGCCGGCGAGCGTGACCGGGACGATCACCGACAACGACTGACACGGGAGTCTGCGACAGTCCAGGGATGCGCCGGCGCGAGATCTGGGGAACTCTCTCGGGTCCGGCGCGTTTCCTGGTCGTCAACCAGTTCGGGGTCTGGCTGGGCTTCTTCCTGGTCGTCCCACTGCTGGCCACCCGCGGCACGGTCGAGCTGGGCATCAGCAGTGCCGCGGTGGGGCTCGTGCTCGGCTGGCGGACCTTCTCGCAGCAGGGGCTGATGTTCGGCGCCGGGCTGTTCGCCGACCGAATCGGTCTCCGGGCGGCACTGCTGATCGGCAGTGCCGCCCGCTCGGTCTCGCTGGTGATGCTGGCCTTCGCCGAGCAGCTGTGGAGCCTGCTGGTCGCCATCACGGTGTTCGGGCTGGCCGGGTCGCTCATCGCGCCCTCCACTCGCGCCTACCTCGGTGTGGCCGCCGGCGAGCGGCGCAGCGAGGCGTTCGCGCTGTTCAACAGCGCCTCGGTGCTGGGCTCCGCGATCGGCCCGCTGATCGCGGTCGCCGCCTCCCCGCTGGGCTTCCGGACCACCTGTCTGCTGGCCGCCGTGGTGTTCACCGCGATGGCAGTCGGCCAGCTCCGCGTGCTGCCACCAGCTCCCACTCCAACGGCTCCGGCGCTGAAGCAGGCGGTGCTGGCGATTCTCCGCTCCCGCCGGCTGCTGCGGTTCAGTGCTTCAGCCAGCGGCCAGTACGCCGTCTGGAACGGCGCCTTCCTGCTGCTGCCACTGGAGGCGACCCGGCTGACCGGGTACGCCGCGGTCGGGACGGGCACGGTGTTCGTGCTGATCGCGGTGACCACTGTGGCGTTGCAGGTGCGGCTGCTCGTGCTGCAGCGGCGGCTGGGGACCATCCGGGCTGCCGCGGCTGGGGTGGCGCTGACTGCGGTGGGCTTCGGGGCTGTCGTGGCGACCAGGGCTGGGTGGCCGGAGGACGTCGTACCGGGTGGAGGTCAGCTGGTTCCGATCGGGCTGCTGCTGGTCGGGACGGTGGTGATCGCCGCCGGGAACGCGCTGGCGGTGCCACCGATCCAGGACCTGACGGCCGCGCTGGCTCCGCCCGGACAGGTTGCGGCGGCGTACGGGATCAACGGGCTGTTCGCCGGGACGGTCTCGGCGGTGGTGGTGCCGCTGGTCGGGCGGGTCGACGACCTCGGGCAGGCCTCCGGGCAGCGCTGGACCGCGCCGGCGCTGGTCTGCCTGGTCGCGCTGGTGTCGGCGCTCGCCGTGAGACTGATGTACCGGAATGCGGACTCCTGACCGGCTGCTTGGGCCGGTGCGGGAACATGGGAGAGGGACGGACGGTTGAACCCGGAAATCCCCCGACATTCCCGCTGACGAGGAGCGCCCCGTGTCACTGCCACCGCTGGTCGAACCGGCCGCCGAGCTGACCATCGACGAGGTCCGCCGGTACTCGCGGCACCTGATCATCCCCGAGGTCGGGATGGCCGGGCAGAAGCGGCTGAAGAACTCCAAGGTGCTGGTGATCGGCGCCGGCGGCCTCGGCAGCCCGGCCCTGCTCTACCTGGCCGCGGCCGGGGTCGGCACGCTGGGCATCGTCGAGTTCGACACCGTCGACGAGTCCAACCTGCAGCGCCAGATCATCCACGGGCAGTCCGACGTCGGCAAGTCCAAGGCGCAGTCGGCCAAGGAGTCGATCCTCGAGGCCAACCCGTACACCAACGTGGTCCTGCACGAGACCCGGCTGGACAACGACAACGTCTTCGAGATCTTCGAGCAGTACGACCTGATCGTCGACGGCACCGACAACTTCGCCACCCGGTACCTGGTCAACGACGCCGCGGTGCTGCTCGGCAAGCCGTACGTCTGGGGCTCGATCTACCGCTTCGACGGCCAGGTCAGCGTGTTCTGGGCCGAGAACGGCCCGTGCTACCGCTGCCTCTACCCCGAGCCGCCGCCGCCGGGCATGGTCCCGTCCTGCGCCGAGGGTGGCGTGCTGGGCGTGCTGTGCGCGTCGGTCGGCGCCGCGCAGGTGACCGAGGCGATCAAGCTGCTGACCGGGATCGGCGACCCGTCGCTGGGCCGGCTGAACATCTACGAGGCCCTCGACCTGAACTGGCGCGCCCTGAAGGTCCGCAAGGACCCGAACTGCGCGATCTGCGGTGAGAACCCGACGGTCACCGGGCTGATCGACTACGAGAACTTCTGCGGTGCGATCACCGAGGAGGCCGCCGACGCCGCCGCCGGCGCGACCATCTCGGTCAAGCAGCTCAGCGAGTGGATCAAGCTCAAGGACAACGGCGAGAAGGACTTCCTGCTGGTCGACGTCCGGGAGCCGAACGAGTACGAGATCAACAAGATCCCGGGCTCGGTGCTGATCCCGAAGGACCAGTTCCTGACCGGTGCCGCGCTGGAGAAGCTGCCGCAGGACAAGCAGCTGGTCTTCCACTGCAAGTCCGGTGTGCGCTCGGCCGAGGTGCTGGCGATCGCCAAGGGCGCCGGGTTCTCCGACGCCGTGCACGTCGGCGGTGGCGTGGTGGCCTGGGTCGACCAGATCGACCCGTCGCAGCCGTCGTACTGAGTTAGTTGCCTTCGGCCCCCGTCGTACTTCGGTACGGCGGGGGCCGCTCTGCGTCTAGAACGGCATCCGGCAGGTCGCGACCGCGTCGGCGCCGGCCTGGTCGCCGTCGACCAGCTCGACCACCGGGTGGTCGTCGCGGCCGGAAACCGTGCGCATGTAGCTGACCGCGTCGGTGCGGACGGTGGCCACCGGCGCTCCGGCGCCGAGCTGGTAGACGCCACCGCCCGGACCGGTGAGCTCCAGCACGACGGTCGGCCGGTCCTTCCAGAACGGGCCGTCGACCAGGTCGAGCGCGACCTGCGCGATCAGCTCCCCGGCGTACGGGCCTGCTGCGAACGGCCGGCCGAGCGCCTGGCAGACGTCGTCGCGGTGCATCCACAGGTCCCGGGCGAGCAGGATGTCCTGGACGTAGCCGAGCTCGATCGACTCGAAGCCGGGGATGCCCTCGATCGACAGCGTCATCCGGCGGACCAGCGCCGGGTTGCGGCTGATCGTCCGGGTCGCCTTCGACCACAGCCGATCGAAGCGGGCGCGCAGCGCGTCGGGCGGTGTACCGCGGTGGGCATCGGCCTGGAGCATCATGTGCGCGTCGAGCTGGACCACGTCGGGGTAGACCCGCTTGGCCTTGCGGTAGCGGAGCGGGAACGACCACGGGCGGATCACGTCCTCCGCCTGGCCGCACAGGTGACCGACGACGTCGGCGACGTCCCACACGTCGCAGACCGTCTGCCGGTGCCAGTCGTCGCCGTCGAGCGCGGCCAGGAACTCCCGCCAGGCCTCCAGCTCGCTGTCGCGGTGCAGCCGACACCGCTGCCGGTCCGCGCGCATGATCCCCTGTGCCTGTACTGCGATCATCGTTACCCCCTGGGTGGTGCGTACCGCTGCTGGAACATCTCCAGCACGGCCGGGAGCAGCCGGGTGAAGCGGCCGTCGTCGTACGACGCGTCCGGTTCGTTCGCCAGCTGCTGGGACAGGACGCCCGCGGTGACGGACGTGTAGAGCGCGATCCCGTCGTCGGAGACGGCGTCGGGGTGCAGCAGCCCGGCCGCGACGGCGGCCCGGAGATTGCCGCGAAGGTCCTCCATCGTCTCCTGCGCCGGTGCGTAGGCCTCCGGGCTCGGCGTGAACCCGGGCACCGTCCGCCAGAACAGCAGCTGCGAGTGGATCGGGTTCGCCATGCACCAGCGCCCGAACTCGATGGTGCAGATCCGCTCCAGCTCCAGCGGGTCCGCGGCCACCGCGGTCCGGACCGTCTCCCGCCGGACGTCCCGGAACGCCTCCGCCCCACGCCGGAACAACGCGTCGTAGATCGCCATCTTCGACGGGAAGTACTGGTAGAGCGACGGCGGCCGCATCCCCACCTCCCGCGCAACCGCGGACAGACTCAGCCCGGCGACCCCCTCGGCCTCCATCAACCGCACGGCCGCGGCCAGGATCTCGTCGATCGTCTGCTCCCGACGGCGGGCCCGACGGTCGAACGAGGGTGCTGTGCTCATGATCTGAGGAAAACCTAACGGTATTAGGTTGTCAAGATCCCGACGTCAGCGCTTGCGGTCGATAGTGGGGTCGCGGCGGCCGCGGCCGGTCATTGCTATCGGTTCGAGGCGGAGGTTGATCTTGGCGGCGCGGGCGCCGGCGATGTCCCAGAAGCCGAAGACGAAGGGCTTGTCGCGGTCGTACGGTTCCCAGAAGGCGAGCTGGACGTCGGCTGGGTTGAGGTGGCGCTTTTCGGGCTCCTCGCCGGCGGCGATCCGGGCGGCGTCCTGGGCGCAGGCGGCGACCTTGCGAGTGCCGCCGTACGCGGGAGTCCAGACGATGTCGGTGGTCGACGGGCCGTGGCGGGAGTTGAAGTAGCAGGGGACGCGGCGCTCGGGGAGCGGGCGGCCGGTGACGCGGGCCTGGACGCAGGCGATGGCGTACCGGCCGTCGGCCAGAGTGTCGGCGACGGTGTCCAGTTCCAACCTGGGGACCGCGCGTTTGGCCTGCTCGTACAGGTCAAGAGCTGTTTGGTAGTCCGCTTGGGTGGCACTGTCGAGCTGTAGTTCTGTCAGCGTTTCGCCCAGCCGGGCCAGTTGTTCGCCGTACTGGGTGACGTCCTCGTCGGCTCTGCGCTGGGCGTCCGCCAGCTCCGCCGCGCGGTGACGGCGGGTGCTGTGCCGGGCCCACAGGTACCGTCCGGCCGCGGCGACCCCTCCGCCGCCCAGGACGAACAGCACCAGCTCCATCACAAGACTGTAACCGCGACCGCCCCGGTTGTCCCCGGCTCCGGCTACCGTCGGAGCATGTGCCGAAACATCACTGTCCTGAGAGGCCTGGAGCCGTCCGCGACCTCCGAGGAGATCTACGCGGCCGCACTCCAGTACGTCCGTAAGGTGACCGGCGTCGGTTCGCTCAGCGCGACCACCCGCGAGCCGATCGAGCGTGCCGCGGCCGAGGTCGCGCGGATCACCGAGGCGCTGCTGGAGGAGATGCCGGCCCGCCGGGTCCCGCCGCAGACGGTGCCGCCGTTGCGCCGCCCGGAGGTGCGGGCGCGCCTCGGTCTCGACTGACCGCGCGCTCGGGTCGCGCGCTCACCACGCGCGCGCTCACTTACCCCGCGCTCGTCCCGCGCGCTCACCACACGCGCGCTCACTCACCCCGCGCTCGTCCCGCGCGCTCACCACACGCGCGCTCACTCACCCCGCGCTCACCGCGACGGCGTCCGGGCGTGAAGTCTGGTCCGGCCGGGTGTCTGACCGGCACGATTCCGGGGTAGGTTGCAGCTTCGGTAAGCCCTTACCCAGTGGAGGCGTGCGATGCGGTTCGCGATCAAGACCCGGCCTGAACACACGACGTGGCAGCAGATGCGGGATGTCTGGGTGGCCGCGGACCAGTTCGAGATCTTCGAGTCGGCCTGGCACTGGGACCATTTCTACCCGCTCACCGGTGACATGGCCGGCCCGAACCTCGAGGGCTGGACGACGCTGGCCGCGCTGGCCCAGGCGACCAGCCGGATCCGCGTCGGCTGCCAGGTCAGCGGGATGATCTACCGGCACCCGGCTGTGCTGGCGAACATGGCCGCGACCACCGACATCATCTCCGGCGGCCGCCTCGAGCTCGGCGTCGGCGCGGGCTGGAACGAGATGGAGACCGCGGCGTACGGGATCGACCTGCCGCCGCTGAAGGAGCGCTTCGACCGGTTCGACGAGGGCGTCGAAGCGATGGTCGCGCTGCTCACCGAGAAGGTCGCCAACTTCGACGGTCAGTACGTGAAGCTCACCGACGCGTACTGCGAGCCGAAGGCCGTGCAGACCCCGCACCCGCCGATCACGATCGGCGGCAAGGGCCCGAAGCGGACGCTGCGGGCGGTCGCGCGCTGGGCCCAGCAGTGGAACGTGATCGTGCCGGGCCCGGAGGAGTGGACGCCGCTCAAGCAGGTGCTGGTCGACCACTGCGACAAGCTCGGCCGCGACGTCAACGAGATCACCTGCTCGGTCAACGTCCGGATCGACCCGGACAAGCCGCTCGACGACGCCGTCGCCAGCGCGGCGGCGTACGCCGAGGCCGGTGTCGACCTGGTCGTGATGAACCTGCCGCTGGACGCCCCGCCGTCGGTCCTCGAGCCGCTGGCCAAGGCGCTGGCCCCGCTGGCCTGAAACCTTGTCGGTCCCGGGCGATAACGTGTCGCCCGTGGACCGGGAGGAGTACGTCGAGGCGGTGCTGCGGGCGGTCGAGTCGATCCCACCGGGCCAGGTGGCGACGTACGGCGACATCGCCGTGTACGTCGGGCAGGGCGGCCCGCGGCAGGTCGGCGCGATCATGCGCGAGTACGGCGGCGGTGTGCCGTGGTGGCGCGTCATCCGCGCCAGCGGCGTACCGGCTGACGAGGTCGGCGGCGAGCAGCTCGAGCTGCTGCGCGGCGACGGCGTCCGGGTCACCAACGGCAAGGTCAACCTGCGCCAAGTCCGCTGGGACCCGGAGGACTAGGCGGCCTTGCGCGCCCGCGACTTCGCGCGCGCCATCTTCATCAGGTAGATCGGCGTCGGCGGGACCCAGCCGAGCTGCGTCGCCTGACCGAGGTCGTCGCGGTTGGCCCAGTGCTCGATCACCAGTCCGTCCTCGATCCGCAGCCAGTGCGACTGGGTGACCGCGAAGGTGCGGCCGGTCGGCGGGAACACCGTGTCCACCGACCCGTCCTCGGCGTGCACCACGAACGGCGCCACGTGCCGCCCGCGCATCGTCGTCCGGACCGCCACCATGTTGCCTTCCGCAACGACTTCGTGGATGTCGTAGCCGAGCTCGGCGAACGCCGTCCGCAGCCAGACCGCGGTCGCCCAGAACCCCTCCGGTCCGGGCGTCCGCGCGGCCGGCGGCTCGACGTCGTCCTCGCGGTTCACCGCGGCCGGGTGCACGACCCGGTCGAACTCGGCGCGCTCACCGTCGGCCATCATCAGGATGCTGCGGACCGCGAGGGCCTTGGCGTCGCTCGACACGGTGCTGTTCATGTCCCCTCCAGATTCGATACAGTCTTACTGTCCCCAAATCAGGATGGAACCACCCGATGGCCGAAGTCAAGAGGTCGTACGACGCGTCCGGCCGCCGCGAGCAGGCCGCGGCCCGGCGCCGCGCGGTGGTCGCCGCGGCCCAGGATCTGTTCGCCCGCGACGGTTTCCGGGCCACCACGATCGCCGCGGTGGCCCGGACCGCGGGCGTCTCGGCGGAGTCGGTCTACAAGGGTTTCGGCACCAAGGCGGCGCTGGCGAAGGCGGTCTTCGACCGGGTGATCGCGGGCGACGACGAGCCGGTCCCGATCGTCGAACGCTCCGAGGCGCAGGCGATCCAGGCCGAGCCCGACGTCCGCCGCAAGCTCCAGCTGTACGCCGGGGGAGTGGTCGAGCGGCAGGTCCGGTCGGCCGGCGTACAGATCCTGATCCGGGACGGGCGGCACGTCGACGAGTCGCTGGAGGAGGTCTGGCAGAACCTGCTGACCGAGCGGCTGACCGGGATGACCATGCTCGCGACGCACCTGCACGAGACCGGTCAGCTCCGCCCTGAGCTGTCGGTGGAAGAGGTGCGCGACCTGCTCTGGACCTACATCTCTGTCGAGATCTACGAGCTGCTGGTGCTCAACCGCGGCTGGCCGCTCGACCGCTACACCAGTTGGCTCAGCCACGCGCTGGTAGCGGCCCTGTGCGACCAGTGATCACTAGGCTGTCGGTGGAACCCGTCGAGAGGGGAACGCGTGCTGGAGATCCGGCTGCTCGGGCCCTTCGAGGTCCGGCGGGACGGCGTACCGGTGACGCTCCCGGGGCGGCAGCTGGTCGCGCTGACCAGCCTGCTCGCGCTGTCGGCGAACCGGCCCGTCCCGTTCGACGTACTGGCGGACCGGCTCTGGGGTGAGCGGCTGCCGAAGTCGGTCAAGTCGACGCTGCACACGTATGCGACCCGGCTGCGCAAGCACTTGGGCGACAGCGCGCTCCAGACGCACGCCGCTGGATACGTGCTGTGCGTGGAGCCGGACCAGGTCGACGCGCTGCGCCTGGCCGCCGTACTGCGGGAGGCGTCGGGAGACCTGAGTCGTCAGCGGGAGGTGCTGACGAGCGCTATCGACCTGTGGCGAGACAAACCGTTTGTCGGGTCGCCGTCCGACTGGCTGGCGACTGGAGAGTCAGCCCGGCTCACCGAGCTCCATCTGTCGGCCGTCGAGCAGCTGGTCGACCTCGACCTCGCCGAGGGCCGGTACGACGGCCTGCCGGCGGCGCTGCAGGAGCTGACCACCCAGCACCCGTTCCGGGAGTCGCTGTGGCACCGGCGGATCGCAGCACTCCGGCTCACCGATCGGACCGCCGAGGCGCTCGAGTGCTACGAGCAGATCCGTTCAGCTGTTGCCGACGAGCTGGGAGTGGACCCGTCGCCTGCACTGCAGCAGGAGTACGCCCGGTTGCTGGACTCCGACCTGGTTGGCGGCGGGTTCGAGGAGAGCAGCGCAGTCGGCGTACCGCGTCAGCTGCCGCCGGACGTCCACCGCTTCACAGGCAGGTCCGACGAGCAGGAGCAGCTCGGCAAGCTCCTCGACAACGCGCCGGACGGGCAGCCGACGTTCGTCACGCTCACCGGTCCCGGCGGCGCCGGCAAGACCAGCCTGGCCGTCCACTGGGCCCACCAGGTCAGCGAGCGCTACCCGGACGGCCAGCTGTTCATCAACCTGCGTGGGTTCGCCGCTGACGCACCTGTGCTCCCGGCGGTCGCGCTGCACGGCTTCCTCCAGGCACTCGGCGTACCGGCGAACACCATCCCCGCCGACCGCGCAGAACGCGCCGCACTGTTCCGTACGGCGACAGCCGGCAAGCGGATGCTGCTGCTGATCGACAACGCCCGCAACGCCGAGCAGGTCCGGGACTTGCTCCCTGCTTCTGGCTGCCTGGTCCTGGTCACCAGCCGCAACCAGCTCCGCTCGCTGTCGGCCCAGCTCGGCGCTACTCGGTTGATGCTCGATCCGCTCTCCACTGCTGATGCCATCGGGCTGCTGGCGGCCTCTGTCGGCAGCGATCGGGTAGCGGCCGAGCCGGAGGCCGTGGAGGAGTTGGCTGGCATCTGCGCCGGGCTGCCACTGGCACTGACCGTTGCAGCCGAGTCAGCTCGGCGGTCGAGTGGGAGTCCGTTCGCTGACCTCGTCCGTGCGCTGGAGGACGAGCAGCACACGCTCGACGTACTCGCTGATCCGGACGACGACCACGCGGACCTGCGCCGAGTGCTGTCATGGTCCTACCGGGTGCTGGAACCAGAGGCTGCTCGGCTCTTCCGCCTCCTCGGGCTGCACCCGGCCACGACGCTGCGGCTTCAGGCGGTGGCTGCGCTGGCTGACCTCGACGTGCGTGCGGCTGAGCGTCACCTGGATCGCCTGGTCGCTGCCAACCTGGTGAGCACCGCCCAGCGCGGCTCGTATCAGCTGCACGACTTGCTACGGGTCTATGCGGCGGAGCTGACGAGCCAGCTGGACAGCGGTGAGGAGCGGCAGACGGCGCTGGTACGCCTGCTGGACTGGTACCTGCACACGGTGCAGAACGCCCAGCGGTCGGTGACCACCGACGCCAGCGGTGCGTTCCTGATCCGTTCCGCCCACCAGCCGCTGACCTTCGCTGACACAGCGGCGGCGATGCGGTGGCTGCAGGAGGAGCAGTCCGCGCTGGTGCCCTGGATCAGGACCGCAATCAACGCCGGTTCGGACGAGCACGCGTGGCGGCTGGCCTGGCGGTTGCGGGTCTTCGTGGACATGGGGTTCCTCGTCGACGAAGGCCTGGAGACCGCACGCCTCGGGGTGCAGGCCGCGGAACGACTCGGTGCCCCGCGGCCGCGCTACCTCGCCTGGAACGTGCTCGGCAGTGCGGAGTACCGGGCCGACCGCGCCGACGCGGCCGAGCAGAGCGTACGGCGGGCGATCGAGATCGCCGCGGCCTGCGGCGACGTCCTGGCCGAGTCGATCTTCCGGACCAACCTCGCGCTGGCCCGTTGGATCGGCGGCGACCTCGACAGCGCGCTCGTCGAGGTGACGGCGGCCGCGGAGGTCGCGGCCCAGGTCAGGGAGCCGTCGGGCGAGCCGATGCAGGCCCACGCCGGGCACCTGGAGATGACCGCCGGCGCGATCAACCTCCTGCTCGGCCGGCTCGACGTCGCGCAGGCGCACACCGAGGAGGCGGTCCGGCTGACCCGGATCTCCGGCGACTGGCTGGTCGAGGCGCAGTCGCTGTCGAACCTGGCCGAGCTGTACGAGCTGCGGGACGACGACGCGACCGCGGAGTTCTACGCCGCCGAGTCGCTGGACCGGCTGCAGGGATTCAGTACGCCGACCGCGACGCTGGCGGCGCTCGTCGTACGGGTTCGGGTTGCTGTGCGGGCTGGGCGGATCGCTGATGCGCAGACGCTCGGGCGACGAGCGCTGGCGCTGTTCCCGGCCGGTGACGCGCGGACCGCGGAGATCCGCGAACTGCTCGCGCAGCACTGATTCCACCGTCCGCTGAGCGACCGTCGGCGCAGGCCTTCGGGGTGTGTTGCGGGGTTTGTCGGTGGCGTCTGATGGGATGGGGGAGTGGTCAGCAGAACAGGGTCCCGGTATCGGCTGGTGAAGTCGGCAGGGCGAGCGGAAGGGCCTTCCCCTGCGCCGGTTCTGGACGCTGATCAGCAGTCGGTGGTCGATCACCCGGGTGGGCCGCTGCTCGTGCTGGCGGGGCCGGGGACGGGGAAGACGACGACGCTGGTCGAGGCCGTCGTCGACCGGGTCGCCAACCGCGGGCTGAGCCCCGACCAGGTGCTGGTGCTGACGTTCGGGCGGAAGGCCGCGACCGAGCTGCGGGACCGGATCACCGGGCGGCTCGGCAAGACGACGCGCGTGATGCCGTCGATGACGTTCCACTCGTTCTGCTACGCGCTGCTGCGGCGGTTCACGCCGGCCGACGCGTTCGACGTACCGCTGCGGCTGCCGTCGGGGCCGGAGCAGTCGCTGCGGCTGAGCGAGGTGCTCGGCGGGAGCCGCGAGGTCGGCGTCGTGCACTGGCCGTCGAGCCTGCACCCGGCGCTCAAGACGCGCGGCTTCACCGACGAGGTGCAGGCCGTGATCGGCAAGGCGCGCCAGCTCGGGCTCGACCCGGAGGACCTGTCCGCGATCGGTCAGTCGGCGAGCCGGCCGGAGTGGGTCGCGGTCGGCGACTTCTTCGAGGAGTACCTGCAGATCCTCGACCACGAGCAGGTGCTGGACTACTCCGAGCTGATCCACCGCGCGGTGATCCTGGCCCAGCAGCCGCAGGTCCAGGCCAAGCTGCGCGAGGAGTTCAAGGTCGTCTTCGTCGACGAGTACCAGGACACCGATCCCGGGCAGACCAAGCTGCTGCAGGCGATCGCGGGCGACGGCCGGGACCTGGTCGTCGTGGGCGATCCGGACCAGTCGATCTACACGTTCCGCGGGGCCGACGTGCGCGGGCTGCTGCGCTTCACCGAGGAGTTCCCGACGGCGTCCGGGGAGCCTGCGGCGCAGATCGCGCTGGCCACGACCCGCCGGTTCGGTACGACGCTGCTGCGCGTCTCGCGCAACGTGGTGAACCGGCTCGGCGTCCCGGGCACGCTGGACCGCGACACCTTCGACCGCTTCCGCAACCCGGATGCGAGCGGCTGCGTCTTCGGCCCGGGCAAGGTCGAGGCGAACCTGTACTCGACCAGCGGCGCCGAGCTCGAGCACATCGCCGACCTGCTGCGCCGCGCGCACGTGCAGGACGGCGTCGGCTGGCACGAGATGGCCGTGCTGGTGCGCTCCGGGAGCATCTCGATCCCGCCGCTGCGGCGCGCGCTGGCGGCGGCCGGGATTCCGGTCGACGTGGCCGGTGACGAGCTGCCGCTGTCGCGGGAGCCCGCCGTACGGCCGATGCTGCTGGCGCTGCGTGCGGTGGCTGATCCTTCGACGTTGACGGTCGACGTCGTCCGGGCGCTGGCGCTGTCGCCGTTGGGGGCGATGGACGCAGGGCAGCTGCGGCGGCTTGCGCGCGTACTGCGGAAGCGGGACCGCGAGATCGCCGGCGGCCAACGGCTGCCGCGGTCGTCGGACGAGCTGCTCCGGGAGGCGATGCTCGACCCGCTGCTGCTCGACGAGCAGGCGTCCCCGGCCGAGGCGCGGTTCGTGGCGCTCGGCGAGAGGTTGCTCAAGGCAAGGAACATCGTGAACGCCGGCGCCGCGCCGGACGAGGTGATGTGGTCGCTGTGGTCGGAGTCGCCGTGGCTGCGCCGGCTCCGCGGCCAGGCGAACAGCGGCGGCGAGGTGGCGCGGGCGGCGAACCGGGACCTCGACTCGCTGTGCGCGCTGTTCGACGCGGCCGGGCGAGCCGAGGAGCAGGTCGGGTTCAAGGGCGTCTCGGCGTTCCTGAGCGAGCTGGAGAACCTCGACATCGCGGCCGACAACCGGTACGACGCGACGTACCGGGAGGCCGGCGTACAGCTGATGACGGCGCACCGGTCGAAGGGGCTGCAGTGGCGGCTGGTTGTCGTCGCGAGTGTGCAGGAGGGGCAGTGGCCTGACCTGCGGCGGCGGGGGTCGTTGCTGGAGCCGGACCGGTTGGGGCCGGACGGGCTGGTCGAGCCTTTGTCGGCGGGAGCGATCCTGGCCGAGGAGCGGCGGTTGTTCTACGTCGCGATCACGCGGGCGCGGGAGCGGCTGATCGTGACCGCCGTGCAGGCGCCGGAGGCGGACGGGGATCAACCGTCGCGGTTGCTGGCGGAGCTGGACATTCCTTTGAAGCTGGTCGCCGGCCGGCCGCGGCGGCCGTTGTCGTTGCCGGGTCTGGTTGCTGATCTGCGGTGCGTGCTGGCCGATCCGGCGTCGTCGCCTGCGTTGAAGCGGGTCGCGGCGGATCGGCTCGCTCAGCTGGCAGACGCCGAAGACGAGCGGGGGTATGCGCTGGTCCCGACGGCCGAGCCGGAGCGCTGGTGGGGTGTGCGGGAGCGGACGCGGTCGGAGGTGCCGATCGCTGTTGACGACGAGCCGGTGCCATTGTCCGGGAGCGCGCTGACGACGATCGTGGACTGCCCGCTGCGGTGGTTCCTGCAGCGGAAGGCCGGTGGGGAGACACCGAGTACGTCGGCGATCGGGTTCGGCATGGTGCTGCACACGCTGGCCGACGCGGTCGCGACCGGGACGCTGCCACCGGACGCCGACGAGCTGAACGGCTGGCTCGACAAGGTGTGGACGCAGCTCGAGTTCGAGTCGTCGTGGATCTCGGACCGCGAGCGGGTCGAGGCCGAGCAGGCGCTGCGCCGCTTCGTCGCGTGGCACCAGGGCCGCCCGGACCGGCGACTGGTCGGCTCCGAGGTCGACTTCAGCGTGATGCTCCCCGACGAGGAGAAGCCCGGCGTCCAGGTCAAGGGCCGGATGGACCGCATCGAGCAGGACGGCGACGGAAAGATCCGCGTCATCGACCTGAAGACCGGGCGCACGGTCCCGACCAAGCCCGCGCTGGAGCGGCATGTCCAGCTGGCCATCTACCAGCGCGCGATCGCCTCCCGCCAGCTGAAGCTCCTCGGCGAGGACGCCGAGAGCGGTGGCGCCGAGCTGGTGCAGCTGCGGCACGACGACATCGGCCTCCCGAAGGTCCAGGGGCAGGCGCCGCTGGAGCCTGACGAGGAGGGCCGCACCTGGCTCGACGAGGCCGTCGAGAACGCGGAGGCGATGGTCCGCTCGGAGGAGTTCACCGCCAAGCGCAACGACGGGTGCACGCGGTGCGACGTACGGGGTCTGTGTCCTATCCAGCCTGAAGGCCGGGAGATCGTCTGATGGCTGCCGCCAAGCTGGAAACCACCGCCGACCTGGTCGAACTGCTGGGGATCCCTTTCAGCGACCAGCAGCTGGAGGCGATCACCGCGCCGTTGGCTCCTGGGGTGATCGTCGCCGGCGCCGGATCCGGCAAGACGACGGCGATGGCCGCGCGCGTCGTCTGGCTGATCTGCACCGGCCAGGTGAAGCCCGAGGAGGTGCTCGGGCTGACCTTCACCAAGAAGGCCGCCAACGAGCTCGACGTGCGGATCCGCGAGGACCTGACCAAGGCCGGCGTACTGGGCTCGACGTTGCCGCCTGATCAGCATCCACTGCTCGCCGCCCACCTGCGCAAGAACGTCCCGAACTGGGAGCCCGAGGAGCCCGGCGAGCCGGTCGTCTCGACGTACCACGCCTTCGCCGGCACGCTGATCGCCGAGCACGGCCTGCGGCTCGGGCTCGAGCCCGACGTGCGCGTGCTGGCCGACGCGACCCGCTTCCAGCTCGCCGGGCGCGTCGTACGGCGCTCGGCCGGGCCGATCCGGCACGCGTCGCACCACGTACCGACGCTGGTGAACAGCCTGCTCGCGCTCGACGGCGAGCTGGCCGACCACCTGCTGCGCGCCGACGACATCCGCGACCACGACGAGGCCGTCCGGCAGGAGGTCGCGGCGGCGCGCAAGCAGACCGTCGACGTGAAGAAGCTCGCCGAGACCGCGTTGAAGCGCGGTGAGATCGTGCAGCTGGTCGAGGAGTACCAGGCGTACAAGGTCGAGCGCGGTGTCGTCGACTTCGCCGACCAGATGGCGCTCGGCGCGAGGCTCGCGGAGGAGTGCCCGGAGGTCCCGGCGATCGAGCGCGGCCGGTACAAGGTGGTGCTGCTCGACGAGTACCAGGACACCTCGGTCTCGCAGCGACGCATGCTGACCGCGCTGTTCGCGGGCGCGGACCCGTCGACCGGTCGCGGGCACCCGGTCACCGCCGTCGGCGACCCCTGCCAGGCGATCTACGGCTGGCGCGGCGCCTCGGTCGCGAACCTGGACGAGTTCCCCGAGCACTTCCGGCAGGCCGACGGCTCGCCCGCCCAGCGGTACGTGCTGAGTGTCAACCGGCGCTGCGGCAGCCGCATCCTCGCCGCCGCGAACCAGCACGCGACCGAGCTGTACCAGCAGCACCCCGGCGTCATCCCGCTCGAAGCGCCCGAGGGTGCGCCGGAGGGCGCGATCACCGTCGGGCTGTTCGAGACCCGCTCGCAGGAGATCGAGTGGATCGCCGACTCGATCGTCGCCGCGCACAAGCTGCCGAACCGGAAGTGGAAGGACATCGGCATCCTGATGCGGACGAACGTCGACCTGTCCGCGGTGCACGAGGCGCTGATCGCGCGCAAGGTGCCGGTCGAGGTCGTCGGGCTCGGCGGGCTGCTCGCGCTGCCCGAGGTCGTCGACGTGGTCGCGACGCTGCAGGCCGTCAACGACCTGACCGCGAACGCCGCGATGCTGCGGATCCTGACCGGTCCGCGGTTCCGGATCGGGCACCGGGACCTCGCGCTGCTGGCGAATCGCTCGCGGGTGCTCGCCGACGGAGGCGACCGGCCCGCGGCTGACGACCTGGTCGCGGCGCTGGACGCGGCCGTCGCGGGGATGGATTCGACCGAGGTGATCTCGCTTGCTGAGGCGGTGGACGATCCGGGACCTGCTGCGTGGGGGTACTCGGCGGACGCGCTCGAGCGGTTCCTGGAGCTGTCCACCGAGCTGCGCGAGCTGCGCGCGCACGCGGGGGAGCCGCTGCTCGACCTCGTACGCCGGGTGATCAGCACGATCGGGCTCGACGTCGAGCTGACCGCGACGCCGGATCATGTCGACTCCGGCCGGCGTGATCACCTGGCCGCGTTTTTGGATGCCGTGGGCAACTTCGTGTCGACCGAGTCGGACGGGTCGCTGGACGGGCTGCTGGCCTACCTCGCGGCCGAGGAGGAGTACGCCGCGGGCCTCGACCTCGCCGTACCGAGCGAGGCGGACTCGGTGAAGCTGCTCACCACGCACCGGTCGAAGGGCCTGGAGTGGCCGGTCGTGTTCGTGCCGACGCTGGTGAACAAGGTGTTCCCGTCCGACCGCGGGCGCGACAAGTGGACGACCAACGCCAAGGTGCTGCCCTGGCCGCTGCGCGGCGACGCGGACACGCTGCCCGACTTCCACGACCTGTCGAACGCCGGGCTGAAGGCGTTCGCCGAGGAGTGCAAGCAGGTCAACGCGCTGGAGGAACGGCGCCTCGGGTACGTCGCGTTCACGCGCGCGAAGGAGGTGCTGATCGCGACCGGGCACTGGTGGGGCCCGACGCAGAAGCGGCCGCGCGGACCGTCGGCGTACCTGGAGGTGCTGAAGCAGCACGCGGGGGAGCGGGTGGTCTCCTGGGCCTCGCAGCCTGAGCTTTCGGAGGAGAACCCCGAGCTGGCCGAGCAGACGCAGGCCGCGTGGCCGGCGCCGTACGACCGCCCGGCGTACGAGCGACGGCTGGAGGGTGCGGCGCTGGTCCAGCTGTCGCGCTCCGAGGGTCCTTCGGCGGACGCCGAGGAATCGCTGTTCCTGGACGAGCAGGCGACCGTCGCCCGCTGGGACTCGGAGATCGAGCGGTTGCTCACCGAGGCCCGGGAGAGCCGCAGCCGCAAGGCGTACGACGTCGAGCTTCCACGCTCCCTCTCCGCGACCCAGGTCATGCGCCTCGCCAAGGACCCCGACGGCCTGGCCTCCGAACTGGCCCGCCCGATGCCCCGCAAACCCAACCGCGCCGCCCGCTTCGGCACCCGCTTCCACGCCTGGGTGGAGAGCTACTTCGGCCAGCAGTTCCTGATCGACCCCGACGACCTCCCCGGCGCCGCCGACGAGGGCATCGTCGACGACACCGACCTCACCGAACTGATGGACGCCTTCCGCGTCGGCCCGTACGGCGAACGCGCCCCGTACGAGATCGAGGCCCCCTTCGCCCTGTCCATCGGCGGCCGCGTCATCCGCGGCCGCATCGACGCCGTCTACCAGTCCGTCCGCCCCGACGGCTCCCGCGGCTACGACGTCATCGACTGGAAAACCAGCCGCACCGAAACCGCCGACCCCCTCCAGCTGGCCATCTACCGAGTCGCCTGGGCCGAACTCGTCGGCCTCCCCCTCCACCAGGTCGGAGCAGCGTTCTACTACGTCCGCACCGGCGACGTGGTCCGCCCCGACAACCTGCCCACCCGAGAGGCGCTGATCGACCTCCTGAACGCCTGACCGGAAGCCGATGACCTCGTGCGGGAGCGCAGCACGAGCCGTCGGGGCGCGCCTGCCGAAGCAGGTGCAAGAGCCGCGTCTACCGGTGCTCCACACCACCTGACGTCGCACCCCGGCGCTCTACACCACCCGATGCCGCACGCCGGCGCCCTACACCACCCGGTGCCTCACTTCGGCACTGTCGCCACACCTGCGCAGGAATCACGGGAGTGCGGTGAGCACGTCGGGAGTTTCCACGAGCTGTCTCGGCCTCCACCTCTGCCGATACCGCACCCACCAAGGGCTGTGCCGGTGCTGACACCGGAGGTGGCCCGGCCGCTCCCCTGCGACGGTCGAGCCTCTCCGGCGGCCCGTCCCCGCGCAAGGTCGGACGGGCGGTTGATTTGGCGTCAGACCCTGGGCTGTGGTTTGGGGAAGAGGTCAGAGGGGACGACGGTGAGCGGGAACGGCTTGGCGGTCTCGTAGGTTTCGGTGGGATTGATCACCACCGGGTCGTTGTATTTGCCTTGGGCAAGTTCTCGGACGGTCAGCGTCCGGGCTTCGGGGTCGACGAGCCAGTAGGCGGGGATGCCTGCTGTTTCGTACAAGGTTTTCTTGAGGGTCTGATCGATCGTGCGGGTGACGTCGGAGGTCACCTCCACCACCAGCTGGACCGCGGAGTTGACCGGACCGCTGGAGATCTGACCGGCGTGGCAGACCAGCGCGTCTGGTTGGAGGACGGTTCGAGGGGTGGGTTGGTACTGCGGGCTCACCATCACCTGGAACTGCGCCGTGCTGTTGCGGCGCAGGAGGAAACCCAGTTCCAGTACTACTGCTTGCTGCGCCGCCCCACCATGCGGCGCCGCCACCAGAACCCCATCCACCAACTCGCACACCAAGGCCCACGGCAGCTTCCCCAGGTCAGCTGCCGTGAACCGATCACCCGCAGGCACCCACCCACACCCCGAACCGTCGCTCATACGTCAACGGTCAGGCCTGCAGCGGCTCCTGGGGAGGCCAGATCGCAATCTGCCCCGAGATGCCCCGGTCAGCCGGCGTTGACGGGCCGCACCAGCTCGCTCGGGACCACCGGTACGGCGAACGGCAACGCCGCCTGGAAGATCTCGTTGCCCTTGGCTACAGCCCGCTCGACGTAGGCTCCGTCGACGAGCTCGAGTACGGTCAGCTCCTCCGCCTCGGGATCGAACAGCCAGTACGACGTCACGCCGGCCTCCTCGTACAGGGCGCGCTTGAGCAGCAGGTCCGTCATCCGCGTGCTCGGCGAGAGGATCTCGACCGCCAGCAGCAGCGGACAGAACTCAACTCCTCGGGGACCGATGTCATCGGAGCGGCAGACGAGGAGGTCGGGCTGCAGAGAACGCTGCTTGTTCGGGCGGAAGTCGAAAGGAGCAAAGAACACCTCGAGTTCCTCAGGGCATGCCGGTTGGAGCCGGAGGAAGAGCTGACCGGCGACCCGTTGGTGGATCGCAAGTGGTGCCGGTGTCACCAGCAGCTGCCCGTCGACCAGTTCGTAGCGCATGCCGTCGTCAGGCAGGGTGTCGAGATCCGCCAGGGTGAATCCGCCCGGCTCAAGTGTCTGCACGCTTTCCATGGTGCCTCCTTCGTGGACATGCGACCAGCGTCAGCTGTCTGACGTGCCGTGGAGTGCCAAATCGGGGGTCTTTCCCGGGGCATCCGGTGATCTGCCCCGAGTTGCCCCACGATCTGCCCTGGGTTGCCCCGTCGGACTACTACTGAAGGAGTAGGTGGATCAGCCGCGCGGCTGATGTTGGGGGAGCGGGCGAGGTCTTACGTTGGGGGCATGTTGATCGCCGAGGACCTCTTGCTGCTGCTGTACGACGACGAGACCGGTAAACCGTTGGCCGGGTCGCCGGGGTTGGACTACGGGCTGGCGGGGGCGGTCGTGGTCGAGCTGACGTTGCTCGGGAAGGTGGACATCACGACCGACCGGGACGAGGGGAAGCCGGGGCGGTTGAAGGTGCTCGATGGTTCGCCGACCGGGGACGTGGTGCTGGACGAGCGGCTCGCGGTGCTGGTGGACAAGGCGGGGAAGCGGCCGAAGGACGCGATGCGGAAGGTGTCCAAGAACCTGCGGGAGCCGTTGCTGCGGCGGTTGGCCGAGCGGGGGATCCTGCAGGCCGAGGACGCCAAGGTGCTCGGGTTGTTCCCGGTGACGCGGTGGCCGGCGAAGGATGCTCGGCACGAGGCGGAGGTGCGGGCGGCGCTGGAGCAGGTGCTGAAGCTCGGTACTCCGCCGGATGAGCGGACCGGTGCGCTGATCGCGTTGCTGAGCGCGCTGAACGTGGTGCCGAAGGTTGTCACCGATGCGGTCGACAAGCGGGCGTTGAAGCGGCGGGCCAAGGAGATCGCGCAGTCGGAGTGGGCCGCTGAAGCCGTACGGCGAGCGGTGCAGGAGATGCAGGCCGCTGTGACGGCCAGCATCGTCGTGGCGTCGTCTGCGGCGGGGTCCGGCAGCAGCTGAGCCGAGCGCGAGCCGCGCGGCGCACTGGCTAGCGACCAGCGGGGAGCTGCCAGCGCACCAGCACACGAGCAAGAGCCCAGCGGGGTGCCACCACCACACCAGCAGGTGGCACCCCCACAGCACTACTCAGCCGTGCAGTCGGCCTTGCACAGCCGGTCCATCAGCGACAGGTGCGCACCAGGTTCCTCGGTGTCCACCTCCACCGACAGCTCCACCTGCCAGTCGCCTTCGACGACCTGCGCCGTGGTCTTCCCCGACTGCTGACCGAACCACTCGACGATCGGCGCAGCCGGTACGACGTGCGCGATCTCCAGTGCCTTCGGCAGCACCTTGCCGATCTCGCTGGTGGCGGTCGCGGCGCTGCCGAGCGAGTGCAGCGAGATCACCGGCGCCCGCTTGTGGTCGCCGGTCAGCACCCAGACGGCCACCGGGCCCGTCGTACAGATGGCGTAGTCGCCGTCGCGGCCGCACTTGTAGCCGGCGCCGGTCAGACCGGTGACCACCTCGGCAGCGGGGATGTCGGCCGCGGCCGACGGGGTAGTACTCGTTTGACCGGCCGCCGCAGCAGCCGGAGCCTCACCGGACGTCTTGTCGTCGCTGGAGCAGGCCGTGGTACCGATGAGCAGGGCAGTGCTCACCAAGGTGACGGCGTACCGCTTCAGACCGGCACCTCGACGGCCGCGTCGAGCGCGATCGTGATCATCTCGGAGAAGGTGGTCTGGCGCTCCTCGGCCGACGTCTCCTCCTTGGTGATCAGGTGGTCCGACACGGTCATGATGCCGAGCGCGCGGCGGCCGAACTTGGCGGCCAGCGTGTAGAGCGCCGAGGCCTCCATCTCGATCCCCAGGACGCCGTACTCGGCGGTCCGCGAGACCAGGTCGGGGCGGTCGTTGTAGAACAGGTCGCCGGAGAACACCTGGCCGACGTGCACGTTCAGCCCCGCTGCGGACGCGGCGTCGGCGGCGGCGCGCAGCAGCTGGTAGTCGGCGGTCGGCGCGTAGTCGATGCCGTGGAAGCGCAGCCGGTTCATCTGCGAGTCGGTGCTGGCCGACATCGCGACGATCACGTCGCGGATCTTCACCTTCTCGGTCAGCGCCCCGCAGGTGCCGACCCGGATCAGGGTCTGGACGTCGTACTCGGCGAACAGCTCGTTGGCGTAGATGGAGGCCGACGGCTGACCCATCCCGGAGCCCTGGACGGAAACCCGTTCGCCCTTGTAGGTCCCGGTGAAGCCGAACATGTTCCGGACCTCGTTGTACCGGATCACGTCCGTCAGGTAGGTCTCGGCGATCCACTGCGCCCGCAGCGGGTCACCGGGGAACAGCACGCGGGGAGCGATCTGTCCCTTCTCGGCGGCGATGTGAATACTCATGCCGGGATGCTCTCACGGTTGCCGTCCGGGATAGGTTGCAGCTGTGGCCTTTTCGATCGATCCAGCTTCGCTCGCGCTGTCCCGTTCCGTGCTCGACCGGGCGGCCGACCGCAGACGCGACGACGAGTGGCTGGCCAAGGCGTGGGCCGCTCCGGACACCCAGGTCGCGCTGCTGATGGGTGACCGGCTGGCGCTCGACGAGGCCCGTACGGCGCTCAGCTTCGTCGCGCCCGAGGCGGCGCCGGAGGGTGAGCGGATCTTCCTCGGCATCGACCGCGAGGCCGGCGCCGGGCGGACGGCTGACGGGCGCGCCGTGTTCGGCGTACTGGTCCCGGGCGAGCCGGAGCCGGCGTACGGCGGGCTGCGGGAGATCGGCGGCGTGCTGGACGACCGCGAGGCCGGGATCGCGGTCAACCTGGTCGGCCTGGCGAACTGGCACGCGATCAACACGCACTGCTCGAACTGCGGCGAGCACACCGTGGTCACCAACGCCGGGCACGTCCGCGAGTGCCCCAACTGCGGGATGCACCACTTCCCGCGCAGCGACCCGGCCATCATCGTGCTGGTCACCGACGACCAGGACCGCGCCCTGCTCGGCCGCAACGAGAACTGGCCCGAGGGCCGCTACTCGACGCTCGCCGGGTTCGTCGAGCCGGGCGAGTCGCTCGAGGCCGCCGTACGGCGTGAGGTGCTGGAGGAGACCGGCGTCGTGATCGGCGACGACGTCGAGTACGCCGGTTCGCAGCCGTGGCCGCTGCCGCAGAGCCTGATGCTCGGCTACTACGCGAAGGCGACCGGTTTCGCGATCGAGGTGGACGACGACGAGATCGTCGACGCCCGCTGGTTCAGCCGGGCCGACCTGGCCGCGCAGATCGCCGACCAGACGCTGGCGCTGCCGGGCAACATCTCGATCTCGCGCCGCCTGATCGAAGGCTGGTACGGCGAGGAGCTGCCGGGCAGCTGGTGACCCAGCGCCCGGCGCGCACCGGCTAGGCGACGAGCTTCTCCGCGACCTGCGCGAGGCTCGGGTTGGTCATCGCGGTCCCGTCGGGGAACACCACCGTCGGGACGGTCTGGTTGCCGTTGTTGATCTTCTCGACGATCTCGGCCGCGCCCGGGGTCTGCTCGATGTCGACCTCGGTGAACTCGATGCCGGCCCGCTTGAGCTGGCCCTTCAGGCGGTGGCAGTAACCGCACCAAGGGGTCGAGTACATCGTGAATGCCGCCATCGTGGCCCGCTCCGTCTCTGTCGTGGGCGACTTGTCAGTCGTCCCGTCTAGGGTTGTCCCCGTCCTATCGGAGAACCACGACGTCAGGGGTCCTGTTCCCGCATGTCTCAGCGCGTGAGTGACATCACACGAGCCGTTGCGAGCCGCTCGGCCGACGAGCTGCTGGAGGCCCTCGACCCCGAGCAGCGCGCCGTCGCCACCGCGCTGCACGGCCCGGTCGTGGTGATGGCCGGAGCGGGGACGGGCAAGACCCGGGCGATCACCCACCGGATCGCGTACGGCGTACGGACCGGCACCTACGACCCGGTCCGGGTGCTGGCGGTGACCTTCACCCAGCGCGCGGCCGGTGAGATGCGTGGCCGGCTCGGCCAGCTCGGTGCGGACGGCGTCCAGGCCCGTACCTTCCACTCCGCGGCGCTGCGCCAGGCCCGCTTCTTCTGGCCCAAGGTGTACGGCTCGGAGCTGCCACCGATCGCCGACCGCAAGTTCCCGCTGCTCACCGAGGCGGCCGGGCGCTGCCGGGTCCGCGTCGACACGCCCGCGCTGCGCGACCTGGCCGGCGAGGTCGAGTGGGCCAAGGTCAGCAACGTCCGGCCCGACGACTACGCGCGGATCGCGCCGCGGTCCGGGCGCGCGCTGGCCGCGTTCGACCCGGCCACGATCGCGCGCGTGTTCGCGGCGTACGAGGACGTGAAGCTGGAGCGCGGCCGGATCGACCTGGAGGACGTGCTGCTCTGCGCGGTCGCGCTGCTGGCCGAGGACGAGCGGGTCGCGGCCGAGATCCGCCGCCAGTACCGGACCTTCGTCGTCGACGAGTACCAGGACGTCAGCCCGCTGCAGCAGAGCCTGCTCGACCTGTGGCTCGGCGGCCGCGACGACGTCTGCGTGGTCGGCGACCCGGCCCAGACCATCTACTCCTGGGCCGGCGCGGATCCGGAGAACCTGGTCCGGTTCGCCTCCAAGCACCCGAACGCGAACGTGATCAAGCTGGTCCGCGACTACCGGTCCACCCCGCAGGTCGTCGACGTGGCGAACAAGATCCTCGACGCCGCCGGGCCGGCCGGGCTGCCCGGCCGGGTGACGCTGCGCTCGCAGCTCGAGCCCGGGCCGTCGCCGGTCTACCGGGAGTACTCCGACGAGGTCGCCGAGGCGGACGCCGTGGCGCGAGCGGTCCAGCGGCTCACCGACGAGGGGGTCGCGCTGCGCGACATCGCGGTGCTCTTCCGGACCAACGCCCAGTCGGAGAACTTCGAGCAGGCGCTGGCCGAGCGGAAGATCCCGGCCGTGCTGAAGGGTGCGGAGCGGTTCTTCGAGCGACCGGAGATCCGGCAGGCGGCGATGCTGCTGCGCGGCCAGGTGAAGGGCGGCGACCCGGGCGACGACCTGCAGGAGACGGTCCGCGGCGTACTGGGTGGTGCCGGGTGGACGCTGGAGCCGCCGGCCGGCAAGGGCGCGGTGCGGGACCGCTGGGAGTCGCTGAGCGCGCTGGTGACGATGGCGGCCGACTTCGCCAAGGCGCATCCCGAGGCCGGGCTGGTCGACCTGATGACCGAGCTCGACCGGCGCGCCTCCATCCAGCACGCGCCGCTGGCCGAGGGGGTCACGCTGGCGACGCTGCACACGGCCAAGGGCCTGGAGTGGGAGTGCGTGTTCATCGTCGGGGCCCACGAGGGGACCCTGCCGATCAGCTACGCCCAGACCCCGGCCCAGGTGGAGGAGGAGCGGCGGCTCTTCTACGTCGGGGTGACGCGGGCCAAGCAGCAGCTGTTCGTCAGCTGGTCGACGTCGCGCTCGCCGGGCGGCCGCGGGACCAGGGGCCCGACGCGGTTCCTGGACCCGGTCGGCGTCCGCGGGTCCTCCCGTCCGGCGGCGCAGGAGTGGCAGCCGAACGGCCGGACCGGGAGGGAGCGGACGGACAAGCCGATCCCGAAGTGCCGGGTCTGCGGCCGCGGCCTGCTCGACGCCGGCGCTCGCAAGCTCGGCCGCTGCGAGGACTGCCCGTCGACGATGGACCAGCAGCTGTACGACGCGCTGCTGGCCTGGCGCGCCGAGCGGGCCGCGCAGGAGAGCGTCCCGGCGTTCGTGATCTTCACCGACGCCACGCTGACCGCGATCGCCGAGGCCCGGCCCACCGACGAGCGCGAGCTGCTCCGGATCCCGGGTATCGGGCGGACCAAGCTGACGAAGTACGGCGAACCGGTGATCGTGATCTGCACCCGGCAGTAGTTGAATTCTGTTGCAGGGTTGAGGGTCCGCGGCGCACGATGGACGAAGCGCTTCTGCCGACAGCAGACAGCGCGGCACTTGGATGACCGAGGCAACGAATTCGGAGCGTGCGGACAGGGCGCCGGAGCGTGCCGCCGAGCGGGCCCGAGCGGTGACTTCGGGGCCTCGCGGCGGCAGCTTCCGGCCAATGTCAGAAACTGCCGTTAAATAGTTTGCGGGGCTCGCGCGCCTCGGCGTACTGTTCTTTCTGCGGTCACCGGTGTGGCCGAAAACTTCAAACTACAGCGATCGAGCTTGCCGCCCGTTCGCGACAACGAGAGGAGGTGCCTGGGAAATGATCACGAACATGACGATGAAGCCGAAGTTCGTCGGTAGCACGCTGCCGTGCGCCCTGATCCCGGGTGCCGCTTCGCGTCTGCACGTCGAGACCGTTGTTCTCACGGCCAAGGCCTACGCCCCGATCCAGGGCGGAGCTGTCGGTGATGTGAAGCGTGGCGGTTCGGGTTCTCGATCTTGGAGTCCACCGGTCTGACTCTCGAAGTCAGCCGGCACCTCCGAGGCCGCGGAACCCACCAAGGGTCCCGCGGCCTTTTTGTTTGTCAGCCCACAGTTTGCCGGCCACCAACCGGTGGCCGGTTCGGACGACAAGAGATCAGCAAGACAGTCACTAGGAGGTGACCGGAATGAGCGTTAGCTTCCTCGATGCATTCACCGAGGTGGCAACGTCGCAGGACCTGCCCTGTCGGTCCTACGCGCCAGAACTCTTCTTCGCAGAGTCCCCGTCGGACGTGGAGTACGCGAAGTCTCTCTGCACGACCTGCCCGTTGCAGGCCGAGTGCCTGGCCGGTGCGCTGGAGCGCTCCGAGCCCTGGGGGGTGTGGGGAGGCCAGCTGTTCGTCCAGGGGGTGGTCGTGCCGCGCAAGCGTCCCCGTGGACGTCCCCGCAAGAGCGACACCGTGACCGCCGCCTGATCCACCCATCCGAATCGAGACTCGAACCATGAACCCGAACCGCACTCACAGGAGCACTCAGATGAACTTACTTCAGGAAGATCTCGCTCGGGCCCACTGTCGTTCCTTGCTGAACGACGCCGAGCAGAACCGGCGCTTCCGCCTCGCGACCCAGGTCGCGCGGGCGCAGAAGCAGGCCGAGCGGGCCACCCGGCGCGCGGAGAGGGCCAGCGCAAAGGCGCGCCTCACCCTCGCCCGTCTGGTCTGATCCACCCGGACGCCGATCCACCGGCCGGACCCTCAGGTCCGGCCGGCCGGCGGCCTAGTACAACCGGCTGACGCGGCCGGAGCCGATCTCCAGGCGCCGCGCCCAGCCCGACCAGCAGCTGACCGCGGTCCGCGGAGCAGGGGCCCGGACCAGCGAAGCTGCACCCGAGGGGCGGCATCCACCAGGATGCCGCCCCTCGGCACGTCCACCGCGCTCCCGCGCACCCCGCGCTCCGCGCACCCCCCGCACCCCGCACCCCGCACCCGCGCTCCCGCGCTTGCTGCTTCTCGCGCTTCCGCGCTCCCGCGCGCCGGGGGTCAGCCGCGGGGGTCGGCGGCTACTGCGACCTTGCGGGTTTCCTGCAGCAGCAGGTTCAGGTACGGGTTCGGGTTGTCCCGTAGCCAGACGATCGCCAGCTCGTTCGGCAGGGCGTCGACCAGCGGCAGCCAGACCAGGCGTGGGTGGGCGAAGTACGTGACCGTCGACGCCGGGGCGATCCAGCAACCATGCCCGGCGGCGACCAGGTGCAGGCACTCCTCCGGGGTCCGTGCCTGCGGGCCGAAAATCGCCCGCCGACCGTCGGGGCGTGGGTCGATGAACCAGAACGAGACGACGGCGTCCGGCATGTTGTCCCGTGGCCCGATCACCGGGACGTCCGCGAGGTCGGCGATGGTCAGCGACCACCGCGAGGACAGCGGGTGCCCGGGCGGCAGCGCCACCCAGCGCTCCTCCTTGAGCAGCGGATGGATCGCGAACCGCGGGTCGTCACCGATCGGCAGCCACAGGAACGCGGCGTCCGCCCGGTGCTCGACGACCGCCGCGAGCTCGTCGGGCAGCGTGTGGACGGCGATCGGCTCGACCCGCAGGTCCGGCGCCTGCCGGCACAGCGCGGCCTCGACCGCGGGCATGAAGTGCGCCGTGCTCTGCGCCTTGAACGCGATCCGCAACGGCTCCGGCCGACCGGTGGAAACCTGGCGCGCTTCGGCCACCATCGCCTCGGCCGCGGACAGCAGCGCCTCGCCCTGCTTGAGCACGACCTGCCCGGCCGGAGTCAGCTCGATCCCCGAGGACTGGCGCTCTACCAGCGCCGTACCGACCACCCGTTCGAGCTGCCGGATCTGGCTGCTGACCGCTTGCTGGGTGAGGTTCAGGCGCGTACCGGCCCGGGTCATGCTGCCTTCCTGAGCCACCGCCACCAGCGCCTGCAGCAGCCGCAAGCTGAGATCCACCTTGTCATGGTGCCACAACGGCTCCTTGTGACGGCGCCAACGAGTCTGTGTTTCCGTTCGGCCCGATCTGGTCCGACGATCGGACCAGGTCCACCGAACGGGAGAAGAAAAGCATGACCTTGCAGGGGAAAACGGCCCTCGTCACGGGCTCGTCGAAGGGGCTGGGCCGGGCCATCGTGCTCCGGCTGGCGGCGGAGGGCGCGAACGTCGTCGTCAACTACTCGCACGACCAGGCCGCCGCGGACGAGGTCCGGGCCGAGGCCGAGAAGCACGGCGTCCGGGCGATCAGCGTCGCCGCCGACGTGTCCCAGGTGGACGGGATCGAGAAGGTCTTCGACGCGGCCGTCGAGGCGTTCGGGCAGCTCGACGTCGTGGTCGCCAACGCCGGCATGGAGAAGGTGAACATCCCGGTCACCGACGTGACCGAGGAGGACTTCGACCTGCTCTTCCGGGTCAACACCAAGGGCCCGTACTTCGTCCTGCGCGAGGCGGCCCGGCGGATCGCCGACAACGGCCGGATCATCAGCATCTCGTCGAACACCACCACGGTCCCGCAGGTCGGCGTCGGCCTGTACGGCACCAGCAAGGTGGCCACCGGCTACCTGGCCCGGGTGCTCGCGCTCGAGCTCGGCCCGCGCGGGATCACCGTGAACAGCATCGTCCCGGGCCCGATCGACGGCGCCGGGATCTTCACCGACCCCGCGAACGACGAGTACAAGAAGAGCCTGGTCGCGATGGTGCCGATCGGGCGCCTGGGGACGGCCGAGGACGTGGCAGGGATCGCCGCCTTCCTGGCGAGCGACGCAGCAGGACTCATCACCGGCCAGAACGTGGTCGCCGACGGCGGAATGCACTGAGGAGCAACCCACAACATGACTGCAACGATGCGTGCGGCCCAGGTCCAGCAGGCCGGCGGGCCCTTCGTGGTGACCGACGTACCGATCCCCGAGCCGAAGGCCGGGCAGATCCGGATCAAGGTGTACGCCTGCGGGATCTGCGGCGGTGACGCGATCCCGCGCAACGCCCTGTTCGGCACCGTGCTGCCGCGGATCCCCGGGCACGAGATCGCCGGCGTGGTGGACGCGGTCGGCGAGGGCGTGACGGTCTGGGAGCCCGGCCAGCGGGTCGGCGTCGGCTGGTCCGGCGGGGTCGACTTCACCTGCGAGTTCTGCCGCCGCGGTGACTTCACCAACTGCGTCCAGCACCGGATCGTCGGTACGTCGTACGACGGCGGCTACGCCGAGTACATGGTGGCGCCGCAGGACGCGGTGGCCCGGATCCCCGAGGGGCTGACCTTCGAGGAGGCGGGGCCGCTGATGTGCGGCGGGATCACCTCGTTCAACGCGCTCCGGCACGCGCCGGCCGGGCCGGGCGACCTGGTCGCGGTGCACGGCGTCGGCGGGGTCGGGCACCTGGCGATCCAGTTCGCCGACAAGATGGGCTTCCGGACCGTCGCGATCAACCGTGGCCGGGACAAGGAGAAGCTGGCCCGTGAGCTCGGCGCCGACGAGTACATCGACAGCACCGAGGGTGACGCCGGCGAGGCGCTGGCGGCGCTCGGCGGAGCGGCCGCCGTCCTGGACACGGTGTCGCGGGCCGAGCTGCAGACCGTCCTGTTCAAGGGTGTGCGGCCGAACGGCGCGCTGATCGTGCTGGAGGGCAGCGACGCCATCGAGGTCAGCGGCCACGACCTGTCCGAGGGCCGGCGGGTGGTCAAGGGCTGGTACAGCGGTGTCTCGCAGGACGGCGAGGACACGCTGAACTTCGCCGTGCTGAAGGGCGTCCGCCCGATCATCGAGACGTACCCGCTGGAGGAGGCCGAGGAGGCCTGGCAGCACCAGCCGAAGGCGAACCTGCGGATCGTCCTGCAGACCCAGCCGCAGTCCTGATGAGCCACCCGGTGGCCGCTGTCACCCCTCGAGCGGCCACCGGGTCATCAGCTCCTGCTGCAGCCCGACCAGGGTGATGCTGCTGACGATCTCCCGCCGGCTGATCATCGCCGGTACGTCGGCCAGCGGGACCCACTCGATCCGGTCGGACTCGTTCCGCTCGGTCGGCTCCCCGGCGTACTGGGCACTGGTCGCCCGGAAGACGTGGTGCGCGGAGTCGATGATCCCTGCTCCGGGCTGGGCGCAGACCAGCTCCTGCAGCTCATCAGCGCGCCAGCCGGTCTCCTCCTCGAGCTCCCGGGCCGCCGCCTGAGCCGCTGTCTCGCCCGGCTCGACCAGTCCCATCGGCAGCTCCCAGGCCCAGGTGTCGGTGAGGAAGCGGTGCCGCCACAGGAGCAGCACTCGCTGCTGCTCGTCGGTCAGCACTACCGCTGCGACGTCGCTGGCGCGGATCGCGTGGTACTCCACCTCCTCGCCGTCGGGCCGCTGGACCTGCAGCCGCCGTACGGCGAGCCAAGGGCTCCGCCAGGCGTCCTCCTCGCTGTGGATCAACCACTGCACAGGTCAGCCCAGCTCTCTGGCGTTGCTCGACCGGTTGCGGTCGTCGGTGCGGTGCTTGGCCTGCAGCGCCGTCGCCATGAACCCAGCGGCGACGTTGCCGCTCTCCGGTGGCGCCTCCACCAGGCCGTGCTCGTTGACCATCGCGGCGGTCGCCGCGTCGAACAGGTCGGCCGGCAGCAGCCGGGAGGCCGCGCCGGTGACCTCCACGTCGATCACCGACGTCCCGTTGCGCATCTGCACCTGGTAGCCGAGGTACTGCCGGTCGCTGCTGAACCGCAGCTCGCCGCGGGTCTCCTGCGCCCAGGCCCGGAGGCCGTCCAGCACCCGCGGCGTCCGGGCGACCCGCCCGAGGCACCCGACGTACACATCACCCTGTAGCGGCTGCCCGTCGGTGTCGCGCAGCACCTGTCCGCGGGAGTCGAGCATCCGTACGACAGTCCGCCCGTCGTCCGTACGGGCGGTCGCTACCGCGCCGAGCCGCTTGCCGGAGATCGTCTGCAGCCGGCCGGACGCCTCCGGGTTGAAGTCCTTGTCGTGCTGCTGGCGCATCGCCGTGTACTGCGCATCGTTCTGCAGCACCCAGGGCGCCTCGCCGCCGACCATCACCACCTCGGCGTCCGGGTTGCCGGCCAGGATGATCTCGGCGTTCGCGATCGCGCCGCCGCCGATTCCCGCGATCAGCCAGCGCTTGCCGGCCTGCGGGTCGTAGTCGCCGTCGCCGATCTCGTCACCGATCAGCACCCGCCCGGGCAGCTGCTGCCGAGCGTCGTCCCAGGCAGCAGTGGCCTCCAGAGTCGTCAGCGCCTCGTCCAGCGATGCACCGACGATCCCACCGGCCCGTACGGCGTTGCGCAGGTCGGTCAGCTCGGAGACACCTTCCAGCCGTGCCAGCGCGGCCGCTGCTGTCCCCGGGGCGTCTCGCAGACCGCTGAGCGCTTGGCGGGCCTCCTCAGCGTGGGGAGCCTGAGCGGTCGCCAGGTAGCCGTCGATGGCGGTCAGGGCTTCGGGGACGGTCGGGACCCAGCGGGAGACGCCGGGGATGATCTCCGCCGGTACGCCGGTCGCCACGACGGGCGTCCCGTCGACCTCGATCCGGATCGGCGCTGACCCGTCCAGCGGGCTGATGTCCGCGACCAGGCGCCCGCTCGCATCGACGGCGAGCTCCGCTGTGCCGTCGATGAGCGGACCGCGGGCTGCGGCCTGGTCTTCCCAGAGCTGGATGGCGGTGAGCGGGACGCGCTCGCGGGGGCCGGTGACGTCGTACGGGTCGCCTAGTCCGCTGGCGCGCAGCTGGCGAACCTGGTCCGCCGACTGCACGATCCCGGGGATCGGGTCGACGTGCCAGCGGCCGCGGCCGTCGACCAGCAGGACGTCGGCCTCACGTCCAGCCAGCGCTGCGCCGCCGCCGATCATCAGCCGTACCTTGGGGAGCTGGCCGCTCGGCAGGTCGGCCGCGAACTTCCGCAACGAGTCGATGGTCCGCATGCTGTGCTGGTCGCGAGCTACCGCCGCTTGCCTGGCCGCTACTGCCAGCTCCTCCGCGCTGAGCGCGGCTCGAGTCGCCACCGGGCGCTGCACGCCTGGCGCAGCCGGCTCGTTGGTGCTGCGGCTGGCGGCCTGCTCGGCGCGGTGACGGCGTAGGGCGTCCGCATCGGCTGGGGACAGCTCCTCCAGCGGGCGGTTCAGCTGGTGCAGCAGCCGGCGTCCAGCAGCGCCTAGCCGGGCGTCGACGACCAGCAACCGGTAGGCCCGCTGCTTGGAGTCCTGCTCTGGACGCAACCCCATCCGGTCCAGCTCGGCGGAGAACGCGTCCCGCGCAGCCACCCGCTCCGGCTCGGCAGCTCCAGCAGCCTGGCCGGCGAGCCAGTCCAGCCGCCCCAGCGCCGCGTAGTCGCTCTCCGACAGCAGCGCCTGCGCCGGGTCGCCCTCGACACCGACCACCGCGCCGTCGAGCAGGTCACGCCGAACCGGCGGGACACCCGCGTCCGCGCGGCGTCGTACGGCCATCAGCTCGGCCGCGCCCCACGCCAGCATCGGGCCGACCTGTTCGGGTGTCAGCTGGTCGGACAGCTGGATCACATGATTGTCCGACGTCGTGTTCGCGAACACCCGCACCCGCTCACCCGCCGGGAGCGGCACCCCGTCCAGCCGGACGGTCAGCGCGCGCCCGTGCTCGTCGACGGCGCCGAACGTGTGGTTGCGGACGGCATCAAGGCCGGTGGAGGTCAGCGGGCGGGCGGCGGTCAGCGTCCGCAGCAGGGCGGGCCAGAGCCGAACCGCCGTCGTACGGACCGCCTCGGCCTCGGCACTGTGGACGGCGGGCTCGATCACCGCCGAATAGTAAACTCACGGGATGCTGATCGCGCGATCCCTGCAGGAAGCCGGGCTCTACGTCGAGCTCCATCCGTGCGAGTGCGGCGCGGCCGGCGAGCTGACGTTCGGCGTGGTCGAGCGCGACGGCGAGACGCTGGCGGTCTACGAGGGCGACTGCCCGGGCTGCGGCCGGGCGCGGCGGTTCGAGTTCCGGCTCCCGGCCGAGCCGGTGGCCGGGCCGGCGTACGGCGGGGAGGAGCCGTCACGGATCGTCGATGCGGGGGAGTTCCTCTGGTACAGCGATCGCGCCACCGAGCAGGCGTTCCGGCTGAGCGCGGAGACCGACGACGACGCAGTCGCGCGCGGCCGGTCGGCGCTGGAGGTGGCCGCCGCGGCGCTGGACGAGGTGCGCAAGTTCGTCCCGGCCGGCGCGACCGCCGTACCGCGGGAAGCGATCGGCTCGGAGCTGGGCCAGGCCCTGTACGACGCGGACCCCGACCGGTTCACCCTGGACACGCTGGCCGGCCGGCGCCGTCTGCTCGACGACGCGCTGGCGAGGACCTGAGATGGACCGCCCGACCTGTGCGCTGTGCGGTCAGCAGGCCGAGAGCGAGGACCTGCCGATCACCTGGATGACCTCGGTCGAGAACGGCCGCAACCTGGTCTACTGCGACCGCTGCGCCCGCGAGAACGTCCGCAGCATCGAGGGCAAGCTCGACAGCGCTTGGTGGTAGATCAGTCCGCGAAGCCCGGCAGGAACTCCTCGAGCACCGACTTGAACGGCGCCTCGGTCTCCAGCTGGGACAGCACCGCGATGCCGCCGATCCACACCCGGTGGATCAGCAGGTACGACGGCGGCATGTTGAGCCGCAGCGCCAGCGACGCGTTCGGGGAGCGGAAGTCGCCGGTCCGGTTCGCCTGCTCGCGCATCCAGGCGCGGCTGAACTGGAACGTCTCGGTCCGGGCCGGCTCGGCGAACGGCGCCAGGTAGTCCATCAGCTGGGTCGGGTCGATCTCCATCCGCGGCTTCACGAAGCCCTCGGCGCGCAGGCCCGCCAGGACCTCCTCGCCGTCGCCGTCCAGCGAGATCCGCAGCAGCCGGCCGATCGCCGGTGGCAGCCCGTCGGGCAGCCGCGCGCAGAGCCCGAAGTCGACCACGCCGAGCCGTCCGTCGGGCAGGACGCGGAAGTTGCCCGGGTGCGGGTCGGAGTGCAGCAGGCCGGCCAGCCGCGGGCCGGAGAACATGAACCGGACGTACTTGAGCCCGAGCTCGTCGCGCTCGGTCTTGGTGCCGTCGGTGATGAAGCTCGACAGCGGTCTGCCCTCGATCCACTCCGACACGATCACGGTGGGGGAGTGCTTCACCACCCGCGGGACGACGAACTCCGGGTGGTCCTTGAAGGCGTCGGCGTACTGCTGCTGGGCCTGCGCCTCGCGGTCGTAGTCGAGCTCCTCGCCGATCCGGTCCTGCAGCTCGACGATCAGCGGCTTCATGTCGAGCCCGGGGACCAGCGTGCCGAACGTCCGGGCGAACCGGCCGAGCTGGCGCAGGTCGGCGCGCAGCGCCTCGGCGGCGCCCGGGTACTGCAGTTTGACGGCGACCTCGCGGCCGTCGGTGAGCACACCGCGGTGCACCTGCCCGATCGACGCGGCGGCGGCCGGCTTGTCGTCGAACTCCGCGAACCGGCTGCGCCAGCGCTTGCCGAGCTCCTCGGACAGGATCTTGTCCACGGTGGCGATCGGCATCGGCGGTGCGGAGTCCTGGAGCTTGGTCAGGGTCGCCCGGTACGGCGCCGCGAGCTCCTCGGGCATCGCCGACTCCATCAGGCTGAGCATCTGCCCGAACTTCATCGCGCCGCCCTTGAGCTCACCCAGGACGGAGAACAGCTGGTCGGCGGTCCGGCGCTGGAACTCGGCCATCACCGCCTCGGCGGGCGCGCCGCCGATCCGTTTGCCGAGCCCGACCGTCGCGCGGCCGGCGGCACCGAGCGGCAGGCTGGCCAGCTTCGCGGTGCGGCTGAGCGCCTTGCGGGGGAGGTCGGACACGCTCCCATTCTGTCGGTTCACGCAAACCCCGGCCCGGCGGGGTGGGCGGCGCGTCGCGAACCGGTACGAAACCGACGAAGGGGGTGGCGACCGGACCCGAAGGTCCGGCCACCACCCCCGACGACTTGGTGCGTCAGGCCTTGCCGAGGATCCGGTTCAGGTTCGTACCGCACTCGGGGCACTTGGCCTTGGCCATGCGCGTGCCCTTGTCGTTGACCTTGACCTCGCCGTCGGCGGTGCGCTTGGCCTTGCACTTGACGCAGTAGAACTCGCCGCTCCAGGTCTCTGCCATGAGGGCCCTCTCCTTGCTCTGAATACCAGCCGGGGCCTCAGCCCCTGGCCGTCGTGGATGCTAACGGCAGACCGTCCTGCCGTAGGCCGTTCGGCCCAGTCGGGATTCACCCTACGGCAGGCTGAGCGTGGCTCAAGCGCACCCCGTGGCCAGCGTGCCGCTGGGAAACCCCTTTCCGAGATCCGTCCCGGCACGGAACAGGCTCCCGGGCGTCCGCCTGCGGAACCACTCGGCTTCCCCTCCGAGCGGCTCCGGAGGCGGTCCGGGAGCCTGTTGGACCCGACGCTAGAAGCCCGCCGTCACGCTGACAAGTCCACGTTGTCCACCCCTGTGGATAACTCTGTGGGCAAGCTGTGGGACGCGCCGGGCGGCACTGTGGACGAGCGGGGGAACAGGGTGTGAACAACGGGCGTCCACGAACCCGCCGGAACCCGTCTGACCTGCGAAAACGTCCGTACACAGGATGTGGACGCAAGAAAGTCGGCGGATTCGGGCGATACCGTTTGCCCTATGGCCGACTCTCCACCGCGCCCGATCCCGCCGTACGTCGACATCCGGCGCAGCAAGCGGCGCAAGCGGACCGTGAGCGCGTACCGCGACGGTGAGCGGGTGGTCGTGCTGATGCCCGACCGGCTCTCCGCGGCGGAGGAGGCGCGCTGGGTCGAGACCATGCTCCAGCGCCTCGAGCGGCAGCGCAGCCGGTCCCGCGTGTCGGACGAAAAATTGTTGGCCAGAGCACACGAACTCGCGTGTCGTCACCTGCCCGAGGTGCCCGAACCTGCGTCGGTGAGGTGGGTTTCGAACCAAAACAGACGATGGGGCTCGTGTACTCCGGCGGACCGGTCGATCCGTTTGAGTGACCGTCTGCAGTCGATGCCCGCCTGGGTGGTCGACTACGTGCTGGTCCACGAGCTCGCCCACCTGGTCGAGCCGGCCCACAACGCGGCCTTCTGGGACCTGGTCCACCGCTTCCCCAAGGCCGAGCGCGCCGAGGGGTACCTGGAGGGGGTCTCGGCCGCCGCCGGCCTGAACCTCGACGACTTCTAGCCGCCTTTCGTACGGCGTACGGGAAGGGCCGCTCCGAGGGGTGCCCTGAGGTTTTCCCCAGGGTGGGGGTGGGGCAGGCCCCAGGGTGGAGTCGGTGGTTACCTGCATGGTGGCGACCCCCTGATCGACGGGAGGCTTTTGCCCATCGGCGGCGAGGCGGAGGGCCCTGCTGCACGGTGCGCCTGAGGGGGCGCAGAGGGGCAGGGAATCTGATGAGGGGCCAGACAACAACCCACGTCGGCGGCCGGGGACCGCTGACGGTCCGGGCGGCACGCTGGAGCGCGACCCACCCGTGGCGGGCGATCGGGCTGTGGCTCGCCGTCGTCGTCGCGTGCTTCGCGCTCGGCAACGTGACCGGGGTCAAGGAGTCCACCAACGAGGGCGACATCGGCGAGGTGACCCGGGCCGACGACATCGTCAAGTCCGGCAACTTCGACGACCCGGACGTGGAGAGCGTGCTGATCACGCCGACCTCGGGGTCGCTGAACCAGGCCGCGGCCAACCAGGTCGCGACGGTCGTCACGGAACGGATGCGCGCCCTCGGTGGGGTCGCGGACGTGGCCCAGCCGATCCTCGCGCCGGACAAGAACGCGCTGATCGTCCGGGTCGAGCTGAAGGACGGCGACGACGAGAACCGGGTCCAGCCGCTGCTCGACGCCACCGCCAAGGTCCAGCAGGAGCACCCGGAGCTCAGGGTCGAGCAGGTCGGCGGGGAGTCGATCGGCAAGGCGCTGAACGAGACGCTCGGCGAGGACTTCAAGCGGGCCGAGATGTTCAGCCTGCCGGTCACGCTGGCGATCCTGCTGGTCGCCTTCGGCGCACTGATCGCCGCGACCGTGCCGCTGCTGCTGGCGCTGTCCGCGGTCGCCGCCGCGATCGGGCTCGCCGCCGCGGCCTCCCAGTTCATCCCCGCGGTCGACGCGGTGAACAGCGTGATCCTGCTGATCGGGATGGCGGTCGGCGTCGACTACTCGCTGTTCTACCTGCGCCGCGAACGCGAGGAGCGGGCCAAGGGCCGCGGCCACGTCGACGCGGTCGAGATCGCCGCCGCCACCTCGGGGCACGCGGTCGTCGTCTCCGGTACGGCGGTGATCATCTCGATGGCCGGGCTGTTCCTGGCCCGGGACGCGGTCTTCTCGTCCTTCGCGGTCGGCTCGATCCTGGTCGTCGCGGTGGCGGTCGCCGGTTCGCTGACCGTGCTGCCGGCGGTGCTGGCCAAGCTCGGCCGCTGGGTGGACCGCCCGCGGATCCCGCTGCTGTGGCGCCTCACGGCCCGTACGTCGGAGCCGCGGTTCTGGCCGGCCGTGCTGAAGCCGGCCCTGAAGCACCCGGTCGCCACGCTGACCGTCGCGGTCGTCGCACTGCTCGCCGTCGCGTCGCCGGCGCTCGGGATGACGCTGAAGTTCCCCGGCACCGAGGACCTGCCGCGCGACACCGCGGTGATGCAGGCCTACGACCGGCTGACCGCGGCCTTCCCGAGCACGGGGACCAGCCACCAGGTCGCCGTCAGGGCGCCGGCCGACCAGCAGGCCGCCGTACAGGCTGCGTTGACCGATCTGGCCAAGCGGACCGAGGGTGACCCGCTGTACGCCGCCGACGGGCTGGAGAAGCCGCGGGTGTCGGCCGACGGTCGCGTGACCGTGGCCGAGGTGGCGACGCCGTACGAGGGCGGTAGTGAGCAGGCGCGGGACTCGCTGGCCAAGCTGCGCAACGAGCTGATCCCGCAGACCGTCGGTAAGGTGCCGGGCGCGGAGTACGCCGTCGGCGGGTTCGTCGCGGCCGATGTCGACTACGCGGCGCACACCCGGTCGAAGCTGCCGCTGGTGATCGGGTTCGTGCTGCTGCTGACGATGATCGTGATGATGGTGACGTTCCGGTCCGTGGTGGTCGCGGTGACCGCGATCGGGCTGAACCTGCTCAGCGCCGGGGCGGCGTACGGCGTGGTGACGGCGGTCTTCCAGAACACCTGGGCCGAAGGGCTGCTGGACTTCCGCTCGAACGGCGCGGTGGTGTCCTGGCTGCCGCTGTTCCTGTTCGTGGTGCTGTTCGGGCTGTCGATGGACTACCACGTGTTCGTGGTCAGCCGGATCCGCGAGGCGGTGCTGCGCGGGGTACCGACCAAGCAGGCCGTGGCCGAGGGCATCACCGGGTCGGCCGGTGTGGTGACCAGCGCGGCGGCGGTGATGATCGGGGTGTTCGCGGTCTTCGCGACGCTGAGCACGCTGGACATGAAGCAGCTCGGAGTCGGGCTGGCGGTCGCGATCCTGATCGACGCGACGATCATCCGGGCGGTGGTGCTGCCGAGCATCATGACGCTGCTCGGCGACGCGAACTGGTGGGCCCCGAAGTGGCTGCGCCGCCCGCCCGCCAAGCATGCGGTCACCCAGGCGCCGGAGGAGGAGCGGGAGCTGACCCCGGTCGGCTGAGCCCGCCCGCCCCAGGGCATCCAGCGGCACGCGGCCGGCCACCGGCTCGGTGCCGGTAGCTCCAACACCAACGCGGGGCCGCGGACAGGAAATACCCTGTTCGCGGCCCCGGCTTGGTGTTCAAGGCCTCCGGTTCAGTCCGTCGGGGACTGGCGGGCGCGGTGGGCGGCGGCCTTGACCCGGCTCTGGCACTGCGGCGAGCAGAACCGGCGCTGCCCGTTCCGCGAGGTGTCCACGAACACCCGGTCGCACTGCGGTGCGTCGCACACTCCGAGCCGGCCGGCCAGGTCGCTGCCGACCGCGAGCGCCAGACCGGCCGCACATCCCGCGGCCCAGCCGTTGACGAGCCCGTCGTCCGGACCGTGGAAGTGCAGGCTCCAGCCCTTCTCCCGGCGGTCGAGCTGCGGCCGCGCGTTGGTGTCGAGCAGCAGCGCGTTGATCTCGCCCGCCGCCTTGTCCAGCTCGCCGCTGTGCGCGGCCTCGAAGACGGTGCGCATCCTGCCGGCGAGGGTCGCCATCCGCCGCGCGTCGGCCGCCTCGACCGACGGTCGCGGATACCCGATCGCCGCCAGCGCGTCGCCGACTGCCTTGGCCTCGTCGGCCGGCGCCTCCACCGGTACGCCGCCGGAGAAGCCCGGCGTCAGCCGGTTCACGTACTCGACGGACGCCGCCAGCACGCTCTTCGTATGACTATCAAAAGACGCTTGACCGGTCACGCCACTCCTTCGTACAGTCGACTGCGTGACCGACCATACCGCTTTAGACAGTCACGAACCCACGGTCGTCCGGAAGCTCTCCCGGGTGGTCTGGATCCTGGTCGCCGCCCGCGCGGTCAACCGGATCGGCGCCTTCACGCTCCCGTTCCTCGGCGTCGTGCTCACCGTCGAGTTCGGCGCGTCCCTCGCCCAGACCGGCCTGATCCTGGCGGTGTTCGGCGCGGCGACGATCCCGTCCCGGCTGCTCGGCGGCCGGCTCGCCGACCGCCTCGGGCGGCGCCGGACGATCGTGCTCGGTCTGACCGGCTGCGCGGTCGCGCAGCTGTGGATCGCGCTGAGCCCGGTGCTCTGGTCGGCGGTGCTCGCGAGCATCCTGCTCGGGTTGGCGTTCGAGATCTACGAGCCGCCGAGTCAGGCGACGATCGCCGACGTCACCGAGCCTGCGGACCGGCCGGCGGCGTACGGGCTGCTGGGGGCGGCGATGGCGGCAGCCGGCGTACTGGCTGGGTTGCTGGCGGCAGCGGTGAGTCATGTCGACCTGCGCTGGCTGTTCGTGGCTGACGCGATCACCTGTCTGGCCTGCGCGGTCCTGGTCGCAGTGGCGCTTCCTGCCGACGTACGGCGTGAGCAGCCGCAGGAGGCCAGGGCTGCGGTGTGGCGCGACCGGCGGCTGCTCCTGCTGCTGCTCAGCGGCACGGTGTTCGCCACGCTCTACATGCAGCTGGTCGTCGGCATCCCGCTCACCCTGCTCGAGCAGGGCCTGCCGGAGTCCAGCACCGGCATCATCCTGGCTGTCTCCGCGGTCACGCTGATCCTCGCCCAGCGCCTGCTCCGTGTGCAGCGCCTCGACGACTTCCGCTCGATCGCCATCGGGTACGGGCTGCTTGCTGTGGGGTTGGTCGTGACGGCGTTCGCCCACAGCCTGGCGGTCTTCCTGGTCGCCACAGTGCTCTGGAGCCTGGGCGAGCTGTTCCTGCTGACCCGCTACCTCACCCAGGCGTCCGGGCTCGCTCCCGAGCATGCGCGCGGCCGCTACCTCGCCGTCTTCGGCCTGAGCTGGGGGATCGCGACAACCGTCGCACCACTCACCGCGACGCAACTGTTGGAGCGCACCGGCCCAGAGGGTCTGTGGCTCGCCAGTGCCGCGACAGCCGCAGTACTGGCGAGCTTGCAGCCCTGGTTCAGGAGGCGACTGACTCCAGTCGCACGGTGAGCCCCTTGGCTACCGGGGTGTTGCTGCCCTTGGCCAGGTCGTCGGCCGACATCAGGACGTTCGTCTCCGGGTAGTACGCCGCGACGCAGCCGCGCGCCGTCGGGTACGAGACCAGCCGGAAGCCCGAGGCCCGGCGCTCCACGCCGGCGAACTCGCTGACGATGTCGACGACCTGCCCGTCGGTCAGCCCGAGCTCGGCCAGGTCGTCCGGGTTCACGAACACCACCTCGCGGGTCCCGTGCACACCGCGGTAGCGGTCCTCGAGTCCGTAGATCGTGGTGTTGAACTGGTCGTGGCTGCGCATCGTCTGCAGCAGCAGCCGCCCGCTGTCGGTCGGCAGCCAGGTCAGGTCGTTCGCGCTGAACTGCGCCCGAGCGTCGGAGGTGTGGAACTCGCGGCTGTCGCGGGCCGCGTGGGCGAGCAGGAAGCCGCCCTCGTTCGCGCGCAGCCGGTCCTCGAAGTCCTCGTACCCGTCGCAGACCCGGCCGATCCGCTGCCGGATCAGGCTGTAGTCCTTGGCGAAGTCGGCCCACGGGATCTCGCCGACGTCCGGCACCAGGATCTCGCCGAGCGCGCAGACGATGCCGACCTCGGAGAGCAGGTCCGGGCTCGGCGGGTGCAGGTTGCCGGTCGACAGGTGCACGGCGCCCTGGGAGTCCTCGACGGTCACCGACTGCGGGCCGAGCGCGGTCCGGTCGTGGTCGGTCCGGCCGAGCGTCGGCAGGATCAGCGCCTCCTTGCCGGGGACCGTGTGCGACCGGTTCAGCTTGGTGGAGACGTGCACGGTCAGGTCGCACTCGCGCAGACCGCGGTGCACGACCTCGGTGTCCGGGGTCGCCATCGCGAAGTTGCCGCCCATCGCGAAGAACACCCGTACGTCGTTCTCGCGCAGCCGCTGCACGGTGGCGGCCGCGTCGACGCCGTGGTCACGCGGTGACGTGAAGTTGAACTCCGCGTCCAGCCGGTCGTGGAACTTGGCCGGCATCTGCTCCCAGATGCCCATGCTGCGGTCGCCCTGGACGTTCGAGTGACCGCGGACCGGGCACGGCCCGGCGCCGGGCTTGCCGATGTTGCCCTGCAGCAGCAGGACGTTGACGATCTCGGTGATCGTGGCCACCGCCTCGCGGTGCTGGGTCAGGCCCATCGCCCAGCAGATCACCGTCGCCTTGGACTTCAGGAACCGGTCGGTGAACTCCTCGATCTCACCGCGCCGAAGCCCGGTCGCCTGCTCGACGGCCGGCCAGTCCAGCTCGGCGTTGTGCTTGGAGTACAGCTCGTACCCGCTGGTGTGCTGCTCGATGAAGTCCTTGTCCAGCACGGTTCCCGGCGCCGCGGCCTCGGCCTCCAGCAACAAGTGGCCGACGGCAAGGAACAGCGCCTGGTCGCCACCGATCCGGATCTGCAGGTGCTGGTCGGCCAGCGTGGTGCCCTTGCCGACCCAGCCGGACGGGCGCTGCGGGTTCTTGAAGTTCATCAGCCCCGGCTCGGGCAGCGGGTTCACCGAGACGATGTCGGCGCCGTGCTTCTTGGCGATCTCCAGGTGGCTGAGCATCCGGGGCGCGTTGGTGCCCGGGTTCTGGCCGACCACGACGATCAGCTCGGCCTCCTCGAGCATCTCCAGCGTCACCGCGCCCTTGCCGCTGCCGATCACGCGGGTGAGCGCCGTACCGGAGGACTCGTGGCACATGTTCGAGCAGTCGGGCAGGTTGTTCGTCCCGTACGCGCGGACCAGCAGCTGGTAGAGGAATGCGGCCTCGTTGCTGGTCCGGCCCGAGGTGTAGAAGACGGCGTCGTCGGGGTCGTCCAGCGCGCGCAGGTGCCGGGCGACGACGTGCAGCGCCTCGTCCCAGCCGACCGGCTCGTAGTGGTCGGCGCCGGCCCGCAGCAGCATCGGCTCGGTGACCCGGCCGAGCTTGCCGAGCTCGAACTCCGAGATCCGGTTCAGGTCGTCGATCGAGTGCTCGGCGAAGAACGCCCGCGGCACCTTCTTGCGGGTGGCCTCCCAGGCCACCGCCTTGGCGCCGTTCTCGCAGAACTCGGCCGCGTGCTTGCGCTTGTGGTCGGGATCGGGCCAGGCACAGGACGGGCAGTCGAAACCGCCGTCCTGGTTCATCTTCAGGAACACCTTGCCGGTCCGCGCCGGGCCCATCTCGCGGAACCCGAACTTGAACGACGAGAGCACGGCCGGAACGCCGGCCGCCTTCTTCTTCGGCTGTTCGATGTCGACCATGGTTCAACCATAAATCTTTCTATGAAGTCGGGCGTTGGTGATAGGCGTCGCTGTGGTTGCGGTCAGGTGACGGCCGATAACGGACAGAAGTCTCGACAGGCTCGCGGCGGCCGCTCTAGCGTGCGGAGGAAAGCGTTTGCCGCCACCACTCCGCCCGAGGGATCCGCGCATGCTTTCGAAACTCGCCGTCCTGCTCACCTCGCTCACGCTGCTTGTTCCCGCGACTCAGGCCAGTGCTGAATCTCACTCCGGCCCCCAGCTGGAACGCCTCGACCGCGGCCTGGTCGCCACCACCACCAGCGAGGGCGTGTTCCTCAGTTGGCGCCTCCTCGGTCCGGAGGCGACCGGCCACTCCGGCCACGGCCTGACCGGCACCGACTTCGCGGTCTACCGCGACGGGCGCCGGATCGCTCTGGTCACCGACAGCACCAACTACGTCGACCCCTCCGGTACCCAGACCTCCCGGTACCGAGTCACTTCCGTCGTCAAGGGCCGCGAACGCGACCGCAGCGACACCGTCACGCCTTGGACCGGTGGCTACACCGAGCTGCCGCTGCGGAAGCCCGCCGACGGCGTCACCCCGGCCGGCGAGACCTACACGTACGCCGCCAACGACATGAGCGTCGGTGACGTCGACGGCGACGGTCAGTACGAGTACGTCGTGGTCTGGAACCCTTCCAACGCCAAGGACGTCTCCCAGGTCGGCTACACCGGCAACGTGTACGTCGACACCTACGAGACCGACGGCACGCTGCTGCACCGGCTGGACCTGGGCGTGAACATCCGGGCCGGTGCCCACTACACCCAGTTCCTGGTCTACGACTTCGACGGCGACGGCCGCTCGGAGACGATGCTCAAGACCGCGCCCGGAACGAAGCTGACGACGTACGACCGCTCCGGCCGGGTCAAGTCCCAGCGCTACATCACCATGCCGGCAGCAGACCGCCGGGCGGGCTACAGCAACCAGGACGACTACCGGGTCAGCAAGGCCGACTACTACGACCACCTGGTCGACCTGTTCCTCCAGTGGAAGCAGCAGCCGGAAGTGAAGAGTGGCCAGTGGCCGGCGACGCTGGAGGCGGCCTTCGGCATCCAGGACAAGTACAGCTACCCGCTGTCGCGTGCCGACGCTTCAGCGCTGGTCGACTACTTCATGGACGTCTACGCCCCCAGCCGCAGCACCAGGAACCAGCTCCGCAACTTCGAAGGCTTCATCCTCAGCGGACCCGAGTACCTGAGCGTCTTCCGCGGCTCCGACGGCAAGGAGCTCCAGACCATCCGCTACGAGCCCGGTCGCACCGACGACGGGCTCCGCTGGGGCGACTACGCGATGGCCCGGATCGAGCCCGGCAACCGCGTCGACCGCTTCCTGGCCGGTGTCGCCTACCTGGACGGCAAGCACCCGTCAGCGGTCTTCGCCCGCGGCTACTACACCCGTACGACGCTCGCGACGTACGGCTGGAACGGGCACCGGATCACCAAGGGCTGGGCGATCGACAGCGGCTGGACGCCGATGACCAACCCGTTCAACGACAGCCCGCACGGCCGCGACGGCACCGACCCGACGTACGGGTCGATCACCACGCAGGGGTTCCACTCGCTCAGCGCCTCGGACGTGGACGACGACGGCAGGCACGAGATCGTCTACGGCTCCGCCACCATCGACGACGACGGCAGCGTGCTCTACAGCTCCGAGGACGTGCTGCCACCGGGCAGCGCCGACCCTGGTGCACTGGCCCGCCTGGGCCACGGCGACGCGATGCACGTGACCGACATCGACCCGCAGCGGCCCGGCAAGGAGATCTTCACCGTGCACGAGGGCGCCACCTCAGCGCCGTACGGGTACGCGGTGCGGGACGCCAGGACCGGCGAGGTGCTGTACGGCGAGTACTCCGGCCGCGACACCGGTCGCGGGATGGTCGGCGACATCGTGCCGGAGGAGTCGGGGCTCGAGACCTGGGCTATGCGGCTCCGCACAGCAGACGGCGACGCGCTGGGCACAGCGATGCCCGGCACCAACCAGAGCATCCGCTGGGCCGCTGACATGACCACGCAGATCGTCAACGGCACAACGCCGGCCATCGAGGACTGGCGCCGCGGCACGCTGCTCACCGCCACCGGGACCCTCAGCAACAACGGCACCAAGGGCAACCCGTCGCTGGTCGCTGACATCCTCGGCGACTGGCGGGAGGAGCTCCTGGTCCGTACGGCGGACAGCAGCGCCATCCGGATCTACCTGAGCACCGAGCGCACCGACCGGAAGCTGTACACGCTGATGCACGACCCGCAGTACCGGGTCGAGGTGGCGCGGCAGCAGACGACGTACAACCAGCCGTCGTACACGGGCTTCTACCTGGGCTCGGACATCGACTGGGCCAAGGTGCCGCTCATCCGCTGACACCACATGGCTGGCGGCGCAGGTGTGTGCCGCCAGCCCATGGTTCCACGCCATACGGCTTCCTACAGTCCTCGCATGACCACACCACGTCGTGCCCTCGTCACCGGCGCCGCCAGCGGGATCGGCGCAGCTTGCGCCCACCGGCTCGCCGCTGAGGGCATGCGGGTGGTAGCGGTCGACTACGACGCCGACGGACTGCAGACGGTGGCCGGCGACGGCATCGACGCCGTACAAGCCGACCTGTCCGACCTCGCTCGGCTGCCGGACCTCCCCACCGACGTGGACGTACTGGTGAACAACGCCGGTGTCCAGCTGGTCGCTCCGGTCGAGCAGTTCCCGCCGGAGCGGTTCGGCTACATCCTGCGGCTGATGCTGGAGTCGCCGTTCCGGCTGATCCGGCAGTCGCTGCCGCACATGTACGGCGCCGGCTGGGGCCGGGTGGTGAACATCAGCTCAGTGCACGGCCTGCGCGCCAGCCCGTTCAAGGCGGCGTACGTCGCGGCCAAGCACGGGCTGGAGGGCCTCAGCAAGGTGGTCGCGCTGGAGGGCGCCGCGCACGGTGTCACCAGCAACTGCGTGAACCCGGCGTACGTGAGGACGCCGCTGGTCACTGCCCAGCTCGCCGACCAGGCCGCTGTCCACGGCCTGAGCGAGGCGGAGGTGCTGGACAAGATCCTGCTCGAACCGGTCGCGGTGAAGCGGCTGATCGAGCCGGCCGAGGTCGCCGAGGTGGTCGCGCTGCTGTGCGGTCCCGCGTCGGCCTCACTCACGGGGAGCTCGTTCGTCCTCGACGGCGGCTGGACCGCCCACTAAGGAGCCAAGCATGTCGACTTCAACCGAACCGGTCCGCTCCCGGACCCCGATCGCCCGGGTGGTCGGCGCCAGCCTGGTCGGCACCACCGTCGAGTGGTACGACTTCTTCCTGTACGGCGTCGCCGCGTCCGTCGTCTTCGGCGACCTGTTCTTCCCCAAGGGCGAGCAGCTCACCGGCACGCTGCTCAGCTTCGCGACCTTCGCGGTCGGGTTCTTCGCCCGGCCGATCGGCGGCGTGGTGTTCGGCCACTTCGGCGACCGGATCGGCCGCAAGAACCTGCTGGTGCTGTCGCTGCTGATGATGGGCCTGGCCACGTTCGCGATCGGCCTGCTGCCGACGTACGCGCAGGTCGGGGCGCTGGCGCCGATCCTGCTGACGGTGCTGCGGCTGATCCAGGGCTTCGCGCTCGGCGGAGAGTGGGGCGGCGCGGTGCTGATCGTGTCCGAGCACGGCGATCCGGCGCGGCGCGGGTTCTGGGCGTCCTGGCCGCAGGCCGGCGCTCCTGCCGGCCAGCTGATCGCGAACGGCGTACTGGCGGGGCTCGCGGCCTTCCAGAGCGACGCGGCGTTCAACTCGTGGGGCTGGCGGATTCCATTCCTGCTGTCCGCCGTACTGGTCCTGGTCGGGCTGTGGGTGCGGCTGAAGATCGAGGAGTCGCCGTTGTTCAAGCAGGCCCGGGCCAAGCAGCAGCCGAGCGAGCGGATCCCGTTCGTCGAGGTGATCACCAAGTACCCGCGCGAGATCCTGACCGCGATGGGCGCCCGGATGGCCGAGAACGTCAGCTACTACATCTTCACGATCGTGATCGCGACGTACGCCAAGGACCACCTCGGCCTCGGCAAGTCGTTCGCGCTGAACGCCGTGCTGATCGCGGCCGCGATCCACTTCTGCGCGATCCCGCTGTGGGGTGCGCTGTCGGACCGGGTCGGCCGCAAGCCGGTGTACCTGTTCGGCGCGGCCGGCGTCGGGATCTGGGCGTTCGTCTTCATCGCCTTCGTCGACACCAAGAACTTCGCGCTGGCGACGCTGGCGGTTACCGTCGGGCTGGTCCTGCACGGCGCGATGTACGGGCCGCAGGCATCGTTCTTCACCGAGCTCTTCGGGACCAGGGTCCGGTACTCCGGAGTCTCGGTCGGCTACCAGTTGGCCTCGATCATCGCCGGCGGCCTGGCGCCGTTCATCGCGGTCGCGCTGCTCAAGGCGTACGACTCGGGCTACGCGATCGCGATCTACGTGGCAGTGTGTTCGGTGATCTCGCTCGCCGCGGTGCTCAGCTACGGCGAGACCAGCAAGCGGGACCTCGCCCACGTTTAGGAGCAGCATGGACGCCGGCCGGAAGCGGGAAGCCGAGCTCACCGCTCTGGTGGACATCGCTCTCGAGCTGGCGTCCGCCCGCGACCCCGGCCGGGTCCTGCACACGATCGTGCACCGGGCCCGCACGCTGATCGGCACAGACGTCGCCTACCTGACCCTGTACGACGCGGCCCAGGGCGACACCTACATGCGGGCCACCGACGGGTCGATCTCGGCGGCCTTCCAGCAGGTCCGCCTGCCGCTGGGCGCCGGACTGGGCGGACTGGTCGCCGAGACCCACAAACCGTACTGGACCGCGGACTACCCGGGCGACCACCGCTTCCGGCACACCGGCGAGATCGACTCGGCGGTGGGCGAGGAGGGGCTGGTCGCCATCCTCGGTACGCCGCTGATCGTGGACGGCGCGTTCGTCGGCGTCCTGTTCGCCTCCAACCGGACCGCTCGGCCCTTCAGCCGCGACGAGGTGTCGCTGCTCGGCTCACTGGCCGCGCTGGCCGCGGTCACCATCGTGCAGGTCCGGGCGGCCGCCGAGACCGCTGCGGCGCTCGAACAGTTGTCGGAGGCTCACGCCGGAGTCGAGCACGCAGCAGCAGCGCACGACCGGTTCGCCGACATCGTGCTCTCCGGCGGGGACGTCGACGCGATCGCTGCCGCGCTGGCCGAGCTGCTGGACGTGTGGGTCGTCCTGTTCGATGCACAGGGCAACGAACTCGCCGCTGCTGGTGCTGTGTCGCTGGAGCTTGCTGCGGCGGCAGTTGCGTCGGTGAGTGGTCGCCTGGTGCGTACTGGCGACTGCTGGGTCGTCGCTGCGGCTGCCAAGGGCGAGCGACTCGGCGCGTTGGTGGTCGGGGGAGTGGACGACCTGTCCGCTGCCGACCAGCGCATCGTCGAGCGGGCGGCTGTGGTCACCGCACTGGTGTTGCTGTTCCGCCGCCAGGCCGCTGAGCAGTCGCAGCGAGCCCAGGCCGACCTGCTGGCCGACGCGGTCAGCGGCACTGCCGACCCGCGAGCACTGGCCGACCGGCTCCGGCTGCTCGACCCAGCACGTCGGCTGCCGACGCAGCTGGTCGTCGCTGTCTGCCGCGGCGACCACACCGGCGTACTGGCTCGGCTGCCTGCTGCGCTGCGTCTCGTACTGGCCGGCCCGTACGCCGGTGACCTGGTGCTGCTGCTCGCTGTGCCCGATGTGGTCGACGCAGCTCGTGCGCTGAACGACGTGGCGAGCCGCTGCGGTCTGACGATCGCCGTCACCGGCCCCGCCCGCTGGGGGCAGTCGCTAGTCGACGCCTACCAGCAGGCGACACGGCTGGCGCTGACGATGGTCCGCCTCGGCAAGGTCGGACAGGCCGCGACACCGGACGACCTGGGCGTGGCAGGCCTGGTCGGCGCCGCTGAGGTGGACGTGAAGGCGCACGTGGATCACGTGCTCGGGCCGGTCACGGCGTACGACTCCCAGCGCGGCACCGATCTGGTCGGCACGCTCGAGGCGTACTTCGCCGCCGGGCAGAGCCCGACGCGCGCAGCTACCGCGCTGCACATCCACCCCAACACCGTCCAGCAGCGGCTGGACCGGATCACCGCGCTGCTCGGCGACGGGTGGCAGGACCCGGAGCGGGCGCTCGACGTACAGGTGGCACTGCGGCTGCTCCGCACGCTGCACGGTTAAGCTCAGCCGGTGGTCGACCGACGTGTGGTGGTGCTCGTGGTGCCCGCAACCGGCACCTGGGCTCCGCCGGGGCGGGAGCCGGAGGCGTTGCGTTTGGCGCTGGCCGAGGACACCTACGAGGTGCTGGCCGCGCTGGACCTGGTCGACGTCGCTGTTGCCGTCATCGGTGCAGACGACGCTGCGCTGGCCGAGATCGCTGCGCTCACCTGGCCCGGTACGCCGGTCTACTCGGCGCTGTCGGTGCTGGACGCGGTGGAGAAGGCCGGCCCGGCCGTAGCGGTCGTGGCCGTCAGCCACGACGTACCGGATCTGCCTGGTCTGCTGATCGGCAAGCTGTTCCGCGCCCTGTCGGCGGCGGACATCGCCGTCACCCCTGCCGAGGACGGCTCGCTCTGCGCGATCGGTGTGAAGCAGCCGGTCGCTCCCTGGGTCGCCGCTGTCGACCCGACCTTCGACACCGCCCTGGGGACCCTCGAGCACGTCAAGCCGCGACGCCACGCCGTCGCCCTCGGACCGGGCTGGCACCGGCTGCGTTCGGCGGCCGACCTGGCCCGGCTCGACCCCGGCCTGGAGGGCTGGGACGCCACCCGCGCACTTCTCCGCGGAAAGTAACTAGCTGAGGCGTCACCTTCCGCCGGGTGCGTCGTTTGATCAGACAGCGGGGACATGGGGGTGTCCACCAGGGCTGTTCGCCGCAACCGGGGCAGCCCGTCGGTGCCGTTCAGGGGCGGTGAAACCGGCGGGTCCCGGCGAAGGGGGGAGCGACGAACCCCGGACAGACGTGTGCGGGCCGGATCACAGGGACCGGCCCGCACACCCCGCCCGTCTGATCAGCTCCGACACACTGTGGTCCAGGTCGGCCGGAAGGTCGGCCCAGCTGAACCACGCGAGGTCGTGCGACTCCTCGCTCACGACGTACTCGGTCCCGGCCGTCGCCGTCACCAGGAACTGCACATCAAGGTGGTAGGCGCCCTTGCACCCACCGGCCTCGATCAGATGCCGCGACAACTGCACCGGCTCCGCACTGACCTTCAAATCGGTCAGACCGGACTCCTCGGTCGACTCCCGCAGCGCCGCACCGGTCAGAGTGGTGTCACCGGCCTCGCAGTGCCCACCCAGCTGCAACCACCGCCCGACCAGCCGATGCAGCGTCAGCAGCACCCGCTCCTGCCCGGCGTCGACCACCAGCGCCGACGCGGTGAGGTGCTCCGGCCGGCTGCTCCGCCACATCCCGTCCTCGTGCTCGGCGAGGTAGCGCAGGTAGTGCTCCCGGAGCGCGGCCTGTTCCGCGTCCGGGGGAGTCCAGCTGGTCAGTACGGCAGTGGCGTCCTCGTGCAGCGTCACTGGTCCTTCGGGCCCTCGTCGTCCTTGGCAGCCTCGTCCAGGAAGGCGGAGATGTCCGAGTCGGACAGCTCACCGCTGGTGGTCTGCTGGGCGAATCCGATCGGGTCGTCCAGGTCCGCCGTGGTCGGCAGCAGGTCCGGGTGCGACCAGAGTGCGTCGCGCCCCTCCGACCCGCGCGCATCCCGTACGGCGGCCCACAGGTTCGCCGCGTCCCGCAGCCGGCGCGGCCGCAGCTGCAGGCCGACCAGCGTCGCGAACGTCTGCTCGGCCGGGCCGCCGGCCGCGCGGCGGCGGCGTACGGTCTCGGCCAGCTGGACGGCGGCCGGCATCCGGTCCTTGGTGGCCTCGCGGACGACGTCGTCGACCCAGCCCTCGACCAGCGCGAGCGCCGTCTCCAGCCGGACCAGCGCCGCCTTCTGCTGCTCGGAGTCCTCGGGCTCGAACATGCCCCCGGCCAGCGCGGCCTGCAGGGCCTCCGGGTTCTGCATGTCGACCTCGGTCATCGCGGACTCGATCTTGCCGGTGTCGACCTGGATCCCGGCCGCGTAGTCGGCGACGTGGGAGAACAGGTGCTGCCGCAGCCACGGCGCACCGGTGAACAGCCGCTGGTGCGCGCACTCGCGCAGCGCCAGGTAGAGCCGGACGTCCTCGTCGGTCACACCGAGGCCCTCGGAGAACTTGGCCACGTTGTCCGGCAGCAGGATCGCCTGTCCGGCCGGGCCGAGCGGCAGACCGATGTCGGACGAGCTGACGACCTCGCCGGCCAGCTCGCCCAGCGCCTGGCCGACCTGCGCGCCGAAGACGGAGCCGCCGAGCTGGCGGAGCATGCCGGCCATCGGGCCGGCCAGCTGCTGCGCCTCGGCCGGCAGCGCCGATCCCATCGCGCCGGCGACGTGCTCGGCGACCGGGTCGACCACGGTCTGCCACGTGGGCAGCGTGTTCTCCACCCACTCCGCGCGGCTCCAGGCCGCGGACGTAGTGGAGGCCTCGGGCAACGACGTGGCCTGGTCGAGCCAGTGCTCGGCCAGCCGGACGGCGTCGGCGACGCGGTCGTTGTCGGTCGCGGTGACCGAGCGGTCGCCGTTCGCGGCGACGGTCTTGCGGGCGATGTCCTTGGCCAGGTCCCAGTTCACCGGCTTGCCGTCGGTCGAGCCGCTGAGCAGCTGCTGGACCTGGGCGAAGATCGCGTTCAGATCAGGCGTGCCGCCCGGCCCGGCCGCGCCGGAGAACTGCTGGAACATGGCCTCGAACGGAGTTCCCTTGAACGGGTTGTCCGGTTCGTCGCTCATCTCGGTGGCCTTCCTCTGCAGACGGGGCGTACAACTCCAACGTACCGGTGGCGGGCTACCGTTCCTCCAGGGGCGAACGGTTTCACCGTACGCCGGGCAACGGGCTTTGGGATACTGTGTACGAACTCCGGAGACGAGGAAGGTCATGAGCGACGCGATCAGGCTGCTGGACATCCGCGACACCGCGCTGTCGAGCGACGAGGTCCTGGCCGCGGTCGCCGACCCGGCCGCCGGCGGTACGGCGTTCTTCATCGGGACGGTCCGCAACCACGACGACGCCCGGCCGGTCGACCAGCTCACCTACGAGGCGCACCCCGAGGCGCTGAAGCACCTGCGCAAGGTCGCCGAGCGGATCTGCGAGGACCCGGCCGTGACCGCGCTGGCCGCCGTGCACCGGACCGGTCCGCTGGTGATCGGCGACGCCGCCGTGATCGTCGCGGTGGCCGCCGCGCACCGTGACGTCGCCTTCGCGGCCTGCCGCCGGCTGATCGACGACCTCAAGGCGGAGGTCCCGATTTGGAAACACCAGCACTTCACCGATGGTGCGAGCGAGTGGGTCGGCGCCTGCTGACCCGTACGCTGGGCCGTATGACTGCGAAGGTGACCGGATGAGGGTCCTGGCCTGGCTGGCGTTCCCGCTGGCCGCGACCGTCCTGGCGATGGGCTGGGCGGCCTGGCGCGGCCGGACCCGCGGCCCGCGCCGCACCGGTGGTGCCTTCGCCTCGGTCGAGGACTTCCGCCGGTTCACCGACGCCCTCGCCGCGCCCGGCCCCCGGGCCACTCCCGCACCGCGCTCGGGGCTGCGCGGTCTGGTCCACAAGTTCAAACCGCAAGGGCAGGGTTCGTGACACGTCGTACCGCCACGCTGGTCACCGCAATCATCGTGCTCGTCTTCTCGCTCGGACTGGTCACCGTCTTCCCGGTGCCGTTCGTCTCGTTCAGCCCGGGCCCGGTCAAGGACACCCTCGGTACGGCGAACGGCAAGGCCGTGATCGACATCACCGGCCACGAGACGTTCCCGACCACCGGCCAGCTCGACCTGACCACGGTCTCGGTCACCTCGCCCGACCGTGACCTGACGCTGCCGCAGGCGATGCGCAACTGGCTCGACCCGCACCACGACCTGTTCCCGCGCGACATCATCTACCCGCCCGAGCAGAGCGCGGACCAGGTGGAGGAGCAGAACACCGCCGAGATGACCGGCTCGCAGGACAGCGCGGTCGCCGCGGCGCTGCAGGCCGCGAAGGTGCCGTTCCACCCGAAGGTCGCGTCGGTGTCGAAGGACAGCCCGGCCGACGGCAAGCTCAAACCCGGCGACGTGGTGCTCGAGGTCGGCGGCGTCGCCGCGACCCAGGTCCCGCAGGTCGGCGAGCTGGTCCGCAGGAGCAAGGTCGGCGAGAACGTCACCTTCCTGATCCGGCGCGGCGGCGCCGAGCAGACCGTGGTGATCAAGGCCGCGGCGACGCCCGGTGACGCGACCCGCCCGATGGTCGGCATCACGATCGGCGTCGACTCGCCGGTCAAGGTGAGCGTGAACCTCGGCCAGGACATCGGCGGCCCGAGCGCCGGTACGGCGTTCGCGCTGGCCATCTACGACAAGCTCACGCCGGGCCCGCTGCTCGGTGGCAAGCACGTGGCCGGCACCGGCACCATCGACGCGCTCGGCCAGGTCGGCGCGATCGGCGGCATCCAGCAGAAGATCGCCGGCGCCAAGAACGACGGCGCCACCGTCTTCCTGGTCCCGGCCCCGAACTGCGAGGCCGCGCTGCACGCCGGTGTGGACGGCATCCAGCTGGTCAAGATCAGCACCCTGAACGACGCGATCGGCGCCCTCAAGGCTTTGGCCGCCGGAACTGGAGACGTCCCCGCATGCACGCGATAGACAACCTGCCCGCCGACGCCCTGAGCCGCGCGGTGGTCGAGATCGAGAAGCACGTCAGCAGCGCGGGCTGGGACCAGCCCGCGCAGCTGTTCGCGCTGGTGCCGACCAAGGAGCTGCTGGCCGCCGAGCCGCAGCTGGCGGCCGAGCTCGGTGCCGACGACGCGGCCCAGCCGCTGACCCCGGTGGCCCAGGGCGAGCTGCCCGGTGGGGTCGAGGACGGTGACCTGGCCGAGGTGCTGGGTCAGATCGAGTGGCCCGAGGGCGTCTCCGGCTGCGCGCTGGCGATCGAGCGCGTCGTCCTGCCGGCTTCGGTCGAGTCAGGCCTGCCGGACGCCGAGTCCGACGCCGAGCTGGCCCGGATGGCGGCCAGTGACCCGCGCCGGCACGAGGTGCGGATGGTGGCCGCCGTACTGCGGGACGGACAGCAGTTCGGCGCCGTCCGGCTGCGCACTCACGACGAGGACAGTGCTGTGCTGACCGGCAGCGACTTGGTTCCTACCCTCTGCCAAGTACTGTCTCTGACATTCGAGCCTTCCAGCGGCGAGGAGCAGTAAGCATGAGTGACAATGTCTACGACATGCCGGAGGAGCCGCGTCGGTCGCGGCGAACTCCGGGGCAACGCCCCAAGGCCTTGCTGCCCACCATCGCGACGCTGATCGTCCTGCTCATTCTCTTCAGCGTCTTCACCGACGTCTGGACGCAGCGCCTCTGGTACCGCTCGGTCGACCTCGGCTCCGTCTTCGGGACGGTGCTCGGCACCCGCGTGCTGCTCTTCGTCGTGGTCGGTCTGCTGATGGCCGTGGCCGTCGTGGCCAACGTCGTCGTCGCGTACCGGACCAGGCCACGCGTCGCGCTCGCGCCGTCGCCCAGCCCCGGCTTCGAGCGGTACGGCGAGCTCCTGCAGTCGCGCGGCAAGATCGCGGTCGGCGTGCTCGGCACGCTGATGCTGGTCTTCGGCGGCTCCGCGGCGTCGGGGGAGTGGAAAGTCTTCCTGGCCTGGCGCAACCGGACGCCGTTCGGCGTCACCGACAAGCACTTCAACAAGGACATCGCGTTCTTCGTCTTCGACTACCCGTGGCTGCGCGTCCTGCTCGGCTTCGGGTACTCGATCGTCCTGCTGTCGCTGGTCGCCGCGATCATCACCCACTACCTGTACGGCGGTTTCCGCCCGTCCGCCAAGGGCCAGAAGGCCTCCGGCGCGGCGCAGGTCCAGTTCTCGGTGCTGCTCGGTCTGCTCGTCCTGCTCAAGGCGTTCAGCTACTGGCTCGACCGGTACGGGCTGACCACGTCGGACAGCCGCCTGTTCACCGGTATCTCCTACACCGGTGACAACGCGGTCCTGCCCAGCAAGGAGATCCTGGCGGTCATAGCGCTGCTGTGCGCCGGGTTGTTCTTCGCCAACGTCGTACGGCGTACCTGGCTGCTCCCGGGTGTCGGCACCGTCGTGCTGATCCTGTCGGCCGTGCTGCTCGGTGCGCTCTGGCCGGCGGCGCTGCAGCAGCTCCGGGTCCGCCCGAGCGAGCCGGTCCGCGAGGCGGCGTACATCACGAAGAACATCGAGGCGACCCGGCAGGCGTACGGGCTGGAAGGCACCAAGGTCGACAACTACGCGGCCAAGACCGACGCCAGTGATTCCGAGCTCAAGGCCGACGCCGATGTGCTCCCCGGCATCCGGCTGATCGACCCGAGCGTCGTCGGCCCGACCTTCGAGCAGCTGCAGCAGGTCCGTGGCTTCTACTCGTTCCCGACCGACCTCGACGTCGACCGGTACAAGATCGGCAACGAGGTCCGCGACACGGTGATCGCGGTCCGCGAGGTCCAGGTCGACCGGCTCCCGGCCGGCCAGCGGAACTGGAACAACGACCACACCGTCTACACCCACGGCTACGGCGTCGTCGCCGCGAACGGCAACCAGCGCGCCGCCGACGGTACGCCGGTGTTCTCGTCCAAGGACCTGCCGCCGACCGGTGATCTCGGCGAGTACGAGCCGCGGATCTACTTCGGCGAGCAGTCCCCGGACTACTCCGTCGTCGGTGCCCCCAAGGGCGCGCCGGCGGTCGAGCTCGACACTCCGGAGGGCAAGAGCGGCAGCGACCCGACGCTGAACACCTACGCGGGCAAGGGCGGCGTCCAGATCGGGTCGTTCTTCAACCGGTTGCTCTACGCCACCAAGTTCCGGGACGCCAACCTGCTGCTGTCCAGCCGGGTCAACTCCGAGTCGAAGATCCTCTACGACCGCAACCCGCGCGAGCGGGTCGAGAAGGCCGCGCCGTGGCTGACCCCGGACGGCGACCCGTACCCGGCCGTCGTGGACGGCCAGGTGGTCTGGATCGTCGACGGCTACACCACCTCGGCGAACTACCCGTACTCGCAGAAGGTCGCGCTCGACGACAGCACCCGGGACACCACCACCGGGCGCGGTGCGATCGCGTCGCAGCCGAGCGAGGAGATCAACTACATCCGGAACTCGGTCAAGGCCGTCGTGAACGCCTACGACGGTTCGGTCGAGCTGTACGCCTGGGACGAGAAGGACCCGGTGCTGAAGACCTGGATGAAGGCCTTCCCGGACACGGTCAAGCCGCGCTCGGAGATCTCGCCGGCGCTGATGTCGCACCTGCGCTACCCCGAGGACATCTTCAAGGTGCAGCGCGACCTGCTGGCCAAGTACCACGTCACCGACGCCGGCACCTGGTACCAGAACAGCGACCTGTGGCGCGTCCCGGCCGACCCGACCGGTACCGGTACGGCGGACTCCCCGGTGCAGAACCAGCCGCCGTTCTACCTGTCGCTGCGGATGCCCGGTCAGGACTCGCCGAAGTTCTCGCTCACCTCGGTCTACGTGCCGAACGCGGAGCGGGAGAACCTGACCGCGTTCATGGCCGTCGACGCGGAGGCGTCGTCACCGGACTACGGGCAGTTCAGGATCCTGCGACTACCCGGCAACTTGCAGATCCCCGGCCCTGGGCAGGTGTACAACAAGTTCCAGACCGACGACGGAATCAGAACGGCGCTGCTGCCGATCAACCAGCCGAGCAGCGGCGCGAGAGCCCAGTTCGGAAACCTGCTGACCCTGCCGCTGGGCGGCGGTCTGCTCTACGTGCAGCCGGTGTACTCGGTGCGGACGTCCGGCCCCGGTAGTTATCCGGTGCTGCGGTACGTGCTGGTCTCCTTCGGTGATCGCGTCGCGTTCGGTTCGACGCTGTCGGAGGCGCTGACCAAGGTGTTCAACACCTCGGTCGAAACGCCGGACGACCCGACACCGCAGGACCCGAACCCGCCGCAGCAGCCACCGGCGAACCAGACCATCAAACAGGCGCTGGCCGATGCGGACAAGGCCTTCGCGGATGCTCAGGCGGCGCTGAAGCGCGGTGATCTGACCGGCTACCAGACGAACGTCAACAAGGCACAGGCGGCGGTGGCCCGAGCGATCGCAGCCGGCGCCCAGCTACCGAACTCGACACCCACTCCGACCCCGACGCCGAACCCGACACCGACGAGTCCACCGACGTCACCAACCGGCTGAGCCCGTGAACGGCGGCTTCCCCTCGGGGAGGCCGCCGTTTCACTTTGTCCACAGTCGTTTTTTCGTCCGCCGCGCCTGGGTACTTCGACGGCATCTTCCTTGCATGATCCCGCTCGTACTGATCGCCCTGTTCGCCGGACTCTTCCCCCACCCGGAGGTGTGCACCTTGGACGGCTTCACCATCACCCACGTCCCCGCCAACGTCGGAGCGACGTCCGACTTCGAGTACGAGTGGGAGGACGTCACCTTCCACAGCCGAGTCTGGGAAACCACCACCGGCGACACGACCACAGTCGACCTCACCCTGAAGACCATCCGAGGCGACCGCATCGCCGACCTGGAGTCCTTACGCACCTTCCTCACCGAGTACCACGAAAAAGACCCAGCCACCTGGGACCTCACCGCCCAAGAGCTCGGCTCCTACGGCGGCTACACGACCGACGGCCAAGCCTTCTGGTTCGTAGAACCAGGCCTGGCCGCCGAAACCACCATCAACCGCTCCCGCTTCTCCCAGGAAGAACTACTGAAGACCGCAGCGGGCTTCCGCCCGTCGTAGCCGTCAGAGGATCGAGTTGGCGCTGACCGTGAAGCCTGCGGTCACCGGCGCTCCTGCGTTGGTGAAGCAGTTGACGTCGCGGACGAACAGGTCGGGGCCCGACGTGCTGTTCGTCCAGCCGGTGTTGAGGCCGCAGAAGTTCGGGTTCGCGCCGTAGGCCGTCACCTGGACGGTGTTCTGCGGGAAGGCGATCCGCGGGAACGTCACCAGGAACAGGCCCGGGCCGGCGCCCATCACGGTGTTCGCGCCGAGGCCCAGCACCGAGTTGAGGTTGGTGGTGGCCGGGCCGAGGCCGGGCTGGAACAGGAAGTACCCGTAGTACTTCGGCGGCACGGCCGCGCCGTACAGGGACACCTTGTGCTGGTAGGTCAGCGTGAACCGGGTGTTCAGCGGTGCTCCACCGGCGTTGAAGCAGAGCACCTTCACGTCCTGGCCGCCCGCGTTCGACGACCAGCTGCCGACCTTGCACCGGGCCCCGGTGGCGGCGTTGACCGCCGTCGCCTGCAGGCTCCCGTCCAGCGGTCCACCGGTCACCAGCCCCGGGAACCGCACCAACCACTGCCCGACCCCGCCCGGCGTCGACGAGTTCGGCGCACCGACCGAGTTGTACTGACTCACCAACGCACCGGAGGCCGCCGAATCGACGTACCCGTACGGGCCGGGCGCCGGCCCACCCGAAGCGCGTACGAAGAACGCGCTGAAGCTGCTCGGGTCGAGCGCACCACCGACCCGGTAGCAGCGGATGTTGACGATCTCGTCAGCGCCCGACTGGAACCAGTTCTCCGCCTGGCACCAGTGCGGCGCGTTGTTCACGGCCGTCACGTGCACGACCCCGTTCGGCGCACCCTGGCCGGGGAACTTCACCTGGTACCGACCGACCCCAACTACCGTCACGGTCGTCGGCGCCGGCCAGGTCCCGTACCCCGTGACCGTTCCACTGGTCTGGTTCCACAGCACCCACGCCTTCCGGTCCGGGACGGCGGCCTCGGCAGGCCTGACCACCACCAAGAACGTTGCCAGCATCAACAAACAGCCCACGATCCGCGCAGGCAAGGACAGTCTGAGCATCGCGATCCCCCCTCTGAGAACCGATTACCCAGCCGATGCAAGCATGCGCGGTGAGCGACTGCAATAGCTCGCTGTAGTTCCGCAACTACACAGAGCGTTTGTTTGAACTAGTACCCGATCAGCCGGTGCAGCCGCTGGAAGGTCGGCACGAAACCCAGCCGCGGCCAGGTCCGCGAGGAGAGGAGGTTGGTCACCCGCCAGTCCGTCACCACCGAGTCGTAGCCGCTGTCCGCGCACCACTTCAGCACCGCCTCACCCAGCGCCCGCCCGGCGCCGTGCCCGCGATCCTCCGGGAACACCGCCGCGAAGCCGAGGAACCCGGCGTTGTCCGGCCGCGCCAGTCCTTGGTGTGCGCTCGACTTCTCCAGCGAGCACCCGATCGCCGACCCGATCACCCGACCGTTGACCTCGGCAACAAACGTCGCGTACTCCGGATCGTCGACCGACTCCTCCCAGTCCGCGATCGCCTCCTCCAGCGAAGGAATCTCACCCGCCGAGAACACCGGCGAAGCACCCTGGTGTCGCGGCAGCACCAGGTCGAGCTCGGCCAACACCTGCACGTCCCGCCGCTCGGCTCGCCGTACGGTCGGTCCTTCTTCTACTGCTCCTGTGAACGGCGCGCGAATCGCGTGCGCATGCTGAGCCCCGAACCCCAACCGGAAGAAGGCATTCATCAATCCAGCGTCGTCCGGTACCAGCACGTACTGCGCCGGCCGTCCTTCCTCGACCCACCGTGCGGCCGCGAAGCCGTACAGATCCCGCACGACCTCCGCGTCCGTGGCCGCCACGCCGGCCGCCTCGACCCAGACGTTCGGCCCCCACACCTTCCCCTTAGGTGCCCCCAGCAAGTAACCGACGACCTCGCCATCGCTGACGGCAACCGCGCCCGAGGCCCCTTCCAACTCCCAGGCCTCCGTCACCGCCCCCAGCGCGACCCGCACATCCTCGAAGTCCGCACGCAACAGCGGATGCCTGACCCGATGCGCCCGATGCCGCTCCGCCAGCACCCGCGCAGCCCCCGCCAGATCCCCGGCCTCGAACTCCCGAACCCCCACAGCACTCATGTCCGGCACCGTACTCCCGACCCTGCCCACCCCACACCGGTTTTCCCGCCGACGCCGATTTGGTTCTACCGCCACCCATCCCCTAAACTGAACACACAACGGCGCGGGGTGGAGCAGCTCGGTAGCTCGCTGGGCTCATAACCCAGAGGTCGCAGGTTCAAATCCTGCCCCCGCTACTCTGAAGATCCCCTGACTGGACTCGTCCAGTCAGGGGATCTTTTTTGTTGCCCTCGAATACCCCTCGACAATAGGGGCTTAGGGCAACTAAAGGAGCCTGAAGACCGGCGCCGGCCTCAGCGACTTCCCGAGTTCAAACCAGTCCAGCCAGTGGTCCACGCCACATGACGAATCAACTTAGGTAAGGCTAAGCTCATCCTCGCAGACCGAAGCGTGGGAGGCGGGCGTGAGCGATCCTGAGGTGATCGTGGTGGGCGGTGGTAACGCCGGCTACTGCGCGGCTCATGCGGCGGCCGAGCGAGGGCGGCGGGTGCTGCTGCTGGAGAAGGCGCCGAAGACCGACGCCGGCGGAAACAGCTACTACACCCTGGGCTCGACCCGGATGGTGCACGCCGGACTCGCTGATCTGCTCGAAGTTCTCGAGCCCGATCAGCGGCACGCGCGGACCGAAGTCCCGCCGTACCCAGAGGCGGAGTTCCTGGCCGACCTGGAGCGAGTCACCGAGGGTCGCGGTGACAAGGAGCTCGCCGAAGCTGTGGTCGAAGGATCGCGGGACGCCGTTCGCTGGCTGCACGGCCTGGGGATGCGGTTCGAGCTGATGTACGAGCGGCAGGCTCACGAGCAACCCGACGGGACCTTCGAGTTCTGGGGTGGGTCGCACGTCCGCAACGTCGGCGGCGGGCCCGGGTTGATGGCGGTTCACGAGCAGGTCGCGGCGCGGCTCGGGGTCGAGGTGCGCTACGACTGCGCGGTCACCGGGCTGATCATCGACGCTGGTGAAGTCGTCGGCGTCCGGGTCGGTGAAGACGAGCTTCGAGCGGAATCCGTCGTGATCGCCAGTGGTGGTTTCGAGGCGAACGCCGAATGGCGTCAGCGCCATCTGGGTGACGGCTGGCAGTACGCGAAGGTGCGCGGTACGCCGTACAACACCGGGGATCTGATCCAGGCGGCGCTGGAGATCGGTGCCGATCGGGGTGGCGACTGGTCGACCTGTCACAGCGTTCCGTGGGACGCGTCGTTCCCCGGGAACGAGAGCAATCGTGCGCTGACCAACAGGCTGAGCCGGTACGGCTATCCGCTTGGCATCGTGGTCAATCGCCACGGGCAGCGGTTCCTCGACGAAGGCGCCGACTTCCGCAACTACACGTACGCGAAGTACGGCAAGGTGATCCTGGAGCAACCGGGATCGGTCGCGTTCCAGGTGTTCGACGCGAACGCGCGCGCGATGCTGGCGGCGTACGAGTACGAGATGCCGGGGATCGTTCCGGTGGTCGCCGACAGCGTCGAAGGGCTCGCCGCGGCGCTGGAGATCGACGTCGACGGGTTCGTGCGGACGGTGAAGGAGTTCAACTCCTCGATCGACACCACGCGTCCGCTCGATCCGGCGGTCAAGGACGGCCGCCTCGCGGCGGTGGAGCCGGTGAAGAGCAACTGGGCGGCGGCGATCGACAAGTCGCCGTACTACGCGTACCCGGTGACCTGCGGGATCAGCTTCACCTTCGGGGGTCTGCGCGGTGACGTCGACGGGCGGGTGCTCGATCGGTCGGGGGAGCCGATCCCGGGGCTCTTCGCGTGCGGCGAAACGCTCGGTGGGCTGTTCAGCGGGAACTACCCGACGGGCGCTGGCCTGATCGCCGGATCGGTGATCGGGCGACGCGCGGGCGCGCTCGCCTGAGCCGCGCAACTAAAGTTAGCCTTACCTAAGTTCCTGGTGCTAAGGTCTCCCCTCGATGAGGGACGGCCGGTCGTTGCGCCGTTCATGTCTCGTGCCAAGAGGGGCCGATTACCGGATGACGATGGATGAGTTGATCGAGGGTGGGAACCACCGTTCGGGCTCGGGTGAGGTTGACGTTCTCGGGATCGGTTTCGGGCCGTCGAACCTGAGCCTGGCGATCGCGATCGAGGAGCTCAACGATCAGCGCCGGGACGGGCGGCCGCTGACCGCGCGCTTCGTCGACGCCCGGCCGCGGTTCGGGTGGCACGACGGGATGATGCTGCCGGGCTCGACCATGCAGATCAGCTTCCTGAAGGACCTGGTCTCGCTGCGGACGCCGACCAGCCCGTTCACGTTCCTGAACTACCTGCAGGAGCAGGGCCGGCTGACCGACTTCATCAATCTCAAGACGTTCTTCCCGACCCGGCGCGAGTTCCACGGGTACCTGAGCTGGGCCGCGAACCGGATCGGCATCCCGGTCTCGTACGGGACGAGGGCGACCAGCATCGACTGGAACGGCGAGACCTTCGAGGTCACGCTCGAGTCTGTTGCCAACGGTTCCACTGCGACGAAGATCGCCGCCCGGCACGTCGTACTCGGCTCCGGCATCACCCCGGTCCTGCCCGAAGGCATCGCACCGGGCCCCCGCGTGTTCCACAACCACCAACTCCTGAACCGCCTCGCCGAGCTGCCCTCGCGCCCGCACGGCCGCTTCCTGGTCGTCGGCTCCGGTCAGAGCGCCGCAGAGGTCGCCGCCTACCTGCACGACTCGTACCCCGACGCGGAAGTGCACGCCTCCTTCCGCCGCTTCGGCTACTCCCCGTCCGACGACACCCCGTACGCCAACCGCATCTTCGACCCGGAAGCGGTCGACGAGTTCTTCACCGCGCCGCCGGAGCTCAAGCGGCAGCTGCTCGACTACCACGGCCAAACCAACTACTCCGCCGTCGACGCCGACCTGATCAAGGACCTCTACCGACGCGAGTACGACGAAAGCACGCGCGGCGTACGCCGCCTGGTCGTGCATCGCGTCACCGAGGTCGAGCGGCTGACCGAGGGCCCCGACGGCGTCACGGCGACGATCCGTGACCTAGGGGACCGGGGCAGCACAACGCTCGAGGTTGACGCCGCCGTCTTCGCCACCGGGTTCCGCGCGGCGGACACCCGCAGCATGCTCGGGCCGGGGATCGACGCGTCGTCCTCGTTCGATGGCGAGCTCCCGGTCGTCGAGCGCGACTACCGGCTGCGGCTGCCCAGCGTTCCCGAGCGGATCTTCCTCAACGGCGGGGTCCAGCACAGCCACGGGTTGACGTCGTCGCTGCTGTCCAACGTCGCGGTTCGCGCCGCCGACATCCTGCGCGCGATCACCGACGAGCAGCCCGCCACCCAGCAACGACTGCCGGCCGCGGTCCCGACCGACCCCCGCTAGGACGAGGAGCAGCACTGATGGCCCAGAACCCGTTCGACGACGACAACGGTCGCTTCTACGCGCTGGTCAACGGCGAGGAGCAGCACTCGTTGTGGCCCACGTTCAAGCCGGTCCCGACCGGCTGGAGCATCGCGTACGGCGCACCCGGCGGAAAGCCGCGCCAGGAGGTGCTCGACTGGATCGACGAGCACTGGACCGACATCCGCCCGAAGTCGTTGCGCGACCACATCGCCCGGTCCGAGGCGCAGGCCGGCCTCAACTGATCCCGCACCACCCCACCCCTGTACGACCAACTCTTGGAGGAGCCGGACATGCTTCGCGAAGTCCTGGGCGGAAAAATCCACCGCGCCACCGTCACCCAGGCCGACCTGCACTACGTGGGTTCGCTGACGCTCGATGTCGACCTCGCCCGGGCCGCCGGCCTGATCGAGGGGGAGAAGGTGCAGGTCGTCGACATCACCAACGGCGCCCGCCTGGAGACCTACATCATCAACGGCCCGGCCGGCGGCGGTGACATCTGCATCAACGGCGCGGCCGCCCATCTGGTCCACCCCGGCGACCTGGTGATCATCATGTCGTTCGTGCAGGCCGAGGAGTCCGAGCTGATCGGTTACCAGCCGAAGGTCGTGCACGTCGACGGCGCCAACCGCATCATTGCCCTGGGCAACGACCTGGCCGAGCCGGTCCCCGGGGCCGAGGACCAGCTGTCCGCGCGGCTGGGCTGAGCCGGCGTCGCGCCGGTGATCGCCCGCCGGCATCCATCTCCGCACCCGGTGCGGGTCTCATCCGGTGAGACTTCGCACACTGGAGCCGTGCGGTCAACTTAGGTTAGGCTATCCAAATGATTCGAGTTGCTGTGTTGGGGGCCCGCGGACGCATGGGCGTCGCGTCGGTCCGCGCCATTGAGGCCAGCTCCGATTTGACCGTGGTCGCCGAGATCGACATCGACGACGACGTGCAGGACATCGTCGACAACAACGCGGACGTCGTCCTCGTCTACTCGCCGCCGGACGTCGCCCACGAGCACGTCCAGTGGTGCATCAAGCACGGCAAGCACGTGGTGGTGGGGACGTCCGGCTTCGACGAGGCGGCGGTGGAGCGGATCCGCGCCGCGCTGGTCGACCACGACGAGGTCAACGTCTTCGTGGTCCCGAACTTCTCGGTCAGCGCGGTGCTGATGACCAAGTTCGCGACCCAGGCCGCGCCGTACTTCGAGTCCGTCGAGATCATCGAGATGCACCACCCCGGCAAGGTGGACGCACCGTCGGGTACGGCGCTGCACACCGCCGAGCTGGTCGGTCGCGCGCGTACTGAAGCAGGGTGCGCCCAGTCGCCCGACGCCACCTACCTCGACCCGTACGGCGTACGCGGCGGCCGGATCGAGGGCGTCTCCGTCCACTCGGTCCGGGTCCGTGGCTTCATGTCGTCGCAGGAGGTGCTGCTCGGGGTCGACGGCGAGATCCTGCGGCTGCGCTACGACTCGGTGACGCGCGAGTCCCTGATGCCCGGCGTGCTGACCTCGCTCCGCGCCGTCCCGGAGCTGTCCGGGGTGACGGTCGGTCTCGACGCCGTCCTGAAGCTGGGCTGACCCGAAGCAACGACAGGCATCAGCCTGTGAACAAGGAGTGCTGATGCCGGTCCTGCCGGTCCACGGCCTGAACCTGACGTACGACGTGGCCGGCGAGGGCGACCTGGTCGTCCTCGTGATGGGCACCGGTGCCAAGGGCAACGTCTGGACGTTGCACCAGGTCCCGGCGCTGGTCGGCGCCGGGTACCGGGTGGCGACCTTCGACGCCCGCGGCATCAGCCCGACGACTCGGCCGGCGGGCACGCACTTTCCCCGCATCACGATGGACGACCTGGTCGACGACGTCGCGCAGCTGATCGAGCACCTCGGCGGCCCCGCGCACGTCGTCGGCACGTCGCTGGGTGCCCGTGTCGTCCAGGAGCTGGCGCTGAGTCGCCCACACCTCGTACGACGAGCAGTGGCGCTGGCCGCGCACGGTCGCCTCGACGAAGTGACCCGGCGTCTGAGCGCCGGCGAGCGGCAGTTGTTCGACACCGACGTGGTGCTCCCGGCGGAGTACAAGGCCGCCGTCGACGCGATCGTGAACCTGTCTCCCGCGACCTTGCGGGACACCGCCCGCGCGCGGGACTGGCTCGACGTCCTGGCCTACTCGGCGGGCCCGATGGACGCCGGCAAGCGCGGTCAGCTCGAGCTGTCCGCCGAGCTCGACAACCGGCTCACGGCGTACGCCGCGATCACCAGGCCGCTGCTCGTCGTCGGGTTCGCCGACGACCGGGTGGTCCCGACCTACCTGTGCCGTGAGGTCGCCGACGCCGTACCGGGTGCGGAGTACGCCGAGATTCCCGACGCCGGCCACTTCGGCTACCTGGAGCAGCCGAAGCAGGTCAACCAGCTGATCCTCGACTTCCTCGCTGACGAGATTGGAAACCCATGAGCATCGAACCGCTGGCCCTTGACGGGGTCGTTCCGTTCCCGCCCGAGACGGCGGCCAAGTACCTCGCCGAGGGGAACTGGCGCGATCAGACCCTGCCGGAGCTGCTGTTCGCCACCGCGGAGCGCCTTCCCGACAAGCTGGCCGTCATCGACAGCAACGCCCAGCTGACCTACGCGGAGCTCACGGACAAGGTCCTGCGCCTCGCGGCCGGCCTGCAGGAGCTGGGGCTGAACCGCGGCGACCGGGTCGTGGTTCATCTGCCGAACATCCACGAGTACATCGTCTTCGTCTTCGCCCTGTGGGAGCTCGGCGGGGTTCCCGTCGTCGCTCCGATCGCGCACCGCCGGGCCGAGATCGAGCACTTCGTCGAGATCGCCGAGGCCCGCGCGTACATCACGATCGCCTCGGACAGCGGCACCGACCTCGCGGCGATGGCGGCCGACCTGAAGGCCAAGTGGCCGCAGCTGGAGCACACCGTCGTCCTCGAACGTGGTGGCGGTGGCGCGGAGTACGACGCGTTGCTGTCCAGGGGAAAGCTCGAGCACGCGCGCCGGTGCAACCCGCAGGACGTCGCGCTGCTGCAGATGTCCGGCGGTACGACGGGCGTTCCGAAGCTGATGCCGCACACCCACCAGACCTACGGCTACGCGCTGCGGCGCAGCGTGGGGGAGCGCGGCATCACCGAGCGCACCGTGCACCTGCTGGTGATCCCGATCTGCCACAGCATGTCGACGCGTTCGCCCGGGTTCCTCGGGGCGTTCAGTGTCGGCGCCACCATCGTGATCGCTCCGAACGGCAGCCCGGACACGACGTTCCCGATGATCGCCAAGCACGGGGTGACCCGGGTCTCGCTGGTCCCGCCGATCCTGCTGGCCTGGCTGAACTCGTCGCTGCGCAAGTCCTACGACCTGTCCAGCCTGAAGACGATCATGTGCGGCGGCGCGAAGCTGGTCGAGGAAGTGGCGAGCCGGGTCGAGCCGGAGTTCGGCGTACAGCTGTCGCAGAGCTTCGGGATGGGGGAGGGCCTGGTCGTCAGCAATCCTGCCGACGTCGACCGGGCGACCAGTGTGCGGTACCAGGGCCGCCCGGCCTCGGCGGCCGACGAGATCCTGGTCATCGACGACGAGGGCAACGAGGTGCCACCCGGCGCGCCCGGTCACCTGCTGACCCGCGGACCGTCGGTGATCCGCGGCTACTACCGCAACCCGGAGCAGAACGCGCTGGCCTTCACCAGCGACGGTTTCTACCGCACCGGTGACATCGTCGAGCGCGACGAGCGCGGGTTCATCCGGGTCGTCGGGCGGTCGAAGGACCAGATCAACCGCGGCGGCGAGAAGATCGCGCCCGAGGAGCTGGAGAACGCGCTGATCTCGCACGCCGGCGTCCACAACGTCTCGGTGGTCGGCATCGACGACGATGTGCTCGGCGAACGCGTCAAGGCGTACCTGATCCCCCGGACCCCGGACAGCGCGGCCGAGCTCACCTTGGGCAAGCTGCGGCAGTTCCTGCGCGACAAGGGTCTGGCCACGTTCAAGCTCCCCGATGTCGTGGAGGTCGTCGACGAGTTCCCGTACACCGCGGTCGGCAAGGTCAGCAAGCGGCTGCAGCGTGAGCTGAACTAGCCGCATGCCGACCGAGAGCACACGTGTCCTGGTCGTCGGCGCGGGCCCTGTCGGCATGGTCTGCGCGCTGGCGCTGAACCGGCTGGGCGTTCCGGTGACCGTCCTCGAGTCCGAGCCGGCGCCGGTACGGGACCAGCGCGCGGCGAGCATCCATCCGAGCACTCTGGAGATGCTCGACGACCTGGGTGTCACCGAGAAGATCCGGCCGCACGGCCTGGTGTCGAGCACCTACCGCTTCCACGACCGGCAGACCGGCGACGTGGTGGCGGAGTTCGATCTCGGCCGGCTCGCGGACGAGGTGCGGTTCCCGTACGTGCTGCAGTACGAGCAGTACAAGCTGACCGCCGCCATCGCCGCGGAGTACGCCGACGAGTCCGACTTCGACGTCCGGTTCTCGCACACGCTGACCGGTCTGACCGAGACCGCGAGCGGTGTCGAGGCCGAGATCACCTCACCCGCAGGCGCCGAGCGCCTGCGGGTGGCGTACGTCGTCGGCTGCGACGGTGGCCGGTCGACGGTCCGCAAGCTGGCCGGGATCGACTTCGAGGGGTTCACCTACCCGGAGCGGTTCATCAAGATCGCGACCAGCTTCGACCTGAGGACGGTCCGGCCGGAGCTGTCGTTCCGCAACTACTTCTCCGACCCCGCCGAGTGGGCCAACGTGTTCAAGGTGCGCGGAGAATCGCCCGGGGGGCTCTGGCGGGTGATCCTGCCGATCGGCGCCGACGAGGACGACGCGACCGCGCTCTCGCCGGAGCGGGTCGAGCAGCGGCTGCAGAAGTTCCTCCCCAAGACCGGCCCGTACGACGTCGAGTACCGCGACGTGTACGGCGTCAACCAGCGCGTGGCCGCGACCTTCCGCCAGGGGCGCATCCTGCTGGCCGGCGACAGCGCGCACGTCAACAACCCGATCGGCGGGATGGGGATGAACGGCGGCATCCACGACGCGATCAACCTGACCGAGAAGCTCGCGAAGGTCATCGCCGGGGCGGCGGCCGACGACGTACTCGACCTGTACAGCCGCCAGCGCCGTCATGCCGCGGTGAACTACGTGCAGGCGCAGACGATCGCCAACAAGCGGCTGCTGGAAGAGCGTGACCCCGAGGTACGCCGGCAGAACTTCGACGCCTTGCGCCGTACGGCGGAGAACTTCGACACCGCGCGCGCGTACATGCGTCGTGCAGCGCTGTTCGACAGCCTGCACGACGCCGCCGCGGTTACCTGATCAGCAACTTCGTGAGCAGCGGACCCCACTTCGGCAGCCCGGAGTGGGGTTCGACGATGGACTGGTGGTCCTCGTCCTCGGCCACGAAGAACGAGAAGTCGGTCAGGTGACCGTCCCATCCCAGCGAGTCCTCGCGACCCAGCTCCGCCACCCGGGGCGTGTGCGTCGCGGACGACGCGACCACCAGCGCCTCGACGTCGAGGCTGCCCTGCGTCGGCGCTGACGTCAGGACGTCGCACCGGCGGCCGGCCGTCTCGACCGCCTTCAACTGCTTGCTGTCGGCAAGCAACTCTTGGTACGCCTCCTCGCCGAACGCCTTCAGCATCTCCTCGCGCATCGCCTCGGGGGAGTCCGGTGCCGCCGGTTCGTTCGCGCCGGCCGGCATCGCGTCCACGATCACCAGCGGCCCGACGCGCTCTCCGCGGGAGAGGAGCTGGCGGGCCACGGCGTACATGATGTGGCCGCCGTACGACCAACCCAGCAGCTCGTACGGTCCGCTGGGCTGCAGCCCCTGGATGACGTCGGCGTACGTCGAGGCCAAGTCGTCGAGGTCGTCGAACTCGACGTCCAGACTCACGATCGCCGGATCGTCGATGCCGACCAGCCCGACGCCGGGCGGCAGGTACTCCGCCAGCTCCGAGTACATCGACGAGGCGCCGAACTTCGGGTGCGCGCAGAACAGCGTGCGGCCGTTCCGGGACGGCGTGAACCGGGTCGCGATCGCGCTGATGCCGACCTCGGTGTCCCCGTCCTGCCGCAGCTTCGCGTCGACGGCCGCGCTCAGTTCGCCGATCGTCGACGCGGTGATCACGTCGCGCATCGCGATCTCCGCGGGGAACTTGCGGTTCAGCTGCGAGGCGAGCCGCATCGCCGCGAGCGAGTGCCCGCCGAGGCGGAAGAAGTCGTTCGCGGCGCCCAGGACCAGTTCCTCGTCGAGGCCGAGCACGTCGCGGAAGATCGCGGCCACCGCCAGCTCCGTGTCCGACTCCAGCGCCCGGCCCGTGCCGAGCCCGGACGCGGCGACATCAGCCGGAGGCAGCGCTCGCCGGTCCAGCTTCCCGGTCGGGGTGAGGGGGAACGACGTCACCGCGACCAGCGCTGCCGGGACCATGTAGTCCGGCAGGTACTTGGCCAGGTAGCTCCGCAGCGACTCACTGACGTCATCGTCCGAGGTGGTGCTGTAGTACGCCGCCAGCTGCTTTCCCGTGGCGTGCTCGAAGGCGACCACCTCGGCGCGCGTGATCCCGGGGAAGCCCTGCACCACGTCACGGATCTCGTCCGGTTCGATCCGGTAGCCGCGGATTTTGATCTGCTCGTCGGCGCGACCGAGGAAGTCGATCATCCCGGCGTCGTTCCAGCGGGCCAGGTCCCCGGTGCGGTACATCCGTTCGGCCGGCTCCCACGGACAGGCGACGAACCGTTCGGCGGTCATCGCGGCCTGACCCCAGTACCCGCGCGCGGTGCCCTCGCCGGCGAGGTAGAGCTCGCCCGCGACACCGGGCAGCGCCGGCTGCAGGTTCTCGTCGAGGATGTAGGCGCGGGTGTTGAAGATCGGCGTACCGACGCTCGACGTGGTGCTGTCGGCCAGATCGGCGCCGAGGGCGTTGATCGTGTACTCGGTCGGCCCGTACAGGTTGTACGACTCGACACCGGGGGCGTCGCGCAGCTGCTGCCACAGCCGGTCGGGCACGGCCTCGCCGCCGAGCGAGACGAAGACGACACCGGGCGCGTCGTCGGAGACGGATCGGCCGGCCGGCCGGTCGCGTTCGAGCAGCCCTTCCTCGACCAGCAGCTGCCCGTACGACGGGGTGACGTCGAACCCGTCGATCCGTACCTCGTCGTAGTGCGCCAGCAGCCGCTGGTGGTCGCGCCGCATCTCTTCGTCGATGACGTGCACCTCGTGCCCGTTCAGCAGCCAGAACAGCTGCTCCCAGGAGGCGTCGAAGGAGAACGACGTCGTGTGCGCGATCTTCATCCGGCGCCCGCGCTGGTGGTCGACCACCCGGTCGAAGATCTTCTCGACGTGGTTGACGTACATGTTGGTCAGGCCGCGGTAGCCGACGGCGACGCCCTTGGGCCGGCCGGTGGTCCCCGAGGTGAAGATGATGTACGCGAGGTTGTCGAGCGACACCTCACCGCCGCGTTCCGCGGTCGTGATCGGAGCGGTGTCCAGCTGCGCGAGGTGATCCGCCGTCGTGCCGGAGTCGAGGTTGACCACCGTGCCGATGGCACCGGTGAGCCGGTCCGCGTCGCGGTTGGTCACCAGCGTGACGGTCGGCTCGGCGATCTCCAGCATGTAGCCGATCCGCTCGTCGGGGAGTTCGCAGTCCACCGGAACGTACGCCGCTCCGATGGCGAACACCGCGAACATCGCGATCACCGTGCGCTCGTCGCGCGGCAGCACCAGCGCGACCCGATGCTCCGGCCGTACTCCCTCGGCCAGCAGCAGGCGCGCGTAGCGGTTCACCTCGGCGGAGAACTCCGTGAAGGTGAACGAGCGGTCGCCGGCGACCAGCGCGGTCTCCGCCGCGGACACGAGCACCTGCCGGTCCAGCAGTTCGGCGACCGTGACCGCTTCGACCTCGCGGACGAGGTCAGCGGCGACACCCGTGTGCGGGGTGGTCTCGTCCGGCAGCAGCGCGGACAGCGTGCCGACGGGCTCGTCGAGCCGGCGGGTGAGCGAAACGAGCACCTGGACGTAGCGCTTGAGCAGCTGCTCCGCGGCCGTGGCATCGAAGATGTCCTGGCGATAGGACAGGCGCACGTGCACTGTCGCCGAGCCGTCGAGCTCTTCCGGGTCGACCGCGAACGTCACCGGGTAGTGCGTCGAGTCGTCGACCTTCGCGCCGACGACCTCCAGCCCACCGGTGTCCTGCCCGGCGCGCTTGCCGACCGGCACGTTCTGCACCACGAACAGGGTGTCGAACAGGACCGGAGCTCCCGCGTTGGTCTGGATCTGGGTCAGCGACGCCTGCGGATGGTCGATGACGCGCAGCTGCTCGGACTGGACCCGGGCCACGACCTGCCGGTTCGTCGCGAACGGCGGCACCTGCACCCGCATCGGGACGGTGTTGAACATCAGCCCGATGATCCGGTCGGCGTCGGGCAACGCCGGCGGACGGCCGGAGACGGTGTTGCCGAAGACGACGTCGTTGCTACCGGTGAGCCGGCTGAGCGCGATCCCCCAGGCGGTCTGCAGCAAGGTGCCCACCGTGACCTTGGCATCGCGTGCGGCACCGAAGACCGTCGCGGCCTCCGACGGGCTGAGGTCGAGGTGGAGCTCACCGGTCTCGCCCTGCCGGTCGCCGCGGTCGACGAAGTCGGGGCGCAGCAACGTCGGGCCGGACAGGTCCGCGAGGTAGTCGTCCCAGGCGCGGTAGGCGCTGTCGGGATCCTGCTCGTCGACCCAGTCCAGGTAGGAGCGGAACGACGCGGCCGGCACCCGATCGACGTACCCGGCGTCGGCGTAGATGCTGAGGATCTCGGCGAGCAGCGCGTTGATCGACCAGCCGTCCAGCAGGATGTGCTCGAAACTCATCACCAGCGTCCAGGTCGCGTGGTCGTGCTCGAGCAGCGTGAAGCGGATCAGCGGCGGGACCTCGAAGTCGAACGGCTCACCGCGCTCGGCCGTCAGGTACTGCTCCACCTCGACCCCGAGGCCGGCCCACTCGTCCAGGCGAACGACCCGGACCGGGACTTCGACGCCGGCTGGGACGACCTGTACGTCGCCGGGCGGGACGAACGCCGCGCGGACGTTGGGATACCTTTGCATCGCCTGGGCGATGGCGTTCGTCATCCGCTCGGGATCGAGATCGCCCTTGAGGCGCCGGGTGATCTGCGAGACGTAGGTGTTGTGGTCGTCGGACTCGCGGGACCGCAGCAGGTGGTAGAACAGCCCGCGCTGCAAGGGCGCCAGCGGAAGGATCTGGGCGTCGTTTCCGTAGCGGGCCCGGATCGCCTGCTCTTCGGCCGGCGTAAGCGTGACCCGGTCGGCGCGCCGCAGCGTGAAGGCCTCCCGGCGATCGGCGGCAGGGATTCCGGCGAGCTGTTCGGTGATGGCGGCGGCCAGCGCCGAGGTGTCGACCTCGTCAGTCGACGGCACCCAGACCCGGACGACGTCTCCGACGAGCACGTGGATGTCGAGTCCGTCCGCCGGCACAGCCTCGGTGACCAACTCCGCGTCGCTGCGGAACACCCTGACCCGGATCCGGGGAACCGGAAGGTCGTCGAAGAAGCGGCTGAACCGAGGGTGCCCGGCCAGCGCGGCGTACTGGGCCGCTTGCTCGGGGCTCAGTACGACGGCGTCCTCGGCGAGCAGGACCGGGAACCTCCGCGTCGTCAGGGGACCGTCGGACTCGTGAAGCTCCACGACCACCTCAGCTTCGGCGGTCCCGGCCAGGGCCTTGGCCACGGCTGCCAGTACGACGGACCGGAGGGACGTCTCAGCCGCGGCGGGAGCCTGTTGTTCGCCTGCGACCGCATCGGCGAGCTGATCGACCCAGTCCTCCCAGAACGGATCGTCGAGGATCGCCGTCAGCTCGTCGTCGGTGTAGCCGGCCGCGGGCCGAGCAGGCGTGACGACCATCGGGATCTTCGCCTGGTACGCCGTCACCAGTTCGGTGAGCTTCGTCCGGATCGCGTCCAGCAGCTCGGGGGTGCCGGTCTCGGCGACCAGTTCACCGGTGCCGTCGTCGCGGACCGCCAAGCGCAGGCTGGGGACCGACAGCGCCTGACCGACATGCTCGATCGCCGCGCGCCAGAGTGAGTCCACGCTGATGTCGAAATCCGCGAGCGGCAACCGGAACTGGCTGCTGCCGGTGTCCTCGGCGGCTTCGGTCTCGCCGAGCCGGACGAGCTGGGCGAGCTGCTTGACCGTCAGTTCCGGGTACCGGGAACCGAGCACCAGGAAGCGCGCCGTACTCCGCAACAACCGGCCCGTGGTCTCGGCCGAGAACAGCTCGCGGGCCGCGTTCAGGTTCATCCCGAACGCTCCGCTGCCGAGTCGTTCGATGCTCGACACGAGATCGAACAGGGAGGGCTGCGACGCCAGCGGGCCGTCGGCGGTGGTCGAGACGTAGTTGGTGAGCGGCGTGTCCGCACCCGAGTCGCCGCCGCGATCGACGTAGGCGGCCATCACCTGGAACAGCGGGCTGATCCCGATCCGTCGCGGTGGATTCACCGCCTCGACCACGTGCTCGAACGGCACGAGCTTGTGGTCGGCGGCTTCGAGCATCCGGTCGCGGCACCGGAGCAGCGTCTGCGCGAACCCGGCGTCCGCGTCGATGTCGGCGCGGACCACGACGGTGTTCACGAAGTACCCGATCAGGTCGTGCAGCTCCGGCTGGTCGCGCAGGCTGGCCGGCGTACCGATCGGAACGGTGTCGCCGGCTCCTTCGTCCCAGAGCGCGAGGGAGAAGGCCGCGATCAACGCCTGCAGCGGTGTCGCCTTGTGGTCGACCAGGAACTCGTCGACCGTGGCGGTCTCGTCGGTGGTGAGGGCCGTCGTCGCCGGCCGGATGGTTCGTTCTTCGGTGACGTCACGGGCCTGGTCGAGCGGCAGGACGGTTTCGGTCGGGAGATTCGACAGCAGGTCCTGCCAGTACTGCAGGTCCGACTGGTAGCGGGAGTCCGGATCCTTCCGGTCGCCCAGCACGTGCCGCTGCCAGACGGCGAAGTCGGCGTACTGGGTCGCCAGGGGTGCGACCTCGGCGGGGTGTCCGGTCGCCGCTTCGAGGTAGAACGCGTTGAGCTCGTGGACGAGGGTCCCGAAGGAGTCGGCGTCGGTCACGATGTGGTGGCCGTAGGCAACCAGTACGTCGCCGTCGGCGTGCCGCAGCAGGTGGAACTTCAGCCCGAACTCGGTGGTGAAGTCGAGCGGGAGCGCGGCCACCTGGGCGATCTTGCCGGTGAGTGGCTCGGGGCCGGCGTCCTCGACCTCGAGGACCTGGTCGGGGACCGGGCAGATGACCTGGCGCAGCGACGAGCCGTCCTCGTCCGGGACGAGAATCGTGCGCAGGATCTCGTGCCGCGCGACGATCCGGCGTACTGCTGCCTCCAGAGCGTCGACATCGAGCTGTACGCCTGCCTGCAGCACGATCTCGGTCCGGTAGACCTGGCGCCCGGCGATCTGCTCGGTGAACCAGAGGGCTTGCTGTCCGTACGAGACGGGGAGGACGGCCGGGCGCGGCAGATCGCCGACCCGGGACGTGGGTGCTGCGGCCGTGGTGGCGTCGGCGACTCGGGCGAGCTCGCTGATGCGCGGGTGGTCGAAGACGTCGCGCAGGGTCAGCGCGGTGTGCAGCAGGGCGTTGGCGCGGGCGACGACCCGTGCGGCCAGCAGCGAGTGTCCGCCGAGGCGGAAGAAGTCGTTGTCGACGCCGAGCTCGGTGTCGAGATTCAGTACGTCGCGGAAGATGTCCGCCAGGGCGATCTCGGTCTCGGTCTTGGGCCGGCGGCCGTCGGTCGTACCGGTCAGGTCTGGTTGCGGTAGTGCCTGGCGGTCGAGCTTCCCGTTGGGCGTGACCGGGAAGCGGTCCAGTCGGGTGAACGTCGTGGGCACCATGTAGTCGGGCAGCGACTGCGCGACATGCTCGCGCAGTACAGCGTCGTCGGCGTCCGCGGTCACGTAGGCGGCGAGGTACTTGCCGCCGGCCGGGTGATCCAGCGCGACGATTGCCGCGCCGGATACTGCCGGGTGCTGTTCGAGGACCGCGCGGATCTCGCCGGGTTCGATGCGGTAGCCGCGGATCTTCACCTGGTCGTCGCTGCGGCCGAGATAGTCCAACTGTCCTTGGGAGTTCCGGCGGACCAGGTCGCCGGTGCGGTACAGCCGGGCTCCGTTGTCGGAGGCAACGAATCGGTCGGCGGTCAGGCCGGGCCGTCCGGCGTAGCCGTCGGCGAGTTGGACTCCGCCGAGGTAGAGCTCTCCGGCCACTCCCGCTGCTACAGGGCGCAGCCAGGTGTCGAGGACGTGCGCGGTCGTGTTCGCGACCGGGGTGCCGATCGTCGTGTTGCCGATGGCTGCGGTGCCGTCGCCGGTGACCTCGGTGGAGCCGTAGAAATTGTGCAGCGTTGCTTGGGGCGCGGCGGTCTGCATGGCGTCGGCGGTGCCTGCGGTGAGTGCTTCGCCGGAGGAGATCCAGTGCTGGACGGTGGCCAAGGCCGCAGTGTCTTCACGGACGAGGACGTCGGCGAGGCTGGGGACGGTCAGCAAGTGCGTGACGTGGTGGCGGGCGATGCTGTCGAGCAGATCGGCCGGATCTTGCGCGGGTACGACGACGACGCGGGTGCCGGCGATGAGTGGGCCGAAGAGTTCGGTGACGGCGTCGACGAAGCCGATGCCGCTCTTCGAGAGTGCGACGCTGTCCGGGGTGTAGCCTAGGACTTGTTGTCCCCAGGTGAGGCGGTTGACGAGTGCGCGGTGGGTGAGGGTGACGCCCTTGGGTTTGCCGGTGGTTCCTGAGGTGAAGATGACGACGGCGGCGTCGAGTGTGTTGAGCGGCCTGGACAGTACCGGGGCGGTCTGCTCGTGCCGTTGTTCAGCGAGCAGCTCGGCGGTGAGGGTGAGACTGGGCGCGGCGACGTCGAGGATGTGCTGGATGCGTTCCGCCGGGTAGCCCGGGTCGATCGGCACGTACGCCGCTCCCGCGCGCAGCACCGCGGCCTGCGCCACGATCAGGTCCACCGACCGGGTCATGGCGATCGCGACCCGGTCCCCGACTCGCACACCCCGGTCGACGAGGAGGTGAGCGATCGCGTTGACCCGGCTGTCGAACTGGGCGTAGCTGAGCTCGGTGCCTTCAGCAACGATCGCGACCGCGTCCGGACTCGTCGCCACGCGGCGGCGTACGAGGTCGTCGAGCGTCGTGTCGGGAACGTCGAGCGTCTCGCCGCGCGACGCCGGGGCGTCGGTGGCCGGGGCGAGTTCGTACAGGCTCCGGGGTCCGTCGAGGACAGCATCGAGGAAGCGGCTGAACTGTCCGGCGTGCGGCTGCGGATCGGCGGTGGAGCCTGCGGAGAGCTCGAGCCGGAGGCCGGTGTCCGCGCTGCGGTAGATCGCGAGGTCGAGCGATCCGACCGGGCCGGTGCTGATCGTTTCGGACTCACCCAGGCTCGGTGCCGATTCGAAGAGTCTGATGTTGACCGTCGGGAGCGCCAGGTACGACGTCTGGCCGCTGGGCCAGGCGCGGGCGATCTCGTGGTCCTCGGCGGTGATGTGACGCCGGGAGGTCTTCAGCTGCTCGGCGACGATCGCGAGGACGTCTCCGAAGGTGTCGTACGGGCTGATCTCGGTGACGACCGGGATCGCCCGGGAGATCGCGCTCGGGGTCTTCAGTGCTTCGCGGTCGTCGCGCAGCATCAGCGGGACCCGGACGGCGACGTAGTCGCGGCCTTCGGCCAGGGCGGTGTAGACGCCCCAGGCGGTGATCAGGGTGTCGGTCCAGGAGACGCGTGCGGTGCGCGCGAACTGTTGGATCCGTCCGTACGCGTCGTCGGTCAGCGGGACCGGAACTGGCCGGCTCGACGAGACCAAGGCCTCGGAGAGGTCGTCCGTGGTGCTGTGACCGGCGCTGTCGATTCCGAGGATGCCGTTCCAGTACGCGACGTCTTCGTCGGAGCCGATATCTGTCACGGGTTTGAGGCTGCCGAACCAGCGGTCGGGGACGGGGTCGCCGGCCTGGGTGGCGGTGTAGATCTCGGTGACGCGGCGGATGAAGAGCGAGATGCTGTAGCCGTCGACGAGCAGGATGTTGGTGACCAGGATCCAGGCCCAGCCGCCGTTGTCGCGACGAACCAGGGTCGAGTTGGTGGTCGGTTCGGCTGTGGCGGCGAGCTGTCCGCGGGCCAGTTCGCGGATCTGGTCGTCGCCCTGGCCGGCGTCCACGATCATCGTCGGCAGCGTGATGGTCGGGTCGACGGACTGGAAGGGGATCCCGTCCTCGGCGCCGAAACGGACCCGCAGGGCGTCGGTTTCGGCGAACGCCGTACTGATCGAGGACGCGAGGACGGCCGGGTCGACGGAGGCGTCCAGCCAGATCAGCTGGCCGGCGCTGAAGACCGAGGACTCGGGTGCGAGGTTGCGTGCCACCCAGTTGCCCCGCTGGCTCGCGGTCAGTTCCACACGATCAAAAGCCGTCAACGGAAGCACCCTCACATCTCGTGGACCAGGTCACTGCAACACCAACGAAGGTTAGGCTAACCTTGCCCCGTGCCGCCACCCATCCCACCGCCCGAACGAGGTGCAGCCGCCGACCCGTCAGGGCTGGGGCGGGGACCTCTGACCCGCTGGTTGCCGGTGCTTTTCCAGGCCCCCACCGAACCGCCCGTGGTGCAGCCGTTCGAGGCCGCCGCGGGGACCACGGCCGGCCGGTTCCTGGTCCGCGTGATCCTGTCCGTACGGCGGATCACCGTTCCGGCAGCGCTGGCAGCGGTCGTGTGGCAGGTCGGCGAGGCGGCCGTCCCGGTGGTGATGGGGATCGCGATCGACCGGGCGCTGGCCACCGGTGACGCCGGCCAGTTGGTGCTGTGGATCGGCGTCCTGGTGGGCTTGTACGTCGCGCTGACCGGGGCGGCGAAGATCGCGACCCAGCTGACGGCGTACGCGATCCAGCTGCTGCAGCACCGCCTCCGGAGCACGCTCTCGACCGGCGTACTGCATCCGGTCGGTGGCGGCGCCCACGCGCCGGACGGCGGGGTCGTCTCGGTGATGACCAACGACGTCGCCCGGATGTCCAACGGGGTGCAGCTCGTGATCATGCCGGTCGCGCGGATCACGACCATCGGGTTCATCGCGGTGTCCCTGGTGACGACGCACTGGCTGCTCGGGCTCGCCGTGCTGGTGGGGGCGCCGGTCGCTGTGTGGTTGATGGGCGTGCTCAGTGAGCGGCTGTCGCGGGACACGCGCGAGTACCAGGGGTTGCTGGCCACGACCGTCGGAATGGCGACGGATGTCGTGGCGGGGTATCGGGTGGTGAAGGGGATCCGGGCCGAGACCGAGGCGACCAGGAGGTACCGGCAGGCGAGTCAGGAGACGCTGGTCGGGGCCAAGCGCAATGCGGGGTTGCTGGGGAGATTTCTGATGGGGTCCGGTGTGGTCACCGGGGTCTTCGTTGCCGCGGTGATGGGGTTGGCGGGTTGGTTCGCCGTGGACGGGCAGTTGAGCGTTGGCGAGCTGATCGCCGCTGTCGGGCTCGCGCAGGCTCTGTTGCCGCAGATCCAGTCGATCGCGAACGACTCCATCCCGAACCTCGCCGGGTCTCGTGCCTCGGCCGCCCGGATCCTCGACGCGGTACAGACCGGCGTCGCGGTGGAGCCTGAGCCTGAAGACCCGACCCAGCCGGAGGTTTCGCAGCTGCCAGTGCTGGAGATTTCGGCAGACAGCATGACAATCCGGGTGCAGCCCGGCGAGCTCGTGGGCGTGCGCACCGACGACCTGACCGCCGCCCGCCTCGCGGAGGCGCTGCTCGATCCGCGCGAGTCCGGCGAGCTGACCGTACGCCTCGACGGCATCGCCGCGCGCGAGCTGACCGCCCACGAGTACCGCTCCCGCGTCACCTTCACACCGCACCGCGTCGTCCTGTTCGGCGGCACGATCCGCGACAACCTCACCGCCACCGCGGCCACCCCCGAGCTACTGACCGCCGCCGTGCGTGCCGCGGCCTGTGACGACTTCGCCGCCGACCTCGACCTCCCGGTCGGCGAGGACGGCAACCGGTTCTCCGGCGGCCAGCTCCAGCGACTCGCGCTGGCCCGCGCCCTGGCGAGCGACGTACCGGTGCTCGTCCTGCACGACCCGACCACGGCGGTCGACTCGGTCACCGAGCACACGATCGCGGAGCGCCTGCGCGAGCTGCGATCGGGCCGGTCGACGCTGCTGATCACCTCGTCGCCCGCGTTGCTGAGCAGCTGCGACCGCGTCGTCGACCTGCTCGTGGACGCACCGGTGCCCGCAGGGACAGCGCGGTGACCGCGGACGCGCTGCCGGTCGCCAGCGGCAGGGACACGGCCAAGGAGGTATGGCGACTCAGCCACGGGCACCGGCTCCGGCTCGCCACCGTCGGCGCGCTCGGGATCGTCAGCACCGGCGTCAACGTGATCCCGCCGCTGATCATCGGGTTCCTCGTCGACCGGGTCCGGGCAGGCACCGCCGACGTCGGCACCGTCCTCATCGTCGCGGCCGTCATGATCCTCTCGGCAGTGCTCGGCGCGGCCGGTACGGCGGTGACGATCGTGCTGGCCACCCGCGTCTACCACACCATCCTCGCCGCGCTGCGCGAACAACTCGTCGCCCGCGCGATGACGCTCCCGCAGCACCTCGTCGAACGCGCCGGGACCGGAGACCTGATCTCCCGGACCAGCGACGACGTCACCGCCGTCGCCGACGCCGCCCCCGCGGTGATCCCCGCGCTCACCGTCACCGCGTTCACGATCGTCGTGTCGCTGGGCGGCCTGGCAGCGCTGGAGTGGCCGTACGCCGTCGCGTTCGCCGTCGTCCTGCCCGTCTACTTCCTCGTGATGCGCTGGTACCTCCGGATCGGCCCGCGCGTGTACGGCGCCGAGCGCGCGGCGATGAGCGCGCGGGCGCAGCAGATCCTCGAATCCCAGCGCGGCTACGCGACCGTGCTCGGGCTCGGCCTCGCCGAGCAGCGGCACCAGACCGTGATGGCCGCGTCCTGGGGCGTCGCGATCTGGACGCTTCGGGCGCGCGCCGTCCAGGTGATGCTGAGTCTGCGGCTGAACCTCGGCGAGTGTCTGAGCCTGGTCACCGTGCTCGTCGTCGGCTTCGTCCTGATCGACGCGGACGCCTCGACCGTCGGCGCGGCCACCGCTGCGATGCTGCTTGTCCTGCGGCTGCTCGGACCGGTCAACGAGCTCGTGTTCGTCGTCGACGATCTCCAGTCGGCGCTGGCGTCGCTCAACCGCATGGTCGGCGTCGCCACCATCCCGGAGGAAGCGGACGAGCCGGCGGTGACCGCGGACCCGGGCGTCGCCGTACGGCTGCAGGACATCGGCTTCCGGTACGGCGACGGCCCGCGCCTGTTCGACAACCTCAGTCTCGACGTCCCCGCCGGTCAGCGCGTCGCTGTGGTCGGTGCCTCGGGAGCCGGCAAGACGACGCTCGCGGCTGTCATCGCCGGCATCCATCTGCCCGACGCCGGGACGGTGGCCCAGCCCGGCCGTACGACGCTGATCACCCAGGAGACACACGTCTTCGCCGGAACGCTGCGGGACAACCTCACGCTCGCCGCGCCCGGCGCCACCGATCACGACATCCACGCGGCGCTGGACGCCACTGGAGCAGCCGGTCTGATCGACCTGCTGCCGGACGGTCTCGACACGACGATCGGCACCGGCGGCCAGCTGCTGACCGACGCGCAGGCCCAACAGGTCGCCCTCGCGCGGCTCCTGCTCGCCGACCCGGAACTGGCGATCCTCGACGAAGCGACCGCCGAGGCAGGCTCCACCCACGCAGGGTTGCTGGACCGTGCAGCCGACGCAGTACTGCGCGGCCGCACCGGGTTGGTGATCGCACATCGCCTCTCCCAGGCCGCGACCTGCGACCGGATCGTCGTCATGGAGCACGGCCGGATCATCGAGACCGGAACCCACGACGAGCTGGTCGCGGCAGGCGGTGTGTACGGCGGCCTCTGGAGCGCGTGGGAGGCCGGACAGAGCACGAACAACCCTTCAGGAAGGACTCGGTCATGACGGGAAACGTTGTCGGCACACCGGACAACACGGCGGTGCGGACCGCGTTGTGGCGCGCCCTGCACACGCAGGTCGACGAGGCGCCGCACGTCCTCGACGACGTGCTCGGCGCCCGGCTGGCGCAGGACGACGACGGCTGGCGCGAGCGTGGGGACATGGTCCCGGCCGACTCCCGGGGCAAGCGCGCCACGATCGTCGGGCGGGCCCGGCTGACCGAGGACCTGGTCGCGGAGGCGGCGAGCCGCGGCGTCGACCAGTACGTGATCCTCGGCGCCGGTCTGGATACCTACGCGCAGCGTCATCCCGAGACGACGATGACCGTCTTCGAGATCGACCAGCCGGAGACGCAGAGCTGGAAGCGGAACCGGCTGATCGAGCTCGGCCAGGACCTCCCGGACCGGTTGCGGCTGGTCCCGGTCGACTTCGAGGCCAACGACGACTGGTGGGAGCGGCTGCAGGAGGCCGGCTTCGATCCCTCGCGTCCCGCGGTGGTCTCCTGGCTGGGCGTCACCATGTACCTGACCGAAGAGGCCACGACCGCGACCCTGAAGCGGGTCGCGAGTCTGCCGGCCGGTTCCTCGCTGATCCTGACGTTCTTCCTCCCGCTCGAGGATCTCCGGCCCGAGGACGTGGCGATCCGCCGGGCCTCCCGGGAGGGCGCCCGGCGTTCCGGTACGCCGTTCATCAGCTTCTACACCCCCGGCCAGGCCGTCGAACTGACCCGCCAGGCCGGTTTCGCCGAGGTCGAGCACATCTCCGCGACCGGCCTGGCCGATCGCTACTTCGCGGGCCGGTCCGACGGCCTGCGTCCCTACAGCGGCGAGGAAGTGCTGATCGCCACCGTGACAACGAACGAGGAGTTCTGATGAGACTGTCCAGCGAGCAGATGATCGCCGACATCGCCGACGTCCTGTACGTCGAGCCGGCCGAGATCGATCACGAGCTGAGCCTGCGCGACCAGGGGATGGACTCGGTCCGGCTGATGGACCTGGTGGAGCGCTGGCGGACCGCCGGAGTCGAGCGGATCGACTTCATCACGCTGGCCGAGGACTCGCGGCTGGAGCACTGGGTCGAGGTCATGGAGAAGCTCCAGAACGGCGAAGAGGTCGTTTCCTGACCCTGCGGTAGAGCGTCCGCCCGGGTCGTCGTGGACGACCCGGCCGGCACCTCAGCTCACGGCGCGAGCACGCGCAGCGTGTTGCCCCAGCCCACGACCGACTTCTCGATCAGCCGCAGCCCGGCGTCGGCGATGACCGCCTCGAGCTCGTCCGCGGTGCGGTAGCCGGAGCCGTGCAGTGTCAGCCGCAGGATGTCGAGCTCGGCGTCGTGCTCGTCCAGCTCGTCGGGATCGAATGTCGACTCCACTAGCAGCACTCGGCCACCAGGACGCAGGCTCGCGGCGGCCCGCTGGAGAATCAGACTCGCCTCAGCGTCCCGGTGCTGCCCGAGCGTCTCGATGACCAGTACGGCGTCCGCCGGCTCGGTCTTCTCGAACACCGACTGCTCGACGATCCGGATCCGGTCCCGTCGGCTCGCGTCCGCGATGCTGACCGGAAGATCCTCGCGGAACCACCTGGCCGCGGTCGGCAGCGCCACGACGGTCACCCGCGCGTCCGGATGCTCGGCGGTGAGGAAGTCGGCGTGGACGCCGGCGCCGGTCGCGTGCACGACCACCTCGCCGACGCCCGCCAGGGCGGGGGACTTCGCGAGCGGCCCGGCCAGGACCTGGACGAACCGGGACTTGTTCTCCAGGTACTTGTGCTCGAACGTCGCGTCGCCACGGAGGGCGTCCCAGTCCTGACCGGTCACCGACTCCAGCACCGGCTGGTCGTCGCGGACCGCCGCTTCGACGCCGAAGAAGGCCTGCGACATCCGGGACTCCACGCCGGTGGAGAGCAGGTGATCGAGCACGGTCTCGGTGGTCAGGTACTCACCGGTCTCGGTGAGCTTGTACTCGTCGCCGACGCGTTGCACGAGCTCGATCGCTTCGAGGTACCGCAGGAACTTCGCCAGCGAGCGTTCCTTCGCGCCGGTGTGCTGAGCGAGTGCGGGCAGGGTGCGTACGCCGCGGCTGATGCAGTCGGCGATCCCGAGGTTCGCGGCCGCCCGGATCGCCAGCGGGGGCAGCAGCTCGGACATCTCGTGGAACTTCTCGAAGGCCTCGTCGTTGCGCTCCGGGTCCGGCAGCGAGGGGTCCTCGTCCAGCGCGACGACCTCCGCGCGCCGCCAGTAGCCGGTGAAGTCGATGTCGGCCTTGTCGACCCCGCGCTCCTCGATGAGGTACCGCCGCAGGTCCCGTACGACGGACTGCTCGCCGGCGAGCCAGGCGAACATCGCGCCCTCGCGGTGGCCGGCGTCCCGGACCGCCTGCAGCAGCAAGGGTTCCGCGCCCGCCGCCTGCCCGTTGCGCACGATCCAGGTCACCTGGACACCGGGGCGGGCCGGGAACTCGATCCGGTGCGCCTCCTCGGCCACCTCGATGAAGACCTCGGCCTGGGCGTCGTCCGGCAGCTCCGCGAGCAACCGGTCGATCGCCGGGATCGCCGTGTCGTCACCGGCGACGAGGAACCAGTCGTACCCCTCGGGCTGCCCGTAGGTGACCGACGGACCACCGACGTGGATGCGGTCGCCGGGTTTCGCCCGGTACGCCCACGTGGTGGCGACGCCGACGCCGTGCTTCACGAAGTCGATGTCGAGCTCGCGGGTCTGTGCGTCGTACCGGCGGACGGTGTAGACCCGCCACAGCGACGGCGGGTCGGCCGGCCACTTGTACTTGCCGTCCTTGTAGGTCGGGAGGATCGGGTCGGTCTCGCCGGGGTACGGGAAGATCAGCCGGACGCTGTCGTCGAAACCGTCGGCCGAGAACGCGGGGAAGGCCGTCCCGTCGCTCGCGGTGAACGCTCCCAGCTGGTCACCGGTCACCGTCACCCGGCGCAGGCCGGGCGTGATGTCGACGACCCGCGCCACCTCCAGCTCCCGCAGGACGATGGTGTGGACGGCGGACGGGCGGGCACGACGCGGCACGGCGACTCCTCATTCATGGGCCTTGAACTCGTCTGCGACGGCTTCGCGGAGGTCGGTGACCACCTGGTCGGTGAAGCCGAGGAAAGTGATCGTGGTGCTGGTCGGTGCGAGCCGGTACCGGATCACCGCGCGGTACAGCTGCTCGGTGCCTTCCGGGGCCGGCGATCCGCTGTCGTAGACCCGTGTGACCAGCACGGCGGGGGAGGGGGTACGCCGCAGGGCTCTGCGTCCGGCCTTGTTGTGGTAGCGGAGCAGCGCCAGCTCGGCGGTTCTGGCCGGCTCGGTCTCGTCGAGAGCGACGGTGGCGGTGAACGGACCGATTGCGGTGCCGTCAGAAGTCAGCGAGACCTCTTCGTCGACCACCTTGATTCCTGCGTTGTGCAGCGCGTTGCGGACCGCTTTGCTGACGACATCCTCGGCGAGGCAGCTGTCCCAGTCGAACCCGGAGATGTTGCCAGCAGCAAACACTTGTACGTCGTCGGTCTGCGCTTTGGCGAGCAGGTCCTTCCAGCGATCGAGGCCGTCGGTGGCGACCGCGTCACCGGCTGCTTCGATGGCTTCGAGCGCGGGGACAAGCGCTGGTGTGCGCGACGTTTCTCCCTGCACCAGGGCTTCCGCCAACCGGTGCAGCGAGGCTCGGTCGACGATCGCCGCGTGCACCGCGAGCACTGCCTCCGTCGGGGAGTAGGCGAGGGCAGCCGGGCGGCCGGTCGAGAGGTCGACGAGATCGACGGCGGCCGCTCTGAGCGCGTCGACGTCGCCGGTCAGCTCCACGGTTTGTGGCTCGACTGCAGGCAGCAGGTGGGTGAACCAGAGCCGTCGGTTGCCGGCGTCGACCGACAACCGAAGCGCCTCCGTGCCGGCGACGAGTGAGCGGAAGGACGACTCGTTCACGGGCGAGCTGATGACTTCGGTGAAGACGTACTCGTCAGGGGCAGGGGCCGCCTCGCGCAGACGCTCGAGCGCAGCTGACGTCGGGACGAGGACCGGCTCGGTCGCGACGGCGGCGGATGGCTCGACCAGCGCGGCGAGGGCGCCGATCGTCCGTCCTACGAACACCTCGGACAGCTTGAACGTCAGACCGTGCTCACGAGCGAAGGCCACCAGCCGGGCCGCGGAGATGCTGTCGCCACCCAGGCGGAAGAAGTCGTTGTCCACGCCGAGCTCGACGTCCTGGTCGAGTTGCAGCACGTCGCGGAAGACGCCGGCGAGGGCGATCTCGGTGTCGGTCTCGGGCGCTCGGCCGTCAGCCGCGCCTGCGCCCAGCTCCGGCTGCGGCAGCGCGCGGCGGTCGAGCTTTCCGTTGGCCGTGACCGGGAACCGGTCCAGGTGCACGAAGACCGCGGGCACCATGTAGTCCGGCAGCGACTCGGCGAGGTACTCCCGCAGTACGGCGTCGTCGGCGTCGGTGACGACGTACGCCGCGAGGTACTTGCCGCCGGCGGGGTGATCCAGAGCGGCGATCGCCGCAGCCGAGACCGCCGGGTGCTGTTCGAGGACGGCGCCGATCTCGCCGAGCTCGATCCGGTTGCCGCGGATCTTCACCTGGTCGTCGCTGCGGCCGAGGTACTCCAGCCGTCCTTGGGCGTTCCAGCGCACCACGTCACCGGTGCGGTACAACCGGGCGCCGTTGTCATCGGCAACGAATCGGCCGGCGGTCAAGGCAGCGCGAGCCACGTAGCCGTCCGCGAGCTGCACGCCGCCCAGGTAGAGCTCACCTGCCACACCGACCGGCACCGGACGCAGCCAGGTGTCGAGAACCCGCGTCGTCGTGTTCGCCACCGGGGCACCGATCGGCACTCCGACCGCATCGACGAGCTCGGCTTGAACCACCTGGTGCGCGGTCACGTCCACCGCGGCCTCGGTCGGCCCGTACAGGTTGTGCAGCTCCGCGTTCTCGAACAACGCCAGGGCGCCGGCCGCGGGGGAGACGGGGAGCGCCTCGCCGGAGCAGAAGACCCGTCGTACCGAGGCCACCGACGTCCGCTCCGGAGCCGAGGTGAGGAAGGCCTGCAGCATCGACGGCACGAAGTGCGTGATCGTGACCGCGTGCCGATCGATCACTTCGAGCAGGTACTGCGGATCCTTGTGTCCGCCGTCCTGCGCCACGACGACCGTCGCACCGGTGACGAGCGGGAGGAAGAACTCCCACACCGACACGTCGAACGTGAACGGGGTCTTCAGCAGCACCCGGTCCTGCGCGCCGATCTGGTAGTCGTCGCGCATCCAGTGCAGGCGGTTGACGATCGCTTCGTGGGTGACCTGAACGCCCTTGGGGCGGCCGGTGGTGCCGGAGGTGAAGATCACGTACGCCGCGTCCGTCGGCAGCAGCGGCCGCGAGAACCGCGGTGGGTCGGCGAGGTGGGCCCTGTCGTCGATGACCACGCTGGGCACCGGGTGATCGGCGTGCCGATCGGTGATCATCACGCGCGGTTCGGCGTCCTCGAGGATGTGCCTGACGCGTTCGGTGGGGTAGTCGGGGTCGACCGGTACGTACGCCGCCCCGGCGCGGATCACCCCGGCCAGCGCGACCACCAGGTCGGCCGAGCGCGGGAGGGCGACCGCGACCCGGTCGCCGACCTGCACGCCCTCCTCGACGAGCCGGTGGGCGAGCGCGTTGACCCGCGCATCGAACGCGCCGTACGTCAGCTCGGTGCCGTTGTCGGTGACGACGGCGACCGCGTCCGGGGTCGCCGCGGCCTGGCGGCGTACCAGCTCGTCGAGGGTCGTCGTGGGAACGTCGACCGCCTCGCCACGCGACCAGGAGTCGATCTCTGGTGATTCCAACAGGTCGAGATCGCCGAGCCGCGCCTCCGGACCGGCGGCGATTGCCTCCAGCACCGAGTTGAAGACGGCAACGAACCGCTCCGCCGTGGCGCCGTCGAACAGATCGGTCGCATACGCGAGCTTCCCGCTCAGCTCGTTCGGCGCGTCGAAGAGGTCGAGATCGAGATCGGTCTTGACCGCGCCGACCGCCGCGGGAGCCCGGGTCGTCGTGGTGTTCCCGATCTGCAGACCGCCGCGGCCCTCGATGACGCGGTGGGTGAGCATGATCTGGAAGAGCGGGTTGCGGCCGACGGACTGCTCGGTGCCCAGGGCCCGGGCGATCTCCTCGAACGGCGCGGCCTGGTGCTCGAACCCGTCGAGCACCGTACGCCGGGTCTGCTGCAGCACGTCGGCGATCGAGTCCCCGGCGTGCAGCCGGTGGCGGATCGGCAGCGTGTTCACGAAGTACCCGACCAGGTCCTCCAGCCCGTCCTCGGTACGCCCGCCGACCGGTGAACCGATCACCACGTCCGTTCCGGCGCCCAGCATCGAGACGGTCAGCGCGGTCGCGGCCTGGAGGGTCATGAACATGCTCACGCCCTGCGCGTCGGCGACCTGCCGCAGACCGGTCGCGACCGACGGATCGACGGTGAAGCGGAGATCCGCGCCGCGATGGGTCGGTGCCACCGGCCGGGCCCGGTCCAGCGTGATCGTGGACTCTTCGGGGGCGTCCGCGAGGACCTCACGCCAGTAGGTCAGGTGCTGGGAGAGCAACGACGTCGGGTCCGACGCCGTACCCAGGACCTCGCGCTGCCAGAGCGCGTAGTCGGCGTACTGGGCCCGCAGGGGTGTCCAGGTCGGCTCCTGCCCCGCGGCCCGTGCTGTGTAGGCGGTCGACAAGTCGCCGAGCAGTGACGGGAACGACCACTCGTCCACGGCGTGGTGGTGTACGGCGACGACGAGCACCGTCTCGTCGTCGCCGGTGCGGAACAGCGCGACCCGGATCGGGAGGTCGACCGCGAGATCGAACCCGGCCTGGATCACCGCGCTCACGCGGGCGTCCACGTCCGTGGCGTCCTCGACCAGCAGCGAGACCCGGTCGGCCGCTTCGTTCGCCGGTACGACGACCTGACGGAGCGTGCCGTCGTCCTCGACCAGGAGCGTGCGCAGTGCCTCGTGACGAGCGACCACGTCCCGGACCGCTGTGCTCAGCACGCCGGGATCCAGCTCGCCGTGCAGACGCAGCACCACCGGCACGACGTACCGGCCGCCTGGCCCACCGAGCTGATCGATCAGCCAGAGGGACTGCTGTCCGTAGGAGACGGGGAGGACGGCCGGGCGGTGTAGATCGCCGATCCGTGGCCGGAGGGCTGTGGCGGTTGTGGTGGCTTGGGCGAGTTGGCTGATGGTGGGGTGGTCGAAGACGTCGCGCAGCGTCAGTGCGGTGCCGAGCTGCGCGTTGGCGCGGGCGACGACCCGGGTGGCGAGCAGCGAGTGCCCGCCGAGGCGGAAGAAGTCGTTGTCGACGCCGGGGTCGGTGTCGAGGTGGAGGACGTCGCGGAAGATGCCGGCGAGGGCGGTCTCGGTGGCGGTCTCGGGCGCCCGGCCGTCGCCCGCGGTTGCGGCGAGGTCCGGTTGGGGGAGTGCGTGGCGGTCGAGCTTCCCGTTCGGTGTGGTGGGGAGTTCGTCCAGCCGCACCAGGGCTGTGGGCATCATGTAGTCCGGCAGCGACTGGGCGAGATGCTCGAACAGTGCAGCGTCGGCGACCCCCTCGGCCGCCGTCGTGACATAGGCGGCGAGGTACTGACCGCCGGCCGGGTGATCCAGCGCGACGACCGCCGCGCCGGATACTGCCGGGTGCTGTTCGAGGACCGCGCGGATCTCGCCCGGTTCGACGCGGTGGCCGCGGATCTTCACCTGGTCGTCGCTGCGGCCGAGATACTCCAGCTGTCCTTCGGCGTTCCGGCGGACCAGGTCGCCGGTGCGGTACAGCCGAGTGCCGTTGTCGGAGGCAACGAATCGATCGGCAGTCAGGCCCGGGCGGTGGAGATATCCGTCCGCGAGTTGTACGCCACCGAGGTAGAGCTCACCCGCTGCTCCGACCGACACCGGACGCAACCACGGATCGAGGACCTGGGCGGTGGTGTTCGCGACCGGCGTACCGATCGTCGTGTTGCCGATGGCCGCGGTGCCGTCGCCGGTGACTTCGCTGGAGCCGTAGAAGTTGTGGAGGGTTGCTTGGGGTGCGGCGGTCTGCATGGTGTTCGCGACGCCCGCGGTGAGTGCTTCACCGGAGGAGATCCAGTGCTGGACGGTGGCCAGCGCCGTGGTGTCGTGGCGGATCAGAACGTCGGCGAGGCTGGGGACGGTCAGCAGGTGCGTGACCTTGTGGCGGGCGATGGTTTTGAGCAGGGCGGCTGGGTCTTGCGCGGTTTCGGCCGGTACGACGACCACTCGGGTGCCGGCGATGAGCGGGCCGAACAGCTCGGTCACTGCGTCGACGAAGCCGATACCGCTCTTCGAGAGTGCCACGCTGTCCGGTGTGTAGTTCAGAGCTTGCTGACCCCAGGCGAGGCGGTTCACGAGTGCGCGGTGGGTGAGGGTGACGCCCTTGGGCTTCCCGGTGGTTCCTGAGGTGAAGATGACGACGGCGGCGTCGAGTGCGTTGAGCGGCCTGGACAGTACCGGGGCGGTCTGCTCGTGCCGTTGCTCAGCGAGTAGCTCGGCGGTGATGGTGAGGCTGGGCGCGGCCACATCGAGAATGTGCTTGATGCGCTCCGCGGGATAGCCCGGATCGATCGGCACGTACGCCGCGCCGGCCCGCAGCACCGCCGCGAGGGCCACGACGAGGTCCACCGAGCGGTCCATGGTGATCGCGACCCGGTCGCCGACCTGGACGCCTTGGTCGACGAGGACGTGGGCGAGCGCGTTGACGCGTGCATCGAACTCGGCGTACGTGAGTTCGATGCTGTCGGCAACGATCGCGATCGCGTCCGGGCTCGCGGCGGTCCGGCGGCGCAGCAACTCGTCGAGCGTCGCGTCGGGAGCGTCGAGCGGCTCGCCGCGCGACTCCGGGGCCTCGGCACTCGGTACGAGTTCGTAGAGAGTCTGATCGAGCGGTCCGTCGAGCACGGTGTCGAGGAACCGGCCGAACTGCTCGGCGTGCTGGTGGGGATCGCGTTCGGCGGAGCCCGCGGAGAGCTCGAGCCGGATCCCGGTGTCCGGGGTGCGGTAGACCGCGAGGTCGAGCGATCCGACCGGCCCGGTGCTGATCGTCTCGGACTCGCCCAGACCGGCCGGCGACTCGAAGAGCCGGATGTTGATCGTCGGGAGTCCGAGGTACGACGCTTGACCAGCCGGCCAGGCACGGGCGATCTGGTGATCCTCGACCGCGGTGTGACGCCGGGAGGTCTTCAGCTGCTCGGCGACGACCCCGAGGACCTGCCCGAAGGTGTCGTACGGGCTGATCTCGGTGACCAGTGGGATCGCTCGCGAGATCGCACCCGGGGTCTTCAGCGCTTCGCGATCGTCGCGCAGCATCAGCGGGACCCGGACCGCGACGTACTCGCGGTCCTCGGCCAGCGCGGTGTAGACGCCCCAGAAGGAGATCAGGGCATCGGTCCAGGAGACCCGAGCAGTGCGAGCGAACTGCTGAACCCTCGCGTAGGTGTCGTCGGAGGTCGGGACGACCACCGGTCGAGTCGAGGAGACGAAGACGGCGGAGAGGTCTTCGGAGTGGCCGGCGGTGTCGATCCCGAGGACGCCGTTCCAGTACGTGACGTCTTCGTCGGAGCCGAGGTCTGCGACGGGTTTCAGGCTGCCGAACCAGCGCTCGGGGACCGGGCCGTCGGCTTGGTAGATCTCGGTGACGCGGCGGATGAACAGGGAGATGCTGTAGCCGTCGACGAGCAGGATGTTGGTGACCAGGATCCAGGCCCAGCCGCCGTTCTCGCGGCGGACCAACGTCGAGGTCGTTGCCGGTTCCGGGGTGCCTTTGAGGTGCTCGCGGGCCAGGGCCCGGATCTGCTCGTCGCCGTGGCCGGCGTCCACGATCGTCGTCGGCAGCGTGGTGGTCGGGTCGACGTACTGGAACGGGATGCCGTCGTCCTCGCCGAAGCGGACGCGGAGGGCGTCGGTTTCTTCGAACGCCGTACTCACTGCGGACGCGAGTGCGGCGGGGTCGATGGAGCTGTCGAGCCAGATCAGCTGGCCGGCGCTGAAGACCGAGGACTCGGGTGCGAGGTTGCGTGCCACCCAGTTGCCGCGCTGGCTCGCGGTCAGCTCCATGCGCTCAGCTCCCACTTCGGTCGCGGCCCAGCGGCGCGACGGACGGCGTACCGGCGACCGGGTCGGGCACGACGAGGCAGCGCAGGCCGAAGACCTCGTGCACCAGCTCGGCGGTCACGATCTCGGCCGGCGGGCCCTCGGCGACGACCCGGCCGTCCTTCATCGCGATCAGGTGGGTGGCGTAGCGGGCGGCGTGGTTGAGGTCGTGCAGTACGGCGACCAGGGTGTGGCCGACGTGGTGCAGGTCGGTGAACAGCTCCATCAGCTCGATCTGATGGGTGATGTCGAGGAACGTGGTCGGCTCGTCGAGCAGCATGATGTCGGTGTGCTGCGCCAGCGCCATCGCCACCCACACCCGCTGCCGCTGACCACCCGACAACTCGTCCACCAGCCGGCCGGACAGGTCGGTGACCGAGGTCTGGTCCATCGCCCGCAGTACGGCCTGCTCGTCGGCCTCGGTCCACTGCCGGACGAACCCCTGATGGGGGTAGCGGCCGCGGGCCACCAGGTCGGCCACGGTGATGCCGTCGGGCGCGATCGAGCTCTGCGGCAGCAACCCGACCCGCTTCGCCACCTCCTTGGTCTTGAAGGAGTTGATGTCGGCGCCGTCGAGAACGACCTGCCCGGCCGACGGTTTCAGCAGCCGGGACAGCCCGCGGAGCAGAGTGGACTTGCCGCACGCGTTCGGACCCACGATCACGGTGAACGACTGGTCGGGGATCGCGACCGACAGCTCGCGGGAGATGACCCGCTTGTCGTAGCCGATGGTCGCGGACTCCACGTGGAGTCGTGGACTGGACACCGGTGCGTCTCCCGCTGCCGTCAGGCCGTCGCCGGTGGTGGTTTGGGTGCTCACAGGCGTCTCCTGGCTTCGGTGATCAGCAGCCAGCCGAGGTAGCCGCCGCCGAGGATGACGGTGACGATGCCGACCGGCAACGGGGTGGGAGCGACGTGCTGGGCGAGGAAGTCCGCCGCCAGACAGAGCAAGGCGCCGACCAGCGCGGCGGGCGCGAGGGTGATCCCCGCGCTGCGCGTCAGCCGGCGCCCGATCTGCGGTGCGACCAGGGAGATGAAGGCGATCGGGCCCGACGCGGCGGTGACCGTCGCCGTCAGCGCCACTCCCAGCACGATCAGCCCGAGCCGAGTCGGCGAGACCCGCACTCCCTGGGCGGCGGCCGCGTCGTCCCCCAGCTCCAGCTGACGCATCGGTCGGCTCGACAGCGCCGCCAGCAGCAGGAGTACGCCGATGCTGGCGCCGCCGATGGCGACCTGCGTCCAGGAGACGCCGTTCAGCGACCCGGCACCCCAGGTCGCGGCGGCCATCGCCTGGTCCAGGTCGGCTTTGAGGATCAGCCAGGTGTTGGTCGAGCCGAGCATCGCCGAGATGCCGATGCCGACGATGATCAGCCGAAACCCCTGGACGCCGCGCCGGTAGGCGAGCAGGTACACGGCGATGGCGGTGGCGATACCGCCGATCAGGGCTCCGCCGACCAACTGCCAGTAGGTGCCGTTGATGAGCAGGATCACGATCAGGGCCCCGGTGTAGGAGCCCTGGGAGAAGCCGATGATGCCGGGGTCGGCGAGCGGGTTGCGCAGCGTCGACTGGAAGATCGCCCCGCTCACCCCGAGCGCGGCGCCGAACACCACCGCCGCGGCCACGCGGGGGAGCCGCCACTCGACCACGATGTCGCGGACCAGCCCGGTCGTCTGACCGGTCAGCGCGGAGACGACCTGTCCCGGGCTGAGCTGGTACGAGCCGGTCATCAGCGCGAGCACCGCCGTACAGACGACTGCCAAGGCGAGGACCGAGCAGATCACGACCGAGCGCCAATCGAGCCGTACGGCGAACCGCCGGCGCCGCAGCACCAGCAGCCGGCGCCCGAAGTCGACGCGGCGCGTCGGTGCGGCGTACGGATGGAGTCTGCTCACAGCCCGCTCGCCTTCTTCTGCCGCACCAGCGCGATCAGCACGGGGGCGCCGACGAACGCGGTGACGATGCCGACGGGGATCTCGCCGGGCCGCATCACGACCCGGCCGAGGATGTCGGAGGCCAGCAGCAGACTCGGGGCCAGCAGCACGCTGTAGGCGAAGATCCAGCGCTGGTCCGGGCCGACGATCCAGCGCGCGACGTGCGGGACCATCAGGCCGACGAAGCCGATCGGCCCGGCGATCGCGGTCGCGCCGCCGGCGAGCAGGGTCAGCGCGATGATCGCGAGGATCCGGGTACGGACCAGGCGGACGCCCTGCGCGACAGCCAAGTCGTCCCCGAGGGCCATCGCGTTGAGTGGGCCCGAGATGACGAAGGCCAGGACGAGCGCGATCGCGAAGAACGGGAGGATCGGCCAGAGCAGGTCGAGCGGGCGGCTCACGATCGAGCCGGCGTTCCAGGACCGCATCGCGTCGAAGGCGTCGGGGTTGGTCAGTTCGAGGGCCGAACCGGCACCACCGAGCACCGCGCCGACGCAGACCCCGGCGAGCACCATCATCACCGGCGACTGGCCGCGCCGGGTCGAGCCGAGCGCGAGCACCATCAGGGTGACGATCAGCGCGCCGCCGAAGGCGAACCACATGTAGCTCTGGATGTCGCGGACGCCGAGCAGCCCGACCGCGACCGTCACCGCGAAGGAGGCGCCGGCGTTCACGCCGAGGATGCCGGGATCGGCCAGCGGGTTGCGGGTCAGCGCCTGGATCAGCGCGCCGGAGACGCCGAGCGCCGTACCGACGACCAGGCCGACGACGGTCCGCGGCAGCCGGAAGTCCCGGATCGCGAACTGGTCGATGTCCGGTGACGGGTGGAACAGGGCCTTCCACACCACGGCGGGTGAGATGGCCGTCGACCCGATCAGCACGCTCGCCACCAGCAGGACCAGCAGCACCAGGAGCGCGACGAGCAGACCGATCAGCCGACGCCGCGATCCGGACACCGTGACGGTGCCCGGATCGTCGGATCGTCGCAGGGAGAGAGTGGTCACTTCTTGGCGTCGGGGAGGGTCCCCAGTGCGCTGTCGAGCGAGTCGAGGTAGCGCAGGACGGAGCCGTACGAGTTGTTGCCCGGGCAGAAGACGCCGAGCGCCTTGCCGGACGTCACGATCGGCAGCGCCTTCCAGGTGTTGGTGGCGACCACCGGCGCGAAGACCTCGGTCGGCTGGCCCTGGGCGTCGGCCGGGTAGGTGATCACGTCGTACTGCGACAGCTTCGACAGCTGCTCGAACGGCAGGGCCTCGTAGGCCAGCGGGTCCTTGCCGGCCGGCGCCTTCGGGAAGTTCAGGCCGATGTCGTCCTGGGCGATCTCGACGCAGCCGATGTCGGCGACGACGTACGTGCCGGGGTCGGAGTTCGAGTAGCGGTCGAGGTTGACGAACTTGGTGCTCGAGATGAGACCGGCGTAGGTCTCCTTCATCTTGGCGATCTTCGCCTCGAAGTCGCCCTTCTGCTTGGTCAGCGCGTCCTTCACGTTGCCGGCCTCGGCGAGGCCCTCGGCCAGCGCCTTCCACTCGGTGTCGAGGCCCCAGAAGACGGTCGGCGCGACCGTCGTCAGCTGCTTCTCCATCTTCTTGAACTCGGCGTCGGGGATCTGGACCAGGATCAGGTCCGGCTTCAGCGCCGCGACCTTCTCCAGGTCGACCTCGTCGCCGAGGTTCGTGGCCTTCTTGAACGTCGCCTGCTGCTCCTCCGGCAGCAGGCCGAGCTCGGAGTCGGCCACCCCGGTGACGCCCACCGGCTCACCGCCCATGTCGATGAACGGCAGATCGGTGTTGCCGATCGTGACGACCCGCTTCGGCTCGGTGGGGATCGTGATGTCGCCGTTGCCGGCCTTGACGGTCCGGGTCGCGGCGACGGTGTCACCGGTCTTGCCGTCGGCAGTGTCGTCGCCGCCGCCACAGGCCGTGAGGACGAGCGCGGCGCTCAGGATCGCGGCGGTCAGGGCCGCGCCGCGCCGTCGCAGGGGAGTCGTGGTCATGGGTCGAAATATTAGGTAACCCTTACCTAAAAAGCTAGCCGCAGCCGGTGTGACCGGACCGGATTTGGTTGCGTACCGGCCGTCGCCTAGACTGGCGGAGCTTTGAAGCGGCGCGGGGTGGAGCAGCTCGGTAGCTCGCTGGGCTCATAACCCAGAGGTCGCAGGTTCAAATCCTGCCCCCGCTACTTCGGAAGGCCCGGACCAACTCGGTCCGGGCCTTCGTTTTGCTTCTGCGGTGAGGTCTGTCGGATTCGGCGCGGGTTGTTCGTAGCGTAGGTGGAGGCGGACGCGGGTCCGCCCGAGCCGAAGGAGCTGTCATGGCCCAGTACCTCCTCTACTTCAACCAGCAGTGGGTGGGCGATCACCCGGAGGAGTGGTTCGCCGCGCGCAGCGAGTTCTCGACCGCGGCGGTCGAGGAGATGAAGGCGGCCGGCGTCTACGTCTTCGCCGGTGGGCTCGAGGAACGCAGCCAGAGCTGGAGCGCGGACCCGACCCAGGGTGAAGAGGTCCTGATCACCGATGGCCCGTACGTCGAGAGCAAGGAGTTCCTCGGCGGTTTCGCGATCGTCGACGTCGCCGACGACGAAGCGGCGAAGTACTGGGGCGCCAAGATCGCCGCGGCCTGCGGCTGGCCGCACGAGATCCGCCGCGTCTACCCGGAGCGCAAGGAGAGCTGATGCCCGGCCGGCCCGGATCGCGCACTGTCCGGGCCGGTTGCGCTCACGTGGTCAGGAACCGCTCGATCTGACGGGCGAGGGCTTCCGGTGCTTCGAGCATCGGCAGGTGTCCGGTCTCGAGGGACTCGTTCCACGCCGTACCGAGGTTGGCCGCGAACCGGTGCTGCAGTCCCACCGGAAGCTCGGCGTCCTGCTTCGTCGTGAGGTAGCCGCGATGCGCCGGAAAGCCTGTGTTTCGGGGCTTGTCGCGGTACAGGTTCAACGACTCGGCCGTGAAGTCGGCGACGATCCGATCGGCGGTCTTCTCGTCGACCCGGCCGGCGACGCCGCGCCGGATCGCGCTGTCCGGCGGCCGCGTCCCCGCGAGCCGCATCGCCACACCCAGCACCGCGCGCTGCGGGAACGGCATCGACGAGACGAAGCTCCCGCCCGCCTTCGGCACCACCGCCGACACCGCGAGCAGCGCGCTCACGCGTTCCGGCGCGACCGCCATCATCTCCGCCGCGACAGCGCCGCCGCTGGAGTGCGCGACCACCGCGAACCGCTCCCACGGCGCGGACGCCAGCGCCGCTTCGGCGTACTGCCTCAGTGTCGCGCCCTCGTGCTGCGGCCGCTCCGCGACCACCGTCGGCCGGTCGAGCTCCTTGCGAACGTCGTCCCAGATCCAGCTCGCCAGTCCGGCGCCACTCACCAACAGAATCGGTCCCTGTGTCATGCCCCGATTCTGTCTGGTGTCGATGTCACCCTTATGGCACCGTTTAGGGATGAATCGCACCGACCGCCTGTACGCGATCCGCGAGGAGCTCCGCCGCGCGGGCCCGCGCGGCCGCACCGCCGAGCAGCTCGCGACGACGTTCGAGATCAGCGTCCGCACCGTCAAGCGCGACATCTCGGCCCTGCAGCAGGCGGGCTTCCCGATCTGGGCGCGGACCGGCCGGATCGGCGGGTACGTCGTCGACCCGTCCGCGACGTTGCCGCCGGTCAACTTCACCGCCCCCGAAGCCGCGGCCCTCGCCGCCGCGATCGCCGCCCACCACGGTCAGCCCTTCGACCAGCAGGCCCGCGCCGCGCTCGTCAAAGTCCTCGCGGTGATGGATCCGCAGGCCCGCCACCAGGTCGACACCCTCACCGAACGCATCTGGATCGACCACACCGAGCCGACGGCTCCACGCCACCGCAAGGCGATCGAACGCGCCCTCCAGGAACGCAAGGTCCTCTCGCTGCACTACCGCAACCGCAACGACGAACTCTCCACCCGCCGCGTCGACCCACAGTTCCTCGCGTACACCGAAGCCCACTGGTACCTGGTCGCCCACTGCCAGGACCGCAACGCCATCCGCTGGTTCCGCCTCGACCGCATCGACCGCGCCACGCTCACCACCCGCCCGGCCCGAGACCTCCCCGTCGACTCCCTCGGCACCCCACCGGCCACCGCGGCATCCGTCCGTACGAGGGCAGCCCTCTGAGTGTCTAAGCTCCCGAATCAATGGACACCGCAGACTTCTACACCGGAATCGTCGTCGACGCCTACGCCAAACTGAAGTCGTCGACCTTCGACCCCACCCCGTACGCCGACTTCGTCGCGACGACCGGCGAACCGGCCCTCGAAATCGGCTGCGGCGACGGCGAACCGCTGCTCGCGCTCCGCCAAGCCGGCCTCGAGGTCGACGGCCTCGACTCCTCCGCCGACATGCTGCGTCGCTGCCAAGCCAACGCCACCGCCCTCGGCCTGGAGGTCACCCTCCACCACCAACGCATGCAGGACCTCGACCTCCCACACCCCTACCGAGCGATCTACCTCGCCGGCCCGACGTTCACCCTGCTCCCGGACGACGCCACCGCCCTCCAAGCATTACGTGGAATCCGCGATCACCTGACCCCGGACGGCCGGGCCCTGATCCCCTTCTGGATCCCCGCCCCCACGCCTGAGGCGGACCTCGGCGTAACCCTCGAAGCAGTCGACGCAGACGGCGCGACGCTCACCTACACGCCCCTCTCGGAAACCTACGACGAGCCCACCCGCACCCGAACCACCAAGGTCCGCTACGAACGCCACGCTCCCGACGCCCCACCCGAGTCGGCCACCCGCGACTGGATCATCCACTGGCACACCGAGGCCTCGATCCAAGACCTGTGCACCGAAGCAGGCTTCACCATCGCCCACATCGCGACTGATGAGGACGACTTCACCCTCGCCGTCCGCCGATGATCACCGCACCGCCACTCGGGTAAAAACAGGAAGTTCAACCGAACTTTCGCTTCGTTGGCGGCACCGTGTCAGCGAAGCCTTGTGCGGGTACCAGCCGGGGAGTTAGATGAGCGACCTTCCGCCCGCTGTTCATCCGTTAAGGAGCACCAGATGTTCGCGATCATCGCCGCTGTGATCTTCGGTCTTGCCCTGATTCTGGACTGGGCCAACGCCAGTGTCAGCGACGCGTTCACGCCGCAGACGTTGCTGATGGCCGGCCTGCTCTGCATCGCGCTGCACCTGGCCGGCGTCGGCTCGTCGTCCAAGTGGGGCCGGCGCCGCTGAACCATCGGTGCGCGCCGGTCGATCAGGGGACGACCGGCGCGTCAGGTCAGCGCGAACGCGAGCAGGATGATGTTCGGCGTCGCCTCCATCACCGAGTTGAGCCAGAGCTTCGGCTGCGTGACGAGCATGACGCCGGCCAGGAAGATGTGCTGCGCGGCGGTGAAGACGATCAGCGCCTTACCGGCGTCGGGATGGCTCGTGTCGAGCAGGTAGGCACCGACGAAGAGCGCGACCGCCGTCGTGAGGTTGAAGAACGCGATACTGATCCGCCACAGCCGGACCGCGGCCTCGTCCTCGGGCTCGATCAGGAACATGAAACGCAGTCGCGGATGGTTGTAGAAGAACAGCTCGAGAACGCAGACGGCGACCAGGATGACGCCGATGACCACCGCGAGGACCTGCTCCGTCGTGCCCATGGATTCCCCCTTGAAGCTCGCTTCAAGGATGGTACGAGTCTCTGACTAATACAAGAGGTGCTGGTACGGCGTCCGCCACGTGCCTAGGTTGGTCGCATGGACAAGAACAGCAAGATCGCGTTCCTCGGTCTCGGCTCGATGGGCGCACCGATGGCCCGCCGCGTGGCCGCGGCCGGCTACCCGCTGACGGTGTGGAACCGCTCCGCCGGCAAGTCCGACGGCTTCGCCGACGTCGCCGGTACGCCGGGCCAGGCGGTCAGCGATGCCGACGTGGTGATCACGATGCTGTCCGACCCCGCGGCCGTCCGCGAGGTCGTCGGCGCAATCGCGGGCGAGCTGAAGCCCGGCGCCGTACTGATCGACGCGTCGACCATCGGCCCGGAAGCCGTCCATGAGATCGCCGCCCTGCTCCCCGCCGGCATCACCCTGGTCGACGCCCCCGTGATGGGCAGCGTCGACAAAGCCGCCGCCGGCGAGCTCAACCTCCTGGTGGGCGGCGACGCCGACAAGGTCATGCCGCTCCTCGAACTCTTCGGCACCGTACGCCGTACCGGCGCGGTCGGTACCGGAGCAGCCCTGAAGATCGTGATGATCAACGCGATCGTCAACGGCGTCGCCCTGGTAGCAGAGGCGTACCAGCTCGCCGACGCCTACGGCCTCCCCGAGGACCTGGTCAAGCAGTCCCTCTCCACCTCACCCCTGGCCGGCCTCGCAACCCGAGCCGCAGCCGAAAACGCCTTCTACCAGGTCAAACTCGCCGCGAAGGACGTCGACCTGGCAGCCCGCGCCGGCGATCTCCCCATCGCCCGAGCGGTTCACGACCGCCTCACGTCGTACTCCGAAGCCTCCGACGAGGACATCGCCCAACTGGTCAAGCACTTCCGCAGTTGACCTCAACCACACTTCAACTCCGAGGATCGTCCCCATGGACATCACCGGCACGATCCCGAGCCAGGACGACGTCGACCAGATCCTCGCCCTGCTGACCACCGTCGACCACGCCCAGCGCACCGAGGACCCCGACGCCTTCCTCGAGATCTTCCGCGAGGACGCCCTCTGGGTCACCGGCCACGGCAAACGCCTCTACGGCCGCCCCACCATCGACGCCTTCACCCGCCAGGTCCTCCCCGGCGCCACCACCGAAACCTACGCGACGTACGAACCGGACCACCTCCTGTTCGTCCGCCCCGACATCGCCGTCCTCAACGTCAACCAGACCTACGTCCACCGCAACGGCCACCTCGACCGAGGCACCCCCGTCTACGTCCTCGCCAAGGACGACAACACCTGGCGCATAGCGGCTGCTCAGAACACGATCGTCGTTCCCGAGTAACGAAAGCGACAAGCTTTCACGTTCCAACCCGGTCAACCGTCGCGCACAGTGACGGGCAGGTGGTAGGCATGACGCGCCCGGCTGGTTCCGGCCGGGCGACGACGAACCGCCACCGGGGGGCCGAGGGCGGATTTGGGGGGACCATCCATGGACCGTGGCCGCGCCGTGCTCGCAGTCGGCACCGGACTCATCGCTCTGACACTCACCGGGGCCTGCGCCGCCCCGGAAACCACGCCGGCCGCCGCGCCGGTCACCGTGACCGTCACCACCGCACCGCCGCCGGCGACCACTCCGCCGCCGCCCAGCACCACCACGCCGGCACCGAAGCCGACCGCTCAGCCGACGCGTCCCGCCGGCCTGCTCTCGGCACCGCCGACGACTAAGCCGAAGCTCCCGCAGGTCACCAAGAAGCCAACGGTGAAGAAGCCGACGCCCAAACCGACGACCCGTCGTACGACGACGAAGCCGGTCACCAGCGTCTACTACAAGAACTGCAGCGAAGTCCGCGCTGCCGGCGCCGCCCCGATCCGAGTTGGCGACCCCGGCTACTCCCGCAAACTCGACCGGGACGGCGACGGCATCGCCTGCGAGAACTGATGGCACGGCGCGTCCTGGCGACCCTGGACGGGAAAGCGTTCGACCTGGTGGAGACTCCGGCGGAGAGCGAACACTCGTTGCAGGAGATCGTGAAGCAGCACCCACAGCTGATCCCCGCCGAGGACCTCGGACTGGACGGCGACCTGCTGGTGCTCGGCCGCGAGACGACCCTGCAGTCCGGCGCGATCGACCTGCTCTGCTTGGCGAAGTCCGGCGACCTCGTGCTGGTCGAGTTCAAGACCGGACCGCAGAACCCGGACTTCCGCGCGGCGCTGGCCCAGCTGATCGACTACGGCTCCGACCTTTGGGGGATGACGCTGGAGGACTTCGACCGCGGCGTCGTCCAGCGGTATCTGACCAGCCAGCACGCGACGGCCGAATACAAGTCGGCCAACGGGCTCGACGACGCGATCAGCCGGACGGGCTGGAAGCTCGGGGACGAGGAGCTCGAGAGCCTGCGGACGCGGCTCGCCGACGTGCTGCTCAGCGGGGACTTCAAGTTCGTCGTCGCCGCGCAGCGGTTCACGGCGGCGATGAGCAAGAGTCTGGACTACCTGAACTCGACGGCTCGGTTCGGGCGGTACTACCTGGTGCAGGTGATCAAGCTGGCCGGCAACCAACTGTCGGCGTACTCGGCGCAGGTCGTCGCCGGTACGGCGGTCACGCGGCCGCTCGGCGCGACCGGGCGGATGAACGAGACGGACTTCTTGGCGGCGGCTACCGACGACGTGTACCGCGATGCGCTGGCAGATCTCTTCTCGACGGTCAAAGCGCTCGGGCTGGCGATGTCGTGGGGGACACGAGGTGTCTCGATCCGGATCAAGACACCCGACCGGGTCGAACCGCTGTCGATCGGGTGGGTGTTCCACGGACTCGGCTGGAACACGACGCGTGATGTGACGTTCGGGGTGGACCCGCAGTCGATGAAGGGGACGCCAACGGTAGAGCCGCTGGTGGATGCCTTCGTCGCGGAAATGGCGAAGGTCTCAAGGGCCCGCAAGGTGCCTGGTCAGCTCCAGGCGTACAGCTTCGGGCCCACCGAGTTCATCCAGGCCCAGCCGTCCATCGTCGCGGGGATGGAGCGGCTGGTGGAATCGGTGCGGGAGTTACCGGTTGACGGCTAGCTCGCCCAGCTCGGACCACTCGTTCTGGTCGAGTTTGAAGTTGACGATGCGCGGGGTCTCGACGAGGTGGGGCGGGAGGGACGTCTGAGCGGTCTTGAAGTGGTCCGAGGTGACGTGGGCGGTGGCGGCGTCGTCGTCGGCGAAGGCCTCGACGAGGACGTACTCGGTGGGATCGTCGACCGAGCGCGACCAGTCGAACCACAGGCAGCCTGGTTCGTTGCGGGTGGCGGCGGTGAAGTCGGCGGTGATGGCCGGCCAGTTGTCGGCGTCGTCGGGCAGGACACGGAACTTCGCGGTGATGAAGATCATGGATGGGATGTTACCGACGCACACGCGCTAGCGAGAGCGCTCGACCGGGTTGGTCGTTGGCCGGTACGTCGGGGCGTACTGTGCCTGCCGACCACTCTGCCGCCGGATGGAACGTCAGGCGCGGCAACTGGTGCACGGCTGGATGCGGTAGCTCCTTGCTCCACGGGAGCCGGCGCTGCGTCCCGGGCGTGCTGTGTCGGCTGGCCACTCTGCCGCCGGATGGAACGTCAGGCGCGGCAACTGATGCACGGCTGGATGCGGTAGCTCCTTGCCAGGTCAGAAGCCGAGTTGCTGACGGATCGTCGCCAGCGTGTGCGCCGACTCCAACGTGTGCTCGGTGTCAGCAGCCGCCACCGCCTGCGCGAGCGCATCCGTGACGACGATCGACGTCAGAACCTCCGCGGTGATCCCGGTGACCGTGTTCGGGACGTGCATAGCGACCGTCACGTCGCCGGCCAGGCGCTCGGCGACCTTCTGCTCGCTGAGCAGGATGATGTGGGCGCCGACCGCACGAGACCGCGCGATGACGGCTTCGGCGTCCAGGATCAGGCGGCCGGGGGCGATCACGACGACGACGTCGCCGTGCTGGATGGCGAGCAGGTCGTCGGCGAGGCGGAAGCCTGAGGTGGTGATGGCGCGGGCCGGGCGGCCGAGGCGGCGCAGTTTGAGGGTGAGGTGTTCGGCGGCGACGTAGTTCGCGCCGAAGCCGTACGAGACGATCTCGCGCGCGTCGAGCAGCAGGCGGACCGCTTCGGCGTACGCGTCCAGCGGGAAGCCTTCGTTGAGGAACTCGATCCGCTCGACAGCCTCGGTGATGACCTTGTCCCAGACGTGCTTGGGGTCGCCGCCGGTGGAGGTGATCCGGTCGCGCAGCCGCTGCTCGCGCTGCGCGCTGCCGAACGGGGACGCCACCTTGTCCTTCAGCTCGGCCAGGCCCTTGTAGCCGAGCGCCTGCAGCGTCCGGATCACGGTCGCGTTGCTGGTCCGGCTCTCGACACCCAGATCGGCGGCCGACAGGTACAGCAGCCGCTCCGGCGAGATCTCCGACAGTGACCGGCAGACCGCCTGCGCGGCGGGGGTGAACTCGTCCCAATGATCACGAATTCGCATCCGCAGCTCCGCGATCGCCGGATTCTTTGCCGTAACCCCTGTTACCTCATCGGTCATCTGTGTATCATCCGATCCCATCGAGCCTGTAACGAACCGTTCAAAAGACGGCCCCCTGTAATGCCATGGTAAGTCCCCACAAGGAGTTCCGTCCTGATGAGGATCATCGAGGTGTCGAGTCCGTCGGCCTATGATCGCGGACTGCAGTACGGTCGCGCAGCTGCCGACCTGGTCGCGGCGTCGATCGACTACTACCGCGCCGCGTTCGAGCAGCAGCTCGGCCGCACCTGGACCGAGGTCCAGACCCTGTCCGCGCCGTGGGAACGACTGATCGGCACCGACTTCCCCGAACTGTACGAGGAGATGCGGGGCATCGCCGCCGGAGCGGGTGTCGCCGTCCGCGAGATCGTGGTGCTGAACTGCCGCGGCGAGATCGTGTACGACGCCGCCGTGTACAGGAAGACCACCGACGAGATCCCCGACGGCTGCACTTCCTTCTCCCTGACCGGAGACGCAGCGGCCGACGGCCACGTCTACACCGGCCAGAACTGGGACTGGCGGCACGCGGCGAGAAACACCGTCGTGGTCCTCAGAGTGGTCCAGCCGCCCAAACCGACAATCATCATCCAGACCGAGGCCGGCCAGATCGGCCGGCACGGTGCCAGCAGCAACGGCTTCGCCCTGAACGCGAACGGCCTCGGCGGCCGTTTCGACGAGACGGTCGGCGTACCGCAGACGGTGATCCGCCGGCTCGTCCTGGACTCGACCACCATCTCCGACGCGCTCAAGGTGCTGATCCGCACCAAGGCGCACATCGCGAGCAACGCGCTGCTGACCGACCGATCCGGTTTCAGCATCGACCTCGAGACCACCCCCGGCGCCCACGGCTGGGAGTACCCGGCCGCCGACGGGTTGCTTGTGCACGGCAACCACTACCAGGCGTTCGTGCCGCCGCAGCTGGCGGCGCGGCACCGCCCGATGTCTCCCGACTCCCTGCTCCGGGTGCCGCAGGCCCGGAAGGGGCTGAAGGAGGCAGCGCGCAGCGCCGACGTACCGAAAGCAGTCCGGAGCGCGATGTCGGACCACCTGGGGCAGCCCGACTCGCTCTGCGCCCATCCCGACGACCGGCTCGCCCCGCTGAGCCAATGGTCGACCGTGCTGTCCAGCCTGGTCGATCTCACCACCGGCGACTACCGCGTCGCAGCAGGCACCCCGTGCGAGCACGACTACGAGCTCGTGCCCTTCAATCTTTACGACTAGGAGTACCCATGTCCGCCACCTCCTCGAAGAGGTTCACCACCGGTACGGCGCTGGCCGCGGCCGGCCTGCTAGTCGCCGCGGGCTGTGGTGACGGCAGCAGCCCCGCGCAGTCGCCGGCCCTGGACCAGATCAAGCTGGTCAACAGCACCCCGGCCGCGGCCGGGCAGCTCGACAAGGCGATCTGGTTCATGCCCAAGGAGCCGCGCTCCCTCGACCTGGACAACGACGCGGCGAACTCGCAGAGCGACCTGATCCTGTCCAACGTCTGCGACCGGCTGCTGCAGCTGCAGCCCGACCTGACCCTGAAGCCGGGGCTGGCCGAGAAGTACGTGTGGAAGGACGCGACCACGCTGGTCTTCACGATCCGCCAGGGCGTCACCTTCCACGACGGTACGCCGATGACCGCCGACGACGTGCTCTGGAGCCTGGACCGGCACCGCGCCGACGGCGCCGCCGAGTCCGACGAGTACGTGAACGTGACCGGCGTCAGCAAGACCGGGCCGAACGAGGTGACGGTCAAGTTCAAGCAGTCCGACGCGGTGTTCGTCGAGGCGATCGCCGGCGACGCGGGCGTCGTACTGAGCAAGAAGGGTGTCGAGGCGCAGGGCAGCAAGTACGGCACGCCGAGCGGGACCGACGCCTGCACCGGGCCGTTCCAGCTGAAGGAGTGGCAGTCCGGCAAGTCGATCACGCTGACCAAGGCGCCGAACTTCTGGAACAAGGAGAAGGCGGCCAAGACCGACGAGATCACCTTCAAGTGGGGCAGTGACGACGTCATCGTCAACTCCCTGAAGACCGGTGAGGCGACCGGCTCGTACCTGGAGAACCTGTCGTCGGCGACCCAGCTGGCCTCCGGCGGCACCACCACCGTCAGCCAGGGCCCGGACACCCGGGTCTGGAACATGATGATCACCGACCGCGGCGGCCTCGGCGACGTCCGGCTGCGCAAGGCGCTGGCGATGTCGATCGACCGGGAGGGCATCGCCAAGGCGGCCTTCTCCGGGCTCGGCCAGCCGTGGAAGGAGCCGGTCGGTTCCGGCGCCTGGGGTTATGAGAAGGACAAGTTCAAGACCGCGTACGACGCCCTGCAGGGCCTGCCCTCGAAGCCCGCGCAGAGCGACCTGGACGCCGCCAAGAAGCTGGTCGGCGAGGTCGGCCAGACCCAGCCGCTGATCATCGCCAGCGACGGTTCGCCGGTCCGCAACGTGATCGCCAACGCGTTCGTCGACGCCGCCCAGAAGATCGGCCTGAAGGCCTCGATCACGCAGATCCCGACCGCGCAGTACGACCCGTACGACGAGGCGATCCGCAAGAGCGTCGACGTGCTGACCGACGACTACTTCATCTCCAAGAACGACCCGGTCGGCTTCTACAAGAACGGCGCCAGCACCTCGACGGTGCAGTGGCTGCTCAACGACCCGGCGTACGACGAGCTGGTGAACAAGGGCCGTGGCGCCCTGGACGACGGCGCCCGCGCCGACATCGCGATCCAGCTGGCCCAGAAGTGGGCCGAGGCGATGCCGTGGATCCCGGTGGTGGACAGCCCGAGCACGGTGGCGCTGTCGTCGAAGGTGACCGGTGTCCCGGCCAGCGGCTGCTACCGCTACTCGCCGTGGGCCGCCGACCTCGGGACCAAGGGGGCCTGACCGATGGTCGCACTGCGGCGCCTCGGCGCGATGGTGCTCACCCTGGTGATCAGCTCGTTCGTGATCTTCGCCGGGATGTACGCAGCGCCCGGTGACCCGGTCGCGTTCCTGATCGGCAACCCGGAGAACATGACACCGGAGCGGATCGCCGCGGTGCGGGCCGAGTACCACCTGGACCAGTCGTTCCTGCAGCAGTACCTGATCTGGGCCAAGGACCTGCTGCACGGCGACTTCGGTTCGTCGTTCGTGTACCAGCTGCCGGTCACCGACCTGCTCGGCAGCCGGCTGCCGGTCACCCTTTCCCTGGTCGCGTACGCCGGGGTGCTGTTCATCGTGATCGGTGTCCTGCTCGGCGTGGTCTCCGCGCTGCGCAAGGGCACCGCGGTCGACGCGCTGATCACCGGCGTCACCACGTTCGCCACCTCGATCCCGAACTTCGTGGTCGCGGTGGTGCTGATCTCGGTGTTCGCGGTGAAACTGCGCTGGTTCTCGGTGTCGGGTCCGGGCGAGGGCTTCCTCGGCCGGATCCACCACCTCACCCTGCCGGCCATCGCGCTCGCCCTCGGGGCGATCGCGGTGGTCAGCCGGGTCACCCGGCAGACGATGGTCGAGCAGCAGAGTCTCGACCACGTCGAGGCGGCCCGGTCGTACGGTCTCGCGTCCCGCAAGACCGTCACCCGGCACGTGCTGCGCAACTCCCTCGGCCCGATCGTGACGATGTGCGGGCTGATCTTGGCCGGCATGCTGGCCGGCACGGTCGTGGTCGAGGGGGTCTTCGGGCTGAACGGGATCGGCAGCCTGCTGGTGGAGGCGATCAACACCCACGACTTCCCGGTGGTGCAGGCCATCCTGCTCTACATGGTGATCGCCTACATGGCCGTCACCGTGATCGTCGACCTGATCTATCCGTTGCTCGATGCAAGGGTTCTGGCCAGGAGCGCCTCATGACCGTAGACCTGTCCGCGCCCGTCCTGACCGCGACGGCGACTCGCCGCCGCCAGGAGTGGCCGTTCTACCTCAGCGCCGGCGTACTGGCGCTCGCGGTGATCGCCGCGGTGTTCGCACCGCTGGTGTCGCCGTTCGACCCGTCCCAGACCGACTTCAGCGCGCTCTGGCAGCCGCCGAGCGCAACGCACTGGCTGGGCACCGACCAGCTGGGCCGCGACATCCTGTCGCGGATCATCCACGGCGCCCGGCCGAGCCTGCTCGGCGCGATCGCGCTGCTCGCGGTCGCGACCGTGATGGGCGTGCTGATCGGCATCACCGCCGCCTGGAAGGGTGGCTGGGTCGACACCGCGCTGAGCCGGGTGACCGACGTGATGTTCGCGTTCCCGGGCCTGCTGTTCGTCGTACTGGTGATCGCGGTGTTCGACCGCGGTCAGCTCACCTCGGTGCTCGGCATGGCGCTGGCCTACGCTCCGGCGATCGCGAAGTTCACCCGCGCGATCGCGCTGGAGGAGATGGCCCGTCCGTACGTCGACGCCTACCGGCTGCAGGGAGTCGGCGGGGTCGTCCTGTGCGGCAAGTACCTGCTGCCGAACCTGATGCCCACGCTCGTCGGCTACCTGGTCGTGCTGTTCGGCGAGGGCCTGATGAGTCTGGCCTCGCTGAACTTCCTCGGCTTCGGCTCCCAGCCGCCGAGCTCGGAGTGGGGCCTGATGGTGCAGGAAGGCCGGACCGGTGTCATCCAGGGCATCGTCGGGCCGGCCCTGATCCCCGGTCTGACGATCGCGATCGTCGTGGTCGCGACCAACGTCATCGGCGTCCGGCTGTCCGACAAGCTGGCGGTGAGGAAATGAGCATGCTGCTCGAGATCGAGGACCTGACGCTGCGGGTCCCGACGGTGGAGATCCTGCGTGGGATCTCGCTGCAGGTCGCGACCGGTGAGACGGTCGGGCTGGTCGGCGAGTCCGGGTCCGGCAAGTCGACCACCGCACGCGCCGCGCTTCGGCTGTTCCCGGACGAGGCGCAGGCCGGCGGCCGGGTCAGCGTCGGGGGAGTGGACGTGCTGTCCGCCGACGACGCGACCGTGCAGAACATCCGCGCGAACGACGCCGCGATGATCTTCCAGGCCCCCCGTACGGCGCTCAACCCGGTACGCCGGATCGGCGACTCGGCCACCGAGCGGCTGGTCCAGGTGCACGGGCTGAACAAGAAGGCCGCGCGGTCCAAGCTGCTCACGCTGTTCGAGCACGTCGGGCTGCGCGACCCGGAGTCGCTGCTGCGCAAGTACCCGCACCAGCTGTCCGGCGGGATGCTGCAGCGGGTCGTGATCGCGGCCGCGCTGAGCATCGACCCGAAGCTGCTGCTGGCCGACGAGGCAACGAGTGCTCTGGACGTGACGACGCAGGCCGAGGTGCTTGCCTTGCTCAAGCGTCTGCGGGGCGAGCGGGACCTCGGGGTGCTGTTCATCACCCACGACCTGCACCTGGCGGCGGCGTACTGCGACCGGGTGTACGTGATGCGGGAAGGGCTGATCGTCGACCACCAGCCGGGGGCGACGATCTTCGAGAACCCGACCAACGAGTACACGCGGCAGCTGTCGGAGGCCGTTCCGACGCTGCCCGAGCAGGACGGCGAGGTGGTGACCCGATGAGCGTGCTCGCGGTCGACAAGCTCTGCAAGACCTTCCACGGCAAACGCGGCGCCGCTCCCGTCGTCGCGGCCCGGGACATCACCTTCTCGGTCGAGGCCGGCGGTTCGCTCGGCGTCGTCGGGGAGTCCGGCTCCGGCAAGACCACGGTCGCCCGGATGCTGGTCGGCCTGTCCGATCCGGACCAGGGCACGGTCACCGTCGACGGCCGGGAGACCAAGGCCTTCGAGCGCGGCAAGGCCGCCCGGCTGCGGCGCGCCCGCGAGATCCAGATGGTCTTCCAGGACCCCTACACCTCGCTCGACCGGCGGCTCAGCGTCGAGTCGTGCCTGCGCGACGTACTGAACCGGCACCGGCCGGACCTGGCCAAGGCCGCCGTCGCCGCCGAGGTCGGCAACCTGCTCGACCAGGTCGGGCTCGCGTCGAAGCTCGCCGCGTCCCGGCCGCACGAGCTCAGTGGTGGCCAGCGGCAACGAGTCGCGATCGCGCGGGCGCTCGCCGTACGGCCGAAGGTGCTGGTGCTCGACGAGGCGGTCTCCGCGCTCGACGTCTCGGTCCAGGCCAAGATCCTTGCCCTGCTCAACGAGATCCGCGACGCCCTCGGGATCGCGCTGGTCTTCGTCAGCCACGACCTGGCCGTGGTCGGTGAGGTCACCGACCACATCCTGGTGATGTACCGCGGCGACGACGTCGAGCAGAACGCCACCGCCGAGCTGCTCCGCCGGCCCCGGCACCCCTACACCCAGATGCTGCTCTCCTCGGCCCCCGCGCCCGGCTGGCAGCCGGAACGCGTGGCCGAACTGCGGGCCGCATTCGCACTCACCGAAGGACGTTCATGACCGACACCCAGCAGGTCGCCCCTACCGCTGCGTTCTACCAGCGCGGGTCGATCCCGATCTTCGCCTCCCAGGCCGACCCGCGGCTGCACTACCTGCTCTACGTGCCCAAGCAGCTGCAGGACGACGACCGGGCGCCGCTGCTGGTGGTCCAGCACGGGACCGCGCGGACCGCGGCGAAGTACCGCGACAACCTGAAGGACTTCGCCGACGAGTACGGCGTGGTGATCCTGACGCCGATCTTCCCGGCCGGGCTGATCGACCCCAACGACCTGCACAACTTCAAGTTCATCGAGTACCAGGGCATCCGCTTCGACCACATGCTGCTGTCGATCGTCGACGAGGTGGCCGAGCGGTTCCCGGTGGCGGCGGACAAGTTCTACCTGCACGGGTTCTCCGGCGGCGGGCAGTTCACGCACCGGTTCCTGTACCTGCACCCGGACCGGCTCGCGGCCGCGTCGATCGGGGCACCGGGCCGGATCACCCAGCTCGACGACACGCTGGAGTGGTGGCTGGGGACGAAGGGCTTCGAGCAGAAGTTCGGTCAGAAGATCGACTTCGACGCACTGCGCAAGGTGCCGATCCAGATGGTGGTCGGCACCGAGGACGTCGAGACCTGGGAGATCAACAACCCCGGCGAGTCGAACTGGATGGACGGCGTCGAGAAGACCGGCAGCACCCGTATCGAGCGGCTCCGCACCCTGGAGCGCAACTACCGCTCCCACGGCCTCGACGTCACCTTCGACATGGTCGACGGCGCCGCCCACTCCGGCAGCGCGATGCTCCCCACGGTCACCCGCTGGATGGCCGGCCTGCTGGCCTGACCCGTACGCCGGGGCGCAGCTCCCCGAGCCGCGGTGCACCCGGTCCCTGCCCCGGGTGCACCGCCCCGCCCCACCCGCTTCGCGCCCTCACGCGGCGGCCCGGGCCCGGTTCTGCTCGGCCCACACCGTCCGCCGCAGCTTCGCCTTGTCCGGGTACCCGGCGGCCTGCCCGATCACGTACACGTCGTGACTCCGCATGTTCACCATCGCCGCCACGTACCAGACCGGGTTCCCCTCGGCCAGCATGCTGACGATCATCTGGTTGGCGCTGTTCCCGTTCATGCTGACCCTCTCCCTTGGTTTCTCGCTCTTACTGGTACGTCGGACCAGAACTCCCGAAATCGACATCGGGGGAGGAGAATCTTCGAGCGGGGCCGGACAACGCTGCTCGTCGTCGGACAAGGCGAACCTCCGGACCTCCAGGTCAAACGTTGTCAAGGCAAACATCGACCGTTGGGCGCACCGATCGACCGCTCAGCGGACAGGGTTACGAGAATCGCCGTCTCGATTCCGGTCTGACCCTGCGGAGGCGATAGATTCGAGGTTCCCCCCACGTGTGGAGGTCCCACTCCCCCCGGGACCCGCACGGGCGAGTGCCCCGATCCAAGGTCGGGGCACTCGTTTTTTCAGCTGCTGCCGCGGCGCCGGTAGAGCAGCGACGCGAACGTCACGGAGAAGACCAGCAGCCCGCCGCACCATGCGAGCGCGATCCAGCCGCTGCTGCCCAGCGGCGTACCGGTCAGGAAGCTGCGCACGGTCTCGATCACCGGCGTGATCGGCTGGTGCTCGCTGATCGGGCGGAGCCAGCCCGGCATCGTCTCGGGCTGCACGAACGCGCTGCTCAGGTAGGGCAGGAACAGCATGAAGAAGCTCAGCGTGCTCGCCGACTCGACCGTCTTCGCGATCACCCCGAGCCCGGCCGCGAGCCACGACAGCGCGATCACGTACAGCGCGAGCAGGCCGATCGCGCCCAGCCACTCCAGCGGCGTCGCGTTCGGCCGGAAACCCATCGCCAGCGCGGCCAGGAGCACGATCGCGGTCGACGCCGCGTTCCGGACGACGCTCGCGGTGACGTGCCCGGTCAGCACCGCGAAGCTGCGCACCGGCAACGATCGGAGCCGGTCGATCATGCCCTTGGTCATGTCGTCGGCGACCGCCATCGCGGTGTTCGACGCGCCGTACCCGGTGGTCAGCAGCAGGATCCCGGGCACCACGTAGTTGATGTACGCCGTACCGGTCTCGATCGCGCCGCCGAACACGTAGACGAACAGCATCATCATCAGCAACGGCAGCAGGATCGAGACGAACAGTGTGTCCACGTTGCGGCGGCTGAGCCGGATGCTGCGGTCGATCATCGTCGCGGTGTCGCTCAGCGCGGCCGCGAACCCCTCGTGGCTCATGCGGACTCCTTGGCGGTCAGGGTGAGGAACACGTCGTCGAGCGTCGGCCGGTGCGACGAGACGCGCGTGGGTTGCAGTCCCTGCGCGCGCAGATCGTCCAGTACGGCGTGCAGGTGCGCGGCTGTCCCGTCCGACGGCAGATTCACCAGTACGCCGTCCGCGAGGCCGTTCAGCGCCTGCGCCGTCTTCTGCGCGTCGACCGGGTCGGTGAAGTAGAGCTCGATCCGCTCGCCGCCGACCTGGCTCTTGAGCGCGTCCGCGGTCCCGGCCGCGGTGATCCGGCCGCGGTCGAGCAGCACGATCCGGTCGGCCAGGCGGTCGGCCTCCTCGAGGTACTGGGTGGTGAGCAGGATCGTCGTCCCGTCCCGGACCAGCTCGCCGATCGCCTCCCACATGGTCAGCCGGCTGGCCGGGTCGAGCCCGGTGGTCGGCTCGTCCAGGAAGATCACCCGCGGCCGGCCGATCAGGCTCATCGCGAGATCGAGGCGGCGGCGCATGCCGCCGGAGTACGTCTTCACCCGGCGGTCCATCGCGTCGGTGAGGCCGAAGCGTTCGAGCAGGTCTCGGGTCCGCTGCCTCGCCTGGTCGCGGCCGAGGTGCATCAAGCGGCCGACCATGACGAGGTTCTCGCGCCCGGTCTGGTTGTCGTCGACCGCGGCGTACTGCCCGGTCAGGCTGATCACGCCGCGGACCTTGGGCGCCGCGTGCACCACGTCGTACCCGGCGATGGACGCGGTGCCGGAGGTCGGACGGGTGAGCGTGGTCAGGATCCGCACGGTGGTGGTCTTGCCGGCGCCGTTCGGGCCGAGCAGGGCGAGCACTTCGCCCTCTTCTACGGCCAGGTCGACACCGCTCAACACCTCGGTACTGCCGTACCTCTTGGTCAGGCCGCTGGCCTCGACGATCATGATCCTCCCCTTACTGCGTATCGTCTACGCTAATTAGCGTAGCAGGTACGCAGTAGTCGTTTCTAGACTGGCGAGGTGGAGATGAGCGAGCTGCCCGCGGACGTCGTCCTGATGTGGGGGCTGAAGGACACCGCGAGGCGCGGCCCGAAACCGTCGCTGACCGTCGACGACATCACCCAGGCCGCGATCGAGCTCGCCGACGCCGAGGGCCTGGCCGCGGTCTCGATGGCCCGCGTCGCCGAACGCCTCGGCAACTCGACGATGGCGCTCTACCGGCACGTGAAGAGCAAGGACGACCTGCTCACCCTGATGTCGGACGCCGCCCTCGAACACCCCGAACCGATGCCGGAAGGCATCGACTGGCGCACCGGCCTGACCTTCTGGGCCGACAACGTCCTCACGGTCACCCGCCAGCACACGTGGTACTCCCAACTCACCCTGTCAGGCCCACCCACCGGCCCGAAGAACCTGGCCTGGTTCGACTCAGCGCTGTCCGTTCTGGCCGACACCGGTCTGTCGGAGGAAGGCAAGGTTGGCGTGGTGATGGGCCTGCTCACCTACGTCCACGGCCAGATCCGCCTGTCCCTGGACCTCGCCGCAGGCTTCGCCGACAAGCCCGAACTCTTCAGCCGCTACGGCGCAGTCCTGAAGGCCGTCGTCGATCCCCAGCGTCTCCCGGCGCTGGCGCGAGTCCTCGCCGCTGGCGTTTTTGACACCGAGATCACTTACGAAGAGTCCGACAACGAGGACTTCGACTTCGGGCTGCAGCTGTATCTGGACGGCGTCGCGGGTTTCATCGAGCGCACCTGCGGCTAGAGGTGAAGGACCGCGTCCGCCGACGGCTTGGTGGCGGCGATCAGCTTCGCGTTCTGCTCGTCCGAGCCGAACGTACGCGCGTGCGCTTCCTCAGGTGAGCGCCCGAAGCGGCGATGGCGTGCTTCGAGCCGGCTGTGGCGGACAGCGTCGGGCAGGTCGATGTACCAGACCTCGTCGATCAGCCCGCGCCCGGCGGCCCACGGATCGTCGGGGAGGAGCAGGTAGTTGCCTTCGGTGACGACCAGGTCGATCTCGGGAGTGACGCCGATGCTGGCGGCGATCGAGTCCTCGAGGGAGCGGTCGAAGCGGGGTGCCCAGACGGTGCCGTCGCGGTTCTTCAGGCGCTGGAGGAGGGCGACGAAGCCGGCGGCGTCGAAGGTGTGGGGAGCGCCTTTGACGTCGGCCAGGCCGAGTGACTCCAGCGCCGACTGCGCGAGGTGGAAGCCGTCCATGGGGACCAGGGCGACGTTCAACCCGTCGGCGCTCAGGTCTGCGACCAGCTGTTCGGCGTACGTCGACTTGCCGGCCGCGGGCGCGCCGGTGATACCGAGGATCGCCCGCTCGGGCGAGGCGGCCAGCTCGGCGGCGCGATGGCGGGCGGCGAGCGGGTCGAGGGAGCGCATCCCCAGATCCTAGATCCGGCCGCCGGGCTCGCGTGGATTTTGCGCAACGAGTTGAGCTGTGACACTCCGGTTCGGTCCGGGCGTCGTACAAGGCAGAGGCGGACAGAACGTTTTCGGGCGGTCGTTACGTCTTTGTCTACAAGGGATGCCGATCACGCCGACCCGGAGGTGCGCTGTGCTCGCCACGACGCTGAGGCCAACTCGACAAGCCCGGCTGACAGTCGGAGCTATCGACGCCGCGACGTACCTTGCCGCCGGTGACCTGTACGGCGGCCGGAGCTTTCTGCAGAACCCGTCCTGGGCGCAGGTCAAGCCCGACTGGCGCCCGGAGCTGCTCGCGTGGCGCGACGCCGACGGCGAGATCGTCGGTACGGCGCTGGTGCTGCACCGCGGCGTTCCCGGCGTACGGCGGTCGTTCGCGTACCTGCCGGAAGGCCCGGACATCGACTGGACCGACCCGGCGCTCGATCGTTGGCTGACGCCGCTGATCGAGCATCTCGTCGAGGGCGGCGCGTTCGCCGTACGGCTCGGTCCGCCGCCGGCGCTGCGGCGGTGGAAGGCTGCGACGCTGAAGACCGCAGCTGGTCCGTCGCTGCGGATCGGCGACGTGCTGCCCGATCTCGTCGAGCCGGTCGGGTCGTCGGTGAGCGACCGGTTGCGATCGCTCGGCTGGGCTCGCTGCGAGGACGGCGGCGACGCTCAGCCGCGGTTCGTCTTCCAGGTGCCGCTGCCCTCGCTGGACGGTGTGCTGACCGCGATGAACAGCGAGTGGCAACGAAACCTGAAGAAATCAGTGCGATCCGGCATCGAAACGCGGATAGGTGCCGAGGGCGACTTGCCGGCGTTCTACCAGTTGCTCCAGACAACGGAACGGCGCAACGGCTTCCGGCTCGGGCGGACGCTCGGCTACTACCAGCGCCAGTACCGCGCGCTCAACGCCGAGGCGCCCGGCCGGATGCGGCTGTACCTGGCGTCGTACGAGGGTGAGGTGCTCGCCGCGCACACGATGAACGTGGTCGGGCGCCGGGTCTGGTACCAGACGGGGGCGTCGGCGAGCCATCGTCGCGACGTACGGCCGAGTCACGCGTTGCAGTGGCGGATGATGCAGGACGCGTTCAAGCACGGTGCCGCGTACTACGACATGCGGGGGATCTCGGACTGTCTCGATCCTGGGCGGCGTGAGTACGGGCTGCTGCGGTGGAAGCTCGGGACCGGCGGGGATGTGGTCGAGACGCTGGGGGAGTGGGAGCTGACGCTGCCTGGGGTGGTGAACCAGACGTTGCATCACGCGATGCGGCGTTACCGGGCAAGGTGAGCCTTGATCGCCACGTCGACGATGTCCGCGCGCGGCTCGGCGGCGTCGAGGTCGAGCGGCTTCCACTCCGCGAAGTCCGTGGAGCCGCCGACCTCGAGCGTGCCGAGCGTCCCGCCGGTGATCGTCGCGCGGTAGACGACGCGGACTGACTTGAACGGCAGCGGCCGGTCCGGCTCGCTCGGCGCGGTGAACGAGTGCACGACCAGCGGCTCGTGCAGCACCACGTCGTACCCGGTCTCCTCCCGCACCTCGCGGATCACAGCCTGCTCGACGGTCTCGTCGTACTCCACCCCGCCGCCCGGCAGCGACCAGCACGGTGCATCGCGCTTGGTGCCGTTGAACCAGGTGAGCAGGATCCGGTCGCTGTCGTCGACGATCACCGCGTACGCCGCCAGTCGCGTGTGGTACTCCGTGAAGTGCATCCGGTCATCGTAGGACGGCACCCAGGTAGCCGTCGGGGCGGACGAGCAGCTCGTCACCTTCGTCGGCGTCGTAGTGGAGGAACGCCTCGGAGGAGGCGTACGCGCTGCCGGTCGGGTTGCCCCGGACAACGTCCACGGTGTGCGGGTGGTTGCTCGGAGCATCGGGCGCGAACCGGAGCAGCGTTTCGTGCGGCCCGCGGAACAGCTCGAAGAGCCGTGTCTGCTTGCCCTCGGCATCGACCAGCGGTGAGTCAGGCGCGCGGTCGCCGGTGGTGACCCGCGCCGGGTCGTCCAGGTCCCGGTAGCTGATGTCGAGCTGCTGGGTGTCCCGGCCGCGCTCGTGCGCGCCCTCGTCGCCGTCCTGGTACTTCTTCATGATCCCGGTGCTGATCCCGAGCACCCGCTCGGCGTTGGTCCGCCGCTCGGTCTCGTACGACGCCAGCAGCTCCTCGTTGCCGCTGGCAAGCTTCCAGCCGAGGTTGTACGCGTCCTGGACACCGGTGTTCAGGCCCTGGCCGCCGGTCGGCGGGTGCACGTGCGCGGCGTCGCCGGCCAGGAACACGCGGCCGTCGCGGAACCGCTCGGCGAGCCGGATGTTCGGCCGCCAGATCGTCGACCAGGTCAGGTCGCGGAGCTTGGCGACGCCTGGCCCGGCGTACCGGTCGACGAGCTCCTGCAGGGTCTCCAGGGTCGGGTCGAGCTGGTCGTCGTCGAGCGGTGTCCCGAACTGGAACTGGTCACCGCCGGACAGCGGGGTCATGATCACACCGGACATCGGGTTGGTGCCCTGAGCGAACCAGTAGCCGAAGTCGTGGTCGAGCCCGTCGGCCGCGACGTCGCCGAGCAGCATCCGGATCGACTCGTCGGTGACTCCGGTGAACGGGATGCCGAGCGCCTTGCGGACCGTGCTGCGGCCGCCGTCGGCGCCGACCAGGTAGTCGACGGTCACGGTCTCACCGGTGGACAGCGTCGCTGTTACTCGGTCCTCGTCTTGGGTGAAAGTGTCGAGACCGGTACTGAGTTCCACCTGGACGCCGTACTCCGCGAGCTTGGCGCGCAGGATCGCCTCGGTCTTCGACTGGCCGAGCATCAGTGCGTTCGGGTACGGCGAGTCGGCGGTCGGCTCGACGATCGGTGCCATCCGGCGCTCCTGCACGAACTGTCCGTCGATCACCACCTTCATGGCCGGCGCCGGGATGCCCTGCGCGAGGACCTCGTCGAGCACGCCGAGGTCCTCGAACACCTCCAGCGTCCGCGGCTGCAGACCGTCGCCGCGGGAGCCCTCGAAGTAGCTGGTGGCCTGGTCGACCACGCGGACGGCGATCCCGCGCCGAGCCAGGTCGATGCCCAGCGTTAGTCCGGTCGGTCCGGCGCCGGCGATCAGTACGTTCATGTCCTTCTCCGCTTCGCTGAATTATGATTCACTGAATCTGAATTCAGTGTGCGCGTCGCTAGTGTTCGCTGTCAAGGAGGTGGTCGGGATGCTGACGGGCAGCCGCAAGGAGAAGGCGGCCGGGACCGAGGCCGCGCTGAAGCAGGCCGCGCGCGAGGTGTTCGCCGAGCGCGGGTACCTGAACACGAAGATCACCGACATCACCGCGGCGGCCGGTCGCGCGACCGGCTCGTTCTACAACCACTTCGCGAGCAAGGAGGAGCTGCTCGAAGCGCTCCTGACCGACATGCTCGCGGAGGCCGACACCGCCGTACTGGACGATGCGGAGCACTCAGCCGACTTCAGCGACCGGGCGGCGATCCGGTGGCACGTCGCGATGTTCTGGCGGTTCTACCAGGCGCACCTGCCGGAGATGGTCGCGCTGAAGCAGGCGTCGATGGTGGATCCGGTGCTCGGCCGCCGGCTGCGGCAGATCATGGCCGACGACGACGCCCACATGGTCGAGCACTTCGCCCACCTGCCGAACCCACCGGCCGATCCGACGCATCACATCTCGGCGATGAATGCCCTGATGGAGGGCTTCGCGTACCAGTGGCTGGTCGTCAATGCAGCTGACGGGCGCACGATCGCCGAGGACGAGGCGGTCGATCTACTGACCGACCTCCTGCACCACGGCTTGGCCGGCAGCTGATCACTCCTCCGGCGGCGGGGGCTCCTCAGCGCCTTCCCGCTCGTCCCGGTCGGCCCACTCCAGCAGCGTGTCCAGCGTGTACGGGTTGTCGTCGATCGTCGCGTGCAGATCCCCGAGCTCCGCGAACCGCGCCGGCACCGTCGCGATCGTGAACTCCCGCGGCTCCACGTCGTCCACCTCGTCCCACCGAATGGGCGTCGAGACGGTCCCCTCAGGATTCCCCCGCACCGAGTAGGCAGCAGCGATCGTGTGATCCCGCGCATTCTGATTGAAGTCCACGAACAACTTCTTCGGGTCGCGATCCTTCCGCCACCACGTCGTCGTCACATCCTCCGGCGCCCGCCGCTCCACCTCCCGCGCGAACGCGAGCGCGGCACGCCGTACATCAGAGAAGCCATGCTCAGGCTTGATCCGCACATACACATGCATCCCCGACCCGCCCGACGTCTTCGGGTACCCGTCCGCCCCCAGCTCGGCCAACAGCTCCCGCGTCACGTTCGCCACCTTGCGCACCCGATCGAACGGGCACTCCGGCATCGGATCCAGATCGATCCGCCACTCGTCCGGCTTCTCGGTGTCAGCCCGCCGGCTGTTCCACGGATGGAACTCGACGGTCGACATCTGCACCGCCCAAGCAACATGCGCGACCTCGGTCACGCACAGCTCGTCCGCCGTCCGGTTGTACCGCGGAAACGTCACCCGCACGGTCTCCATCCACTCCGGAGCCCCGTGCGGCAGCCGCTTCTGATGCACCTTCTCCCCGGCCACCCCGTCCGGAAACCGATGCAACATACAAGGCCGCTCCCGCAACGCCCGCACGATCCCGTCCCCGACCGCCAGGTAGTACTTCACCAGATCGAGCTTGGTCTCACCCCGCGCCGGAAAGTACACCCGATCCGGATTGGAGATCCGGACAATCCGCTCCCCAACCTCGAGCTCGACCGCCGGCGACTTGCTCTTCTTCGCAGCCTTCTCCCCACCCGTGGGCCCCGCCGAGGACTCAGCCATACCGCCAACCTAACCGCCCCGGGGGACATCCAGCACTCACCAACCCGTCACAACCCACCCCGTCGCCGCGATCCCAGGCGGCAGCGTCCGGTCAGGCGCCGGGTTACTGAGTGCTGCACGTCCGCCCGCACCACCGACATGTACCACCGTCCACACCCGGCTGATCGATCGACACCCACCACTGAACAACCACCGCCGACCAGCCACCTGCCCGCTCAGCCGCACCGAAATTCCAGCCCACAGCTCGCTTGATCAGTGCTGCACGTCGACACCGGCCACCCCTGGCGGCCCGCCCGCGGACTCGGGGGTGAGCGGCGGGTGAGCGGGTGGGCGGTCCCGCGGAGGCGAGTGGCGAGTGCGGCAGTCAGCCCGCCGGCCGATCCGGCGATCACGCGGCCAGGCGATTTGCCTCGACTCGGCTACCCCGCGATCGCGCCGCCTCCGCTGGCCCCCTCGTCGGCCGACGCCCACCACCGTCCAACCCTCGCCAACCCGCTATCCGCCCGCTCAAGCTCCACGGAGATCGAAGCCCGCGCCTCACTTGGTGGGTGCTGCACGTCGACCCACCCCGCGCGCCGCGGCCTGAGTCAGGGAAGGAGGCTTCGCCGAACGCCTGGCAGTTGCCGACTTGGGCTGAGGGGGAAGTCGACTGGTGCCGCGGAGGCGAGAAGACCGCCGACGAGGCGTTCCGGCAGTTCGTTGAGCGAGAGCAGCGTGGCAGGGAAGCTCCGACGGTACGGCTGGGCGTCGGCGGATCGGCCGACACCCACCACTGACCAACGCCTTCCGATCCGCCACTCGCCCGCTCAGCCGCACCGGAGTTTCGGGTCCACGGCCCGCTTGATCAGTGCTGCATGTCGACCCGACCTGCGGCGACGTCCAGCCAGGCCGTCAGACCAAACGCGTGAGCCAGCCGTGGTCATCGGGGATTCGGCCGTACTGGAGGTTGAGGAGGGTCTTGCGGAGAGTCGCAGTGATCGGGCCCACGCCGTGGTTGACCGTTGGGTCGCCGATCGTGAGGTTGCCCTCGGGCCAGGCGACGCGGCCGATGGGGGTGATGACGGCGGCGGTGCCGGAGGCGAAGACCTCGGTGATGTCGCCGGAGCGGACGCCGTCGCGCCACTCGTCGGCGGAGACGCGGCGTTCGACGACGGTGTGGCCGAGGTCGCGGGCCAGGTCGATGACCGACGTACGGGTGACGCCTTCGAGGATCGAGCCGGACAACTCAGGGGTGACGATCGTGCCGTCGGAGTGGACGAAGAACAGGTTCATGCTGCCGATCTCCTCCAGCCAGCGGCGTTCGACCGCGTCGACGAAGGCGACCTGGTCGCAGCCGTTCGCCACGGCCTCGGCGAGGGCGGCGAGGCTGGCGGCGTAGTTGCCGCCGCACTTGGCCGCGCCCGTGCCGCCGGGAGTCGCGCGGATGGAGGAGGTGGTCAGCCAGATCGACACGGGCTTCGGGCCGGTCTCGAAGTACGCGCCGGCTGGGGAGGCGATGACGCCGAACAGCACCTCGTTGGCCGGGCGCACACTCAGCGCCGCCTCGGTAGCGATCATGTACGGCCGCAGGTACAGGCTGCTCTCACCGGATTCGCTGGCCGGCACCCAGGCCTCGTCGACGGTCAGCAGCGCGCGCAGCGCCGCGATGAAGTCCTGCTCCTCGACCTGCGGCAGCGCTAGCCGCCGGGCACTCCGCCGGAAGCGCGCCGCGTTCAGTTCGGGCCGGAACGACCAGACCGACCCGTCCTCGTGCCGGTACGCCTTGAGCCCTTCGAAGATCTCCTGCGCGTAGTGCAGCACAGCGGCGGCCGGGCTCACCTGCAGCGGCGCGTACGCCGTCACCCGCTGGTCGAACCAGCCGCGGTCGGCCGACCAGTTCGCCAGCACCATGTGGTCGGTGAACGCCTGGCCGAACCCGGGCTTGTCCAGCACCGCCGTCCGCGCCGCCGCACTCGCCGGGTCGCTCCGCAGCTCCAGCTGGAACTCCCACACGTCTGTCATCGCCACTCCATGCTCCGCCGTTGTCACCCTCGGCACGCTACCCCTGCCTGTCCCCACTGCTCGACCCGCTGCCCACACTCCGACCCGCAAACGGCCGCCGCCGCAGGAGCTCGCGGTAGTCCCGCACTGCGGGCCTGGTGAGCTCTTTCCCTTGTACGGCGGCCAGCACGCGGCCGCCCGCGTCGTACAACCCCGGGCTGTGCCACTGGTCCTCCAGCTCGACCAGAGTCCGCATCGCCATCGCCAACCCGGTCGAGACGTCGCCGTCCAGCACCAGGCACTCCGCCAGCATCAGCCGAAGCTCAGCCGTCTCACGCCGCCGCTCAGCCGGGCAGAGCCCGAGCGCCTCGTCCAGCGCGATGTACGCCGACGCTGTGTCGCGCAGAGCCGTGTGGACGAAGCTCTCGATGCTGGACGGCTCGTACGCCGCCCAGCCGAACACCGAGCCGCTGCGGTCGACCCCGCCCGGCAGCAGGCGCACCGCCTGCCGGGCCTCCTCCGGCCGCCCGAGGATCGCCAGCAGGCGAGCCTGCGCGGCCAGAGCACGCGCCTGGTCCTGGGGCCGCTCGGCCAGGGTGAGTGCGTCGACCGCCAGCTCCAGCAGCTCGCTACCGGCGGACGAGCCCGCGCGGAGTGGCTCGCCTTCAGGCGGGCTCACCTGCCGCGGGTCGGCTCCGGCGGCGGTGTGGCCCTGCAGGTTGGCGCCGGTGGTTTCGGTCGTGGTGCTGATGACCTGCCAGCTCCTGGTCTGGCTGGCGATCCAACGCGCGTCGGCACTGTCGGCGGTCGCACGAGCGGTCCGCCACCAGCGCCCGGCGGCGCGGGGTCGGCCGAGGGCCGTGAGCGTGAGGGCGACCAGTACGGCGAGCTCGGCGGCGGGGACCGCGAGCTCGGCGGCCGCGCTCCGGTGCAGGAGATCGAGGTCGGCGGTCAGCTCCGGCAGGAGGTCGGCCGGTGGTGTGATGCCGAGATCGGTCGCGTAGGTGGCGGTCACGCGGGCCCACTCGGCGCTGTCCGGGGACTGGCCGAACGCTCCCGCCATGCTGTGCCGCACAGCCTCCAGCAGGTCCGCTCCGGACGAGGTGGCGAAGCCGGCCGGGCGAGCTGTGCCTGCTGGCGTCCCGGGCGCGGTGGGGAGTCCACCTGCGCCTGGCCCGGGCGCGGTGGGGACACGGCCTGCGCCCGGCCCGGGCGCGGTGGCGGGTGGACTTTCGGCTGGGTGGAGCTGGTGGAAGGCCTGGGTGAGGCTGCCGGCTGCCGCCAGCTCGCGGTCGCAGAGGGTGGCCAGGTCGGCGGAGCCCGGGCGGCGGCCTCGTTCTACCTGGGACAGGTAGCTGTGGTCGTAGCCGACTCGGGTTGCCAGTTGGCGGAGGCTCAGGGCTGCTGCCTGGCGGCACCTCCTGAGCTGTACGCCGAACGGTTCCAGTGCTGTGTCGGCCACAGGTCCTCCCCCCACTGCGTACGCACGGTGGTTGCGGTGCGTGTCTGGGACGTTACAAGGGCCTACCGACAGAAAGGGGTTGTTGCTGGGGGCTGTGGGCTGTTTCGGGAGCCCACAGATCACACCTGGTGGGGCGAGAGGGCTGTGGAGATGCTGGTGGTGTGGACCGGCAAGAGATCACACAGCGGGGGCCGCGGGCCTTCTGGCTGGTGCGGTCTGACGGTGGGGCGGTGGCGGAGGGCGTGCTGTGGGGAGATGGGGTGGTGGCGGTCAGGTGGTGCGGGCAGGGAACCGCTGTGTCGGTCTGGTCGGGTGGGCTGGATGCGTTGCTGGCCGGCCACGGCCAGGACACGAGCAGCACCGAGGTGCGCTGGAGTGAACCAGCAGGAGAAGAGACCGGTTCGCATTGGCCGCGCGCGATCGAACCAGTGGTCGACCGCCCGCCCGACCGCCCGCCGCCCTACCTTCCGGCACCAACCCCCGACGGCCGCTGCGTCCGTTGCGACGGCCTCTGGCCGTGTCTCGACTGTGGGTTCTGACGAGACAACGGTGTCAGCAGTCCGAGCGGTCGGTTTACTCTGAGCTGTCAAGAACGGATCGTGCACGAAATAGGAGCGTGGGTGGTGCAGGAGCAGATGGAGGGGCCGCCGCCGGTTCGCACCGATCCGTTGGACGAGCTCGACGAGCAGCTGGCCCGGCTGCGCAGCGTGGCGGACGAGTTGCGGGGCTCGCGGGGCAAGCCGGTGCTCACCGGCAATCAGGTGGAGCTGATCGAGGACGGCCCGACACTGCTGCGCGCGTACGAGCAGCTGCAGGAGGACGCCGTCCGCGAGGTTCGCGTGCTCGACCGGCCGCCGTACGTGACGCCGCCGTCGACTCAGCAGGCGCTGGAGCTCGAGCGGCTGCAAGCGGGGATCGGCTACCGGGCGATCTACGGCACCGAGGTCTTCGAGAGCGAGGACATCATGGGTGTTCTCCCCGAGCTGCAGGCGGCGGGGGAGCGCAGCCGGGTGCTCGCGCAGATCCCGCTGAAGATGGCGGTCGGCGACGACGACACCGCGCTGATCGGGCTGACCAAGCGGTCACCGTCCGAGCAGCATCTGCTGATCCGTTCGTCCGGTCTGCTCGACGGGCTGATCGCGACCTTCGAGATGCTCTGGGCGCTGGCGATCCCGATGCCGGCGTTGCCGTTCGACGGCGACTTCCACGGACTGCGGCCGCACGACCGCGACATCCTGCTGCTGCTCGCCGGCGGCGCGACCGACGACATGATCAGCCGCCGGCTGCGGATCAGTCCGCGCACCACCCAGCGCCGCGTCCGCGCGCTGATGGAGTCGCTCGGCGCCCAGACCCGCTTCCAAGCAGGGGTTCAGGCCGCCCGCCGCCGCTGGATCTAGTGACGCAGATCACCTCCAAACCTGGATAGCATTTTGCTACCGAGGTGTTCAAGAGAACATGACCACTCTCGAACTCCCCGCCACCGGAATCGCCGAACGCTGGAAAACCCGGCCCCTGAGCCGCCGAGCCAGCTTCTGGACCGCCGCCGCAGTAGCCGCCGTCAGCCTCTGGACCAGCGCTGCCCCCACCACTGCGTACCCGCTCTACGCCAAGACCTGGCACCTGACCCCGACCGCCACCACCGCGATCTTCGCCGTCTACCCGGTCGTCCTGGTCGCGTTCCTGCTCGTCTTCGGCCAGCTCTCCGACTACATCGGCCGCCGCGCCACCATGCTGTACGGCGTCGGCGCGATGCTCGCCGGAGTGCTGCTCTTCGCGGTCGCCCCCTCGGTCGGCTGGGTGTACGCCGGCCGCGCGCTGATGGGCGCCGGCGTCGGCATGGCCCTGACCGCGGCCACCGCCGCAGCCGTCGAGTTCAGCGCCGAAGGCAAGGCGTCCCGCGCCTCGTCGGTCGTCACCGCCGCGACCGCGGCCGGCCTGGCGCTCGCCACGATCGTCGGCGGCGGCCTGATCCAGTACGCGCCGCTCCCGCTGCACCTCGACTTCTGGGTCCTGCTCGCGGTGATCGTCGGCCTGCTCGGCTTCGTCTGGCGGCTGCCCAGGCACACCCGCGACGAGAGCCGTGGCAAGTGGCGCCCGCGCCCGATCTCCGTCCCGCAGGGCATCCGCACCCTGTACGCCGGTGCCGCCGCGGCGGTCACCACGGCGTACGCGTTCGGCTCGGTCTTCCTGGCCCTCGGCGCGCAGATCGCCCAGCAGCTGATCGGCACCAAGAACATCTTCACCATCGGCCTGATCCTGTCGATCACGTCGGTGATGATCGGCCTGACCGCGATCCTCGCGCGCCGCTTCCCGCCCCGCCGCCTGGTCCTGGTCGGCGCCGTCATCACGCTCGCGAGCCTGGCCCTGCTCGAGTACGCCGCCAACGCGCACTCGCTGCCCGTCTTCCTCGCCACCACCGGCCTGGCCGGGATCGCGTACGGCCTGCTGTTCTCCGGCGGCCTCGGCCTGATCAACTCCCAGGCGCCGGCCCACCACCGCGGCGGAACCATCGCCGCCGTCTACCTGGTCGCCTACGTGCTGCAGGGCGCGATCGCGCTGGTGCTCGGTATCGTGGCCACCGCCTCGGGCCTGAGCGTCGCGCTGCTGCTCGGCACGATCGTGATCGGCACGCTGGCCCTGCTCGTGGTCACCGTCGCCGGCGTCGTACCAGCGCTGCAAAGGAGCTGAAGAGATGAGCCCGCAGACCAAGGACCGCCCCGTCCCGAACTGCTCGATCGCCCGCGCGGTCGACATCGTCGGCGACCGCTGGGCCTTCCTGATCGTGCGGGAGGCGCAGTTCGGGTCGACCCGGTTCGCGGAGTTCCGGCAGGTGCTGGGGATCGCGCCGAACATCCTGACCAGCCGGCTGACCGCGCTGGTCGAGGGCGGCATCCTCGAGAAGCGCGACTACCGCGACGAGGGTGAGCGGGTCCGGTCGTCGTACCACCTGACCGAGGCGGGCGAGGACCTCAAGCTGGTGCTCGCCGCGCTGCAGCAGTGGGGGGACAAGCACGTACCGCGTGCCGACGGGCCCACGGTGCTCCGGCGGGACACGGCCAACGGCGGGCTGGTGTCGGTCGGGTTCGTCGATGAGCGAGGAAATGAAGTGCCGGAGGACGAAGTGGTCTTCGAGCCGGTGCCGGGCGGTCCGTCGGACCGCAGCACCTGGCGCTGAAACAACAACGGGCCCGGCCGCCGAAGCGACCGGGCCCGTTGCCACGTACTAGTTGATCGTCACGACCGTCCCCGCACGGTTCGGGAACTCGACGAACCCGGTCGACCGCTGATCGGTCGGCAGTCCCGCCCACGACGCCGTGATCTGGAACGGCTTACCCGCCGCAGGTGCCTTCGTCGGCGTGACGGCGAGCGAGCTGCCGCCGGTCACCACGTTGGTCTGCATCGTGTACGCCGTGGTGTCGGCGCCCGGCGGGTTGGTCAGGGTGATCGCGAGGACACCCCAGACGCCCGGCTCCGGCGCGGACAGCGTCGCCGAGGCCTGGTTGGATCCGTCGCCCTGGAAGGACAGCGCCTGCATCTGGCCGTTGACGACCTTGTAGAGCACCAGCCAGATGCTGCCGGCCGGGTCGACGGTCTTGATGTTCCACTGCACGGCCTTGGTCGCGGCCGTGACGGTGACCGGGTAGTTCGGCAGGTCGGCGTCGGCCGAGCCGGCCGGGACGTCACCGGCGACGGCCGGTGCGGAGACCACGCCGTACGCCTTGACCGGCATCCCCGACGTTCCGGCGGTCGCCTCGAACGACGCGCTGCCGGAGGCTCCGGAGCCCTTCACCTCGACCGGGGCGATCGCCGACGTCGGCTTCACGACGATCGGGCTGCGGACCGAGGTCCCGGCGCCCGACCAGGTCAGCCAGCCAGTGGTGGAGACGTTCGACAGGCCGCTGTCCAGGGTCAGCTTGACCGTGAAGGACTTGGTCTGGCCGGCCTGCAGGTTCAGGATCGACGGCGTGACGACGGCCTTCATGCCCGGCACCGAGACGGTCGCCCGGTACAGGCCACCGGTCACCGCGGTCACCCGGCGGGTGATGGTCTGGGTGCCGACCAGCTGGCCGACCGCGATCGACGGCGCGTTGTAGTTGCTCGGGGCAATGGCCGGTACGCCGGTCCCGGTGCTCACGCCGGAGCCCTCCAGGTAGCCGAGCCAGTCGGCGTCACCGGAGTCGTAGACCAGGCCGGGGGACAGCATCTTCGCCGGCTGGACCTCACCGGCGCCGCGGGCGAACGGGTCGTCGTTGACCGAGCCGTCGGCGTTCTTGACGTCGCTGGTGGTGGTCATCAGCGCCGACTTGACCATCATCGGCGTCCAGTCCGGGTGCTTGGCCAGGTAGAGCGCGGCCAGGCCGGCGATGTGCGGTGCGGCCATCGACGTACCGGAGTAGAAGGCGAAGCTGTGCCCGTCGTTCGACGGCGGGGCGACGGCGGCGAGCACGTTCACGCCCGGGGCCGCGATGTCCGGCTTGAGCAGGTTGCCGTTGCTGGACAGCGACGGGCCGCGCGACGAGAAGTCCGCGATCTGCGGGTACGCCGTCTTGACCGACGTCTGGTTGCCGAGCACGAACTGCGCGGTGGCGCCCGCCGTACCGGCGTAGGCCTTGACCGACAGCGAGCCCGGGGTGTTCAGGTGGATGGTCGGGACCGAGTGCGAGTCGGCGACCATGTCCTGGTTGGTCAGGTTGAGCAGGACCATGGCGATGCCGCCGGCCCGCTTGACCTCGGCCGACTTGTCGACACGGGCGCCGACGCCGCGGTCGCAGACCACGATCTTGCCGGCGACCTTCGCGGAGTCGAGCGTGTTCGGCAGGCACTGCGAGCCGTCGTAGTCCGAGGCGGCCTCGACGCGACCGGCCGCGCCGGTGACCAGCGGCTTGCCGGCGATCGAGCCGGCCAGGCTGGTGCTGAGCCCGGCGTACTTCTCACCGTTGCCCAGGACAACGGTCGACTCGTACGGCGCGACGGTGCTGGCCGCGACCGTGGTCACCCATGGCGAGGTGTTGTCCAGCGTCGACTCGTACGGGCCGGAGTTGCCGCCCGCGGCGGAGACGAAGATGCCGGCCGACGCGGCGGACAGGAAGGCCAGCTGGACCGGGTCGACGTGCGAGGACTCGAACTGCGAGCCGACCGAGTAGTTGATCACGTCGACGCCGTCGGCGACGGCCTGGTCGATCGCGGCCAGGATGTCGGAGGTGTAACCACCCGAGCCGACGTCGTCCTTGCCGGTCCAGAGCGCCTTGTAGACGGCGATCTTGGCGGCCGGTGCGACCCCGGAGATGGTGCCGAAGTTGATGCCGCTCTCGGCGACGTCGACGCCGGCCCGCCCGGCCGCGGTGGTCGCGGTGTGGGTGCCGTGGCCGCCGCCGTCGCGCGGGGAGGCCCAGTCGTCGCGGGCCTCGGGCGGCGTCGCGCCGAGCCAGCCGTCGCCGAAGAACCTGGCGCTGATCAGCTTGGTGTTGCACAGGTCGGTGGTGAAGTTCTCGCCGGCCTGGCAGGACCCGGTGAAGTCGTTGCCGTCGGCCTTGTGCATCACGATGCTGTCGCCGGAGCGGTACGGCTTGTACGGGTCGGCCTCGGAGGGCTTGCTGCCGAGCTTCGGGCCGGAGACCGACGCGCTCTCGGGCCAGATGCCGGTGTCGACGACGCCGACCACGACGCCCTTGCCGGCCTCGGCGTTGCCACCGAGTGCCTTCCAGACGCCGGCGTTGCCGGACAGCTTGAGGAAGTCGGCGGGCTTCTTGTCGTCCAGCGTCTTGTGCAGCTGGTCCGGCGTCACCGCCAGTACGCCGGGCGTCTTCGCGAGGGCCGCGGCCTGCCGGCCGGTGAGGTCGGCCCGGAACGCGTTGATCGCCGTGGTGTAGTGCCGGCTGGCGGTCGCGCCGACCTTGGCGGCGACCTGGTTGTGGCGGCCCTGCAGGTAGGTGCCGTAGCGCTTGGCGTCGGTCGTGGCCGGGTCGACCTTCTTGCCCTTGGCGGGCTTGGTCGCCTTCAGGCCGGCGACACCACCGGCGTACGTCGCCAGCGGCTTGTCGGCCAGCGTCACGACGTACTTGCCGGGAGCGAACTTCGGCAGCTGGAGCTTGCTGGACAGGTTGTCGGGCTGGGGTGTGCCGACGGCCGGCTCGGTCAGCGCCGCGTTGCCGGCGGGTGCCGCGAACGCGGTCAGGCTGAGGACGGCGGCCGCGATCAAGGCGGTTCGTCGTCGCAGGGACAGGTGGTTCACGCAAGGCCTCCAAGGGTGCGGCTTGGTCGGCGAGATCCTGCCAACCTTGCTCGGCCGGCACACGGTTTTGGCTGCATCCAGCCACTGACGGGAAACCGCCAGTGACGCGGCGGCGTCGGGAATCCGACAGGACGGCGTCTTGACGAAGACTTTTGAAGATTCTCTACTTATCTCATGCGCAGCCGACTCTTCCTCGCCCTCGTCCTGATCGGGGTGGTCGCTGTCGCGTCCCCTGCGCAGGCCGCCAACATCCTGACCAACCCCGGCTTCGAGACCGGTTCGCTGAGCGGCTGGAACTGCTCCGGCGGCTCGGTGGTCTCCAGCCCGGTCCGCACCGGCAGCCACGCGCTGCAGGGCGGTGTGACCAGCTCCGACTTCGGCCAGTGCAGCCAGACGGTCGCCGTACAGCCCAGTACGGCGTACACGCTGTCGGCGTGGGTGCGTGGCTCCTACGTCTACCTGGGCGTGACCGGCGGCGCCTCCACCTGGACGCCGTCGGCCGGCAGCTACACGCAGCTGACGGTCTCGTTCACCACTACCGCGTCGCAGACGTCGGCGCAGATCTACCTGCACGGCTGGTACGGGCAACCGGCGTACCAGGCGGACGACGTGAGCCTGGACGGACCTGGTGGCAACCCGCCGACCCAGGGGGCGCCGAGCGTTCCTGGTACGCCGTCGGTCACCGGGACGACCGGCAGCTCGATCGGGCTGAGCTGGGGAGCCTCCACCGGGACAGTGACGGGCTACCGGGTCTACGACGGCTCAACTGTGGTCAAGACGGTCACGGGCACCAGTACGACGGTTGACGGCCTCAGCGCCTGCACCAGCCACAGCTACTCGGTGGCGGCGTACAACGCGCAGGGGGAGTCGGCCAAGAGTGGTGTGGTGAGTGCAGCGACCAGCGGCTGCACCAGCACCGGGCTGCCGAAGCACGCGCTGATCGGCTACCTGCATGCCAGCTTCGCCAACGGCTCCGGCTACGTGCGGATGGCCGACATCTCGTCGCAGTGGAACATCATCAACCTGTCGTTCGGCGAGCCGACCTCGGTGACGTCGGGCGACATCCGGTTCAACCGCTGCCCGGTCGCGGAGTGCCCGAACGTCGAGAGCGACGCGGACTTCCTGGCCGCGATCAAGGCCAAGCAGGCCGCCGGCAAGAAGGTGCTGCTCTCGATCGGCGGCCAGAACGGCCAGGTCCAGCTGACCACGACGGCCGCCCGCGACGCGTTCGTCAGTTCGGTCGGCTCGATCATCGACCGCTGGGGCCTGGACGGCCTCGACGTCGACTTCGAGGGCCACTCGCTCTACCTGAACCCCGGTGACACCAACTTCCGCAGCCCGACCACCCCGGTCGTGGTGAACCTGATCTCGGCGCTGAAGACCCTCAAGGCCCGGTACGGCGCCAAGTTCGTGCTGACGATGGCCCCGGAGACCTTCTTCGTCCAGGTCGGCTACCAGTTCTACGGCGGCAACGGGACCGGCGACAACCGGACCGGCTCCTACCTGCCGGTCATCCACGCGCTGCGCGACGCGCTGACCGTGCTGCACGTCCAGGACTACAACTCGGGTCCGGTGATGGGTCTCGACAACCAGTACCACAACATGGGCGGCGCCGACTTCCACATCGCGATGACCGACATGATCAAGGCCGGCTTCCCGGTCTCGACCACCGGCCAGACCTTCCCGGGCCTGCGCGAGGACCAGATCGCCTTCGGCCTCCCGGCCGCCGTCAGCGCCGGGAACGGCCACACCGCCCCCGCGGCCGTTCACCAGGCGCTGGACTGCCTGGTCAAGGGCCAGAACTGCGGCGGCTACACGCTCCGCGGCGGCGCCAGCCCGGCGTTCCGGGGCCTGATGACGTGGTCGATCAACTGGGACAAGTACTACAACTGGGAGTTCCAGAACAGCCACGCGCCGTACCTCGCCGCCCTGCCCTGACCTGGGCGAATGCCCGGCCGCCCGTCCGCCTGTGGATGAATCGCTCCCACCGGCGGGCGGGCGCTGGTATGAAAGAGGCATGACAGCGTCGACTTCCCGCCCGGTGATCATCACCGTGGACGACGACCCCGGGGTGTCCCGATCGATCGCCCGTGACCTGCGCCGCCGGTACGGCGAGGAGCACCGGATCGTCCGGGCCGAGACCGGTATGCAGGCCCTGGAGGCGCTGCGCGAGCTCAAGCTGCGCGGCGAGCCGGTCGCGCTGCTGCTGGCCGACTACCGGATGCCGCAGATGACCGGGATCGAGTTCCTGGAGCAGGCGATGGACCTGTTCCCGCTCGCCCGCCGGGTGCTGCTGACGGCGTACGCCGACACCGACGCCGCGATCCAGGCGATCAACGTGGTCGACCTCGACCACTACCTGCTCAAGCCGTGGAACCCGCCGGAGGAGAAGCTCTACCCGGTCGTCGACTCGATGCTGGAGCTGTGGAAGACGACCCCGGAGCCGTCCAGCGACGAGACCCGGGTGATCGGCCACCGCTGGTCCGCGCCGTCGTTCGCGGCCCGCGACTTCCTGGCCCGCAACGCCGTGCCCTACCGCTGGTACGGCGTGGACGACGACGAGAGCAAGCGGCTGCTCGACGCCGCCGGTGTCGACGGCGCCACCCTGCCGGTGGTGATCACGCCGGACGGCACGGTCATGGTCGCGCCGAGCGAGGCTGATCTGGCAGCGAAGGTCGGGCTGTCCACCTCGCCGGCCGAGGCCTTCTACGATTTGGTCGTGGTCGGCGGTGGACCCGCCGGGCTCGGTGCTGCCGTGTACGGCGCCAGCGAAGGGCTGCGGACGGTGCTGGTCGAGCAGCTGGCGACCGGTGGCCAGGCCGGCCAGTCCAGCCGGATCGAGAACTACCTGGGCTTCCCGGACGGCGTCTCCGGTGCGCAGCTGACCGACCGGGCCCGGCGGCAGGCGGTGCGCTTCGGCGCCGAGCTGCTGACGGCCCGCCAGGTCGTCGAGCTGGACACCACCGGCTCGGCCCGGCGGCTGAAGTTCTCCGACGGCAGCGAGATCTCCGCGCACTCGGTGATCCTGGCGACCGGCGTCTCGTACCGGACGCTGCAGGCGCCCGGCGTCGAGGAGCTGTGCGGCCGCGGCATCTACTACGGCTCGGCGACCACCGAGGGCCCGAGCTGCGCCGGCCAGGAGGTCTACATCATCGGCGGCGCGAACTCCGCCGGTCAGGCCGCGGTCTACTTCGCGAGCCATGCCAAGCGCGTGCATATGCTGGTGAGAGGCGCTTCGCTCGAAGCGACCATGTCGTCGTACCTGATCAACCAGATCGAGGCGATCGACAACATCGAGGTGCACACCTGCACGCAGGTGGTGTCCTGCAAGGGCTCCGACCACCTCGAGGTGCTGACCCTGCAGAACAGTGCGACCGGAGAGACGCGGGAGGTGGACTCGGAGTGGCTGTTCGTGTTCATCGGCGCCGCACCGCGGACGGACTGGCTGCCGGGCGATCTGCTGCGCGACGACCGCGGCTTCGTGCTGACCGGTCCGGACCTGCACGGCAAGCCGCCGGGCTGGGCGCTGGAGCGGGAGCCGTACCACCTGGAGACCTCGATGCCGGGCGTCTTCGCGGCCGGCGACGTCCGGGCCGAGTCGGTCAAGCGGGTCGCCTCGGCGGTCGGCGACGGCGCGATGGCCGTCACCCTGGTGCACCGATACCTGGAGATGCTGTGAAGAAGGAGGCGGTTCGATGAGCGCCGAGGCAGTTCCGGAGTCGCAGCGGATCAGCATCGACGAGCTGCGCACGCTGTTCCTGTTCGAGAGCCTGACCGACGAGCAGCTCAGCTGGCTGGCGCGCGAGGGCACCGTCGAGTCGTACGAGGACGGCATCGTCTTCAGCGAGGGCGACGAGGCCGTCTGCTGCTACATCCTGCTCACCGGTGGGCTGCGGATGTGCAAGCTGTCGCACGGTGAAGAGGTCGAGATCAACCGCAGCACCCAGCGCGGTGTGTACGCCGGTGCCGTGACCGCGTTCCTCGGCGCCGACGAGCGCAAGTCGTACAACGCGACGATGCGGGTGCTGGAGCCGTCGACGTTCTTCGTGATCACCGCCGAGACGATGGCCACGATGATGAACCAGTGGTTCCCGATGGCGGTGCACCTGATCGACGGGTTCGTCCAGGGCATGCGGCGGACCAACGAGACGATGGGCGAGCGCGAGCGGCTGCTGGCCCTCGGCTCGCTCTCGGCCGGGCTGACGCACGAGCTGAACAACCCGGCGGCGGCCGCCGTACGGGCGTCGGCGACGCTGCGGCAGCGGGTCGCCGGGATGCGCGCCAAGCTGGCGATGCTTGCCGACGGCACCTTGGACGCGACCAAGCTGCACAAGATCGTCGAGCTGCAGGACGACGCGGTCGAGCGACTGGCCAAGACCGTCGGCAAGGAGGTCTCACCGCTCGAGCTGTCCGACGCTGAGGACACCTTGTCCGACTGGCTCGACGACCACGACGTCCACGCCGCCTGGGACGTCGCGCCGGTGCTCGCCGCGGCCGGGCTGGACGTGCCCTGGATGGAGAACGTGCTCACCACGGTCGGCCCGGCGTACCTCGAAGGCGCGGTGCGCTGGCTGATGTACACCATCGACACCGAGTCGCTGATGAACGAGATCGACGACTCCGTCACCCGGATCTCGACCCTGGTCGGCGCCGCCAAGCAGTACTCGCAGATCGACCGGGCGCCGTTCCAGGTGGTCGACCTGCGCGAGCTGCTGAAGTCGACGCTGGTGATGATGTCGGGCAAGCTGCAGGGCATCGAGGTGGTCAAGGAGTTCGACCCCGAGCTGCCCGCGATCCCGGCGTACGCCGCGGAGCTGAACCAGGTCTGGACCAACATCATCGACAACGCCGTCGGCGCGATGAACGGCTCCGGCACCCTCACCCTGCGGACTCGCCGCGACGGTCATTACGCCGTCGTCGAGATCGGCGACACCGGCCCCGGCATCCCCGCCGAGATCAAGCGCCGCATCTTCGAGCCCTTCTTCACCACCAAGCCGATCGGCGAGGGCACCGGCCTCGGCCTCGACATCTCCTGGCGCATCGTGGTCAAGAAGCACCACGGCGACCTCCGGGTGGAGTCGGAGCCGGGCAAGACGGTCTTCAAGATCGTCCTCCCACTCGACCCCCAGCAGGAGATCGAGGCCCAGGCCGACCTGATCTGAATCACGGGGTCAGGTCGGCGATCACGCCGAAGTGGTCCGAGCCGTGCATGCCGTCGACCGGTTGAGCGAGCAGACGGTCGCAGGAGTTGATCCGCAAGGTCGGCCCGCGGTCGTCGCAGCGGACCATCAGGTAGTCGATCCGCCGGGGCGGGATCCTGGACCAGTCCGCCTCGACGACGATCAGCGGGTTCTCGACGGTGAAGGTGTGGCCCGGTGCGTCACGGTGCGCGAACTCCCAGGCGTCCTGGGAGCTCACGCTGAGGCCGTCGAGCGACTGCCGCCCGGTCCAGAACCGGATGCTCGCGGTCTCCGGCCGGGCGTCGAAGTCGCCGGCCAGCACGACATGGACGTCGGGTCGCCCGGCGACCGCCTGCTCGATCGCCCGGGCGGCGTCGACGGCCTGCAGTTCGCGTTCCCGCTCGTACGGGACCTGCCAGTTCGGTTTGTGGTGTGCGAAGGCGACCCTGCCTACCGGCGTGTCGAACTCGGCCAGCATCGTCCGGCCGGGAAAGTCCTCCGGGTCGACGCGGTCGGTGACGAGATGGTCGAACTCGCGCACGTCCTGCGGTTCCCACCGGGCCGCGATCGAGCAGCCGACGCCCTCGCGGGCCCGGTTCCCCTGGTGGACGACGTGGTAGCCGTCGCCGAGCAGATCCCGGACCTGGTCGTAGTCGCCGTCGACGACGGTCTCCTGCAGCGCGATCAGGTCGGGCCGGAGCCGCGCGAACTCGGCGCGCAGCACCTCCCGGCGGGCCGGCCAGTCGCCGTGCCGGCACCAGATGTTGAGCGTCGCGATGCGCAGCGAGGGAGTCATCGTGCCGTCCCGGGTACCCAGACGATGGTGAACGAATCCGCGCGGGCTCAGGCGACCTGGTCGGTCGGGCGGATGGTGAGCTCGTTGACGGTGACGTGGTCGGGTTGCGTGGCGGCGTACAGGACGGCGTTGGCGATGTCCTGTGGGCTGAGGGTGCGGACGGAGGCGTAGAGCTTCGCGGCCATCGCGAGGATCTGCGGGTCGGTGACGTGGGAGGCGAGCTCGGTGTCGACCATGCCGGGGGCGATCGAGACGACGCGGACGCCTTGCGCGGTGACCTCCTGGCGGAGGGCCTCGGTGAAGGCGTTGACGCCGAACTTCGTGGCCGCGTAGACGCCGTTGCCGGCCGAGGCGGAGCGGCCTGAGGTCGAGGACGTCTGGATCAGCGTGCCCTTGGTCTCCAGGAGGTGGGGGAGCGCGGCGTGGGCGACGTACATGCTGCCGAGGAGGTTCGTCTGGACCATGCGGTTCCAGTCGGCGGTGTCGGCGGTCTGGACGGGGCCGACCAGCATCACGCCCGCGTTGTTCACGACCAGGTCGAGCCGGCCGAAGCGCTCGACGGTCGTGGCGACGGCGTCTCGGACGGACTGCTCGTCGGTGACGTCGAGCTTCACGGTGACGATCTCGCCGCCGTACTCCTGGGTGGCGGTCAGCTCTGCCAGGCGTTCGGTACGGCGTGCGCCCGCGACCACCTTCATCCCTGCGCCTGCCAGTGTTTGCGCGACCGCTGCGCCGATGCCCGACGACGCTCCGGTGACGAGTGCGACCTTGCCTTCCAGTGACTGCATTGCTGTTCCTCTCGGTGGCTAACCTGACCGGGTGGTCCGTTTAATTCAACGGTAGCACCTAACCGGACCGCTCGGTCAACTTAGGTACACTGGCCGCGTGAGCACCGAACCGGCGGACAATGCCCGCCCCCTGCGCGCGGACGCCGTCCGCAGCCGCGCACTACTCATGAGCGCGGCGCGGGACGTCTTCGCCGTCCGCGGGACCGAGGCCTCGGTGGCCGAGATCGCCCAGGCGGCCGGCCTCGGCAAGGGCACGGTCTTCCGGCACTTCGCCCACAAGGACGACCTGGTGGTCGCGATCGTCGACGAGATGGTCGACGACCTCGTGGCGACCACCGAGCAGCTGCTGCACGCCGACGACCCGGCCGAGGGGCTCCGCGGTTTCATGACCGCGGGCATCGAGCTCCAGGTCCACAACCAGGCGTTCTGCGACGTCGCGGCCGGCGCCGCCGTACGGCAACACCCGGTACTCCGGGGCAAGATCGCGCGGCTGGAGTCGGCAGTCGAGGCGCTCGTCGACCGGGCGCGCCGGGCGGGCGCCGTACGGGACGACATCACCGGCCAGGACGTGATGCTGCTGCTGACCGGCGTCTACCAGACGGCGGCGCCGATGCTGCCGGAGTCCCCGGAGATCTGGAAGCGATACCTGGCGCTGACCTTCGACGGGCTGCAGCCGGCGGCCGCTCGTCCGCTGCCCGCGTAGCAACAGCCGACCGAGGCTGTACCGGCCGACAGGAGGTCTCCGCAGCGGCGGCTGATCCGCCTGAGTCCCACGCCTTGCAACACCACCCGCGACCAGAACCGCGGCGACCACCTCCTGTCGCTCGGCACCGACTCCATCTTTTGGGCACGGGCCGGTTCTCGCCGGCGTTATTTCGGTGGCGAGCATCCGCGCAGCGACCAAGGATGTGGGCATGAAGGTGACCTTGACGCGGGGAGCGACGGCAGTCGACCAGGCGGCGCAGATCTGGGCGGAGACGACGGCCGCTCGGGACGGGGAGACCACTGTGCCGGGGCTCGAGCTGGCCCGTCCGGTGATTCAGTCGGTGCTCGACGGTTCGCCTCGGTCGTTTCTGCTGATGGCTTACGCTCCGGAAACGACCGACGCCGTGGGATTTGCCGCTGTGGGGCCGGTTGACGCGACCGTTGCCGAGCTGCGGTACCTCGGCGTCCGGCCGTCCGCGTGGGGCGGGGGTGTGGCGCGATCGCTGCTCGCCGAGCTGCCGACGCGTGCGAGCGAGCTCGGGTTCGAAGGTCTCCGGTTGAGCGTGTACGTCGACAACGTGCGCGCCGTCGAGCTCTACGAGCGGATGGCGTGGATCGCCGACGGCGAAGCGGTGCCGCACCCGCGGAGCGGCCGCCTCGAACAGCGCTACGTCCTCGGCCTCAGCTGAAGGCGGCGGGAGCCGAGGGTGCTGGCGCGGCCCGGGGGGGTGGTGGGGCGGGCGAGACGGTGCTGGGTCGGTGTGGCGGTAGCGCGTTGCCGCTGGCGCCTAGCGCAGAGCGGTGCCGTGGGTGTGGGTGATCAGGGTCAGGTCCTCGCGGGTGGGGAGGGACTCCCAGTCGCCGTAGGCGCCGACGCAGAAGGCTCCTGAGGTGGTGGCTCTCGTCAGGCGGGCTTCGGCGGGGAGGTTTTCGAGGGTGGCCGAGAGGTAGCCCGAGACGAAGGCGTCGCCGGCGCCGATGCTGTCGACGACGGTGACGGGGAGGGCCGGTTGGTGCAGGGTGCCGGCGGAAGAGTGGGACCAGGCGCCTTTGCCGCCGGCGGTGACCACGACCTCTTGGATGCCGGTGTCGAGGAGGGCGGCGACGGGGTCGGTGGCGTCGGTGAGGAGGTCGAGCTCGTCCTCGGAGGCGAAGACGGTGTGGACCGACGGGAGTAGTTGCCGGAGGCACTCAGCTGCGGACGCGCGGGACCAGAGGCGGGAGCGGTAGTTGACGTCCAGGGAGACCTGTACGTCGCTCGCGGCCTCGGCGATCGCGAGGGTGGCGGCGCGGGCGGAGGCGGAGAGGGCGGGGGTGATGCCGGTGAGGTGGAGCAGTCGCGGAGCCGCGGTCTCGAGGGCGGTCGCGCACTCTTCGGGGGTGAGGGTCGAGCCGGCGGAGCCGCGGCGGTGGTAGCTGACGCGGGTGATGTCGTGGGCCGGCTGGTCGAAGGCGATGAAGCCGGTGAAGTCGCTCTCCGAGAAGCGGATGTACGCCGTACCGACGCCCTCGGCGCGAAGCGTGCGCTGGATCAGGCGGCCGGGCTCGTCGTTGCCGACGGCACCGAGCCAGGCGACGTCGTGGCCGAGGCGGGCGAGGCCGATGGCGACGTTGCTCTCGGAGCCGGCGATGGACAGGTGAGCCTCGCCGCCCAGGCGCATCGCGGCGCGGGTGCGGAGGGAGACCATGGTCTCGCCAATGGTCAGAACATCAGACATCGGAGACTGCTTTCAGGAATGCGGCGGCACGCTCGGCCAGAGCCTCCTGCGAACCGCCGACACCGGCGTCGCCCAGCAGCGGCGACCCGACACCCACCGCGAGCGCACCCGCAGCCAAGTACTCCGGCGTCGTCACCGCGTCCACCCCACCGACCGCGATCAGCGGCGCCTGCGGAAGCGGCGCACGCAGCTCACGGAAATAGCTCGGGCCATAGACCTTCGCGGGAAAGATCTTCACGGCAACCGCGCCCAGATCGAGCGCCCCGACCACCTCGGTCGGCGTGAGCGCTCCGCACAGCAGCGGCAGCCCGAGCTGCACGCTGCGCGTCGCACCGCGCGTGATCGCCGGCGTGACGACGAAACCCGCGCCCGCGGCGGCGACCTCGTCGGCCTGCTCGGGGGTGATCACGGTCCCCGCGCCGATCAGCACCGACGGCGCGAACTCCGAGCGCGCCTTCGCGATCGCCTCGGCGCCGCCGGGCGTCGTGAGGGAGACCTCGAGGGTGTCGATGCCCGCCGCGACCAGCGTGCGAACGCACTCCAGGGCGCGGTCGGCGCCGTCCGCGCGGATGATCGCGAGTACCTTGCGGCGGTTCAGTTCTGCCAGCAGATCCATGGTCTTCCTCCAGCTCCCAACGCTATCCGACCGGCTCCGCGGTCACGGTCAGCCGCCATTCCAGCTCCCCGGACTCCGGCACGACGGCTGCGTCGCCGGTGCCCGCTTCGTCCAGCCCGAACACCCGCCCGAGCATCGGTTCGACGCCGAGACTTCGGTACGGCGTACCGGCCGGGAAGCCGCCGAGGTTGCGCCACAGGGCGGTCGACACTGGTTGCCCTGGGCAACTCAGCTCGAAGGTCAGGCGCCGGCCGCGATCGCGGACCGAGGCGGACGGGGTGTCGAGCACGGCGCCCACGGCGCTGCCGTCGGTGGGGCCGTAGGTCCCGAGGCCGAGTGAGGTGGGCCAGGTATCGGCGACCCAGGGGGAGTCGTCGAGGTAGAGCCGACACGCAGTGCCGTCCGGTACGTCGATCGAAGCGCCGACGGCACAGTCGAGCAACGCGTGGGCCGCCCAGACAAACCGGTACCCGGCTGGAGCGGTCAGCCGGTAGTTGGCAGTCACAGTCAGCTCGTCAGCAAGGATCTTCCGACGCAGCAGCGTCCCGTCCCACTCGACGATGTCCCACGAACCGTCGGTCGTCCACACCTGGTTCCACAGACCGCCGTGGTCCGGCAAGCCGCGCACCGTGGGGAAGCACTCGTCCAGCCCGCCGGCGTCGGTGAACGCCGGATCGCCGGTCCGCGGGCCCGAGACCAAGCCTGGGCCCGACCACAACCACTCGCGGCCGCCCAGGACCAGCGAAGTCCAGCGGCCGCCGTCGGTGAGGTCGACGCCGACGGTCGCGGTCACCATTCCGCGAAGGACCCGTCCGCGTGCGCCCACACCGGGTTGCGCCAGGCATGACCCTTCTGATCAGCAGCCCGTACGGCGGCCTCGTCGACCGTGATCCCGAGCCCGGGCAGCGGGTTGTACTCCGCGTGCCCGTCGACCCAGGTGAACGGCGCCGGGTCGACGACGTACGACGTGAGGTCGTTCGCAACGTTGTAATGGATGCCGCGACTCTGCTCCTGGATCAGGAAGTTCGGCGTCGCGAACGACACCTGCAGCGACGCGGCCAGTGAGATCGGCCCGAGTGGGCAGTGCGGCGCGAACAGGGCGCCGTGCGTCTCGGCGAGCGCAGCGATCCGCCGCAGCTCCGAGATTCCACCGGCGTGCGACACATCGGGCTGCACCACAGCAACCCCGGCATCCAGCGCGGGCATGAACTCGGATCGGCTGTAGAGCCGCTCACCCAACGCGATCGGCACCGTCGTACCGCCGACAATGGAAGGCAGATGCCGCAGGTGCTCCGGCAGCACCGGCTCCTCCACGAACAGCGGGTGCTGGTCCTCGACCGCATGCAAGATCCGTCGCGCACCGGCGACCCCGACCCGCCCGTGCAGGTCGATCGCGACGTCGAGCGAGTCCCCGAGCACCGAGCGCGCGGCACCCAGCCGCTCGACGATCCCGGCGACCTCCGCGCGCGAAGGCGACGGCTGGATCAGCCCGCTGGCGTTCATCTTCACCGCGGTCATCCCGGCCGCGACCTGCTCGGCGACCTGGTCCGCGATCTCGGCGGGCTCGTCACCGCCGACCCACGCGTACACCCGCGCCCGGTCGCGCACCCGGCCGCCGAGCAGCGACGACACCGGCGCGCCGTACACCTTGCCGGCGATGTCCCACAGCGCGTGGTCCAGCCCGGCGACAGCGCTGCTCAGCACCGGTCCGCCGCGGTAGAAGCCGCCCTTGCTCAGGGTCTGCCAGTGCCGCTCGATCTGCAGCGGGTCCTGGCCGATCAGGTACTCCGACAGCACCTCGATCGCCGTCCGCACGAGCTCGGCGCGGCCCTCGACGACGGGTTCGCCCCAGCCGACGACGCCGTCGCTGGTCTCGATCCGGCAGAACAGCCAGCGCGGGGCGACCAGGAACGTCTCGATCCGTTCGATCTTCACTTGCGGCCCCGGCCGTTCTTCTTCGAGCCGGTACCGCGGACGTCGGACAGGTCCTCGGCCGCCTTCGCGAGCAGTTCGCGCATCGCCAGCTCCGCGCCCTCGGGGTCGCCGGCGCGAACAGCCTCGACGACGCGCTGGTGGCTGGGAACGGGGTCGTCGGACGGCTTGGCCTTGTGCACCAACCGGTCGCGGCCGGCCAGGCCGGTCTCCATGATGACCTCCATCTTGGTCAGCAGCTCGTTACCGGTCGAGGCCAGCAGCGCCTTGTGGAAGGCCAGGTCGGCCTCGGCCGCGGAGAGGTCGTCGGTCGCCGAGGCCATCGCGGCCAGCGCGGTGTCGAGCGCGGCGAGGTTCGCGTCGTCGGCCCGGATCGCGGCCAGCCGGGCGGCGGCGGGTTCGACGATGCCGCGGACCTCGTGCAGCTCCTCGAGCAGCTCCGGCCGTACGTCGTCGTCGAAGTGCCAGCGGATCATGTCCGCGTCGAGCAGGTTCCAGTCCGACCGCGGCCGGACGAACGTGCCGCGCTTCTGCCGCGCGTCGACCAGCCCCTTGGCGGTCAGGACCTTCAGAGCTTCCCGGACGGCGGTGAGGCTGACGCCGAGATCGGCCTGCAGGTCCGGCACGTTGATCGTCGCGCCCTCGGGGATCTGCCCCGACAGGATGCGCTGTGCCATCACCTCGACGATCTGCCCGTGCAGCCCCCGCGACATCCCGCGTTGAATCCCCGTCACGCCGTTCTCCCCACCCTGGTCGTCCACAACGTCATACCCGCTCCACCACACCTCGCGCCGGACGCTCGCCGGTGGACGGCACCGGCGATCCTGTGCCCGCGGACGCCGCCACTCACGCGGAGTCCTTCACCGCGGTCCAGCCGCCGTCGACCGCGAGTGTCGCCGCGGTCACGAACGACGCCTGGTCCGACAGCAGGAACGCGACCGCCGCGGCCACCTCCTCGGGCCGGCCGAGGCGCCCGATCGCGGTCGCTCGCGCGCTCTGCTCCTTGCCCTCGGCGCTGACCCGGTCCCAGGCCGCGGTGTCGACCGGTCCGGGGAGCACGGTGTTCACCCGGATCGTCGCGCCGTACTCGACCGCGAGCTGCCGGCCCAGCGCGACCAGCGCGCCCTTGGACGCGGCGTACGCCGGGTGGCCGGGGATCCCCGCGACCGCGTGCACCGACGACACCAGCACCACCGATCCACGCGCCGCCGCCAGGTCGTCGTACAGGGTCCGGAAGCCGAGGAACGCGGCGGTCAGGTTCACGTCGAGCTGGCGCTGCCAAGAGGCCGGCGTGAGCGAGTGCGCGGGCAGGACCTCGACCGTGTAGGCGTTGCTGACCAGCCCGGAGATCGGCCCGAGCTCGTCGCGGCCGCGCGACAGCACCTCGGCCCACGTGTCCGGTGCCGAGACGTCACCGACGACGCCGATCGCGCGCCCCGGGATCTCCTTGCAGGGCTGGAGATCGACCTGGACGACGGCGTCACCGTCGGCGAGCAGCCGCTCGGTGCAGGCCGCACCGATCCCGGTGGCGGCACCGGTCACCACGATCACACCCACGCGGCTGTCCTTTCCTTCGATGAACGAGGCCTCAGTTGATCGTGAGCAGCCTGTCACGTCAAGCTATTTGCTCGTAATTTACGAATTAATATTGACACCTCAGAGGTCGCCGCCGCAAGATCGTCGCCAACGAAACAACGGACCACTCAAGGCACTGGAGCAGTGATGGCACCTGATCGGCGGACGTTCCTCAAAGGCCTCGGAGTACTCGGGGCCGCGGCCCTCGTGCCCGGGTGCGCCACCTCGACCTCCGGCGGCGCGAGCAGCGGCGGCGGCGCGGCCACCGGTGAGATCGCGCTGCAGTCGAACCTGTCGGCCGAGCAGGCCAAGGCCGCGATGGAGAAGCTGGTCGAGGCGTTCAACAAGACCGGCGGTGGCACCGTCAAGCTGAACACGGTCGCGGCGGAGATCTTCCGCACCCAGCTCCCGACGTACCTGACCTCGGCCAACCCGCCGGACGTCTACACCTGGTACGCCGGCTCGGTCGCCAACTCGTACGCCGAGAAGGACCTGCTGCTCGACATCTCCGACGTCTGGCAGACGATGGGCAACTACCCCAAGTCGCTGCAGACGCTGTCCACCAGCGCGGCCGGCCAGAAGGTCTTCGTGCCGACCAGCAACTACTGGTGGGGTGTGCACTACCGCAAGTCGAACTTCGAGAAGTGGGGCGTCACGCCGCCGAAGACCTGGGCGGAGTTCCTCGAGGTCTGCAAGAAGATCCAGGCCCAGGGCGTGCCGGCGATCGGCATCGGCCTCGGCGACACCCCGTGGGTGGCCTCGGCCTGGTTCGACTACCTGAACATCCGGATCAACGGGGCGCCGTTCCACCGCGACCTGCTGGCCGGCAAGGGCGACTTCACCGACCCGAAGGTGAAGGCGGTCTTCACCAAGTGGCGCGAGGTGCTCCCGTACTTCGACCCGAAGGGCAAGTCGTTCCCGTTCCAGGAGGCCACCTCGGCGCTGCTCGGCGGCAAGACCGGGATGTTCCTGATCGGCACCTTCTTCGCCGACAGCGCCCCGAAGGACGCCCTCGACGACATCGACTTCTTCCAGTTCCCGATCATCGACCCGAACGTGCCGGTCGCCGAGGAGGCCCCGACCGACGGCTACTTCGCCAGCAAGAAGGCGAAGGACCCGGCCGCGGTGAAGAAGTTCCTCACCTGGCTGGCCACCGCCGAGGCGCAGAACATCTACATCGACAACTCCTCCGGCACCGTGCTGCCCGCCAACCCGGACGGCAAGTTCGCGGACACGCCGTACGTGCGCAAGGGCAAGGCGATGCTCGAGGGCGCGGCCGAGCTGACCCAGTTCTTCAACCGCGACTCCAGTGACGCGCTGCAGCCGACCGCGGACGCGGCGCTGACCAAGTTCCTGGACAAGCCGGACCAGATCGACCAGATCCTCAAGGACTGGCAGGCCGCGGCGACGAAGGTCTTCCAGGCGTGACTGCTACAGCCGTCGAGGTGAAGACCCGCGCGCGGTCGGCCAGGCGCCGGCCCGCCCGGGTCTCACCGCTGATCCTCGCCTTCGTCTTCGTGCCGTTCGCGGTCGAGGCGGTCTGGGTGTTCTGGCCGGCCCTGCAGGGGTTCTGGCTGTCGCTGACCAACTGGGACGGCCTGTCCGCCCCGACCTTCGTCGGCCTCGGCAACTTCGGGGACATGTTCGCCGACCCGATCTTCAAGACCGCGCTGAAGAACACCGCGATCTGGCTGGTCCTGTTCGGCGGCCTGAGCGTCGCCGGCGGGTTCGGGATGGCCCTGCTGCTGCAGAAGGAACGCCGCGGCGTCGGCATCTACCGGGCCGCGCTGTTCACCCCGGTCGTGTTCTCGCTGGTGGTCACCGCGCTGATCTGGCGCGTCTTCTACCAGCCGGACGGGCTGGTCGACTCGGTGCTGAACGGCATCGGCCTCGGCAACCTGATCCGCCCGTGGCTCGCCGATCCCGACACCGCCCTGTACGCCGTGATCGTGCCCGCGCTCTGGCGGCAGATCGGGTACGTGATGGTGCTCTACCTGGCCGGCCTGAAAGCGGTCGACCAGGCGCTGTACGAAGCCGCCCGGGTGGACGGCGCTTCGGCCTGGCAGCGCACCCGGTACGTGACGATCCCGCAGCTCAAGGGGGTCAACTCGGTCGTGCTGTCGGTGATCGTGATCGACTCGCTGCGCTCGTTTGACATCGTCTGGTCGATGACCAAGGGCGGCCCGTACCACTCCTCGGAGCTGCTCAGCACCTACATGTACTCGACCGCGTTCCAGTCCACCCAGCTGGGCTACGCCTCCGCGATCGCCGTGGTGATCTTCCTGCTCGCGCTGGCGGTCATCCTCGGCTACCTGATCCGTGCCTTCCGGGAGGAGACATGAAGGGCTTGAAGACCGGCGGCTACCACTTCGCGATGGGCTTGATCTCGTTGCTGTGGGTGGCGCCGATCCTCTGGGTGATCGTGATCTCGTTCCGCAGCTTCGACGACGTCGCGGCCAACGGGCTCGGCTCGCTGCCGCACTCGTTCACGTTCTCCACCTACGTGCAGGCCTGGCAGGACGCCGAGGAGTTCCGGGCGCTGGTCAACAGCCTGCTGGTGACGATCCCGGCGGTGCTGCTCAGCCTCGGGCTAGCGGCGATCGCGGCGTACGGGCTGGCCCGGTACAACATCCCGTTCCGGCGCACGGTCCTGCTGCTGATGCTGATGGGCAACCTGCTGCCGCCGCAGATCCTGCTGATCCCGATCGCCCGCTTCGTCGAGCTGATCGGGTACTACGACACGCTGATCGCGCTGATCGCCGTGCACGTCGGGTTCGGTCTCGGCTTCTACACCTTCGTGCTGCACGGCTTCATGCGCGACCTGCCGAAGGAGATCCAGGAGGCCGCGACCATCGACGGCGCCGGCCCGGGCAAGATCTTCGCCAGCGTGATCCTGCCGCTGACCCGGCCCGCGCTGGCCGCGCTCGGCGCGCTGTCGTTCACCTGGATCTTCAACGACCTGCTCTGGTCGATCACGGTGATCCGGTCCGGCGACAAGATGCCGGTGACACCGGCACTGCTCGGTCTGCAGGGCCTGTTCGTGTCGTCGTGGAACGTGATCGCGGCCGGCACGGTGATCGCGGCGGTGCCGACGGTCGCGGTCTTCCTGCGCTTCCAGAAGCACTTCGTCGGCGGTCTGGCGATCGGAGCGGTCAAGTGACCCGATGGACATTGCGTGGTGCCAGTACGGCGTACGTCGTCGGCGTGCCCGAGCACGGTCAGTGGGCGGCACTGCTTGCCTGGGGCCCGCATGCCGTTGCCGACGGCCCGTCGTTGACCGAGCCAACAGGGACCGAGCACTTCCTGCCGCGGGCCGACGTCGAGCCGCTCGAGTACGGCGTCCGCGGAGTGCGGTACACGAGTCCGGCCGAGCTGGTCGTCAGCGGGCCGGACGGCAGCGACGAGTGCCGGCCGGTGTTCGTCAACGCCGTCCAGGACGAGGACGAGCTGGCGCTGACCTTCGCCGATCCGCTGCGGTCGCTGCGGGTCGTGCTGCACTACCGGATGCCTGCCGGGCTCGACGTGGTCGAGCGGTGGGTCGCCGTGCACAACGACGGGACCGACGAGCTGCGGCTGCACGAGCACGACTCGGCGGCGTTCGTCGTACCGACCTCGGACGGCGCGGTGATCCGGTCGTTGTGGGGCGAGTGGAACAGCGAGTTCCAGCAGGAGTCGGTGGTGCTGCGGCGTGGCCGCTTCACCGTCGACAGCCGGCAGGGCATCACCGGCCACTCGTACTCACCCTTCCTGTCCGTGAGCGACGCCGGAGATCCGGCCGGTACGACGTACGGCGTGCAGCTGGCGTGGTCCGGCGACTGGCGGCTGAGCGCGGACGTCGACACCACCGGGCAGACCCGGATCCAGGCGGGCCGGGCTCCGTCCAGCTTCGGCCTCGCCCTTGCCCCGGGATCGTCCTGGGTCTCCCCGGTGGCGGTCGGCGGTTGCAGTACCTCGGGCCCTGAAGGACTCGCTCGTGTGTTCCACGCCTACCAGCGGTCGCTGGCGCGGGACCTGCCGCGACGGGTGCTCTACAACTCGTGGTTCGCGACCGAGTTCGACATCCGGGCCGATCACCAGCTGGAGCTGGCGAAGCGGGCCGCGGGGATCGGCGCCGAGCTGTTCGTCGTCGACGACGGCTGGTTCGTCGGGCGCAACGACGACAAGTCGGCGCTGGGGGACTGGGAGGTCGACCCGGCCGCGTTCCCGCGCGGGCTCGACACGTTCATCGCCGACCTCGGCGAGCTCGGGCTCGACTTCGGGCTGTGGGTCGAGCCGGAGGCGATCAGCCCGTCGTCGAAGCTGGCCGCGGAGCATCCGGAGTGGGTGCTGCGGACCGCCGGGCGGGAGCCGATCGAGATCCGGAACCAGTGGCTGCTCGACCTGAGCCGTGACGACGTGACCGAGTGGATCTGGTCGATGCTGGACCGGCTGCTGACGTCGTACGACATCACGTACCTGAAGTGGGACGCGAACCGGGCGCGGCTCGACGCCGGCGACCGGCGGCGGGACCTCGACGGGCTCGTCGTCGCGAACCTGTACAAGATCCTGGACCGGCTGCGCGAGCAGCACCCGCGGGTGTTCGTCGAGGGCTGCGCCGGTGGTGGCGGGCGCGTCGACCTCGGGATGGCCGCGCGGGTCGACACGCTCTGGCCGAGCGACAACACTGCGCCGCTCGACCGGCTCCGTATTCAGGACGGCTTCCTGACCGGCTGGTCGCCGCACCTGATGAGCTCGTGGGTGACCGATGCCGAGGGCACCCACGACGGCCGGGAGCGGTCGCTGGACTTCCGCTTCCACGTCGCGATGGCCGGCGGCCTCGGGATCGGCGCGGACCTGTCCCGGTGGACCGACGAGCAGCTGGCCGTCGCTCGCCGCCACGTTCTGCAGTACTGGAAGATCCGCCGTACGGTTGCCGACAGCAAGGTTCATCGGCTGTCCCGGGGACTGCAGTACGTCGGTGCGGACCAGTCGGTGGTGTTCCTCTACGACACCGGCGACGACAACGTCCGCGGCACCCTGCCGACGAGGCAACGCCGGGTCCCGCTGGTCGGGCTGGACCCGTCGAAGAACTACCGGGTGGGCGAGAAGACCCACCCGGGGAGCTACCTGCTGGAGGTCGGCGTCGCCTTCGAAGGCGCCGACTCGCTCTGCCTGGTCGTCGAACCGCTCGACTGACCCGCCCGTCACATCCACGGCACAGCAAAGGATCAAGCGTGAAACGACTTTCCGCCTTGCTCGGCGGTCTCCTGACGGCGGCCCTGGTGTCCGCCTCGCTGGTGACCGCGACCGTCCCCGCCGCCGCGGCGCCCGCCACGCCCGCGGCCGCTCCGGTGCTCAGCCCCACGCCGTACCAGGGGTGGAACACGTACTTCGGGCTCGGTGGTGACTTCACCGAGGACACCATCAAGTCCGTCGCCGACTCGATCGTCAGCCGCGGGCTGGCCAAGGCCGGCTACGACATCGTCTGGCTGGACGGCGGCTGGCAGGCCGACCAGTCCCGTGGCGAGAACGGCGAGCTGGTGGCCAATCCGGCCAAGTTCCCGAGTGGCCTGAAGCCGTTGGTCGACTACATTCACGCCAAGGGCCTGAAGGCCGGTATCTACACCGACGCCGGTCCGTACATCCCGGGCAAGTGCGGCCTGGGCTCCGGCGGCGGCTACTACCAGCGTGACGCCGACCAGTTCGCCGCGCTCGGCTTCGACGCGGTCAAGGTCGACTTCCTCTGCGGGATCGCCGCCGACCTCGACCCGAAGACCGCGTTCACCGAGTTCGCCAAGGCGCTGCGCAACAACGCCAGCAAGCGGCCGATGATCTTCAACCTGTGCAACCCGGTCACCTCGCCGGACTGGGGCGACTACCCCGAGTCGCAGCAGTCGACCAACTCCTGGAGCTACGCGCCGGAGATCGCCCAGTCCTGGCGCACCTACACCGACGTCGGCTTCGTCTTCGACATCAAGTACAAGGACGTGCTGCGCAACTACGACCAGAACGCGCGGCACCCCGAGGTCGTCCGGCCGGGGGCGTACAACGACCCGGACTACCTGGCGCCGGAGCTGGGGATGTCCGACGAGGAGTTCCGTACTCAGATGACGCTGTGGTCCGTGGCGGCCGCGCCGCTGATCATCGGTAGCGACGTCCGGAAGCTGAGCAACACCTCGATCGCGACGCTGACCGATCCCGACGTGCTAGCGATCAACCAGGACAAGGCTGTTGTTCAGGCCGTGCGGGTCGGTGCGGCCGGTACGACGGAGACGTGGGTGAAGCGGCTCGCCGACGGTGGGCGCGCGGTGGTGCTGCTGAACCGTGGGGACAGCGCGAAGACGCTGACCACGACCGCCAAGGCCGTTGGTCTCGGCGGTGCTCGGTTCACGGTGAAGAACGCGTGGACCAACAAGGTCACCGAGAGCGCGGGCACGATCAGCGCTGCGGTTCCGGCGCACGGCGCCGCGCTGTTGCGGGTCTCGGCGGCGCGTGGTCTGCCGGGTATCCCGCACGTCACCGCGGGGATCCCGACCGTGACCAAGGTCGGCAGCGCTGTTCAGCCGGCCGACGCCGCTCCGGTGGTTGCCGGTGGCGACGAGCTGCGAGTTGAGGTTGCCGTGCGCAACGACGGTCTGCTGCCGGTGCTGAAGCCGGCCGCGACGCTTGCCGGTGGCACCGGATGGACGGTCAAGTCGTTGACCAAGGCCCCGGTTCTGCTGGCGCCGGGCCAGAAGTTCATCTTCGCGTTCACCGCGAAGCTGCCGGCGGGCGCGGCACCTGGGAACGCGGCGCTGACGGCGCGTACGTCGTACGAGGCCATCGGGTACGGCGCACAGAACCAGACCACGGTCTCGCCGGTCGTCGTCGCGCCGGAGCCGCCGTCGGGCACCGCCGCGCTGTCGCACCACGACTGGATCACCGCGACCAGCGGCTGGATGTCGCCGACCGTCGACCAGTCGGTCGGTGGCGGGTCGCCGATCAGCCTGGTCGGTCAGACCTACGAGACGGGCATCGGCGTCGCGTCGCCGTCGCTGGTCCGGTACTACGTCGGGCAGCAGTGCTCGCGCTTCACCGCGACCGTCGGCATCGACGACGCCGTCCGCAACGTCGGCCCGGAGGGCGGTACGTCCACCTTCCAGGTCGTTGGTGACGGCAAGGTTCTGTACGACAGCGGCACCGTCGGGCGGGACGACCCGAAGCAGGTCGACGTCGACCTGACGGGCGTGCGGGTGCTCGACCTGGTCGTGGGTGACGCCGGCGACGGCGGGTACAACGACCGCGCCGACTGGGCGGCTCCGACCGCCACCTGCTGAGTTGATCTCTTGAAGGGGGCAGACCGGACCGGTCTGCCCCCTTCGCTGTGTTTGGGTGGTGCTCGCTGTATCCGCCTGGACGTCGTGAGGACCCCTGCATGAAACTGCGTCACCGCTGGAAGCTCGCCACCGCCGGACTGGTGAGCCTCGGCCTCGTGGTCGGAGGCGTCGCCCGTATGGCGACCGCCGACACCGGCACCGCCGACCGGCCCGGCACCGCCGCCGGCACCGCCGACCAGCCCCGCGCCGCGGACCAGACCGGCATCGCCGACCAGCCCGGCGCGGACGCCTCAAGTCTTCCACCCGCCACCGGCTCCGTCCCCCTGACGGTTTCGGAAGCCGAAGCCCTCGCCCCGAGCACCACCTCCCGCTCGAGCGCCTCCGGCCCGGCCGTTGCCCCGCGCCCCCAGTCGGCGCAGCAGCTCGCCCGCGCGGCTTCCGCCGTACCGGCGTCCGGGAAGCTGTCGATCAAGGGCGTCTACCAGGCGACCAACTACTTCTGCGTACCGGCGTCGAGCCAGGTCACGCTGGCGACGTACGGGGTGAGCGTCACCCAGCAGACGCTCGCCAAGGAGATGGGCACGACCACCGAGGGGACGTACAACCGGACGTCGATGCCGGTGGTCAACAAGTACGTCAACCCGCTCGGCTACTCGATCTGGAGCAGCGACACCACCGGCAACCCGACCAACCTGCTCAACTGGGCGGCGTACGACATCGGGACGCTGAAGCGGGCGCCGATGATCGGCGTCTGGATGGAGAAGCTGCCCTGGAACAAGGGCCTCAGCGGGCACTTCGGGCACGCGATCCTGATCTACGGCTACGACCAGACCGCGAAGACGCTGACCGTCTGGGACCCGTGGAAGCCGACCGGCGGGACGCATACCATCGCGGCGTCCACGTTGAACGCCGCGATGCAGAGCTACGGGCTCTCGTACGTCGCCGGGCACTCGGACGCCGACCTGACCAACGCCGGCGACCTCACCGGTGACGGGCTGCCGGACATGATCGCGGTGCACCGGCCGACCGGGGATCTCTACCGGTACACGAACAACGGCAAGGGCTCCTTCGAGGGTGGCTCTGCCGCGGTCAAGATCGGGTCGAGCTGGAACGGCATGACCGAACTGACCGGCGTCGGCGACCTCACCGGCGACGGCAACGCCGACGTCGCCGCCGTCGAGAAGTCGACGGGCAAGCTGTGGCTTTACCGCGGCCCGTCGCTGTCGGGTACGACCCGCCTGCTGATCGGCAACTCCGGCTGGACCGGCATGCGCGACCTGATCGGCATCGGCAACATCACCGGCGACGCGCACCCGGACCTCGTCACCATCGAGAAGTCCACCGGGAAGCTGTGGGTCTACCCCGGCAAGCTCAACGGCCTGGGCACCCGCAAGCAGATCGGCACCAGCTGGCAGAAGATGACCAAGCTCGCCGCCATCGGCGACCTCTCCCGCGACGGCAAACCCGACTTCGCCGCCGTCGACACCTCCACCGGCAAACTCTGGCTCTACAAGGGCCTGACCTTCGCCGGCGGCACCTCCCGCGCCGAGATCGGCACCGGCGGCTGGAACGGCATGCGCTCCCTCACCGGCTTCGGCGACCTGAACGGCGACACGGTCCCCGACCTGATCACCGTCGCCAACACCGCCGGCGACATGTACCTCTACCCCGGCAAGCCCAACGCCCTCGGCACCCGCGTCAAACAGGGCAGCGGCTGGAACGGCTAGCCCCCCACAGCACTGAACGCCGGGCCCGAAGTCCGGCGCTCAACGCGTGGTGGCCGGTGACTTCGCGGGAACACCGGCCACCACTCGTTCCATTTGATCAGATCTTCAACTCTCGGAGAATCCCACGCGCCGGTTTTCATCCCACGGGCCCGCGGGCACCAGAACACCATGAGGAACCGAACCACACCCCGCCGTCGCCTCCTGGTCGGCCTCGGCGGCATCGTCGTTGGAGTGCTGCTCGTCGCCCTCTTCGACTCCCCCTACGGCAGCGGCGGTGGCTTCGGGCTGATCGGCGTCAGCGTGGTCAACATCGGGGTCGCGCTCTACGACCTGCGGGAGGAACGCCGCTAGCTCGCCGCGGGGTCCTCCGCCAGGTCCGGGAAGGCCGCGCGGAGATCGCGGGTGATCCAGCGGGCCATCGACCGTTGGGCTTCAGTGGTGGCGGTGAGGAGTGCTGCGGGCGACACCATGTCAGTACGCCGCCTGCGCGCTCGTCTGCTTCAGTACGGCGTCCGCTTCCGGCGGCGCCGGCCAGAACTGCAGCAGGTAGCGGTCGACCAGTGGGTCGTCGTCCATCGGTGGGGAGGCCTGGTGGCCGGCGTCCATGCCCCAGGCGCAGTAGCGGACGCGGTAGTCGATCTCCTCCAGGGCCAGCGGCCAGTAGCCCTCGCCGCCCCAGCCGACGAGGGCGGCTTCGCCGTTCGGCCGGTACGACGCCTCGACGATCTCCTCCCAGGTGTCGTCGATCGGGGGGCCTCGTCGTGCAGCTCGACGGCGAAGCGGCACCGTAGTACGGGATCGGGTCGGGCGGCAGATTCCTCCGGAATTGGCTGAGCGGTCGTGAGGTAGTGACATTCCGTTTGCTGTCGGGCAGTCTTCTGGGTGCTGGTAAGTGCTTGACTTCGCCCATCAGGAGACACTTATGCGCAGAATTCGTTCGATCGCCGCCGTGCTGGCGGCTGGAGTTGTGGTTGGGGGACTGGCTCAGCCTGCGGATGCGGGGGAGGGGTCGGTGGCGGTGCAGCTGGTTTCGATCACGGACTTTCACGGGTATCTGCGGCCGCCTTCGGTGGCTGACGGCGGGACGATCGCCGGGCCGGACGGGCAGGTGCAGACCGTGGGTGGGGCGGCGTACCTGGCGACGCATCTGCAGGAGATCCGGAAACCGAACTCGATCTTCTTCACCGACGGGGACAACTTCTCGGGGTGGCCGTTCGAGGTGGACGTGCATGCGGACGAGCCGACCGTCGAGGTGCTGAACGCGCTCGGGGTGGAGTTCTCGTCGGTGGGGAACCACGAGCTCGACGTGTCGAAGAGCTTTCTGGTGGACCACATGGAGCAGGGGAAGTGCTTCGGGCAGGTCGGGGTGGACAGCTGTTTCAAGGACTCGACCGGAAAGCGGTTCAGGGGAGCGGACTTCGAGTTCCAGTCGGCGAACATCGTCGACGCGCGCGGGCGGACGATCGTCGCGCCGTACACGATCCGGTGGGTGAAGGATCACGGGAAGTCGTACCCGGTGGGGTTCATCGGGATGACGGTTCCGGACACGCCCGTGGGGTCGACGTCGTACCAGCCGGAGCTGAAGGCGCTGGATCCGGTCAAGGCGGCGGACGCGGCCGCGGCGGAGCTGATGCGGCGTGGCGTGAAGGCGATCGTGCTCAACCTGCACGACGGCGGGACCGACGCGTCGGCGACGTACGACAACTGTGTGAACCCGAGCGGGCCGGCGATCGAGCTGGCCAAGACCGTCAGCCCGGCGATCGACGCGATCGTCACCGGGCACTGGCACGCGGCGTTCAACTGCAGCCTGCCGGACCCGGCGGGCAACCCGCGACCGGTCGTCGAGGCGGCCAACCACGGGCGGCTGATCAACGAGATCAACCTGCAGCTGGACCGGAGGACCGGTGAGGTGCTGCGGTCGGCGACCACCTCGACGAACCACGCGGTCACCCGGGACGTCCCGGCCGACCCGAAGATCCAGAAGATCGTCGACTACTGGGCGGCCGCCGGCGATCGCCGGTACGCCGAACCCGTCGCGACCGTCACCGCAGACTTCACCCGTACGCCGAACGCCGCGGGCGAGAGCACGTTCGCCGATCTCGCCGCCGACGTGCACCTGTGGACGGCGCGCCAGGACGGGCGGGCCGATCTCGGGATCGTCGCCGCGCAGCCGGCGGTCGGGAGCACGGCGCTCCGCGGCGACCTGCTGGTTGCCTCAAGCAACAAGCCGGGGGACGCGCCCGGCCGGGTGCTGCTCGGTGAGTCCTGGGACGCGTACGGCTACGGCAACCCGGTCCTGACCGTGTCGTTGACCGGCGCGCAGCTGGACGCCGTACTGGAGCAGCAGTGGCAGCCGCAGGCGAACGGCACGGTCAAGTTCGCACCGCTGGCGGTGTCGGGGAACGTCCAGTACGCGTACGACGCCAGCCGGTCGGTCGGTGATCGGGTCGCCGCGGCGGACGTGAAGATCAACGGCGCCGCGCTCGACCCGGCCAAGACGTACCGCGTTGCGGCTCTTGCGTACACGGTGATCGGCGCTGACGGCTACCCGGCCTTCAAGGTCGCGACCAACCCGGTGCGCAACAACACCGACCACGAGACCTTCGCCGACTACCTGAGGGCGCACCGCACGCTCACCCCGGCGCCACTCACCCGGGTCACGGCGATCGGGTAGGTGTAGCACCACCATCGATCGGCGGGCTGGCACCCTCAGCGCCGGCGGGGATCCGCACCAGGATTCAGCTATGAGTTCTCAGGTGGGCCGGTTCCTGCTGATCTGCTTCGGGTTGAGTTGGGCGCCGTGGATCGTTCTGGGTGCGACCGGAGCGAACGTCGACGAAGGGCCCGGCGCGCTGGTCTTTGGGCTGGCTGCGAGCGGTCCTTCGTTGGCGGCTCTGGTGATGTGGTTGCGTTACCGGAGCAGGCTGCCGCGGCAGACGGCGTGGGCGTGGCACTGGCCGGTCGTGGCCGTTGTACTGGGGGCGGCGCCGCCGTTGCTGGCGGCGCTGTTGACGGGCGTCGACGACATCCCGCACCACGCGTCGACGGTGATCGCCGGCGCGGGTGGGCCGCTCGGTGCGCTCGCGTACACGCTGCTGGCCGGGCCGTTGTCGGAGGAGTTCGGCTGGCGCGGCTATCTGCAGCCGAGGCTTCGGCGGTCGTACGGGCAGCTTGCGGTGACCGGAATGATCGGCGCGGCATGGGGGATCTGGCATCTGCCGCTGTTCTTCCTCGAGGGCACAGGGCAGCACGACAAGGGATTGATCAGTCTCGAAGGGCTGCTGTTCTTCCTCGGGTTGTTCCCGCTCACCTACACGATTTTGTTCGTCTCCGAGCGGCTGCGTGGTGGGGTGTGGGCAGCGATCCTGGTGCACGCCGCGTGGAACCTGACCGAGGAGCTCGTCCCGGCGCTGAGCGCGACCGGGCTGTGGGTGGAGTTCGCGTTGACGACGCTGATCGCGGTCAGTGCGGCGCTGGTGTGGAAGCGGACCGGATCGCCGACGCCCACTCTGCGCGGCGGGCGTCGCGTGTCGCGCTGAGGGTGGGTTCGAACGTCCGGTACGTACGCCGTACCGACCAACCGGTTGGTTGTCCCAGCGATGTCCAGGCGAGCTCGGCAGCGCCGAGGGCGGAGAGTTCCGGTACGTCGGCGACGTCGATCGGGCGGCCGAGGAGGTCGGCCTGGGTCTGCATCAGGAGCGTCGAAACGGTCGCGCCACCGTCGCAGCGGAGACGGTCGACGATGGGCAGCGTCTCGGCGATGTCGCAGATCTGATGGGCGACCGCCTCGACCGCAGCACGGGCGATGTGAGCCCGCGTGGTCGAGCTGCTCATGCCGGTGAGCGCGGCGCGGGCGTCGCGGTTCCAGTGTGGGGCACCGAGGCCGGTGAAGGCCGGGACGAGAGTGACGCCATCAGAGGCGGCGACGGTCCCGGCGAGCGAGACCAGCGCGCCGACGTCGGGGAGCCCGAGCAGATCGGCGGTCCACGCGAGGGCGGCGCCTGACGAGACGATGTTGCCTTCCAGCGCGTACGTCGGCCGCTCGGTCAGCCAGGCCAGCGTGCAGCCGTCGGGGACGAAGGAATCGACCGGTGTCATCACCGACGAACCGGTCCCGTACGTCGCCTTGACCATGCCGGGGTGGACGCAGCCCTGGCCGTACAGCGCGGCGTGCGAGTCGGCGAGGACGGCGAGGATCGGGATGCCGTCGGGCAGGCCGGGGACGCCGGAGGTCACGCCGAAGCCGGCGTCGGAGGGGCGGACCTCGGGCAGGACCGACGCAGGGATGCCGAAGGCGTCCAGCAAGTCGGCGGACCACGCCAGCGAGTCGATGTCGTAGAGCAGCGTCCGGGACGCGTTCCCGGCGTCTGTTAGATGCTCCGAGCAACCAGTCAGCCGGTGGACGAGCCAGGAGTCGACGGTGCCGACCTGGTCGGCGGATGTCGCGTCCAGAAGCCAACGCAGCTTGGGTGCCGAGAACATCGCGTCCACGCGCAGCCCGGTGCGGCGGCGTACCGAAGCGTCGACAGCAGCAGGCAGAGTGGCGCACCACGCCGACGTACGGACGTCCTGCCAGCCGATCACCGGACCAACCGCGGCACCGGTCAGTCGGTCCCAGCCGACGACAGATTCCCGTTGGGTCGACAAAGCGATCCCCACCACGTCGACCGACAGGTCGAGCCGGGAGATCGCCGCCAGCACGCTCGCCCACAGCTCCTCGGCGTCCTGCTCGACCCAACCGGAGCGCGGTGTCGACAAACCGACCGGCGCCGACCCCCGCGCCAGCACCCCACCAAAAGCATCGACGAGCACCGCCTTGGTGTTCGTCGTGCCCTGGTCGATCGCGAGCACCGCTTGCACCATCGACCGACCTCCACGGGTTCGACAACTTTCAACCGACCTCTTGACGGGACTCTAGCGCCGTGGCGACACTCAAGGCGACAGGCTATGCACTAGTGAATTTCTATTCAAAGAGGTGGCAGCAGCGTGAAGCCGAGCAGACGCCGGGTGATCATCGACACCGACGCCAAGAACGAGGCCGACGACCAGTTCGCGATCGTGCACGGACTGTTGTCGCCGACCTTCGACGTCCGGGGCCTGATCGCCGCCCACTTCGGGACCCGGCGGTCGAACCGCAGCATGGAGGATTCCCGCGAGGAGATCGACCTGCTGCTGGACCTGATGGACCTGACCGGTCAGGTCCCGGTCGCGAACGGCGCCCCGACCGGGATCCTCGACGAGCAGACCCCGCTGGACTCGCCCGGTGCGCGCCTGATCATCGAGGAGTCCAAGCTGGCCACGAAGGACGACCCGCTGTTCGTGTCGTTCCTCGGCCCGCTGACCAACATGGCCTCGGCGATCCTGCTCGACCCGGAGATCGTCGACCGCGACGTCGTGGTGATCTGGATCGGCGGTCGCGGGTACGAGGGCTACACGACGTACCCGGGCATCGAGTTCAACCTGAGCAACGACATCCACGCCGCCAACGTGGTGTTCGGCTCCGGGATGACGGTCTGGCAGGTCCCGAGCGACGTCTACACCAAGGTCTCGGTCAGCTACGCCGAGCTCGACGAGAAGATCGGCGACGCCGGTCCGCTCGGCAAGTACCTGATCGAGCAGCTGCACGAGTGGAACGCGATCCACCACGGCGAGCCGATCGAGTCGCGGTCGCTCGGCGACTCCCCGGCGATCGCGCTGATGCTCTTCCCACGCAGCGGGGACATGCGGGTCCGGCCGGCGCCGCGCTTCGGCGTCGACGGCTGGTACCTGCCCGGCACCGACAATCCGATCCACGTCTGCGAGCAGGTCGACGTCCGCTTCCTGCTCGAGGACATGTTCGCCAAGATCCGCCGCTTCGCCCGACAGAGGAGCCAGTCATGACGTACACCCGCCGGGGCTTTCTCGGCCTCACCACCGCGGCCGCGCTGGGGGCCGGCCTGACCGCCTGCACCGGAGCCGGTACGACGAGCAGCGGCGGTACCGCCGCGGCCTCGAACGACCTGCGCCTGTTCACCTACGAGGACGACACGACGATCGGGCTGCTGAAGGCCCAGGTGAAGAAGTTCGACGAGGCGAACGGGACCACGACCACCGTCGACAGCCTGCCCGGTTCGGGCGCGGCGGTGTACCCGGACAAGCTGCGCACCGAGCTGCTCGGCGGCAAGGGCCCGGACGTCTGGCGGATCTGGGGCGGCCAGATCGGCAGCCCGTTCGCCAAGGCCAAGCAGGCGCTCGACCTGGCGCCGTACTACGCCAAGTACGGCTGGGACTCCAAGATCAACACCGCCGCGATCAGCGGCATGACCTTCGACGGCGTGAAGACCGGCGTTCCGTTCATCGCGCTCGGAATCGGTGCCTGGTACAACAAGTCGCTGTTCGCCAAGGCCGGGGTGAGCGCGCCTCCCACGTCGTACGCCGAGCTGGAAGCGGTCAACGACAAGCTCGTCGCGGTCGGCGTGACGCCGCTCGCGACCGGTGGCAAGTACGGCTGGCACATCATGCGGCTGTTCGAGTACCTGCTCGAGCACACCGCCGGCCCGGAGCTGCACGACAAGCTGCTCACCGGCGCCGAGAGCTGGGACCGGCCCGAGGTGGTCGAGGCGTTCACGCTGTTCAAGAAGTGGCAGGACAAGAAGTGGATGCCGCAGGGCGCGCTCGGCCTGGACCCGGCCGACATCGAGCCCGGCTACGTGCAGGGGCGGACGGCGTACACGATCACCGGGCCGTGGACCGAGGCGCAGGCGATCCTGTCGGCCAAGAAGCCGTCGACGGCGTTCGGGACCTTCGAGCTGCCGACCAACCAGACACCGGCCCGGCACTCCGGTTTCGTCGAGGGCTACATGATCAACGCCAAGACCGGCAACGCCGACAAGGCCGCCGCGCTGATCGACTTCATCCTGCAGCCCGAGGCGCAGAAGGCGATGCAGATCACCGCCTCCACCGTGAAGGGCGCAGAGCCCGACCCGAAGGCGCTGCCGCTGGCGGCCGAGTGGGCGCAGAAGTACGCCGGGAACCCGTTCTACACGATCCAGGACCAGGCCTTCCCGAAGAAGGAGGCCGACCAGTACTTCAGCGTCCAGAGCGACCTGCTGCAGGGTTCGCTGGCCCCCGCGGCCGCGGCGAAGAAGATGCAGGAGATCGTCTCCGCCTGGGCCAAGGGCTGATGGCCACCGTCGCGCTGCCGAAACCCGGCAAGGTCAAGAGCGGCCGCTGGTCGCCCTGGCTGTTCGCCCTGCCCGCGGTCGTGGTGTACGTCGGGTTCCTGGTGTACCCGGCGCTCTCCTCGCTGTTCTTCAGCCTGACCAACTGGGACGGGCTGAGCGCGACGTACGACTTCGTCGGCCTGGACAACTACACCAAGCTGGCCGGCGACCCGGTCGTCGGCACCGCGGTCCGGAACAACCTGATCTGGACCGTGGTGACGATCGCCGTCCCGACCGTGATCGGCCTCGCGCTGGCGATCGCGCTGAACGGCAAGGTGCACGGCAAGCCGATCCTGCGGCTGGTCTTCTACACCCCGGCCGTGCTGCCGCTGGTCTCGATCGCGAGCATCTGGGGCTGGCTCTACAACCCGCAGTACGGCGCGATCAACTCGTTCCTGAAGCTGATCGGGCTGGACGGTCTCGCGCAACCGTGGCTCGGGCAGGACTCGACCGCGCTCTGGGCCGTGATGGTCCCGGCGATCTGGTTGCGCACCGGCTTTCCCATGCTGCTCTACCTGGCCGCCCTGCAAGGCATTCCGAACGAGCTGTACGAGGCCGCGACCGTCGACGGTGCGAGCCGATGGCAACAGTTCTGGCACATCACGATGCCGAGCCTCCGGCCCGCGCACTACATCGTGCTGGCGCTGTCGCTGATCGACTCGTTCAAGGTCTTCGACATGATCTACGCGATGACGTACGGCGGACCCGGGACGTCGACACAGGTGATGGGGACGTGGATGTACTTCAACGTCTTCCAGTACTACCAGGCGGGCTACGGCACCGCGATCGCGGTCGTCATCACGCTGGTGGCCGTTGCCGTAGGCATCCCGTACGTCCGCTCGCAGACCAAGGAGGCCTCATGACCTCGCTCGCACCGGCTCGGGTCCAGCTCGAGCCCGAGACTGTCGCCTCCGAGCCCGTGCAGCACAAGCCGAAGGGCCGTCGCGGCGTCGTGATGACGCTGGTGCTCGCGGTGATGGCGATCTTCTGGGTCTCGCCGCTGGCGCTGCTGGTGGTCACCGCGGTCCGGCCGCTCGCGGACTTCGTCGGGAACGGGCCGCTGTCGTGGCCGGAGGAGTTCACCTGGTCGAACTTCTCCGACGCGTGGGGGATCGGCAACTTCGCCACGACGTACAAGAACAGCGCGCTGCTGGCGCTGATCAAGGTGCCGCTCGGCGTGCTGATCTCGGCGATGCTCGGGTTCGCGCTGGCCAAGCTGCGGATGAAGTTCCGCCGGACGGTGATGTTCAGTGTGTTCCTCGGGCTGACCATCCCGATCTACATCGCGATCGTGCCGGTCTTCATCATGCTCCGGCAGGCCGGCGCGACCGACAGCCTGTTCGGGCTGATCGGGCCGTACCTGGCCTTCGGGATCCCGTTCGAGGTGCTGGTGCTGCAGTCGTTCTTCCGGCAGATCCCCGACGAGATCATCGAGGCGGCCAAGGTCGACGGCGCCGGCGACTGGCGGGTCTTCTTCACGATGATCCTGCCGCTGTCGCTGCCGGCCCTGGTGACGGTCGCGATCCTGGACGCGGTGGCGACCTGGAACGAGTTCCTGTTCGCGCTGATCCTGCTCAACTCCGACGCGAACAAGACCATCCCGGTCGGCCTGCTGAACTTCCAGGGCCAGTTCGCCAACAACAACACCGGGCTCGCGGCGGGCATCCTGATCGCCGTGGTCCCGATCCTGATCGCCTACACGCTCCTGCAGCGTTACATCGTCGGCGGCCTCACCGCCGGCTCTCTGAAGGGTTAGGACCGTATGACTGACATGCCGGTGTTCGGCGCAGGGATCTGGCACTTCGCCACCTACAAGGACCGCTACGCCACCGACGGGTACGGCGACCCGGTCGGCCTCCTGGAGCAGATCGACCGGGCCGGTGCGGTCGGCGACCTGTCCGTGGTCGACCTGAACTGGCCGTTCGCCGGGTACGACGGGACGCTCGACGAGGTGAAGGCCGCGCTCACCCGCAACAACCTGAAGGCGATCGCGATCACACCCGAGATCTACACCCGCGACTTCGTCAAGGGCTCGTTCACCAACCCCGACCCCGCCGTCCGCAAGCAGGCTCTCGAACTGTTGCACCAGGCAACCGAGCTGGCCAAGGACCTCGGCTGCTCGTACGTGAAGCTGTGGCCCGGCCAGGACGGCTGGGACTACCCGTTCCAGGTCAACTACCACGACATCTGGAACCTCGCGCTGGACGGGCTGAAGGAGCTCGTCTCCGCGCACCCCGACATCAACTTCGTGATCGAGTACAAGCCGCGTGAGCCGCGGGTGAAGATCATCTTCCCCAACGTCGCCCGCACCCTGCTCGGGATCGAGAAGATCGGCCTGCCCAACCTCGGCATCCTGCTCGACTTCGGGCACTCGCTGTACGGGCAGGAGACGCCCGCCGACGCCGCGCAGCTGGCGATCGACTACGGTCGGCTGTTCGCGATCGACGTCAACGACAACCTGCGCGGCTGGGACGACGACATGGTGGTCGGCTCGGTGCACCTGGTCGAGACGTTCGAGTTCTTCCACACCCTGCGCCGCAACAACTGGGAAGGCGTCTGGCAGCTCGACCAGTTCCCGTTCCGCGAGGACAGCGTCGAGGCCGCGAAGCAGGCGATCAGGTTCCTGAAGGCGGTGCACCACGCGCTCGACGTACTGGACGAGGAGGCGCTGGCCGCCGCGCAGGCGTCGCACGACGCGCTCGCCGCGCAGCGGCTGGTCCAGAAGGTCCTGCTGTCCTCGATGGCGGAGCTGGCATGACACTGACGGTCGAGCACACCACCATGCCCGTGCTCGGGCGGCTGCCGCTGCACAGCAGCCGGGCCGAGCAGGTCGCGCACATCGCCGAGGTGGCGCGGCAGATCCGGATCCAGGACCTGAAGCTGGTCCACCACGCCGGGGCCGGGCACATCGGCGGGGACTTCTCGGCGATCGACATCCTGGCGACCCTGTACGGCGCGGTGCTGGACGTCGCGCCGGACCGGGTCGACGACCCGGAGCGGGACCGATTCATCCTCAGCAAGGGACACGTCGCGGGGGCGCTCTACACGACGCTGGCGGCGTACGGGTTCCTGCCGGTGGAGGAGCTGGCGACGTTCCTGAAGCCGCTGTCCGCGCTGAACGGGCACCCGAACCGGCGCAAGGTCGCCGGCGTCGAGGCGAACACCGGCCCGCTCGGGCACGGGCTGCCGGTCGCGGTCGGGCACGCGCTGTCGGCCAAGCTCGACGTGTCGCTGCGGCGTACGTACGTGCTGGTCGGCGACGGCGAGCTGCAGGAGGGCAGCAACTGGGAGGCGATGATGGCGGCCTCGCAGTACCAGCTGGACCGGCTGACCGTGATCGTCGACCGGAACCGGCTGCAGCAGGGCGCGACCACCAAGGAGACCAACGACCTCGACCCGCTGCCGGAGAAGGCGGCGGCGTTCGGGTTCGCGGTGGTCGAGGTGAACGGGCACGACCACGGCGAGCTGCTCGACGTGCTGTCCGCCGTACCGTTCCGGCCCGGCAAGCCGACCTTCGTGATCGCCCACACCCACAAGGGGCACCCGATCTCGTTCATGAGCAACAACGTCGCCTGGCACCACCGGGTGCCCGACGCCGAAGAGTTCGACCAAGCACTCAAGGAGCTCTCATGACGGTCACCGACAGTCCCTCGATCGCGGACCAGCCGCGGTACGACTGCCGGGACGCGTACGTCGAGACGCTGGCCGAGCTGGCGCACGCGGACCAGCGGATCGTCGGCGTGGTCAACGACTCGGTCGGGTCGAGCAAGCTGAACAGCTTCCGCAAGGCCTTCCCGGACCGGCTGATCAACGTCGGCATCGCCGAGCAGGACATGGTCGGCGTCGCCTCCGGCCTGGCCAACGGCGGCCGGATCCCGTTCGTCTCGGCGGCGTCCTGCTTCCTCACCGGGCGCGCGCTGGAGCAGATCAAGGCCGACGTCGCGTACTCGCACACCAACGTGAAGCTGTGCGGGATGAGCCCGGGCGTCGCGTACGGCGAGCTCGGGCCGACGCACCACTCGATCGAGGACATCGCCTGGCTGCGCGCGATCGCCGGGATGCGGATCATCGTGCCCGCCGACCCGATCGAGACGGCGGCGGCGTTGCGGTGGGCTGCTTCGTCGGACGGCCCGGTGTTCATCCGGGTCAGCCGGATGAGCGTGCCGCGGATCCACTCCGACGACTACACGTTCGAGTTGGGCCGGGCGATCACCGTTCGGGACGGCGGCGACGTGACGCTGATCAGCAACGGGACGGTGCTCTGGCGCGCGCTGGCCGCGGCCGAGCAGCTGGCCGCGGAGGGGATCTCGGCGCGCGTGCTGTCGATGCCGACGGTGCAGCCGCTCGACACCGACGCCGTGATCGCGGCCGCGCGGGAGACGGCCGGCATCGTGACGGCGGAGGAAGGGGTCAGCGGGGGAGGGCTCGGTGGGGCGGTCGCGGAGACCGTCGTACAGCATCACCCGGCGCGGGTGTCGATCCTCGGGATCCCCGAGTTCGCGCCGACCGGCTCCGCGGCGTACTTGCTGGATCGGTACGGGCTGTCCGCGGACGGCATCGCGGCCGCCGCCCGGCGACTGGTCAGCCCAGGTAGCTGACTAGGTCGGCGATCGAGACCATCGCGAAGTCATGGGCGTCGGCGAACGCGCGCAGGTCGGCGCCGGTCATCAGCGTGCCGTCGTCGTTCATCAGCTCGCCGATCACCCCGACCGGCGGCAGCCCGGCCAGCCGGACCAGCTCCACGGTGGCCTCGGTGTGACCGGGCCGCTGCCGGACCCCGCCCGCGACCGCGCGCAGCGGGAGGATGTGGCCGGGGCGGATCAGGTGCTGCGGCTGCGCTGTCGCGTCGGCGAGCACGTTGACGGTGCGGGCGCGGTCGGCGGCGGAGATGCCGGTCCCGACGCCAGTGCTCGCGTCGACCGACACCGTGTACGCCGTACGCAGGCTGTCCTGGTTGTTCGGGACCATCAGCGGCAGCTCGAGCCGGTCCAGGATCTCGGGCGCGGCCGGGGCGCAGACGTAGCCGCTGGAGTAGCGGACCAGCAGCGCCATCAGCTGCGGCGTGGCCAGGCTGGCGGCGAAGGTCAGGTCGCCCTCGTTCTCACGGTCCTCGTCGTCCACGACGACGACCGGGCGACCCCGGCCGATCTCGGCGATCGCGTGGTCGATGGTGTCCAGACGAGTGGTCGTCACGGTGGTGCTCACTGTCGCTGTCCTCTCGGCCTGGCACTCCGGGGCAACGACAGCTCCGCGACGGGCTGCTTGTCGCACGCCTTTTGGGCGCGCGCCGAACAGGCGTCGCGAAATCTGCCACGTGCGTCTTCCCATCCGGACTTTCACCGTCGGTCCCGGAGTTCCACCAGGTCAACCGGACCTCCTCGCGGAGGTACGGGTCGCGGACTTTAACCGCCGGCTCGGAATTTCACCGACCCCAGAGCACGTGTGTGTTCTTCACTCGCAGTGTATCCGTCCTCGTTCGATCCGGGAGTGTCATGTCCATCTCAATCGTCTGGCGGTCCGTCGAGCTGTCTGCGTCGCTTCCGGTGGGTTACGGGGCGGAGGTGTGGGCGGATTTCGAGCACGAGAGCGGGGCGAGGCTGCGGCGGCCGGGGTTCTGGGACGGTGAGGTCTCCGGGGAGGGTGGTGCCGGGGCGGTGTGGCGGGTCCGGTTCGCTCCGCCGTTGGCGGGGCGGTGGGAGTGGGCGTTCGGCTCCTCCTCAGGCGTGCTGGAGGTTTCACAAGTACCGGCCGGCGAAACCAATCCGTTCTACGCCCACGGCTTCTGGCAGATGTCCCCAGGCGGCCGGAGCCTGGTCCACGCGGACGGCACCCCGGCGCTGCTGATCGCCGACACCGCCTGGGCGCTGCCCTGGCGAGCGACGGTTGATCAGGTCCGCTCGTACGCGGAGGATCGGCAGGCGAAAGGCTTCAACGCCGTACTGCTGATGTCGGTGCAACCCGACATGCGAGCCGTCGGCCCGCGCGACCGGACCGCGGACGAGGGGTTCGACGTCGCGTTCGAGGACCTGCCTGACGGTCACCTGCTGCAGCCTCGGGCGGAGTACTTCCAGTACCTCGATCAGCTGCTGGAGGTCCTGGTCGAACACGGGATCGTCCCCGTGCTGCAGCCGGTCTTCCAGGGCTTCGGCTGGAAGGGGCTCGACGTCGCCGGGACCGTCGTACCAGCGGACGAGTACGCGACGTACTGCCGCTACCTCGTCGCCCGGTACGGCGCGCAGCCCGCGATCTACCTCGTCGGTGGCGACGGTACCGGGCGCGAGCCGCAGGTTTCGGCCGGGGGAGCGGAGGTGCACGCCGTCGACTGCTACGAGCAGCCGACCGGCATCCACTACCGCCCGCACATCCGCGCCTCGGCGCACCAGGATGCCGACTGGCTCGACTTCCAGTGGTGCCAGACCGGGCACACCGGCGAGCACGTCGCCGAACGGGTCGCCGACATGTGGCGCAACACGCCGGTGCGAGCCGTGGCGAACGGCGAGCCGACGTACGAGCAGCACGGTGGGCTGGACGTCGCTGGTGGGTGGTGGCAGGGGCACGAGGCGTGGAGCAACCTGTGCGCGGGCGGGACGATGGGGGTCGTGTACGGCGCGGGGAGCCTGTGGCAGTGGCGGCTGCATGCTTCCGAGCCCGGGCACTCCGCGTTCTTCATCGCGCCGGACGCTGGGTGGCGGGAGGCGCTGGGGTTCGGCGGTTCGACGTACGTGGGGTTGGTTGGTCGGGTGCTGGCTGGTCTGCCACTTGTGGATATGGAGCCGGACTGGACGCGGGTGATCTCCGGCCGCGCGCTGCGCGGAGCCGACGGGTTGCTGATCGTCTACCGCGAGCACGGCGGCCCGTTGATGGTCTTCGACGACTCCGTCCCGCTCGACTACCGCATCGTCGATCCCCGCGACGGCTCCGTCGTCGCGACCGGCCGGCGAGACACGCCAGGCGATCCGCTGCCCGATCCGGGTGGCGCACCGCGCGTCTACATCTGCCTATAGTCCAGTCCTGACCTGTCTGAAGGGGGAACCGTGAATCGTGGCGTGCGCCGCCCCGGCCTGGACGAACTACGCCTGCTCGCGAAGGTCGCCCGCATGTACCACGAGAAGGGGATCCGCCAGCCGAAGATCGCCAGCGAGCTGAACCTGTCGCAGGCGCGGGTGTCGCGGATGCTCAAGCAGGCGGTCGAGGTGGGGATCGTGCACACGGTGGTGACGATGCCGAGCGGGGTGCACAGCGATCTGGAGGACGAGCTGCAGGAGCGGTACGGGCTGAGGGATGCGGTGGTGGTGGACACCGACACTCTTTCTGCCGGTAGCACCGACGACGATGTCCTCCCTGCACTCGGATCAGGCGCAGCGGCGTACCTGGACATGACCCTCACCGGCGGCCACGTCATCGGCATCTCCTCTTGGAGCGAGACCCTGATCAGCGCCGTCGACCGGATGCCGCGCAAGAGCGTCCCGGTCGCCGACAAGGTCGTCCAGATCGTCGGCGGGCTCGGCGACGCCGCCGTACAGATGCAGGCGACGCGCCTCACCGCCCGCTTCGCCGAACTCACCGGCGCGATGCCTGTTTACTTGCCGGCCCCCGGCCTGGTCGGCACCCCCGCCGTACGGCGCGCGATGATGAACGACGTCTCCGTCCAAGACGTCCTGGGCACCTGGAGCCAACTCACCGACGCGGTAGTAGGCATCGGCAGCCTCGAGCCCTCTCCTCTGCTGCAGCGCAGCGGCAACGCAGTCGCCCAGTCTGACCAGGATGAGCTGCGCCGCTTGGGTGCCGTCGGCGACGTCTGCTTCCGCTTCTTCGACGAGGACGGCAACCACGTCCGCTCCACCTTCGACCAACGAGTCATCGGCGTCACCGCGAAAGAGCTGCTGACCGTCCCCCGCCGAATCGGCGTAGCCGGCGGCGCCCGAAAGTTCTCCGCCATCCGCGCGGCCCTGCTGGGCGGCTGGATCAACATCCTCATCACCGACCTCGCCATGGCCAACCGCCTCCTCGCCGACTGAGCTTTCCCCACGCAGGCTCCTCCGTTCGCTGGCGCTCACTACGGTGCCTGCTCCCACCCGCCCCTTGTTGAGTACGCGTGCTGACGCCCGCTTCCTGCGCGCGCTGACGCGCGGCAACCGCTCGGTGGTTGGGCGGGCGGACGTGCACCACCCACCAACCTCCGCCGGAGGAGGCGAGCTGAGCGTGAACGCCAGCCCGGGCAAGGCGATGGACTGAGGTTAGTGGGTGGTGCACGTCCGTCCCACGGGCTACTCGGCCGGGCCCGATGGCTCGGCGGCTGCGGCCTTCGCCTGCTTCGTGCGCGCCGCGTGCGGCAACCCCTCGGCGGGTGGGCGGACGTGCACCACCCACTAACCTCCGCCGGAGGCGACGAGCTGAGCGTGGAGAGCTTCGCGGCGAGCTCAATGAACGGGGTTAGTGGGTGGTGCACGTCCGCCCAGCTGGCTGTTCAGTCGGTCTGAATCGTTCGGGTGCCGCGTGGCGACTCCTGCTTCCTGTGGCGCCGGTGGGTGTGTCGAGGGCGTGCTGCCGCCAGATGTGTGCGTTCCTCGCTCGCGTCCAGGCGGGCGTGAGCAATCGGCGGTTGTGGGTGCGGGGCGACCTGCACCACTGACCAACCTCGGCCGGTGGCGTCGAGCCAGGCGGGAACCGCGTGGTGGACAAGGTGATCGGGCGGCTTGATCAGTGGTGCAGGTTGGGACGGCTGAGCTGCTCAGGTGGTCTGAATGGTTCCGCTGCCGCGTGGATTCTGGCGATGCGAGCCGGCTCGTCGGCTCCGTCGATCAGTTCGCGGAGGATGTCGAGGTGTCCGCCGTGGCGGAGTTCCTCGTTCAGGACTCGGAGCATCATGGCTGCGAGGGTTGTCGTTTGGTGGCCCTCGGCGAAGTGCTCGACCCGGCCGACGGCATCCAGGTCGTGCGACGCGATCGTCTCGTCGGCGACACCGCACGCCTCCGTGTACCAGGCGAGGATGAAGGCCGATGACTCGTCGGCGCGTACCCACAGGTCGGCGGCGCCGGCGAGGTTCACGTCGCCGGGGATCTCTCGCGGCAGCGAGCGACCGAACGCTTCGCCGAGGTAGCCGTACTCCATGCCGCCGAGGTGTTTGAGGACGCCGAGGACGTTCGCGCCTGAGGCGGTGAGCGGGCGGCGGAGGTCGTGCTCGGACAAGCCGCGGGTCGTCTCCAGGTTGGTGGCCCGCGCAGCACGCAGGGCCTCGTGGAGCTCGGACTTCAGCGTCAGCACGTCGAGCAGGAGATCACACGATCAGTGCACTCTCCAGGTCGATCAGGTCCGTCAGGCGGTCGGCGAAGGCGCGGGTGAGGTTGGTGAGGGAATCGTCGGGGAGGGTTGTGGCCGGGCGAACAGCAGGGCCCATCAAAGAGGTGCGGCCCAGTGAGAGGAGGACGTCTTCGTGGTGGGTGAGGGCCTCGAAGGCGATGGCCTGGGCGGCTGAGGGGGTGCCGAAGCGGTCGGTGAAGAAGTGTTCGATGCGGGGGTGGGTGGACGTCAGATACAAGTACTCGACGACCTCGGGGAGGCTGCGCCAGTTGCGGAGTTGGGCGGCGATGAGGTCGGCGTCGGCGTCGTCGAGGAGGTCGCCCAGTTGGAAGGTGCTGGGGATGTCGTCGCGCATCAAGGCGGCGTCGGAAGCAGCCTGCAGCCACTCGGAGTAGAAGTTGAGCCAGTCGCCGGCCCAGCCGGCGAGGTCGCCGCGGTTGGTGGTGAGGCCGTCGGGGCGGCCGTGGAGGTAGAGGCCGGCGGTGGCGGCGGCGAGGTGGGAGACCTTGATGACGCTGCCGAAGACGGGGGCGCGGAACCAGGCGATGTGGGGGAGGCCGGTGCGGAGGACGTAGTCGATGAAGTCGTCGTCGACGCGGCCGACGAGGGTGCGCCACTGGTAGGAGTCGTAGTCGAAGTGCCGTAGGTAGTCGAGGACCAGGCGGGCGGCGTCGGCGTTGGGGGCGTAGCGGCGGGCGAGGGTGTGCACGGCGTCGACGTACCCGACGAAGTCGGCTGCCTCGTGCCGCACCTCGTGGGCGAGGGGACGGCGGGCGATGGCGTGGGGTACGGCGGTCACTGGGCCTCCAGACAGGGATACCCGGCGCCGGTGCGCCGGGTGTTCCCCGACTGTGCACCGCGTGGTTACACAGCGGATTCACGCTCGATATACGACGAAGCCCGCCGGCATCGACAGACCGGCGGGCTTCGCACCGAACTAGCGGTTGCGGTGCTGCTCCGCGAGGTCGCGCAGGTACAGCGCCGACTGCTTCGGGGTCCGCTCCTGGGTGTCGTAGTCGACGCGGACGATGCCGAAGCGCTTCTCGTAGCCGTAGGCCCACTCGAAGTTGTCGAGCAGGGACCAGGCCAGGTAGCCGCGGATGTCGGCGCCCTGCTCGATGGCGGAGGCGACGGCGGCCAGGTGCGAGGTGAAGTACGCCGTACGGCCCTCGTCGGCGACGAAGCCGGAGGCGTCGGCGACATCGTCGAAGGCCGCGCCGTTCTCGGTGATCACCATCGGCAGGCCGGGGTAGTCCTTGCTGATCCGGACCAGGAGGTCGGTGAAGCCTTCGGGGACGATCTCCCAGTCCATCGCGGTGCGGTCGCGGCCGAGGGGGATGCTGCGGACGACCGGGAGGCCGGCGGCGTCGACGGTGCTGCCGTCCTCGGCGTAGCCGGTGAACTTCTGGCTGAAGTAGTAGTTGATGCCGAGGACGTCGATCGGGGCGGAGATGGTGGCGAGGTCACCGTCCTGAACGGGGATGACGATGTCCTGAGCGGCCAGGTCCGCGATGACGTCCGCGGGGTAGCGGCCGTGGACGAGCGGGTCCAGGTACAACCGGGCGCCCATGCCGTCGGCCCGGCGGGCGGCGTCCAGGTCCGGCGCGGCGTCCGACGCCGGGTACGCCGTCGCGGCGTTCAGCGTGATGCCGATGTCGATCTTGCGCGGTGCCGCCTCGCGCATCCGCTCGGTCGCGAGGCCGTGGCCGAGAAGCAGATGGTGGACGGCGGAGACCGCAGCGGGGTAGTCCTGACGACCGGGCGCGTGCGCGCCGTACGCGTACCCGAGCATCGCCGAGCACCACGGCTCGTTCAGCGTCGTCCAGGTGTCGACCCGGTCGCTCAGCGCGTCGAAGACCAGCATCGAGTAGTCGGCGAACCGGTACGCCGTGTCGCGCACCGGCCAGCCGCCCGCGTCCTCGAGCTCCTGCGGGAGGTCCCAGTGGTACAGCGTCACCCACGGGTCGATGCCCTGGGCAAGCAGTTCGTCGACCAGCCGGTCGTAGAAGGCCATCCCGGCCGGGTTGAAGCCGCGGCCGTTCGGCTGGACCCGGGTCCAGGACACCGAGAACCGGTAGGTGTCCATCCCGAGATCCTTGATCAGGGCAACATCCGAAGGCATCCGGGTGTAGTGCTCGCAGGCGACGTCACCGGTGTCGCCGTCGTGCACGGCGCCGGGGACGCGGCAGAAGGTGTCCCAGATCGACGGGGTCCGGCCGTCGGCGTCGACGGCGCCCTCGATCTGGTACGCCGAGGTGGCGACTCCCCAGCGGAAACCGGTGGGCAGCCCGGCGATCAGCGCGGCGTCGGCCGAGGTGGTGGGGGCAGGTGTGGTCATAGTGGCCGTACGACGCCCGCGCGCCCGCCGGTGGGCGGGGCGCGCGAGCGCCGTACTGACTCCCTTCGGGGCAGAAGTTAGGCGACAGGGACGCGGCCGGGCAGCCAGCAGGCGACCTGGCGGTTGGGGTCGTTCCTGGCTTCGGGGACGCCGAGGACCGGGATCTCGGTCGAGCAGCGGTCGAACGCGTGCGGGCAGCGCGGGTGGAACGCGCAGCCGGTGGGCATACCGCGCAGGTCGGGCGGCGAGCCCGGGATCCCGCTCAGCTCGCGGCGCGGGCCGCGCAGCGCCGGGAAGGACTTCAGCAGCCCTTCGCTGTACGGGTGCAGGGAGTCCTTGTAGAGGTCGGCGGACTTGGCCTCCTCGACGATCCGGCCGCCGTACATGATCGCGATCCGGTCGGAGAACTCGACCAGCAGCGACAGGTCGTGGGTGATGAACAGCACCGAGAACCCGAGCCGCTCGCGCAGCTCGACCAGCTGGGCCAGGATCTGGCGCTGCATCACCACGTCCAGCGCGGTGGTCGGCTCGTCCATGATCACGATCTGCGGCTCGAGCACGAGCGCCATCCCGATCATCACCCGCTGCCGCATCCCGCCGGACAGCTGGTGCGGGTAGGCGTCCATCCGGTCGGCGGAGATGCCGACCAGCTTGAGCATCTCCTTGGCGCGGTCCATCCGCGCGGTGGCGCTGAGCTGCGGCTCGTGGGCGCGGATCACGTCGAGCATCTGGGTGGAGACCTTGTGCACCGGGTTCAGCGAGTTCATCGCACCCTGGAACACGATCGACGTCTCGGCCCAGCGGAACTTGCGCAGCTCGGCCGGCGTCAGCGCCATCACGTCGTACGGCTGGTCGCCCGGCGGGTGGTAGACCACCGAGCCACCGCTGATCACACCGGGCGGCGGGAGCAGCCGGGTGACTCCGTACGCGAGGGTGGACTTGCCGGAGCCGCTCTCGCCGGCCAGGCCGAGCACCTCACCGCGGTGCAGGGTCAGCGTCACGTCGCGGACCGCGCGGACGGCCTGGTCGCCGAGGCCGTAGTCGACGTTGAAGTCCTTGATCTCCAGGACTGGTTGCTTGGCCATCAGACCGTGCCCTTCGCTTCGTCGGCGCGGACCACCGGGGTGACCGGGGCCTTGCGGTCGGTCGTGTTCAGAACCGGGGTGAAGCCGACCTTCATCCGGACCGTGTGGCCGTCCTTGGTCTTCACCTTGGTGTGCCCGCTGCTGCGCAGCCGGGGGCTGACGAACTCGTCGATGCCGAAGTTGATCAGAGACAGCGCGGTGCCGAGGATCGCGATCGCCAGACCGGCCGGGACGAACCACCACCAGGCGCCCTGCGCGAGCGCCTGCTGGCTCTGCGCCCAGAACAGGATGGTGCCCCAGTTCCACTCCGAGATCGTCGAGATCCCGATGAAGGCCAGCGTGATCTCCGACATCACCGCGAAGATCACCGTACCGACGAACCCGGAGGCGATGATCGCGGTCAGGTTCGGCAGGATCTCGACGGTGATGATCCGCCAGGTGCTCTCACCGGTCGCCCGGGCGGCCTCGACGTAGTCGCGGCGGCGCAGCGACAGGGTCTGCGCGCGCAGGACCCGCGCACCCCAGGCCCACGAGGTGAAACCGATGACGAGGGCAACCATCAGGTCGCCGGCGCCGGGGATCGTGGAGGCCACGATGATGATCAGCGGCAGCGCCGGGATCACCAGGAAGACGTTCGACAGCGCGGACAGGCCCTCGTCGGCGGCGCCGCCGAGGAAGCCCGAGCTGACCCCGATCAGCACCGACAGCGCGGTCGCGACGATGCCGGCCAGCAGGCCGACGAACATCACGCCCCGGGTGCCGACCAGGATCTGGGACAGGATGTCCTGGCCGAGGTGGGTGGTGCCGAACCAGTGCTGGCCCGACGGCGGCTGGAGCAGGTTCGCGCTGCGCTCGCTCGGGTCGTACGGCGCGATCCAGGGCCCGATGATCGCGATCAGGCAGAAGAACGCGAGGACCACCAGGCCGGTCGCGGCCTTCGGGTTGGCGACGAACCGGAGCCGCTGGCGCTTGGCCGGGGCGGCCTCGACCTCCGGGCCCTCCGGCGTCACCGCGGTGATGGTGCTGGCAGGTGCGGACATCGGCTCAGCTCTCCTTCCGGGTGCGCGGGTCGAGCAGCAGGTAGGCGACGTCGGCGATCAGGTTGGCGACCAGCACCGAGATGGTGATCACCAGGAAGACGCCCTGCATCAGCGGGTAGTCCTTCGCGCCGACCGCCTGGAACAGGTTGTAGCCGATCCCGGGGTAGGAGAAGACGATCTCCACCAGCAGCGTGCCGCCGACGATGAAGCCGAGCGACAGCGCGAAACCGGAGACGTTCGGCAGCAGCGCGTTGCGGGCGGCGTACGAGAGCATCACGCGGCGCTCGGACAGGCCCTTGGCGTGCGCGACGGTGATGTAGTCCTCCGACGCGACCGTCACCATCATGTTGCGCATGCTGAGGATCCAGCCGCTGACCGAGGAGATCAGGATCGTGATCGCCGGCAGCAGGCTGTGCTGGATCGCGCTGCCGATGAAGATGCTGTCCCAGTTCGGGACCAGGCCCGGCTCGTAGCCGCCGGACGACGGGAAGAAGCTGCCGGCCCCGGCGAACAGCGTGATCGCGATCAGGCCGAGCCAGAAGTACGGGATCGAGGACAGGAACGTGGTCACCGGGAGCAGGCCGTCCAGCCAGGACCCGCGCCGCCAGCCGGCCAGGATGCCGAGGCTGGTGCCGATCGTGAAGCTGGCCAGCGTGGTGATGCCGACCAGCGCGATCGTCCACGGCAGCGACTGGCCGAGGATCTCCGAGACCGGCGTCGGGAAGAACGTGAACGACAGCCCGAGGTCACCCTCGAAGACCTGCTGCCAGTAGTCGACGTACTGGCTCCACAGGCTGGCGTTCTTGTCCAGGCCGAACAGCACGTACAGCGAGTTGATCGCCTCGGTGCTCATCTGGCCCTGGAACTTGTTGATCAGCGAGGTGACCGGGTCACCGGGGATCATCCGCGGGATGAAGAAGTTGATCGTGATCGCCGCCCAGGCGGTGAACAGGTAGAAGGCGATCCGTTGCAGCAGGAACTTCACTTCGCCGCTCCTTCCTCGTAGAGCCAGCAGGCCGCCCAGTGGGCCTGGCCGCTGTCGACCACCGGCAGCTCGAACCGGGGCGGCAGGTCGGTGGAGCACTTCGGCATCGCGTGCACGCAGCGCGGGTGGAACCGGCAGCCGGACGGCGGCGCGATCAGGCTCGGCGGCTCACCGCCGCCCTCGTCCTCGGGCGCGTCCTTCGCGTCACCGACCCGGTCCAGGCGGTCGGGGTCGGGCGCGCTCTCGATCAGCAGCCGCGTGTACGGGTGCGCGGGGTGCTGGGTGACGGTCTCGGAGTCGCCGCCCTCGACCATGCGGCCGGCGTACATCACCAGGGTCTCGTCGGCGAAGTAGCGGGCCGAGGCGATGTCGTGGGTGATGTAGAGGATGGCCAGGTTGAGGCGTTCCTTGAGGTCCCGCAGCAGGTTCAGTACGCCGAGCCGGATGGACACGTCGAGCATCGACACCGGCTCGTCGGCGAGCAGCACCTCGGGGTTGGCGCCGAGCGCGCGGGCGATCGAGACCCGCTGGCGCTGGCCGCCGGACAGCTCGTGCGGGAACTTGTCCAGGTAGCGCTCCGGCGGGGTCAGCTGGACCCGCAGCAGCAGGTCGTTCAGGTTCTGCTCCAGCTCGGCGCTGCCGTTGCCCGCGCGGCCGTGGATCTTCAGCGACCGGGTCAGGTGGTAGCGCACGGTGTGCACCGGGTTCAGCGACGCGAACGGGTCCTGGAAGATCATCTGTACGCGGCGGCAGTAGGCGCGGAACGCGCGGCCGCCCTTCACGGTGACCGAGTCGCCGTGCAGCCGGATGTCGCCGCCGGTGCGCTGGTACAGCTGCGCCATCAACCGGGCGACGGTGGACTTGCCGGAGCCGGACTCGCCGACCAGGGCGGTGACCCGGCCCCGGCGGAGCGTCAGCTGGACGTCGTCCACCGCGTGCACGGCGTACCGGCCGCGGGTGAACACGTCGCGCAGGCCCCGGCGGACGGGGAAGTGTTTGGTGAGGTTCTCGGCCTCGAGGACCACGTCGTCGGTCGTGGCCGGTGCTGCATCGGTCGCCGTCATCTTTCCTGACTCCTCGCTGGGTCGGCGCGCGGGACCGCGGCCGCGGAGCCCCAGGTGGAGAGCTCCGCGGCCGCGGCGGGTTGTCAGGCCCCTGCGGGCTTCAGCTTCAGGACGATCTCCAGCGCGTTCTGCTGCGTCGGCTGAGCCGGTCCGTACGGGTTGGTGTCGTCCGGCCACCCGACCCAGTTCTTGGTGCTGTAGAGCGCACCGATGTTGGAGGCACCGGTCGGGATGATCGGCATCTGCTCGACCATGATCTTCTGCAGCGTGTTCAGCGCCGCGGTGCGCGCCGCGTCGTCGGCGGCGTTGGCGTACTCGTCCAGCGCCTTGGTCGCGTCGGCGTTGCTGAACCGGCCGTAGTTGCCGCTCACGCCACCCTTGCCGACCGGCTTCAGGATCTTGCCGTCCATGATGTTCTGGTAGATGTCGTACGGCGTCGCGCCGCCGTTGGTCCAGTGCATGCCGGCCTGGAAGTTGCCCTCGTCGAACGCCTTGAACCAGGCGTCCTGGTTGGCCTTGTCGACGGTCGCCTTGATGCCGATCTGGGACAGGTTGTCCTTGATGATCTCCAGGCTGGTGACGTAGTCCGACCAGCCGGCCGGGTTGGTCAGCGTGATCGTGACCGGCTTGCCGGTCTGGTCCTTCAGGGTGTCGCCCTCGAGCTTGAAGCCGGCCGCGGCCAGCTCGGCCTTGGCGCCCTCGACGTCGACGGCGTGCTTCTTGTCCTTGAACTCCGGCGCGATGTAGGACTCACCGGCCGGGGCCGGGATGCCGGTGACGGACTCGATCTTCGGGTAGAAGTACCCGGCCTCGGCCTGGGTGAAGATGTCGTCGCGGTTGATCACCTTGTCCATCGCCCGGCGCAGCGCCGGGTTGTCGAACGGCTTCACCGTGGTGTTGATCCACAGGCCGTGGATGCCCAGCGTGCCCGGCGCCCAGACCTTGTGGTTCTTCTCGTCCTTGGCCTGGAAGACCGTCTTCACGTTCGGGACGAAGACGAAGCTCCACTCCGAGGCGCCGTTGGCCAGCGCGGTGGTCTGCGCGTTGTTGTCGTTGTACGACGTGTAGCGCAGCTCCTTGACCTTCGGCAGCTCCTGCCAGTACTTGTCGCGCAGCTCCAGCGTGGTGGTCTGCGGCGTGAACGACTTGAGCTTGTACGGGCCGGTGCCGATCGGGTCCTTGACGGTGTCCTGGCTCGGGTCCTTGAACGTCGACCACTGCGCCTTCGGCACCACGAAGACGCCGAGGATCTTGTTCTGGTTGACGAACTGCGAGCGGGTGAAGGTCAGCTCGACCTTGTTCCCGGTCTGGGTGATCTTGTCGTACGGGATCGCGTCCTGGTTCAGGCCCTCGTTGTCCTTGCGGAGCTGGAACGAGTAGGCCACGTCCTCGGCGCTCATCGGCTTGCCGTCGGACCAGGTGACACCGTCGCGGATCGTGAAGGTGACCTTCTTGAAGTTGTCGGCCCAGGCGAACTCGGTGGCCAGCCAGGGCTTGCCCGGCTCCTGCGGCTTGAGCGCGTTGATCATCACCAGCGGTTCGTAGATCATCCACCGGTACCCGAGCGAGGCGCCCGAGGAGGAACCGAGGAACGGGTTGTGGTTCTCGGTCTGCGGCCCGTTCGGCATGCCCACGTTGAGCACCGTGGCGCCGCCGCCGGCGTTGGCGTTCGAGTTGGTGGTGTCCCCGTTACTGCAGGCAGCGGTTGCTGCCGCGAGCAGGCCCGCGAGGGCCAGCGCGACTGTGCGTCGTGCTCGCATCGTTCCTCCTGTGTTCGTCAACTACTTGGCGGATGACTCTCCGGTTGACCCGGTCAGTGGTGTCGCATCGTGCCGTGAAAGCGCTCTCATGAGAAGGGCGCACGGCCTAACGGATCGATATCGGGACTACTGGGTGCCGGTGGCGAAGCAGGGGCAGCTACCTCGCCACCGGACGCTCTAAGAGGGGCGGGCGGGGGCGGTAGAGCTGCGCACGATCAACGTCGTGGGCAGCACCTGGGGTGCCTCCGGCAGCGGCTTGCCGCCGAAGTAGTCCATCAGCATCCGGGCCGCGGCCTGCCCCATCTGGCGCATCGGCTGATGCACCGTGGTCAGCGGCGGCTCGGTGTGCTGGGCGTACGGGATGTCGTCGAAACCGACCACCGACACGTCGTTCGGCACGTTCCGCCCGGTCTCCCGGACGGCCTGGATGGCGCCGCCGGCGGACAGGTCGTTGTGCGCGAAGATCGCGTCGAACTTGGTGCCGGCCTCGAGGGCCTGCTGGACGCCGCGGCGTCCGCTCTCGTGGGTGAAGTCGCCTTCGAAGACGAGCCGTGGGTCCAGCTCGAGGCCGGCTGCCGCGTAGGTGTCGCGGAAGCCGTCCAGGCGTTCCTGGGTGCAGCCGAACCAGTCCACGCCGGTGATCACCAGCGGGCGGCGGCGGCCGAGCTCCAGCAGGTGCCGGGCGGCGGCCTCACCTCCGGCCCGGTTGGTGGTGGCGACGGACGGGAACACCGGTTGCTTGGCCCGGTCGTCGATCAGGACGACCGGCAGGCCGCGCGAGTGCAGCTGCTCGATGTAGGACAGCGTGCCCTCTGGCTCGATCACCAGCAGGCCGTCGAACGACTGCGCCGAGACCTGCGAGGCGAACTGCTGCATCGACTCCTCACCCCGGTTGCAGGTGAACAACAGCAGGCCGTAGCCCTCGGTCTCGACCACGTCGACGGCACCCTGCAGGACCTCGCCCATCCAGGGCCAGGTCAGCGAGGGGACCAGCATGCCGACGATCCGGGTCCGGCCGCGGGCCAGGCCGACGGCCCGGGCGCTGGGCACGTACCCGAGCTCGGCGATCACCTGGCGGACCCGTTCGGCGGTCCGCAGATCGAGCTCGCCCTTGCCGTTCAGGACCCGCGAGACGGTGGTCTTGCTGACTCCGGCACGGGCCGCGACATCGGCGATCGTGATCGACATACACAGCTCCCCTCGGGCGGTCGGGGTGGTGCGGGGCGGATGTTGCCGTTTCGTGAACGCGGTGTTCGGAACCGGTTTCGGAAGCGGTTCCGTAGAGTGAAGCGGTCCGTGCGGGGTGACGTCAATCACGGACCGGTAACGAAAGTCACTACTAAGTTCAAATCGTGTAAGAAGTGCGGTGGGCTGAGCTTGGAACTCCTCGTGCGGCAGGATGACGTCAACTGATGGAAGCTGCCGGAAAGGGTCGGGAAAACACCATGGACGGACGCCGGACGACCGTGCGGGACATGCGGCGGTCCAACCGTTCGGTGATCCTGACCAGCATCTACCGGCAGGGACCGCTGAGCCGCTACGAGCTGGGCCACGAGACGTCGCTGAGCGCGGCCAGCGTGAGCAACCTGGTCGGCGAGCTGCTGGACGAGGGCATCGTCGAGGAGGCCGGGTCGGTCGAGTCCGACGGTGGCCGGCCGCGGGTGCTGCTCCGGGTCGCCCCCAGCTTCGGGTACGTCGTCGGCGCCGAGGTCGGCGAGACGCGGGTCCGGGTCGAGCTGTTCGACCTCGCGATGACGGTGCTGGCGACCGTGGTCTACCCGATCGAGACGCCGAAACCCGCGCCCGAGCTGGCGGTGAAGTACGTGCTGCAGGGGCTCGACGCGGTGATCACGCAGGCCGGCGTACCGGCTGAGCGGGTGCTCGGGCTCGGAGTCGCTGTCGCCGGTGTGGTCGAAGGGCCTGCGGACGCTGTCGTGCACGCACAGACGCTCGGGTGGGACGGCGTTCCGCTCGGGGCGATGCTGGCGGCGGGGACCTCGATCCCGATCCAGGTCGACAACGGTGCGAACACGCTCGGGCAGGCCGAGATGTGGTTCGGCGCCGGGCGGGGTGCGACGGATGCCGTCGTGGCGCTCGTCGGGTCTGGTGTCGGTGCTGCCTTGGTGACTGGTGGGACGAGCTACCGGGGGACTCGCAGTAGCGCCGGCGAGTGGGGCCACACCACGATCATGTACGGCGGCCGCCGGTGCCGGTGCGGTGCCGAGGGATGTCTCGAGGCGTACGTCGGCGCCGAGGGTGTGCTCGACCGGTACCGGCTGGCCGGTGGGCCGGCCGCGCGCTCGGACGACGACGAAGCGGCCTTCATCGGGCTGCTCGGCGCGGTCGACTCCTCCGAGGTCGCCGCCAAGGTCGTCGAGGACACGATCGGGTACCTGGCCGCGGGGTTCGCGAACCTGGTGAACCTGGTCAACCCGGAGCGGATCGTGCTCGGTGGCTGGGCGGGGTTGCTGCTGGGGGAGCGCTACCTCGCGGAGCTGCGCGAGGCCGTCGGCAAGCACGCGCTGCACCGCCCGTACGCGCAGGTGACGATCGAGCTGTGCGAGCTCGGCCGGGACGCGGTGGCGCTGGGCGCCGCGACGCTGCCGGTGCTGCGCCTCCTCCGCGAAGGCGGCACCGCCAAACGAGTCACCACCGCCTGATCCCCGCAAGTTCCGGAACCTGAACTCGCTGCGCAGGGTTCAGGACTTCAACTATGCTTTGAAAAAACCGCCTTCTCCACCACCCTTTGGGGGTCACCGATGGTCGAGCTCTCCCCGCTTCGGCAGGACTTCGTCTGGGGTACCGCCACCTCGGCGTACCAGATCGAGGGCGCTGTCGACGCCGACGGCCGGCTGCCGTCGATCTGGGACACGTTCTGCCGGGTGCCCGGCGCGATCGACAACGGTGACACCGGTGACGTGGCCTGCGACTCCTACCACCGCTGGCCCGACGACCTGGCCCTGATCAAGCAGCTCGGCGTCGACGCGTACCGGTTCTCGATCGCGTGGCCGCGGGTGATCCCGGCCGGCTCCGGCGCGGTCAACGCGCCTGGTCTGGCGTACTACGACCGGATGGTCGACGACTTGCTTGCCGAGGGCATCAAGCCCTTCGTCACCTTGTACCACTGGGATCTGCCGCAGGCGCTGCAGGACACCGGCGGCTGGGACAACCGCGACACGGCGTACCGGTTCGCCGAGTACGCCGCGGTCGTCGGCGCCAAGCTCGGCGACCGGGTGCGCGACTGGGTGACGCTGAACGAGCCGCTCTGCTCGGCCTGGATCGGCCACTGGGAAGGCCGGATGGCGCCCGGCATCACCGACCCGGCGACCGCCGTGCGCGCGTCGTACAACCTGCTGCTGGCGCACGGGCTCGGCGTGCAGGCGCTGCGCGAGTCCTGCCCGGAGCCGCCCTCGGTCGGTCTGGTCGTGAACCTGAGCGGTTGTGAGCCGGCCAGTCAGAGCGCCGAGGACATCCGCGCGTCGCGGATCGCCGACGGGCACATCAACCGCTGGTGGCTCGACCCGACGTCGGGCCGCGGCTTCCCGGCCGACATGGTCGAGACGTACGGCGTGGAGCTGCCCGAGCAGCCCGGCGACCTGGACATCATCGCCGCGCCGACCGACTTCATCGGCCTGAACTACTACTTCCGCCAGATCATCAAGGCCGACGACTCGGTGCCGGTGCTCGGTTTCAGCCAGGTCCCCGGCCCGAACCCCGAGCACACCATGCTCGACTGGGAGATCCACCCGGCCGGTCTGGAGGAGCTGATCCTGCGCCTGGCCAAGGAGTACGACGCGGAGAAGATCTACATCACCGAGAACGGCTCGGCCTGGGTCGACTCGCCGGATGCGGAGTTCAACGTCGACGACGCGCAGCGCACGGCGTACCTGGAAGGGCATCTCGCGGCGTGCGTTCGCGCGGTGCAGCAGGGCGCGCCGCTGGCCGGGTACTTCGCCTGGTCGCTGATGGACAACTTCGAGTGGGCCTACGGGTACGCGCCGCGCTTCGGTCTCGCGTACGTCGACTACCCGAGCGGCAAGCGGGTGATGAAGACCAGCGGCAGGACGTACGCCGACCTGGTGAAGTCGCACCGCGGCTAGCGGTCAGTTCGTGTCCGCCAGGCGGCGCAGCCAGTCGTCGAGCAGCGCCGCCTCGGTCGGGCTCAGCGGGTTCCCGGGATGGTTGCCTAGGGCAACTCGCAGTGCGGTCGCCTGGGACGGGACGTCACCGGCCGCCTCGGTCGGGCCGGTGGTGATCGAGCTCAGCACCAGCTCGCGGGCGACCGCGGGCAGCCGCGGGTCGCGGTCCGCGGGCGGGATCGCGATCTGGGACAGCACCAGGCCGAGGCCGTTGGCGTGGATCAGCGCGGTGGCGCGTTCGACGCTCATCGTCAGCCGCCCGGCCGCGGCGACCCGGGCGACCATGCCGGTCAGCCGTTCCAGCGCCTCGGCGCGCAGGGTCGACGCCTTCTCGTCGCCGGGGCCGCCGTACCCGAGGGTGTAGAACATCGGCTTGGTGAGGCCGAAGTCGACGTGCAGGTCCCAGGAGCGGCGCAGGTCGTCGACCGGGTCGCCGGTCTCGCCGAGGTCGCGCTTGTCGCGCAGGTAGTCCTCGAAGGCCTGGGTGGCGACCGCGTCCAGCAGCCCGTCCATGTCGCCGAACTGCCGGTAGATGGTCGGCGGCTGCACGCCGGCCGCCGTACTGACCGAGCGGGTGGAGACCGCGGCGCGGCCCCCCGCGCTGAGCAGGTCGGTGGCGGCGCGGACGATCCGGTCGCGGGTGGTCGCCCGGGTGCTGGTTGGCATGTTATCGACGATAACAGCAAGATGCCTACGCTGATATCGGTTCCGGTGGTAGATCTGAAGGTGTTATCGCTGGAAGCGCCTGAGGGGAACTGACGTGAGTCACTACGACTACATCGTCGTCGGCGGCGGCACGGCGGGCAGTGTGCTCGCCGCTCGCCTGACCGAGCGACCCGACGTACGGGTTCTGCTGCTGGAGGCGGGCGCGCGCGAGCCGCACCCGTTGGTCGCCGAGCCTCGCGACCACTACCTGCTGCGGCAGAGCTCCTTCAGCTGGGGTGACATCACCGTCGTCCAGGCGGCCACCGGTACGGCGACGCCGTTGCCGCGCGGCCGTGGGCTCGGTGGTTCCTCGGCGATCAACGCGATGCTCTTCGTCCGCGGTCACCGGTCCGGGTACGACGACTGGGTCGAAGCCGGCGCCAAGAGTTGGGGCTTCACCGACCTGCTGCCGTACTTCAAGCGCAGCGAGACGGTGATCGGCCGTGACCCGGAGCTGCGCGGGCAGAGCGGGCCGGTCGTGGTCGGTCCCGCGGACCCGCCGAACCCGGTGCTCGCGTCGGTGCTCGACGCCGCCGTCGAGGTGGGGCACCGGGCCGCGACCGACATCGGCGGCGGACTCGAGACCGGGTTCGGGTTGCCCGACCTCTCGATCGTCGCCGGGCTGCGGCAGACCGCCGCCGACGCCTACCTGACGCCGGAAGTGCTGGCCCGGCGCAACCTCGAGATCGTCACCGACGCGACCGTGCACGAGGTGCGGATCGTGAACCGGCGCGCGGTCGGCGTCCGGTACAGCACGTACGGCGCGCTGCTGTCGGTCGACTGCTCCCGCGAGGTCGTGCTCGCCGCGGGCGCGATCGGGTCGCCGAAGCTGCTGATGCTGTCCGGTGTCGGTCCCGCGGATCACCTGCGTGAGCTGGGAATCGCGGTGCTCGGCCACCGGCCTGGCGTCGGGTCGAACCTGCAGGACCACCCGCTCGCGAACGTGGTCTTCGGCACGGCCACGGCGGTCCCGCCGGCGCGGAACAACCACGCCGAGCTGATCGGGCTGCTCCAGGTCGATCCCGCCGCCGCGGGGCCCGATCTGCAGTTCGTGGTGACGGACCTGCCGCAGGTGCCGGCCGGCACCGCGCCGCCGTACGGGTTCACGATCAAGCCGTCGGTGATGCGGCCGTACAGCCGGGGATCGGTGCGGCTGGCGAGCACCGTCGCGACAGCGGCGCCGCTGATCGACCCGAACTTCTTCGCCGACCCGCGCGACACCACGACGATGCTGCGCGGGATCGACCTGGCCCGTGAGCTCGGCGCCGCACGGGCGCTCGCCGAGTGGGGGCCGACCGAGATCGCGCCGGGGCCGGCGCTGACCGCGCGGGACGACCTGCGCGAGTACGTCGGGCGCACGCTCGCGTCGTACTGTCATCCGGTCGGGACCTGCGCGATCGGGGACGGCGAGCAGGCGGTCGTGGACAACGACCTGCGGGTGATCGGCATCGACGGGCTGCGGGTCGCGGACGCGTCGGTGATGCCGTCGCTGCCGTCGGCCAACACCGTTGCGACCGTCTACGCGATCGCCGAACGGGCGGCCGAGCTGCTGCTGGCGTGACGGAAGGGCCAGACCGAACGGCCTGGCCCTTCGTCGTGCTCAGGTCAGACGTTCCACTTCTGGTTCGCGCCGCCGCCGCAGGTCCAGATCTGCGTCGGGGTGGCGTTCGCCGAGTTGTTGCCGGTGACATCGAGACACTTGTTCGCCCGTGGGTTCACCAGATCTCGTGCGCCGGAGTACGTCCACTGCTGGGCCGCGTTGCCGTTGCAGGTCGCGATCTGGACCCGGGTGCCGTCGGCGGTCCCGGCGTTCGCGACGTCCAGGCACTTGCCCAGGGCCCGGATCGTGCCGTCGCCCGGCCGGGTCCACTTCTGCGCGGCGCTGCCGTTGCAGTCGTACAGCTGGACGGTGGTGCCGTCGGCCGCGTTCGCGCCGGCGACGTCCAGGCACTTGCCGGCCAGGCCGGTGATCTGGCTGCCGGAACCGCCGCTGCTGCCCAGGGTGGAAACCCGGACGTAGTCGACGACCATCGACTGCGGCATCACCGTGCTGCCGTCGGGGTAGCCCGGCCAGTAGCCGCCGACCGCGACGTTCATGATCATGAAGAACGGGTGGTTGTAGACCCACTGCCTGCCGCCGAGGTCGGCCGGCGTCCGGCGCTGGTACTGGACGCCGTCGACCGACCAGGTGATCGAGTCCGGCGCCCAGTCCACGGCGTAGGTGTGGAAGTCGTTGCGGAACGGCTGGCCGTTCGGCGACTGGTACGCCGCACCGATGCCGCCCTCGCCGGAGTAGCCCGGGCCGTGGATGGTGCCGTGCACGGTGTTCGGCTCGCGGCCGATGTTCTCCATGATGTCGATCTCGCCGTCGTTCGGCCAGTTGCCGCCACCGAGCATCCAGAACGCCGGCCAGACGCCCTGGGTGCCGGGGATCTTGATCCGGGCCTCGAAGCGGCCGTAGGTCTGGGTGAACGTCTGCGCGGTGAGCAGCCGGGCCGAGGTGTACTCGCAGGTGCCGTAGTGGCACTGGAACCCGCCGCTCTCGCGGCGGGCGGTGATCACCAGGTTGCCGCCGCCGTCAAGCGCCGCGTTGCGGGTCGAGTTCGTGTAGTACTGCCGCTCGTTGTTGCCCCAGCCACCGCCACCGATGTCGTAGCGCCACTTGGCGGGGTTCGGGGCCTGGCCGTTCGGGCCGTCGAAGGTGTCCTCCCAGATGGTGGCCTGCGGAGCCATCACCTGAGTGGCCGCCGCGGCCGCGGTCTCGGACTGGGGCCGGGCGTCGGCGGGGGACTGGAGTACGGCGGTGCCGAGCAGCGCGGCGCCTGCGGTGAGCAGCGCGGCGGCCCGGAACCGGGAACGCGGGACTCTCATGCGTGCCTCATTTCTCGCTCGGCCGGAGGGGCGTCCGGCCGGTAGGGGCGGGGGCGGGACGTGAACGAGACAGTTCGCTTGTGCGACGGAAGCGTGCCGTGAGAACGCTCCCACGTCAAGGCCACACGTAAATACAAGGCGTGAAAAAAGGCGTCGCACGGCATTGACTCCGGCGGGCACCGATGGTTACCTGCTGATGACCACCAGTTGCGGCGCGGGCAGACGCCGGATCCGGGGTGCACCGCTTCGTCCCCTGAACCCCTTGAGCAAAAGGGAGATCCGCCCATGCCCAGCCCTCTTCGTCGTGCCCGCCCCGGACGACGACGCCTGCTGCCCGCCCTGGCCGGGTTCGCCGCCCTCTCGGTGCTGGCCACCGGTCTCAGCCTGAGCAACCCGACGCCGGCGCAGGCTGCCGGTGAGCAGGTCAACGTCTGGCTGACCACCACCAACGACGCCGCCGGACGCAACGTCACCCGCGGCCTGCAGCAGCAGGCGCCGGTGAACTTCGGCCCGGCCGGCGGCAGCGCGAACCAGACGGTCAACGTCAACGAGAACACGACGTACCAGACCTTCGAGGGCGGTGGCGCGTCGTTCACCGACAGCGCCGCGTGGCTGCTGAACAGCAGCAACACGATCTCGGCCGCGACCCGCAACCAGGTGATGAAGGACCTGTTCGACCCGGTGAACGGGATCGGCCTGGCCTTCACCCGCAACCCGATGGGCGCCTCGGACCTGGCCCGCTTCAACTACTCCTACGACGACACCTGCTGCGACCTGAACGACTTCACGATCAACCACGACCTCGCCGACGTCGTACCGCTGACCAAGCAGGCCAAGCAGCTGAACCCCGCGCTGAAGGTCAAGGGCGCGCCGTGGAGCGCGCCGGCCTGGATGAAGGACAACAACAAGTTCACCAACCGCGGCTGGCTGAAGGCGGAGTACTACCCGCTCTACGCGCAGTACTTCGTCAAGTACGTGCAGCAGAACGAGGCCCAGGGCAACCACATCGACTACGTGTCGGTGCAGAACGAGCCGACCTGCTGCGGGAACGACAACACCGGCTACGCGTCGATGAACTGGAACGGCGCCGGGCTGCTGAACTTCACCAAGAACCACCTGATCCCGGCGTTCCGGGCAGCCGGCATCACCACCAAGGTGATGGTGCTGGACTACAACTGGGGCAACTACAACGACCTCGGTTCGGTCCCGCTGGCCGACGCCGGGCTGCGCAACGACCCGCTGTTCGGCGGCATCGCCTGGCACGGGTACGGCGGTGACGTGAACCTGCAGACCACCGTGCACAACCAGTACCCGGCCGTGAACCACTACATGACCGAGCACTCGGGCGGCACCTGGATCCCGAACCAGCAGGTCGAGGACATGAACAACCTGATCGACTACACCCGGAACTGGAGCAAGTCCTGGGTGAAGTGGAGCCTCGGCCAGGACGAGGCGATGCTGCCGTTCGTCGGTGCCGGGTGCAACGTCTGCACCGGTCTGGTCACGATCCACCGCAACGACGCGCAGCGCGGGCAGGTCACCAAGACCGTCGAGTACTACACGATGGGCCACCTGACCAAGTTCGTGAAGCCGGGTGCGGCGCGGATCCAGTCCGACGCGAACAGCGCGGTGAAGAACGTGGCCTGGAAGAACCCGGACGGCTCGAAGGCGCTGATCGCGTTCAACACCACCGGCAGCTCGCAGTCGGTGCGGGTGAACTGGGGTTCGCAGTCGTTCACCTACACGCTGCCGACCAAGACCTCGGCGACCTTCACCTGGTCGGGGACGCAGAGCGGCGGCGGTGGTGGCGGCGGGCAGATCACCGGTCTGGCCGGCAAGTGCATCGACGTCGCGGGGGCGAACCCGGCTGACGCCACGACGGTTCAGCTGTACGACTGCAACGGGTCGTCCGCGCAGCAGTGGACGCGTCCTGGTGACGGCACTGTGCGGGCGCTCGGCAAGTGCCTGGATGTGGCGTCGGGGAGTGTGGCCGACGGCGCTCGGGTGCAGCTCTACACCTGCAACGGATCGGCCGCGCAGCAGTGGAACTACACCGGCGGCAAGGATCTGGTGAATCCACAGGCCAACAAGTGCCTCGACGTCACCGGGAACAACTCCGCCAACGCCACGCCGTTGCAGATCTGGTCCTGCACCGGCGCCGCGAACCAGAAGTGGAACGCCTGACCAGCTAGCCCGGGGTCCGCACGGGGACCCCGCCCGGACCGGCCGCACCCACCTGTGGGCTGCGGCCGGTCTGTGCTGGGTTGACCCTCCGGTGGCCGGAGGGTGCAAGGTGTGGGACATGACGGCTTCGGTGACCATCGGGGAGTTCTCCCGGCTGACCCATCTCAGCGTGAAGACGCTGCACCACTACCACGACATCGACCTGCTCGCGCCCGCGCTCGTCGACCCGAGCTCCGGCTACCGCCGGTACGAGATCGCGCAGGTCCCGACCGCCCAGCTGATCCGCCGGCTCCGCGAGCTGCAGATGCCGCTGGCCCAGGTCCGCGCGGTGATCGACGCTCCTGACATCGCGACCCGTGACGAGGCGGTCCGTCTCCATCTCGTCCAGATGGAACGCGAGCTGGTCCGCACCCAGCAGGCCGTCGCCTCGCTGCGCTCGATGCTGACCCTGGCGCCTACCGAGCTCCCGGTCGAGTACCGCTTCGTGCCCGCGTTCCGCGCGTACGGCGTGCGCGAGCGCGTCCATCGCGACGACATTTCCGCGTGGTGCGAGAACGTGTTCACCCGCCTCGGCGCGCTGGCCGGGCGGTACGGCATCAGCGCCGTACCGGGGGCGGCGTACAGCGACGAGTTCTTCGCCGACGAAGCCGGTGAGGTGACCGCGTTCCTGCCCGTCGCTCCCGACCAGCCGGCCGACGAGAGCGTCGACCTGATCGACCTCCCGGCCGGGCTGTTCGCCGTCGCGCTGCACCGCGGCTCCTTCGAGGAGCTCGACCGCGCGTACGGCGCACTCGGCAGCCATGTCGCCGAGTTCTGCGAGATCGCGCCCGGACCGGTCCGTGAGCTGTACGTCGTCGGGCCGGGCGACAGCACCGATTCCAGCACGTTCCAGACCGAGCTCTGCTGGCCGATCCAGCAGCTCCCAACGAGAGGTTGAACCATGCCCGTCACCTTCGAGCAGCTCGCCGTCGACTGCGCCGACGTCCAGGCCCAGGCCGCCTTCTGGGCCGGGGTCTTCCAGACCGAGGTCGATGCCGGCGGCAATGAATTCATGGCGACCGTGAACCGCTCCGGCGGCGGTCCGGCGATGATGTTCCTGCAGGTTCCGGAGAAGCCGTCCGGCGTGAAGAACCGGCTGCACCTCGACCTCGGCAGCGGTGACTGGGCCGCCGACGTCGATCGCATCGTCGCGCTCGGGGCGAAGCGGGAGGGGGAGTTCAACGAGTACGGGACGCACTGGATCACGCTGGTGGATCCGGAGGGCAACGTGTTCGACCTCGCCGAGGCGCACTAGCCCGGCGTACTAGTTCGGTTGCTCGGGGCGCACCTCGTCCATCGTGTCGAGGTGCGCCTCGAGTGCGTTCAGGCGGTCGCGCCACAGGTCCCGGTACGGCGTGAGCCAGGCGTCGACCTCGGCCAGCGGCGCGGGCCGGAGCCGGTACCACCGCCGCTGGGCGTCCTGGCGGACTTCGACCAGCCCGGCGTCGCGCAGCACCTTCAGGTGCTTCGACACCGCCGGCTGGCTCAGCTCGAGCGCGTCCACCAGCTCGCCGACCGGCCGTTCGCCGTCCCGCAACAGGTCGAGGATCTCCCGCCGCCGCGGCTCCGCGAGCACCTCGAACGTAGTTGCCATACGAGGAATATAACTCGTTTCCTCTAAACCAACTAGATAGTTGACATGCTTCACGCCGGCGCTTCAGCGGTGGGATCGACCTCGAGTACCGATTCCCCTGATCCGCCTCTACGCGTACGGGTCGGTGATCTCGCGGAGGCTCGTGAGGGCCTGGCGGAGTTGCTTGGTGCGGGTGGGGCCGAGGTGGGCGGTCCACTCGGCTTCGACTTCGGCGACTGCGGCTGCGGCGATGGGGATGGTCTTGCGGCCCCGTGGGGAGATCTGGACCAGCCGGGCGCGGGCGTCGCTGGGGTCCGGCGTACGGCGTACGTAGCCGGCGCGTTCGAGCTGGTCGACGAGGAACCCCGCGGTCTGCTTGGTGACCTGGGCCTGTTCGGCCAGCTCGGTGAGGCGGGTGCCGTTCGGGCCGATGCGCTGGAAGATGCGCGCCTGCGCCGGGGTGAAGTCGTCGTACCCGGCCGCGGCGAGCGCGTCGAAGACGCGGGTCTCCAGCGCGCGGTAGGGGATGAACAGCAGCAACCCGAGATTCAGCTCGTCCGCCATACCGACATCTTGACCGATGGTCAGAGAGGCTGTCTAATTTGATCAGAGAGGCTGACCAGTTGGGTGGTGGGTGCGGTGCGGACCGAGGAGATCTGGCGGTACGTCGACACCGAGCGCGCGAGCCTGGCCGAACTGCTCGCGGGGTTGACCGCGGAGCAGTGGGCGACGCCGTCGATCTGCCCGGGATGGACGGTGAAGGACGTCGCCGCCCATGTGATCTCGTCCCCGCAGGCGAAGGTGCTGCCGGTGATCGTCGGGATGGCGCGGGCGCGCGGGGATTTCAACCGCTTCGTCTACGAGGAGGCCCGCCGCGCCGGGGCGGCGTACGAGCCTGAGGAGATCGTCGCCCAGTACCACCGCTTCGCGGGCTCACGGCGTCATCCGCTGGGGACGGTGCCGGCTGATCCGCTGCTCGACGTACTGATCCACACCCAGGACATCGCCGTCCCGCTCGGCATCACCGTCGCGATGCCCCCGGAAGCCGCGCGGGCCGCCGCGGAGAGGATCTGGTCGAAGCCGTTCCCCTTCAAGGCACGCAAGCGCCTGGCCGGCACCCGCCTGATCGCGACCGACATCACCTGGTCCGCCGGCGAAGGCGACGAGCTCCACGGCCCGATCAGCGCCCTGCTGCAGCTTTTGAGCGGGCGAACGTACGTGATGACGCAGCTCAGCTGAGGAAGTCGGCGTACAACGGATCGTTGAGCAACGTCGCGGTCAGCGGCACCCCGGAGTCGCGCCCGAACGGGTCGGCGTCGTGCGCGTTCCCGACCAGCAAGGCGTGCACCGCCCGATAGGTCAGCAAGTCGTCGGCGTCGTACCCGAGCCGTTCGGTGATCGCCACGTCGAAGTCGGCCTCGATCGCCCGAGTCTCCGGCGACCAGAGCGCGTACAGCGCTGCCGCACTCGCGGCGTCGAACACGGGATCGCCCGGCATGCTGAGCAATCCGAAGTCGATCACGCTCAGCGGCCGAAGATCGTCGTCGACCAGGATGTTCCCAGCGGTCACATCACCGTGAACGAGCTGACCGGCCTCCGTCAGCCCCTTCAGCCGTTGCTGAAGGCAATCAAGTCTGTTCCCGAAGTCGTCGACCAGGCGCTCGAGCTGATCGCCGTACGTCGCCACCCGCCGCACGAGAAGCTCCCCGAGCGCCTCCGTCCACCCCTGCTGCGGTCGTCGAAACGGCTCACTCTCGTCCAGCACACTCATCGCGAACAACGCCGGAGGCGCCGGTGCCGCGGCAAGCTCTGCGACCACCTCGATCACACAGTCGCGCCCCGCAGTCCACCCAGCCTGACCAAACTCCGGCGCCACCTCGTGCAACGGCCGGCCCGGCAGCTCGACCTCAACGCTGACAACCCACCGCGGCCCTTGGTGAATCTCCACGATCTCCGGAGTACGAAACGCCAACCGCACCTCGGCGTACAACCGCTGCAGCCGCTCGAGCTCAGCGCGCGGCGAATGAAACCAGACCTTCGCCACCTTCCCGCCCCCAACGCGAAACACTGCCCCCTGCATACCGATCGCCACCAGCTCAGGACCCAGATATCCAAGCCCGCGAACATGCTCAGGGATGAGCTCATCGGAGTACTCCACCCGACAACCTTAGGAGAAGGCGGCTCGCAGCGCCGACGGGCTTTCGCGGAGCTAGTTGGTGAGGTACGTCGCGATGGCGAGGCTTCGGCGGTTGTAGTTGGGGTGTTCTGGCAGGGAGAGCTTGTCGAAGATCGACCAGACGTGTTTTTCCACGGCGCTCTGGGAGATGAAGAGCTTTTCGGCGATGCCCCGGTTGTTGTGGCCTTCGGCCATCTTGGCGAGGACCTCGTGTTCGCGGGGGGTGAGTTTGCTGAGTGGGTCGGTGTGGGTGGTGCGGGCCAGGAGTTGGCGGACGACGTCGGGGTCGAAGGCGACTCCGCCGTTGCCGACCCGGTCCAGGGCTTCCAGGAACTCCTCGACGCGCATCACCCGGTCCTTGAGCAGGTAGCCGAAGCCTTCCTGGCCGGAGGTGATGAGCTGGGTGGCGTAGGACTTCTCGACGTACTGCGACAGGACGAGCACGCTGACGGACGGCCATTCGGTGCGGATGGTCAGCGCTGCGCGGAGGCCTTCGTCGGTGTGGGTCGGGGGCATTCGGACGTCGACCACGACGATGTCCGGCGCTTCACCGGCTTCGGCGGCGGTGCGGACGGCGGCGACCAGGGAGTCTCCGTCGCCGACTGCGGCGGGGACCTCGTGGCCTTCCTCTTCGAGCAGCAGGACCAGGCCCTGGCGGAGCAGGGTGGTGTCGTCGGCCAGCATCACTCGCATGGCAGCTCCGCCCGGATCGTGGTCGGACCGCCGGGTGGGCTGTCGATGGTGAAGGTGCCGTCGTAGGCGGCGACCCGGCCGGCCAGGCCGGTGAGGCCGCGGCCGCGGGGGTCGGCGCCACCGCGGCCGTCGTCGGTGACGGTCACGACGACCGAGGTCGGCTCGGTGGCCGGGGTGAAGCCGAAGGCTGCGGCGGGCGCGGTTGCCTGGACGGTGATTCTGATGCGCTCTGCTCCTGAGTGCTTGGTGGCGTTGGTGAGTGCTTCGGAGATGACGAAGTACACGGCGGTCTCGACCGGCGCCGGGGGACGGGTGGGCAGGTCGTACGACAACGTGACCGGGATGCTGGAGCGTTCGGCCAGCACTCTGACGACATCCTCCAGGCCCAGCTGGTCGAGCACGGTCGGGTAGACGCGCCACGCGACATCGCGGAGATCCGCCAGCGCTTGCTCGGATTCCTCATGCGCTTGGCGGACCAGGTCGGCCGCGCGGTCGGGGTCGCGGGAGCGGCGGGCTCGGCTGAGCAGCAGGCCGAGCGCGACCAGGCGTTGCTGTACGCCGTCGTGCAGGTCGCGCTCGATCCGGCGGCGTTCGTCGTTGACCACCTGGACGACCTCGGTGCGGCTCAGGGTCAGCTCGGAGACCCGCTGGGCCAGCACGTCCTCGGTCGACGGCGTCAGATGTCGCCGGGCGAGCGCGGCGTCGAGCTGGCTGACGCCGGCGATGCCCATCACGTTCAGGTAGAGCAGGACCAGGCCGGGGATCGCCGCGACGGCGATCGTCGCCGTACTGACCCTGCCGCCGTCCTCCTCGATGAAGCCCCACGTGCCGCCGAAGATCCAGGCGGACAACATCGACCCGGCGACGGCCAGGCCGAAGACGAGCACCAGCACGACCAGTCCGCCGAAGAGGCCGAGCGGCCAGCGGCGGGCGACGTACCCGAAGGCTTGGCGTGCGCCGTACGGGCCGAGGTCGTGGACGTCGTGGAACGCGGCGAGCCGTCGCCGCTCCAGGCCGGCGAGTTGCCGGGCGCAACGATGGGTGAGGCCGAGCACCGCCCGCCGCGAGCGCGGGACGGCGACGATCGGGACCAGGCCGAGCCCGCAGCCGACGAGGAACACCAGCTCGGCAAGAGCGAGCAGCGCGCCGAGGGTGACGCCGGCCAGAGTGCGCAGGCTTCGCCCGAGCAGCGGCGCGCGCCAGGCCGGCGCGCTCTGCCCGAAGGACGTGGAGTTCCGCAGTGGAGTGCGGGGATCGATGGCCTGCATACGCACCAGGCTAGTGGGAACCGGACGATCGGAGACTGTGGTTTTCCACAGGTCTGTACTGTGGAAAAGCCGAGCAATTACGACGGTCGACCACAGGGCGCGGGCAGTGTTCGCGGACCTAGCGTCGACGCCATGAACTCGACGAACCAGGTGATGATGACCGCGCTGCAAGCGACGCAGGAACCGACCGGTGGGGTGGCCGGATGGGCCATCGACATGATGGAGAAACTGGGGGCTCCCGGCGCGGGCCTCGCGGTGGCGCTGGAGAATCTCTTCCCGCCACTGCCCAGCGAGGTGATCCTGCCGCTGGCGGGTTTCGCGGCCAACCGCGGTGATCTCGGGCTGATCAGCGCGATCCTCTTCACCACGCTCGGCTCGGTCGTCGGCGCGCTCGCGCTGTACGGCGTCGGCGGTGTGCTCGGCCGCGACCGGACCAGGGCGCTGGCCGCGCGGCTGCCGCTGATGAAGATCGAGGACGTCGACAAGGCCGAGCAGTGGTTCGCCAAGCACGGGCCGAAGGCGGTGCTGATCGGGCGGGTGGTGCCGGTCGTGCGCAGCCTGATCTCGGTGCCGGCCGGAGTGGAGCGGATGTCGGTGCCGCTGTTCCTCGGGCTGACGTCGCTCGGCAGCCTGATCTGGAACTCGGCGCTGATCGTCGCCGGGTACGCGCTGGGTGAGAAGTGGCACCTGGTGGAGTCGTCGGTCGGCGTCTTCCAGTACGTCGTGATCGCGGCCGCGGTGGCCGCGGTGACCTGGTTCGTGGTTGTCAAGGTGAAGGCGAAACGTTCGGATTCTGAGAAAGTCCAGTAGCCCGCTGGACTTTGGCTACGCTCGGGGTCTCACTGCCGAACCGCTGGAGATCCCTGATGCCGTCAGTCGCCTTCGAGCCGCGTGTTGTTCCTGATCCGCCGGTGTGGCCGCAGTCCGTGGTGACCGTCGTGGGTAATCCGCGCGCCGGGTCGCGGACGGCGGCGGCTGCCGCCTCGGTTGCCGAGCTGCTGAGTTCTGAGCTCGGTACGCCGTACCGGTTGGACGAGCTGGTGGATCTGGTGACGTTCGCGCCGGCGATCTTCCAGGGGGATGCGGCCCGCGAGGAGGAGCGGGCGGCGCTGGAGAGTGCGGTGGAGCTGGTGTCGTCGGCTTCGCTGGTGGTGGTGGCGACTCCGGTTTACAAGGGCAGCTACACCGGGCTGCTGAAGAGCTTCCTCGACGTACTGCGGCCGGAGGCGCTCGCGGGGGCGGTCGTCGTACCGGTGACGGTGTCGGCGGCGCCTTCGCACAAGCTGCTCGCGGACCAGCACCTGCGGCCGGTGCTGGCGGAGCTGGGAGCGAGTGTGCCGGTGCCGGGGGTGATCCTGGAGGAGCGGGAGCTGGAGGACCTGCAGGTGGTGCTGGCGGGGTGGATCCGGCAGAACGCGGGGATCGTGCAGGCGACGACGATCGCTCTCCAGCCGATCGCCGAACCCACCCCGGGGAGATAGAACGTCAGAGCACCGGGCGCGAAGACCGGCCGGGGTTGCCGGTCATCTCGGCGTCGAAGGTCGCTTGGGCGATCTGCATCGCTTCGGCGTACCGGGGATCGGCCATCCGGGCGCCGACCTCCTCGGCGGGGACGTCCTCGACGTGGGCGACCACCCACCAGATGTTGCCCCAGGGGTCGCGGATGCGGCCGCCGCGGTCGCCCCAGGCGGCGGTGGACAGGTCGGTGACGATCCGGGCGCCGGCCTCGACCGCGCGGGCGAACGCGGCGTCGGCGTCGGGGACGAAGATGCGCAGCAGGGACGGCATCGAGGGCCAGTCGGGGCGGCGGTCGAAGGCGAGCAGGACGGTGTCGCCGACGCGGATCTCGGCGTGGTCGATCAGGCCGTCCTCGGTCTGCACGCGGGCGAGCTCCTCGCCGTCGAAGACCTTGGTGACGAAGTCGAGCAGGGCGCCGGTGTCGTCGGTGACGACCCAGGGGGCGAGGGTGGTGTAAGCGGTGGAGGTCATCGCGAGAAGTCCTGACGTCGAAGGAGGAGAGCCTTTGCTGAGTAAGACTCTCCTCCTCAAAGCGGTCAGGTTCTGTCCTCTACTCAGTCCGGTCGCGAAGTCGTTTCCGCGGGACTGGTACGCAGTACGCCGGTGGCCGGGATCAGCGTCGACAAGTAGGTGAGCGCTGCGGCCGCGGCGACGATGACCAGGTAGATGGACCAGGGGCCGTGCGGGATCGCCGAGCCGGAGAGCTTGGCGCTGAACGGGACCAGCGTGGCCACGGCGACCACCGTGCCGAGGATGACTCCGGTCGCGGTGATGAGCGTGCTCTCCGTGGTGAGCATCCGGAGGACCTGACCTCGGGTCGAGCCGGTCAGCCGCTGCAGGGCGAACTCGCGCCGGCGGCGGATGGTCGACGAGGCGAGCGTGTTGACGACCGAGACCGCGGTGTAGCCGATCAGAAGGCCGACCAGCAGGTAGTTCACCCACGCCTGGGTCTGCGCGTCGGCGCGGTTGCTCTCGATCAGAGCGTCCCGACCGGCGACCTGTACGCCGGGGTGCCGCGCGGCCGTCGCCGCGAGGGCGGCGGCGGGGTCGGCGCCGGGGGAGTAGCGGACGAGGATCTGCGGCGCCAACCGACCGGTGGTGTGCTTCGCGAGCAGTTCGGCCGGCAGGACCAGGGATTCGTAACCGCGTTCGGCGGCGAAGGTGGCCACGACGCGGAGGTCGGCGGGAGTGCCGTCGCCGAGGGTCAGCTTGACCGTCGAGCCGAGGCCTTCACCGGTCTTCTCGACCATGCGGTCGGGGACGGCGATCGTCGAACCGGTCAGGTTCTCGAGCGAGCCCGAGGTGATCCGGACCGGAGCCGGGCCGTCCACGCCCTGCGCGCTGACGCCGATCAGCGGTGCGCCGTCCTCGGCGAAGGGTGCCTTGCGGGGTGCGTCGACCGCGCCGAGGCTCGTCACGTACGCCGAGGCGCCGGCGACGCCGGGGACCTTGCGGACGTCGTCGAGCAGCGACGCCGGGAGGCCGGTGCCGGTGCTGGAGACGAGGACCGCGTCGGCCCTGAGGTCCTTGGTGAAGGCCTGTTCGGTGGCGTGCACGGACGTGGTCTGCATGTACAGGTTCGCGGTCGAGATGCCGACGGCGAGCATCACCGGCATCACCGCGGCGGACATCGCGACCGACCGGGCGGTCACGTTGACGATCGCGAGGCGGCCGTTGACGCGGCTGACGGCGTACAGGGGCCAGCGGATCAGGGCCAGCGTGAGCTTCGTCCAGAACGGGCCGAGCAGCGCGATGCCGATCGCCCAGCACAGCACGGCCGGACCGGCGGTCGCGGCGGCGAGCGGGCCGGTCATCACCGTCGCGGTGACGATCATCAGCGCGATCGCGCCGCCGAGCGACAGCACACCGAGGATCGCGCGGGTCCAGGTGAACCACTTGCGCTGCAGGCCGGCCTCGACGAGCGCCTCGACGGGCTTGATCTTCGCCGACTTGCGGGCGGCGATCAGGGCGGCGCCGATCGCGGCCAGGACCGCGGCACCCGCGCCGGCGGCGAACGGGATCCAGCCCTGGTGGAACTCGACGTACGGCGACGCGACGCCGTGCTCGGCGAGCTGGTCGAAGAGGAAACGGCCGAGCAGGAAGCCGGGGATGATGCCGACCAGGACTGCGGGGATCGAGACGAGCAGTGACTCGCCGAGGATCATCCGGCGGACCTGGCCGGGGGTGGTGCCGATGCTGCGGAGCAGGGCGAACTCGCGTTCGCGGTGCTGCGCGGCCAGGGCGAGGGTGGAGGCGACGACGAACATCATCGTCAGGGTGGCGATGCCGCCGAAGGAGCCGGCGACGGCGATCAGGGCCTCCTGGAACTGGGCGGCGTCGGGGTGCTCGGCGAGGCCGCGGTCGGCGCCGGTGCGGACGGTGAGGTCGCCCTGTTCCTCGACGGCGTCCTTGACGGTGCCGAGATCGGTGCCGGGGGCAACGATCAGGGCGAGGGAGGCGAAGGTGCCGGGGGTGTTGGCGAGGCGGGGGGCCTCGGGGGAGGAGAAGAAGGTGTGGCCGGCGGGGCCGTCGGCGAGGCCGCGGACGGTGTAGGTGGTGGGGGCGCCGTTGGTGAGGAGGGTGATCTTGGAGCCGACGCGGAGGTTGGCGGAGCGGGCGGTGGAGGTGTCGACGACGACGTCGTTGGGGCGCGTTGGTGGGGCGCCTGAGGTGAGCTTGTACGGCGTGAGGCGGGCGGAGGCCCAGGAGTGGCCTTCGGCGGGGAGGAACGTGTCAGCGCCGGTCGGGCGGGAGGAGGGCGCGGTGAGCTGGATCGGCGTTGCGAAGCTCAGGTCGCCGATGACCTCCTTCACGCCGGGGATCGCGCGGAGCTTGGGAGCCAGGTCGGCGGCGACACCGGTCTGCTCCGTCAGGGGAGTGGCGTCTTCGCGGCCGGGGCGGAGGTGCGAGTCGGGGCCGGTGACGACCAGGTCGGCGGTGGCGAAGCGGGTGGCGGGGACGTTGGAGCGGATGCCGGTCTCCATCAGGCCGCCGCAGGCCAGGACGATCGCCGTACCGAAGACGACGGCGACGAAGGTGGCGACGAAACCGCCCTTGCGGAAGCGCAGAGTGCGGACGGCGAGCTTCATCATCGCGCGACCGCCAGACCGTGGGCGCGGGAGCGGGCGCCGAGGTGAGTGAGGCGTTCGGCGACCTGCTCGGCCGTCGGGGCGACCAGGCTGCCGGCCAGCTTGCCGTCGGCGAGGAAGACGACCTGGTCGGCGTACGACGCCGCGACCGGGTCGTGGGTGACCATGACGACGGTCTGGCCCTGGCTGCGGACTGGTTCGCGGAGCAGTTCGAGTACGTCGGCCGCGGTCTGCGTGTCCAACGCGCCGGTGGGTTCGTCGGCGAAGATCACCGCCGGCCGCGCGACCAGCGCCCGCGCGATCGCGACGCGCTGCTGCTGACCACCGGACAGCTCGCCCGGGCGGTGCTTGTGCCGGTCCGCGAGGCCGACTCGTTCGAGCACCTCCTCGACCGAGTGCCGGTGCGGACGCCGGCCGTCCAGCTCCTGCGGGAGCGTGACGTTCTGCCAGACGGTCAGCGCGGGCAGCAGGTTGAAGGACTGGAAGACGAATCCGATCCGCTCGCGGCGTAGCTCGGTGAGCTTCCGCTCGCTGAGCCCAGCCAGCGGCTGGTCGTCGATCGCGACCGACCCGGACGTCGGCCGGTCGAGCCCGGCGGCGCAGTGCAGGAAGGTGCTCTTACCGGACCCGGACGGGCCCATCACCGCGGTGAACGTGCCCCGGGCGAAGCTGATGCTGATCCCGTCGAGCGCGACGACCGCGCCGGCGCCCTTGCCGTAGACGCGGCGGACGTCGGACAGCACGACGGAGTTCGACGACCTCTGGAGTGTTTCCTGCTTGCGCTTCATGGGCTCAACGCTAGGAAGATCGGGCGGCGCGCCCCAGGGAGCTGGGCCGCCGGTCGGAGTGGTGCTAGGCCTACCCCAGGAGGTAGGCGCGGAAGTCGTCGACTAGTGCGGACACGTGCTGCTCGGTCCAGTCGGTGCCGTCACCGCTGAAGTGCCCGGTCAGTACGCCGGTTGTCGTGGGGCGCATGCGGATCGCCAGAGTGTCGGCCAGGCCGGTGTCCTTCGGGCCGGCTGCTCCGACGACGGTGGCTTGGGTGGTGCCGAAGGAGTAGGGGGTGGGCCATTGCTGGGGGACGTACTCGAAGAACGGAGTTCGGCTCGGCACCTCCAGCGAGAGCACCGGGAAGCGGGCGTAGCGGCTGCAGTTGACCACTGCGTCGCGCATGGCCGGTACGTCGGCCGGGAGGGCGCCGGTGGAGCGGGGGACGGCGAGGACCGAGGGGACGATGCAGGGACCGAGAACCTGTTGCCAGGCCGGGCGGTCGCGTTTGCTGAACAGGGTGTTGAAGAGGAGGGTGTCGCCCTCGGAGGGGTTCGTTGCTGCAGCTAGTGCGGCGAGGAGGGTGACCAGGGCGGTGCTGCGGTGGGTGCGGGTGAGCTGGTCGACGTGGGAGAGCTCGGTGGGGGAGAGGAGGTCGCTGCGGTACGCGAAGGCAGGGGAAGCGGAGGAGGAGGGTTGTGGGCACAGCTTGGCGTTGGTGACCTGCGACTGCCACCAGGTGCCGGCTGCAGGAGCATGCCGGATGACCTGTTCGGTTTCGTCGAGCACGTAGTCGGCGTACTGGGGTGGTGGCGGTAGCTCCGCGCCGGAGTACAGGGCGGCTAGTTCGGTGAGGGTCAGCCAGAGGGTGGCGGGGTCGGAGATCAGGTGGTGCAGGTGCATCGTCAGGTGCTCGCTGGAGAGCTGGAGGCGTACTGGAGCTTCCACAGGCACGGGGACGTGCAGGGCGGGCTCGGCCACCAGCTCCAGCGCGGCGGTGGGAAAGTCGTGGACGCCGACAGGGACCACGGTGCGGAGTACGTCGTGGCGTTGCTGGAGGGTGTGGAAGGCAGCAGCCAGGCGGTCGGCATCGACAGGGCCGTCGAGGGCGAGCTGGGCGTTCATGGTGAACCAGGGGCCGAGTGCGAAGCCCGGGCGGCGGGCGTCCAGCTCCAGGGCGAAGGTCTGCCAGAGGGATGTCTTCACAGCAAGGCCCTGGAGTAGTCGGGGACGTCAGCTGTGAGTAGAGCTGCGTGCAGCTCCTCCAGTACGTCGAGCGAGTAGTCCTTGCGTTGCCAGTCCTCATAGGCGATGCCGTAGCCCAGCGAGATCCACAGGTCTGCGTTGCGTTGTTCGTGGGGACCGAACGGCTCCAGCAGGACCAGAGGTGTTGCTGACCAGAGGGAGTCGAGCAGCGTGCCGCCGCCGGGTTTGCTGACGGTCGCCAGTGCTTGGCGGCAGAGGTCGAAGGAGCCGTGGTGGCCGGTGCGCTGGACGAAGGGAGCGCCTGCCTCGGCGAAGGGCGGGTAGCCGTCGTCGAGCCAGGGGTGCCAGTCGGGGTCGATCATGAAGTAGCGGACGCCGTCGGTGGAGAGGTCCTGCTGCTCATAGGCGACCACGTCCAGCGAGAAGCCGGCGGCGAGCAGCTCGGCAGCGTGCTCGCGGTAGGTGCCCATGCCCCAGCCGCCGCCGTGGACCAGCAGGCGGTGGTCGCGGGCGGGCCAGGCCAGGGGAGCGTCACGGGTGACCGGGATGCTGCAGGGGAGCGTGCCGCTGCGAGCGTCGGCCAGCCAGACGTGGCGGACCGGCAACGTGCTCGCTCCAGCCTTGTCGAACGAGGGGGACTGGACCGAGTCGACGTGGCAGATGTCGACGGGGACAGGGCCGTAGCGGGCGACGTACTGGTCGAGCAGGTCGAGCCAGAAGCCGGAGAGGACGACGAAGCGGGTCACACCGCGCTCATGCCAGTCGGTGAAGAGCTGGTCGACTGCAGCAAGCTCTGTGGAGACGGAGGCGTTGCGGGCGAGCTGCTGGCCGGCGAGGGCGACGCGGAAGTCGCGGTGGAAGGCCTGCTTCGAGCGGGCTGTGGTCGCCAAGGTCTCGGCGGACATCAGGCGCTCCAACACAGAGACGCCGGGTTGACCGCCCTGCTCGCGGATCCGGTCGGCGAGCAACAGACCAGGGACGTGGACACCCAGAGCAACACCCGAGGTGAGGATCTCGATCAAAGGACGCTCAGCTCCTTCGCCAGGTGCTTCTGGATCAGCTTGAGCATGCCCGGGTCGTCGTCGCCGCGCGGTGTGCGCTCGACCAGCATGATCAGGTACAGGTACACCCGGTACAGCGACAGCAACTCCCGATCGATGTCACTGCCGTACCCCACGAGCAACTCGTCGTCGACCGAGCTGAACAGCGTCAGCGACACGAACTCCGCGACCGGATCCCCCCAGAACGCGCGCTCCCCGTCGATCAGCCCGCTGATCCGCCCACCGTCGACGAGGATGTTCCCGTCCCACAGATCGAAGTGCACCAGCCGCGGCGTCCGCACCCGGTTCAGCAGCTCGAAGCGATCAAGCCCCAGCTGTCGCGTGACCCCGGCCGGCACCTCGACGCCGTAGCGCTCGGCATCGGCCAGCACGTCGTCCAGCATCCGCTGGAACGCCACCGCCCACGTCGCCACCAGCCCGCGCTGCGGATACCCGAACCCGTCCGCACCGACCACCTCGTGCAGGTTCCGCACGATCGCGCCCAGTTCCCGCCGGTACGCCGTACGCGCCGCACCGACGCTCAACATCGTTGCCCCCGGCAACGCGGTCATCAGCAGCAGCTCGGCGTCGGCGTACACGACCTCCGGGACCGGTGCCTTGCCGCGGGCGGCCTGGTAGAACTCGGTCTCGGTCCGGATCAGTGCCTGCTCGTAGGTCAGTCCGGGCGACGCCGGGTCCGGCGCGACCTTGAGCACGAGCTGCCGCTCGCCGACGGTCAGCCGGTAGACGGTGTTGTACGTGCCCTCGGTCAGTTCCTCGTGGGCGTGCAGCTCGTGCGGCGCGATGCCGGCCCGGTCGAGCAGGGCGTGGATCGCCGCGAGGTCCAGCGTGCGCTTCACCGGTTCTCCCTTCGGGACAGGGCGTCGGAGTAGATCGCCTCCATCAGCTGGATGCGGGGCAGCGCGGCCTCCAGGTCGTCGCCGTCCTCGGCCAGGATCCTCGCCAGCTGCTGCTCGTAGTACGCGGTCGGTGGGAAGCCGATCACCTCGCGGTCGCCGTCGGCCGGGGTGACGATCAGGTTGAGTGGTACGGCGCCGAGCACCGGGCGGAGGAAGTTGCGCAGCTTCACCGTCGCGTGCTCGAAGGTGAACAGGTGCTCGGCGACGTGGTCCGCGCCGACCGCGCAGGTCAGCCTCGCCTCGGCACCCGATGCCCAGCGCAACGACGCGGTGAAGTCGCGGTCGACACCGTTCGGCCCGTCGAAGGCCGAGCGACCCTCGTACGCCGTGACGTCGAGCCCGGTCGTGGCCTGCAGCGCCTGCAGCCAGTAGCTCGCGCAGTCGTAGAAGATGCCGCCGCCGAGGTCGGGCCGGTCGCGGTACCCACCGGGGGCCGGGACGGCGAACGTCATCCGGCTCTCGACGGATCGCAGTTCGCCGTGAACAGAGCCCTCGACGAACCCGCGAACCGTTGCCTGCCACGGATGACCAGCGGTCGCGACCGCCTCAAACACCCGCGTGTCCGCGGCGGCGAAGCACAACTCCTCGGCCTCGGCCGCGGTCAGGCAGAGCGGCTTCTCGACGATCACGTCCTTGCCTGCGACGGCCGCGCGGACCGCCCAGCGGTGGTGCGCGGAGTTGTGCAGCGAGATGTAGACGGCGTCGATCGCCGGGTCGGCGAGCAGCGCCGAGTAGCTCTCGTAGACCAGCGGGATGTCGTAGCGGCCGGCGAACTCCTTGGCCCGGACGGGATCGCTGGCGGCGACGGCCCGGACGTCGACGCTCTCCTTGCCGATCATCGTCCGGGCGGCGATCCCGGTGGCACCGATCAGGCCCAGCTCAAGCGGCATCGGTCATTCCTCGTGGAGTCAGGCCGGCCGCGGTGACCGCGGCCAGCAGGCGGTGCTGCCAGCGGGTGAGCTCGCCGGCGGGGCAGAAGATCGCGACGTACACGCGGCCGCCGGGTGCGGCGAGATGGGTGCCGTTGAGGACCATCGCGCCGGGTCGGTCGCCGGTCGTCAGGAGGCCGCGAAGGGCGTGCAGAACGTCCTGGATCCCCTTGCCCGCGGCAATGTTCAGCTCGAGTTGCCACAGGTGAGCAGGCAACGAGCCGCGTTGACCCAGATGGTGAGCGAGCAGGCCGAGCGACTGCCGCGCGTTGATCTCCAGCACCGGTACGACGGAGTCGTCGTCGAGCAGCATCGCGTCGACACCGACCGGACCCCAGTACCCGGCGTCGTGCAGCGCGGCGACCACGTCGCCGAGCGAGTCGGCGTACCAGCCTGCGTCGATCAGAGCGCTCGGCGCCGGGCTGGAGCCGAAGTGCCGGAAGCCCTTGTTGGTCATCTGCTGCAGACCGAGGAACTCCCAGGAGCCGTCGCGGGCCAGCAACAGGTGCCCGGAGAAGTCGTGCTTCTTGGCGAACTTCTGCTGGACGATCAGCTCGACGCGTTTGTCGGGTTGTTTGCGCAGGACGCGTTCGACGGCGCGCAGGACGCCGGGCGTGCTGATCTCCAGGAGGGAGCGACCGGAGACGCCGTACGGGTCCTTGACCAGGGCGCGGAAGTCGAGGTCGGTGACGGCGGCGACGAGCTCGTCGGCGGAGTGGACGACGCGGCCGGCGCCGGGGAGGCCGAGGTCGAGCACGAGGGCGTTGGACCAGGATTTGGAGTTGACCTGGGCAACGACCTCGGGTGAGGGCAAGGAAGGGAGCGGGGACAGGACTGCGTAGGGGGCTGGTACTTGGTTGTCGAGTGGCGGGAGGTGCTGCTCGACCGGGCCGGAGAGCGGGGCACCCAGCGGCAAACAGTCGAAGTCGACGCCGTAGCCGGCCAGCAGCTCGGGGGCGACCGCCCGCCTGGTGATCAGCAGATCACCAGGCGCGCAGAAGCCGGCCAGCAGTTCGTCCATCGTGGCCACCGACGGGTCGCCGCCGCCGATCGACGGCAACTGTGCCAGATCGCCGGGCCGCCACCACGACTCGGCGTCGAACGTGCCGAAGCGGACGCTCATTGGGTCAGTCGGGCCACGAACGCGCTGAACTGGCGGACCGAGCGCAGGTCGTCGAGCTGCAGCTGCGGGTAGTCCAGCTCCAGGTCGAACTCGTCCTCGATCGCCAGCAGGAACGTGATCGTCTGCAGCGAGTCCAGCCCGTACTGCTCGACCAGGTCGGCCTCCGGACCGATCTGCTCGGCGGTCGTCCCGTTGTCCAGCACCTTGGCCAGGACGATCTTGACCCGGTCCTCGATCACAGCGGTCATGCTCAGACTCCGTTCAGGTAAAGGAGGATGCACTTCGAGCAGACCGGCATCATGCCGTTCTCGGACATGATCCGGCGGACCTCGCGGAACGACTGGCTCTGCCACAGCTCGCCGACCGGCTGGTCGTACAGGTTGCCGACCACGAACTCGGGGAAGAACTTGCACGAGCTGACCGCGCCGTCGGCGTGCACCTCCATCCGGTTCGAGACCGCGAGGCACTTGCTGCGGTGCTGGGCCGGCCGCGACGTGCCGAGGATGAAGTCGGTGACCTCGTCCTCCTCGAGCTGCGGCTGGTAGCGCAGCCGGACGTTCCAGGCGCGCGACGCCAGCCGCGCCATCGAGTCACGCAGCGCGGGCAGCTCCTCCTCGGGCAGCTGGTACGTGTAGCTGTGCCAGGTCGGCTTCTTCGTGTCGGTACTCGGGTTCAGCCAGGAGAACGTCTTCTCGTACAGGCGGTCCATCGACTCGGCGACCTCGGGGCTGATGTACCAGGGGAACTGGAAGTAGACCGTGTTGACGCCGAGCTCCTCGGCCCACTCCATGAACTCGTACATCTTGTGCACGGTGACGTGGCTGACCATGCACGACAGCGACAGCTCGCCGTCCCACTGCCCGGACCGCTTCAGGTCCAGCATCAGCTGGATGTTCTCCATCGTGCGCTTGAACGTCCCGCGGCCGCGCAGCGCCTCGTGGTCCTCACCGAGCCCGTCCAGGCTGACCAGCAGGTTGAGGTTCTCACCGATCCGCAGCAGGTCGTCCAGCTTGCGCTTGAACAGCAGGCCGTTCGTGCACATGTTCACTGTCCGCGGGTACTTCTCCAGCAGCGCGGCGACCTCGTTGAACTTGGTGTGCATCAGCGGCTCGCCGCCCCACAGGAACAGCTTCGAGCGCACCGGCGCGGTGGTCCGCAGCACGTCCTCGACGACCGCCAGGTCGAGCTCCGTCTTCTGCTTGACCGCGCTGAAGTCACGGAAGAACCCCTGCTCGTTCCACTGGTAGCAGTGCGTGCAGCGCAGGTTGCAGCGGTAGGTGAGCTGCAGGCTGACCTCCTGCGGCAGCGGTGCCGCGTACGACGGGTCCGCGAGCAGGTTGCGCCGGGCCTTGGAGCGGATCGACACGGTGTGCTTGATGTCGGCGAACTCTTTGGTGTTCAGCGTGCGGGTGGTGGTGGGACGCATCAGACCTCCTGGTGGGTGGCTGTGGCGACGAGCAGTGCGCTGGCTCCGGCGATCACACCTCCTGTCGCGAGGACGAGGACCAGACCGGTCGCCGTACCGAGCTGTGCACTCAGTACGCCGCCGGCCAGGCCGCCGGTGATCGCGCCGAGCGGCACGGTGGACGAGGTGAGCGTGCGCGCGGTGGCGTGCACGGTGCTCTGCAGAGCGGCCGGGGTGATCTCCTGACGGACGCTGGTGGTGACGACGTTCCACACCGGCAGCCAGACCGAGGCGCAGATCCGGATGGCGACCAGTGCGAGCGCCGGAGCGCTCAGCAGACACAGCGGAACGGCCAGCCAGCACAGGGCTTCCACACCGGTCAGCACGAGCGTCCGCCGTACGCCGATGGTCGCGGCGAGCCTGTTGGCGACGAACGCGCCCAGCAGCCCGCCCACCGATCCGGCGGCGATCAGCAGCCCTCCGGCGAGGCTGGACAGGCCGAGCACCCGGTACGCGAACAGCAGCAGGACGGCGTCGACCATGCCCGAGCCGAAGCTGCGGATCGCTGCTGCGCCGACCAGGCGACGCAGCAGTTGGTGCTGCCAGACGAAGGTGAAGCCGGTGCGGATCCGGTGGGGGAGTGGCTCGCGCACTGGCTCAGGTGGTGGCTCGACAGCGGCGATGCGGGTGCGGCCGAGAGCTGAAGCCAGGAAGGGGAACGCGCAGAGCAGCAGACCGGCGTACGGCGTGGTGGTGCGGAGCAGGAGACCGCCGAGCGCGGGGCCGACGAGCTTGGACAGGCTGTCGGAGCTCTGCAGCTTGGCGTTGGCGCCGACCAGGTCGCGGGGCTCGACCAGAGCGGGCAGGTACGACTGGCCGGCGATGTCGACGAACACCATCGCGGCGCCGGCGAGCGCGACCACGACGCACAGCTGCGGGACGCTGACCCAGCCGGCCAATGCGGCGAGCGGGACGCTGGCGAACGCGGCGAAGCGGACCAGCTCGCCCGCGATCATCACCCGGCGGCGAGGGACGTGGGCGAGCGCGGCACCGGCGACCAGGCCGAGCGCGGGGTAGGCGAACCAGCCCAGCGCGGACAGGACGCCGACCTGCGCCTCGCTGGCGTCGAGGGTGAGGATCGCGATCGTCGGGACGGCGAAACCGGTCAGCCGGTCCCCGGTGAAACTCGCGGTCTGGCTGGCCCAGTACCAGGGCAGGCCGACCCGCGACCGCACGGCAGTTGTGGTTGATCGCACGACTCTCCCCAGCGTCGTCGGTACACCGGCCCTGCGGCTGACCCCCTAAGTTCAAGACTTGAAATAACCTCGGACAACTTAACCGGATAGGTCTGAGGACTCAAGCCCTCCGTGACCTTGTAATCGCTCACAGTGGCGAAGTCGGAGGATCTTTCAGTTTCAGGTGGTCTGAGGAGTCGACGACCCGAACAGCGCGTCGATGCCCGCGGAGTAGCTCTCCGGGGTGACGTCGCCGAGCAGCAGACGCTGCAGGATGAAGCCGGGGAGCAGGCCGAACAGGGCCTGCGCGACGTGCTCGGGGTCGACGTCGGCCGCGACCGTGCCGTCGGCCTGCGCACGCCGTACGACGCGCAGGTAGTGGCCGCGCAGCATCTTGTACTTCTCGCGGGCGATCGCCCCGATCGCCGGGTTGTGCACCGCCTCGGCCCAGGCCTGCAGGCCGATCCGGGTGATGTCGCCGCCCGGCCGCTCGGCGATCGCCACCACGTGCACCAGCACCCGGCGCATCGCCTCGGCCGGCGTCAGCGGCTCCTCGGTGGACAGGATCTCGGCGAACAGGTCGTCGACGGTGCCGAGCGCCTGGTCGGCGATCGCCGCGATGATCTCGTCCTTGCTCCGGAAGTAGCCGTAGACCGCGCCCGCGGACAGGCCGGACTCGCGGATCACGTCGGCCATCGTCGTCTTGTGGAAACCGTGCTCGGACACGCAGGTGAGCGCGGCGGTGACGATCTGCTCGCGCCGGGCGACCCGGTGCTCCGCGGTGACCTTCGGCATACCGCGAACATAAAACGAATGTCCGTTCTTGACAACTCGACCGGCCAGGGGTCACGCTCGGAGCATCTAAAAGAACGGTCATTCGTTTTTAGGGGAGAGAGCTCATGTCCGAGACCACCGAACGCCGCCGCCCGCCGGTGCTCGTCGTCGTCACCCTGCTCACCGCGCTGCTGACGGTGCTGCTGATCGCGTTCGCCTGGCCGGCCGCGCGGTCGGAACCGCGCGAGGTTCCGCTGGCCGTCGCCGGTCCGCAGGCGGCGGTCGGTCAGGTCAGCGCCGCGCTGGAGCAGGCGATGCCGGGTGGCTTCGCGATCGAGCCGGTGGCCGACCGGGCGTCCGCCGTACAGGCCATCGAGGACCGGGACGTGTACGGCGCGATCGTGCTCGACCAGGCCGCGCCCGAGGTGCTGACCGCGTCGGCGGCCGGTCCGGTGGTGTCGCAGCTGCTCACGCAGGTCGCGGGCAAGCTGGCCGCGCAGAACCCGGCCGCCGCACCGAAGGTGACCGACGTGGTTCCCTTGCCTGCTGAGGATCCGCGGGGTGCGGGCCTGGCCGCGGGCGCGTTGCCGCTGGTGCTCGGGGGCATCCTCGCGGCCGCCGCGCTGACCAACTTCGCCAAGGCCGGCCGGAGCCGGATCGTCGGTGCGCTCGGCTTCGCCGTCGCCGGTGCGCTGGCGCTGACCGCGGTGCTGCAGTTCTGGCTCGGCTCGTTCGAGGGCAGCTACTGGGCCAACGCCGGCGTGATCGCGATGTCGATCGGCGCGATCAGCCTGACCCTGCTGGGTCTCGAGTGGCTGCTCGGCGCGGCCGGGCTCGGCCTGGGCTCCGCCACGATGATGCTGCTCGGCAACCCGCTGTCCGGGATGACGAGCGCGCCGGAGATGCTGCCGGGCGGCTGGGGAACGCTCGGCCAGTTCCTCCCGCCGGGAGCCGCTGGTACGGCGTTGCGCTCGGTCAGCTTCTTCGACGGAGCGGGTGCCGCGCAGCCGTTGCTCGTGCTGACCGGCTGGCTGGTGCTCGGACTGGTTCTTTGCGGACTCGGCTCGATCCGCGGTCAGCGGCACGTCGTACAGGCCCGTCACGAGGCGTCGCCCGTTACCGTCTGAACTACGGGAATGCGGTGATCGGATCGTTACGGCCCGGTCACCGCGTCCGTCCGTCCGGACGGCGACAACGTTGTCTGTCAACCATTGACTTCACTGGTCTGACACTCCTACGGTCACGGGAAAGCCCACGGGGTTTGAGCGGTGGTACCGGGATGACAACGATTGCCCGAAGGTGGACGTGATGGTCATGAAGAACGGTTTCAAGACGGCGGGTGTCCTCGCCGTGGGCGCGCTCCTGCTGGGGGTTTCGGCCTGCAGTCAGGGATCGACCACCAAGACGCCGGAAGCAGCTGGTTCCAGCTCCGGCCCGGCGAACATCAAGATCGCCTACCAGCAGTGGGGTCCGGGCACGGTGATGAAGAACTTCCTCACCGGCGCCAAGACCGAGTACGAGGCGGCCAACCCCGGCTCGAAGGTCGAGATCGTGCCGATCGTGGCCAGCGAGAACGACTACTACACCAAGCTCCAGCTGATGATGCGCTCGCCGAACACGGCGCCCGACATCGTCTACGAGGACACCTTCCTGATCAACTCCGACATCACCGCGGGGTACCTGAAGCCGCTGGACGACTACATCAAGGACTGGTCGGACTGGAACCAGTTCGAGGACACCGCCAAGGGCGCGGCCAAGGGCCAGGACGGCAAGACGTACGGCGTACCGGACGGCACCGACACCCGCGCCCTCTGGTACAACAAGGAGATCTTCGCCAAGGCCGGGCTGCCGGCCGACTGGCAGCCGAAGACCTGGGACGACGTGCTCAGCGCGGCCCGCACCATCAAGCAGAAGGTGCCCGGGGTCATCCCGTTCAACATCTACTCGGGCAAGCCGATGGGTGAGGCCTCGGCCATGCAGGGCATGGAGATGCTGCTCTACGGCACCAAGGACACCCTGTACAACTTCGACCAGCAGAAGTGGGTCGTCGGCAGCCAGGGCTTCAAGGACTCGCTGAACTTCGTCAAGACCGTCTTCGACGAGGGCATCGCGCCGCAGCCGAAGCAGTCGCTGGACCCGAACTGGGGCAACAAGGTCGGCAGCGACCTGCTCCCGAACGGCAAGCTGGCGATCGCGCTGGACGGCTCCTGGCTGTACAACAACTGGCAGAAGACCGGCGCCAAGCCGTGGCCGCAGTGGTCCGAGGTGCTCGGCCAGACCGCGATGCCGACCCAGGACGGCAGTGGCAAGGGCAAGGTCAGCCTCTCCGGCGGTTGGACCTGGGCGATCCCGGCCAAGTCGAAGTCGCCCGACGCCGCCTGGAACTTCATCAAGACCCTGCAGACGCAGAAGAACGCGACCAAGTACGCCACCGACGGCGCCCAGATCGCGGTCCGCAAGGACGTCGCCTCCGACGCCGGCTACAAGACCTCGGCCAAGTCGACGCAGTTCTTCACCGACCTGGTGGCGGTGACCGTGTACCGGCCGGCGCTGCCGGAGTACCCGAAGGTCTCCAACGAGATCATCACCGCGATGGAAGCGGTGATGACCAAGCAGTCGACGCCGGAGGAAGCGGCCAAGAACTACGACGAGGCCGTCGAGAGCATCGTCAGCAAGGACAAGACGACCACCCAGAGCCAGGGCCAGTGACACCCACCTTGCGCTGCTGAAGGGATCTTCGCTGTGACGACCTCCGCTTCCGCGCTGCCCGCTGCCTCCGGCCGAAAGGCCGGGGGCGGTGGGCGCCCGCGCGGCGCCAAGCTGCTGAAGATGCTGCCGCTCGGACCGGCGATCGGGCTGATGCTGGTCTTCCTGGCCGGCCCGATCATCTACTGCCTGTACGCCGCGTTCACGAACATGGCGCTCACCGGTCCCGGGGCCAGCGACGTGAAGTTCGTCGGCCTCGACAACTTCCGCAAGGCCTTCGGCAGCTCGGCGTTCACGAACTCGATCTGGCTGACCCTGGTGTTCACGCTGATCTCCGCGATCATCGGCCAGAACACCCTCGGTCTCGGCCTGGCGCTGCTGATGCGGCGCTCCACCAAGCTGGTCCGCAACTTCGTCGGGACGGCGGTGATCGGCGCCTGGGTGCTGCCCGAGGTGGTGGCGGCGTACCTGCTCAGCGCGTTCTTCAACGACGAGGGCACGCTGAACGTGATCCTGCACAAGGTCGGGCTGCCCGGCCAGGACTGGTTGTACGCGGCACCGATCATCGCGGTCTCGATCGCCAACATCTGGCGCGGTACGGCGTTCTCGATGCTGGTCTACTCCGCGGCGCTCAGCGAGGTGCCCAAGGAGATCGAGGAGTCGGCCGAGATGGACGGCGCGGCCGGGCTGCGCCGGCTGGTCTTCGTGACGCTGCCGATGATCAGCCGAGCCATCATGACCAACCTGATGCTGATCACGCTGCAGACGCTGAGCGTCTTCGGCCTGATCTACGCGATGACCCGCGGCGGGCCCGGCACCAAGAGCCAGACGCTGCCGCTGTACATGTACGAGCAGGCGTTCAGCTTCTCCCAGATCGGCTACGGCACCGCGATCGCCCTGGTGATGCTGGCGATCGGCGCGGTCTTCTCGCTGATCTACCTGCGTGGACTGAACACGGAGGCCGCATGATCGCCCGGGACCGCCTCAGCAAGCTCACCTCGAACCTGGTGCTGCTGGCGATCGGAATCCTGTTCGTGCTGCCGTTGCTGTGGGTGCTGTTCGCCTCGATCAACCGGACCGCGGGGCTGCGGGTCGAGTTCCCGACCAACCCGACGCTGGGCAACTTCAAGGCGGTGCTGAACACCGACACGACGTACCGGCCGGTGCTGAACGGCATCGTGCTGTGCGGCGGCGCGGCGCTGCTGACGATGGTCTGCGCGGTGCTCGCGGCGTACCCGCTGTCGCGGTTCAAGTCGCGGTTCAACCGGCCGTTCCTGCTCACCGTGCTGTTCTGCACCGGGCTGCCGATCACCGCGGTGATGGTGCCGGTCTACGGGCTGTTCGTGCAGCTCAACCTGGTCGACACCATCGGCGGCACGATCATGTTCATGGCGACCAGCTCGCTGCCGTTCGCGATCTGGCTGACCAAGACCTTCATGGACGGCGTCCCGATCTCGCTCGAGGAGGCCGCCTGGGTGGACGGCGCCGGCAACATGCAGGCACTGCGCCGGATCGTGCTGCCGCTGATGTGGCCCGGGATCGCGGTGGTGCTGATCTTCACCTTCATCGGCATGTGGGGGAACTTCTTCGTCCCGTTCATGCTGCTGCTGTCGCCCGAGCGGCTGCCCGCGTCGGTCAGCATCTTCACCTTCTTCGGTCAGTACGGCGAACCGAACTACGGCCAGCTGGCGGCGTACTCGCTGATCTACACCTTCCCCGTGCTGCTGCTCTACCTGTTGCTCAGCCGCAAGCTCGGCGGCGCGTTCGCCCTGGGCGGAGCGATCAAGGGGTGAGGGTAAGTTTGTCCGTATGCCGCTGACGTATCCGCTCGCTGAGCAGACTCTGGACAACGGGCTGCGTGTGGTCGTGAGTATCGACCGCGCGGTGCCGATCGTCGCCGTGAATCTCTGGTACGACGTGGGCTCGCGGCACGAGCCGCCGGGGCTCACCGGTTTCGCGCACCTGTTCGAGCACCTGATGTTCCAGGGCTCGCGGAACGTGAAGTCCGGTGAGCACTTCGGGCTCCTGGAGAGTGCCGGCGCGAGCCTGAACGCCTCGACGTTCTTCGACCGGACGAACTACTTCGAGTCGCTGCCCAGCGGCGGGCTCGACCTCGCGCTCTGGCTCGAGGCCGACCGGATGGGGTACCTGCTCGACGCGGTCAACCAGGAGAACCTGGACAACCAGCGCGACGTCGTCAAGGAGGAGAAGCGGCAGAGCTACGACAACCGCCCGTACGGCGACTCCTACGAGCGCCTGGTCCGGCTGGCGTTCCCGCAGGGCCACCCGTACGGACACATGACGATCGGCTCGATGGAGGACCTGGACGCCGCCTCGGTCGAGGACGTGCACGCCTTCTTCCGCAAGTACTACGGCCCGAACAACGCGGTCCTGACCATCGTCGGCGACGTCAACGAGGAAGACACCTTCGCGGCGGTCAAGCGGTACTTCGGCCACCTGCCCGCGATCCCGCAGCCGCCGGCCGCGCCGGACGGCACGATCGGCCCGATGACCGGTGTCGCTCGCGACGACGTCGTCGAGGACGTGCCGTCGGACCTGATCACGATGATGTTCCGGCTGCCCGTCGACGGGACGCCCGAGCTCGACGCGGCGGCGCTCGCGCTCGACGTCCTGGCCGCCGGCCAGAGCGGCCGGCTGAACCGGCGGCTGGTCCGCGACGAGCAGATCGCGCAGTCGGTGTCCGGGGGAGCGCTGCCGCTGATCGGCGGCGTCTCGTTCGGGACGCTGACCGGCATCGCGTCGGACGGCGTCGACCTGCAGAAGGTCGAGGACGCGCTGGTCGAGGAGGTCGAGAAGCTCGCCGCCGACGGGATCACCGCGGACGAGCTGGCCACCGTCCAGGCGCAGGCCGAGCGGGACTGGCTGGAGCAGCTGGCGACCTGCGCCGGCCGCGCCGACGAGATCTCCCACCACACGCTGCTGTTCGGCGACCCGAACCGGATCAACACCCGGATCGACCAGCTCCGCGCCGTCACGGTCGAGCAGGTCCAGCAGGCAGCGCAGCAGTGGATTCGGGCCGACGGCCGCGTCCAGGTGACCTACAGGAAGAGCTCATGACCCAGAACCTCGCCACGCCGCCCGTCGTCGCGCCGCCGAGGCCCTGGACGTTCCCGGCCTCGACCACGACCACCACTCGCGCCGGGACACCGGTGCACGTCTTCGACCGGCCCGGCCAGTACGTCGCGACCGTCCGGGTCACCATCGCGCTGCCGCTGTTCGCGGAGCCGCGCGAGCTCGAGGGCGTCGCGACGATCATGTCGCGCACCCTCGACGAGGGCACCGAGCTGCACTCGGCCAACGACTTCGCGGCCGCGCTGGAGCGGCACGGGGCGGCGTACGGGGTGGACGTCAGCTCCGACGCGCTGCACGTGGAGATCTCGGTCCCGACCTCGCAGCTCGCGCCCGCCGTCAAGCTGCTCGCCGAGGCCGTCACCCGGCCCGCGTTCAACCCCGCCGACGTCGGCCGGCACGTCACGATCCGGCTCGGCGAGATCAACCAGGAGCGCGCCAACGCCGGGTACCGGGCCCGTGAGGCGTTCTCCGCGCACCTCTTCGAGCCGACCGTACGGCGCTCCCGCCCGACCGCGGGCACACCGGACACGATCCGGGCGCTGACCAACGTCGAGGTGGCGAAGTTCTACCGCGACAACGTCGGACCGGCGCGGGCGCAGATCCTGTTCGCCGGCGACGCCACCGGCGTCGACGTCGCCGGGATCGTCGACGACGCGTTCGGCGACTGGACCTCCGAGGCCGGCCCCGCGCTGGAGACCCCGGAGCCGCTGTACGTGCTCGGCGACCGGATAGTGCTCGTCGACCGGCCGGGCTCGGTGCAGAGCCAGCTGCTGATCGGCTGCCCCGGCCCGGACCGCCGCGAGGACATCTGGGGCGCGGCCGCGGTCGCCAACCACGTCGTCGGCGGCACCATCACCTCCCGCGTCGACACCGTGCTGCGCGAGGAGAAGGGCTACACCTACGGCACCCGGTCCAGCTTCACCGCGCCACGCAAGGGCGGCACGTTCAGCCTCGGCGGCTCGGTCCGCACCGAGGTGACCGGCGCCGCGATCACCGACGCGCTGCGGATCCTGCGCGAGGCCCGCGACGGGCTGACCGACAAGGAGGTCGGGGAGTCCAAGGACAACCTGATCCGGACCGCCCCGCTGCGCTACGAGCAGGCCGACTCGATCGCCCAGCAGGTCGGCAGCAACATCGCCGCCGGCGTACCGCTGGACTTCGCCGACACCTACCTGGCGCAGATCGCGGCGACCACCGCGGAGTCGGCGACCGCGGCGTACAACCGGTACGTCGGAACCAACGGGCTGCTCGTGGTCGTCGTAGGGGAGGCCAAGGACGTCCGCGACCAGCTCGCCGGGCTGGGGGACGTCACCGAGCTGAGCTGAGGACCTGTCATCCTCTGCTCAGGCCTACTTGGCCCTGAGCAGAGGAGAGCACGACATGTCGTTCGACGAGCGACCGCAGGACCGGCCGCCGCAGTACGGGCAGTACCCGACGCAGCCGGGGTTCCCGTCGCAACCCGCGTACGGCGTGCTGCGCGACAACTCGAACGCGACCGTCGCGCTGGTGCTCGGGCTGATCCCGTTCATCACCGGGTTGTTCATCCTGTCGCCGTTCGCCTGGTGGAAGGGCAACCAGGCGGTCGCCGAGATCGACGCCGCACCGGGCGTCTACAACAACCGCGGCATGGCGGTGGCCGGCCGGATCACCGGCATCGTCGGGACCGTGCTGCTGATCCTGGCGATCCTGTTCGGGATCGCGATGGTGCTGCTGTTCGTGGTTTTCGCCGCCAACTCGGACTACTCGGGCTGATTCAACTGTTTGCTTGGAAAAGCTGACAACGTCGGCCCCCTCCCGTCACGTGCACGGCTGACTTACGTTGTGCGCGTCAGACTCACTTCAGGGAGGGGATCCGCTCGTGAGAGACGTCCGCAGATCGTTGTACGCGGCATCGGGTGCGTTGGCACTGGTCGCCGCCGGCCTGGCCGTGCCGGTCGTCGCCGGCGCCCAGGCGCAGGGTGGCAGCACCGAGTACCTGGTCCTGGTCGAGCAGGGGGCCGACCGGGCGCAGGCGCTGGCCGCTGTCAAGGCCGCCGGGGGTGAAGTGGTCAAGGAGAACACCAACCTGGGCACGATCACCGTGCGGGCGGCCTCCTCGGGCTTCGCCAGCCAGGTGTCGGCCTCCGGCGCGGTCGAGGGCGCCACCCGGAGCCGGCCGATCGGGCAGCTGCCGCGGTCCAAGCCGGCCCACGTCGAGCAGGAGAAGGGCGCGGCCAAGGCCGCCAAGGCGGCCGCGAAGGGTGCCAAGGGCATGGACCCGCTGGACCCGCAGCTGTGGGGCCTGAAGATGGTCCGCTCGGACCTGGCCCGGACCGTGCAGCCCGGCAAGAAGCAGGTCAAGGTCGGCGTCCTCGACTCCGGCATCGACGCCCGCAATCCCGACATCGCGCCGAACTTCGACTGGAAGCTGTCCCGCAACTTCGCCTCCGACCTGCCCGAGATCGACGGGCCGTGCGAGTTCCGCGGCTGCGTCGACCCGGTCGGCTGGGACGACAGCGGCCACGGCACCCACGTGGCCGGCACGATCGGTGCCGCGGTCAACGGTCTCGGCGTCTCCGGCGTCGCGCCGAACGTGACGCTGGTCGAGATCCGCGGCGGCCAGGACAGCGGGTTCGTGTTCCTCGGCCCGGTACTCGACGCGCTCACCTACGCCGGTGACGTCGGGCTGGACGTGGTGAACATGTCGTTCTACGTCGACCCGTGGCTCTACAACTGCATCAACAACCCGGCCGACAGCCCGGAGGCGCAGCTGGAGCAGCGGACCACGATCCGGGCCATGCAGCGGGCGCTGAACTACGCGCACAACCGCGACGTCACGCTGGTCGGGTCGCTCGGCAACAACCACGAGGACCTGGGCAAGCCGCGCGTCGACATCTCCAGCCCGGACTTCGGCGACGTCCCGCCGTACCCGCGGACGATCGACAACGCGACCTGTGTCGACCTGCCGGTCGAGGGCCCGCACGTGATCGGTGTCTCCGCGCTCGGCCCGTCGGGCAAGAAGGCGGACTACTCCAACTACGGTCTGGAGCAGACCGAGGTGTCGGCCCCCGGTGGCTGGTTCCGCGACTACTTCGGGACGCCGCAGCACCGGGTCAACGAGAACCTGATCCTGTCGACATACCCGGTGAACACGCTCCAGGCCGACGGCCTGGTCGATGCCGACGGCAACATCACCGAGGCCGGTGTGACCGGCGGCGTGCAGAAGCAGTGCAAGCCGGGCGAGACCGACTACACCAAGTGCGGCTACTACAACTGGCTGCAGGGCACGTCGATGGCGTCCCCGCACGCGACCGGTGTCGCCGCGCTGATCGTCAGCGAGTACGGCAAGAAGGGCAAGGGCAACTCGTTCGGCCTGAACCCGGACAAGGTCCGCAACATCATGCTCGGCTCCGCCCAGGAGCGTGCGTGCCCGAACCCGCCGCTGGTCTCGTACGCCAACGAGGGCCGGCCGGCCGAGTTCGACGCGCTGTGCGAGGGCAACCGCACCTTCAACGGCTTCTACGGCAACGGGATCGTGGATGCCTGGGCTGCGGTGACTCGGTACTGACAACGGCATGACAAAGGCCCCGACCGCTACGGCGGCCGGGGCCTTTGGCGTCTTCTAGCGGGGTGCGAGGAGGCAGGTGACGCTGTGGTCGCCGAGGCTCCAGCTGTCTTCGGTGGGGTGCAGGTAGAAGATGTCGGACAGGTCGGTGGCCTGTTCGCGGAGTTGCTTCCAACGGTCGGTGCAGCCAGTCTCGGCGCTGGCCTGGACGGCGTCGAGGCCGGGGAAGGAGCCCTTGGGGAGCTCGAAGACGGCGTAGACCTTGCCGCCGTTGGGCTGCGAGCAGGGCTGGACCTTGATGTCCTGGACCTCGCCCTCCTGCACCTCCGCGACGCAGTCGCCGACCCTCAGCTTCTCCGGCGCCACGTCGGCGGTCGCGGTGACCTGGCCGGAGGCGTCGCGCTCGGGGTCGGAGTCGGAGAACGCGACCGCGAGCACGATGCCGACCAGCCACAGGCAGGCCAGGACGATGCCGGCGATCGCCATCCCCTTGCCCTTCTCGCGGGTCTTCGGGATCCGGACCAGGGCGACGATGCCGAAGATGATCGCGAACGGGATCGCGCTGATCACGCCGAGGACGAGGGAGAGGATGGCGAAGACGCTGGTCTTCTGCTGCTGGGGCGGGAGCTGGTTCTGGCCGCCGGGGTAGCCGTACGGCGGTTGGCCGTACTGCGGTGGCCCGGGCTGGCCGTACTGGGGCTGGTTCGGGTCGGGTTGGCCGTACTGCGGGGCGCCGTACTGCGGCGGTGGGGTGCCCTGGCCGTACTGGGGTGACGGTTGTCCTTGACCCGACTGGTCACCGGGTCGCTGCGGCGGCCCGGGCGGTCCGGCCGGCGGTTCGGTTGGCTCCATGAACGGACTGTAGTCCTGTGGGAGCGCAGGGCAACGATCCGGCGGCTCCCGCGTGCCGCGGGAGCCGGCGGACCGGCGGACAGGCTGGTGCGGGTGGAAAGATCAGCCGGCGATGTAGTTCGAGAGCTGTTCCTTCTCGAACTCCAGCTCGCCGATCCGGGACTTCACCACGTCGCCGATGCTGACGATGCCGGTCAGGGCGTCGTCGACCACCACCGGGACGTGCCGGATCCGGCGGTCCGTCATCAGCCGCATCAGGTTGTCGATCAGGTCGTCGGGTCCGCAGGTGTGCACCGGGGACGTCATGATCGCGCTGACCCGGACCTCGCCCGCGTCAGGTGTGCCGTGCAGGAGCCGGACCACGTCCCGTTCGGAGACGATGCCGGCCACGCTGGAGCCGTCCGGACTGACCACGAGCGCGCCGACGTTGTGCTCGGCGAGCAGCGCGAGCAGCTCGGTGACGGTGGCTTCGGGGGAGATGGTGACGACCTGGTTGCCTTTACCGCGCAATACGTCGTTGATCTTCACGGAGCCTCCTGCTGAATCGAGAGCCCAAGACCCCACGGTAGCGGTTCGGCGCCCTGAACGGCAGGTCTGGCAGAATGCGCGCGGTGACCGCCGCCTGTCCCGCCCGCCGGAACCCGGGTCCATTTTCGTCACGGTCGGTGATCGGATGAGCTGGCGCGACGACCTCGCGGTGCTGCGGCACCCGGACGTGCGGACCTTCGTGTCGGCCCGGTTCGTGGCCGTGCTCGGGTCGTCGATCGCGCCGATCGCGCTGGTGTTCGCCGTACTGGACGTGTCCGACTCGGCGACCGCGGTCGGCGTCGTGCTGGCCGCGCGGAGCATCCCGAACGTGGTGTTCCTGCTGATCGGCGGGGTGATCGCCGACCGGTTGCCTCGGCACCTGGTGCTGATCGTTGCCAACACCGTGAGCGCGCTGACGCAGGCGCTGGCCGCGATCCTCGTGCTGTCGGGGCACGCGCAGATCTGGCAGCTGGTGGTGATCGAGGCGCTGAACGGCGCCGCGTCGGCGTTCGTGATGCCGGCGTTGATGGGGATCATGCCGGCGCTGGTCGAGCCGGTCGAGCTGCCGCAGGCCAACGCCGTCGCGGGGTTCGCGCGCTCGGCGGCGCTCGTCGGAGGCGGCGCTGTGGCCGGCGTGATCGTGGGGTTCACGAGCCCCGGGGTCGGGTTGGCGGTCGATGCGGCGACGTTCGCGCTGGCCGTCGTACTGTTCGCGCGGCTGACGCTGCCGCCGGTCGAACGTACCCGTACGTCGATCCTGCGCGACCTGCGGGAAGGTTGGGCCGAGTTCGTGTCGCGGCAGTGGGTGTGGAGCGTGGTCGCGGCGTTCAGCGTGCTCAACCTGATCTTCGTCGCGTGCTACTCGACCCTCGGCCCGGTGATCGCCGACGACACCTTCGGGCGGGCCGGCTGGGGTGCGGTCAGCGCGTGCTTCGGCGCCGGGCTTGTTGCCGGAGGCATCTTGATGATCCGGCTGAAACCGCGCTACCCGGTGCGGGTCGGCATGTTCGGCATGCTCGCCGCGCTGCCGGTCTTCGCGGCGCTCGCGCTCGCGCCGAACACGGTGACGGTCGCCGCGGCGGCCTTCGCCGTCGGCCTGGGGTTCGAAACGTTCGGCATCGGCTGGGAGACCGCGCTCGGGCAACACATCCCGCTCGACAAGCTGTCGCGGGTGGCGTCGTACGACATGCTCGGTTCGTTCGTGACCGGACCGCTCGGCCAACTGCTGGTCGGCTACGTGACCGCGGCGACCAGCGCAAAGGCCGTCCAGCTGTACGGCGGCGGCATCTACCTCGTGGTCGTCCTCCTCACCCTGCTGGTCCCCGCCGTCTGGCGCCTCCAGCGCTACGCCGCCGACTGACCCGGCGCGTCTCCTGGCCGAAAGTACGAGGCAGCCCCAGGACTTCGTCCTGGTGGTCGAGGTGCCGCCCGCTCCACCCCGCCTACGTTCGAACTATCGGGTTGCTCCGTCCGGGAGCGGCCTCTTGGGGAAGGAACTGGGATGAAGCGGGTGTGGCCGGAGGACGAGCCGTGGTGGCAGTTCACTCCTCGGAACTTGGCGACGGGGTATCTGACGTTGTTCGCCGCGGGGCTGTTGCTGGTGTGGAGTGGGGTGGAGCTGACGCACGGCGGGCTCGGGACCGGGCGGACCGTGTTGTTCGTGGTGATCGCCGTGTGCGGTGTGGCGATGTTGTGCCAATCGACGTACGGGGTGAAGAAGCTGCTGCGTCGGCGGGCTCGCTGACAGGTTGTACTCTCTGTCGCGGTGCTGTGGCTGAAACGGCCGCGGTACAGGCCGTGCTGGCCCCCGAGCACGGACGGAAACGTCCTCTGCCGGCAGCGACCTGGAGTTGGCTGTGTCTGATTCTTCTGTTGAACCTGATCACCGTGACGCGCTGATCGGGCGGATCCATGATCGTCGGGTGGTGCTCGACGCGTTTCTCGATCGGGCCCGGCCGCGGAACCATCGGCTGGGCACGATCGGGGTGGTGAGCAGTGCGCTGACCGCCGTACTGACTGCTGGGCCTGCTGTGGGTGGGCAGGAATTCGCCAGTTCGGTGCAAGGGGCCTTGGGCCTGCCGTCCAGTACGGCGGTGTGGCAGGGGCTGTGTCTGCTCGGGCTCGCCATCTCGGTGGTGGCCGCGATCTGTACGAACCTGCTGCGGTCGCAGGAGACCGCCGAGCGGATCAGCGCCGCCGAGCAGGTGGGGGCGGAGCTGAACGGCGTACAGACGTTGCTGGAGCTCGGGCGGCTGGATCTGGCGAGTGCGTTGGAGGTGTACCAGAAGTCGCTGAGCCGGACGCCGTTCATCGACGAGGATCTCGCGCCGAGCAAGGGGTGAGTACGGTGGGCGGGTGAGCGAGGGGTGTTGCAGTCCGCGGCGGGAGCCGGGAAGCGTCGTCGGTGAGATCCACGTCGCTCCGGCGACCACTTCGGCCATCGAACGCCGGCGGATCGAGCAAGGCGCCTTCCTGATGGGTACCGAGGACGCCGACGCGTTCGCGGCCGACGGCGAAGGGCCGGTGCGCGAGGTCGAGGTGGACGCGTTCGCGATCGGCGTCACCGCGGTGACCACCGCGCAGTTCGCCGAGTTCGTCGCGGCGACCGGGTTCGTGACCGAGGCCGAGCGGTTCGGGTGGAGCTTCGTGTTCGCGGGGTTCCTCCCGGCCGCCGTACGGAAGGTCAGTCGGCGGCCGCCGGCGACGCCGTGGTGGTGCGGGGTCGAGGGCGCGACGTGGGATCGGCCGGAAGGGCCGCAGTCCGACGTACAGGGTCGCGAGGATCATCCGGTCGTGCACGTCTCCTGGTCGGACGCGGTCGCGTTCTGCTCCTGGGCCGGCGGTCGGCTCCCGACCGAGCCGGAGTGGGAGCGCGCGGCCCGCGGTGGGCTCGAGCAGAAGCGCTTCCCGTGGGGCGACGAGCTGACGCCCGACGGGAAGCATCTGTGCAACATCTGGCAGGGCACGTTCCCGGTGAAGAACACCCTCGACGACGGCCACCGCGGCACCGGGCCGGTCCGCTCGTACCCGCCGAACGGGTACGGCCTCTACGAGGTGGTCGGCAACGTGTGGGAGTGGACGGCCGACGCCTGGGGCGAGAACCGCGCGATGCGCGGCGGCTCGTACCTGTGCCACGCCTCGTACTGCAACCGCTACCGCGTCGCCGCCCGCTCCGCCAACGACCCGACCAGTACGGCGGGCAACCTCGGCTTCCGCTGCGCTTGGTAGCCCTCGCCCGGCGGCGAGGGCTACCAGCAGCATCAGGGCGCGAACGCCTCGGTCAGCTCCGACTGCGGCAAACCGCCGTTCAACGCCTGGTAGAACGGATGCCCCGGGACGAGATCAGCACGCCGTACGGCCTGGCCGGTCAGCGCCGACGCGTACAGCGCCGTCACGAACTCCATCGTCGGCCGCGTGCTCTCCAGCGTCGTGTCGTGCGTACGCCCGGCCAGCAGATCGTCGACCAGGCGCCCGAGCTGCGCCTCGTGGCTGCTCGCCACATCCTCACCAGCCGATGACGTCCACGTGTCGGCCGCATCCGGTGCCGGCGTGTACTTCCAGTCCGCGTCCTTGTAGCCGTACAGGTGGTTGACCTCGAGCGACCCACCGGTGGTGTCGATCCGGATCCGGCTCAGCTCCTGCGGCGAGAGCAGGCTGTTGATCACCGTCGCGACGGCGTTGCTCTCGAAGATCACCGACGCCATCGACACGTCCTCGAACTCGACCGGACGGTCCAGCCGGACGGCGGTGGCGTTGATCGTCTTCCACGGCCCGAGCAGGTGCAGCAGCAGGTCGATCTGGTGGATGCCGTGGCCGAGCGTCGGTCCGCCGCCCTCGCCGACCCACGTCCCGCGCCACTCCGGGTCGAAGTACGGCCGCGGCCGGAACCACAGCGTCTCGCAGACCGCGACCTGCGGCGCACCCAACGTCCCGGCGGCCAGGAGCTCAGCAGCCCGTACGGCGCCGGACCCGTGCCGGTGCTGGAAGACGACGTACACCGACCCCTCGCTGGAACGCTCGGCCTCGGCGACCGCGTCGAGCTCGGCCAGGCTGAGCACCGGCGGCTTCTCCAGCAGCACCGACTTCCCGGCGGCCAGCACCTCGATGGCGATCTCGGCGTGGCTGCCCGGTGGCGTCGTCACCGTGACCAGGTCGGGATCGACCGCGGCCAGCAGCTCGGTGACGCTGCCGAACGGCTTCGATCCGTGTTTGTCCGCGAGCGCCTGCGCGTTCGCGGCGACGATGTCGGCGACCCCGACCAGCGTCGTACGGCCGGTGCTCGCGAACGCCTCCGCGTGCCGCCGGCTGATGCCTCCGGCACCGACTACCGCGACCTTGAGCTGTGCTGTCACTTGGCGGCTCCCCGTACGGCGGCGTTCTGCTGTGCCGTCAGCGCCAGCCGCATGGTCTCGAAGGTGTGCTCCTGCGGCGCGGCCGTCGTCGTCCGCTCCTGGACGTCGCGGACCAGGTCCGGGTAGTAGGTGAGCTCGACGTCGGAGCAGTCGATGTACTCGGTCTTCTCGCCGTCGACGACGAACAGGTGGTTGCCGCCGTCGCGGCCGGCGATGTCGACGTACTTGCGCAGCTCGATGTAGCCCTCGGTGCCGAGGATCATCAGCCGGCCGTCACCCCAGGTGCCGAGGCCGGCCGGGGTGTACCAGTCGACCCGGATGTAGCCCTGGGCATGGTCGCTGCGCAGCAGCAGGTCGCCGAAGTCCTGCAGGCCGGGCTTGTCCGGGTTGGCGAAGTTGCCGACCGAGCTCGTCACCACCTCGGCGGTGCGCGAGTCGGTGTACCAGAGGAACTGGTCGATCTGGTGCGAGGCGATGTCGGCCAGGATGCCGCCGTACCGCTCCTTCTCGAAGAACCAGTCCGGGCGCCCGGCGTTGCCGCCGAGGTGGCCGCGGTCGCCGATCCGGTGCGGGCCGAGGCCGATGGTCTGGACGACGGTCCCGATCCGGCCCTCGCGGACCAGCTGGCCGGCCTTGATCGCCGACTTGACCTCGAACCGCTCGGAGAACGTCACCGACCAGAACCGGCCGGTCTCGGCGACCGCCTTCTCGATGTCGGCCAGCTGGTCGTGGGTGACGCAGCCGGGCTTGTCGGCGACGACGTCCTTGCCCGACCGCAGGGCGGCGACGGCGATCGGCCCGCGCCGGTCCGGGACGGCGGCGGTGACGATCAGGTCGAGGTCGTCGCGGGCGATCAGCTCGTCACCGTCGTCGACGTACGGTACGTCGGGGTAGCGCTCGCGGACCTGGTTCGCGACGCCCGAGCCCGGGTCGTCGGTGGCCATCGCGACGAACTCGGCCCCGGCCTTGATCAGCCCGGCGACCTGGCCGTGGATGTGGGCGTGGTCGAGTCCGACCGCGGCGAACCTGACGGGTTGGTGCGTGGAGGTCAAAGGTCTTCCTTTCACGTCAGCGCGAAGCTTCGAGTGCCTGGGCGTACTCCTCGGCGATCTTGTCCCCACCGCCGCTCTTCCACTTCTTCACCGCACCGGCCCAGGCGGAGACCGGTTTGCGGCCCTGGATGATGTCCTCGGTCACGGTCGTCATGTCCTCGCCGAGCTGCGACCCCTTGCGGACGTTGGTCTCGGAGTACAGACCGGCGACCGGATCGGCGAGCGCGTCGGGAACGATCTCCTTCATCGCATTGAACTCCACCGTGCTGTCGCCCTGCTTCTCGGGCAGGAAGATCGTCCACGGCCCGTCGGCCTGGTACATCAGGCCGAGCTGGGTCTCGCTGAACCCCTTGTCGGTCAGGACCGGGTTGCCGTCGACGACCTTGTGGTGGACGACCGGCAGACCGAACTTGCGGAACAGGTACTCCTGGGTGCCGAACGGCGCCGCCAGGAAGTTCAGGTACGCCAGCAGGGTCTCGACGCGGCCCTCGGCCTTCTTGCTGATCGCCGTCGTCGCGAGGTTGGGCGCGCCCAGCCAGATCTTGCCCTGGCCCGAGCCGTCGTGCTTGGGCGGCGCGATGATGCCGATCCGGGCCTGGTCGCTGATCGCCGTCTGCAGGTAGCTCGGCCAGCCGCTGAAGGTGTCGACGACCAGTGGGCTCGACCCGTTGCCGAAGCGGACCTTCAGGTCCTGGTTCTGGCCGGAGAAGGCGTCGGGGTGGATGTAGCCGGCGCTCCACAGCTTGCGCAGGATCTCGAAGACCTCCTCGTGCGCCGGGTGCTCGAGGTGGCTGACGACCTTCTTGCCGTCCTCGCTCCAGTTGTTCGGGATGTCGAACATGTTCCGGACGAAGATCGTCGGCGACGTCGCCAGCGCGAACCGGTTCTGGCGCTTGTCGGTCAGCGCCTTGCACAGCTCGACGAAGTCGTCGACGTTCTTGACCTCGGCCGCGACGCCCTGTTTCTCCAGCAGGTCCGCGCGGCTGTAGAGCGCCTGGGAACTGATCGCGCCCCGCGGGATCGGTACGGCGTAGATCTTGTTGCCGAAGATGCACGAGTTCCAGTGCACCTCGGGAAGGTTCGCCAGGAACGGGTACTTCTTGATCTTGTCGCCCGACAGGTGCGGGGTCAGGTCGACGGCCTTGGCCTCCAGCAGGCTCGGGATCTGCGGTACGGCGCCGACCATGAAGATGTCGCCGAGCTGGTCGCCGGCCACCGAGGTGGCGAACTTCTGCGGGTAGTCCACCGACGGCGTCAGACTCACCGAGACCGGCGAGCCGACCCGCTTGTTGAGCTCCTGCCAGAAGCGGTTCTGCTCGAGCTTCGGCGGGATCGGCGTGTTGGTGAAGGTCAGGACGTTGATCGGCTTGCCGTCACCGGGCGGGTTCGCGATCGCCCGGACCGGATCGGCCGGGTACTTGGTGAACGCGTTCGGGATGTTGAACTCGGCACCGGCCAGGTCCGGCTTGACCCCGGTGTACGGCAGGTACGCCGGCCGGACGCCGGACGCCGACCCGGTGTTGCCCTGCCCGGTGGTTCCGCCGCGGCCCTCGTTGGAGCAGCCGCCGACGACGCCGGACAGACCGAGCGCTCCGACGCCGCCCAGCAGGGCCCGGCGGCCGATCCGTGAATCATCAGTGTTCATCGTTCTGCCTTTCTCGTGTCAGCCCTTCACGGCGCCGGTCAGCACGCCCTTGGCGAAATGCCGTTGGACAAACGGGTAGACGCACAGGATCGGAATGATGGAAATCATCAGAATTGCCATTTGAATCGAAGTCTGGGGTGGTAGCGCCTCACTCGCGCCGCCGAGGTCCTGGGCGCCGATTTCGACACCGTTGACGACGTACGTGCGCAGGACCAGCTGCAACGGCCATTTGCTGGCGTCGCTCAGGTAGAGCAGGGCGCCGAAGAATCCGTTCCAGAATCCGACGCCGTAGAAGAGCCCGACCACGGCGACGACCGCCTTCGACAGCGGCAGCCCGATGTGCCAGAAGACCTTCCACTCCGAGGCGCCGTCGATCTTGGCCGAGTCGAGCACCTCGACCGGCAGCCCGGCGAAGTACGCCCGGACGACGATGACGTTGAACGCGCTCACCGACGTCGGCAGGATGACTGCCCACAGGCTGTTCAGCAGACCGAACTGCTGCACGACCAGATAGGTCGGGATCAGGCCGGGGTTGAACAGCAGGCTGATCAGCACGAGCAGCAGCAACGGCTTGTTCCCGAGGGTTCCCCGCCGGCTCAGTGCCCAGCCGAGGGTGCAGGTGAGCAGCAGCGCGATCGCCGTACCGACGGCGGTGATGAAGGCGCTCACCAGGAGCGCCTGCGTCACGGTCCCGCCGGACAGGATCGACTTGTACGCCGTGAGGTCGAACCCGTGCGGCAGCAGCACGAAGCCACCGGCCTCGATCACTGCCTTCGGGCTCGCCAGGCTGGTGGAGATCACGCCGACGAACGGGAGGATGACGGCCGCGCAGATCGCGGTCAGGAAGACTGCCTTGACGATGCGCTCCGCCAGGCTCGGCATCGGCATGCCGCCCACCAGGACCTTGGGCCGGCTGCGTGGTTCGGTACTGAGTCGGCTCATCCGCGGTAGACCCCTTCCTCACCCATCCGGTGCGCGATTTTGTTGGCGGTCAGGACCAGGGCCAGCGCGACGACGCTCTTCACCAGGCCGACCGCGGCCGCCACGCCCCAGTCGCCGCCGAGGATCCCGTTGTTGTAGACGTAGGTGTCGAGCACTTCGCTCGCATCGACTCCCACGCCCTGCTGCTGCAGGATGATCTGCTCGAAACCGACCGTGAGCGAGTCCCCGAGCTTGAGGATCAGCAGCAGGATGATGATCGGTTTCAGGCCCGGCAGCGTCACGTGCCAGGTCTGGCGCCAGCGACTGGCACCGTCCGCGGCGGACGCCTCGTACAGGGACTTGTCGATCTGCGACAGCACGGCCAGGAACAGGATCGTGGCCCAGCCGGTGTCCTTCCACATCACCTGCGAGGTCAGCAGGGCGCGGAACGCGTCGGCGTTGCCGATGATGTTCAGCGGGTCGTAGCCGTGGGCCCGCAACCAGTTGTTGATCATGCCGGTGCCGCCCAGCACTTGCTGGAACACGGCGACCACGATCACCCAGGACATGAAGTGCGGGACGTAGATGATCGTCTGGACGATCTGGCGCAGCCGGTTCGACAGCAGGCTGTGCAGCACCAGCGCGACCACGATCGGGGCCGGGAAGACGATGACGGTCTGGATCAGCGTCAGCACCAGCGTGTTCTTGACCGCGTTCAGGAACTCCGGGTCGCCGTTGAAGACGGTGGTGAAGTTCTCGACGCCCGACCAGAGGCTCTGCCCGACCCCCAGGTAGGGCTGGTAGTCCTGGAAGGCGATGACGTTGCCCCAGAGCGGGTAGTACTGGAAGGCGAAGATGACCAGCATGCCGGGAATAGCCAGCAAGAGGACAGGATAATCTCGTCGTAAACGCTCGCGAAAGGAAAGTTTTCGGCTGCGGGCGGCATCGCTCATAGGCGCTCCCGGGGTCAATCAATAAAATGTGATCGATCCACTTCTGATCCGGTAGCTAACCGCAGCCTGTCCGACGATGTCAACCCCTCGGACCGGGATCGGACGGATGTCAGGTCAAACGTTGTAGAACCCAACCAGTGAACGGTTGGATCGGTTAACGTGTGTGCCGCAGCGGCGCTGCGGAGGGGAAGGTGTGCAGAGGTGGAGCAGAAACGGCCGGCGACGATCCATCAGGTGGCACGGCTGGCGGGGGTGTCGCACACGACGGTCTCGCGCTACCTGCAGGACGCCGAGAGCCTGAAACCGAAGACCCGGATCAAGGTCGAGTTCGCGGTCAAGACCCTCGACTACCGGCCGAACCTGGTCGCCCGCTCGATGCGCACCCGGCGGACCAACCGGCTCGCGATCGTGCTCGCCTCCGGGCCGCACTTCCCCGGCCGGCTGCTCGCTGCCGCGACCGAGACGGCGCACCGGGCCGGGTACCAGGTCGAGGTGGTCAGCGTCGAAGGCGGTTCGCGGGCGCGGTCGGCGCGGATCGAGGACCTGGCGCGATCGGGTGCCGTGGAGGGGATCCTGGCGATCTCACCGACCGGGCTGAAGAGCCGCAAGCTCCGGCAGGTCCCGATCGTCGAGAGCGAGACGTACGACGACAAGCTGCGCGGCCTCGGCGAGCTCGCCGAGGCGACCGAGGTGGTGGAGATCGTCGAGTACCTCGCCTCGCTGGGGCACCGGTCGTTCTTCCATGTCGCGGGGGACCAGGACTTCGCCTCGGCGCGGAACCGCAAAGCCGTTTACCTGGAGGCGATCGAGCGCCTCGGGCTGCGCTCGATCGGCGTGTACGACGGCGACTGGACCGCGCAGTCGGGGTACGACGCGATCGCTGCGCTGGCCGGCGACTGCGGGGTGACCGCTGTGGTCGCGGCGAACGACGTGGTCGCGATGGGCGTGGTGCGTGCGGCGCGCGAGCGGGGGTGGAGCGTGCCGGACGACCTGAGTGTGTTCGGGTGGGACGACGAGGTGATGGGGAAGTTCGCGACGCCGTCGCTGTCGACGGTCGCGGTCGACCGCGAGGCGCAGGGACGGGACGCGATCCTGCGGCTGCTGGCGGAGATCAGGGACGAACCGGCGCCGAAGGCGGCGGAGCGGGGGATCAACCGGCTGATCTTCCGGGAGTCCACCGGGCCCGCGCCTGCGGTCTGAACGTCGTACTGGTCTCAGGTGAGGCGGTTGAGGACGTCCTCGTGCAGGCGGCCGTTGGTCGCGACGGCGTTCGCGCCGTTCGGGCCGGGCTTGCCGTCGACCGAGGTGAACTTGCCGCCGGCCTCGTCGACGATGATCGACAGCGCGGCCATGTCGTACAGGTTGAGCTCCGGCTCCGCCGCGATGTCGACGGCGCCTTCGGCGACCAGCATGTACGACCAGAAGTCGCCGTACGCGCGGGTGCGCCAGGCGTCGTCCATCAGGTTCGCCCACTGGTCGCGCTTGCCGAGCTTGTCCCAGCCCTTCAGCGACGAGTACGACAGCGAGGCGTCCTCCACCTTGCTCACATCACTCACCCGGCAGGGCTGCGCCGACATCAGCGCCCGGCCCGTCCACGCGCCGTCGCCGTACGACGCCCACCAGCGCCGCCCGAGCGCCGGCGCCGACACGACGCCGACGACGACCTGGTCCTCGATCATCAGGCTGATCAGCGTCGCCCAGACCGGGACGCCGCGGATGTAGTTCTTCGTCCCGTCGATCGGGTCGACCACCCAGCGCCGCGGCCCCCAGCCGGTCGTCCCGTCCTCCTCGCCGACGAACGCGTCCCGCGGCCGGGCCCGGCTCAGCGTCTTGCGCATCACGTCCTCGACCCGCTGGTCGGCGTCGCTGACCGGCGTCAGGTCCGGCTTCGTCGCGACGTGCAGGTCGAGCGCCTTGTACCGGTCCATCGTGGTCGAGTCCGCGTCGTCGGCCAGGATGTGCGCGAGCCGCAGGTCGTCCGTGTGCGAAGGCATGCCGGAAGGCTACCCGCGATGGGCTCACCACGAGCGCGCGGTCCGGCGTACGGCGGGACGACCGGTCGCGGGCCGAGCCGCGCTCGGCGGGTTGATCAGTGGTGCATGTCGGAGCCGGTCGCGGCGGTGCACCGGCTCGGAGCGGTCGCCGGCTACTAGGCTGATTGAACCGTTCTGGGTGGTTGAACGTGCAGTTAGTGTCAGTTCACTACGGCCGGGCCGCGGGAGGCGTCATGTTCGAGCGCTTTGGGGATCTTCCTCTGCATGTGTTGGTGATCCATGCGGCCGTGGTGGTGCTGCCGGTGGCGGCGCTGACCGCGATCGTGTTCGCGCTGGTCCCGAAGTGGCGCTGGCTGCTGCGCTGGCCGGCGCTGCTGCTCGGCCTCGGCGGGCTCGTCGTCGCGTTCGTCGCCAAGGAGAGCGGCGAGGCGTTCCTCGCGGCGATCCCGGAGCTGGAGCCCGCGGTGAAGCTGCACCAGGATCGCGGCGACCTGCTGTTCTGGTTCGTGGTCGGCTTCGCGGTGCTGGTGGTGCTCGCGTTCGTACTGCTGGCCGGTCCGTCCGCGCTGGCGAGCGGAAAGGGCGCCAAGGCAACGAAGAGCCAGCCGCTCGAGTGGGTGCTGAGCGCGGCGTTGGTGGTGGTCGGCGTACTGGTCATCTACCAGACGATCCGCACCGGCGACGCCGGCGCGAAGGCGGTCTGGGACGGGCAGCTTCCGCCGAAGTAGTCAGCCCTCCGACTGGCCGGCCTTCCAGTAGCCGCCGAAGTAGTGCGGCTTGCTGTCCCAGCCGAGCGTCCCGGTGAGATGCCGACGGATGTCGCGCACGATGCTGGTCTCACCCGCCACCCACGCGTACGGCGTACCGTCCGGCAGCTCGGCCGAGCGGACCGCGTCGGCGAGCCCGCCGCCGACGCACCACTCGACCTTCACCTGCGCGGCGGTCTCGAACTCACGCACATCCTCCGCGTGCGGCACCTGAACGAACACTCGCGCCACCGCGTCCGCGGGCAGCGCCGAGATGATCGACGCCAGCGCCGGTACGGCGGTGTCGTCACCGACCAGCAACTGCCAGTCCGGCCTGCGCGGCATGTACTGGTAGGCCTTCGGGTTGTCCCCGATCTCCGGCCCGATGATCCCGAGCCGGCTCCCCGGTGCGGCCGACAACGCCCACGCCGCCGCCGGCCCCGCGTCCCCGTGCAGCGCGAACTCGATGTCGATCTCCTCGCCGCGCTGCGCCCGGATCGTGAACGTCCGCATCACCGGCCGCACGTCGTCGGCCATCTCGCGGTAGACGCCGTACCAGTCCTCCGCCGGCGGAAGCACCGGCTCGTCCTGCCCCGGCTGCGCGAGCAGGATCTTGATCCGCTGATCGAACCCACCGGTCTCCAACGTCGAGCACCCGGCCAGCGTCACGGTCAGAAACGACGGGCTGGTACGCCGTACGCCGGTCACGGTGCCCATCACCACGGCGGGCATCAGACGCTCCCGGACAGGAACTCGGGGCGGCCCTCCAGCGGTGCGAGGTTGCGACCGCCGGCCGTGAGTGCCTCGCCGTCTGGTCCCGCGGCTGATGCCTCGTCCTGGATCAGTTCACTGCGCATGCTTCAATCCTAGCCTTAGGTAAGGCTAGCCTCACAAGCTACATCTCGGTCGGTGGCGGGACCTTCAGCCGCAGCGCCGGCTCCGGGCAGGCCTCAGGTCGGGCCCGGGGGCGGCCATCGCGGCTGCTCAGGTTGGGTCGGGGCGACCCTCTCGGCTGGCCAGGAGGCGGCGGAAGGACGCGACGCGTTCGGCGTCCACGCGGCCTTCGGTGACGGCCTCGTCGAGGCCGCAGCCGGGGTCGGACTCGGAGTGGCCGCAGGCGCGCGGGCAGTTGGCGGTTTCGTCGGCGAGGTCGGGGAAGGCGTGGATCAGCTGGTCCGGCTCGACGTGGGCGAGGCCGAAGGAGCGGATGCCGGGGGTGTCGACGATCCAGCCGCCCTCGGGCAGGCGGAGGAGGAGGGCGCTCGTGGACGTGTGGCGGCCGCGGCCGGTGTTGTCGTTGACGACGCCGATGGCGCGGTTGGTCCCGGGGACCAGCGCGTTGACGAGGGTCGACTTGCCGACGCCCGAGTGCCCGACCATCACGCTCGTACGGTCGCGGAGCTGCTCGTTGAGCTCGTCGAGGTTGCCACCCTGCTGCGTCGCCACGGACTCGACACCGAGCGGCCGGTACGTCGAGAGCAGCGGCTCGGGGTCGGCGAGATCGGTCTTGGTCAGGCAGAGCAGCGGGCGCATGCCGGCGTCGTACGCCGCGACGAGGAAGCGGTCGATCAGCCGCGTCCGAGGCTCCGGGTTGGCGACCGCGACCACGATCACCAGCTGATCGGCGTTCGCGACCAGCGGCCGCTCGACCGGGTCGTCGTCGTCGGCCGAACGCCGCAGCAGCGTCGTCCGCGGCAGCACCTCGACGATCCGCGCGAGCGTGCCCTCGGCGCCGCTCGAGTCCCCGTCGAGCTTCACCCGGTCGCCGACGATCACACCCTTCCGCCCGAGCTGCCGCGCCTTCATCGCGGTCACCACCCGGTCGCCTTCGCCGACCCACGTCGTGTACCGCCCGCGATCACGCGTGATCACGAACCCGGTCACCGCGTCCTCGTACGCCGGCCGATCCTTCGTCCGCGGCCGAGTCCGCCGCTTCGGCCGGTCGTACTTGGCCTCCTCGTCGTACCGCGACATCAGCAGCTCACCTGTGCAGAAGAACGCATCAGCCGACCAAGCTCGACCAGAGGTCGGGGAACTCCGGCAATGTCTTCGCCGTGGTGGCGATGTTCTCGATCTGGATGCCTTCTACGGCGAGGCCTACTACCGCGGCGGCGTGGGCCATGCGGTGGTCGTTGTAGGTGGCGAAGACGCCGCCGTGCAAGGGCTTCGGGCGGAACTCGAGGCCGTCGGGGGTTTGGGAGACGTCGCCGCCGAGGGCGTTGAACTCGGTTTCGAGGGCGGCCAGGCGGTCGGTCTCGTGGTTGCGGAGGTGGGCGATGCCGCGGAAGTAGGACGGGCCGTCGGCCAAGGCGGCGATGGCGGCGAGGACGGGGGAGAGCTCGCCGACCTCGCTCAGGTCCAAGTCGACCGCGGAGATGCGGCCGGTGCCGCGGACGGTCAGGTCGCCGCCGGACAAGGTGACCTCGGCGCCGAAGCGGGAGAGGAGGTCGGGGAGTTGGCCGCCCGGTTGAGTCGTCACAGACGGCCAGCCGGTGACCGTGACGGTGCCGCCGGTGACGACGGCGGCGGCCAGGAACGGGGCGGCGTTGGAGAGGTCGGGCTCGATGACCGTGTCCAGGGCGCGGATCGGGCCGGGGGCAACGATCCAGCGGTTGGGTTCGGAGTCGTCGACGGTGACGCCGCGTTCGCGGAGCATGGCGATCGACATGTCCAGGTGCGGCTGGGACGGGACGGGCTTGCCGTCGTGGCGCAGGTCCACACCGAGGTCGTAGCGCGCGCCGGCCAGCAGCAGGGCGGAGACGAACTGCGACGAGCCGGAGGCGTCGAGGGTGACCTCGCCGCCGCGGACCGAACCCGATCCGTTCACGGCGTACGGCATCCGGCCGGTGCCGTGGTCGTCGATCTCGACGCCGAGCGTGCGCAGCGCGCCGAGGATGACGTTCATCGGGCGCTCCCGCGCGTACGGGTCGCCGTCGAAGGAGACGATGCCGTCGGCGAGCGCGGCAACCGGCGGGACGAAGCGCATCACCGTCCCGGCCAGGCCGCAGTCGACGGACGCCGGGCCCTTCAGCGATCCCGGGGTCACCGTGACCAGGCCGTCGTGCTCGGTGATGCCGACGCCGAGCGAGACCAGCGCGGCCTTCATCAGCGCGGTGTCCCGGGCGGCGAGCAAGCCGGAGAGGGTGGAGGGCCCGTCCGCGAGCGCGGCCAGGATCAGCGCGCGGTTGCTGATCGACTTCGATCCGGGCACGGTGACCCGGCCGTTGACCGCCCCGGCCGGGCGCGGTGCCGGCCAGCCCTCTGACGTCCCCATTGCACTCCTCAAGCGAATTCCGATGTCGCTCAAGAGCCTAGGGCATCGCCGCCGAACGCCGTCGCGCTCTGTCCACAGGCAACAAAAAAACCGGCACCCGCCAGAAGACGGGTGCCGGTCCTCGGAACTCAGATGAAGGGCAGCTCGGCCTTCGCCGTCTGCGCGGCCAGCTTCGCCTCGCGGCGCGCCGCCTTCGCCAGCTGCTTGGTCTCGCGCTTGGCCAGCTTCGCGCCGCGCTTGGTCTCCCGCTTGGCCGCCTTCGCGCCGTGCGACGCCCGCCAGACCAGCCCGGGCTGACCCTCGGTGTCGACCGCCGCGAGCAGCAGCCCACCGAACAGCCCGAGGTTCTTCATGAACTGGACCCGCTGCACCTGCTTGGCCTGCTTGTCCTTCTCCAGCCAGAACGGGTGCCCGGCCATCGTCGTCGGCACCAGCGAGGCAGCCAGTACGGCGGCGCCGACGCGCCGACCCTTGCCGCTGGCCAGCGCGAGCCCGCCGAGGACCTGGACCGCGCCGTTCAGCCGGACCAGGTTCGCTGTCGTGTCAGGAATCCGGTCGCCGACCTGCGGCGGCGCGACCCGCTTGGCCAGCGGCACCAGGCGGTCCGTCACCGGCTGCGCCTTCGGAACCAGCGGCTCCGGGTTGCGCACCTGGTTGGCGCCCTGCACGACGAAGATGATGGACAGCAACGGCCTGGCCAGTGCGCGCACGACAGTCATGGCTCCTTCTTACATCGTCCGGCAAACCGATCTGGGCACCGGTACCCGTGTGTCTCCGGCTCAACCCCTCAGACCGGGCAGCCGTCCGGGCCGCAGGTCGCGTCGTCGGTGCTGCCGGGAGCGGTGATCAGCGTCACCGGCTTGCGGTCGGCCGCGGCGCGCCGCAGGGCCTCCTGGAAGACCTCGGTCGGCTGGGCGCCGCTCACGCCGTACTTGTCGTCGATGACGAAGAACGGGACGCCGTTGGCGCCGTACGCGAGGGCCTGGGCCTGGTCGGCGGCCACCTCCTGCTCGTACGCCGTACTGGCGAGGACCGCGGCGACGCGGTCGGCGGGGAGGCCGCACTCGGTGGCGAGGTCGGTCAGCGTCGCGTGGTCGCCGACCGGGAGGCCGTCGGTGAAGTACGCCTTCAGCAGGCGCTCCTTGAGCCGGGACTGCGTGTCGGCCGGGACCTCGCCGGAGGCGCCGAGCTCGCGGGCCAGGTGCAGCAGGCGGTGCGCGTCGACGGTGTTCGCGGACTTGGCGATGCCGAAGTCGAAGTCGAGGCCGTGCTCGCGGGCGACGGTGGTGACGTGCTCGTTGGCCTGCAGGCCCCACTCGCGGCCGCGGCCGTACTTCTCGCCGAGGCGGGTGGCGAGGTCGCGGGGGTCGTCGTTGGTGGCGCCGGGGTCGAGCTGGAAGCTGTGGAAGACCACCTCGGCCTGCTCGCCGGAGGCGGCGAGGGCTTCTTCGAGCCGGCGCTTGCCGATGTAGCACCAGGGGCAGACGACATCGGACCAGACATCAATACGCATAAAGAGTTTTAAGAGTTGTGGTGGGGGTTCTATTCCCACGGCAGAGGAGCAGGTGCCGAGTGGCACCTGCTCCTCTGGTGATTTCAGCGGGTGGCTCGTTCGATCAGGTTCGTCACCTTCTCCGGCTGGGACAGCGCGACCAGGTGGGAGGCGTTGACCTCGACGATCGTCGCCTTCGCGCGCTTGGCCATGAAGCGTTCGCCGGCCGGCGGGATGGCCTTGTCGCCGGTCGCGACGACCGCGTACTTCGGGAGGTTCGCCGGGGCCGACTTCGCGACCGTCTCGCCGAAGACCGACGCGGAGACCGGGCGCTGCGACGCACCGAGCAGGGCGGCCTGCTTGCGGGGGAGGTCCGCGGCGAAGACCTGGCGGAAGGACTCGGGCTTCATCACCAGGTCGGCGCCACCGGCGTACGTGATCGTGTTGGTGGTGTCGGGGCCGATCTCGCTGCCGGGGTACTTCGCGGTCAGGTCGCCGAGGTTCTCGCCGGCCTGCGGGATGTACGCCGCGACGTAGACCAGCGACTTGACGCCGGGGGCGCCGGCGAGCTGGGTGATCAGCGCGCCGCCGTACGAGTGGCCGACGAGCACCTTCGGGCCGGGGATGCCGGCCAGGACGCCGGTCAGGTACGTCGTGTCGGTCGCGATGCTGCGCAGCGGGACCGCCGGTACGACGACCTGGTAGCCGTCGCGCTGGAGGCGCTCGGACACCTCGTTCCAGCTGGAGCCGTCGGCGAAGGCGCCGTGGATCAGGACGACGGTCGGCTTCGGGGTGCTGTGGTGGGCGGGGCCGGCGGCGGCAGTGGTGACGCCGGCGGTCAGGAGGGCGGCGGAGGCGACTCCGGCGACGGTGGCGAGGAAGCGGCGACGGGTGCTCACTTGTCCGCACCTGCCTCGACCGCGCTCGCGACGAACTCGGCGACGGCCAGCGGCTGCGAGACCGCGACCGCGTGCGAACCGTCGACCTCGGTCACCTTGGCGCCGATCCGCTCGGCCATCCCGCGCTGGGCCACCGGCGGGATCGCGTTGTCGGCGGTCGCGACCAGGTAGTAGCTCGGCAGCCGCTTCCAGCTCGCCGGGCCGGACTTCTCCTCGAAGGCGGCGGCCGCGATCGGCCGCTGCGAGCGGCCCATCACCAGCGCCTGCCCGGCCGGTACGTCGGCCGCGAAGATGTGCTGGAACTTGTCCAGGTCGATCCCGAGGTAGGTCTGCGCACCGAACTGGTGCGGCACCAGCGAGGCGCCGAAGTCGTTGGCCGGGTAGTTGGCCAGGTGCTCGAGGATGCCCTCGTTCTCCTCCAGCGCGAACGCGGTCACGTAGACCAGGGCGACGACGTTGTCGGCGTCGTTGGCCGCGGAGGTGATCACCGCGCCGCCGTAGGAGTGGCCGACCAGCACGACCGGGCCGTCGATCTCGCGGGCCAGCGCCGCGACCTTGGCACCGTCGGCGGCCGCTCCGGCCAGGTCGTTCGGTACGGCGATCGCCGTGATGCCGCGGTTCTCCAGCTCGGCGATCACGCCGGCCCAGCTGCCGCCGTCGGCGAAGGCTCCGTGCACCAGCAGCGCGGTGGGGTTCTTCTCGCTCATCTCTCGTCCTCGGTTCTCGTTCGCGGTTTTCCCTTGTGCCCCTAGAAAACCGCTCCGGGGCGGTTCGCCGGATCGACCGAAAACGGGAACTTCAGCACCTGCTGACCAGGCTCAGCCCGAGGTGGTGCACCCAAAACTCATGCGTTCGGGGGAGCGCTGAACCGCTGGAGGACCAGCCGGGTGAGCTGGACGCGTGAGTTCACGTCGAGCTTGCTGAAGACGTTGCGCAGGTGGGTGCCGACGGTGCTGGCCGACAGGACCAGCTCCTCGGCGGCGGACCGGTTGGTGTGGCCGTCCGCGACGAGCAGCGCGACCTTGCGCTCCATCGGAGTCAGCGCCTCCCAGCCGGACTCCGGCCTGGTCGGTACGGCGGCCCAGCGGCGTCGCCGTACTCCCGCTGCTTGCAGAACAGCCTGCACCGGTACGGCGAGCGCTGTGGCGCCCAGCTGGGTGTAGGAGTCGAGCGCACGCTCCAGCGCGGCGATGGCGGTACTGCGGTCGCCGTGCTCCAGCTCCACTCGGCCGTGGAGCTCGTCGGCGGCTGCTGCGAGGAGCCGGCGGTCGCTGGTGCGCAGGTCGTCGGCTGCGCTGGCCAGGGCGGGCAGGTCTCGGTCGTTGGCCGCAGCCACGAGCGCGGCTGCGCTGGTGGCTGCGGGCGTAGCCGCTGCCTGCTCGGCCAGGAGCCCAGCGACTGTCTGCGCGGCGGCTGGCGCCGAGGCGCCGAGTGTGACCGTTGCTGCGCGGACCAGCAGCTCCGGCCGGAGCGGGTGATCCAGGGGAGTGGTGAGCAGCCGTGAGGCTGCAGCAGCGTCGCCGTCGGCCAGTGCGAGCAGGGCTCGGACTGGTTCGTCCGGGACCTTGCGGGCAGCCGCTAGATCACTCTGGAGCACAGCGATCAGCGCGAGCACTTGTCGCGCCATCGGCTCGACCGACGGCTCGTGGAACTCAGCGGACCAACGGAGGCTGGCCCTGGCGGCTTCGCCGGCCGCCGGGAGGTTGCCGACAGCAAGCTCCAGCTGAGCCCGCAGGAGAGCGACCTGCGGGGCCAGCCAGGAGTCGCCGGGTAGTCCCTCGGAGAGCCGCTGGAGAGCGGCCGCTGGTTCGCCTGCGTGGGCACGGCTGAACAGTTCAGCCAGCTCGACCCGCACCGCTGGGGGCGCGCCGACAGCGTCTCCGGCCGTTGAGCGGGCGACGGCGTACGCCTCGGCGGCTTCGGCGAAGCGGCCTGCGGCTGCTGCCTGCTCGGCTCTGGCGAGCTGGAGGACAGCCGATGCGACAAGGTCATCTGTCGGGAACGGCTCGGCTGCTCCGGCCAGTACTTGGTAGGCCGTCAGGCGGTCGGCCAGCGGGCTCGATGCGCCGGGGACAGTGAGGCGGGAGGCGTCGAGCGCACCCGTCGCCCACTCGTGCGGCGCCAGGAGCAGCCGGACTCGCGCGGTCAGCTCCGGCGTGACCGGGCCCTGGTAGAGCGCCGTTCCGCCCACCAGGTCGTCGGCGAACGCCCGCGCCGCGTCGTACTGGCGGGCGACCAGCAGGATCTCGACCACGTCCGCGCCGACCTCGCCGCGGATCGCCTGGTCGACCGGAGTCAGCTCGAACGTCTCCTGGATCACCGACATCGCGGTGATCGACATGGTGCTGAGCAGGTCCCGCGCAGCCGTGCGGAGCGTGCTGATCGCGCTCAGGTCGCCCACAGCGGCCGTCGCCAGGATGTGCGGCGCCGCAGCGGACGCGCCCTGCTCGGTCAGCAGCAGCTGGTCAGCCACCGCCGAGTGCAGCGCCCGCTGAGCCGACGGCGGCAAATCAGCCAGTACGGCGGCCCGCAGCAGCTCGTGCCGGAAGGTCAGGTGGGCGCCGCTGTCCGCCAGCAGCCCAGCACGGATCGCCTCGTCCAGCGGCTCGGCCAGGCGAGCGACACCCTCGCCCATGAGCGCAGCGACGTCCTCCAGCCGGAACTCGCTGCCGAACACAGCAGCAGTTCGCAGCAACGACCTGGAGAGCTCAGTAGTGCCAGCGGTCCGTCGGCGAACACCCTCGACGAGCCCGGCGGGCAGCGGGCCCTGCGGCGATCCATCCGCCAGGTAGAGGCCTGCGACAACCTGCTCGACCAGGAAGGGGACGCCCTGGGCGCCTCCGAGTCGCACGGTCAGCGCAGCATCGATCGGCTGGTTCAACCGGTCTGCGGCGATCTGCAGTACGGCCTCGGTGTCCAGCGGAGCCAGCTGCACCAGATGCACCGGCAGCTGATCGCCCAGCGCATCGACAAGCTGGTCGGTCACCCCACCAGGCGAGGGACGCGTCGCCAGCAGCCACATCACCCGCCGGTCAGCCAGCCGCGACACCACCACCCGCAGTACGAACCCAGTCAGTGGGTCAGACCACTGCGCGTCGTCCAGCACCACCAGCGCGGCCGTTCCAGCGAGCCGCTGACCGATGAGGTCGGCCAGCCGCTCAGCAAGCCACAGCGGCTGCGTGTTGAGCGCAGCCAGCTCCAGGAAGTGCTCGGTCCCGATCAGCGGCTCCTTGCCGGCCCGCAACGCCGGAGCGAGCGAGGCCAGCGGACTGATGTTGTCCGTCTGGTGCGCCGTCGCCGTAGCGACCAGCATCCCGTGCCGCTCAGCCTGCTCGACCGCCGCATGCAGCAGCGCCGACTTCCCGATACCCGGCTCACCGGTCACCACCGTCAGCGAAGCAGTGCCCTGATCTGCCGCGCGCATTGCCTCCAGCAACCGGCCCAACTCAGCCGAGCGCCCACGCAGCGGATCCATGGCCACTTTGTACCACTAGGCGCAGCGCCGTACCGCCAACAACGCATAGACCCGCGCGCAGTGCAGCACCTCAGCCAGCGCCACGTGCTCGTCCGTCGCGTGGGCCACCCGGACGTCACCAGGCCCGTACTGCAACGTCGGTACGCCGGCAGCGGCGTACTGGCGCAGGTCCGACCCGTACGGCCCGCCGCGGACCTCAGCAGCGCCAGCACCTGTGTCGGCGATCGCCTGCAGCGTGTCGGCGAGCAGGGGGTCGCCCTCCGGCAGCAGACCCGAGGCGAACACCCCGCCGGGCCAGCTGACCTTCACCGGGTGGTCCCGCAGCCAGTCGTCCTTCTCGCACGCCGCAGCAACAGTCTCCTCGAACGCAGCGCGCGCCTCCTCGACCGGCTCACCCAGCCGTACGCCGTACCGGCCCTCGGCCATCAGTTGGTCGGGCACTGTGCTCGCCCAGTCGCCGGAGGTGACCCGGCCGATCGACAGCGGGTTGGCCAGGTCCAGGTGCGCCAGCAGCGGGTGCGGCTCCCGGTTGCGTGCGGCCTCCAGTTCGCGCAGCGCGGCGTGCACGGGCTCGAACTTCTCGATCGCGCTGATGCCCCTGGTCCGGGTCGAGCCGTGCGTGGCCAGCCCGGGAACCTCCAGCCTGAAGGTGAGCGAGCCGGCGTTCGCGGGGATCACCGTGCCGGCAGTCGGCTCCGCGATCAGGCAGGCCGCGCCGGTGTGCCCGCGGCGCAGCGTCGCGAACGTGCCGAGGCCGCCGTCCTCCTCGCCGACCACCGTGTGCACGGCCAGCGGCCGCCGCAACTCGATGCCCGAGGCAACAACTGCGCGGACCGCGCCGAGGATCGCCGCGATCCCGCTCTTCATGTCGCAGGTGCCGCGGCCCCACATGATCCCGTCGGTGACGCGGGCGGAGTACGGGTCGCCGTCCGGCCAGAGCGCAAGATCACCCGGCGGGACGACGTCGACGTGCCCGTTGAAGATCAGCCCTGGTGTCCCGTCGCCGAGCGTCCCGACACAGCCCCAGGCGTCGCTGCGGGCGACCTCCATCCCGGGGAACGCGGGATCGCCGACGATCGCCGGAAGGTCGAACTGCCAGTGGTCGACCGTCATTCCGAGCGTGCTCAGCCGCCCGACCACCCACTCCTGGGCCACGTTCTCCTCGGCGGTCCCGTCGACACTCGGGATCCGCACCAGCTCCCGCAGCTCCTCGACGATCAGGTCGTCGTCCAGTGCCGCCAGCACGGCCCGCTCCACGTCAGCACTCATGGCGCACATCATGCACCGGCCACGTCGCCCATCACCTCTCAAGTACCAGCCACCTGTCGGGGGTCGGTACTTGAGAGGTAACGGGCGAGGTGGCTTTCAAGTACCGGCCACCTGTCGGGGGCTGGTACTTGAGAGGGGGTCGTGCTCTAGCTCACGGAGTCAACCGATGCAGGTCGCGCGGGAACAACGTCACCTCTCGGACGTTCTCCGCACCCGTCAGCCGCGCGACGAACCGCTCCAACCCGATCGCGAAGCCGCCGTGCGGTGGCATGCCGTGCCGGAACGCCTGCAGGTACGAGCTGTACGCCGGTGCCTCGGCTGATTCGCCTCTGGCCTCCAGCGCCGCCACGTAGTCGCTGTAGCGGTGCAGCCGCTGCCCACCGGTGACCAGCTCGACGCCCCGGAACAGCAGGTCGAAGGAGTTCGACCAGGTCGGGTCCGACGGTTGCGGGTGCGTGTAGAACGGCCGCTTCACCATCGGGTAGCCCTCGACGGCCACGAAGTCGCTGCCGTGCTCCCGCAGCGCCCACTCGCCCAGCGCCCGCTCGTCGGCCGGCGACAGGTCAGGCTCGCCCGCGTCCGCCCCGGCGAGCTTCAGCGCCTCCGAGAAGTGCAGCACCGGTACTTCGACCGGGATCTCCGGCAGCTCGACGCCGAGCCGTTCCAGCGCCGTACCGGCTCTGGAACCGACCGCTGCGAGCATGCCCGCCACCACCTCGCGCAGCACCGCCAGCACGTCCCGGTGGTCGTTGATGAACCCCAGCTCCGCGTCCAGCGACACGTACTCGGCCAGGTGCCGCACGGTGTCGTGCGGCTCGGCCCGGAACACCGGACCGACCTCGTAGACCCGCTCGAAGACACCGACCATCGTCTGCTTGTAGAACTGCGGCGACTGCGCCAGGTACGCCGGACCGCCGAAGTAGTCGAGCGCGAACACGTTCGCACCGGACTCGGTCGCCGTACCGACGATCTTCGGCGTCTGGATCTCCGTGAAGTCCAGCCCGTCCAGCGTGCTCCGGAAGCCGTGCAGTGCAGCTGCGGCGACCTCCCAGCCGGCGCGGACCGCTGGGTGCCGCAGCGCGACCGGTGCGTTGTCCAGCACGACCGGCAGCCCGGCACCGACCGCTGGACGCCACAGCTCGATCGGCGGCGTACGGGCTGGTTCGGTCAGCGGGACGATCACCGGGTCGACCAGCTCGGCCCCACCGGGCGCCTGCGGGTTGGCGGCGACCGTACCGGTCACCTGGACGACGGTCTCCTCGCTGAGCTCGTCCAGCTGCTCCTGGGCGCCCTTGAGCACGATCTGGGCCAGGCCGGAGCGGTCCCGCAGGACCAGGAAGCTGACCGCGGCCAGCCGTCGTCTTCGGTGCACCCAGCCGGCCACCGTGACGGTCTGGCCCACTGCTGAGGGGATCTCGTGGTTGAGAATGCGCATCGCTGTTTTCACCTCCGTCGGATTGCTCGAACCCCGGAGGTGTGGGCGAAGGGGACTCGCGGTGCCACCACACCTTCACCGAGCGATGCTCGGCCTCTTGCTACGCATTCGCTCAGGAGTGTCTTCACAGCCGGGCCTGTACGTCGCCTTCGCAGCTACCGGCGACTCTCTCCAGCACAGGTGTCCGGCGCTACTCGGTTCCGTCAGCGCGAACATCCACCAGCCTAGGGCGCGGCAGGCACAGCGCCAAACCTGTTTAGCGTTTGCCGTGCCCGGTCGGCGGGATCTGCGCGGTGTCGGTGTCGTACCGGCCCGGGGTGGTCGCCTTGACGGTGATCTGGTTCTTCACGCCGCCACCGGGCCAGGCGGCCCACTCGGTGTTCAGCGCCTTGGTGTAGTTGTCCGTCGAGCAGGTGGCCTGCCGGACGTCCGTCGAGCGCGAGCACGTCCAGCCCTTGGCGATGTAGGTGACCAGACTGACGTTCCGGCCCCAGGTGATGTCCAGCGTGACCGGGCCGGTCGTCCCGCTCAGGTCCAGGAACCTGTTGTAGACGAACGGGTTCGGGTCGTTGTGCGGGTCCGGGGTGAGGATGCGCAGCAGCGACTCGTCCATCCGGACCGGTGCCAGCGTCTCGGAGTCGGTGTCGTGCAGCAGCCCGGCCGTCGCCGTCACCGTGTACGTCCGCGCCGCTGCAGAGCCACCAGCCGGTACGGCGAAGTCGGCGGGCAGCGGAGCCGGCTTGGTCGGCGTCGTCGACGTACAGGTCCTGGCGGCCTGGTTGCACTTCCAGCCGGCCGGGCTGGCAGCCAGCGGCCACTCCAGCGAGGCGCCGTACGTCAGCTTGAGCGTCACACCGGTCCGGTCGGTGCCGGGGGCCACGGTGATGGTGCGGAAGTAGCGGTCCGGGTCGGTCTTGCGGACGGCCAGCTTCAGCAGGTTCTCGTCGAGGCGCGGGGGAGCGGTCAGCGTCGCGGAGTCGTCGTCGTACAGGCGGCCGGACTTGCCGGAGACGGTGAACGTGCGGTCGGTGACCGAGCCGCCGGTGGGCTCGGTGAACGTCATCGGGAGCACCGGCGGGGCCGCGGGGTTGTCAGCCGTGCAGCTGCCGCTCTTGCCGTCGGCGGCCTTGGTGCAGGTCCAGCCCGCCGGGTCCCCGGTCAGCGGCCACTGCAGGGCGTTGCCGTACTTGATGCCGATGACCACAGCGTTCTTGTTGTTCGCCGGGACCTTGATGGCCACGGTGGCGCGCAGCCCGGCCTCCCGCTCGGCGCCGCTGCGGGCCCACGGCCCGTACGCCGCTGGGCTGCCGCCACCCAACGCAGTACCGCCCCGCGCCGGGCCGCCCGTCGACGGGCTACCGCCGCCGGTGGGCAGGCTGATCGTCAGCAGGCCCTCGTCGAGGATCGGTGTGGTCGGCGACGGCGGTGTCGGCACCGGAGTCGTCGGGGCGCTGGTGGGCGCGCTCGTCGGCGCAGTGGTCGGCTCTGCCTGAGTGGGCTCGGGCTGGCTCGGCTCTGGTTGCGTCGGCTGGGTCGCGGGCGGCTTCTGCGTCGGCGGCTTCGCTGACGGCGGCACCGGCGGTGGCGGGGGCGCCTGCGTGGGCTGCTGCGACGGGGGTTGGTCGATCGCTGCGGGAGGCGCCTCGCCACCGGTCAGCGCGAGCGCGGCCATCACCGCCGCCGCGACGACCACGACAGCTCCGCCGGCGCTGAGCGCCGTGCGGGTGCTGTTCTCGGTGGCCTTCTGCCAACCGGTGACGAAGAAGCCGACGATCCCGACCTTCACGCCGGAAGCAGCGGCCAGGTAGCCCAGGCCCGCCGTGCCCAGGAGGGCGGGGGCGAGCAGCGCCGGCAGCGCACTGTTGACCTCGACCAGCTCGAGGTAGACCGCGGTGCACTTGGCGCACTCGTCCAGGTGCTCGCGGACGTTCCGGTTCTCGCGCTTGGTCAGGCCGCCGCGGACGTACGCGCCCAGCCGCTCGGTGGTCCAGCGGCAGCGGTCACCGGCGACGTCGGCCAGGTGCTGCTGCAGGTACGCCTGCCGGAGGCCCTCACGAGCCCGGTACGCCAGGGCGGAGACGCCGTTCGCGGTCAGGCCGAGCAGGGGAGCGATGGCCGCGGGCTTCTCGCCCTCGACCTCGGTGTGCCACAGCACGGCCTGCCAGCGCTCCGGCAGCGAGGCGAACGCCTTCGCCGCCGCGCCGCTCTCGAACCCGGTCACCGTCGGGTCGTCGAAGCCCTGCGGTTCCCGCTCGTACGCCGCGATGTCGTCGGTCGAGGTGACCTTGCGCCCGGCCCGGATCCGGTCCACGTGCACCCGGCGGACGGTCGTCAGCAGGTAGGCGCGGAAGGAGACGTCCGGGCCGCCGCCGTTGCGCAGGGCATCGAGCACCTTCGCGAACGCGTCACTGGCCAGGTCGTCGGCGTCGTTGGCCGGGACCAGCTGCCGGGCCATCCGCTCGGCGGCCTGGTGGTGCCGGGCGAACAGCTCGCCGTACGCCTCGAGGTCGCCCGAACGCACGCGCGCGATCAGCTCCGCGTCGCTCGGCACTTCCTCCATCGAGGCTCTCCCCCTGCTGTCATCGAGTCGTCACAGTCTGTCACAAGTTGCCGAGGACAAGACTCCTCTGATTGACGACCACGGCCAGTCAGAGGTTACGGAAAAAAATCCCTGAAATCTGCGTCATGAACCCGTCAGCGCGCTGTCTCTCCCTCAGAACGACGCTTCCGGCCACCTGGTCGGGAGGCTGAAAGGGCTGCGTGAAGGAGGGTCATGTCGCTGTACGCGGACATCCGCCGGCGGTTCGACTCGCTGCGCGGCCCGAACCTGGCGGGGTCGCTCGCCCGGGACCGGCCGGAAGCGTCGTCACCTGAGCAACCGTGCGGAAGGAGGGAGCCGCACGGCACAGCTGGTTTCGACCGGAGTGCCTATCTCGCGATCGCCGAGGCACTCCAGGACGGAGCCGACGTCGTGCCTGCGAGTGACGAGGTCGGCCGCCAACTGGCGGCCGACGGAGTCTCGCTGCTCGAGGCACTGGATGGACTGAGTGCGTTGTACCGCTCGATCGCCGGGGGCGAGCCGGCTTTCGCCGCGGTACGCGCACTCAGTTCCAGCTGGGCCGAAGCGTCACTCATCTACCTGCACTCACTGAGTTGCGAGGACCCGCTGACCGGGCTGTCCAGCCTGGCGCACCTGCGGTCCCGGCTCGGCGAGATCTACCGGGAGGCCGATCTCCGTGGAACTTCCGTACCGGCGACCCACGCACTGGTGGTGGTCGAGCCGCTCAACCCGCCCGGCACCACGCCGTTCGACCGCGAGCTCCGGCTCGTCGACGTCGCGGAGTGCCTCCGGATCGTGTTCGCGGGCGGTGACGTACTGGGCCGCCTCGGCACACACCGCGCGGCGGCGCTCGTCGATCGCGAGCCGAACCTGCCGGACCAGGTCGCGACGGTCCGAGCCCTGATCACCCAGTGGCGGCTCGACACCGACGAGCCGCAGCTGGCCCGGATCTGGATCGAGGGACTGCCCGCGAGCGACGCGATGGCGGTCCGGCTGCTGGACGAGCTGACCCGGCGCTAGAGCTTGCGCCCGGACGTCTACAGGGGGATGCCCGGGCGCGACAAGCAGGCGGTGGATCGCCTATCACGGGGTAGGCGATCCACCGCCGCTGCACGTTCCCGTGATCTGTCGGTGGCGCTGGCTAGGCTGTTCGGCATGTGTGGCCGTTACGCGAGCAGCCGGGACCCCTCCGACCTGGTGGTCGAGTTCGAGATCGCCGCGGGCAACGTCAAGGAGTCCGTCCAGGAGCTGCCGGACAACTTCAACGTCGCCCCGACCGACCAGGTGATCGCCGTCGTCGAGCGGAAGAACCGGGAGCAGCCCGACCAGGTGGTTCGCAAGCTGACCACGGTCAAGTGGGGTCTGGTGCCGTCCTGGGCCAAGGACACCTCGATCGGCAGCCGGCTGATCAACGCCCGGATGGAGACGGTGGCCGAGAAGCCCGCCTTCAAGAAGGCGTTCGCGACCCGGCGCTGCCTGCTGCCCGCCGACGGGTACTACGAGTGGTACGAGACCGAGCAGAAGAAGAACGGCAAGCCGGTCAAGCAGCCGTACTTCATCCGTCCCGCGGACGGCGGCGTCCTGGCGATGGCCGGGCTGTACGAGATCTGGCGCGACAAGACGGTCGCCGACGCCGACTCCGACGCGGCCTGGCTGTGGACCTGCACGGTGCTGACCACGTCGGCGACCGACGATCTCGGCCAGATCCACGACCGGATGCCGTTGCTGGTCGAGAAGGACCGGTACGACGCCTGGCTCGACCCGCTGTCCTCGGACCCCGACGACCTGCTGGAGCTGCTGGTCCCGGCGGCCCCCGGCCGGCTCGAGGCGTACGCCGTGTCGAAGGCGGTCAGCTCGGTGAAGAACAACGGCCCGCACCTGGTCGACCCGCTGCCCCCGGACGGCGAGGACCCGGCCGACAAGCCCGGGCCGCCGACCCAGGCCGAGGACAATCCGCTGTTCTGAGCTGTGTGGGTGACCGGTCAGCGGCGCTTCCAATGACAGGATGGGCCCGTGACCGACGAACGGATTGTGGCGACGCCGCACGGTGAGGCGCGGATCGTGGCGCACCGGGCCCGGCGGCCGGTGGCGACCTTGGCGCTCGGTCACGGCGCCGGGGGTGGGATCGAGGCCGGTGACCTGGCCGCGCTGGCGGCCCGGCTGCCGAAGCAGGACATCAACGTGTTCCTGATCGAGCAGCCCTGGCGGCGGGCCGGGCGCAAGCTCGCGCCGGCGCCGAAGATCCTCGACGAGGCGTGGGTCGCGATCATCGGCCAGCTCCGGATCCGGACGCCGCTGGTGCTGGGCGGCCGGTCCGCGGGCGCGCGGGTGGCCTGCCGGACGGCGACCGGGCTGGGGGCGTCCGGCGTACTGGCGCTGTCGTTCCCGCTGCACCCACCGGGCAAGCCGGACAAGTCGCGGGTCGACGAGCTGCAGGCGGCGGGGCTGCCGACGCTCGTCGTGCAGGGGGAGAAGGATCCGTTCGGGACGCCCGAGGAGTTCCCGCCGCTGACCGAGATGGCCGTCGTACCGGACGCCGACCACAGCTTCAAGGTGCCGAAACGGGCCGAGCTGAGCCAGCAGGAGTCGTACGAGGTGCTCGTCGAGGCCGTCTTCGAATGGGTGTCGCGCGAGGTCTCCGGGTAGGGAATGACCCCGCGGCGGGGTGTGTTCTACCAGACATGACGGTTACGAGCCTGGACAGAGCACCGAGTTCTGGGGTCGCCCCGGTATTCTCGATAGTGATGCCGACATCGACGACCACCGAGACTCCCGAGCAGCGGACCGAGCGCTTCGAGCGCGAGGCGCTGCCTTTCCTCGACCAGATGTACGCCGCGGCGATGCGGATGACCCGTAATCCGGCCGACGCGGAGGACCTGGTCCAGGACACCTTCGCGAAGGCGTACAGCTCGTTCCACCAGTTCACGCCCGGGACCAACCTGAAGGCGTGGCTGTACCGGATCCTGACCAACACCTTCATCAACGGCTACCGCAAGCGACAGCGCCAACCCACGCAGTCGCCGACCGAGGAGATCGAGGACTGGCAGCTGACCGCCGCCGAGTCGCACACTCCCGGCGGGCTGAAGTCGGCCGAGGCGGTCGCCCTCGAGCACCTGCCCGACTCCGACATCAAGTCGGCCCTGCAGTCGATCCCGGAGGACTTCCGGCTGGCCGTCTACCTGGCCGATGTCGAGGGCTTTGCTTACAAGGAGATCGCCGACATCATGGGGACTCCGGTCGGCACCGTGATGTCACGGCTGCACCGCGGCCGGCGCCAGCTGCGCGAGCTGCTGGCCGACTACGCCCGCGACCGCGGCCTGATCCCCGCGACCGACGCGAAGACCGAGGAGGAGTCGTGAGCTGCGGCGAGCACCACGACGTCGACTGCAGCGAGATCCTGCAGCGCGTGTACGTCTTCATCGACAACGAGCTCGAAGACGCCAGCAGCGACGAGATCCGCACCCACCTGGAAGAGTGCGCTCCCTGCCTCGACCAGTACGACCTCGAACGCTGCATCAAGAAACTCGTCCACCGCTCCTGCGGCGACGACCAGGCCCCGGACGCGCTGCGCGCCAAGATCCTGCTGCGGCTGACCGAGGTCCGCGTCGAGACCACGACCACGGACTGACCTTCAGGCCCGCGTCGAAACGACGACGCGCGACTGACCCTCAGGTCTGCATCACCCCGACCGCGCCACCCCCAGGGTGCCGCGGTCGCGGCGTCTCCGGGGACAGGCACGCGATCTCGCTTCAGCAGCGCTCAACCGGCGCGACGACCGGCTGGCTCGGGTCAGCTGCCCTCGACCGGCACCGCGAGCGGTGGAGACGTCTCGGCCTCCCGGGGATCGGGATGCTCGGCGAGCAACGCGAGCGCGATGGCCTCCTGATCGGCGGACTGAGAGTGCAACAGACCGGCGGCCTTGCGCCAGTGATCACGAGCAGCGAAGAGTTCTCCGAGTGCGTGCTCGACCCTGCCGAGCTCGATCAGAGCTTCGCCTTCACGCTGACGGCTGCCGAGCTCCCGACCAAGCTGGGCACCCACCCGGGCGTGCTCAAGAGCCGTCGCCAGGTCACCGGTCGCCGAGTGCAGAGCAGCCAACTCACGATGGCACTCGGACTGGCCGTTCCTGTCCTGGATCTCCTGGAAGGTCGAAAGCGCCTTCGACATGAACTCGATCGCCGGCTCAGGCAGTCCACCGTTCTGGTAGGACTTGGCGGCGATCTGATTGCGCCGCGCGACCGAGCGTAGGTTTCCGGACATGGTGGCCAGCGCGATGGCGCGGTTGAATGCGCGTTCGGCGCGGACGGTCTGGCCCGCCCTGTTGTACAAGTTGGCGAGCGCGACGTAGCTGATGCCTTCGACGGTCTGGTCCCCGATCTCCTGACTCAGGCGAAGCGCCTCCTCGGCACGTTCCACGGCCTCATCCAGCCGGCCGAGCCGCTCGAGGACATGGCTGAGCGAGCTGGCGCACCGGGCCTGACCAGCCAGGTCTCCATTGACGCGGAACATCTCCTGGCTCACCCTCAGATGACGGAGGGACTGCTCAAGCGCTCCGCGTTCGGCGTTGGGGATGGCCAGGTCGTGCTCCAGCCAGGCCACGAGTCGCCGGTCGGTGCCGGGACGGTCTGCGAGGTCGCGCGCGACCGAGTAGAGCAGACGCATCTCCGTCCACTTCGCCTGCGTGTCGAAGAACCCGAACAGCGCCAGCACGAGCTCGGGGATCTGATGCTGCAGCTCCGGAGTCCGATGGGCCTGGTGGAACGCCCCGGACACGTTCGGCCACTCGGTTTCGAGCAGGGTCAGTGCGTCGATTCCTTCGGTGGTCCGCAGCGCGGCCGGAACCGGGGTCGTCGCGATCTGGAGCCGGCTGTTGTTGGGATGCGTGAACTGCTGGCACCGCCAAGCGAGCTCGGTGTAGTAGGTCAGCACCCGGGCCAGCGCCTCGATCCGGGTCGGTTCGGTCAGCCGTCGTCCCGAACTCTCCCGCGCGTAGGCCTGGATCAGGTCGTGCATCCGGTAGTGCCCGGGCGCGGTCGACTCGAGCAGGTTGAGGTCGACCAGCCGCTCGAGCATCTCCTCGGCGTGCTGCTCGCTCTCGCCGAGCAGGCTGGCGGCCGTGGTCGTGACGAGCTCGGTGCCGTCCGGGAGGCCCAGGAAGTCCAGCGCCTCGGCCGCCTGTCGCTCGACGAGCTGGTCGCTGCCGGCCAGGAACTCCACCGACGCCGCGATGTTCGACCGTACGCCGGTGTGGCCGGACCCGAGCTCGTCGAGCCGGCGGCGACCGTCCTGCAGCTGGTTCTTCACGTGCTCGACCGGCCAGCCCGGCCGCGCGGCCAGGCGGGCGCCGATCAAGCGCACCGCGAGCGGCAGCCGGCCGGTGAGGCGCGCGATCGCCTTCGCCGACGGCGCCTCGGCGGCGACCCGGGACTCCCCGGCGATCCGGCCCAGCAAGGCGACCGAGTCGGCCTCCGACAACGGGGACAGGCGGATCTGGCGAAAGCCTGGGAGCGTCGTCAGGCTCCGGCGGCTGGTGACGATCACCGCCGCGCCCGGTGCCCCCGGCAACAGTGACCGGACCTGGGCGGCGCCGGTCGCGCTGTCGAGCAGGACCAGGATCCGGAGCCCGGCCAGCCGCGAGCGGTACAGCGCCGCGGACTCCTCCACGCCGTCCGGGATCGACTGTCCGTCGACGCCGAGCGAGCGCAGCAGCTGGGCCAGGGCCTCGATCGGCCGGACGGGATCGCCCGGCCCGTAGCCGCGCAGATCGAGGTAGAGGTGGCCGTCGGGGTACAGGTCGGCGGTGAGGTGGGCGGCGTGCACCGCCAGCGAGGTCTTGCCGACCCCGCCCATCCCGGTCACCGCGACCGTACGCACCGTGCCGACGGTGACGTCGTCGGTGAGAGCCGAGACCAGAGCCTCGACCTCGGCCGGACGGCCGGTGAAGTCGGCCAGCGTCGGCGGGAGCTGCCGAGGTGGCGGCGCGGTGTCGCTGCTCGGCGGCCGAACCGGCGTGACGGCCGGATCGCGTGATCCCCGGGCCGCGTCGGTGAGCAGGGTCGCCGCGTCGGCATCGAGCCCGAGCGCGCCGGCGAGAGCCTGCAGGGTGCTGATCCGGGGACGCCTGCGGGTACCGCGCTCGAGCAGGCTGACGGCCTGCTCGCTCAGCCCGGCCTTCTCGGCGAGCGCTCCCTGGGTGAGGCCGGCGGACAGACGGAACTCGCGCAGCAGCTCCCCGAGCAGCTCGGTCGCCACCTCTGTCCACCTCCTGCCGCGCCCCGTGGTCCGCGGTATACAACCGCGTTCGACAGCCCTAACTGTAGGAGGTGGCGCCGACAGCGGGGGCGAGTTGTCCACAGGCTCCCGCCGGTACCGGTGAATCCTGGACGCGGCCTTAAACAGTTGATTGAATTATAGCGTTCAGTAGTTGTGGGCAGACGCTCCGAATACAAGACCTCTGCTATTGGTGGTCTTGCCCGGACATGTGACCAAATTGCAAAGACCCCGGTTTTCACCGGGGTCCTCGCTGTCAGTAGCCGCCTGAACTCAGGCGTTCGGGCGCTTGCCGTGGTTCGCGCCCTTCTTCTTGCGTGCGCGACGCTTGCGGCCGGTCTTGCCCATTCGAAAGCCTCCTTGTAACAACTGCAAAGAGTCACAGTGTCTCATATCAGCACGCTGCTCTCGCACCGTGCGGCGGGTCACGCTCTGGCCTACAGTGTTTCGCGGCGTGCCTGATGAGCAAAATCTTGAAGAGTCAGCGATGTGCTGTCTGCCCCCTGCACTGCCTTGCCGCGGCAGTTCGAGACCGCGACCGCTGATCGGAGGTGACGGCAGATGTCCGGTAGTGACGCGTGGGAGTGGTGAAGGTTAGAGTTCACGGGTGAACAGCCGCTGGCCGCTCCGCCTGACGGTGGCGTTCAGCGCTGGTATCGCCATCGTGACGCTCTTCGTCGCGCTGTTCAATACCAGGCTTGACGCCCCTACGGTGTCGCTTGGTTTTCTGTTGCTCGTCGGAGCCCTGCTCCGATCCAAAGTCGGTCCGGTGCGTGCGTCCTTGGACTACGTGGTCGGCATCGCGCTTTTCCTGCTGTCCGGTCCCGCCGCGACAGTCGTCGTGGTGGTTCTGCTGCCCTTGACGCAGGACCGCCGGTTGCCCTTGATGCGCAGGGTCTTCAACGGAGCCCAGGCCGTGCTGTGTGCCACCGCCGCGGGGGCGGTCTTCGTCTGGGCCGGCGATGTCCGGGGCGCCGAGGTCCTGGAGTCACCGGGGCGTGCGCTGCTCGCGGCCGGTGCGGCGATCACCACCTGGCTGGCGGTCAGTGCCGTGCTGATGTGTCTGGTGCTGTGGCTGGACCGCGGTGCCACGTCACCGCTCGACTTCCTGCGCAAGGTCGCGGCGCCCACCGTACTGCCGATGATGGGCTACGGCCTGCTCGGCGTACTGCTGGCGGTGGTGTGGGTCGGGGGCCTCGGTGTCGGAGCGATTCTGCTGGTGATCGTGCCCCTCCTCGTTGCCCGCTGGGCCTTGTCGTTGTACGAGGCGGAGCGCAACGCGCAGGCCGCGACGATGCGGGCGTTCATCCAGGTCATCGAGACCAAGGACCTCTACACCCGCGGCCACTCCGAGCGGGTCAGCGAAGGTGTCGGCATGCTCGGCAAGCGGCTGAAGCTGCCCGAGGACCGGCAGCAAGCGCTGGAGCACGCCGGATTGCTGCACGACGTGGGCAAGGTCGGTGTGCCGACCAGGATCATCCAGAAGCCCGGCCGGCTGGACGACTCGGAGATGGACGCGATCCGGCTGCACCCCGCGCGCGGTGTCGAGCTGATCGGCAACATCCCGTTCCTCGAAGAAGTGAAGTCCGCTGTGCTGCACCACCACGAGAAGTACGACGGCACCGGGTACCCAGCCGGTCTGAGCGGGACGAACATTCCGTACTTCGCCCGGATCATCGGCATCGTGGACGCTTTCGACTGCCTGACCTCGACCCGTTCGTACCGGCCCGCGCGCAGCGTGGACCAGACGCTGGAGATCCTGCTCCAGGACAGGTACAGCCACTTCGACCCCCAGTTGGTGGACGCCTTCGTGGACCTCATCCGCACCCAGGGCTGGAAGGCCGCGGCGGTCGACCAGCCGGCTCCGGACAGCAGCGTCCGGTCCGGGATCGACCACGACGACCTGAGTCTCGGCAGCAGCGGTGGCGCCACCGGGACCGCTGCCGGTCCGGCGGACGCGTAGATGTCGGCGGACGTGAGCGAGCCGCGCAAGCTCGGGAGCGGAGCGGTCATCGTGCTCGCCGGCGGGGTGCTCGGCCTGGCGGGGCTCGCTGTGAGCGTGCGGGAAGGGCTGAGCGAGTGGCCCTACGCCCTGACCTTCGGACTGCTGATCGCCATCGGCGAGATGGTGCAGTTCCGTGTCGACAGGAGCCGTAACCGGGCGCCGATCGCGACCAGCGCCGCGCTCGGGTACGTCCTGCTCACTCCACCTGAGGTGACTGTCTCCCCGAACGTCGGGCAGGTCATCGCCGTCACCGGCCTGGCCACGCTGGCAGGCGTGATCCCGCGAGCGATCGCCGGCCTGCGCTGGGACATCGTCGTGTCCTCGCGCCGGGTGCTCTCCGTCGCCTGCGCCGCTTCGGTGTTCGGAGCGGTGACGCCGGACGGTCTGCGCTGGAGCGGGTCCTGGCAGGACGCGCTGCAACTCACCGGCGCGATGCTGCTCGGTGTCCTGAGCGCGGTGGTGATCGACGCTCTGGTCGGTGCCGGACAGGCGACCGAGAAGTTCAACCAGCCGTTCCCGGCCGCGCTCCGCGACGAAGTGCTGATGGCGGCCCGGATCGGGATGGCGATGGGCATCAGCGGAATCCTGCTGGCGACCTGTACGTCGCTGGTCGGGCTCTGGGGTCTGCCGCTGGTCGTCGTGCCGCTGTTGCTGACGCAGTTCGCGTTCCGTCGTTTCGCCTCGGCGCAACGGACCTACCGGCAGACGGTCCGCTCGATGGCGCGGAGTACCGAGATCGCGGGCTTCAGCACGGCCGGTCAGAACGCGCGGACCGCCACGCTGGCCGTGGCCCTGGGGTACGACCTCGGGCTGCGCCCCGATCGGATGGAAGCCCTCGAGTACGCCGCCCTGCTGTCCGGTGTCGGGCAGCTCGCGCTCGCCGATCCCAGCCCGGGTGGCGCGTCGCTGCTGCGGAACCGCGCCGAGCGCCAGCAGGCGGCGGAGATCGGGGCTTCCGTGATCGAGCGGTCCGGCGTGCTGGATCACGTTGCCGAGATCGTGCGGCACTCCAACGATCCTTACCGGCAAGGGCGGGCGAACAACTCGCAGATCCCGGTCGAGAGCGGGATCGTCAACGTCGCCTTGGCGTACGAGCAGCTCGTCGGTGAAGGGTCGGGGCAGTCGCCGGAGAAGGCGATGGAGTCGATCGGGCTGGGGATCGGCGCGGAGTACGACCCGGTGGTGGTGGAGTCACTGCGCCGGGTGGTCGGGCGCGGGTTCCGCTTCTAGTTCGGCCCACGAAGGGGCGCGGTCGGCCGGGACGCGGCCGGTGCCGCCCAGGCCGGCGTACAGGAGGAGGCCGGCGCCTGCGGCGATCAGGACGTCGCCGGGGCTGACGGCCTGGCCGAGCCAGGGGAGGGCGACCGGTACGACGTCGCCGAGCCAGGGGAGCAGGGTCTGCGCGTCGGCGAGCTCGTGGCGTGGGTCGACGACGAAGGCCGTCAGGCCTGCCTGGCCGAGCGCTTCGCGGGACACCGGCATCGCACCGTTCAGTACGACGACCAGCGCGTTCGCCGTGAAGCCCAGGGCCAGCAGGGCGACGCCGGGGTGGCGCAGGTTCTGGCGGAGGAAGACGGCGATGCAGACGGCCGAGCCGATCAGGCCGACCGGGTACGCGATGCCGCCGGTGACCGAGCCGAGCAGTTGGCCGGTGGCTGCCGCGGCCAGCCAGTGCAGGCCGGCCAGGTTGCTGTCGGCCAGGCGAACGAGCCGGCCGCCGGTGAGCAACGCCGCTCCCGCGGCCAGCACCATGACGAGCAGGACCAGCAGCACCCTCGCGATTCTGCCCGTGATGCTGCCCGGATCCGGGCAACATGACACTCCTTAGCGTGTCGACATAACCGCAAAGCGTGACGGGCGGTCCCTCCGAGGAGGAACCGCCCGCCGGAAAAGCCAACCAGGTCAGGGTTTCGCGGTCGCGCCACCCTCGTCGAGCAGCTCGTTCAGGTCCTTCACGCCCGGGTCCCCGGCGTCGGCCGTGTAGTCGGTCCGGTGCGTCGAGTCGGTGCCCTCGGCCACCTTCAGCGCCCGCAGCACCACCGTCAGCACCAGCACGACGACCAGGTTCAGCCCGAACGCCGTCAGGCCGATGTAGACCTTGGTGTCGGTGAACGGGATCATCGCCAGCGAACCGCCGAAGTGCTTGCCGGTCGCCGGGTTCACCACGTTGTACGCCGTGATGGTGCCCCAGACCATGCCGACCGCCCAGCCGGCCAGCAGCGCCCAGCGGTGGAACCACCGGGTGAACAGGCCGACCACGATCGCCGGGAAGGTCTGCAGGATCCAGATCCCGCCGAGCAGCTGCAGGTTCAGCGAGATCGTCTTGTCCATCCCGAGCACGAACACCAGCGCGCCGAACTTCACCAGCAGCGAGGCGAGCTTGGAGACCTTGGCCTCCTGCGCGGGCGTCGCATCCGGCTTCAGGAAGTCGCGGTAGATGTTGCGGGTGAACAGGTTCGCCGCCGCGATCGACATGATCGCCGCCGGCACCAGCGCACCGACCGCGATCGCCGCGAACGCGATCCCGGCGAACCAGGCCGGGAACTCCTGGTCGAACAGCCGCGGGATCGCCAGCTGCGGGTTGGCCAGGCCGTCCAGACCCTTGATGTCGACGTTCGCCTTGATCGCCATGAAGCCGAGCAGCGCGAGCAGGCCGAGCAGCAGCGAGTACGCCGGCAGGATCGCCGCGTTGCGGCGTACGACGTTGCGGTTCTTCGTCGACAGCACGGCGGTCACCGAGTGCGGGTACATGAACAGGGCCATCGCCGAACCGAGCGCCAGCGTCCAGTACGACGAGTAGCCGGCCTCGCCCGGGATGAACGCGCCGATCGGCTGCCCGGTGGTCGGCGACGGCGTCTCCATCTTGGTCTGGGCGGCGTCGAAGATGCTGTCCCAGCCGCCGAGCTGGCCCGGCAGGTAGAGGATCGCGGCGCCGATCACCAGGTAGATCAGGCCGTCCTTGACGAACGCGATCATCGCCGGCGCCCGCAGGCCCGAGGAGTACGTGTACGCCGCCAGCACCGCGAACGCGATCAGCAGCGGCAGGTCCTTGGCCAGCAGGTTGTCGCCGCCGAGGCCCATCACCTCGAAGACGGCCTGCATGCCGACCAGCTGCAGCGCGATGTAGGGCATCGTGGCCAGGATGCCGGTCACTGCCACCGCGAGCGACAGTCCCCGGCTTCCGTAGCGGCCACCGACGAAGTCGGCCGGGGTCACGTAGCCGTTGCGGTGCGAGACCGACCACAGCCGGGACATGAACACGAAGATGATCGGGTAAACCACGATCGTGTAGGGCACCGCGAAGAAGCCGCTGATCGCACCCGTCGCGTACATCGCGGCCGGTACCGCGACGAACGTGTACGCCGTGTAGAGGTCGCCACCGAGCAGGAACCAGGTGATGAAGGTGCCGAAGCCCCGCCCACCCAGGCCCCACTCGTCCAGGCTGTCCAGCTCACCGGTCTTGCGCCAGCGGGCCGCCATGAACCCCATCACGGTGACCGCGACGAAGATCACCACGACGATGATCAGCTGGACCCAGTCGACGTGCTTCACCGGTCGCCCTCCTTGACCGCGTCCAGCCCCTCGGCGGCGCGTCGTTTCTTTTCCTCACCGGTCACCAGCCAGTACGAGATGCTCACCGTGATCGCGGAGATGAACACCCAGAGCAGCTGGTACCAGTAGAAGAACGGGAAACCCCACAACCGGGGTTCGTCCTTGGCATAGGTGGAGACCAGGAGAGGAACCACGACTGAGGCCGCCAGCAGAACGCCGGCGATCCAGTACGCGGGTCTCACCGCGGACAGCTTGGACACAGCAACCTCCTCGGGGACACAGGCTGGCGCAACGGTGAACGCTACCGTTCGCTGATGGAACGCGACTAGACGTAAGGGGACACCGATGGACAACGAAACCGCCTGGCGGGTCCGCAGTGTCGTCCTGTCCACCCTGTTCCTGCTGGTCGTTGCCGTACCGCTCTATCCCGAGCTGTTCGGGCTCGACGAGGTGACGCCGTTCCCGCAGCTGGTCGCGTTCCGGCCGCAGCTGCTCGCGCTGGTCCTCGTCCTGGCCCTCCTGATGCTCGTACGCCGAAGCTGGCGGCTCGCCTCGGCCCTGGTCGTGCTGCTGGTGCTGACCGGTGCCGCGCTGACCGCGCCGCGGGCGATCTCCGACCCGGAGCCGCCGGAACCGGGATCGCGCGCACTCACCGTGATGGTCGCGAACGTGCTCGGCGGCGGCGCCGACCCCGAGGAGGTCGGGAAGCTGATCCGTTCCCAGCGGCCCGACCTGGTGTCGTTGCCCGAGGCACAGGTCGACGTCCGCGAGCAGATCCAGCAGCAGCTCAGCGGGCTTGGTTACCACGGGTACACGGTGCAGGCGAACGCCGCACCGGAGAGCGCGACCAGCGTGCTGGTGGCGAGCTCGCTCGGCAAGGTCGCCTTCACCGCCGACACCCTCGACCCGGGCCGGGTGAACGCCGTGGTGCCGAACGGCGCAGCGCCCGAGGGCAAGCCGGCGCTCGACAAGGCGGGCGTCGTCCAGCAGACGACGACCCGGTTCGGGCACATCGTCGTCACCGGCGGGACGCTCGGCAAGCTGCGGCTGATCGCCTACCACGGCTACCCGCCGCTACCGTCCGAGGTGAGCACCTGGAAGCAGGACCTCGTCGTACTGCGGAAGTGGTGTGCGTCCGACGTACCGACGATCGTCGCCGGGGACTTCAACGCGACCAGCGACCACGCGGACTTCCGGGACGCGCTCGGCAAGAACTGCCGCAGCGTCGGCCCGGCCGTGGGGGAGGGGCTGCAGGGGACCTGGCCCGCCGACCGGCCGGTGTTCGCGCGGACGCAGATCGACCACGTCGTGGCCGGCGTCGGAGTGGAACCGAGCCGGTTCAAGACGTACGAGATCGACGGCTCCGACCATCGCGCGGTGATCGCGACGGTCGCCGTACGGCGTTAGCTGCTGCTCGGTGCCGGCCGGTAGATGTACGGCTGGGAAGCGCGGACCGCCTCGGTGACCATCAGCAGCAGATCCGCGCGGGACTCGATCGGGCGGCCGAACAGGTCGTCGTCACCCGGGATCGGGAAGCCCTTCACGCCGATCGCCAACTGGCTGAGCAGCACGTGCAGCACGCCACGGGCGTTGAACACGTTCGGCGTCGGCCACTCCGGCAGCGTCTCGTGCATCATCGGCTGCTGCGCCGCCGTCGCCGCGACCGGCTTCAGCCAGCGCTCCAGCTCGTCGCTGGTCAGCATGTTGCGGTGCAGGATCGTCATCACCGCGTGCGCGACCCGGTCGTGCTCCTCGTGCACCCAGCGGTACTGGGTGTCCTTGACGATCCGGTCCGCCAGTACGTCGAGCAGCGCGCGCAGAACGCCGGCGTCGCAGTGGCGAGAACGCGCCAGCGCGCCGATCGCGTCGGCGCCGTGCGCGACGGTGTGCGCCCAGCCGGAGTCCGGGACGAAGCCGCGCAGGTCCCGCTCACGCAGCAGCCAGGTCGCCAGGCGGTCGCCCCAGCGCATCACGACCTCGTCGTGGACCAGGAACTCGGCGTTGTCGCGGTGGATCACCTCGGCCAGCGTCAGTGCCGTGAACGAGCGCCGGAACACCGTGTCGGTGCCGTCCTCGCCGAGCCCGTAGTTCAGGCCGGCGCAGAGCCCGTCACCGAAACCGGGCAGCAGGTCGTCGTACACCCCGCGCTCGAGCCAGGTGGCCAGCGTCGGGTACGCGAGGGCGTCGCGGATCTGCGGGTTCGTACTGGCCAGGCCCCGGACCAGCTCCTCGGTGAGGTCGCTCAGCCCACGGTCGTGCGGGACCGCATAGTCCGCGGCCATCACGTCCTGCCAGTACGACGTCGACTCCACCAAAACATCCTTTCACTCGAACCGTGGTTCGGCACAGATCAATCAACACCCAATGCGCGAATCTGTCGAGCCGGGTGCTACGACTACGCTCGGGTGGGTGCCCTCCCTGAGCGACGTGGCTCGTAACCACACCACCCTGGACTCCGCCGACCTCGACCGGCTGCAGCTGCTGGTCTCGGACTGGCAGATGCTCGCCGACCTGTCCTTCGCGGACCTGGTGCTCTGGCTGCCCGACACCGAGGGCCTCGGCTTCTGGGCCGGTGCGCAGATGCGGCCGACCACCGGGCCGACGGCGTACCTGGACGACATCGTCGGCAGCTTCATCCCGCGCGACCGGCGGCCGCTGCTCGACCAGGCCTACGACGGCGGCCGGATCTGCCGCGAGGGCGACCCCGAGTGGCGCGACGACGTCCCGGTGCGGGTCGAGACGATCCCGGTCCGGCGCGGCGACCGGGTGATCGCGGTGATCGCCCGCAACACCAACCTGCTCGGCGTCCGGACACCGTCCCGGCTCGAGATCGCCTACCTGCAGAGCGCCACCGACCTGGCCCGGATGATCACCGACGGCATCTTCCCGTACGGCGGGGAGCGGCTGCTGTCCACCACGCCCCGGGTCGGGGACGGGTGCATCCGGGTCGATCGGCACGGAATGGTGACGTTCGCCAGCCCGAATGCGTTGTCGGCGTACCGGCGGATGGGACTGGTCACCGATCTGGTCGGAAGCCGGCTGAAGGACGTCACCGGGGAACTGCTGCACACCGGGCACAAGGTCGACGACGTGCTCGCGTCGGTGCTGACCGGACGGGCCGCCAAGGAGCTCGAGATCGAGAACGCGGACGCGACGCTGTTCCTGCGAGCGATCCCTTTGCGGGCCGCCGGTGAGCATGTGGGTGCGCTGATCCTGCTCCGGGACGTGACCGAGCTGCGGAGCCGGGAGCGGGAGCTGGTCACCAAGGAAGCGACCATCCGGGAGATTCACCATCGTGTGAAGAACAACTTGCAGACCGTCGCCGCGTTACTCCGGATGCAGGGACGGAGGATCACCGTGCCTGAGGGGCAGGCGGCGCTGGCGGAGGCGGTGCGGCGGGTGGGGTCTATTGCGATCGTGCACGAGACGCTGTCGGAGTCGTTCGACGAGCATGTGGACTTCGACGATGTTGCGGATCGGGTGGCGGCGATGGTGGCGGATGTGTCGACTGTTGCTACGGCGGTGTCGATCAGGAGGGCGGGGTCGTTCGGGGTGCTGGACTCCGAAGTGGCGACTCCGCTGGCGATGGTGCTGACGGAGTTGATGCAGAACTCGGTTGAGCACGCGTTCGGGGGGCGTGAGGGGGAGGAGGTCGCGGGGACGATCGAGCTGGAGGCGAATCGGTCTGTGGGGCGGTTGCATGTCGTCATCACGGATGACGGGAAAGGCCTGCCGACAGACTTCGATTCGGAGACCTCGGGGAATCTGGGGTTGTCGATCGTGCGGACGCTGGTGCTGGGGGAGCTGGACGGCACCCTCGAGTTCCACAGCCGACGCGGCGGACCGGGGACGACTGTGGTGCTTGATCTGCCGATCAAAGACTGATTCGTTGGCTGTGAACAACCGTGGGGGACTTCAACTGTTGGTGCGTACCCATGGTTCTTCGCAGCCAGCGTGGGGGCCTGGGGCAACGGGGAAATCAAAAGGCCCCGCGGATCCCGCGGGGCCCCATCGTGTTGCTGCGTCAGGCGGTGCGGATGCGGGCGCGGGCGTTGCGGCGCTTCAGCGCACGACGCTCGTCCTCGCTCAGGCCGCCCCAGACACCGTGGTCCTGGCCGGCTTCCAGTGCCCAGGCCAGGCACTGCTCACGCACGTCGCAACGGCGGCACACCTGCTTGGCCTCCTCGATCTGCATGATCGCGGGCCCGGTGTTGCCGATGGGGAAGAACAGTTCCGGGTCCTCATCGAGGCAAACGGCCCGGTGGCGCCAATCCATGGCGAATCCCATCTCTCTCGGTAGTCGAATGACGCTGAAGGCTGGTCTGTGCCCGATCAGCGTGGAAGTAATCGCACGGGGGTGGTGCGAAGCGTTGTGAACGTTTTCACGAACGACACCATGTTCCCAATCTCGCGCTGGCGAAACAAGGGTTATGGACTTGTCGATCCGATCACAACGCTTCCTTTACGTTTCGAACCGGTGCAGAGCGGACCGCCCCGTCCGTTATCCGAACGCGGGGCCTGAGCTGCGATCACCCGTTCACTGCAAGTAACCGATCGAACAGCCTCGGGGTTACGCAAAACCTGGAATCCCTGTGGGGAAAGGCTCTCCGACCCTTCGCCGCACCTGGGGCAGGGGTGGGCCCAGGTACGTCGTGCCCAGCGCCGGACCGCTCCTCACAGCGGTCCACCGGGGCTTCGAGTTGCCCAGCGACGGACGTTCCGTCGTACTGGCAGGCACACCAGTACGCCCGAACCTCCGCCGCGTAGGCTTGCGGTGTGCCGACCGATTCCTCCACAGCCGCACCGCGTCCGCTCAAGTTAGCCGCGGCTGTGGTCGCTGCGGAAGGGCTCGTGGTCGCCGTTCTCGGATTTGCCGAAGCGTTAACGCTCGACTCCGGACGGTTGGGACTCGGCCTGACCACGACGGTGTTCCTGATCGCGTACGGCGGCGGCCTGCTGCTGATCGCCCGCGGGCTGTTCCGCGCGTCGACGTGGAGCCGCGGGCCGGCGGTCTTCACCCAGCTGATCCAGGTCCTGATGGCCTACAGCTTCTGGGGTGGCTCGACCCGCCCGGTCTCGGTTGTCCTGGCGCTGGCGGCGGTCGGCGTACTGCTCGCGATCTTCCAGAAGGCCTCGACCGAAGCCCTCAAGGACGACCCCACCCGCGACCACCCGCCAGTGCTCTAGAACCCCTTATTCCTTAAGCAAGCCTGCCCTTAGCTCGGTCAGAGTCCGGGCCAGCAGTCGCGACACGTGCATCTGCGAGATGCCGATCTCCTCGGCGATCTGCGACTGCGTCATCCCGCGGAAGAACCGCAGCGTCAGGATCCGCTTCTCGCGGGTGTCGAGCTGGGCCAGCAGCGGCTTCAGGGACTCCCGGTACTCGACGCTCTCCAGCGCCTCGTCCTCGCCGCCGAGCCCGTCCAGCACCGTCGTCGCGTCGGCCTCGTTCTGATCCGGGGCGTCCAGCGACAGCGTGTTGTACGCATTCGCCGACTCCAGTCCTTCGATCACCAGGTCCGGCGCCAGCTCCAGCCGCGTCGACAGCTCCGCCACCGTGGGCGCCCGGCCGAGCTCCTGGGTCAGCTCCGCGGTCGCCGCGGTCAGCGACAGCCGCAGCTCCTGCAGCCGGCGCGGCACCCGGATCGCCCAGCCCTTGTCGCGGAAGTAGCGCTTGATCTCGCCGAGGATCGTCGGCGTCGCGTACGTCGAGAACTCGACGCCGCGCTCCAGGTCGAACCGGTCGACGGCCTTGATCAGCCCGATCGTCGCGACCTGCACCAGGTCGTCGTACGGCTCACCGCGGTTGCGGAACCGGCGGGCCAGGTGCTCGACCAGCGGCATGTGCAGGGAGACCAGCCCGTCCCGGGCCAGGGTGTGCGCGGGGTCGCCGGCCGGCGCGGCCCCGAGGGCGGCGAACAGCTCGGCGGTCCGGGTGCGCAGGTCGGTGCTGGGTTCCTGGGGGTCGCCCAGGGATCTGTCGTCGGTCACGCCTTCTCCGCGGCGGTGGCGGTCGCCGTCACGGTGATGGTCAGCCGGCCGTCGACGGTCTCCGCGGCGGCCGACTCCACCAGCGCGGTCAGCACGGTCCACCCGAACGAGTCGGTGTCCGGCATCCACCCGGCCGGCACGACGGCCGACGTCCGGACGGTCAGCTGCGGCGGAGCGATCGCGAAGACGCACTCCAGCTCCCCGTCGGTGGCCTGCGGGAGCAGCAGCGAGCAGGCCTCGTCGACGGCGATCCGCAGGTCGTCGATCGCGTCGACGGTGAAGTCGTTGCGGGCGGCGAGGTTCCCGACCACCGAGCGCGGTACGGCGATGTAGGCGCTGTCGGCCGGGATGCTGAGGCGAACCTCGGCGGCCTGTCCGGTGTTGCTCACTGCTGCCTCCCTGGCGGGCTGATCTCTGGGCGGGTCGGCCCACACCGCGTACATCTTCCCCGCTGCGGCCCGGCAATGCACAACCGCCCCCGATCGATCTGGGGAACGCTGACGTATTGCGCGTAGATGTTGAGCATGTTGGGATACCGAGCAATATCACGCACTTCTTCTCGCCCCGCCCGACGACAGGAGTTCACCGTGGATCCCACCAGCTCTCGCCGGACCGTGCTCGGCGCCGGAGTCGCCGGCGTCCTGGCCGCCGCCGGCGCCGCCGGACCGGCCGCCGCCTCCAGCACCTCCGCCACAACCAGTACGACGGCCGCCGAGGCGACCGCCGCGGCCCGGCGCCCCGACCAGCGCTCGATGGTCGACGTCCCCTTCGCCGAGCACCAGACCGTCCGGATCGGCCTGATCGGTCTCGGCAACCGCGGCGCCGGCATGCTGACCGGCTGGGCCGCCGTACCCGGCGCGGTCGTCACCGCCGTCTGCGACATCCGCGCCGACCGGGCCAAGTCGGCCGCCGACCGGCTCGTCCAGCTCGGCAAACCGCGCCCGACCGAGTACGGCGGCTCCGCGGCGGCGTACAAGGATCTGGTCCGCAGCAGCGACGTGGACCTCGTCTACATCGCCACGCCCTGGGAGTTCCACTACGAGCAGGGCAAGGCCGCTCTGCTCGGCGGCAAGCACGTCGGGGTCGAGCTGCCGATCGCGACCGAGCTCAAGCAGCTCTGGGACCTGGTCGACACCTCCGAGCGGACCCGCCGGCACCTGTGGCTGATGGAGAACTGCAGCTACGGCCGCAACGAGCTGGCGATGCTGAAGATGGCCCACGAGGGCCTGTTCGGGGAGATCACCAACGGGCACGGCGGCTACCTGCACGACCTGCGGGAGCTGCTGTTCAGCGACACCTACTACACCGACGCGTGGCGGCGGAAGTGGCACACCCGCAGTACGGCGAGCTTCTACGCGATGCACGGCCTGGCCCCGATCGCGGCGGCGATGGACATCAACCGCGGCGACCGGATGACCACGCTGCGCGCCACCGCGACCGCGCCGCGCGGCCTGGCCGACTACCGCGAGCGCAACATCCCGCGCTCGCACCCGTCCTGGAACGAGAAGTACGTCAACGGCGACCTGGTCACCTGCCTGATCGACACCGCCAAGGGACGGGTGATCCGGGCCGAGCACGACGTCAGCTCGCCGCGCCCGTACAGCCGGATCAACAGCCTGGCCGGCAGCCGCGGCATCTTCGAGGACTACGTCCCCGTCGGTAGCACGGGCGGCCGCGTGTACCTGGAGCCCGACCACGGCGGCCACAGCTGGCGCGACTTCGCGCCGTACCGGCAGGAGTTCGACCACTGGCTGTGGAAGAAGATCGGCGACGACGCGGAGAACAACGGCGGCCACGGCGGGATGGACTACGTCCTGCAGTGGCGAATCGTGCAGCAGATGCGCGCCGGGCTGGTGCCCGACATCGACGTGTACGACTCGGCCGCCTGGTGCGCACCGGTGCCACTGAGCGTGGAGTCCCTGAAGCGCGACGGCCGCCCGGTCGACGTACCGGACTTCACCCGCGGCCGCTGGTCGGACCTCCGCCTCGGCCTCGACTCCCGCGAGACCGACATGCCCCCGGTCGGCTGAGCGCGATGAAACTCTTCGCGAAGGTGTGTGCGGTCGCCGTGCTGGCGGCCGGGCTGACTGCTCCGCAAGCGTCCGCGGCCGGGCAGGTCGAGGTCGGGATCTCCACGGTGGACCTGGCCGGGCCGGTGATCGCTAGGGTCAAGGTGACGGTGAAAAACAACACCGCGACCCGGTTGTCGAAGCTGGCGGTCTCGTTCCGGGGGCCGGTCGGGTGGACGGTCGCGCCGGAGGTCCGGACCGTGAAGGACGCGGTCAAGCCGGGCGCTTCGGCGGTGGTCGACTTCCAGATCAGGGTGCCCGCGCCGCGGGCCGGCTTCACGATCCGGACGTTCACCGCGACCGCGTCGTACGCCGGTGGTGAGGCAACCGGAACGAGCTCCCAACGTTCTGGTACGCCGTTGCCGAACCTCGCGGCGGCCTTCAACAACGTCGGGGTCACCAACGAGTCGGCCCCGGCGCCCGGCGACTTCGACGGCGAGGGCAACAGCTTCTCGGCGCAGCGCCTGGCGGCGGCCGGGGTGACGCCAGGCTCGACCGTGAGCGCGCTCGGCGCGACGCTGAAGTGGCCGGATGCCCAGCCGGGCACGAAGGACAACGCGGCCGGCGGCGGTCAGACCGTCCAGTTCGCGGGCCAGGGGCAACGACTCGTGCTGCTCGGCTCCGGCTCCAGTCAGGCCGCGGTCGGCACGGTGACGATCTGGTACGCCGACGGCACGTCGTCCACCGGCTCGTTCGGCTTCCCCAACTGGTCGTTCCAGGACGCCGGCGCGCACGGCGCGACCCAGGTGATCAGCATGCCCGGCCGCAACACCCCGGGCGGCTACGCCAACGCGGAGTACCAGTACCGCGTGTTCGCCAACTCGGTTCCGCTCGACCCGGCCAAGACCGTCGAGCTGATCACGCTGCCGTCGACCGGCAGCCTGCACCTGTTCGCGGCGGCCGTCGCCTGAACGCACGAACGGCCGGTCCCCAGCGCGGGGACCGGCCGTTCGGCGTACCGGTTACGTCGGTTCGACGTGGGTCGGGTTCAGCACCCGGCGCAGGAAGTCCTGCGTACGCGGCTGCTGCGGGTTGCCGATCACGTCGCCGGGTGGGCCCTGCTCGACGATCACGCCGCCGTCCATGAACACCACCCGGTCGGCCACCTCGCGGGCGAAGGCCATCTCGTGGGTGACCACCAGCATCGTCATGCCGTCCAGGGCGAGCTTGCGCATCACCGTCAGGACGTCGCCGACCAGTTCCGGGTCGAGCGCCGAGGTCGGCTCGTCGAACAGCATCAGCGCCGGGTCCATCGACAGCGCCCGGGCGATCGCGACCCGCTGCTGCTGGCCGCCGGACAGCTGCGCCGGGTAGGCGGTCACCTTGTCGTCCAGGCCGACCCGGGACAGGTTGGCCCGGGCGATCTGGTCGGCCTCGGACGCCTTGCGCTTCAGCACGGTCGTCTGCGCGACCGTGCAGTTGGCCAGCACCGACAGGTGCGGGAACAGGTTGAACTGCTGGAACACCATCCCGATCTGCTGCCGGGCGGCGTCCAGGTGGCAGTCCCGGTCGGTGATGTCCTCACCGCGGACGATCACCTGGCCCTCCTGCGGGACCTCGAGCAGGTTGACGCAGCGCAGCAGCGTCGACTTGCCCGAGCCCGACGGGCCGATCACGCAGACCACCTCGCCCTGCTCGACGGTGAAGTCGATTCCGCGCAGGACGTGGTTGCTGCCGAAGGACTTGTGCAGGTTCTTGATTTCGACCAGTGCCATCAGCGGGCCCTCGCAGCCTTGGCTTCGAGCCGGCGGACCAGGATGCCCAGCGGCAGTGTGATGACCAGGTAGCAGAAGCCGCACGTGACCAGCGGGGTCAGGTTGGAGTACGTGTTGGCCAGGTCGCGGCCGAACCCGGTCAGCTCGAAGGCCGAGGCGCTGGTCCCGATGATGAACACCAGCGACGAGTCCTTGACCAGCAGGATCAGGTCGTTGGTCAGCGGCGGCAGCACGATCCGGAACGCCTGCGGCAGCACGATCTTGCGGGTCGCCAGCCCGGCCGGCATGCCGAGCGAGCGGGCCGCCTCCAGCTGGCCCTTCGGGACCGCCTGGATACCGGCCCGGATCACCTCGGCCATGTACGCCGCGGCGACGATGCCGAGCGCGAGCCAGACCACGCCGTACGGGTCGAACGGGATGGTCATCCCCTCGAAGGCCAGCGGCAGCAGGCTGAACGCGATGAACACCACGATCGCCGGCAGGCCCCGGAAGAACTCGATGTACGCCGTCGCGATCCACCGGTACGGGCCCACGCTGGACAGCCGCATCAGCGCCAGCAGCGTGCCGCCGAGCAGCCCGATCACGAACGCGCCGGCGGTGTACTCCAGCGTCTTCACCAGCGCGGTCAGCAGACCGTCGGCGAAGGCCGACTTGATGTACTCGGGCTTGAAGAAGACGCTGGCGATCTGGCCCCAGTCGGCGGCGAACGCCGCGACCAGGACCAGCACCACCAGGACGGCGTACTGGATGTAGCGGGAGCGCTGAGCCCGCTGTCGCGGACTCAGGCCCTTACGGACGACCGTGTCGTTGGGCGCGCTCACTTCTTCGGCTCAACCCCGAACCACTTCTTGTAGATCTCGTTGTACTTGCCGTCGGTCTGGGCGGTCTTCAGCAGCGCGTTGAACTTCTCCACCAGCTTCGGGCCGCTGCCGTCCTTGAGCGCGCCGAAGCCGTACTGCTCGCCGGTGTCGAACTCGGCCGCGACCGCGGTGTCCGGGTTCTCCTTGACGAAGTCGTAGAGCACGCCGTTGTCGTTGATGCCGGCGTCGACGCGGCCGGACTTGACGTTGTTCTCCTGCAGCGCGAGGTCGTTGAACACGACCACCTCGAAGCCGATCTTCTTCGACTGCTCGGTGGCGAAGTCCTTACCGGTGGTGTCGGCCTGGACCCCGACCTTCTTGCCCTTCAGGTCCTCCAGCGACTTGTACGGCGCGTCCTTCTTCACCAGCAGCACCTGGGTGGCGTCCATGTACGGGTCGGTGATGCTGATCGCGGCCTTGCGCGAGTCGGTGATCGTCATCGCGCCCATGCCGACGTCGCACTTCTTGGCCTGGAACGCGGCGCCCGAGGTGACCTGGGCCCACTCGATGTTGACCACTTCCTGCTCCAGCCCGAGGTCCTGGGCCAGCAGGTCGAGCAGATCGACGTCGAACCCGACCACCTTGGTGCCGTCCTTGTACTGGAACGGCTTGTACGGCAGGTGCGTGCAGATGGTCAGCTTGCCCGGCTTGACCAGGGTGATCCCGGCGGCCGCGGCCTTGTCCTCGCTACCACCGCTGCCCGAGTCGTCGCTGCCACAGGCGGTGAGCGCGAGGGCGAGCGCGGCGACCGTGGCGGTGGCGGCCGCAACACGACGTTTACGGAGGGTGGAGACGATGTTCATCGCGAATACTCCTCGACACTGGTTGTGATCGTCCTGCCGGACGTTACCGGTCAGGATTCCCGCATCCTGACACAGCAGGCAGCGCGCTGTCGGCCGGTAACCGGGGCCGAGACTCGATCGTCACCGCGCCGTTGCCGTGTGGGGGGCCTCACAGATCAGACCAGTGCGGCCTGTGGTTTACTCGTTGCGACGGGTGACCCCCTGGCCACGGCGGTGTTCGACGCACCCTTTCCGAACCGCCACTTGTTGATCACGCTCCGCTCACGCCTGCCCGCTGTCCGCCGGGCTGATGAAGGGTCTCCTGATGGTTGCCGAAGCCGTTCCGTCCGAAACTCCCGCCACCGACCGGTACGCCGGTGACCCGGTCTTCGAGCTGCACCGCGGCGGCAAGATCGAGGTCACGTCGTCGATCCAGGTCCGCGACGCCGACGACCTGTCGATGGCCTACACGCCGGGCGTGGCGCGGGTCTGCACCGCGATCGCCGAGGAGCCGGCGCTGGTCCGCACCTACACCTGGAAGTCGAACGTGGTCGCCGTGGTGACCGACGGCACCGCCGTCCTGGGCCTGGGCGACATCGGACCGGCCGCGGCGCTGCCGGTGATGGAGGGCAAGGCGCTGCTGTTCAAGGAGTTCGGCGGCGTCGACTCGGTGCCGATCGCGCTCGACTGCACCGACGTCGACGAGTTCGTCGACACGGTCGCCCGGATGGCGCCGACGTTCGGCGGCATCAACCTGGAGGACATCTCCGCCCCGCGCTGCTTCGAGATCGAGCGCCGGCTGAAGGAACGGCTGGACATCCCGGTCTTCCACGACGACCAGCACGGTACGGCGGTCGTCGTACTGGCTGCGCTGCGGAACGCGCTGCGGGTCACCGGGAAGTCGATCTCGGAAATCCGCGTGGTGATCTCCGGGGCCGGTGCTGCCGGGGTCGCGTGTGCGCGCATCCTGCTGCAGGCCGGCGTCGGTGACCTCGCGGTGGTCGACAGCAAGGGCGTCCTGCACGAGGACCGCGCCGACCTGTCGCCGGTCAAGCTGTCGCTGGCCCGCGACACGAACACCGCCCAGCTCTCCGGCCGCCTGGCCGACGCCCTGGACGGTGCCGACGTGTTCGTGGGCGTCTCCGGCGGGACCGTCCCCGAGGACGCGCTGGCCCGGATGGCGCCGGGCGCGATGATCTTCGCCCTGGCCAACCCGAACCCCGAGGTTCACCCCGACCTCGCGCACCGCTACGCCGCTGTCGTCGCCACGGGTCGTTCGGACTTCCCGAACCAGATCAACAACGTGCTGGCCTTCCCCGGGATCTTCCGCGGCGCCTTCGACGCGGGCGCCACGCGGATCACCGAGGGCATGAAGCTGGCCGCGGCCGAGGCACTGGCGGACCTCATCGCGCCGGAGGATCTGCGCGCGGACTACATCATCCCGTCGCCGTTCGACGAGCGCGTGGCACCGGCCGTCGCGAAGGCGGTCGCCGAAGCGGCTCAGCGCGAAGGCGTCGCCCGCAGCTGACGCGGGCAGCGCACATCCCGCGCCGCCGCCGCGGGCGGAGCCCGCTGGCGTTCGGGGGCGCGCCGCTCCTACCTCTCCATCTGTTTCCACCCGCCGCCGGTTCTTCACTCGATATAGGGTCTACCGGGTGGAGAACCGGCGTGCGATCGAGTGGTCCGAGGCTGCCTGGCTGAACGCGCCCGAGGGCGTGCTTGCTGATGGCAACGACCTGGTGGTGTCGGCGCGGGAGGGCAGCGACTTCTGGCGGACGACCAGCTACGGGTTCGTGCACGACGACGGGCACGCGCTGCTGACCGAGTTCCCGCCGGACACGGCGATCGAGGTCGGCTTCGTCGCCGCGTTCGAGGAGCTGTACGACCAGGCCGGGATCCTGGTCCGGGTGGACGAGGAGAACTGGATCAAGGCCGGCGTCGAGTTCACCGACGGCGCTCCTCAGCTGGGCGCCGTGGTGACCCGCGGGGTCTCCGACTGGTCGATGGCGCCGGTCGCCGAGTGGGCCGGGCGTGAGGTGACGATCCGCGTGAGCCGCTCGGGTGACGCGGTGACCGTCCGGGCGCGCGTCGACGACGAGCCGTGGCGCATGGTCCGCGTCGCGCCGCTCGACCCGGACGCCGAGGCTGCGGCGGGTCCGATGTGCTGCGCGCCGACGCGTAGCGGGCTGAAGGTGCGCTTCACGTCGTACGCCGTGACGACCGCGGACAGCGCGCTGCACGCCGACTGAGCCGCGGTGACCTTGCTAACTGACGGCGTGCGGACCAGCGCCTAGGGTGGGCTCATGCTTGCTGCCTATGCCGCCAAGTTCAACGCCGACGACCCGGTGTCCGCGCTCGAGGTGGGGGAGCGGCCGGAGCCGGTGGCGCAGGACGGGTGGGTGACGGTCGACGTGAAGGCGTCGGCGCTGAACCACCACGACCTGTGGTCGCTGAAGGGGGTCGGGCTGGCGGAGAAGAGTCTGCCGATGATCCTCGGGTGCGACGCGGCAGGGATCGACCAGGACGGCAACGAGGTCGTCGTGCACGCGGTGATCTCCGACCCGGCCTGGAAGGGTGACGAGACGCTCGACCCGAAGCGGTCGCTGCTGAGCGAGCGGTACCAGGGGACGCTGGCGGAGCAGGTCGTCGTCCCGGCGCACAACGTCGTACCGAAGCCGGCCGGGTTGAGTTTCGAGCAGGCTGCTTGTCTGCCGACGGCCTGGCTGACGGCGTACCGGATGCTTTTCACGCAGTCGGGGCTGAAGCCGGGCGACACCGTGCTCGTGCAGGGTGCGGGCGGTGGCGTCGCGACCTCGCTGATCACGCTGGCGCGCGCGGCCGGGATCCGGGTGTGGGCGACGAGCCGGGACGAGAGCAAGCGCGCGAAGGCGCTGGAGATCGGCGCGCACGACGTGTTCGAGTCGGGCGCGCGGCTGCCCGAGCGGGTGGACGCGGTGATGGAGACCGTCGGTGAGGCGACCTGGTCGCACTCGCTGAAGTCGCTGAAGCAGGGCGGCACGGTGGTCATCTCGGGCGCGACGTCGGGGCAGGCGCCGAAGTCGGCCGAGCTGAACCGGATCTTCTTCCTTCAGCTGCGGATCCAGGGCTCGACGATGGGCACCCGGCAGGAGCTCGCTGAGCTGGTGCAGTTCATGGCCAACGCCGGGATCTCGCCGCACATCGACACGACGCTGCCGCTGGCCGACGCCCGGACCGGCTTCGCGAAGATGAACGAGGGCGACGTGTTCGGCAAGATCGTCTTCACCGTCTAGATGAGCACGGCGAGCTTCTCGCGCGCTGATGCGGCGCGGGTCGAGATCCGCCGGGCTGAGGTCGGCGACGCCGAGGCCGGCGCGTGGTGTCACCTGCTGTGCTGGCAGGAGGCGTATGCCGGGCTGCTGGACCCTGAGCGGTTGCGGGAGAAGACCGACCCGGCGGGGATCGGGCGGCGGACCGAGCGCTGGGTCGGTGCGATCGAGGCGGGCGTCGTCCGTTGGCTGGCCTTCAACCCGGGCCAGGACGTGCCGATTCAGGACCGGGTGATCGGGTTCTCGTCGCCAGGTCCGGGCCGCGATCCCAACGCCCCGACGCCGCTGGAGCTGTACTCCGTGTACGCCCGGCAGGCCTGGTGGGGCAGCGGCCTCGGGCAGCGGCTGCTCGACGTCGCGATCGGACGGGAGGCGGCGAGCCTCTGGCTGCTCGAGGGCAACGATCGCGCGCTGGCCTTCTACCGGCGGAACGGGTTCGCCGAGGACGGTGCGCGCGAGGACGAGGAGTTCTTCGGCGTCCCCGAGATCCGGATGGTCCGGCCCGCGCAGTAGCCCTTGCCTAATAAGCCAATCAGCATGTTACATTGAGGATGTAACGATGCCGGGAGGTGCTTCATGCACGACACGGACGACACCGCACGACGCCTGCTCGCCTCGGCGGCGCAGCTGTCCCGCGATCCGGAGACCGAGATCGACTGGGACGCGCCGGTCGGCGACGACTACGGCCTGAGCCCGGAGTGGAGCACGCTCTACGCGACGCCGTACTGGGACGAGCTGAGCGAGGCGCAGCGCCGCGAGCTGACCAGGCACGAGGCGGCCTCGGTCGCCTCGACCGGGATCTGGTTCGAGCTGATCCTGCAGCAGATGATCCTGCGCGACGTGTACGACGAGAGCCCGGCGAGTGCCGAGTTCCAGTGGGCGCTGACCGAGATCGCCGACGAGTGCCGGCACTCGATCATGTTCGCGAAGGCGTGCAGCCGGATGGTCGACACGCACTACCGGCCGGGGCTGCTCGCGCGCGAGCTCGGGCGCGGGTTCAAGACCGTCGCGACCGGCGCCACGGCGTACGCCGCGATCCTGGTCGCCGAGGAGGTCCTCGACGTGATGCAGCGCGACTGGATGCGGGACCGCCGGGTCGCGCCGCTGGTCCGCACGGTGAACCACATCCACGTGGTCGAGGAGTCGCGGCACATGGTGTTCGCGCGGGAGGAGACCCGGGAGCGGATCGCCGCGGCCGGGCCGGTCCGGCGCTGGATCAGTGCCCTGGTGATCGCGCTCGCGGCGGACATGATCGTCAGCAGCATGGTCAGCCCCGCGGTGTACCGGAACGTGGGCCTCGATGTCGGGAAAGCTGTCACGCTGGCCCGCGGCAACCAGCACCACCGGTCGCTGCTGCGGACGAGCTGCTCGAACTTGATGGACTTCCTGGCCGAGGTCGGTCTGCTGACGCCGGCCGCGCGGCGGGTGTACCGACGCACTGGGCTGCTCTGAGATGACGTACGCGATCAGCGGCGAGTGCTGCTCGGACGCGAGCTGCGTCGCGGTCTGCCCGATGAACTGCATCCACCCGTCGCCGGGGGAGCCGGGCTTCGGCACCACCGACGGCCTGTACGTCGACCCGCGGGCCTGCATCGACTGCGGGGCCTGCGCCGACATCTGCCCGGTCGACGCCGCTAAGCCCGCGGACCGCTCGGCGCCGGTTGACGTCCAGCTGAACGCGTCGTACTACCGCGAACGCCCGCCGCTCGACGGGCTCGACCTCGACACCTGGGAGCCGCCGCGCTTCGACCCCTGGTCGGACGGGCCGCGCCGGGTCGCGGTGGTCGGCGCCGGGCCGGCCGGGATGTACGCGACGCGAGAGCTGCTGCAGCGCAGTACGGCGGAGATCACCCTGTTCGATCGCCTGCCAGTGGTCGGTGGGCTCGCGCGGTACGGCGTCGCGCCCGATCACCCGCTGACGAAGCAGATCGTCGAGACCTTCGAGCGGATCGCCGCACATCCGCGGGTGCACTGGCGTCCCGGTACGTCGGTGACGGTGGCCGAGCTCGAGGGCCGGTACGACGCGGTCGTGCACGCGTCGGGGGCGTCCGAGAGCCGGCGGCTCGGCCTCCCGGGCGAGCTGACCGCGGACGAGATCGTTGCCTGGTACAACGGCCGCCCGGGCGCCCGGCGGCCGGAACTGAGGGGGCCCCGGGCAATCGTCGTCGGCAACGGCAACGTCGCCCTCGACCTCGCGCGCCTGCTGCCCACCCTCCCCGGGACCGGCATCACCGAGGTGCTGGTCCTGGGCCGCCGGGGACCAGAAGCTGCCGCCTACACCGCTTCGGCGTACCGGGAAGTCGAAGGCCGGAACGAGATCGCCTTCCGGTACGGCGTGACCCCGGCCGGCTGGGACGAGCACGGCCTGACCACCGCCGACGGCGAACTGATCTCCGCCGGCACCCTCGTCTCGGCGATCGGCTTCACCGGGCGACCGATCGAAGGGCTGCCCTTCGACGAGACGCTGGGCATCGTGCCGAACGTCGGCGGCGCGGTTATCGGCCGGCCCGGGCACTTCGTCGCCGGCTGGATCAAGCGCAGCGCCCGCGGCGGGATCGGCGTGAACAAGGCCTGCGCGCAGGAGACCGTGCGCACCCTGCTGACCGTCGGCGTACCGCAGCCGGCGTAGCGCGGGATACCGCTGCTGGGCGATGCCTCGACCCAGCGAGGCTCGGCACCATCGGCTGGTATGAAACCACTCCGAAGAACCGCGGCAGCACTGCTGTGCCTGACCGTTCTCACAACGATTGCCCGGCCCGCGGAGGCCGCCACCGAGCTGGTCCGGATCGACACCGGACTGCTCCACGGCCGAACGACGTCGACCGGCCTCCAGGTCTTCGAGGGCATCCCGTACGCCGCCCCGCCGACCGGCGCCGGGCGCTGGTCCGCGCCCCGCCCACCCACGCCCTGGTCCGGCGTTCGCGACGCGACGCGGCCCGGCCCGATCTGTCCCCAAGCCGGATGGTCGGCCGGCGGCCCGACCGTCGACGGCGCCGAGGACTGCCTGACACTCAACGTCTGGACCCCGCCACGGGCCGAGCTGCGCGGTGGCGCGCCGGTGCTGCTCTTCCTGCACGGCGGCGGGTTCACCAGCGGCGCCGGGTCGCTGTACGACCCCTCCGAAATGGTTGCTCGGGGCAACATCGTGGTGACGGTCAACTACCGTCTCGGCGCGCTCGGGTTCCTCCGCTACCCGGGGATGCGCGACCCCGCCGCCGGGAACTTCGGGCTGGCCGACCAGCAGCAGGCGCTGCGCTGGGTCCAGCGCAACGCGCGCGCCTTCGGCGGTGACCCGCGCCGGGTGACGCTCTGGGGTGAGTCCGCCGGTGCGTTCAGCGTGTGCGCGCAGCTCGTCTCCCCGCAGGCGCGCGGGCTGTTCGCGCGGGCGATCGTGCAGAGTGCGCCGTGCGTGAACGGCCTGCTGCCGGCGCCGACCGCGGAGGCCCGGGCAGTGCAGACCGCGGCCGGGATCGGCTGCTCCGATCCGCGGACCGCCATGGACTGTTTGCGGGCCAAGCCGTTCGAGCAGCTCACCGGGCTGGGCGACGACAGTAGCCTGGACCGCCGGACCACCGACCGGTCCTGGCTGCCCACAGTCGGCACCAGGCTGCTGCCGCTCCAGCCGCGGGTGGCGCACCTGGTCGGGCTTGCGGCCGCCGTACCGGTTCTGCAGGGCGGCACCAAGGACGAGATGCGGTCCTTCGTCGGCAGCCGGTACGACGAAGCGGGTCGGCCGGTCACCGCCGAGCAGTACCCCGGGATCGTCCGCGACCTGTACGGCGACGCCACCGCGAAGGTCCTTGCCGCCTACCCGGCGGCGGCGTATCCGACGCCGAGCCTCGCCCTCGCGCAGGTGCTGACCGATGAAGGACTCCTGCTCGGCGCCTGCTCGCAGCTGCGGGCGAACGACCTGATGCGCCGGCGTGCGCCGGTCTACGCGTACGAGTTCGCCGAACCGCGTACGCCGCGGCCGGGGGAGTTCCCGTACGGCGCGCACCACGGCGTCGAGATGCCGTACTTCTTCGCCAGCACCAACCCCGGTCCGTGGCAGCCGCCGCCGCTCACCCCCGCGCAGCGCGAGCTGTCCGGACGGCTGCTCGACCAGTGGTCGGCGTTCGCCCGCGGCGGCGATCCCGGCTGGGCGCCGTACCGGCGCGACCTGGTCCGGTCGGTCAGCGTCGCATCGACCGGTCCGGTGAACCTGCGCGGTACGCACCGCTGCGACCTGTGGGACGAGGTGTCAGCGGCACCGATGTGACACCGTGCGGCGCTGACGTTTCACGTTGGAAACATCGGCGTCGCACCGGGGCAACGAGCCGGGCGCAAGCTGATCGGGTCCGCGGGAAACCCCCGCGGACCCGATCCGCCCGATCGGACGACGAGCAGGAGTGCCCATGAGGCCGACCTTGACGGTGATCGCCGATCCCGCCGACCGCTGGATGTCGAAGGCCGCGTGCGTCGGCATGTCCCCGGCGTACGACGAGACCGCGCCGCAGTGGGAGCAGCGCAAGGCGCAAGCCGTCTGCCTGACCGCCTGCCCGGTTCTCGAGGACTGCCGGGCCTGGGCTCGCCGGACCAAGTTCACCGGTACGGCGGCCGGTGAGAAGTTCCTGGACGGTCGCCGCCGGGGCCGGCCCGGGCCGAGCGAGCGCCGCCGCCCGCCGGAGCAGCAGCAGGCCAGCTGACGTCAGACCCCGACCAGCTCGTCCGTGCGCTCGTCGGTGGTCTTCTGCGTACGCCGGAACGGGTCGGTGAGGACCGGAATGATCTCGCGGCGGTGGTGGATGAACGCGCCGATCGCCAGGACGGCGTACACGCCCGAGATCACGTACCGCCCGGTCTGGCCCGGTACGGCGAACTGCACGGCGAAGAGCGCGAGCAGCGTCCAGGCCGCCCAGCGGGGGAAGCGCAGTGCCAGCAGGATCGCGATGCCCAGCATCGTCTGCGTTGCCGTCAGCAAGAACTCCTCGACCTGCCGCCCGTCCAGCTGGAGCGCGGCGGGGCCGCCACCCAGGCCGTAGGCGATCGGGAGGCTGCCGATCAGCAGGGTCCACTGGTTCACCTTGGCGGAGATCAGCAGGCCGAGGGCCGCGGCGCCCTTGCCGCGCCAGGCGAACAGGAGCGCGACGATGAACTCCGGGGCCTCGGAGGCCAGCGGCGCGAGCCACTGGACCAGGAGGAACTGGTCGATGCCCAGCGCGTGCCCGCCCTCGACCAGCGAGTCGGCGAACGGTTCGGCCGAGAACAGGATGATCGTCGCCGCCGCCACGAACATGGTGACGACCGTGATCCGGCGCTGCACCTTCGGCAGGCCGCCGATCCGCGCGGCCGGGCCGACCAGGTCGGGCTCGTCGCCGTGCTCGCTGGCGGCGGCGCGCCACAGGTAGTAGGCGAAGAAGGCGAGCAGCGCGATGCCGAGCAGGAGGTGGATCTGGCCGGTCAGCGGGATAATGAACGCGACCACGCCCGCGATCAGGAGGAAGCCGAGCTCGCGCTTGTAGCCCGAGTCGAGCACGAGGGCCTTGACGGTCCGCCCGCTGCGCTTGCTGGCGACGTACAGGCTGACCAGGACGACGCTGGACCAGCCGAGGCCGAGCAGGAGCCGGTTCGAGCCGGTCATGTTGGCGGCGGCGTACTGCACGTACTCCGGGTTGCTGCCGGCGGTGTGGGCGAAGTAGAGGTCCACCGCGTACTCCGGGAGGACGGCGATCACCGCGAGCAGCGCGATCGCGAGCCCGCCGGAGATGTCCATCTCGGCGGCCTCCGCGGCCCAGGCCAGCACGAACGACGCGGCGACGACGCCGAGGCCGAAGACCAGGATGCCGAGCGGGGCGAACGGGTGGGTGCCGGTGAGCCGCAGGACGACCGCTGGGATCGCCACGGCGAGGAGGAGCAGTACGGGGCGGAAAGCTCTTGCCATGCCTCCAGGCTGCCATCGTTTCGATACTTTCGCAATTGCGAAAGTGTGAGACCGTGCTCACCCTCGGCCTGCCGACTCCCCAGGACCCGCTCGACCGGTCACAATGACCGCGAGATGACGACCTTCCCCGAACCGACGAAGGCGCAGCTGGAGTCCGCCGCCGGCACCTTCGCGATGCTGTCCGCCCCCGTCCGGCTGCATCTGGTCTCACTGGCCGCCCAGGGCGAGTACGACGTCGGCACCCTCGCCGACCGCGTCGGCGTCAGCATCGCCACCGCCAGCCAGCACCTCGGCAAACTCCGCCTGGCCGGCATCATCACCGCCCGCCGCGAGGGCCGCCGCCACATCTACACCGTCGACGACCCGCACGTGCTGAACCTGGTCGACCAGATCTTCGAACACATCGCCCCGGACGGCTCGCTCGCGCCCGACCCGCCGCGGAGAACCCGGCCACCGCACGCCGACTGAGTCCACAGAGTGGATTGCCGGCGCCGCCGGGAATAGCGGACGCCGGCGGGCAGTTGCTGATGGCTGGCGACAGCGACGTCGCGCCCTGTTGGCCTGCCGATTTTTCGAGGAACCCATGGCGATCTCCGATCCTGCGATCACGTCCGCCGATTCCGTCCAGCAGCAGCCGGTGATTCGTCCGCTCGGGCGGATCCGGCTGGTCCTCACCCTCGGGTTCATCGTGGCGCTCGGCCCGTTGACCATCGACATGTACCTGCCGGCGCTGCCGACCATCACCACCGATCTCGCCGCGTCCGAGACGGCGATCCAGTTCACCCTGACCGGCACGTTCGCGGGCCTCGCGCTCGGGCAGCTGCTGGTGGGACCGCTGTCCGACACCGTCGGGCGGCGGCTGCCACTGATCGCGGGAGCCGGGCTGCACGTACTGGCCTCCGTGCTGTGCGCGGTCTCGCCGAACGTCGAGACGCTGTCGGTCTTCCGGATCCTGCAGGGCGTCGGTGCCGCCGCCGGGTCCGTGGTCGCGCTGGCGATCGTCCGCGACCTGTACGTCGGCCGCGCGGCCGCCACGCTGTTGTCGAGGCTGATGCTGGTGATCGGTGTCGCCCCCGTGTTCGCCCCCACCGTCGGCGGCGCCCTGCTGGTCGTGCTGCCGTGGCAGGGCGTGTTCGGCGTACTGGCCGTGCTCGGTGTCGCGCTGATGCTGCTGGTGTCGTTCACCCTGCCGGAGACCCTCCCCAAGGCCGGCCGGCGCCCGTTCGGGCTGGGGCAGATCGCCCGTACGGCGGGCCAACTGGTCCGCGACCGGATCTTCGTCGGCCTCACGCTCGTCGCCGGGCTGGCGATGACCGGTGTCTTCGGGTACGTCGCCGGAGCGTCGTTCGTGTTCCAGGAGCAGTTCGGCGTCAGCAGCCAGACCTTCGGCCTGCTGTTCGGTGTGGGCGGCATCCTGCTCGTCGTAGCGACTCAGCTCAACCCGGTGCTGCTGAAGCGCTGGGAGCCGGAGCAGGTCCTCACCGCAGGTGCGGTCCTCGCCGCGCTCTCAGGCGTCGCGCTGCTGCTGACCGCAACGCTGAGCCTCGGCGGCTTGGTCGGCATCCTCGTCCCGGTCTGGGCGGCGCTGTTCTCCGCCAGCCTGGCTCTTCCGAACGCGCCTGCCCTGGCGCTGTCCCGCCACGGCGAAGCAGCCGGTACGGCGGCCGCCCTGCTGGGTGCTGTCCAGTTCGGCATCGGCGCGATCGCCGCACCACTGGTCGGTGCCCTCGGCACCGACGCGGTAGCGATGGCCGTAGTCATGTCAGCCGGTCTGGCGCTCTCCCTGATCACCCTGCTCGCGGTGGTCAGGCCCTGGCAGCCCGGCGTACAGGCGACCTCCACCGAGCCGGTAGTGGTCGTCCACTGAGCTAGAGCACGTGCCGCAGGTACTGCTCGGGGTGCTGCAGGTAGGCGCGCCAGTTCTGCACCAGCTGCAGGTCCTCCCACTCCGTACGACGGATGCCCCACTCGCCGACCTCCAGGATCGTCGCCCCCGGGAGGGCGGCGATCACGGGGGAGTGGGTCGCGCACAGCACCTGTGACTTGGTGTCCGCGAGCTGCTTCAGGACGCCGACCACCGCGAGGCTCGACGAGAAGGACAGCGCCGACTCGGGCTCGTCCAGGCAGTAGAAGCCGCGGCGGGTGAAGCGGTTCTCGATGAGCGACAGGAAGCTCTCGCCGTGGCTCATCTCGTGGAAGGCCGGGTCGCGGCCGCCCGGGTTCTGCTCGAGGTAGGTGTAGAAGCCGTGCATCGTCTCGGCGCGCAGGAAGAAGCCGGCCTTGGGGGCACCGGCGCCCCGCGTCAGGACCAGGTCGCCGGACAGCGACGACTCCGTGGCGCGCGTGCTCAGCCGCGCGCCGGTCGAGCCGCCCTCCGGCGACATCCCGAACGCGACCGCGATCGCCTCGACCAGCGTCGACTTCCCGGCGCCGTTCTCGCCGACCAGGAAGGTCACCCCCGGCCCGAGGTCGAGCCCGTCGGTCAGCACCTGGCGGACGGCGGGAATCGTGTGCGGCCAGTCCCCGGACGCACGAATGCCCTCCGCCGCGGCCACCCGGCGTACGGGGTGATCGGCGAAGGGCATTCGCTCACACTACAAAACGACTAGTCGTCCTCGTCGTCCAACCGGGCGAGCCAGGTGGCGAACCGCTCGATCGGCGTCTCGAACTCGGGGTTCAGGTCGACGAACTCACGCAGCCGCTCGGCCACCCAGGCCAGCGAGACATCCTCCTCGCCACGCCGGCCCTCGAGCTCCTCGATCCCTCGGTCGGTGAAGTACACGTCAGCTGAACGCCTGCTTCAGCAGCGTCTGCTGCTCGGCCTGGTGCGCGCCCATCGAGCCCACCGACGTCGCCGACATGGCCGGCCGGGACACCCGGTAGAACGGCTTGCCGCCCAGGTGCTCGGTCAGGTTCAGCGCCATGAACGGCCACGGGCCCTGGTTGGCCGGCTCGTCCTGCACCCAGCGGACCTCGGTCGCGTTCGGGTACTTGGCGAGCTCGGCCTTGATCTCCTCGGCCGGCAGCGGGTAGAGCTGCTCGACCCGGATCACCGCGGTGCTGATCTTGTCGGTCTCGGTCTTCTTGCGCTCCGCGAACAGGTCGTACGCGATTCGGCCGGACGAGAGGATCACCCGGTCGACGGTCGCCGCGGCGGCCTCGGCCTCGGCGTCCCCGAGCACCGGACGGAACGTGCCGCTGGTCAGCTCCTCGGGCTGCGAGACCGCTTCCTTGCGCCGCAGCAGCTGCTTCGGCGTGAAGACGATCAGCGGGTTGTGCTCCTCGCCGAGGGTGTGCCGGCGCAGCAGGTGGAAGTACGACGCCGGCGTCGACGGCTGCGCGACGGTCATCGCGTTCTCGGCGCACAGCGCCATGAACCGCTCGATCCGCGCCGAGGAGTGGTCCGGGCCCTGGCCCTCGTAGCCGTGCGGCAGCAGCAACACGACACCGGACTTCTGGCCCCACTTCGCCTCACCGGCCGAGATGTACTCGTCGATGATCGACTGGGCGCCGTTCACGAAGTCACCGAACTGCGCCTCCCACAGGGTCAGCGCGTCCGGCCGGGCCACCGAGTAGCCGTACTCGAAGCCGAGCGCGGCGTACTCGCTGAGCAGCGAGTCGTAGACGTAGAAGTTCGCCTGCTCCTCGTCCAGGTTCTGCAGCGGGACGTGGTCCTGGCCGTTGACCCGGTCGATGACGGCCGCGAACCGCTGCACGAACGTGCCGCGGCGGCTGTCCTGACCGGCGAGCCGGACCGGCCGGCCGGCCAGCAGCAGCGAACCGAACGCCGTCATCTCCGCGCTGGCCCAGTCGACCGGGCCCTGCGTGATCGCGGCGGCGCGACGCTGCAGCTGCGGCATCACCTTCGGGTGCGCGGTGAAGCCCTCCGGCAGCGTGGTATACGCGTCGGCGATCTTCTTCAGCACCTCGGGCGTGGTCGCGGTCGCGTCCGGGCCCTCCGGCTTGTCCGGGTAGACCGGGACGGTGACGTACGGCGCCGGGGTGTCCGGCTGGCTCTTCGCCTCGCGGACCTCGGTGAACACGCGCTCCAGCCGCTGCTGGAAGTCGCGCATCGCCTGCTCGGCCTCCTCGACGGTGATGTCGCCACGGCCGATCAGGGCCTCGGTGTAGAGCTTGCGCACCGAGCGCTTCTGCTCGATCAGGTCGTACATCAGCGGCTGCGTGAACGACGGGTCGTCGCCCTCGTTGTGACCGCGGCGGCGGTAGCAGACCAGGTCGATGACGACGTCCTTGTTGAACGCCTGCCGGTACTCGAAGGCCAGGTCGGCGACCCGGACACAGGCCTCGGGGTCGTCGCCGTTCACGTGGAAGATCGGCGCCTGGACCATCCGGGCCACGTCGGTGCAGTACATCGACGAGCGCGACGAGGCCGGCGAGGTGGTGAACCCGACCTGGTTGTTGACGATCACGTGGATCGTGCCACCGGTGCGGTACCCGCGCAGCTGCGACAGGTTCAGCGTCTCGGCCACGACGCCCTGGCCGGCGAAGGCCGCGTCACCGTGGACCAGGACCGGCAGCACCGGGAACGCGGCGCCCTGGTCGAGGATGTCCTGCTTGGCCCGGACGATGCCCTCGAGCACCGGGTCGACGGTCTCCAGGTGCGACGGGTTGGCCGCCACCGACACCTTGATCTTGTCGCCGAACTCGCTGACGAACTCGCCCTCGGCGCCCAGATGGTACTTCACGTCACCGGAGCCCTGGACCGTGCGCGGGTCGATGTTGCCGTCGAACTCGCGGAAGATCTGCCCGTACGACTTGCCGACGATGTTGGCCAGCACGTTCAGCCGGCCGCGGTGCGCCATCCCGATCACGACCTCGTCGAGGCCGGCGCCGGCGGCCTCCTCGCAGATCTCGTCGAGCAGCGGGATGGTGGTCTCGCCACCCTCCAGCGAGAACCGCTTCTGGCCGACGTACTTGGTCTGCAGGAAGGTCTCGAACGCCTCGGCCTCGTTCAGCTTGGCCAGGATCCGCAGCTGCTCCTCGCGCGGCGGCTTGGTGTGCGGCCGCTCGATCCGCTCCTGCAGCCACTTGCGCTGCTCGGGGTCCTGGATGTGCATGTACTCGATGCCGGTGGTCCGGCAGTACGAGTCGCGCAGGATGCCGAGGATCTCGCGCAGCTTCATGAACCGGCGGTCGGTCGCCGCACCGAACGAGCCAGTGGCGAACTCGCGGTCCAGGTCCCACAGCGTCAGGCCGTGGGTCGCGACGTCGAGGTCGGGGTGGCTGCGCTGCTTGTACTCCAGCGGGTCGGTGTCGGCCATGATGTGGCCGCGCACGCGGTAGGCGTGGATCAGCTCCAGGATCCGGGCCTGCTTGCTGATGTCCTCCTCGTGGCTGTGCGGGAGGTCGGCGGCCCAGCGGATCGGCTCGTACGGGATCCGCAGGCTCTGGAAGATCTCGTCGTAGAAGCCCTCGGCGCCGAGCAGCAGCTGGTGCAGGCGGCGCAGGAACTCACCCGACTGGGCGCCCTGGATGATCCGGTGGTCGTACGTCGAGGTCAGCGTCATCACCTTGCTGACCGCGAGCTTGGCCATCGTCTCCTCGGCCGCGCCCTGGTACTCGGTCGGGTACTCCATCGCGCCGACGCCGATGATCGTGCCCTGGCCGCTCATCAGCCGCGGCACCGAGTGCTGCGTCCCGATCGTGCCCGGGTTGGTCAGGCTGATCGTGGTGCCCTGGAAGTCCGGCAGCGCGAGCTTGTTGTCGCGGGCCCGGCGCACGATGTCCTCGTAGGCCATCCAGAACTCGGCGAACGTCATCGTCTCGGTCGCCTTGATCGACGGCACCAGCAGCTGCCGGGTGCCGTCGGGCTTCTGCATGTCGATGGCCAGGCCGAGGTTGATGTGCTCGGGCTGGACCAGCGTCGGCTTGCCCTCGGTCTCGTCGTACGACGCGTTCATCTCCGGCAGCGTCTTGAGCGCCTTGACCAGCGCCCAGCCGACCAGGTGGGTGAACGAGATCTTGCCACCGCGAGCGCGCTTGAGGTGGTTGTTGATGACGATCCGGTTGTCGATCAGCAGCTTGACCGGGACCTGGCGGACGCTGGTCGCGGTCGGGACCTGGAGGCTGATCTCCATGTTCTGGGCCGTCCGGGCCGGGGCACCGCGCAGGATCTTGCGCTCCGCGTCCGCGCTGGTGGCGGGTGCGGGCTTGGGCTGCGCGCTGGGCGGTTGGTTCACCGTTCCTCCGGTCGGGGCGCCGCCGGCCGCGGGCGCGGTCTGCTGCTGGGCTGCTGCTGCGGGCTTGGTCTGGGCAGGCTGGGTCTGGTTCTGCGCCGCCGTCGTCGCGGCGGGCGCGGCCGGGGCCGGCGTCGTCGCGGCGGCCTGCGCGGCCGGCTTGCTGGCGGCCGGCGCGGTCGCCGCCGTACCGCGGCCGGCGGCTTCCGGGGTCTTGTTGTCGGACACCGCATCGGGTCGGGGAGCGTCGGCCGGGGCGGTGTTCACCGGCTTCGCGTCACCCGGGGTGTAGTCCTTGAAGAAGTCCAGCCACGCGGGATCCACCGACTTGGGATCCTGCTGGTACTTCTCGTACATCTCGTCGACCAGCCATTCGTTCGCTCCGAAGGCTGCAAGGGGATTTGTGTCTGATGGCTCGGTGGCCACTGGGCAGTTCGCCTCTTCCGATTGCGGGTCCGGTACCACTGTTATGACTACGGGAGTTATGGGGTGCTCCCGAGGCAAGGCTAATAGCACCGGCAACCGATCTACAGCCCGGGACCACCGGACCAGTGTGTCGAGTGGTTGCGCCACGGCGAGTTGATCGATCGAGCCCTGGAACACTGTGGATTCGGGTGTTTCAGCGTCGTTGCCCCCGGCCCCGCTTCCGGCACCGTCGTCGCGGGTCGGTGGGACTGCCGGAGACGTTGCAGAGGTGGGGTTCCAGGCGTGGATCGGGGCTGTTCCGGAGTACCGGCTACGCCTGAGCGTGCACGGTATGCAACTACGCGGACGCCGGTCGTGATGACCGAGGGTGCCCGGAAGTGTGGCCAACGTCACGCAGCGGATCAGTCCAGTTCTCAGCGATTGGCCAGCCGCCGGACCAGCTTCAGGCCCGACCAGGTGGCGTCGACCGCGCACACCTTCACGTCCACCACGCCGAGCGGCAGCGCGAGCTCGCGGACGCCGTTCTCGTCCAGGTCCGTCGGTACGCCGGACGAGCGCTTCGGCCAGGCGACCCAGATCGTCCCGTTCGTCGCGGTCCTGGCCAGGAGCTGGGGGAGGCGTTGCGCGAGCCGCTTGCGGTCCGGGCAGAAGGTGAGCGTGAGGTCCAGCTCGGCGCGGCCCGGGCGGGTCAGCGGGGTGACGCCGGCGGGCAGGCCCTCGATGACGAAGCCCTCCGGCGCGCGGTCGAGCAGTACGGCGTACCCGGGTTTGATCCCGAGCTTCGCCGCCAGCGGTTTGCCGGAGTAGCCAGTCACCACGGTTCGAGGATACGAGCGGGTGGGCGACCTCGGCGGCATACTGATCCGATGGCGCTGACGGACGAGGCGATCGTCAAGATCAAGGAGATGATCACCTCCGGCGAGCTGGGCCCGGGCGACCGGCTGCCCAAGGAGGCGGATCTGGCCGCCCGGCTGGGCCTGTCGCGGAACTCGCTGCGCGAGGCGGTGAAGGCGCTGACGCTGGTCAACGTGCTCGACGTCCGGCACGGCGACGGCACCTACGTGACCAGCCTGACCTCCGCGCACCTGCTCGACGCGCTCAGCTTCATGGTCGACCTGCACCGCGACGACTCGGTGCTGCAGTTCTTCGAGGTACGGCGCCTGCTCGAGCCCGGGGTGGCGGCGCTGGCGGCCGCGCGGATCACCGGTGAGCAGCTGACGGCGCTGCGGTTGTTGACGAGCGATCTGTCGCCGGGTGCCGAGGTGGATGAGTTGGTGGCGAACGATCTGCGGTTTCACCGGGGGATCGCTGAGGCGACAGGTAATGCGGTCGTGTGCTCGCTGCTCGACGGTGTCTCCGGAGCCACTCAGCGGGCGCGAATCTGGCGGGGTGTCACCCAGGCCGGCGCGGTGGAGCGGACGCTGGCCGAGCACACCGCGATCCTCGACGCGCTCGAGCAGCGGGACGCGGAGGCCGCGCGCGCGTGGATGACCGCCCACATCGCCGGCGTCGAAAGCTGGCTCCGCAAAGCACCTTAAATCTGTTGGCCTGACTGCTTCCTCTGGCTAGCCTTGGTGGTGTCTTGTCGTCCACGTCAGGGGTGCGGGTTGTCGTACTGAGATCTCTCTTCAGCAGCGGTTGATCGCCACCGGTCGGTGCGCGGTCTCGTTCGAGATCTCGGAGTACACCCTGATGACTGCCTCTTTGACGTGCAACGACCTCTACTTCGCCTGGCCCGACGGTGACGTGCTGTTCGACGGCCTGACGTTCGCGGCCGGTCCGGCGCGCTCGGGGCTGGTCGGCCGCAACGGCGCCGGCAAGTCCACGCTGCTGCGGCTGATCGCCGGGCGGCTCACCCCGCAGCGCGGCGCGATCCGGGTCAGCGGCGAGCTGGCGTACCTGCCGCAGGACCTGACCCTCGACACCTCGCTGCGCGTCGACGCCGCGCTCGGGATCGCTTCGGTGCGGACGGCGATCGCCGCGATCGAGTTCGGTGACGCCTCCGAGGCCAACTTCGCGGCGGTCGGCGACGACTGGGACGTCGAGGAACGCGCTGAGGCGATGCTCGGCAAGCTCGGCCTCGGCGCGATCGGCCTGGACCGCTCGGTCGCCGAGCTGTCCGGCGGCGAGACGATCCTGCTCGGCCTGGCCGCCGAGCTGCTCCGGCGGCCCGGCGTCCTGCTGCTCGACGAACCCACCAACAACCTCGACCTGCGCGCCCGGCGACACCTGTACGCCGCGGTCGACGCGTTCCGCGGCGCTCTGCTCGTGGTCAGCCACGACCGCGAGCTGCTCGACCGCGTCGACCAGATCGGCGAGCTGCGCCAGGGCGACCTGACCTGGTACGGCGGCAACCTCACGGCGTACGAGGAAGCCGTCGCCGTCGAGCAGGAGGCCGCCGAGCGGATGCTGCGCGTCGCCGAGTCCGACCTGCGGCGGCAGAAGCGCGAGCTGATCGAGGCGCGGACGAAGATCGAGCGCCGCCAGGCGGGCGGACGGCGGGCCTTCGAGTCCGGCAGCGTGTCGAAGATGGCCGCGGGCGCGATGAAACGGTCGTCGCAGGTGTCGGCGGGCAAGCACCTCGGCATGCACGGCGACCGCATCGAGGCCGCCCAGGACGCGCTCGCCGAAGCCGAACTCAAGATCCACGACGACGACCACATCCGCGTCGACCTTCCCGCCACGGCCGTTCCGGCGGGCCGCATCGTGCTGCGCCTGGAGGACCTCGTACTCCGCACCGGCCTGCACGTGTCGCTGGAGATCCGGGGCCCCGAACGCATCGCCCTGGTCGGTCCGAACGGCGCCGGGAAATCCACCCTCCTGCACGCCGTCACGTCCGCCGACCTGCCGCTGGTCCCCGCCCGCCTCCTGCCCCAGCGCCTCGACCTCCTCCAGGACGACCTCTCGATCGCCGACAACCTGGCGATCCTTGCCCCCGGCACCGACAACAACGACCGCCGCGCCCGCCTGGCCCGCATCCTCTTCCGCGGCCGCGCCGCCGACCAGCCCGTCCACACCCTCTCCGGCGGCGAACGCTTCCGGGCCACCCTCGCCGCGCTGCTGCTGGCCGAGCCTCCCCCTCAACTCCTGATGCTCGACGAGCCCACCAACAACCTCGACCTCGCCAGCACGGCCCAGCTCCAGGACGCCCTGTCGTCGTACCAAGGCGCGCTGGTGGTCGCCAGCCACGACCTCCCGTTCCTGCGAAGCCTGTCGATCACCCGCTGGCTGTCCATCGAGGACAACCAGCTCCAAGAGATCGAGGCCCTCTGATGAGAAGAGCCGGCAGCCTCCACTGCATCCGCCGCGATCCTGCGCAGACGCCTCCCCGGGCGACCAGCAAGGTTCCGTCCCGGCGGCGCAGTGAGCCGTGGCCGGTCATCCCGCATCCGCACTACTCGCACCGGGGACCGCGCTAGTTCGGTGCTCGGGGCTGGCCCTCTGCGCTTTTAGGATCTGGGGGATCGGTCGCGGGGGCCGGCCTGGGGTAAGGAGTGGACTTGTCTGGTCAGCAGTGGGGTCCTCCCGGCCAGTACCCGCCACCGCAGGGGCAGCCTCCGCAGCAGTGGGGGCCGCCGGGTGGGCAGAACCCGCAGCAGCCGCCGCAGTACGGGTCTGCTGGGCAGCAGCCGTACGGCGGCGCGCCGGGCCAGCCGCAGCACGGGCCGGCTGGACAGCAGCCGTATGGGCAGCAGCCGCAGTACAGGTCGCCGGGGCAGCAGCCGGCGTACGGGCCGCCCGGGCAGCCGTCCTATGGGCCGCCTCAGCAGTGGGGGCCGCCGTCCGGGCAGCAGCAGTTTGGGTGGGGGCCGATGCCTACGCCGCCGAAGAAGCGGCGGGGGGCCGGGGTTGTGGTGCTCGCTGTGGTTGGTGGGTTGGCGGTTCTCGCGGCGGTGGTGATCGGGGTGGGGTTCTCGCTCGCGGGGAAGGCTGACTCGTCGGCGACTCCGCCGGTGGCTCAGCCGACGTACGAGCCGACGGCGGACGAGCCTGAGGTGCCGACGGCAACGAACGAGCCGCCGACCACCAGGCCGACCAGGCCGACCGTGACCAGGCCGACGGCGACGAAGCCGACGCAGAAGCCGCCGCCGCGGCTCACGCCGTACCAGATCGCGGCGACGAACAAGCTGTACCGAACCGGGACGCAGGCCTCGGTCGGCTGCCGGGAGTCGCGGGCCGGGCTCGGGAACCAGGCCGCCTCGCTGGCGTACTACCGGTCGATGCGGGCCTGCATGGATCGTGCCTGGCGGCGCCAGGTGACCGCGGCCGGGTACCAGTTCCGTCCGCCGGGGCTGATATCGATCGCCACCAACGGCAGCTCACCCTGCGGCACCGCCGTGCAGGCGCTCGCGTTCTACTGCCCGACGAACCACACCATGTACATGAAGGCCGACCTGGACATCCAGTACTGGCGGCAGTCGCAGACGTTCAGCCGGGCGGTCGGGTCGCACGCGGCGGCGCACGAGTACGGGCACGCGGTGCAGGAGCTGACCGGGATCTTGAGGGCGCAGCGGCGCATGGCCTACGACGCGCCGACCCGCGCGGCCGCGCTGGAGACCGAGCGGCGGCTGGAGCTCCAGGCGTCCTGCTTCGGCAACCTCTTCCTCGGCGCCAACAAGAACAGCTACCCCATCCGCGGTGCGCTGCGCACCCAGTGGTTGTACGTCGTCAACAACACCGGCGACCGCGCCGACACCGGCGCGCGCGACCACGGCAGCACCCGCAACCACGGCGCCTGGTCCAGACGGGCTTTCGACCGCCCGAACCTGGCGCTGTGCAACACGTTCACCGCACCGTCGTCCTCGGTGAGCTGACCGCCGTACGCCGCTACGCCGCCAGCGCGACAGCGTCCTTCGTGCGGGGCAGTCAGCCGCCCGCGCGGCACCGTCGTGCGGGGCGGTCAGCCGTCAGCGCTGCGGGCGGCCGTCGTACGAGCGTCGGACGACCCGTCAGCTCGGCGTCGGCGCGTCCTCCCGCAGCAACCCCGCCGACTTGAGATCGGACCAGAACGCCGTCGGAACCTGAACCCGCGACAACGCCGCGTTGGCGTGCACCTCCGCCGCCGACCGGCACCCGACAGCGATCCCCGCGACCGCCGGGTGGAACAGCGGAAACGCCAGCGCGGCCGAAGGCAGCGTGATGCCGTGCGCCTCGCAGACATCGGCGAGCTGGTTGGCCTTGTCGATCAGCGGCTGCGCGGCCGGCGCGTAGTTGAAGGTCGCGTCGGACGCCGGCCGCGGCTGCGCCATCAGGCCGGAGTTGAAGACGCCGACGGCGATCACCTGGGTGTCGTTGTCGAGGCAGGCCGGGAGGATGTCGTCGAGGCCGTCGGGGTCGATCAGCGTGTACCGCCCGGCCAGCATGATCACGTCGACGTCGACCTCGCGGACGAACCGCGTGAGCATCGCCGACTGGTTCATCCCGGACCCGATCGCGCCGATCACGCCCTGCTCGCGCAGCTCGATCAGCGTCGGGAAGGCGGTCGCGACGGCTTCCTCGTAGTGGTCGTCCGGGTCGTGCACGAACACGATGTCGAGCCGGTCGGTGCCGATCCGGCGCAGCGAGTCCTCGATGCTCGCGAGGACGCCGTCGCGGCTGAAGTCCCAGCGCCGGCGCCGCTTCGAGGTGACGGCGAAACCCTCGCCGTCGGGCTCGTCGCTGTCGGCCTCGTAGATGATCCGGCCGACCTTGCTGGACAGCGTGTACTCGTCGCGCGGTTTTCCGGCCAGGCCCGCGCCGAGGCGTTCCTCGGCGAGGCCGAGGCCGTAGTGCGGCGCGGTGTCGTAGAACCGCCAGCCCTCCTCCCAGGCCGCCTCGACGGTCGCCTTCGCGTCGTCGTCCGAGATCGGCGTGAACAGCCCGGCCAGCGGCGCACCGCCCAGACCGATCCGCAGGTCCGTGGGGAAGATCTTCACAGGCAGGTCACCTTTCGGACGGGAGCCAGACAGACAGTACGCCGATCAGTTGCGCGCCGCAGGAAGTCTCAAGTTCTGCATGCCGCCGTCCACCGCCAGCGCCGTACCGGTCGTCGACCCCGACAGCGGGCTCGCCAGGTACACGATCGCCTGCGCGACCTCGTCCGCCGAGACCAACCGGCCCATCGGCTGCCGAGCCTCCAGCGCCGCCCGCTCGGCCTCCGGGTCGGTCGCAGAGTCGAGCAGCCGCCCGACCCACGGCGTGTCCGCCGTACCGGGGTTCACGCAGTTCACCCGCACGCCCTCACGCACGTGATCCGCCGCCATCGCCATCGTCAGCGCCAGGACCGCACCCTTGCTCGCGCTGTAGACCGCGCGATTCGGCAGCCCGGCCGTGGCCGCGATCGAGCACGTGTTGACGATCGCCGCCGCGGACGACCGCCGCAGGTACGGCAGCACCGCCCGCGTCACCCGCGCGATCCCGACCACGTTCACGTCGAGAACGCGGTGCCACTCCTCGTCGTCGTTCGCGGTGACGTTGCCCTGGGCACCGATTCCGGCGTTGTTGACCAGGATGTCGATCCCGCCCAGCCGCAGCGCCGCCGAGGCGACCGCGTCCCGGACGGACTGGTCGTCGGTGACGTCGGCGGCGATCCCGTTCAGCGGCGCCGCGACGTCGGGTTTGAGGTCGAAGACCACCACCTCGGCGCCGCGCGCGGCCAGCTGGGTCGCGGCGGCCAGGCCGATGCCCGACGCGCCACCGGTGACCACGGCCTTGAGGCCGGCGAAATCCGTCACTTCGACTGCTCCTTCGATTCGGTCCACACCACACCCTGCGGGAAGCGGAAGTCGCGCAACGTTGCTGCCGACATCTCCGCGCTGTACCCGGCCCGGACCGGCGCGACGTAGTGTCCCGCCTCGATCACCACCGGGTCGAGAAAGTGCTCGTGCAGGTGGTCGACGTACTCGATCACCCGCTGGTCCGTACTACCACTGACCGCGACCAGGTCGAACATCGACAGGTGCTGGACCAGCTCGCACAGGCCGACGCCGCCCGCGTGCGGGCAGACCGGGATCCCGAACTTCGCGGCCAGCAGCAGGATCGCGATGTTCTCGTTGACGCCCGCGACCCGCGCGGAGTCGATCTGCAGGAACTCCAGCGACCCGGCCTGCAGCAGCTGCTTGAAGACGACCCGGTTCTGCACGTGCTCGCCGGTGGCGACCCGGATCGGCGCGATCCCGCGCGCGATCGCGGCGTGCCCGAGGATGTCGTCGGGGCTGGTCGGCTCCTCCACCCACCACACGTCGTACGGCGCCAGCGCCTTGACCCAGGCGATCGCGTCGGCGACGTCCCAGCGCTGGTTGGCGTCGATCGCGATCCGCACGTCCGGGCCGACCGCCTCGCGGGCCAGCCGCATCCGGCGGACGTCGTCGTCGAGGTTCGCGCCGACCTTCAGCTTGATCTGGGTGAACCCGTCGGCGACCGCCTCGCGGCAGAGCCGGACCAGCTTGTCGTCGTCGTACCCGAGCCAGCCGGGCGTCGTCGTGTACGCCGGGTAGCCGCGCTCGCGGAGCAGCTCCTCGCGCTCGGCGCGGCCCGGCTCGGCCTTGCGCAGGATCTCCAGCGCCTCGTCGCGGGTGAGCGCGTCGGTCAGGTACCGGAAGTCGACCAGGTCGACGATCTGCTCCGGGGTCAGGTCGGCCAGCAGCTTCCACAGCGGGACGCCGGCCCGTTTGGCGGCCAGGTCCCAGACCGCGTTCACGACCGCGCCGATCGCCATGTGCATGACGCCCTTCTCGGGGCCCAGCCAGCGCAGCTGCGAGTCGTGCACGAGCGACTTCCAGAACCCGCCGAGGTCGTTCAGCGTCGCGTCGACGTCGAACCCGACGACATGGTCGCGCAGCGCCTCGATGGCCGCGGTCTGGACGTCGTTGCCGCGGCCGATGGTGAACGCGAAGCCGTGCCCCTCCAGGCCGTCCCCGGCGTCGGTGCGCACGATCAGGTACGCCGCGGAGTAGTCCGGGTCGGCGTTCATCGCGTCGGAGCCGTCCAGGTCCCGCGAGGTGGGGAAGCGGACGTCGTACGTCTCGAACTCGGTGAAGCGCGGCATAGAGGACCCGTTCTTTGGTGCGGAGGCGGAGCGCAGGGACTGCTTGTCAGAGATCCTATAGGATATGTGGCACCGCCGTCACGGGTTTCGGGAAGCGCTTCACAGCCAACGGCTAGAGTCGTCGCCGTGGCGGACCAGGTGGCGGGGACGGGCGTGCTGCGACTCGGCCGGCGGGAGTTCGGGCCGGGGCACTTCGCGGTGATGGCGATCGTGAACCGGACACCGGACTCGTTCTACGACCAGGGCGCGACCTTCGCCACCGACAAGGCCTACGACGCGATCGCCCAGGCGGTCGCCGACGGCGCCGACCTGGTCGACATCGGCGGCGTCAAGGCCGGGTACGGCGAACCGGTCAGCGAGACCGAGGAGCTGCGCCGGACCGTCGACTTCGTCGCCGGGATCCGGGCTCGCCATCCTGACCTGGTGATCAGCGTCGACACCTACCGCAGCGGCGTCGCACGCCGGGTCGGCGAGGCCGGCGCGGACCTGATCAACGACACCTGGGCCGGCTCCGACCCCGAGATGCCCGCCGCCGCGGCCGCGAGCGGTGCGGGCCTGGTCTGCAGCCACGTCGGCGGGCTGACGCCGCGCACCGACCCGCACCGGATGGCGTACGACGACGTGGTCGCCGACGTGATCCGGACGACCACCGCGCTCGCCGACCGGGCAGTCGCGGAGGGCGTCCGGCGGGACGGCCTGGTGATCGACCCGACCCACGACTTCGGCAAGAACACGCTGCAGTCGCTGGAACTCACCCGCCGCCTGGACGAGCTGGTCGCGACCGGCTGGCCGGTGCTGGTCGCCGTGTCGAACAAGGACTTCATCGGCGAGACCCTGGAGCTGCCGCCCGGTCAGCGGGGGACCGGTACGACGGCCGCTCTGACCGTGTCGGCCTGGCTCGGCGCCCGGCTGTTCCGCGTGCACGACGTACCGGCCGCTCGGCAAGCACTCGACCTCGTCGCCGTCCTCAAGGGCGCGAAACCACCCGCCGGCACCCGAAGGAGCCTCGCCTGATGCGCAAGCTGTCCGAGCTTACCGAGGCGGAGGTGCTGGCGGCGTACCAGGTGGAGGACCGGTCGGTCCCGCACCTGCGCAGCAACTTCGTGACCACGCTCGACGGCGCGGTCGAGATCGACGGGAAGTCGAAGGCGCTCAGCGGCGCCTCCGACCAGGAGGTGTTCGGCAAGCTCCGGATGCTCAGCGACGTGATCCTCGTCGGCGCCGGGACGGTCCGCGACGAGCACTACAACGCGCTGCGGCTCGGTGCCGAGCGGCGGGCCTGGCGGCTCGAGCACGGCCTCGCGGAGAACCCGACGCTCGCCCTGGTCTCGTCGCGGCTCGACCTGGACCCGAAGGCCCGCTACCTCGCCGATGCCCCGGTGCGGCCGATCATCTTCACCAACCCGGCCTCCCCGGCCGAGGCGCGCGAGGCGCTGGCCGAGGTCGCCGACGTGGTGGTCTGCGGGCACGCGGGCGTCGACCTGCACGAGGTTGTCGCCACGCTGGTCGAGCGCGGGCTGCCGCAGATCCTCACCGAGGGCGGACCGCACTTGCAGGGCGCGCTCACCGAGGCGGATCTGATCGACGAGATGTGCCTGTCGCTGGCGCCGATGCTGGCCGGCCCTGGCTCCGGCCGGATCACTGCCGGCCCAGCAGCGACCAGCACTCGCAGCTACGTCCTGCACTCGGCGCTGGCCGGCGACGACGGCTACCTGTTCTTCCGCTACCTCCGCGAGGCCTGACATGCCAGTTATCAGCGCGGCCGTCTGTCCGCACCCGCCGCTGCTCGTTCCCGAGATCGCCACCGGCGCTGCCGCCGACCTGGACGACCTGCGCGCGGCCTGCCTCACCGCACTCACCCCGCTGGCCGCAGCGGACCGCCTGGTCGTCGTCGGCTCCGGCGCTCCGGCCCGGTACGCCGCTGACGCGGCCGGCAGCCTCACGCCGTACGGCGTGCCGTTCCAGGTCGGCACTGGTACGCCGACGCTGCCGCTGTCCCTGACGATCGGTGCCTGGCTGCTCAACCAGTCCAAGGCCGCCGATGTCCCGCGCAGCTACTACGCCGTCGCGCCCGACGAGACCCCTGCCAACTGCCTGGCGCTCGGCAAGCAGCTGGCCGACAGCAGCGACCGCGTGGCGCTGCTGATCATGGGCGATGGCTCAGCTCGCCGCAGTGAGCACTCGCCCGTCCACCTGCATCCGCGGGCCGAGCTGTTCGACAGCACGGTCGCGGCAGCCCTCCAGCTGGCGGACACCGCTACGCTCGCCGCCCTGGACCCAGACCTGGCCACCGAGCTTCACGCTGCCGGCCGAGCGCCCTGGCAGGTCCTGGCAGCAACCAGCGGTCTGACCGGCAACCTGCTCTACCACGCAGCGCCGTACGGCGTCGGCTACCTCGTAGCGTCCTGGACCTGATCCACCGGCACCGGCGCCCAGCGCGGCTCGGTAGCAGCGAGGTCCTCGTGGCCACCGGCGCGCAGCTGGTCGGCCAGCTCGACGCGGGCGGCTCCGACCGCAGCAACTGCCTCGTCGGCTGTCGGGTACGGGCCTGACCAGTTGCAGACGGCGTCCCCGGCGTACCAGTCGCCAGCGGAGGACTGCCGGACGTGGGACGCGGCCAGGCGGTCAGCGGGGAAGGAGTCGCCGCGGTCAGCGGCCAGCTGGATCACCGCGTCGACAGCAACGACCTCAGCGGTCAGGTCGAGCTTGGGCTGGAGGCGGACCGCGTCGGTGAGGACGAACTCGTAGCCGTCGGGTGCCAGCGCGCTGAGCCAGTCGAAGGCCTCCAGCGCGGTCTGCCGGAGCAGCTCCGCGTTGGCCGGGTCAGCGAGGGTGTGGACGCCGACCAGCCGGGTGTGGGTGGGCCGCAGCTCGTTCTGCCAGAGCCGGACCTGCAGCTCCGCCCGCCCGTCGAGGCGGCGGCCGAGGATGCGGGCGAGGCCGACCACGTCGAAGTTCAGCTCGTCCGGCGTCCGCCGCCGCCCGGGCTCCAGCGGTGCGCCGACCGGCGTACCGGAGGTTGTCCAAGGCCCCACATGCCACCGCTCGAGGACTGTCACGGCACCGAGGTTAGCTCTCGGTCGAGGTTAGGCTGGCCTTATGACCTACACCGCGAGCCGCCTCGCGGACCTGCTCGACGGGGAGCTGGAGTGGCTGTCGGTGCGGGCCGCGGACCAGGTGCCCGGCCCGGAGTGGATCCACTGCGGCACCCTGCTGCAGGACCAGTTGGCCGGCGCCGACCCGACGTACGGGTGGCGGAAGGTGCTGGAGGACGAGTACGCGGCGGAGTACGCGATCCAGCCGCCGGTCCGGGTCGCCGCGATGTTCGTGCTGATGTGGTACGTCTCGGTGCCCTCGATCATCGCCGGGCTCTCCACCGCGCTGACTGGGGTCTCGCCGGACGTGTCACCGGACGCGCTGGCCTTCCGGAAGCACCCGACCGCGCACTACCCGCTGGAGGTCGCCCTGCTGTCGCAGCGGGTCGTCACGACGCAGGAGGCCGTGGAACAGGTCGAGAGCCACACCAGGGCGTTCACGGACAGCTACCAGCCAGGGGTCAAGCTGAGCTCTCGCCAGCGGCTCGGGGCGATCAGCGACGAGCTGCGGGCCGCCGTACAGATGCCTGAGGAGGCCCTGCACGCTGCCGCTGCTGCGGAGGCGTTCCGGCTCGACCTGTCCCAGACGATGCGGACGTCGTGCTGCTTCGTCTACGCGCTGCCGAACACGAACCCGTGCAGCACCTGCCCGCGGATTTCCGGCGTGAAACAGCCGATCTGAAGGCGGATCGGCGAAAACTGTCGGTGCCGCCAGGCACGCTGGACGGCATGAATTCCTTCCACTCGCCGGTTCTTACGTCATCGAGAGGTAACTCGCTATCGGTTGTTCCTGCCGGTGGCCGGGGTTAGGTTCGCTGACGTGACGGAGCCCGGTTCTTCCCCGGCGACGACCACTCCGATCGGCTCCCGGGCCGAAGCGGAGGGTTACGTCGCGATGGTGTGCTTCAAGCACGGCCCTCCGCAGCTGCACGGTGTCGAGCTGGAGTGGACGGTGCATCACGCGGACGACCCGCACCGGCCGCTCGACGCCGGACAACTCAGCAAGGCCCTGGGCGTGCACGCGCCCGCCACCCTGGTCAGGGGCAGCCCGCAGCTGCCACTCGGTCGGGGTTCTCTGGTCACGGTGGAGCCGGGTGGCCAGGTGGAGATCTCCGGCCCCGCCTCGGCCTCGGTGCCCAGGCTGATCGAGGACACCGCCGCCGACGCGGCGGAACTCACCCAACTGCTCAGCGCCGCCGGGCTCGTTCCCGGCGACCACGGCCTGGACGCCTTCCGGCCACCCCGCCGTATCCTGACCGTCCCCCGGTACGCCGCGATGGAGCGCGCCTTCGCGCAGCTCGGTCCGCACGGCCCCCGGATGATGTGCAGCACCGCCGGCCTCCAGGTCTGCCTCGACGCCGGTGAGCCCGGTCAGGCGGCCCTGCGCTGGCGCGCCCTGCACGACATCGGCCCGGCGATGGTCGCCCTGTTCGCCAACTCGCGGCACCGCACCGGCAGCGACACCGGCTGGGCCTCGGCGCGCACCGAGGCGACCTTCGGCACCTGCGCGCCGTTCACCGAACCACCACCGCTCGACGAGGACCCAGCGGCAGCCTGGGCCCGGACGGCGATGGAGGCGCCGGTGCTCTGCCTGCGCCGCGGCGACTCCTGGGAGGCGCCACCCGGCCTGACCTTCGGGGCCTGGGCCGACGGCGCGCTGCCCGGCGACAGACCGACGTACGACGACCTCGACTACCACCTGTCCACTCTCTTCCCACCTGTCCGGCCGAGGGGGTACCTCGAGGTCCGGTACCTGGACGCCCAGCAGGGCGACGGCTGGATCGCGCCGACGCTGCTGCTGATCGCCCTGATGTCCGACCCGGCCGTCACCGACCAGGCGCTGGCCGCTGCCGCTCCGGCATCCGGCCGCTGGTTCCCGGCGGCGCGGGAGGGGCTGGACGACAAGCCCGTGCTCCAGGCCGCCCGTGACCTGGTCGAGCTGGGCAGCCGGGCGCTGGAGCGGACCGGCGTACCGCAGGAACTGACAGAGCACGTCGCGACCCGGCTGCACTGCATCGTCGACGACACCCACAGAAGGCGAGCCTCATGAACCACCAACTGTCCGACCTGTCCCCGGAGCAGCTGCGGGCCTTCGTCGCCGGGCAGCTCGAGCGCTCCCGCGCCCGGACCGTCCAGCTGACCGACGCCGTCGACACCGACGACCTGGTCCGCCAGCACTCCAAGCTGATGTCCCCGCTGGTCTGGGACTACGCCCACATCGGCAACCAGGAGGAGCTCTGGCTGGTCCGCGACGTCGGCGGCCGCGACCCGGTCCGGCAGGACATCGACGAGCTGTACGACGCGTTCATGCACGCCCGCGCCGACCGGCCGTCGCTGCCGCTGCTGAACCCGACCGAGACGAAGTCGTACGTCGTGGAGGTGCGCGACAAGGTGATGGACGTGCTCGACCACGTGAAGTTCGACGGCGGCCGCGAGCTGGTGAACGACGGCTTCGCCTTCGGGATGATCGTCCAGCACGAGCAGCAGCACGACGAGACGATGCTCGCCACGCACCAGCTGCGCACCGGTTCCCCGGTGCTGGACGCGCCCGCTCCGCCTGCCGGGCGGCGGCTGCCGGCCGGTGAGGTGTACGTGCCGGGCGGGGTGTTCGAGATGGGCACGTCGATCGAGCCGTGGGCGCTCGACAACGAGCGGCCCGCGCACGCCGTACAGGTCGCGCCGTACGTGATCGACACGGTGCCGGTGAGCAACGGGGACTACCTGCGCTTCGTGCTGGACGGTGGGTACGAGCGGGAGGAGCACTGGTCGGCGGCCGGGTGGGCGCACGTCCAGAAGGCGTCGCTGGTCGCGCCGCGGTTCTGGGAGGTCGTCGACGGCAACTGGATGCGGACCCGCTTCGGGCACCGCGAGCCGCTGCCGCTGGACGAGCCGGTGATCCACGTCTGCTTCTACGAGGCCGAGGCGTACGCGAAGTGGGCCGGCAAGCGGCTGCCGACCGAGGAGGAGTGGGAGTTCGCGGCGCGGTTCGACCCGGAGTCGGGGCGGACGCGGCGGTTCCCGTGGGGTGACGAGACGCCTGGTCCGCAGCACGCGAACCTCGGGCAGCGGCACCTGCGGCCGGCGCCGGTCGGAGCGTACCCGGCGGGTGCGTCGCCGCTGGGTGTCGAGCAGCTGATCGGCGACTGCTGGGAGTGGACGTCGAGCGACTTCACGCCGTACCCGGGCTTCCGGGCCTTCCCGTACGACGAGTACTCGCTGGTCTTCTTCGGGCCGGACTACAAGATCCTCCGCGGCGGCTCGTTCGGCACCGACGAGGTCGTTGCCCGCAGCACCTTCCGGAACTGGGACTACCCGATCCGGCGGCAGATCTTCGCGGGCTTCCGCTGTGCGCGTGACCCGCAACCGTCGGACCGCCCCTGATGTGCCGCCACCTGGCCTACCTCGGGCCATCGGTATCGCTGGCATCGCTCGTTCTCGACCCGCCGCACTCGCTGTACAAGCAGAGCTGGGCACCGAAGGACATGCGCGGCGGGGGATCGGTGAATGCCGACGGCTTCGGCCTTGGTTGGTATCTGGAGAACGAAGCCGTCAGGTATCGGCGCAGTGTGCCGATCTGGGCGGACGAGAACCTCCCGGGTCTCACCCGGAGCATCTCCTCCGGTGCCGTCATCGCCGCCGTGCGCAACGGGACCACCGGGATGCCTTTGGGTGAAGGCGCGGCCGCGCCGTTCCAGCACGACCAGTGGTTCTTCAGCCACAACGGCCTGATCCGCGACTGGCCAGGCTCGGTGGCGAAGCTCGCCGAGGGCCTGCCGGTCACCGACCTGCTGACCCTCGACGCCCCGGTCGACTCCGCGCTGCTCTGGGCGCTCATCGTCGACCGCCTCGACCGCGGTCCGGCCGAGGCGGTGGCGTCCGTCGTACAGGACGTCGAAGCCGCCGCGCCCGGATCGCGGCTGAACATCCTGCTCACCGACGGCGAGCAGCTCGTCGCCACGACCTGGACGCATGCGCTCTGGGTACGACAGACCGACGACTCCGTGACCGTCAGCTCGGAGCCGTGGACCGACGACCCCGGCTGGCGCGAACTTCCCGACCGCACCCTGCTCACCGCGACCCGGTACGCCTGCTCCACCACCTCGATGGAAGGACGACAGTGACCCTGATCGACGTTCATCTGACCCCGGACTACACCTCCCGCGCCCTGAAGGAGGACGTCCGGGCCGGACTGACCGCGGACCCGAAGTGGCTGGCGCCGAAGTGGTTCTACGACGCCCGCGGCAGCGAGCTCTTCGAACAGATCACCCGCCTGCCCGAGTACTACCCGACCCGCGCCGAGCGCGAGATCCTGACCGCCCGCGCGGCCGAGATCGCCGAGCTGACCGGCGCTCACACGCTGGTCGAGCTCGGCTCCGGTTCCTCCGAGAAGACCCGGCTGCTGCTCGACGGCCTGACCAAGCACGGCACGCTGACCACGTTCGTCCCGCTCGACGTCTCCGAGACCGCGCTCCGCGAGGCAGCCGCGGCGATCAACGCCGACTACCCGGCGCTGACCGTGCACGGCGTGGTCGGCGACTTCACCGCCCACCTCGACAAACTCCCCGGCGAGGCCCCGCGTGTGGTCGCGTTCCTCGGCGGCACGATCGGCAACCTGCTGCCGACCGAGCGGGAGACCTTCTACACCTCGGTCCGCGAGGTCCTCGAACCAGGCGAGTGGCTGCTGCTCGGCACCGATCTGGTGAAGAACCCGGCGACGTTGGTCGCGGCGTACGACGACAGTGCGGGTGTCACCGCGGAGTTCAACAAGAACGTCCTCCGCGTCCTGAACCGCCAGCTCGGCGCCGACTTCGACGTCGACGCCTTCAGCCACGTCGCCGTCTGGGACCCCGAGAACGAGTGGATCGAGATGCACCTGCGCGCCGACCGCGCGATGCGCGTCCTGATCCCCGAGATCCGCCTCGAGGTCGACTTCGCCGAAGGCGAGGAGCTCAGCACCGAGATCTCCGCCAAGTTCCACCGCCACGGCGTAGAAGCCGAGCTCGACAAGGCCGGCTTCACCCCCGGCGCCTGGTGGACCGACCCGGAGGAGCGCTTCGCCCTGTCCCTCTGGCAAGCCGTCTAGTACGCCGGAACAGGCCCGGCCGGGCACTCCCGGCCGGGCCCGCCCGCGCTCGCCCCAGAACCCCGCGCTCCAGCACCCCCTTGACCACCGCGAGCTCCGCCTCCGGCGGCACGTTCAGTGAGAACTGCTCCATCCCCTCGCGGCGACGTTCATCGCGAACTGTTGTCGAGCCGCACCCTGTCTTCGCCCACCGGCACCGCCCACAGGCCCTCGCTGCTCGCGGGCGGCCAGCCGTCCTCGTCGGGCTCGAGCTCGAAGCGGACCTTCACGTGCTGCACGTCGTCGGCGGTCATCCCGGAATCATCACAGCTTGCCGGGGATCGTCGTCAGCAGCCCGGGCGGCAATTTACTGTCGGGTGCCGATGTCGTCCCGTGAGAGGGAAGCTGACCCTGTGACCGAGCCGTTTCCACGTAGTCCCGAGGCCAGGCCGCCGACGATGATCGATGTGGCCCGGCGGGCCGGGGTCGGGCTGGGGACCGTGTCGCGGGTGGTGAACGGCGGTGCGGGGGTCAGGGCCGAGACCGCTGAACGGGTCCGGGCGGCGATCGGCGAGCTGGGCTTTCAGCGCAACGAGGTCGCGCGGGCGCTGCGGCCGGGGAAGAAGTCGTCCAGCCTCGCGCTGCTGCTCGGTGATCTCACCAACCCGTTCTTCGCGACCATCGCCAAGGCGTCGCTGGAGGTCGCCGGGCAGTCCGGGTTCGCGGTCGTGCTCGGCAGTGTCGACGAGGATCCGGAAGGGGAGAAGCGGGCGATCCAGGAGCTGATCGGGCGCCAGGTCGCCGGGCTGATGATCGTGCCGGACCAGAGCGACCACTCGTTCCTGACCGCGGCCGGCGTACCGGTGGTGTTCGTGGATCGGCCGGCGCACGGGATCGAGGCCGACATCGTGATGGTCGACAACGAGGCCGGCGGCAAGGTGGCGACCGATCACCTGCTCGGGCAGGGGCATCGCCGGGTCGCGATCCTGCTGGCGCCGTCGTACTACACGACCGGGCGGCGGTTGCGCGGTTACCGGCGCGCCCATCGCGAAGCCGGCCTGAAGGTCGACGAGTCGCTGGTCGTCCAGCTGCCGGAAGGCACCGCGGAGGCGGCCGAGAAGGCGACGCGGGAGCTGATGAGTCAGCCCGAGCCGCCGACCGCGCTGTTCGCGTCGACCAACTTCGTCACCGAGGGCGTGCTGCGCGGGTTGGGGGAGAACACCGCGCCCGCGGTGGTCGGCTTCGACGACTTCCGGATGGCCGACATGCTGCCGACCCCGGTGACGGTCGTTGCCTCGGACATCGCCGAGCTCGGCCGTACGGCGGCCCGCCTGCTGCTCGCGCGCGCGGACGGGACCGAAACCCGCCCGCCGCAGCGGATCGTCGTGCCGGTCACCCTCATCCAGCGCGGGTCGGGGGAGCGGTCACCCGGCTGACACCGACGCCCACCACCGTCCAACCCTCGCCGACCACGGCGTGTCGCCCCGACACGCCGGGTCGGCGGGAGGTTGGACGGTGGTGGGCGTCGGCCCGCCGAGACGCCCGGTCGGAGGGGCGGGTACGACCGGGCGCCCAGTCCTAGAAGTTCGGCCAGGCCCAACCGAGGTACGAGCTGAAGTACGGCAGCTTCGCCAGCCCGATCTTGCCGCCGACGCTGGTCGCCCAGAAGTACCCGTCCCCGCGCGCCACCCCGACGTGCCCGTACGGCGCCGCCAGGTCCCAGAACACCAGCGCACCCTTCGGCGGGTTCAGGTCACCCCGGTGCGCGGCCCCGCGGGCGACGGCGTCGTTCCAGTTCGCCTTGGCCGAGGCGTAGATCGCGGTCTTGCCGTACGAGTTCTCGGCCGCCTTCTCGCAGTACCCCTGGTACGCCGTCGAGCCGTTCCGCGCCGAGTACCACGCGATCGCCTTGTCGGCGCGCGGGTTGCTCGTGCACAGCGGCGCGACCAGCCCGCTGCTGCCGGTGTTCACGTACGCGTCGGAGATGAACCCCTTGCCCGGGACGTGGTCCCAGACCAGGCTGCGGCCGAACTTGCCGGTCACCGGTTCGCCGTAGATCTGGCAGTCGATCTGGACCGTCCCGTTGGGCTGGGTGCCGACCGCGCCGAACGTCGTGGCGTTGCCGGAGCGGATGGTCACGCCGGTCCCGCTGTCGGTGACGACGTTCCCGGTCGCGGCGTGGGCGGGCATCGTGGCGCCGAGGACGGCGGCACCGCCGAGCAGGGTGGTCAGGGTGAGCCGGGCGGTGATGCGCAGGAGGGCGGTACGCATGGTTGCTCCTTTTCGGTTGCGAGGTAGCGCGCTGGTACTGATTCACAGAGAATCAGAGCGTTACGGTGTTGTCGCAGTGGGCAACGATCGGAGAAGCACGGTGAGGCCAGCCCAGGTTCGCTCCCTGATCGGCAGCCGGATGCGCGAGTTGCGGGAGGCGGCCGGTGTCCCGCTGACGCGGGCGGCCGGCCTGTCCGGCTGGGACAAGGGCCACCTGTCCCGGGTCGAGCGCGGGCACACCAAGCCGAGCCGTCAGTTGATCGAGTGGTACGACGAACAGTTCGGCGCCGACAGCTCCCTGGTGAACCAGCTGGACGAGCTCGACGCTGCCGTCCGGGCCGGCAAGGACGTCTCGCAGCGCGACCAGCGCCGGCACGTCCAGCCCGTCATCCTGGGCGGATCGGTCCCGGTCGACCACCACCCCGAGGACCGTGCGGAGCTGGTCGGCGAGAGCGTGCCGGACGGGACCCGGGTGGTGCGGGACCAGAAGTTCGAGAAGACCTGGGAGATCCGCAACAGCGGCGAGCGCCCGTGGCGGGACCGCTGGCTGACCCGGCAGGGCGCCGCGGCGACGCCGGGCTGGATGCGGTCGCCGCGGTCGGCGCGGCTGCCGGACGCCGTACCGGGACAGATCGTGACGGTCCGGATGCAGCTGCAGGCGCCGTCGCAGGCCGGCGCCTCCACGGCGTACTTCAAGATCACCGACGAGGCCGGAAGGCTCTACTACCCGGGGCTGGAGTCGCCGCCGATCTACTGCACGATCCACAGCGTCTACGAGCTGTGATGCGGGTTTGCCCTTGATTGCGTCCTCACACCTGGTAACTGTCACGTCAGGCGAATTAGGTTGCCCTATTCCTGTCCGCCTGGAACAACGGGAGTCTGAGCGTGTTCACACCCCGGAAGATCGCGGTGGCCACAGCCACCGCCGCGGCGCTGGTCCTTCCGCTGCTGACGGCCACCACGGCCGCGGCGGCGCCGAAGCCGACCGACCCGCCGACGCCGGCCATTCCGCAGCAGTACCTGGACCAGCCGGTGCAGTGGTCGGTCTGCGCGTTCGACGCGCAGATCAAGGCGCTCTACCCAGCCGCCCCGACCACCAATTGCGCCAAGGTGAAGGTCCCGATGGACTGGGCCAACCCGACCGCGCACCCCGACGTCGAGGTCGCCATCTCGTACAGCAAGGCGACCGGTACGTCGAAGGGCCTGATGGCCTCCAACCCCGGCGGTCCGGGCGGTGCCGGCCTGACGCTGAGCGCGGCGCTGGCCACCGACAAGCCGCAGCTGTTCAGCGACTTCGACCTGGTCGGCTTCGACCCGCGCGGTTTCGGCCAGAGCACGCCGCTGCAGTGCATCACCACGGCCGAGAAGCTGAACGCGCTGCCGGTGACGCCTGACTACAAGGAGCGCACGAAGCTCACCCACAAGGTCGAGGTGGCCGAGGCGAAGCTGCAGGCCGACGCGTGTGCGGCGACCGAGTTCGGTCAGTTCGTCAGCAGCCAGCAGACCGTGTACGACATGGAGTTCATCCGGGCGCTGCTCAAGGCCCGCCAGCTGAACTTCATCGGCTACAGCTACGGGACCTGGCTGGGCGGCTGGTACGCCGACACCTACCCGAACCGGGTCGGCCGCTTCGTGCTCGACTCGAACATGGACTGGACCCACACCCAGTGGGACAACGTGAACTTCGACCCGTTCTCCGGGCAGCGCCGCCGCGACACCCAGCTGTTCCCGTGGATCGCCCGGCACGCCGACCAGATCACCGGCCTGGGCAAGACCCCGGCGCAGGTGCTGGCCAAGTACAACGGCATCCGCGCGTCGCTGGTGACGCTGGTCAAGGCCGGTGAGAGCGACGTCCGCGGCGACGGCTTGGACGGCAACATCTACTCGGCGATCTACGGCAACGTCCGGTTCATCCGGGCGACGATGGACATCCTGGTCCACGACGAGTTCGTCAAGGACCCGGACGCCGGTACGGTCACCGTCCAGCACGTCGACCGCGCCTGGGCCCGGCTCGCGCCGGAGCTGCAGGCCTTCGACACCCTCGCCGCGATCAGGGCCCGGTACGGCGTGAGCGCCGCGGCGCTGAGCACGGCCGGTGTGGCGGCCGCCCAGGCCGACACGGTCAAGTCGGTGCTCGCCGACGCCCGGGAGACCGCGGCGCGGGCGACCTCCGGCGACCAGCCGGTGAACCTCGGCGCGATCGGGACCACGGTCCGGTGCAACGACACCGCCTGGAACACGGACCCGAACTTCTACCTGAAGGAAGCCGACCGGATGGCCAAGAAGTACACCTTCTTCGGCTACATGAACGGCGTCCCGATGTGCGCGTTCTGGAAGTACGCTCCGCAGGACCGCAAGCTGGACCTGAAGGGCTCGCCCCGGATGCTGATCGTGCAGGGCGAGCTCGACCCGGCGACGGCGTACGAGGGTTCGCTGCGCACGCACAACGACACCAAGCAGGTGACCCGCTTCGTCGCGATCGACGACGAGGGCCAGCACGGTCAGTACATCGGCTCGGCCTCGGCCTGCGCCGAGGCGATCGGTGACCGGTTCGTGTTCGGTGGCGAGCTGCCGGGCAAGGACCAGGTCTGCGGCACCAGCCCGCTGCCGGCCGAGCTGTCGGTCTACCCGGTCAAGGGCCCGGTCGACGGCAAGGCGGTCCCGCTGCCGAAGTCGAAGGCCGGCTCGGTGAAGGTGAGCCCGCTGCTGCAGCAGACGCTCGACATGGTGGCGGCCAGCACGCTGCGCTAGTCACCGCTGTGAGAGGCCCCGGCGACGCGTCGCCGGGGCCTTTCGCGTTCAGTACTTCGCGTCGTACTCCGCGTCCAGCTCGGCCTTGTACTTGACCCAGCGCTCGCTCAGCCCGTCCACCTCGGCCTGGATGAAGGCCAGGAAGCCCAGCGTCGAGCTGACCCGCCGGTGCGCGGAGCTGCCCGGCTCGAGCTCGTTGATCAGCTGGCCGAGGATGTCCTCCCAGCGCGGCAGGAAGCGGTCCTGGCGCATCATCGAGTCGTACCAGAAGTCGTCCTGGACGACGTACACGTCACGGCGGCTCCCCGGCTCGCGCTCGCGGGAGGCCAGCCGCATCTGCAGCAGGTACCGGACCGCGCCGGAGATCGCCGCCGGACTGGCCTGCAGCTGCTCGCTCAGCTCGGCCGACGTCAGCCGGCCGTCCTCGCTGGACAGGATGGCGGCGAAGGCCCGGGCCGACATCCGCGGCCAGCCGGTGTCGGCCAGCAGGTTGCCGAAGCCCTCGGCGTACCGCTGGACCGCCTCGTCGTCTCGTTGTGCGCTCACGCCCCCATCATCTCCTCTCGGTCCCGGAAATCCCTGCCGTGTGAGAGACACGTTAGGAAGATTCACAAATTTCTGAATGAAGTGTAGCGTCTGAAACATGACTTCAGCCATCACGGTCTCCGGACTGCACAAGTCGTACGGCGTGACGCACGCCCTCGACGGTCTCGATCTCGACGTCGCGACCGGTGAGGTGCACGGATTCCTCGGCCCGAACGGCGCCGGGAAGTCCACCACCATCCGCGTTCTGCTCGGACTGCTGCGCGGGGACTCCGGCGACGTGTCGCTGCTCGGCGGCGACCCCTGGCGTGACGCGGCGGCCCTGCACCGGCGGCTGGCCTACGTCCCGGGCGACGTGAACCTGTGGCCGAACCTGACCGGCGGCGAGGTGATCGACCTGCTCGGCCGGCTGCGCGGGGGACTCGACCCGAAGAAGCGCGACGAGCTGCTGCGCCGCTTCGACCTCGACCCGACCAAGAAGGGCCGCACGTACTCCAAGGGCAACCGGCAGAAGGTCGCGCTGGTCGCGGCGCTGGCCTCCGACGTCGAGCTGCTGATCCTGGACGAGCCGACGTCGGGCCTGGACCCGCTGATGGAGGAGGTGTTCCGCCAGTGCATCGAGGAGGAGCGCCACCGGGACCGGACCGTGCTGCTGTCCAGCCACATCCTGTCCGAGGTCGAGGCGCTCTGTGACCGGATCAGCATCATCCGCAAGGGCAAGGTGGTCGAGACCGGCACCCTGGCCGATCTGCGGCACCTGACCCGGACCTCGGTCCAGGCCGAGCTCGCGGCGTCGCCGAACGGCATCGCCTCGCTGCCCGGCGTCCACAATCTCGATGTCGAGGGCAACCGGGTCCGCTGCGAGGTCGACACCGCGCAGCTCGACGGGCTGATGAAGCAGCTCGCCGCGAGCGGGATCAAGAGCCTGGTCGCGCAGCCGCCGACGCTGGAGGAGCTGTTCCTGCGCCACTACGAGGACGAGACCCCGGAGCTGGTGGACGCGCGATGAACGACTTCGTCGGTACGTCGACCCTGGTGCGGCTCGCGCTGCGCCGTGACCGGGTCCTGATCCCGTTGTGGGTGGTCGTTTTCGCGGTCACCGCGGCCGGTTCCGCGGCGGCCTCGATCGAGGTGTTCCCCGACGTGCAGTCCCGGGTGGACGCCGCGAACACCACCAATTCCTCGCCCGCGCTGCTCTCGCTGTACGGCCGGATCTTCGACCCGACCTCGCTCGGTGAGGTGTCGCTGTTCAAGCTGATCAACTTCGGCGCCCTGCTGGTCGGGCTGCTCGCGGCCATCATCGTCAACCGGCACACCCGCGGCGAGGAGGAGAACGGCCGCCTCGAGCTGCTCAGCGCCGGCGTCCTCGGCCGGTACGCCGCCCTGGCCGCCGCGCTGATCGTTGCCTCCGGCACCGTCATCGCCCTCGGCCTGGTCAGCGCGCTCGGGCTGATCGGGGCCGGGCTTCCGGCGGTGGGTTCGTTCGCGTTCGGGCTGACCTGGATCGCGGCCGGCCTCGCGTTCGCCGGGGTGAGCGCCCTGGTGGTCCAGCTCACCGAGAACGCCCGGACCGCGAGCGGCCTGACGGCCGTCGTACTGGGGATCGCCTACGTGCTGCGCGCAATCGGCGACTCGTCGGCCGGGGCTGAGTGGGTGTCCTGGCTGTCGCCGATCGGCTGGACCCAGCAGATCCGCCCGTTCGCCGGCGACCGCTTCGTCGTCGCTCTGCTGCCGATCGCGCTCACCGTCGTACTGGTGGCGGCTGCCATCGCCCTCCTGCGTCGCCGCGACATCGGCGCCGGACTGGTCCGCCCGCGCCCCGGCCCGCCGGTCGCCGCCCGCTCGCTGCGCTCGCCGCTCGCGCTGGCCTGGCGTCTGCAGCGCGGAGCGCTCTACGGCTGGTCGGCCGCATTCCTGCTGCTCGGTCTGATCGTCGGCAACATCGCCAGCAACGTCGACGGCTTCGTCACCAGCGAGAGCGCCAAGGACCTGGTCCAGAAACTCGGCGGCGTCAACGGCATCACCGACGCCTTCCTCGCCACCGAGACCGGCCTGCTCGGCCTGCTCGCCAGCGCCTTCGGCATCCAGGCCGCCCTCCGCCTCCGCTCCGAGGAAACCAGCCTCCGCGCCGAACCCCTCCTCGCCACCGGAGTGACTCGCACCCGCTGGCTGTCCAGCCACGTCCTCATCGCGCTGGCCGGCACCACCGCCCTGGCAGTCCTGGGCGGCCTCGGCACCGGCATCTCCAGCGGCGCCGAACTGGGCAACATGGGCAACCAGGTCCCACGCCTCCTGGCCGCCTCCCTGGTCCAGCTCCCCGCGACCTGGCTGGTGACCGCCATCGTCATCCTCCTCTTCGGAGCCCTGCCCCGCCTGGTCACCGCCGCCTGGTTCCTCTACGGCGCCTTCCTCCTGGTCGGCCAGTTCGGCTCGGTCTTCAACCTCCCCGATTCCGTCCAGAAACTCAGCCCCTACGCCCACACCCCCCGCCTCCCCGGCGGCGACTTCACCGCCACCCCGGTGATCTGGCTCCTGGCCATCACCGCCGCCCTCACCCTGGCCGGCTACGCAACCTTCCGCCGCCGCGACATCGGCTGACGGACGCGCACCACTCACCAACCACCGCAGACGGGCCTGCTGCCGCGGACTCTGAGCGGCGCGACGCCGAGCCGGCGCCGGTTGGTGAGTGGTGGAGGTCCGCCTTCCAGCCCGCCCGCGAGTCCGCGCGGGCGGGCTGTCTACGATCGGCGGGTGGAATCGGTGCTGAGTGGGCGGTCGGTCGGGTTCGGGCAGTTCTGGACCGAGCGGCACCTGTGTGTGTTGAGCACGGTGCGCAAGGACGGGACGGTGCACTCGACGCCGGTGGGGGTGACTCTCGACCTCGAGGCCGGGGTCGCGCGGGTGATCTGCAGCGGGGAGTCGCACAAGGCGCGGGTGATCCGGGCGGCGGGAGCCGGGGGCGCGGCGGTGTCAGTGACGCAGGTCGACGGCCGGACGTGGTCGTCGCTGGAGGGGCGCGCGGTGGTGAACGACGACCCGGCGGCGGTCGCCGACGCCGAGCGGCGGTACGCCGCGCGGTACAAGCAGCCGCGGGTGAATCCGCTGCGTGTCGTGGTCGAGATCGACGTGACGAAGGTGCTCGGGAATGCCTGACCTGACTGTTGTCGGGGTCGGCGCCGACGGGTGGGACGGGTTGTCACCGAGAGCGCGACAGGCGGTCGAAGCCGCCGAGGTGGTGATGGGTAGCACGCGCCAGCTCGCGCTCGTGCCGGACGGTGCCGAGAAGGTCGCGTGGCCGTCGCCGTTGTCCGAGTCGCTGCCGGGCCTGCTGGCGACGTACCAGGACAAGAAGATCTGCGTCCTGGCCAGCGGCGACCCGACCTTCCACGGCATCGGTACGACGCTCACGCGCCTGCTCGGGCCGGTCCACGTGATCCCGCACCCGTCGAGCGTCTCGCTCGCCTGCGCACGGCTCGGGTGGCCGCAGGACCAGGTCGAGGTGATCAGCCTGGTCGGGCACCCGCTCGAGCTGGTCCACCCGCACGTTCAGCCGGGTCGGAGGCTCGTCGTCCTGAGCTGGGGCGCGCACACGCCGGCCGAGGTCGCGCAGCTGCTGGCCGAGCGCGGGTACGGCGGCTCGCAGTTCACTGTCCTGGAGCAGCTCGGCGGCGCCGGCGAGACCGTCAGGACCAGCGCTGCGCGCAACTGGCAAGACGCCGTCGACGCGCTCAACGTCATCGGCATCGAGTGCCGACCAGACGCCCACGCGAGGCTTCTCCCGACCAGCCCTGGCCTGCCCGACGATGCGTACGAGAGCGACGGCCAGCTCACCAAGCGCGAGGTCCGCGCCGTCACGCTGTCCCGCCTCGCGCCGGTCCCCGGCCAGCTCCTCTGGGACGTCGGCGGCGGCGCGGGCAGCATCGCGATCGAGTGGGCCAGGCACCACCCGAGCTGCCGCGCGGTCGCGATCGAGCGCGACCCCGATCGCGCCAAGCGCCTCGACCGCAACGCGGCCAGCCTCGGCGTCGTCGTCCGGACCACAGTCGGCGCGGCTCCCCAAGCGCTGCAGGACCTGGAGAGCCCCGACGCGATCTTCGTCGGCGGTGGCGGCACCAAGCCCGGCGTCGTCGAGACCTGCTGGGAAGCCCTGCGCCCGGGCGGCCGCCTGGTGATGAACGGCGTCACCCTGGAGACCGAGTCCCTGATCGCCCGCTGGTACGCCGAGCTCGGCGGCGACCTGGTCCGCCTATCGGTCCAGCGCGCCTCGCCGGTCGGCGGGATGACCGGCTGGCGCCCGGCGATGCCCGTGACGATCTGGAGCGTGACCAAGTGACCGTGCACTTCATCGGCGCCGGCCCGGGCGCGGCCGACCTGATCACCGTCCGCGGCCGCGACCTGATCGCCGGCTCCCCGGTCTGCCTGTACGCCGGTGCGCTGGTCCCCGTCGAGCTGCTCGACCACTGCCCGCCCGGTGCCCGCAAGGTCGACACGGCCAACCTCGACCTCGACCAGATCCTCGCCGAGCTGGCCGCCGCGCACGAGCAGGGCCTGGATGTCGCGCGCCTGCACTCCGGCGACCCGTCGGTGTTCTCCGCGATGGCCGAGCAGATGCGCCGGCTCGACGCGCTCGACATCCCGTACGACGTGACGCCCGGCGTCCCGGCGTACGCGGCGGCGGCCGCGACGCTCGGCCGCGAGTTGACCGTTCCCGAGGTCGGCCAGACGGTGATCCTGACCCGCGTCGGTGGGCGGGCGTCGGCGATGCCCGCCGGCGAAGACCTGGCGACGCTCGGCGCGAGCCGCGCGACGATGGTGCTGCACCTGGCCGTGCAGCAGATCGAGCGACTGGTCGAGGAGCTGACCCCGAACTACGGCGCCGACTGCCCGGTCGCGGTCGTCGCCCGCGCGAGCCGGCCCGACGAGCTGATCCTGCGCGGCACCCTCGCGGACATCGCGGCGAAGGTCAACGAGGCCGGCGTACGCCGTACCGCCGTCGTCATCGTCGGCGAAACCCTTGCCGCCAGCAACTTCCGCGACAGCCACCTGTACTCGACGACACGTGACCGCTAGCTAATCGATCCAGACCACGATGCCGGTCAGCCCGTGCAACACGCTGGCCACCCCGGCGCGGAGCGCCCGACCGGCCCGCTCGGGGGTGAACGTCGCCGCGTCGTACGTCGACGACATCCCGAGCCCCTCGCCGCGGAACGCGGCGCCGGTCCAGTCGGCCGCGGTCACGTTGTGCGTCGGCTCGGCCACCTCGGCGCCGAGCACCAGGAACTGCTGGTCGAGATGGTTCGCGGTGAACAGCGCCAGCGGGTCGATCAGGCTGTTGCCTGCGACAACGATCAGGTCGGCCTTCAGGGCCAGCGCCCGGTCCATCGCGTCGACGTGCTTGGCCGGGTCGTGGTCCTGGATCGTCTTCAGGCTGACCTTCTCGGCCGCGGCCCAGGAGGTCACCGCGTCGGTCAGGACCTTCGTCTGCGGGTCGTCGCCGGCGGTCAGCAGGACCACGCGGTAGCCCTCCGAGGGATGCACGCCGTCCCACGACCCGGGCCGCGGCGAGATCGTCGCCTCCGGCGTCGGCGTCGCCCGCGGATCGACGAACCCGTTGCCCAGGGCACCGACCGGTCCAGGCGCCACCCGTGGCGCCGCCCAGTCGTCGTTGGTCCCGCAGGCGGTCAGAACCACCGCCAGCACGATCGCCGCGGCCAGTCGCGAACGCAATGATCCTCCCCGAACAGACAGCACATCGAGGACTTTCTACCTCACGACCCAGCCCGATCGGGCCTCGGTCGTGAGGTGTTCGCTATTAGTTCATTTTTCAAGTGCACGGTGCGAACGACCAGAGAGAAGGCATCATGTTCCTCCGTACCCCTGTGCGTGCCGCGTTCGGCGCGCTCCTGCTGGCGGTCGTCGGCCTGACCGTCGCCGCCCCGATCGCCGCGGCGCACGGCTTCAGCTCCGTCGTGTACGTCGACGTCACCGCACCCGAGCGTGGTCACGTGCGCGCCGAGCTCGGACTCGAGTACGACCTGCTGGTCGTCTCGGCCGCCGACGCCGACGCCGAGCAGGACGACGCGCTGTTCCGCGCCGGCACCGCCGCGTTCGACGCCCAGGACCCCGACGCGATGGCGGCCGCGCTGACCGCGCACACCCAGTCGGTGAACGCCTACGTCGGCAAGCGGTTCACCGTCGCCGCGGACGGCCAGGCCTGTACGCCGACGCAGGACGGCGACTACACGATGACCGAGCGCGACGGAGCGCCGTACACGGTGCTGGTGCTCGACTACGCGTGCCCGGAGCCGGCCGACGAGCACGAGATCCGCAGCGAGCTGTTCCCGGACAGCGAGACGTACGTCAAGGACACCAAGACGATCCTGACCTACGACCTCGACCTGAAGTCGGGCAGCGCGGCGCTGGACAAGGAGCACCGGTCGTTCTCGACCCACCAGTCGACGGCCGAGCGGTTCTGGGAGTTCTTCCGGCTCGGTGCCGAGCACCTGCTGACCGGGATCGACCACATCCTGTTCCTGCTCGCGCTGATCGCCGGGTCGCGCCGGCTGCGCGAGGTCGTGCTGGCCGCGACGTCGTTCACCGTGGCGCACTCGGTTACCTTCGTGCTGGCCGCGCTCGGGCTGGTCAAGGTGTCGGCGTCGTTCGTGGAACCGGTGATCGCACTCTCGATCGCCGTCGTCGCCGGCTGGCATCTTTGGCGCCTGAGGCAACGCGGTCTGCACGCCGGTGAGCTGGAGTCGATCCGCCACCGTCACTTCAGCCTCGACCGCGCGGGCTGGACCCGGCTCGGGGTGGTGTTCTGCTTCGGCCTCGTGCACGGCCTGGGCTTCGCCAGCGCGCTCGGCATCGACGCCGCGTGGTCGTGGCAGCTGCTGTGGTCGCTGCTGGTCTTCAACGTCGGCCTGGAGACCGTGCAGCTGACGATCATCGCGCTGGTCTTCCCGGTGCTCGCGCTGCTGCGGCGCAAGACGCCGATCACCGCGCTGTGGGTGACCGGGGTGATCTCCGGCGGAGTCGCCGTGACCGGGCTGTTCTGGTTCGTCCAGCGGATCACCGCTTGATTGAACGGAAATATTTTGATGTGAAGGAAACGGCTGTTCACCGCCGGTCCACCCACCGCGAGGAAGTTGTCGTTGCAACTACTTCTCGTACCTGAAACGGACGGAACATCGATGAAGTTCAACCAGTGGAAGCAGGTCCGCCCCCGCGGAGCTGCTGGCCGCCGTCTGGCCCTGGCCGCGGTGGCGATGGTGGGGGTTTCCACGGTCTTCGCCGGCGGTCTCGCGACCGCGACGGCGGCCAAGAAGCCGGTCGACGGCGAGCCCGTCGTCGTCTCCCGCGTCGTGCTCGGCGTCGGAGCCAAGGAGAACCAGCGGGTGCTGAGCTGGTACGCGACGACCAACGCGGGCACGCTCGTGCAGGTCGTCCCGGCCAACCAGCTGAAGAAGGGCGAGTTCCCGAAGAACCCGATCTCCTTCCCGGCGACCGTGGCGCCGAACACCGTCAACGGCGGCTACAACGCGCACGCCACGATCGACGGACTGAAGCAGCGGGAGAAGTACGCGTACCGGATCGGCAACGCCGGCCACTGGTCGCCGACGTACACCTTCCAGACGCAGGACTTCAAGGGCGACTTCAGCTTCCTGTTCTTCGGCGACCCGCAGATCGGGTCGTCCGGTGACACCGCCCTGGACGGTGCCGGCTGGGCCGACACCCTCAAGGTGGCCACCGCTGCCAACCCGAAGACCGAGCTGCTGGTCTCCGGCGGCGACCAGGTCGAGTCCGCCAACGTCGAGTCGCAGTGGGACGCCTTCCTCGGTTCCGACGTACTGCGCAAGTACCCGTGGGCCGCGACCATCGGCAACCACGACGTCGGCGGCAAGGCCTACGAGCAGCACTTCTGGACGCCGAACACCGACCGCTCGACGCCGTACTACAACGGCGACGCCGCGACCCGCTCCGGCGGTGACTACTGGTACATGTACAAGGGCGTGCTGTTCATCGACCTGAACAGCAACGCGATCGCCAACGCCTCGGACGCCGCGCACATCGGCTACGTGACCCAGGTGATCAACAAGTACGGCGCCAAGGCCAAGTACACCGTGCTGGTCTACCACCACGCGATCTACTCGCCGGCCTCGCACGCCAACGACGGTGACAACCAGGTGCGTCGTCAGGACTTCCCGACCGCGTTCTCCAACCTGGGCGTCGACCTGGTGCTGTCCGGTCACGACCACAGCTACTCGCGCAGCTACCAGATCAAGAACGGCAAGAAGGCCGACAAGAAGGAGCTGCCGGGCCAGACCAAGGTCACCCAGGGCCCGGGCGGCGTGCTCTACGTGACGGCCAACTCGGCGTCGGGTTCGAAGTACTACGACCTGACCAAGCCCGACGTCACCAAGGACCCGAACTACGGTCCGGACCCGCTGAACCCGAACAGCCACTGGGCGAACTCGGTCGAGAACCAGGAGCACGTCCGGACCTACGTCCGGGTGCAGGTCACCGACGACAAGCTGGTCGTCGAGAACCTGCGCAGCGGCACCTGCGCCGCCCCGAACGCTGCCGTCGAGCGCGGCAACGTCGACTGGTGCGGCCCGAACAGCGGCGCCTCGCCGGCCCAGCCGGTCGGCTCGGTCGTCGACAAGGTTGCCGTCACCACCTACAAGGGTGGCAAGGGCAACAACAAGCTTGCCGCCGACACCAACTGGTTGCGCTGAGCAACTGATCCGGGGGTGGGGCGAGCGGGGGCTCGCTCCACCCTTCTGTCCTTCTGTTCACGATTCCGAGGACTGCACCGATGCGCTCGATCCGTTTCCTGGCCGCCGCCGTGATCGCTCTGGCCGGCCTGTCCGTCGTCCCCGCGTACGCCGCCGACGCGCCCTGGAGCGTGCAGCCGGCCGACAACGCCTTCGGCCCCGACCGGCTGAACTACAGCTACACCGTCCAGCCGGGCGACAAGGTCGACGACGGGCTGCTGGTCGTCAACCGGGGCAAGGATCCGCTCGAGCTCGACGTGTACGCCGCCGACGGGTTCACCGCTGACTCGGGTCAGCTCGACCTGCGGGCCAAGGGGGAGAAGGCGACGAGCGTCGGCGCGTGGGTGCGGGCCGGGGTCGGGCACCTGTCGATCGCGGCCGGGAAGTCGGCGTCGGTGCCGTTCACGATGACGGTTCCGGCGGATGCGGCGCCGGGGGATCACATCGGCGGGATCGTCACCTCGCTGGCCAGCGCTGGGGACCAGCGGATGGGGGTGCGGATCCAGGTGCGGGTCGGCGGGGAGCTGAAGCCGCAGCTGAGCGTCAGCGACGTACGGGTGAAGCCTTCGCTGGTCGGTGGGGACGCGACCGTCAGCTACACCGTGCACAACACGGGAAACGCGACGGTGTCGGCGCGGCAGACGGCCTCGCTGGCCGGGCCGTTCGGGCAGCTGAAGGTCACGTCGGCCGATGTCGCCGACTCGCCGGCGCTGCTGCCGGGGGACAAGTGGAACGCGACTGTTGCGGTCAAGGGGGTCGCAGCCGTCGTACCGCTGAGCGCGGACGTCACCGTCGTACCGCTGCTCACCGATGCCGCGGGATCGACCTCGGAGCTCGCCGCGGTGGACGCCGGGGCGCATGCCCGGGTGCTGCCGGTGGTGCTGATCGTGGTGCTGCTCGTGCTGGTGATCACCGGGCTGATCGTGCGGAAGCGGGTCGCCGCGAGATAGTTGGACCCGTGAAGGTCCTGCTGCTCGGTGGTACCGGCGAAGCCCGCCGGCTCGCTGATCTCCTGGTCGCCCAGGACATCGAGGTGGTGTCGTCGCTGGCCGGGCGTACGGCGAACGCGCGGCTGCCCGTTGGTGCTGTGCGGCAGGGCGGGTTCGGCGGGGTCGAGGGGCTGGTGCGCTGGCTCGAGGATGAGCGGGTGGATGCGGTGGTTGATGCGACGCACCCGTTCGCGGCGACGATGACTTCGCATGCCGCTGAAGCTGCTGCTCGCACCGGCGTTCCGCTCCTGGTCCTGCGTCGGCCCGGCTGGGAATCTCCATCTGGTGACTCCTCCAACAAGTGGTACTCGGTCGACTCAGCTGCGGCTGCTGCCGAGCTCGTCCCACAGCTCGGCTCGCGGGTCTTCCTGACCATCGGCCGCCAGGGCCTCGACGCCTTCGCCCGGACCGGCCTCTGGACACTCGCCCGGTGCGTCGACGCACCCGATCCCGCCCCCTCCTGGTGCACGCTTCTGCTGGCCCGCGGCCCGTTCGCGGTGGATGACGAGTTGGAACTCCTCCGCGAGCACCGGATCGACGTCCTCGTCACCAAGGACAGCGGCGGCGACATGACCGCCGCCAAACTCACCGCCGCCGAGCGGCTCGGCGTACCGGTGATCGTGATCCGCCGCCCGCCGCTGCCGCCCGGAGTGGACGCGGTGGAGTCGCTGGACCAGGTCGTCGGCTGGCTGACGGCCCGTCGGTAGACTCCGAAGCCTTATGGGTATCCAGATCGCACCGAGCATCCTGTCCGCGGACTTCTCCAAGCTGGCCGACGAGGCCCGCGCGGTCTCGAACGCCGACTGGCTGCACGTCGACGTGATGGACAACCACTTCGTCCCCAACCTCACCCTCGGCCTCCCGGTCGTCGAGTCCCTGGCCAAGGCCGCCGCCCAGCCGCTCGACTGCCACCTGATGATCGAGGACCCCGACCGCTGGGCCCCCGGCTACGTCGAGGCCGGCGCCAGCAGCGTCACCTTCCACGCCGAAGCCTGCCGGGCCCCGATCCGCACCGCCCGCGAGATCCGCGCCAAAGGCGCCCGCGCCTCGATGGCCCTCAAGCCCGCCACCCCGATCGAGCCCTACGAGGACCTGCTGTCCGAGCTCGACATGATCCTGATCATGACCGTCGAACCCGGCTTCGGCGGCCAGAAGTTCCTCGACGTCTGCGTCCCGAAGATCCGCCGCACCCGAGCCCTGCTCGACAAGCACGGCCTCGACCTGTGGATCCAGATCGACGGCGGCGTCTCCGCCGACACCATCGAACGCTGCGCCGAAGCCGGCGCCGACGTCTTCGTAGCCGGCTCCGCCGTCTACGCGGCCGACGACCCGAACGCGATGGTCGAGAAACTCCGCGGCTTGGCCGAAAACGCCGGCTGACCTCGCCACAGCCAAGCGCCTGCGGCAGAAGCCGCGAGCAACTGGCCGCCGTCGGCCGGTGCGCCCGCGGGGTCGACGTGCAGCACCGACCCAACCCGCCGCGTGACGCCTCCGGGCGGGCCTGCTGAGCGTGGCTGGACGAGCCAGCGGGAGGTTGGACGGTGGTGGGTGTCGGTCGGACGTCGAGCCGGTGCCCGGTGGTGGGCTGTGGGAGCGGACCTGCAGCACTCAGTAACTGGGTAGTGCCGGCGTCGGCTGGGGTGGCCTGAGCGTGGGGGACGGCTGGTTGGGGTGGTTGGTGAGTGGTGGGCGTTCGGGCTCCGCGGCCCGCAGCCGCCGAGGTCTTGGGCGGATAGGCGCCCGCCGATGCGAGTGGCCCGCTGTCCGTGGCGGCCGAGCATCTGGGCGGGGTAGGTGTTCGCCGGTGCGAGTGGCCCGCTGTCGTGGCTGCCGAGCACCTGGGCGGGGTAGGCGCTCGCCGGTGCGAGTAGTCCGCCGTCCGCGGCTGCCGAGCACCTGGGCCGGTAGGCACTCGCCGCTGCGAGTGCCCCGCCGCCTGCGGCTGCCGAGGGCCTCGGCAGGCAGGCGCCCGCCGGAGTGCCCCGCTGTAGGCGCCTGCCGCCCGATACTTCCGCTTTCTCTCGGCCGCCGCGGCGGTCAGCCCGGACTGCCTTCTCGGCCGCTGGGCAGGTGGGGACTACCGGGCGTCCGGTGCGGCGGACCGCCGCTGAGTACAGCTTGGTCGTCGACATGCAGCACTGATCAACCCGGGTGTTGAGGCGTCCGCGCGGGGGTGCTGAGCGTGAGGGGGTGACGCTTCGGGAGGTTGGTCAGTGGTGGGTGTCGGTCCGAGATCGGGACGGGCGGTGGTGAGCGGTGCGGAGAGCGGATCTGCAGCACTCAGTAAGTGGGGAGTTCAGGTGTGGCCTGAGCGTGGGGGACAGGTCGTGGCGCGGGTTGGTGAGTGGTGGGTGTTCGGGCTCACCGGGTGGTTGCCGGGTGGACCGAGACGGGTCTGCGAAGATCGGATGCGAGTCGACGGCGAGGAGATGGGCGTGAGCGAGCACAAGCCGGTGGAGAGTTGGCTGACCGACATGGACGGCGTGCTGGTGCACGAGGAGCGGGCGATTCCGGGGGCTTCGGAGTTCATCGCGACGTTGCAGTCGTCGGGGCGGAAGTTTCTGGTGCTGACCAACAACTCGATCTACACGCCGCGGGACCTGCGGGCGCGGTTGCTCGCGGGTGGGATCGACGTGCCGGAGCAGGCGATCTGGACTAGTGCGCTGGCGACGGCGCAGTTTCTCGACGACCAGCGGGCCGGCGGTACGGCGTACGTGATCGGGGAGGCGGGGCTGACCACGGCGCTGCACGAGGTCGGGTACGTGCTGACCGATCGCGACCCGGACTATGTGGTGCTGGGGGAGACCCGGACGTACTCGTTCGAGGCGATCACCCGGGCGATCCGGCTGATCGCCGACGGCGCGCGCTTCCTGGCCACCAACCCGGACCCGACCGGGCCGTCCAAGGAAGGGCCGCTGCCGGCGACCGGGTCGGTGGCAGCGCTGATCACGCGGGCGACCGGGGTCGCGCCGTACTTCGTCGGCAAGCCGAACCCGCTGATGATGCGCTCGGCGCTGAACCGGATCGAGGCGCATTCCGAGACCTCGGTGATGATCGGCGACCGGATGGACACCGACATCATCAGCGGCCTCGAGGCCGGGCTGCGCAGCATCCTCGTGCTCACCGGCTCCACCGGCGAGCACGAGGTCGACCGCTTCCCCTACCGCCCGACCCGGATCGTCGAGTCGATCGCGGACGTCGTCCCGCTGATCACCGCGATGGCCTAAAGAACCTGCGAGAGGAACTGCCGCAGCCGCGGCGACTCGGCCGCGCCGAACAGCTTCTCCGGCGCGCCGGACTCGACCACGACGCCCTGGTCCATGAACGCGACCTGGTCGGCGACCTGTCGCGCGAACCCCATCTCGTGCGTGACGACCACCATCGTCATCCCGGCGCCGGCGAGGTCGGCCATCAGTCCGAGCACGCCCTTGACCAGCTCCGGGTCGAGCGCCGAGGTCGCCTCGTCGAACAGCATCACCTCGGGCTTCATCGCCAGCGCCCGCGCGATCGCCACCCGTTGCTGCTGACCACCCGAGAGGTTGCCGGGCCGCGCTGACGCTTTCTCCTTCAGTCCGACCAGCTCCAGCTGGACCAGCGCCGCCTCGGCCGCGCCCTCCTTGGTGAGCTTCTTGAGCTTGCGCAGCGGCAGCGTGATGTTCTCCAGCACGGTCTTGTGCGGGAACAGGTTGAAGTGCTGGAACACCATCCCGATCCGCCGCCGCAGCTCGTCCGGGTTGCTCTGCAGTACCGACTCCCCGCCGAGCTTGATGTCACCCGCGGCCGGCTCCAGCAGCCGGTTGGTGGCCCGCAGCAACGTGGACTTGCCGGACCCGGACGGCCCGATCACGCACGCCGTCGACCCGGCCGGTACGGCGAGGTCGACGCCGCGCAGCACCTTGTTGTTGCCAAAGGCAAGCTCGATCCCGGTCAGCTCCAGGCTGGCCGCGGACTCAGCGATGGTCGGCATGGACGAGCTCCTCGACCTCGAGATCGGCGGGGCGGCCTTCGCGCAGCCGCTTGTCGAACCAGTTCACCAGGTGCGTCAGCGGGACCGTGATCACCAGGTAGAAGATCCCGGCCAGCAGCAGCGGCGACAGGTTCCCGTTGGTCGCCGCGGCGTCCTGCCCGATCCGGAACAGCTCGCGCTGACTGGCCAGCAGCCCGAGGAAGTAGACCAGGCTGGACTCCTTGATCAGCGCGATGAACTGGTTCACCAGCGCCGGCAGCACCCGGCGGACGCCCTGCGGGATGACGACCAGCCGCATCCCGGTGCTGTAGCCGAAGCCGAGCGCCCGGGCCGCTTCGAGCTGGCCCTTCTCGACGCTCTGGATGCCGGAGCGGAAGATCTCACCGATGTACGCCGCCGCGATCAGCGACAGCGCGAGGATGCCGAGCGGGTACGGGTTCGGCCCCCACCAGTGCCGGGTGATCGGCGACAGGCCCTGCCCGATCAGCAGGATGGTCAGGATGGCCGGCAGGCCGCGGAAGATGTCGGTGTAGATCTTGGCCGGCCAGCGCAGCCAGAAGTGCCGGGACAACCCCATCACCGCCACGACCATGCCGAGCAGGGTGCCCAGCACGACCGAGGCGGCGGCGAGGATCAGCGTGTTGACCAGCCCGACCTTCAGCATCTCGGGCAGGACGGCCTTCATCGACTCCCAGTCGAGGAAGGTGTCGCCCAGGGTGGACCAGACGTCCATCAGCCGGCGGCGGCCTTCGGAGCGGTGAACTTCACCGTGCCGCTACCGGGCTTGAAGTTCGCCGGTACGGCGCGGCCCGGGTAGTACTGCTCGACCAGCTTGGTCCAGGTGCCGTCGGCAATCACCTCGTCGAGCGCCTTGTCGACCGCCGCGCGCAGCTTGTCGTTGCTCTTGGCCACGGCGAAGGCCATCGGCGCGTCGCTGAGCTCCTTGGCGGCCAGGATCACCGTGCCGCCGCCCTGCTCGTTGGCCATCTTCTCGCCGATCTCGGCGGGCGAGACCCAGGCGTCCGCCGTGCCGGCCTTGAGCTGGCCGAGCGCGGCGTTGTAGTTCGGGACGCGGACCGGGTCGAGGTTCTTGCCGGTCGCGTAGTCGTCCTGGACGGTGCCCTGGACGACGACCACGCGCTTGCCGGCCAGCTGGTCGAAGCTGGTGATGCCGGAGCTCTTGGTGGTGTTCAGGCCGAGGTAGCCGAAGTCGTAGCCGTTGCTGAACGCAACGGTCTTCTTGCGGGCCTCGGTGACCGTGATCGACGAGCTGCCGAGGTCGTACTGGCCGCCGTTGACCTGGGACAGCAGCGCCGAGAAGTCGGTCCCGACGAACTCGGGCTTGAGGTTCAGCTTGGCCGCGACCGCGGTGATCAGGTCGTTGTCGAACCCGGTGAACTTGCCGTCCTTGACGTAGACGTTCGGCGGCGCGTCGGTGAGCGTGCCGATTCGCAACGTGCCCTGCTGGAGCAGGCCCAGGTCGGGGCCGGAGGCATCGGATTCGGCGTCGCTGCCGCAGGCCGCGAGCGCGACCGCCAGGGTGACGGCGGTACCGAGGGCGGCGAACTTGCGGAAGGCGCTGATGGCGCGCACGGGTGTCTCCTTGGGAACGAGTGAGCTGGAACGGTGGGGATGGCCCACGCACCGACGCTAACGCCGCCCGGACGGGCGGCATTCCGTCGTGCACACCGGATGAGACGGGTCCGGAATGTCCACTCCAGCCGTGGTATATCAGCCCGAGTGACGCTCGAAGTGTGCCACAGCGTCATCGGTCCGCCCCGTACCGTAGACCGTCAGCAGCTCGGCGAGCCCCGGCGATGCGACGCGGATCACCTCGGCGGCGCGCTGGATCTCGTCGGCCGAGGCCACCTCGCGGAACAGGTCCTGGACCTGGCGGACCACGGCGCGGGTCGACATCGGCACCGCCGGCGCGGTGCTGACCACGCGCGAGACCGTTGCCCTCGGCGACGAACCGGTGAACGCGCCGGTGGTGTCGCGGACGGTGTCGAGCGCGGTCTCGATCTGGCTGTGGGTGAGCTGCTCGACGCCGGGCCGGGAGGCGAACTCCTCCAGGGTCTGCAACCGCGCGACGACCGCCGGGTTGCCGATCTTCACCCGCTGGGCGCTCATCAGCTGCGACAGCATCGGCGCGGACAGCCCGATCACCTCGGCGACCTTGGCCTGGGTCAGCCGTAGGGTGCTGCCGATCCGGCGGATCAGGTCTCCGAGCGGCTCGCCGTACAGCTCGGTCTGGAGCTGCCGGTTCTCGGCCGTCTGGTCCATCTGTGACCCCTTCTCGTGGTTGCGTCTGTGAATCATCTTCGCAGTAGCGAACCGGATTGCCAAGTCGCAGGCGGGATTGACATTCGCGATAGCAAACTGCAAAGCTGACTCCGGCTGCAGCAACACCACCCTGGAGGCAACCCGATGACCACCCGACTCCGCCGCCCCGCGGCGCTGGCGCTGCTCGGCGCCGTGCTGCTGAGCAGCTGGACGACGCTGCCCGCGCTCGCCGACCCGGAGCCCGGCGACGGCAAGCTCGTCCTGGTGCTCGACTCGTCCGGATCGATGAAGGAGCCGGCCGGCGACGGCCAGACCAAGATCACCGCTGCCCGGACGGCGCTGACCCGCGTGGTCGGCAAGCTGCCCGAGGAGGCCGCGGTCGGCCTGCGCGTGTACGGCGCGACGGTGTTCAAGCGCAGCCAGCCCGGCGCCTGCACCGACACCCAGCTGACCGTCCCGATCGGGACCGGCAACCGGCCTGCCCTGCGGACCGCGATCGCGAAGTACACGCCGTACGGCGAGACGCCGATCGGCTACGCGCTCCAGGAGGCGGCCAAGGATCTCGGGGCCGAGGGCAAGCGAACCATCGTGCTGGTCTCCGACGGCGAGGCGACCTGCGCGCCGGAACCGTGCGCGGTCGCCCGCGCGATCGCCAAGCAGGGCATCGACCTGAAGATCGACGTGGTCGGGTTCCGGGTCACCGGGAAGGCCCGCAGCGACCTGCAGTGCGTCGCCCGCGAGGGCCGCGGCGACTACTACGACGCCGACTCGACGACCGACCTCGAGGCCGGGCTGGACCGGCTCTCGACGAGGGCGTTCCGCCCGTTCCGCATCTCCGGTACGCCGGTGCAGGGCGCGCCGCAGCAGGAGGGCGCGCCGGTGCTCACCCCCGGCCTGTACTCCGACACCTTCGGCACCGACCAGACCGCGAAGCACTACCTGATCAAGCGGACGATGACCGGGTCGACGCTGCGCGCCGGGGTCAGCTTCCGGCGCCCGACCGGCGGCAGCCTGGTGATCCAGGCCGCGACCAAGCTCCGCACGATCGAGGGCGACGACTGCGGCTGGAGCTACCCGCGCGCCTTCGAGGGCGACCAGGGGCTGGCGACCGGGACGGCGTCCAGCTGGCCGAAGTACGCCCATCAGAAGCCGTGTGCCAGCGCCGAGCAGCTCGTCCTGACCGTTGACCCCGGCAAGGACTTCCGGGAGCTGAAGGGCGTTCCGTACGAGCTGCGCGTCGACGAGGAGCCGCCGGTCGCCGAGACGACCGCGCTGCCGGCCGAGGCCGACGACCCGACCTGGGCCTCGATGCCGGGCAGTGCGCCGCGCGACGTCGTGCCGGGGTCCAGCTTTCCGGACGCGCCGCTGCTCGACGCCGGGAGTTACAAGACGACGGTGATGCCGGGCGAGCTGCAGATCTACAAGATCAAGGCGGACTGGGGCCAGCGGATCCAGGCGCAGGTGACGGTGCCGCAGCTTGCCGGGGCGACCGGTGAGGCGGTGAACGGGATCCGGTACCTCGACACGGCGCTGATCTCGCCGACCGGTGAGGACGTGTACGCGGTGTTCGCGAAGAACATGCCGGGTGGGTCCGGAAAGCGTGGTGTGCTGACGAAGCGAGGGGTGATTCAGGCGATCACCACCAAGGAGATCCGGTACCTGAACCGGGACGGCGCGAACAACCAGGACACGGGGACGTCAACGCCGGGGGAGTACTACCTGGCGGTGTCGCTGACGCGCAAGGCGAAGGACCAGGCGTTCGCGATTCCGATGACGCTCACGGTCGGGCTCGTGGGGACGGCGGGGACGGGGAAGCCTGAGTACACGGACGGGGCGACGCCCGTTGCGGGGGACTCGGTGACGCCTTCGCCGACTCCTTCGACCGGTGAGAAGACCGAGGCGGGTGGGCCGGTGCCGCCTTCGTCGCCTTCCTCGCCGGATGACGACGGTACGCCGTACGGGTTGATCGGTGGGCTCGGCGGTGGGGCGCTGGTGCTGGTGGCGGTCGGGATTTGGGCGATCGTTCGGCTGCGCAAGCCGGCTGGGCCGCCGCAGTACCCGCCGTACGGGCGCTAGCCGAGTTGGTCGCGGCGGCGGGTGAGGTAGGCGGTCTCGGCGGTGTTGCCCGCGAGGTCGATGGCCTCGGTGTAGGCCTCGCGGGCCTCGCCGCTGCGACCCAGCCGGCGGAGCAGGTCCGCCCGCGCGGCGTGGAAGGCGTGGTAGCGGCCGAGCTTGTCGCCGAGGCCGTCGATGATCGCCAGCGCCACGTCCGGGCCGTCCAGCTCGCCGACCGCGATCGCGCGGTTGAGGGCAACGATCGGGGTCGGGTCGATCCGCACCAGCTGGTTGTACAGGGCAACGATCTGGGACCAGTCGGTGTCCCGCACGTCCGGGGCCGACGTGTGGACGGCGTTGATCGCGGCAAGGATCTGGTACCGGCCCGGCGGTAGGCCGGTGGCCAGCCGCTCGCGGACCAGCTGGTGGCCTTCGGCAATCAGGTCGGTGTTCCAGGAGCCGCGGTCCTGCTCGACGAGGGTGACCAGCTCGCCGGAGCCGGAGACACGAGCGGTCCGGCGGGCCTCGGTCAGCAGCATCAGCGCGAGCAGGCCGGCGACCTCGCCGTCGTCGGGCATCAGGGCCCGGATCAGCCGGGTGAGGCGGATCGCCTCGGCGGTCAGATCCTGGCGGACGGGGTCGGAGTCCGCGGCGGTTGCGAGGTAGCCCTCGTTGAAGACCAGGAACAGCACGGCGAGAACACCCGAAACGCGCCCGGGCAGATCCTCCGCGGCCGGGACGCGATACGGGATGCGGGCCGCCTTGATCTTGCTCTTCGCGCGGGTGATCCGCTGCCCGACCGCCGACTCCTGCGCCAGGAACGCGCGGGCGATCTCCGGGACCGTGAGCCCGCCGACCATCCGCAGCGTCAGCGCGACCCGCGCCTCCATCGCGAGCGCCGGATGACAGCAGGTGAAGATCAGCCGCAGCCGCGGGTCGTCGATCGCGCCGAGAGGCTCGGGCGGTACGTCGTACGACATCTGAGCCTCCTTCTGCTTGTCGGCGCGCTTGTTCTCCCGGCGGAGGCGATCGATCGCCCGCCGGTTCGCGGTCGTGGTGAGCCAGGCGCCCGGGTTCGGCGGTACGCCGTCCGCGGGCCACTTCTCGACGGCCGTCGCGAAAGCCTCCGCCGTCGCCTCCTCGGCGACGTCGAGATCCCCGAACCGCCGAGTCAGCGCGGCGACAACCCGGGCCCACTCCTCCCGGTGCGCGTCGGTGATCGCCTGAGCTGCGTCGGTCACAGGAACGGCCGAACCTCCACCCGCCGGTTGCAGGCCAGCGACCCCTCAGCCGCCAGCTTCAGCGCCGCGTCCAGGTCGGGCGCCTCGAACACCCAGAACCCCGCGAGAAACTCCTTCGACTCGATGAACGGCCCATCGGTGAACAAGCTCGCGCCGTCCCGGTTGTCGATCACCGTCGCCGCCTCGGGTGCCGCGAGACCGCCGGCGAACACCCAGTTCCCGTCTTGTTGAACGCGTTTGTTGAACGCGGTGATGGCAGCCATTTCGTCGTCGGTGCCGTCGTTCGCCTTGTCATGAATCACGGAGACCAAGTACTGCACGGTGTTCCCTCCTCCAGGCGCCGTCTCTCGGCGCCACTCACCAGTACAACGAACAGCTCCACTCCGATCCGACACGATGCCACAGCTTCACTGCAGCAGCACCCAAACAGCAGCCGCGAGCAGCCCGAGTGCGCCGACAAAACTCCCGACGGCGACCCACACGAGGGCGCGCCGAGAGCCAGCCCGTACGCCGGGAGCCGCCTGCTGCGGGGTCGCCTCCCACGCCTGCGGCGCCCCTGGGCCCCGGGCGGCAGATGAGCGCGCCGCGCTGTACGCCGAGCCCGACGCCTGTACCGCAGGACGGTGCTGCGCCGAGGGGGCGGCCGGAGGCTGGGGCTGGGCAGGCGGGGCTGCAGTCTCCGCCGCGCGTCCGGCCGGCGGGCGGGCCTCGGCCGACTGGTCGGCGCTCGACGCCGTGAGGGATGGGTCTGGGTGCGACACGTGCGCGGTGCGCGACGGGTGTGAGGCCGGCGGCGACGGGTCTGTCGGGTGGGCGGCGGGTGTGGGGTTGGCTCCGGCTGGTGGCGCCGTGGGTGTGGTGCCGGGGGCGGCGACGCCGGTGAGCGGGCGCAGCGCCTGCGGGGCTGAGGTGGCAACCTGGCCCGCTACGGGGCCGGTGGGGGTCCACGGGTGGGGGAGTGGGGGGAGCTGGTTGAAGACCTCGGGTGGGTCGGGGGTGGTGGTCCAGGGGGTGGCGCCTGGTGGGGGGAGGGCGCCTGAGGCGGCTAGTAGGCGCGCGGCTTCGGTGGCGGTGGTGGGGCGGGCGGCCGGGGACTCGGCGGTGAGGTGGGTGATGAGTTCGGCTAGGGGGCCGGGTGGGGTGGGGATGGGTGGGCGGAGGCCGGTGAGGAGTTCGGTGGCTACGGCGCCGACGGTGTAGAGGTCCTGGCGGGGGTCGGGGTCGGCGCCTTGGAGTTGTTCGGGTGGGAGGTAGCCGGGGGTGCCGAGGATGGTGCTGTGGCGGGTCATCCGGGGTTCGTCGACGAGGCCGGCGATGCCGAAGTCGGAGATGCGGAGGTGGGGGAGGCCGGTGCCGGTCGCTTCCAGCAGGAGGTTGGCGGGTTTGAGGTCGCGGTGGACGACGCCGGCGGCGTGGATCGCGGAGAGGCCGTGCAGGAGCTGGTCGAGCAGGACGGCGACGTACGGGGTCGGGAGCGGGCCGTGGTCGCCGAGGAGGGTTGCGAGGGAGCCACCGGCGACCAGGTCCATCGCGAAGACGACTTTGTCGTCTTCGGCGGCCCAGCCGTGCGGGGCGACCACGTGGGGGTGCTGGATGCGGAGGGACTGTTCGCGGACGAAGCGCAGCAGCATGCCGGCGTCGTGCTGGCCGAGGACCTTCGCGGCGACGTACGTGTGTTTGCGGAGGTCCCAGGCGCGCCAGACCGAGCCCATGCCACCGGTGCCGATCAGGTCGATCAGCTGGTACCGCCCTGCTACCGGGTCCACCGGGGAGAAACTACCTGGCTAGGCGTCCAGGTGGAGGGTGCGGGACGGCCAGTGGCTGCGGAGGTGCCGGTCGTGGGTGGCGACGACGACGGTACGGAGGGTGGTGGTGAGCGCCTGCTCGAGCTCGTCGGCGAGGGTCGGGGAGAGGTGGTTGGTGGGCTCGTCGAGGAGGAGCAGGTCGGGCGGGTCGGCGATGACGAGCGCGAGGGCCAGGCGGCGGCGCTGGCCTACGGAGAGAGTGTGGGCGGGTTGGCTGCGCTGGTACGGCGTGAGGAGGCCCAGGGAGCTGAGCGGGATCTGCTCCGCCCGGTCGTTGCCTAGGGCAAGGGTGTAGAGGTGGTCGGGGGTGGCGTCGGGGAAGGTGGTGTCCTGCGTGAGGAGGGCGATGGTGAGCTCGGGGTCGCTGGGGACGGCACCCGGGGGATGACCGGCGAGGGCGGCGAGCAGGGTGGACTTGCCGGCGCCGTTGGGGCCGGTGATCAGGAGGTGGTCGCCGGGGAGGAGGTCGAGATGGTCGAGGCGGAGGCGGCCGGGGATGTGGAGGTTGCGGAGGGAGAACAGAGGGTCTTCGGAAGACGTCGGGGATTCTGGTTCGGTTGGGCGGAAGTGCAGAGGCTCGGGTGGCGGCGGGATCTGCTCGCGGGTGAGGATGCCGAGTCGGCGACCCGCGGCGCGGGTCCGCCGGGCGATCTGGTTCTGGACCCGGCCGGTCGTGTGGCCCTGGCCCATCTTCTCGTTGTCGCGCGAGAGCCGGCCGGGAGCGATCTGGTGGGCGGTGACCGAGGCCGCCTCACGCAGAGCCGCCAGCTCGGCCTGCTCCTCCACGTACTGATGCCGCCAGCGGGCGAGCGCCGCCCGACGGGCCGACTGGTACGCCGTGTAGTTGCCGCCGAACCGGGTCGGGCCGTCGAGCGCGGGGTCGAGGTCGAGCAGATCGGTGCAGACGGCATCGAGAAGCGCGCGGTCGTGCGTGGCGACCAGGACGACACCGGGGAGCGCGCGGAGTTGCGCTTCCAGGAAGGCGATCGCCGAGTCGTCGAGGTGGTTGGTCGGTTCGTCCAGCAGCAAAGCGCTCGGGCGGCGGATGAGGAGTGCGGCGAGCGCGAGCCGGGCGCGTTGGCCGCCGGAGAGCGAGTGGAGTTGCCGCGTGCGCGCGACGTCGCCGAGGCCGAGACCAGCGACGACGAGGTCGGCGCGGCGGTCGGCGTCCCAGGCGTCGTGGGCCTCGGCGTACGCCAGCTGCTCGCCGTACGCCGCCAGCAGCTCAGGCGAATCAGGCAGCGCCTCGGCCAGCCGGTCGAGCTCGGCGAGGGTCGCGTGCGCGTCGGCCAGCGCTTCGTCGAGTACGTCGGTGAGCGTGGCGGCCGGCTCGAACGGCAGCTCCTGGGGGAGGTAACCGAGATCAGGCGGACGCGTGACGTGCCCGCGGTCGGGGTCGTCGGCGCCGGCGAGGATGCGCAGCAGGGTGGACTTGCCGGCGCCGTTCTCGCCGATGAGCCCGATCCGCTGGCCGGGGGAGGCGGTGAGGGAGACGCCGTCGAGCACCCGGCGCGAACCGAGCACCCGAACGATGTCTTCGGCAACAAGTGCAGAAAAGGGCATAGGGCAACCATCCGAAGAGCTCTCCTCCCGCGCCGCGCGCGGGAGGGAAGGGAGGGGCGAGAGGTCAGGCCGACACCGGCGGCGCTGACTCCAGCAGCTGGCCGCCGGTCAACGTCAGGTGCCGCGTGATCCCCAGCTCCGACAGGAAGCGCTCGTCGTGGCTGACGACCACGAAGGCGCCTTCATAGGCGTTCAGCGCCGACTCCAGCTGCTCCACGCTGACCAGGTCGAGGTTGTTCGTCGGCTCGTCCAGCAGCAGCAGCTGCGGCGCCGGTTCGGCGTACAGGACGCACGCGAGCGTCGCGCGGAGGCGCTCGCCCCCGGACAGCACACCCGCCGGCAAATGGATCCGCTGCCCGCGGAACAAGAAGCGCGCCAGCAGATTCATCCGCTGCGCCTCCGGCATCGTCGGCGCGAAGTGGGCCAGGTTCTCCGCGACCGTCCGGTCGAGATCGAGCAGATCCAGACGCTGCGACAGGTAAGCGATCCGCCCGTCAGCACGCTTGACCGAACCGCCGGCCAGCGAGCCCTCGATCCACCGCAGCAGCGTCGACTTCCCGGTCCCGTTCGGCGCCGACAGCGCGATCCGCTCCGGCCCACGGATGTTCAGCGAAACCCCGTCACCAGAGAACAGATCGCGAACGAGCAGACCAGACCCCTCGAAAACGGTCCGCCCAGCAGGCACCGCAGTCCCCGGCAGCTCCAGCGCGAGCCTCGGCTCGTCCCGGCGCGCCCGCCCGGCCTCGTCGAGCTTCGCCTTCGCGTCGCTCAGCCGGTTCGCATGCGTCGCATTCGCCTTCGCCGCGGAGACCTCCGCCGACCGCTTCATGTTCCCGGCGAAGATCCGGGCCAGCCCGGCGTCCTTCAACCCCTTCTGCGCGTTGCTTGCCCGCCGCTGCGCCCGTTCCCGCGCCTGCTGCATCTCGCGTTTCTCGCGCTTCAGGTCCTGCTCCGCCGACCGGATGTTCTTCTCGGCGACCTCCTGCTCGGCCGCGATCGCCTCCTCGTACGCCGTGAAGTTCCCGCCGTACGAGCGCAGCTCACCGCCTTCCAGCGCGGCGATCCGATCCATCCGGTCGAGCAGCGCGCGATCGTGGCTGACCAGCAGAAGGCAGCCGTTCCAGTTCTCCAGTACGCCGTACAGCTTGCGCCGGGCATCGAGATCCAGGTTGTTGGTCGGCTCGTCGAGCAGCAGCACGTCAGGCTGCTTCAGCAGCTGCGCCGCGAGCCCCAGCGAGATCACCTGCCCGCCGGAGAACGTGCTCAGCCGCCGGTCGAGATCGGCGTCCAGACCGAGCCGTTCGAGCTGCGCGCGGGTGCGCTCCTCGATGTCCCAGTCGTTGCCGACGGCATCGAAATGCTTCGGGTCGACGTCACCGGACTCGATCGCGTTCAGCGCGGCGACGACCGGCGCCACCCCGAGCACCTCGGCGACGGTCAGGTCGCCGCCCAGCGGCAGCGACTGCGGCAGGTACCCGAGGACGCCGTCGACGGAGATGCTGCCGCCGGTCGGCGTCAGCTCCCCGGCGATCAGCTTGAGCAGGGTCGACTTGCCGGCGCCGTTCGGCGCGACCAGACCGGTCCGGCCGGGGCCGACCGCGAAGGACAGGTCGGCGAAGACCGGGGTGTCGTCGGGCCAGGCGAACGACAGCGACGAGCAGACGATGGATGTGTCGGACATGCGGGAGACCTCGCGAAACAGTGAGTACGCCGCCACGCAGGGCGAGCGGGAAGTGGTCAGGAAACGCCGATCAGGCCACGGCAACGGCGTACGGAACGCCGGCTCGATGGCCTGTCACCTCGGGACTCACCCCGAGATGTCGTCGTCGACTCCTGCCACGGTCGCTGTCTCCTCCAGAAATCCGGTGACTCACAGCCACCGTACCAGCCGCCCGTGAGCAGGGCGAGGCAAAAAGTTTGGCAACGAATGCGATCAAGTGATTGTGGGTTTGTTCAACAATGCATACGATCGCACCGCCCGAACCACTCAGCAGAAGCGGAGGCAGTGCGGTGCTGGTCCTGATCGGAGTCCTGCTGGTGGTGGTGGGGTTCGCCCTGCGCCTGAATCCCCTGGTCGTGGTCACGGTGGCGGGAATCGCCACCGGGCTGCTCGGCGGTCTGAGTCCCGGAAAGATCCTCAACGAGTTCGGCAACGGCTTCGCCGGGAGCCGTTCGGTGACGCTGTTCATCGTGGTGCTGCCGGTGATCGGGCTGGTCGAGCGGTTCGGGCTGCAGGAGCAGTCGCGGCGGCTGATCGGCAAGCTCACCTTCCTCACCACCGGGCGCCTGCTGGCGGCGTACCAGGTGATCCGGCAGGTGACCGCCGCGGTCGGGCTGATGTCGATCGGCGGGCACGCGCAGACCGTGCGGCCGCTGATCTACCCGATGGCCGAGGGCGCCGCCGAGCGCCGGTACGGGCGCAAGCTGCCCGAGGCGGTCCAGGAGCGGATCAAGGGCCACTCGGCCGGGGTCGACAACGTCGGCGTGTTCTTCGGCGAGGACGTCTTCATCGCGGTCGGGTCGATCCTGCTGATCACCGGGTTCGTCGACTCGACGTACGGGCTGAAGCTGGACGCGCTGCACGTCGCGCTCTGGGCGATCCCGACCGCGGTCTGCGCGCTGCTCATCCACGGCGCCCGAATGCTCTACTTCGACCGCCAGCTCGACCGCCTGATGGCGGTCGAGGGCGCGCCGCCGGCCATGAAGAAGAAGGAGGCCGACCGGTGATCAAGGTCGAGTGGTTCTACTGGCTTTGCGGGCTGATCTTCCTCTTCGGCGCGGTCGTGACGCTGCGCGACGCCAGCAACAGCAAGCGGTACGGCAGCGCGGCGTTCTGGGGTCTGCTCGGCGCGTCGTTCGGCTACAGCACGTTCGTGGTGAACAAGACCGCTCCGGCCTGGGTGCTCGGGCTGGTCGTGATCGCGATGACGGTCCTGGTCGGCACCGGCCAGCTCGGCCGCGGTACCGAGGTGTCGACGAGCCTCAGCGAGAAGGTCGCCGCGGCGACCAGGTTCGGCAACAAGCTGTTCGTGCCGCCGCTGGTGATCCCGCTCGGGGCGCTGATCTTCGCGGTCGGGCTGGCCAAGATCAAGGCCGGCGACCAGCCGCTGCTGGAGAAGGGCTCGGAGACGCTGATCGGGCTCGGCGTGTCGGCGGTCGCGGCGGCGATCGTCGGCGTGATCATGCTGCGTCCGCCGTCGGTCCTGACCCCGCTCAAGGAAGGCCACCGGCTGCTCGAGGTGATCGGCTGGGCGGCCGTGCTGCCGCAGATGCTGGCCACGCTCGGCCGGCTGTTCACCGACGCCGGCGTCGGAACGGCGGTCGGCAAGGTCACCACGCACGTGCTGCCGGAGGGGTCGCTGTTCGGCTCGGTCGTCGTGTACTGCGTGGGGATGGCGCTGTTCACGGTCATCATGGGCAACGCGTTCGCCGCGTTCCCGATCATGACCGCCGCGATCGGCTACCCGGTGCTGGTCCAGACCTTCGACGGCAACCCGGCGACGGTCTTCGCGATCGGCATGCTGGCCGGCTTCTGCGGCACGCTGACCACGCCGATGGCCGCGAACTTCAACCTGGTCCCGGCCGCGCTGCTCGACATGAAGAGCCGGTACGGACCGATCAAGGCCCAGCTGCCGACCGCGATCCCGCTGCTGGTCTGCAACATCTTCCTGATGTACTTCCTCGCCTTCGGAGTCCTGTGATGAGCCAGCGGTACGTCGAGATCGCGCTGCAGAACCTGCGCACCGAGGCGCCGCACCAGCTCGACCACGTCGCCCAGGACACCCGCGGCTACACGGTCAAGGAGCTGCACCCGGCGTTCCACACGTCGTACGACTGGCACAGTTGCGTGCACATGCACTGGCTGCTGGTCAGGTTGTTGCCGGAGGCCACTGATCCGGCGGCGGTCCGGGCGGCGCTGGACCGGAACCTGACCGCGGAGGCGCTGGCGGCGGAGGCGGCGTACCTGCGCAGCTCGCCGTCGTTCGAGCGCCCGTACGGGTGGGCGTGGGCGCTGGTGCTGGCCGCGGCCGTTGCGAAGAGCCCCGATGAAGCGGCGCCGAAGTGGTCGGCCGCGATGACGCCGCTGGTCGACACGATCGTCGGCCTCAGCGTCGAGTGGCTGGAAGGCGCCGCGCGGCCGGTGCGCTCAGGCGTCCACTCGAACTCGGCGTTCGCACTCGCCCTGCTGCTGGAGGCCGCCGAGTCCCTCGGCCAGGACAGGCTGGCGCAGGCCGTCCGTGACAAGGCCCGCGCCTGGTTCGAGGCCGACACCGACTACCCGATCGCCTGGGAGCCCAGCGGCGAGGACTTCGTCTCGCCCGCGCTGTGCGAGGCCGACCTGATGCGCCGGGTCCTCACCGAGCACGAGTTCGCCGCCTGGCTGCCCGCGTTCCTCCCGGACCTGTCCGTCCTGAAGCCCGTCCAGGTCCGCTACCCGATCGACGGCCGCCAGGGCCACCTGCAAGGCCTCAACCTCACCCGGGCCTGGCAGCTCGCCGCCCTCACCGACGACGACCGCCAAGTCACCGCCCACCTCGACGCCGCCCTCCCCAGCGTCACCAGCGGCGACTTCAACCACGACCACTGGCTGGCGACGTTCGCCTACCTGGCCCAGGGTGGCGCGCTAATCGAGTAAGCCCAGGTACCGCAGGTCGGTGATGTACTTGCGGATCAGTTCCGGGGTCACCGGTGGGATCTCCCTGTCGTCACCGAGGTGGGCTGCTCGGACGGCGGTTTCGAAGCGGTTGCTCGGGACCAGGGCGCCGCGCTGGGCCGGCCAGGGGTGGCGGTAGGCGTGGAGGAGGGGGAGGACCGACGCGTGGCGTTCGCGGTCGGGGAGAGCCTGCAGGGCGGTCTCGAAGTGGTCGAGCCATTCGTCGTACGCCGGGACGCGGGTGATCCGGTGGCCGGCCTCGGTCAGCCAGTCGACGTACTCGTCGAGGCCGCGGCCGTCGTCGTGGGGGTTGACGACGTGGAAGGTGGTGAAGCCGCCGGGGTCGCGGGCGCCGAGGGTGCTGACGGCCTGGGCGACGAAGTCGACCGGGAGGCCGTCGTAGTGTGATCGTTGCCGGTGGCCCTCAGCGTCCAGCTGGTAGAAGGACATCGGTGCGACGCCGGTGGCGACCAGGCTGAGGAGCAGGCGGGCGAACAGGTCGGGGGCGTTGACCTGGCCCTGGTAGCGGTGCTCGGCCAGGATCAGGTCGCTGCGGAAGACCGAGACCGGGAGGCCGAAGCGTTCGTTGGCCTCGCGGAGCAGGACCTCGGCGGCCCACTTGCTGGTGCCGTAGCCGCCGGCGTACTCGTCGAGAAGCTTGCGGCTCGGGCTGATCGCCCGGATGTCCGCGTCCTCGGTGAAGTCTCCGGGCGCGATCTGCTGGCCGACGGCAACGGTCGAGACGAACACGTACGGCGTGAGCCGGCCGGTCAGCGCGATCCGGATCAGCTCGGCGGTGCCGAGCACGTTCGGGCCGAACAGCTGCTGGTACGGAAGCACGTGGTTGACCAGCGCGGCCGAGTCGACGATCAGGTCGACCTCGGCGGCGAGCTGCTGCCAGCGGTCGCCGGTCAGCCCCAGCCAGGGGTCACTCTTGTCACCGGCAACGACTTCGAGATGCCCGGACAGCTCGGCGAAGCGAGCGGCGAACGCCGGATCGCCGCCGGTGAAGACGCTCTCGAGCCGCGCCCGAGCATCCGCGTCGTCCTTCCCGCGCACCAGGCAGATCAGCTTCCCGCCGCTGCCCGCCAGCCGCTGCAACCACTCGAGCACCAGGAACCGCCCGAGGTATCCGGTCGCGCCCGTCAGCAACACAGTCCGTACGGCGCTCGCCGGCTCGGCCGTCGGCCCCGAGCTCAGCAGCTCAGGCCCGAGGAACTTGTCCAGCGTCAGCTCATGCGCCGAGACCTCCTGCGACCCCGCGCCGTGCACCGAGGCGAACGACGGCCGCCGCGTGCTGGGACCGCGCTCGGCGTCGATGTAGTCGGCCAGACCCTGCAGGTCCATCACCGGACTGACCACCACGCCGACCGGCAGATCGACGGCGTAGATGTCGTTCAGCAGCTCGACGAAGGTCAGCGCCGACAGCGAGTCGCCGCCCTGGTCGGAGAACCGGGCGCTGGGCTGCAGCGCGTCACCCGTCGTACCGAGCAGCGCGCTCGCGGCCCGCGTGACGGTCTCGACGGTCGGGAGCTCGGCGCCGTGCTCGCGCAGCTGCTGGATGCTCTCGGCCTGACCGCTCGACAGCGTCGCGTACAGCTCCTCGAGCCGCGAACGGTAGAACTCGGCCAGGTTCCGCCGGGCGAGCTTGCCGACGCCGGTGAGCAGCCCGTTGTGCCGGCTGAACGGCGTGGTCTCGATCAGGAAGTCCCGCGGCAGCTCGTACGACTGCAGCCCGGCCGTCCTCGCCATCTCCTGGAACGCTTCCGCGATCGCGTTCTTGTCATCGGCGTCCGCGCGCTCGCTGGGGACGACGACCGCGAGCAGGTACGCGCGGGTGCTGTTGCCGTACAGGTAGATCTGGTGGATCAGCGGGTGGTTGCCGAAGATCGCCTCCAGCTTCGAGACCGCGACGAACTCACCCTGCGAGAGCTTGAGCACGGCGTTACGCCGGTCGACGTACACCAACTGGTCCGGTGCGGGCTCGGCGAAGATGTCGCCGGTGCGGAACCAGCCGTCCTCGTCGGCGACCTCCGCGGTGCTCTCGGGGTGCCGGTAGTAGCCGGAGAACGGCAGCCGGACCTTCACCAGCAGCTCGCCGCGCGGGTGCGGCTGGTCGGACCCGAAGTACCCGAGCTCCGGTACGTCGATCAGCCGGTAGTCGACCGTCCACGGCCGGCTGACGCGCCCGTTGAAGGTGATCAGACCGATCTCGGTCATCCCGTAGACGTCCAGCAGGTCCAGGTCGAGCAGCGAGTCCAGCCAGGTCGCCAGCTCGGTGGAGATCGCGGCCGCGGCGGTGACGGCCAGCAGTTGCCGGCCGCCGAACAGCCGCTGGACCAGCTCGGCGGTCACCTGCGCTTCCAGCCCGGCGTCGTCGGCACCGGCGGCCCGGCGGCGTACGGTCTCGTCCTGGAACTCCTGGTACAGCACGTCCCAGGCCCGGGGCACCAGCGCGATCGCGGTCGGACGCACCAGTGCCAGCTCCTCCAGGAAGCTGGACATGTCGTTGTTGGCCGGGAAGTACGCCGTACCGCCGACCGCGAGCGTGCCGTGCAGGACCTGCCGGGCCATCAGGTGACCCATCGGCAGGTTGTTGAGGGTGATCCACGGCATCCGGCCCGGCACCGGCCGGCTCAGCAGGGGAGCGGTTCGCCAGATCTGGACGATCTGATTCTGGGTGAACACGACGCCCTTGGGGGTGCCGGTGCTGCCGGAGGTGTAGAGGATCAGCGCCGGGTCTTCGCCGCGGACGTCGGGCGCGGGCGGCATCGGGTGGTCGGCGCCGGCCGCGATCAGTTCGGCCACGGTCTGTACGGCGACCTGCGTTCCGGCCAGGGCGAACCGGGCGGCGGCCAGGGCATCGACGTCGTCGTGGATCTCGGGCCGGTGATCGAGGACGACCAGCAGCCGGACGGTCGGGTCCTGGCTGGCCAGCTCGACGGCTGTGTCGAGCAGGTCGAGGCCGGCGGCGAGAACCGTCGACTCGGTCTCGGCGACGATCGGGAGCAGCCGGTCCACCGGTACGCCGAGCGGCAGCGAGGCGGTGACCGCGCCGAGGGCGGTCGCCGCCAGCTCGACGACCGTGTAGTCGACGCCGGTGAAACCGAGGAAGCTGATCCGGTCACCCGCGCCCAGCGCACCGCCCGTGCCCAGCGCGGCGGCGACCGCCCGCAGGCGCTCCGCGAGCTCGCCGTACGTCGCGGAGGTGCTGTACGCCGCCAGCTTGTCGGCCCGATTCCGCCCCGTGGCCGGATCGGTCGACAGCTGGACGGCGCGCTCGGCGAACGCGGGCCGGTCGGCGTACGCGGTCAGTACGACGTCGAGCAGCTCCCGCACCCCGAGGTCCGGTCGCAGTAGCGCCTCCTCGACGGCCGCGTCGGGGAAGGCGGCGGCGAACTGCGGGTCGTTGGCCAGCAGGTCGGCCAGCCGCTGGGTGGTGCGGTCGGCGCGGGATTCGACGGACACGGTGGGGCCTCCGGACCTGGTCGGGGTAGTAGCAGTGCTGAGTCTGTCCGGGCCGGATAGGCGTTTGGTATACGTCTGTTCACCCCCCGGCGGCGGGTCCGCGTCCAGGTGATGGAGGCAACAACTCGGGCGTTGGCCGACGGCGTACACTTCAAGGACGAGTGAACCCACTCGCGTGCTCCGGGGTCGGTGTAATTCCGAGCCGGCGGTGACAGTCCGCGACCCGGTCGATGCAGTTCGTCGGCCGGTTGACCTGGTGGAATTCCAGGACCGACGGTGAAAGTCCGGATGGGAGGCGCACGCGATCGGTGTGCGCTGTCCTGCCTGCGCGGCAGTGGCGGAGCGTGCCGGTTGTCACAGACCCCGGAAGTGCGTCCGTGACAACGAGGGACCGTCTGTGAACAACGCCGTGACTGGTTTCGGGCCGGTCGACGTCGCCTGGATGCGGCGCGCGATCGAGCTCGCCGCGCGCGGGATCGGCAGTACGCACCCCAACCCCGTGGTCGGCTGCGTGATCACCGGCCGCGACGGCCTCCCGGTCGGCGAGGGGTACCACCAGCAGGCCGGCGGGCCGCACGCCGAGGTGAACGCGCTCCGGATGGCCGGTGAGCGCGCCCGCGGCGGGACGGCGTACGTGACGCTGGAGCCCTGCAACCACACCGGCCGGACCGGCCCGTGCGCGGACGCGCTGATCGAGGCCGGGATCGCCCGCGTCGTGTACGCCGTACCGGACCCGAACGCGCAGGCCGCCGGCGGCGCCGCCAAGCTGCGCGGCAAGAACATCCGGGTCGAGCAGGGCGTGCTCCAGACCGAGGCCGAGGACGTGAACCACGTCTGGCTGCACAGCGTCCGCACCGGCCGCCCGTTCGTGACCTGGAAGTTCGCCACCACCCTGGACGGCCGCAGCGCCGCCAAGGACCGGTCGAGCAAGTGGATCACCGGCGCCGCCGCCCGCGCCGACGTGCACCGCAAGCGCGCCGAGTGCGACGCGATCGCGGTCGGCACCCAGACCGTGCTGGTCGACGACCCCGAGCTGACAGTCCGCGACGAGCACGACCAGCCGCTGCCCCGGCAGCCGCTGCGCGTCGTCGTCGGCGACCGCGAGATCCCGACGACGGCGCGGGTCCGCAACGACCGGGCGCCGACGCTGCTGCTCCCGACCCACGACCCCGCCGAGGTGCTGAGGCAGCTCGACGACCGCCAGATCCGCCACCTGTGGCTCGAGGGCGGGCCGACGCTGGCCGCCGCCTTCCTGCGCGCCGGGCTGGTCGACCAGATCGTCGCGTACGTCGCCCCGGCGCTGCTCGGCTCGGGCTTCTCCGCCGTCGGCGACCTCGGCACGGAATCTATCGACCACCTGCGGCGCTTCACCCTTGCGGACGTCACTCGCCTCGGCGACGACGTCCGGCTCACCCTGACTCCCCTGGGAGGGAAGTAGATGTTCACCGGAATCGTCGAAGAGCTCGGGACCGTCGAGTCGCTCGACCTGCTGGACGGCGACGCGGCCCGGCTCACCATCCGCGGCCCCAAGGTCACCGAGGACGCCGGTCACGGCGACTCGATCGCGGTCAACGGCTGCTGCCTGACCGTCGTCGAGACCGGTGACGGCACCTTCACCGCCGACGTGATGCGCGAGACGCTGCGCCGGACCAGCCTGGGCGGTGTCGAGAAGGGCTCGACGGTCAACCTGGAGCGGGCCGTCACGGCGCACGAGCGGCTCGGCGGGCACATCGTCCAGGGCCACGTCGACGGCGTCGGCACGATCGCGAGCCGCGAGCCCGCCGAGCACTGGGAGGTCGTCCGGGTGGCGGCCGGTCCCGAGCTGCTCCGGTACGTCGCGGAGAAGGGCTCGATCGCGGTCGACGGCGTCTCGCTGACCGTCACCGACGTCGACGACGCGACCGGGACGTTCGGGATCAGCCTGATCCCGACCACGCTGGAGCTGACCGTGCTCGGGCGGAACAAGATCGGCGACACCGTCAACCTCGAGGTCGACGTGATCGCGAAGTACGTGGAGCGGTTGCTGACCGCTCCGAAGAGTGTTGCCGGAGGCGACGAATGATCGACTGGCTGCTGCACGAGCAGGTCACCATCGCCGGTTCGCCGGTACTCGTGCGTGAGATCGTCGGGAACGTGTTCGGCCTGGCCAGCGCGCTGTTCGGGATGCGCCGGCTGGTGTCGGCGTGGCCGGTCGGCGTCGTCGGCAACGTGCTGCTGTTCACGGTCTTCGTGGGCGGGCTGTTCGACACCCCGCAGGACAAGGACCTCTGGGGCCAGGCCGGCCGCCAGGTCTTCTTCGCGCTCGTCAGCCTGTACGGCTGGTACCGCTGGTACCAGACCCGGCACGGCGGCGCCAAGACCGGTGTCCAGCCGCGCTGGGCCTCGGCCCGGGAGCGGCTGGAGATGCTCGGCGCGGCCGTCGTGCTCTACGCGATCTCGTACTTCGTGCTGAAGGAGCTCGGCTCCTGGGGTCCGCAGTGGGACGCCTGGATCCTGACCGGGTCGATCCTGGCGACGTACGGGATGGCTCGCGGGTTCGTCGAGTTCTGGCTGGTCTGGATCGCGGTCGACGTGGTCGGGGTGCCGCTGCTGGTGCAGGCGAAGTTCTACCCGTCGGCGGCGATGTACGTGGTGTACGGACTGTTCTGCGTGCTCGGCTTCGTGGCCTGGTGGCGGATCGACAAGCGGGAGGCCGTCCCGGCCGCCCCCGAACCAGTGGTGGTGGGTTAGACGATGGGCGAGGTGCTGAAGCTCGACACGATCGAGCACGCGATCGACGAGATCCGGGCCGGGCGCGCGGTGATCGTGGTCGACGACGAGGACCGCGAGAACGAGGGCGACCTGATCTTCGCCGCCTCCAAGGCGACGCCGGAGCTGCTCGCGTTCCTGATCCGGCACAGCTCGGGCGTGGTCTGCGTCCCGATGGAGGGCGCCGAGCTGGACCGGCTCGGCATCCCGCTGATGACCCCGCACAACCGCGAGAAGCTGCGCACGGCGTACACGATCTCGGTCGATGCCCGGGACAACATCGCCACCGGGATCTCCGCGGCCGACCGGGCCAAGACGATCCGGGTGCTGGCCGACTCGGCGTCGGAACCGTTCGACCTGGTCCAGCCCGGGCACGTGTTCCCGCTGCGGGCGCGTGACGGTGGGGTCCTGGTCCGCCCGGGGCACACCGAGGCGTCGATCGACCTGGCCCGGCTGGCCGGGCTGCGGCCGTCCGCGGTGATCTCCGAGCTGGTGAACGACGACGGCTCGATGAAGCGCGGCGCGGAGCTGCGCGCGTTCGCCGACGAGCACGGCCTGGTGCTGGTCTCGATCGCCGACCTGATCGCGTACCGGCGGCGGACGGAGCGTCAGATCGAGCGCGTCGCGACCACGACGCTGCCGACCCGGTACGGCGACTTCGTTGCCCACGGCTACAAGAACACCGTCGACGGTTCCGAGCAGCTGGCGCTGGTCCGCGGCGAGATCGGCGACGGGCCGACGCTGGTCCGGCTGCACTCGGAATGCCTGACCGGGGACGTCTTCGGCTCGCTGCGTTGCGACTGCGGTCCGCAGCTGGACGAGGCGATGCGGCAGGTCGCCGCCGAGGGTGGTGTGGTGGTCTACCTGCGCGGTCACGAGGGTCGCGGGATCGGGCTGCTGCACAAGCTCCAGGCGTACGAGCTGCAGGACGCCGGCCGCGACACCGTCGACGCCAACCTCGACCTCGGGCTGCCGGCCGACGCCCGCGACTACGGCACCGGCGCGCAGATCCTGGCCGACCTCGGCATCACCTCGGTGAAGCTGATCACTAACAACCCGGACAAGCTGACCGGCGTCCAGGGCTACGGGATCGACGTCGTCGAGCGGCGCTCGATCGAGATCGACCCGACCGAGCACAACCTGCGCTACCTGCGCACCAAGCGCGACCGGATGGGCCACTACCTGCCCACCGGCACCGACGAGAAGGGACTGTAGATGTCGGGCAGTGGAGCACCCACGATCGAGACGCCGCGGGTGGAGGGCGCCCGGGTCGCGGTCGTCGCCGCGCAGTGGCACCCGAAGGTGACCGACGCGCTGGTGGCCGGCGCCGAGCGTGCGCTGGACGAGTCCGGCGTCACCGACTACACGGTGATCCGGGTGCCGGGGTCGTTCGAGCTGCCGGTGACGGCGCTGCACGCGGCGAAGGCCGGGTACGACGCGGTGGTCGCGCTCGGCGTCGTGATCCGTGGCGACACGCCGCACTTCGAGTACGTCTGCCAGGCCGCGACGAACGGGCTGATGGAGGTCGGGCTGAGCACCGGCGTACCGGTCGGGTTCGGGCTGCTGACCTGCGACAACGACCCGCAGGCGCTCGACCGGGCCGGGCTGCCGGACTCGCGCGAGGACAAGGGGTACGAGTCGACGCAGGCGGCGCTCGTGACGCTGGCCGCGATCAAGGGTCTCTGAGGTCTCGATGGCTGCGTCCTGGACGGCGTCGGCGCTGCCGGTGATCGGGGCACCGATGGCCGGCGGGGCTACGACGCCTGCGCTGGTCTCGGCGGTCTCGGCTGCGGGTGGGTTCGGGTTTCTCGCCGGGGGTTACAAGACGCCTGAGGCACTGGGTGCTGAGATGGCCTCCGTTGAGGTGCCGTTCGGGGTGAACCTGTTCGTGCCGGGGAGGTCGGGGCTGACCGAGGCGGAGTTCCGGCGGTACGCGGAGGAGCTGGCGCCGGAGGGGGCGGCGTACGGGCTGGATCTGGCGGCGGAGCCGATGGTGGCGGACGACGACGATCACTGGGCGGCGAAGATCGCGTTGCTGGTGGAGCGGCCGGTGGAGTACGTGAGTTTCACGTTCGGGTTGCCGGGGGCTGAGGTGGTTGCGGCGCTGGCCGGGGTTGGGACGCAGGTGCTGGCGACAGTCACGTCTGTTGACGAGGCCCGGGCGGCGGTGGAGCTGGGGGTGCACGGATTGATTGCCCAGGGCACAGAAGCCGGCGGCCACAGCGGAACCCACACCCCGGAGAAGCCGGCTGTCGTCTCGCTGCGTGCGCTGGTCGAGCAAGTAGTTGCGGAAACCACACTGCCGGTCATCGCGGCAGGCGGAATCTCCAAGTCCGCGCAGGTGCGTGACGTGTTGAACCTCGGAGCCGCAGCCGTTGCCGTCGGCACGGTTCTGCTGCGGACCGACGAGAGCGGCGCGAGCGCCGTCCACAAGAACGCGCTCGCGGCGGCCGGGGCTGATCAGACGGTCATCACCCGGGCGTTCACCGGGCGGCCGGCGCGGGGGATCCGGAACGGGTTCATCGAGCGGCACGAGGCGGGGGCGCCGCTGGGGTATCCGGAGATTCATCATCTGACCAGGCCGTTGCGGGCTGCGGCGGCGGCCGCTGGGGAGCCGGATCAGGTTCATCTGTGGGCGGGGACCGGGTATGCCGACGCCCGCACGGGACCGGCTGCTGATGTGATCACCGCGCTTGCTGAGGAGAACGCATGAAGGTGTCACTCGGGACCTGGCCGACGCCGCTCGAGCACGCGCCGCGGCTGGCGGCGGCGATCGGGCTGACCGATCTGTGGCTGAAGCGTGACGACCTCGGCGGATTGGGTGCTGGGGGCAACAAAACCCGCAAGCTGGAGTGGACGCTCGGTGCGGCGCTCGCCGAAGGGGCCGAGACGGTGGTCACGACGGGAGCGCCGCAGAGCAACCATGCCCGGCTGACTGCCGCGGCGGCGGCGCGGCTCGGGCTGCGCGCCGTACTGGTGTTTCCTGGTGAGGCCGGCCAGTCGCGGTCGGGGAATCTCGCGCTGGACGGGTTGTTCGGGGCGCGGGTCGTGTGGGCGGGGGAGCGCGACCGCGCGGAGGTCGCGGCGGAGCTCGTCGCCGAGTCGGCGACGACCGCGCTGATCCCGTTCGGCGGATCGAATGCGCTGGGGGCGCAGGGGTACGTCGAGTGCGGGCAGGAGCTGAAGCAGCAGCTGCCGGAGTTCACGACCGCGGTCGTCGCGCTCGGGTCCGGCGGCACGATGGCCGGGCTGGTCGCCGAGCTCGGACCGGAGCGCGTGCTCGGCGTCGACACCGGCGCGCTCGCCGATCCGGTCGCGGTGGTCGCGGAGCTGGCGAGCGAGGTCTCCGGCCGGACGATCGCCCCTGAGGAGTTGCGCGTACGCCGGGAGCAGGTCGGCGCCGGTTACCCGCACTTCACCAAGGAGTCCGCTGCGGCGCTGACCGTTGCCGCACGCACCGAAGGTGTCGTGCTCGACCCGATCTACACCGGCCGCGCGATGGCCGGGCTGATCGCCGCGGTCGAGGACGGCACGCTGCGGCCGGGGGACCGGCCGGTGTTCGTGCACACCGGCGGCCTCCCCGGCTTCTTCGGCAACGCCGACGCGGTCGCGTACGCGGAGTCGCACCTCAGCTAGCCGTCGCCGCGGGGCGCGGCGCTCCCGCCGCAGCCGCTAGCTAGTACGGGTGTGCGTCATCTCCCAGTTCGGCACCCACGTCTCCCCGCCGTCGGTCGAGAACGACTGCTGCCAGCTCGCCTGCTGGTCGCCCGGCGTCCACCGGAAGCGCACGTCGATCTCCTGTCCCTCCCACACGTCTGGGCCCTCGAAGATCCCGATGCCGTCGGTGAACGAGCCGACCACCGGCGTCTCCAGCTGCCCGCGCTGGCTGTTCACCCAGTGGATCGACCACTGACCGGTCGCCGGGTTGAAGACGCGGAACGTCGCCCCCTGGAAGTTCAGCGACGGGAACCACCCCTCGTCGAAGCTGATCGCGCCGTCGAAGTACGACCAGACCTGCATCTTCGACTCCAGCTCGTACCACTCGGCCGGGTCGCCGAGCGCGGGCCGGCGGCGGCGGTTGTGCATGTCCCAGCTGCCGACCAGGAAGTCGAAGTCGCCGGTCACCTTGGCGGCGCCGGGCGCGGGCGGCGCGGTCTCGCGGCGGGTGAAGTCCATCGTCCAGTTCACCTCCCAGGTCTCGCCGCCGTCCTCGGAGAACGACTGCTCCCAGTGCGCGCTCGTCGCGGTGATGTCGGACCAGCTGTAGCTGGCGAGGATCGGGCGGCCGTCGTACGTGTCCTCGCCGACCAGCCAGCACGACCCGTCGGCCCACTTGCCGCGGACCGGCGGGAACACCTCGTACGACGTGCTGTTCACCCAGTAGATCGACCATTCCTCGGTCTGCGGGTCGAACAGCCGCAGCGACAGCCCGTACGAGCCCTTGGTCGGGAACTGCATCTCGTCCAGGCTGATCGCCCCGTCGAAGTGCGTCCGGGCGCTGCACGTCCCGGCGTACTCGTCCCACTCGTCGCTCCCGCTCAACGGCTTGCGCAGCTGCCGGTGCGCCACGTCGAAGTGCCCGTTCAGGAAGTCGAAATCACTGGTCAGTTTGCTCATGGACAGACCCTGACAGCGAAACCTGACAGGTCGTGGCAGTGTTTATCCGGCGACCAGAAGCTCCCGGCGCCGCAGCCGGCGCGGCGCAGGTCGCGGAGACGGGCGTCGATCAGCGCGACCGCCGTACTGCGGACGCTCGGCTGTCGCCGGTCAGGACGATCAGCAAGGCGGTCGCCGCACCGACCGGACCGCCCGTGAGCAGGGCGAGTGCCCAGGGCGGCGCGGTCAGGAAGGTGCGCATCGACACAGGTTCGCACAGTGCACGCGGGGTCGCATCCCGACCCAAACCTGACAGGTCGTGGCAGTGTTCGGGCGTAGGGTCTGAGGCGTGCGTTCCAGTCGGTTGTTGTCGATTCTCCTGCTGCTGCAGACGCGGCGGCAGCTGACGGCGCGGGAGCTGGCCGATGAGCTCGAGGTGTCGTTGCGGACGATCTATCGGGACGTCGAGGCGCTCGCGGCGGCCGGCGTGCCGGTGTATGCCGATCAGGGGCGGGCCGGTGGGTATCGGCTGGTCGACGGGTACCGGACTCGGCTCACCGGGCTGACCGAGCAGGAGGCGGCGGCGCTGTTCCTCGTGGGGATGCCGGGGCCGGCGGCTGCGCTCGGGCTGACGGCGGAGACGTCGGCGGCGGAGCTGAAGCTGCTCGCGGCTTTGGCTCCGGATCAGCGCGACCGCGCCGGGCGGCTGAAGAACCGGTTCTACCTGGACATGCCCGCCTGGTACTCCGACGCCGAGGACTCGCCGCATCTCGCGCCGGTCGCCGAGGCCGTGCTGCACGACCGGCGCGTCAGGGTGCTCTACCGGCGCTGGGAAGCGCCGCGCGAGGTCGAGCGGGTGCTCGACCCGTACGGGCTCGTGCTCAAGAACGGGAGCTGGTACGTCGTCGCGGCCGCGGGTGCCGCGGTGCGCACGTACCGGGTGTCGAACATCCTCGAGCTGACGATCACCGAGGAGGAGTTCAGCCGGCCGCGCGGGTTCGACCTGGCGACGGTTTGGCGGGAGCACCTGGAGGAGTTCGACCAGCGGCGGTTCACCGGGACCGCCACGGTCAGGGCGTCGGCGGGGCTGGTGCGGCGGTTGAAGGACGTGTCGTTTCCCCTGCTGGTGAAGGCGATCGAGGGCGTCGAGCCCGAGGTCGACGGGACCGTGACGGTGGAGGTGCCGATCGAGTCGGTCGGCAACGCGGCGTCGCAGTTCATCCGGTACGGCGACGAGCTGGAGGTGCTCGCGCCGGAGGAGGTGCGGGCCGAGATCAGGCGGTTGGCGACGACGGTGGCTGCGCTCTATCCCGCGCCGCGGTGATCAGTTCGTGCGGTACGGCGTACTGGGTGCGGCCCTTGTAGCCAGTCGTCGTGCGGGCGGCGACTAGGGAGTTGAGGAGAGCCTCCTCGACGGCTTCGAGGGTGGCCTGGAAGACCGGGCGGAGGTCGCGGTCGGGCATCGGTTGCTGGTGCTTCGTCGCGAAGGCGATCGCGTAGTCACCGCTGCCGGGGGCGTAGTCGGAGCCGATCAGGCCGAGCGCGAAGATCGCGCGGCGAGCGACGCGGCCGAGTTGGCGGGCGTCGAGGGGGAGGTCGGTGGCGACGACGATCAGGCAGGAGTTGCCGTCGGGTTCGCGCGGGGGTGCGGGGATCTTGGTGCCGAGGACCTGGAGGGTGCCGGAGAAGTTGGACTGGACGAGCACGCCGACAGTGCCGTGGGGCGGACGATCCGCCGCCCCGATCCGGCGCGATGCCGTGCCGATCCCGGCCTTGAAGCCCAGCGCACACGTTCCGGTGCCGGCTCCTACGCAACCTTCTTCGGGGAGGTCGGCCGAGGCTGAGGTGAGCGCGTCGAGCACGTGCAGCTCGGTGATCGGGCGGCGGCGGATGTCCGACAGGTAGCCGTCGTTGGTCTCGCCGACGACAGGGTTGAGGCTGATCGCCTGCGGGTCGCGCTCCAGCAAGTAGGTCACCAGCGCGTCCGCGGCGCGGAAGACCGAGAGCGTGCCGGTGAGCACGATCGGCGTCTCCAGCAGCCCGAGCTCCTCCAGCTGCGTGGACCCCACCAGCTTCCCGTAGCCGTTGCCCACAGCAACAGCTGCCGGGAGACCGCCGGTCACCCCGGCGGGGACGATCGCGGTCACCCCCGTCTGCAGGTCGCCGTCCGCGAGCGTCGTCTGCCCGACCAGCACCCCGGGGACGTCGGTGATCGCGTTCAGTGCCCCGGTCGGCAGGGTCCCGATCGCCACACCCAGGTCGCGCGCTCTCGTCTGCATGCGCACTATCGTCGTCCAGATGGAGCTGGAACATGTCGCCGGGAGGGTCTGGATCTACCCGCACGACCCCGATCCCGAGGCGATCGGCGCCGCGGTCGGCGTGATCGCGGACGAGCGCGGGTCGGTGCTGATCGACGCGGGCAACAGTCCGGCGCACGGTCGCGTCGTACGGCGTGCTGTCGAGGCCGCTGGGCTGCCGGCGCCGCGGTGGCTGGTGTTCACGCATCACCACTGGGACCACACCTGGGGCGCCGCGGCGTGGGAGGACGTGGAGATCGTGGCGCACGCGTCGGCGACGGCGATCCTGAAAGCGGAGGCCGAGCGGCCGTGGAGCCATCAGTACCTGCACGACCAGGTGCGGCAGAACCCGAAGCTCGGGCCGAGCTTCCGGGCGCGGGCGCTCGCCGTACCGGACTTCTCCGAGCTGCGGATCGTCGCGCCGGACACGACCTTCGAGGAGACGCTGCTGTTGCCGACCGGGGTGCAGTTGCGGCACGTCGGGGGCAAGCACGCGCCGGACTCGATCGTTGCCGTCGACCCCGAGTCGGACGTGATGCTGCTCGGGGACTGCTACTTCCCGCCGCCGTTCCATCTGCGGACCGAGGAGGACACGCCGGACTTCGCGATGGCGCGACGGTTGCTGGGGGAGCGGCACGCGTACTCCGTGGACGCCCACTCGGCGCCGCGGAAGTCCGTACCGGACGACAGGAAGTAGGCCGGCATCACCGCCCGCTCCCCGCTGGCGGTGACCGCCGTGACGGGTTGGAAGCCGACTACGTCCTGTCGTTCGGTACGCCCAACCCCATCGGCGCACCGGACACTTCGGTGAGCGCCGCCGCGACCGTCCGCGTGTTCGCCCGGAACTCCTCCTCCGGGACCGGCGGCAGGATGTCGCCCCACACCGACAGCAGCGGCCCGCGCAGCTGCTGCATCCCCACCGGCCGGGCGAAGAACCACACGTGGAAGTGTTCGCTTCCGTCCCCGAAGCGACTGAAGTGCGTTCGCCCGACGCCCTCGATCCGCCCCACCGCGCCCGCGACCCGCTGGATCATCGAGCCGAGATCCGCGACCAGCTCAGGCGTCAGGTTGTCCAGCCGGTAGTGCTCGCGCGGCAGGAGCAACGCGACCATCTGCAGCCCGGTCGGCTCGAACCCGGCCTTGACCACCCACCGCTCGTCCGCCCAGATCGCCAGCCCGTCCGGGTCGCTGCAGGTCGGGCAGGGCGCGCCGCCCTCCTCGCCCGCGCGAGGCGGCTCGGGCAGCACCGGCTCGTCCAGTACGACGACCTGCACGTCGCCGTCGAAGGCGAAGAACGGGCTGCCGAGCAGCGGTGCGGGCGACACGCGTTCGCCGTACGGGAGACGCTGGTGGTAGGCGGTCGGGCGCTGTGGCGAGTTCATGACCGAACTCTGCCTGCCGCGGGGCGTGGCCGTCACGGGTATTACCGTTTCCGGCATGGCGACCCAGGAGCGGCCCGAGCTGGCCGAGGCGTTGGACCTGTCCCAGCACCCCGAGGGCGGTTGGTACCGCGAGACCTGGCGCTCCGACGTCATGTTCGAGCCGGCCGGGTACGACGGCAAGCGCGCGAGCGCGACCGCGATCTACTTCCTGCTCGCGCCGGGTGAGGAGTCGCGCTGGCACCGGGTCCGCTCGGCCGAGATCTGGCTGTGGCACTCCGGCGGACCGCTGACCCTCGACCTCGGCGGCACCGGCGACGACCCCGGGGCGGCGGAGTCGATCACACTCGGGCCGGACGTGCGCGCGGGTCAGCACCCGCAGTTCGTCGTACCGGCCGGGGCGTGGCAGAGCGCGCGCCCGGCCGGTGACGAAGCGGTGCTGGTGTCGTGCGTCGTGTCGCCGGGGTTCGACTTCGCCGACTTCACGCTCCGCTGAACAACAAGCACAGCACGCTTCGCTAGGGCGTCAGATGAGGACCGTGGCGAGCGCCTCGTAACCCGGCAGCAAATCCGGGCCTTCCTTGCCGAGCTGCTGGATGACGACCTGGTCGGCCCCCGCGTCGAGGTGCGCCTTGAGCCCGTCGGCGATCTCCACCGCCGTCCCGTGCAGGACGAGCGCGTCGACCAGGTGGTCGCTGCCGCCGTCCTCGAAGTCGTGGTCGTGGTACCCGAGGCGCTCCAGGTTGCTCGTGTAGTTGCTGAGCTGCAGGTAGCTGGCCAGGTAGTCGCGGGCGATCGAGCGGGCGATGTCCGCGTCGATCTCCAGCACCACCTTCTGCTCCGGCGCGAGCAGCGCACGCGGCCCGAGCGTCGCGCGGGCCTGCCGGGTGTGCTCGGGCGTCGTCAGGTACGGCAGGGCGCCCGCCGTACGAGCCGCGGACAGCTTCAGCACCCGCGGCCCGAGCGCGGCCAGCGCCCGCCGGTCGACCGGGACCTTCGCGTCGTCGAGGGCGTCCAGGTAGTCGACGATGGTCTCGTACGGCGTCTTGTACTCGCCGGTGCGCTCCGGGTGACCGATCCCGACGCCGAGCACGAACCGGCCCGGGTGGTCCTCCTCGAGCCGGTGGTACGACGCGGCGACCGCGGCGGCGTCGTCCTTCCACATGTTCACGATGCTGGTGCCGACCTTCACCGTGTCGGTCGAGGCCAGCAGCACCTCGGCGTCGCGCAGGTCCGCGTCCGGCGAGGCGCCGAGCCAGAGCGCGCCGTACCCGAGCTGCTCCAGACCGGCGGCCAGCTCCGGGCCCCATTTCTCGGCTTGGTGCCAGACCCCGAACCGTCCCAGATCGACCGCCACGTCGTGCTCCTTCCGTCAACGCTTCCCTTGGGGCAGCTCCGAGCGGAGAGCGACCATTCCGGCGACACCGTCAAGTCAACCTGTTACTCCGAAGTCACTCAACGATGGTTGCCCAAGCAACCAGATCCGCGGTCAGAGGAACTTGTCGAGCCGCTCGAGCAGCGCCTCCGGGGCCTCCTCGGGGACGAAGTGCCCGCAGTCGAGCGCCCCGCCCTGGACGGTCGGCGACCAGCGCCGCCAGATCTCCAGCGGATCGAACCACTCGGGCAGGCCGCCCGAGCTGCCCCACAGCGCCAGCAGCGGGCATGCGATCGTGCGGCCGGAGGCCAGGTCCTGCTCGTCCAGCGCGCGGTCGATGGTCGCGCCGGCGCGGTAGTCCTGGCTCATCGCGTGGCGGACCGTCGGGTTCTCGAGCGCGGCCAGGTACTCGGCGAGCGCCTCGGGAGCCAGCGCGATCGGGTGCGACGAGAGCGACGGGCTGCCGCCGGGGTACAGGTAGTCGCCGGAGATCAGCTCCTCCGGCTCGGGCTCGGGGCGGGCCAGCAGGTTCCAGTGCCACGCTTGCAGCTTCTCCTCGGGCACCTTGGTGGCGGCCGCCCACATGTCGGCCGTCGGCACGATGTCGAGCGTCACCAGCTTCTCCACCCGCTCCGGATGATCGAGCGCCAGCCGGTAGCCGACGCGGCCGCCGCGGTCGTGCCCGACCACCGCGAACCGCGCGTACCCGAGCCGTTCCATCAGCTCGACCTGGTCACCGGCCAGCGCACGCTTCGAGTACGCCGCGACGCTGTCGTCGTACGCCGGCGACGACCCGCCGTACCCCCGCAGATCGGGCACGACCACCGTCCGCGTCCGCGCCAGCACGGGAGCGACCAGGTGCCAGCAGGCCCCGGTCTGTGGAAACCCGTGCAGCAGCAGCACCGGCGGCCCGTCGCCGCCCACCCGGTACCGCACGGTCGTCCCGGCCAGGGCAGCAGTCTCGTCAGAGTATCCGTCGAACATGTCTCCAGGTTGACGGACAGCCGGGCCAGCAGCCGTTCACAGGCTCGCCGCGGCGAGGACGTCGTCCGGCACGTGCTCGCCGTACGCCGTACCGGGCAGGGTGATTTCTTGCATGCCAGAACCTTTCACCGCAGGTGACCGGACGGTGCCGGAAACGACTGTCACACAAGGGAAACGGGAGCGAAAAGATTGCGTCAAGAATGGGGCCGAACGACCGGAACCGGTCTGTCGCGAGACAACTTCGCGAGGCACTGTGACGTCTAGGGCAGGAGTGTAACCAACCCGCAGAACTCCCCGTCAGCGCGTCGTCACCGGACAAGACCATCGGCTGAAGTGGTATTGACCCCGCGGGCTTACACTCGCAGCGACTCGGCACGGACGACCCCTCGACCGCCGGGCCGCGGACACAACGTTGTGGGCCGCATTCCCTGGACACGGAAGAAGGGCGAGCAGTGAAGGTCGGAGTTCCGAAGGAAGTCAAGAACCACGAGTACCGGGTGGCGATCACCCCGGCCGGCGTGCACGAGTTCGTGCGCAGCGGGCACGAGGTCCTGATCGAGCAGGGCGCCGGTACCGGGTCGCTGCTGCCGGACGAGGAGTTCGTCGCGGCCGGGGCGCGGATCGTGCCGACCGCCGACGACGTGTGGGGCGAGGCCGAGCTGGTGCTCAAGGTCAAGGAGCCGGTGGCCGAGGAGTACCACCGGATGCGCCGCGACCAGGTGCTGTTCACCTACCTGCACCTGGCCGCCAGCCCCGAGACCACCAAGGCGCTCACCGACTCCGGGATCACCGGGATCGCGTACGAGACCGTCCAGCTCCCCGACGGCTCGCTGCCGCTGCTGGCCCCGATGAGCGAGGTCGCGGGCCGGCTCGCGCCGCAGGCCGGCTCGTACCACCTGATGGCCAACGGCGGCGGCCGCGGCGTCCTGATGGGCGGCGTCTCCGGCGTGCACTCCGCGCGGGTGGTCGTGATCGGCGCCGGTGTGGCCGGGATGAACGCGGCCGCGATCGCGCTCGGCATGCAGGCCGAGGTGCAGCTGTTCGACCGCAACATCGCCCGGCTGCGCGACGCCGACCGGACCTACCAGGGCCACCTGCGTACGGTCGCGTCGAACGCGTACGAGATCGAGCGCGCGGTGCTCGAGGCCGACCTGGTGATCGGTGCGGTGCTGGTCACCGGCGCGAAGGCGCCGAAGCTGGTCAGCAACGAGCTGGTCTCGCGGATGAAGCCGGGCAGCGTGCTCGTCGACATCGCGATCGACCAGGGCGGCTGCTTCGAGGACTCGCACCCGACCACGCACGCCGACCCGGTCTACAAGGTGCACAACTCGCTGTTCTACTGCGTCGCGAACATGCCGGGCGCGGTGCCGAACACCTCGACGTACGCGCTCACCAACGTGACGCTCCCGTACGCCGTGGAGCTGGCCAACCTGGGCTGGCGGGAGGCGCTGAAGAACGACCACAGCCTCGCGCTCGGCCTGAACACCTTCGACGGCCACGTCACCTACGGCCCGGTCGCCGAGGCGCACGGCCTCGACCAGCTGAAGCTCGACGAGGTCCTTGTCTGAGGCATCCGTCAGACTGCTCGGCGTGAGTGACATCGGCAGGGCGGTCAGCGCCTACCTCGACCACCTGACGGTCGAGCGGGGACTGGCCGCCAACACGCTGGCGTCGTACCGGCGGGACCTGCGCCGGTACGACGAGTACCTGGCCGGCTCCGGGATCACGGCGCTCGGCCGGGTCAGCGAGGCGGTGGTCGGCGACTTCCTGATGCGGTTGCGGGAGGGCGACGCCGACCACCCGCCGCTGACCGCGTCCAGCGCGGGACGGACCGTGGTCGCGGTCCGCGGGTTCCACAAGTTCTGCCTGCGCGAAGGACTGACCGCGACCGACCCGGCGGCCGCGGTGAAACCGCCGGTCCCGCCGCAGCGGTTGCCGAAGGCGCTGTCGGTCGACGAGGTGACGCGGATCCTGACCGCGGCCGCCGGCGTCGAGGGCGAGTCCGGCGTGCTGGAGACGCGCGACGCGGCGCTCCTGGAGTTCCTGTACGGGACCGGTGCGCGGATCTCCGAGGCGGTCGGGCTGGACGTCGACGAGATCGACCTCGACGCCGGGCAGGTGCTGCTGCGCGGCAAGGGCAGCAAGGAGCGCGTCGTCCCGGTCGGGTCGTACGCGCGCGACGCGCTGGCGGCGTACCAGGTGCGTGGACGGCCGGAGCTGGTCGGGCGGGGGCGCGGGTCGCATGCGCTGTTCCTGAACGCGCGCGGCGGGCGGCTGTCGCGGCAGAGCGCGTGGACGGTGCTGCGCCGGGCGACCCAGCGGGCCGGGATCAGCAAGGAGATCTCGCCGCACACGCTGCGCCACTCGTTCGCCACGCACCTGCTCGACGGCGGGGCCGACGTACGGGTGGTGCAGGAGCTGCTCGGGCACGCGTCGGTGACGACGACGCAGGTGTACACGCTGGTGACCGTCGACAAGCTGCGTGAGGTGTACGCGACGTCGCACCCGCGAGCGCTCTGAACCGGGGCGTTCACGCTCCGGAGGGACCCCGGTGAGCTGGGGAATTCGACGGTGTGCGATCATCTGTGCACGGTCGGTCACCTTTCCTGGGTGATCGGCCTGCTGTGGAATGCCGACCGGAAACAGCCCGACCCGGCTGCGGAGTGGCCGCTTGAGAGTGCTTGAATGCACGCTTACAGTCGCTGGGATCGCCCGCATCGGTTGAAAGGTTTGACGAGTCATGAACGAGTCGACATTCCCGGGCACCCAGCACCTGCAGAACCTGCACCTCCAGCCGACGACGGAACCGATGTCGCCGGCCCCCGAACCGAGCACGACGCAACCCGGCCCGGAGCCGAGCACGGACCCGGGTACGGCGCCGCAGGACCCGCCGGCCGCTGCCGACGCGGGCCAGCAGCGCCCGATCATCCCGAACAACTATGCGGAGATGCCCCGGCCGACGGCCAAGCTCACCGCGGAGGACATGGCACCTGTGAATGACCCGCACGGCCCGAGGCACAAGATCGGGCCGACCGGACGGCCGCTTCCCGATCTGCCGGAGGTGCTGCCGCCGACCCGTCGCGGGCCGGCCCAGGTGATCGCCATGTGCAACCAGAAGGGTGGCGTCGGCAAGACCACGACCACCATCAACCTGGGCGCCGCGATCGCCGAGACCGGGCGCAAGGTGCTGCTGATCGACTTCGACCCGCAGGGCTCGGCCTCGATCGGGCTCGGCGTGCAGCCGCACGACCTCGAGCTGTCGGTCTACAACCTGCTGATGCAGCGCGACATCCGGCCCGACGAGGTCATCCAGGCCACCAAGGTCGAGAACCTCGACCTGCTGCCGGCCAACATCGACCTGTCCGCGGCCGAGGTCCAGCTGGTCCAGGAGGTCGCCCGCGAGTACACGCTGCAGCGCGTCCTCGAGCCGATCATCCCGCACTACGACGTGATCCTGATCGACTGCGCGCCGTCGCTCGGCCTGCTCACCGTGAACGCGCTGACCGCGTCGCACGGCATCGTCGTACCGCTGGAGTGCGAGTTCTTCGCGCTCCGCGGCCTGGCGATGCTGACCGACACGATCGGTAAGGTCCAGGACCGGCTCAACCCCAAGCTGGAGATCGTCGGCATCCTCGGCACCATGTTCGACGGGCGGACCACGCACGCCCGGGAAGTGCTCGACCGGGTCGTCCAGGCCTTCGACGAGCGCGTCTTCCACACCGTCATCCGGCGTACCGTGAAGTTCCCCGAGACCACGGTCGTCGGCGAACCGATCACGACCTACGCCCCCTCGTCCCAAGCGGCTACCCAGTACCGCGACCTTGCCAAGGAGGTGCTGGCGCGTTGTCCCGCCGGGTGAGCCTGCCAGGTGCCAGCGAGCTGTTCGGGGGTGCGGCACCGAAACAGACCCGACCCGAGAAGCGCACCGCCACCGACGGCCCCGCGCTGTCCGACCGACCGGCTCCGGCCGGCCGGGCCCGGACCGCGGTCGTCGAGGACCGCAAGTCCAGTGGCCGGATCCGGCACGACACGAAGATCACCGTGTACGTGACGGAGGAAGAGCTGCTCGGACTCGAACAGACCAGACTCGCGCTGCGCGCCGAGCACGGCCTGACCGCCGACCGCGGCCGGATCGTCCGCGAGGCGATCGACGTGCTGCTGGCCGACTTCGTCGACCACGGCCCGGACTCGGTGCTGGTGCAGCGGCTCCGGGCTGCCGCGGAGTAGTTCGTCATGGCCGACACCTCGACCGACGTACCGCTCGACCTCGCCGAGGGTGAACCGTCCTCGTCGGGCAAGGGCTTCAGCGTCCACCTGGTCAACTTCGAGGGGCCGTTCGACCTGCTGCTGCAGCTGATCAGCAAGCACAAGCTCGACATCACCGAGGTCTCGCTGTCGAAGATCACCGACGAGTTCATCGCCCACATCAAGGCGCTGGGCTCGGAGTGGGATCTCGATCAGACGTCGGAGTTCCTGCTGATCGCGTCGACGCTGCTGGATCTGAAGGCGGCGCGGCTGCTTCCGCAGGGCGATGTCGAGGACGCGGAGGACCTGGCGCTGCTGGAGGCGCGGGATCTGCTGTTCGCGCGACTGCTGCAGTACCGGGCGTTCAAGCAGATCGCGGCGTTGATCCAGCAGCGGGTCGCCGAGGAGGGGTTGCGGTTCCCGCGCGCGGTGGGGATGGAGCCTCGGTACGCCGAGCTGCTGCCGGAGGTGCTGCTCGGCGTCTCGCCGGACGAGTTCGCGGCGCTCGCTGCCGCTGCGATGGCGCCGCGGACGATCATCCCCGAGGGGGTGTCGCTGGAGCATCTGCATGCGCCGGCTGTGACGGTGCGGGAGCAGGCCGCGGTCATCGTGGACCGGCTGCGGCGGCAGCGCACGACGACGTTCCGGACGCTGGTGTCGGACTCGCCTGACACGGTCACCACTGTTTGCCGCTTTTTGGCGCTGCTGGAGCTGTTCCGTGAGGCCGCTGTCGCTTTCGAGCAGGTGACGCCGCTGGGTGAGCTGACCATTCGCTGGACCGGGACCGACGAGGGCGACATCGCGGTGGGCGACGAGTTCGACGAGGTCACGCCGCCGGACTCGGCCGAGGGGGAAGCCCCCGAGGTCACCGACGACCACATCACCGCGTTCCTCGCCGAGGGCGAGTCCCTCACCGAGGACGAACCCGAGCCTGAGCCGGCCGCCGAGTCGACCGCCGACTCGCCTGCTGAGCCGACCGCCGACGCGGCCCCCGCCCCCTCCCTCCAAGCCCCGACCGAGACGGCAGACCAGTGACCGATTCCCACCCCCAGCCTGACCCGGCCACCGCCGACGCCCTGGACTCGGTCACCAGCACGGAGCAGCCGGTCGAACAGCACGACGAGCCGATGGATGACGTACAGGCGGAGGACGCCAACGGCGAGGATGCGCCTCCTGCGGACGCCGCTCAAGTACCGGCCGCCGACGAGGAGTCGGATGGTGCTGAGGAGCTCTTGCTGCAGCCGGAGGAGGAGCCGGGTGCTGGGGAGGTGGTGATCGACGACGTGCGGGCGGAGGACACGCCGGCCGAGGACGCGCCGGCGGACGACGGCCCGAGCGGCCCCGCCGATGACGCCCTCGCCGACGACGCCCCGGGCGAGGATGTGCCTCCTGCGGACGCCTCTCAAGTACCGGCCGCCGACGAGGAGTCGGGTGGCGCTGAGGAGCTCTTGCTGCAGCTGGAGGAGGAGCCGGCTGCCGGCGAAGAGGTGATCGACGACGTCGCCATGCGGCAGGCGCTGGAAGCCATCCTCATGGTGACCGACGAGCCGCTTCCCGCGCTCGTGCTCGCCCGCGCTGTCGGTCGGGCGCTCCCGGACGTCACCGCGGCCCTGAAGGAGCTGGCCGGCGAGTACACCGAGCAAGGCCGCGGGTTCGACCTGCGGGAGGTCGGCGGCGGCTGGCGGTACTACACGCGGCCCGCGCAGGCGCAGTACGTCGAGAAGTTCGTGCTCGACGGGCAGCAGGCGCGGCTGACCCAGGCGGCGCTGGAGACTCTCGCGGTGGTCGCCTACAAGCAGCCGGTCAGCCGGGCGCGGGTTTCCGCGATCCGTGGGGTGAACGTCGACGGTGTGATGCGGACGCTGATCAGCCGCGGGCTCGTCGAGGACGCCGGTGCGGACACCGAGTCGCAGGCGACGCTCTACCGGACCAGCTCTTACTTTCTGGAGCGGATGGGTATGCAGAGTCTGGACGACCTGCCGGAACTCGCTCCCTACCTCCCGGAGATGGACGACGTGGAAGAAGAGCTCGCCGCCCAGAACACCACCATCGAAGACGTTCCTGGTACGCCGGACGGCGTCGCCACTCCGGAGCCGGACGAGGCGGTGACCTCGGACGTGGGTGCGGCGGGGATCGACGGTGATCTGAGCACCGAGGCTGCGCCACAGCTGGATCTGGAGCACGGCGAGCAGGAGCTGGAGCCGGCCGAGGAGCTGGAGGCCGGTGGGGAGACCGAGCTGGATCAGGAAGAGGCTGACCCGGCCGAGATCCCGGAGATCGGTGGAGCCGAGGACGACACGGACTCGGACGACGACGACTCGGACGATGACGCGGACTCGGACGACGACGATGACGACGGCTCCGGTGACGACAGCGACGACAGCGATGACGACGACGAGGACGACCTCGACGAGGACGACCTCGACGACGAGGACGACGACCTGCTCGAGCCCGCCGAGGAGCTGACCGGCGAGACCGGGGACGTCCGGCTCGACGACGAGGACGACCTCGCCGGCGGCGTACGCGCCGCAGACGGCGTACCGGCGGACGGCCCCCGTGAGGCAGGCGGCGACAGCGCCCCGGGGGCAGCGCAGTACCGTAGCGGTAGTGATGACTGAAGACACCGGGATCCGGTTGCAGAAGGCGCTGGCGCAGGCGGGGGTCGCGAGCCGGCGGAGTGCTGAGCTGCTGATCGAGCAGGGGCGCGTCGAGGTGGACGGCTCGGTGGTCACCGAGTTCGGGACGCGGGTCGACCCGGCCGTGTCGGTGATCCGCGTCGACGGCGAGCGGATCCCGCCGACGAGCGCGCACGCGTACCTGGTGCTGAACAAGCCGCGCGGCGTCGTCACCACGATGTCCGACCCGCAGGGCCGGCCGTGCATCGCCGACTACGTGCAGGACCGCGAGGAGCGGCTGTTCCACATCGGGCGGCTCGACACCGACACCGAGGGACTGCTGCTGCTCACCAACCACGGTGAGTTCGCGCACCGGCTCGCGCACCCGTCGTACGAGGTGAGCAAGACGTACGTCGCCGAGGTCGACGGCAACGTGAAGCCGGTCGTGCTGCGCCGGCTGCTCGACGGTGTCGACCTCGAGGACGGGCCGGCGCGGGCCGACACGGTCAAGGTCACCGCGGAGATCAAGGGCCGCACGCTGATCCAGATCACGCTGCACGAGGGCCGGAACCGGATCGTCCGGCGGATGTTCGACGCGGTCGGGCACCCGGTGAAGCGGCTGACCCGGACGGCGATCGGACCGGTACGCCGCGGCAACCTGCACACGGGCGAGCTCCGCGAGCTCGACCCGAAGGAGCTCGGCCAGCTCCTCGACCTGGTCGACCTCTGATCCCATACTGGCGCCAGGGAGGGCGCTATGTGGGCAGTGATCGGAGTCTGGGACATCGACGCGGACCAGATCGACGGGCTGCGTGAGCAGCTGACGCTGATGGCCGCGAGCAAGATCCCGATGCCGGGCTTCGTGCACGGCACGTGGACCCGCGACGGGCACATGGTCCAGGTGTACAACGACGAGCTGTGCGCGCGGCGCTACCACCAGGACATGCTCGACCAGCACGTGGTCGACCGGCCCGGCGTACGCAATCTGGTCTGGGACGTCGCCGAGGTGGGCGCCGAGTCCGACGCGAAGGGGTGGACGGATCGGTCGGGGCGTCATCATCCGCCGGGGGTGCTGCCGTAGCAGGCGTACCGAGCGACAGGAGGTATCCGGCTTCGCCGGTCGGCTGCAGACGGGCGGTGGCTCGGCTTGGGCGTTGGCGGGTGGATACCTCCTGTCGCTCGGTTCGGTCAAGGCGCCAGGGCGTGGGCGAAGAACCTGCGGAGCAGGGTGCGGACGGCGGTCAGCGTGTGGGGGTTGTCGCCGACCAGTTGGGTGCGCTCGGCCGGGGTCATCAGGCCGGCGGCGACCAGTTGCGGGGCGAAGGCTGCGTAATCGGTGAAGGCCCAGTGGTTGGCGTTGCTGAGCTGCGTACGGCGTACTGGGCCGCCGTGGGACTGGACGGCTGACCAGGTGCGGTCGAAGCGCGGGTTGGTGTAGCCGTCGGTGCCGGCCAGGAGGAGCGGGCGGCGGGTGCCTTGCTGGGCGATGGGGTAGAGCTCGCCGTCGGCGAGGTCGAGGTAGCCCTCGAGGTTGGCGGCGGCACGGATGCGGGGGTCGGCGTGCATGGACTGGGCGGCGGTGGCGCCGCCGGCGGAGTGGCCGTAGGTGCCGACGCGGCGGAGGTCGAGGGTGCGGTGGAGCGGGTGTCCTGGCAGGCGGTGCAGCTCGTCGAGGACGAAGTGGATGTCGGCGAAGCGGGTCGTCATCATCGTCCGGTTGAGGACGGGATCGGTCTGGACGTCGGGGGTGATCTCGATGACGCGCGGTGGGCGGCCGGGGAAGTCGACCTCGCTGGTCTCGCCGGGGTGGTCGATGGTGACGACGACGTAGCCGTGGCTGGCCAGGTCTTCGGCCAGGGACGTGCCGATGGTGCGGGGATCGGCGCCACCGGGGCTGTAGAGGAGGACGGGACGGCGTACGGGGAGTGCGGGGGCGTCGGCGTACGCGTGGGTGCGGGTGGCGGCCCAGTCGACCCCGCTGGAGGGCAGCTCGGGGTGGAGGAGGCCGGCGTCGAGGCCGGTGAAGATCGCGGCGGCGGTGGGGGTGAGGTGGGGGACCCGGGCGTGGCCGTGGGTGTGCAGGGCCGGGTAGTAGATCGTTGTCATCAGCTCGCGAGTTGTTGCCGCGTTCCACGGATCGGGGCGGGAGCTGTCGGTGAGGTGGAGCATCGTGGTGCCGACGGGGTATCGGCCGGTCGGTCGTGGGAGGTTGAGGACCAGGCCGGTACGGGGGGAAGCGAGGGCGGATGCGGGCGTGGCCGGAAGACCTGCTGCGCAGGCGGTCGATGCGGCGGCGGCGAGGAAGGTTCGGCGTCTCATGGCCCCGACGGTGGCAGTTGCAACCATCGCCGTCACTGCTGTCGAACGGACCTCCACCGAAGATCCACCGCCCGCCGGAAAGCCTCCTCGAACCAGGGGCGGTTGACATCAAAGGGGTAACGCCCCGAAACGCCGCGCCTGGGACAGGGCACGGATGTCGGAGGGGCGCCGTAGTGTGGGTGATGTGAACCGGCGAATCTTCGGCCTGGAGAACGAGTACGGAGTCACCTGCACTTTTCGCGGTCAGCGCCGACTGACCCCCGATGAGGTGGCGCGGTACTTGTTTCGGCGCGTCGTGTCCTGGGGGCGGAGCAGCAACGTCTTCCTCCGCAACGGGGCACGCCTCTACCTCGACGTGGGCTCCCACCCGGAGTACGCCACCGGCGAGTGCGACTCGGTCACCGACCTGATCGCGCACGACAAGGCCGGTGAGCGGATCCTGGAGGGCCTGCTGGTCGACGCCCAGAAGCGGCTGCACGACGAAGGCATCTTCGGGGACGTCTACCTGTTCAAGAACAACACCGACTCGGCCGGCAACAGCTACGGCTGCCACGAGAACTACCTGGTCAGCCGGCACGGCGACTTCGCGAAGCTCGCCGACGTACTGATCCCGTTCCTGGTGACGCGGCAGCTGATCTGCGGCGCGGGCAAGGTGCTGCAGACGCCGCGCGGCGCGGTCTACAGCGTCAGCCAGCGCGCGGAGCACATCTGGGAAGGGGTGTCGTCCGCGACCACCCGGTCCCGCCCGATCATCAACACCCGCGACGAGCCGCACGCGGACGCCGAGCGGTTCCGCCGGCTGCACGTGATCGTCGGCGACTCGAACATGTCCGAGACCACGATGCTGCTCAAGGTGGCCAGCACCGACCTGGTGCTGCGGATGATCGAGGCCGGCATCGTGATGCGCGACCTCACGCTGGACAACCCGATCCGTGCGATCCGCGAGATCAGCCACGACATGACCGGCCGCCGCGAGGTCCGGCTGGCCAACGGCCGCGAGGCCAGCGCGCTGGACATCCAGGGCGAGTACCTGTCGAAGGCGCGCGACTTCGTCGACCGCCGGGAGCTCGGTACGCCGGCGGTCGAGCGGGCGCTGTCGCTGTGGGAGCGGACGCTGAAGGCGATCGAGTCCGGCGACCTGTCCGGCATCGAGCGCGAGATCGACTGGGTGATCAAGTACCGGCTGATCGAGCGCTACCGCGCCCAGAACAACCTCGGCCTGGCCAGCCCGCGGGTCGCCCAGCTCGACCTGGCCTACCACGACATCCACCGCCCGCGCGGCCTGTACTACCTGCTCGAGCGCAAGGGCGCCGTCACCCGCGTCGTCGACGACCTCCGGGTCTTCGAGGCCAAGTCGGTCCCGCCGCAGACCACCCGCGCGCGGCTGCGCGGCGAGTTCATCAAGCGGGCGCAGGAGCGCCGCCGCGACTTCACCGTCGACTGGGTGCACCTGAAGCTGAACGACCAGGCCCAGCGCACGGTGCTGTGCAAGGACCCGTTCAAGTCCCACGACGAGCGCGTCGAGAAGCTGATCGCGAGCATGTGAGGCGAGCGCACCCGGTCCGGCGAACAGCCGTCCGGGCGCCTGCCGCGCCGGGGTAGGTTGGCGCGGTGATCAGGCTCGGATATCCCGTGGTCGGTGTGGCCGACGTGACGGTTGCTGCTGCGTTCTGGACCGAGGCGCTGGATCTGCTGGAGAGCCCCGAGTGGTCCCGTGACACCTGGCGGACGCTCGTACGGCCTACTGACGGCGAACGTGTGCTCGGGCTGATGCGGAGCGAGTCGCCGCCCGAACCGCATCCACGGATCCATCTCGACCTGCTCGTGGACTCGACGGCCGAGCAGGCGCGCGAGGTCGAGCGGCTGGTCGGGCTCGGCGCGCAGCGCGTCGACTGGGACAGCTACCCGCCGGCGCCGGACTTCGTCGTCCTGGCCGACCCCGACGGGAACCTGTTCTGCGTGGTCGATCTGAGCCGGGCGCCGTCCGGGGCCTGAGGCTACTCGCGGCCGCGCTTCGGGCCGGCCCCGTCGTCCGGGGCGAACCTGATCCCGAGCGCGGCGGTGGCGATCAGGGCCAGGCAGGCGATGATGGCGAAGTTGTCGCCCATCATCCCGTGCGGGGTCTTGATCGCCGGCCGGATCAGCAGGGACATGATCAGCAGGCCGATGCCGATCCGCAGCAGCACCCTGGCCGCCGTCCTGGTCATGACCCGACCTGCGATCGCGCCGGCCGCGGGCTCGGCTCGTCGGCGGCGAGGTGCTGCAGCGGTGGGATCTCGTCGGAGAAGAAGCAGGCGGTCCGGTGGCCCGCGCCGATGTCGACGAGCGGCGGGGCCTCCTTGCGGCAGACGTCCTGGACCAGCGGGCAGCGGTTGGAGAAGACGCACCCCTTCGTCGCGGGCTCGCCGGCCAGTCGTTCGGAGCCGCCGCCCTCCGCGTCGCGCTTGCGCACCAGCACCGGGTCCGGGACGGGGATCGCCTGCAGCAGCATGTGCGTGTACGGGTGGCTGGGCGTCTTGATCAGGTCCTCGACCGGGCCTTCCTCGACGATGTGCCCGTAGAACATCACCGCGATCCGCCCGCCCTGCGCGAAGTACCGGACCACGCCGAAGTCGTGGCTGATGAACACGAACCCGATGCCACGGTCGCGCTGGAACGAGAGCAGCAGGTCGAGGATCGCGACCCGCATCGACACGTCCAGCATGCTGGTCACCTCGTCGGCGACGATCAGCTTCGGCTGCAGGCTGATCGCCCGGGCGATCGACACCCGCTGCCGCTGACCGCCGGACAACTGGTGCGGGTACCGCTGCAGGAACGCCGGCGTCGCGTCCAGCCCGACCTGCTGCAGCAGCTTGATCATCTCGGCCTGGACCGTACGCCGGTTCGCCAGCTTGTGCCGCAGGATGCCCGGCGCCAGAGTGCTGCCGATGGTCAGTCCCGGGTTCAGCGATCCGTACGGGTCCTGGTGCACCATCTGGACCTGGCGCCGCCAGTCCTGGCGCTGCTTGCCCTTCAGGCTCGCGATGTCGCTGCCCTCGAAGGCGATGCTGCCGCTGCTGGGCTCGTGCAGCCCGGCGATCAGCCGGCCCAGCGTGGTCTTGCCGCAGCCGGACTCGCCGACCAGGGCCACGATCTCGCCCTCGCTGGTGGACAGGTCGACGTTGTGCAGGACCGGCCGGCCGGTGCCGGTGTCGTAGGTGTGCGTCACGTTCCGCACGTCGAGCAGGCTCATGCCTTCGACACCTCCATCGGTACGACGTCGCGATTCGCGACGTGGCAGGCCACCAGGTGGCCACCACCGTCGCCGAGCAGTGCGGGCTCGGTGTGCAGGCAGATGTCCTCGGCCGACCGGCACCGCGGAGCGAACCGGCAGCCGGGCGGCAGCTCGGCGAGGTTCGGTACGGCGCCGCCGATCGGCTTGACCGTGAGGCCGGCGTCCAGCACGCTCGGGATCGCGTTGATCAGCGCCTCGACGTACGGATGCCGGCGTTCGGCCTTGAAGATCTCCTCGACCGTCCCGGTCTCGACCAGGCGCCCGGCGTACATCACCGCGACCCGGGTGGCCACCTCGGCGACGACCGCGAGGTCGTGGGTGACGAACACGATCGTCACCCCGAGGTCGCGGTGCAGGTCCTTGAGGATGTCGATCACCAGGCGCTGGTTGAGCACGTCGAGCGCCGTGGTCGGCTCGTCGAGGACCACCAGCGACGGCTTCAGCAGCAGGGCGACGGCGATCGCCACGCGCTGCTTCATGCCGCCGGACAGCTGGCTCTCGTACGCCTTCCAGATCCGTTGCGGCGGCAGCTGGACGAGCTCGAGCAGGTGCTCGAAGTGCTTGCGGCCCGCCTTCTGGTCGGGGAATACCTCGGGATGCGCCTGCAGGATGTGGTCCACCTGGGCGCCGATGGTGATGACCGGGTTGAACGCGTTCATCGCGCCCTGGAAGACCATCGCCAGCTCGGCTCCGCGCAGGGCGTTGAGCTCGCGCTTCGACATCGCCACCATGCCCCGGCCCCGGAACCGGACGTCACCGCCGGTGACCCGGCCGGGCTGCGGCACGATCTGCAGCATCGAGTACGCCAGGGTGGACTTGCCGCAGCCCGACTCGCCGACCAGGGCGTAGATCTCGCCGGGGGCGACCGAGAGGGTGACGTTCTCGACGGCCCGGACCGAACCGGCGCCGTCGCCGAAGGCGACCGTCAGGTCGTCGATCTCGAGCAGGGTCCGGTCGTCGGGGTTCCCGTTCACGCTGTTCACTGGACACGCAGCCTCGGGTTGAACACGCTGTCGAGCGCGCGGGAGAAGAACACGAACGCGACCTGCAGGATGACGATCGCGGCCATCGGGGAGAACAGGTAGAACGCGCTGTCGGTGGTGTACAAGGCTCCCTGGGCCATCGCCAGGTTGATCATGATCCCCCAGTTGTTGCCGCTGATCGGAGCGATGCCGAGCAGGAACAGGCCCACCGACGCGTAGATCGCGCCGGTGATCGCCAGCAGGAAGTGGATCGCGACGTACGGGCCGACGTTCGGCAGCAGCTGCCGTCCGACCATGTTGGTCAGCGAGACGCCCTGGAGCTTGGCGGCCTCGACGAACTCCCGGCTGCGCAGACTCATCGCTTGGGACCGGATCGCCCGGGCGAGTCCTGCCCACGCGGTGATCGACAGGATCAGGGCCAGTACGACGGGGTTGGTGGTGTTGATGACGCTGGCCAGGACGATGATCAGCGGCAGGCCGGGGATGGTGAGGAAGATGTCGGTGATCCGCATGATGACCGTGTCGGCCACGCCGCCGACGTACCCGGTCAGCAGGCCGATCGCCACACCGACGAAGACCGTGACCACCGCGGACAGGACGCCGACGATCATGATCGGCCGGGTGCCCACGATGATCTGGGACAGCACGCCCTGGCCGAGGGAGTCGGTGCCGAGCGGGTGCTGCCACGACGGCGCCAGGTAGGCCTGGTTCGCGTCCTGCTCGTTGCCCACCTGGACGAAGATCGGGCCGAAGATCGCCGCCAGGCAGTAGATCAGGACGATCGCCCCACCGATCAGGGCACCCTTGTCGTGGCGCAGGATCCGCCACAGGTCGCTGAGGAACCTCATGCCATCGAACCTCCTGCCGGCAGCACTTCCTGGTCGGGGTCGGCGGGCTGGTCGGTGGCCCGGGCCCGCGCGGCCGGGTTGGCGATCCGGGGATCGACCAGTGGGTAGAGCAGGTCGACCAGCAGGTTGGTGATGATCACCGAGACGGTGATGAGCACGAAGCAGCCCATCATCAGCGAGTAGTCGCGCTGGCCGACCGACTGGATCATGTAGAACCCGATCCCGGGGTACTGGAAGTAGGTCTCGATGAACACCGAGCCGCCGAACATGAAGCCGACGGACAGGGCCAGCTGCGTCACCATCGGCAGCATCGAGTTCCGCCCGACGTAGGACTGGGTGATCCGGCGGTCGCTGAGTCCGCGGGACTCCGCCGCCCGGACGTACTCGGCACCGAGCACCGACACCGCGCTGCCCTTCATACCGAGCGCCCAACCGCCGAACGACGTGATCACCGACGCCGCGATCGGCAGGACCGCGTGGTAGAGCACGCTGCCGATGTACGGGCCGTTGAACCCTGGCGTGACGTCGACTCCGTAGGCGCCACCGGATGGGAACACCTGGTAGACGCTGGTCAGGACGTACAGCAGGGCGATCGCTACCAGGTAGCTCGGTACGGCGCTCAGGAAGGAGACGACGAAGGTCATCGCCTGGGAGAACCGGCTGTTCTGGAAGGCGGCCATCACCGCCCCGACCGCGATGCCGATCAGGAAGCTGATGATCAGCGAGACCGCCACCACCATGATCGTCCAGGGCAGCGCCTCGGCGATCACCGCGACCACGGTGGTGCCCGGGTTGGTGATCGGGCGGCCGAGATCGCCGCGGACCGCGCCCCAGACGTACCGCAGGTACTGCTCCCAGACCGGAGCGTCCGGGGTCACGCTGTAGACGGCGCTGATCCGTTGCTGGATCTCGACCTCGCTCAGGCCGCCCTGCATCCGGAGCTGCGCCTCCAGCGCGGCCATCGGGTTGCCGGGCATCAGCCGGACCATGAAGAACGACAGCGAGATGACGATGTAGATGATCAGCAACGACATCGCCAGTCGTTTCAGGACGTAGGAAACCATCAGCGCCTTCCGGGGTCGGGCCGGGACCGGACGGCACCCGGGTGCGGGTGCCGTCCGGGAGGTGCAGGACTTACTTGGGCGTGATGAAGCCCTGCTGCATCGCCAGCGAGAGGCCGCCGTTCATGTCGGCGCTGATGATGTCCCAGAGCTCACTGGACTTGTTGTCGCCCAGGGGCGGCCAGTACGTGAACTCCTTGGTGGAGAACGGGAACTGGTAGACCTTGGTCGCGTACCAGATGTAGGGCACCTCGTCGTTGATCAGCTGCGCCCAGTTCCAGACCTGCTTGTTCATCTCCTCGCCCGGCTCGACGCTGCGGACCTGCTGGTCGATGGTGCTGACCACGTCGACCTCGCCGAGACCGGGAACGTTCTTCTTCGGGCCGAACCCGATCCCGCGCTTGCCGGCGTAGTTGCCCTGGCGGGTGAAGTTGTAGCCCGGGCCGAGCAGGAAGTTGTACATCGCGATCGGGTTGCTGCCACCGACGAACGCCATCCCGGCCTGGAAGTCACCGTTGTGCTGGTCGGCGTCCTGCTGCGCGCCCGAGGTCGCGTTCACGTCGGACTTGATCCCGAACGCGGTCAGCGCCTTGGCCGCGGAGTTGAACGACGTGACGATGTCGGTGGTCTCGGCGTTGACGGTGAACCTCATCGTGAACGGCTTGCCGTCCGGCTTGATCCACTGGTCGCCCTTCTTGGTGAAGCCCTCGCCCTGCAGCAGCGCGGTCGCCTTGGCCAGGTCCACCGGGTACTTGTTCAGCTTCGCGAGCTGGTCGGGCTTGAGGTAGAGCTCCTCGAGCGTCGGTGAGATACCGGTGTTGACTTCCTTCCAGGTACCGCCGGCCGCGTCGTCGGTGCCGTACGCCGCCTCGCTGATCTGCTGCCGCGGGATCACGTAGGCCAGCGCCTGGCGGACCGCCTTGGAGTCGAGCGGCTTCTGGTTGCTGTTGAAGATGATCGCGAACCCGAACCCGAGCGGAAGTGCGGTGTTGGACTCGGGGGTCGTCTTCCAGCGGTTCAGGATCGGCGGCGGCATGTACACGTTGGACAGGTGCACGTTGCCGCTGAACAGCTGCGGGTAGACGGTCTGGGTGGAGCCGTTCAGGTACCGGATGCCGGCGAACTTGATCTTGCTCGAGTCCCAGAAGTCCTTCCACTTGACCAGCTTGGCTTCCTTGGTGGTGATGTTCTCCAGCTGGAACGGGCCGTTGCCGATCAGCTTGTCGACCTTCATCGCGGCCAGGTCCTTGAACGCGTCACCCATCCGCTTGGACTCGGGCAGCTTCGCGGCCTGCTCCGGGCTCTTCTGCAACGTGCGGAAGTAGGTGAGCACGTCCTGCTTCAGCGCGTCGGTGACGAGCTTGCCGTACACGCTGGACGGGTACGGGCGGATCGAGTTCAGGATGTCCAGCTTCGCCAGCGACTCCGGCTGGCCCTGCTTGAGGGTGAAGGCGACCGTCTTCTCGTCGACGATCGCCACGTCGGTGATGTCGTTCCAGAACCCGTCGCCGCGCAGGCCGTTCAGGATCGCGGTGTCGTGCAGGTCCTTGCTGGTCAGCGGTGTGCCGTCCTGCCACTTCGCGTCGTCGCGCAGGTGGACGTTGAGCTTGCCGCCCTCGACCGTCCACTTGTCGGCCAGCTGCGGGACGAACTCGGTCAGGCTCGGCGACTTCACCAGGGCCAGCCGCATCGAGATGAAGTCGTTCTGGATGCCGAGCTGGTTCACGTTGTACGGGTTGTAGGACCACGTCGTGCCCCAGCTGCAGCAGGGGAAGAACGTGAGGAACTTGCTGGAGTCGCCGGCGGCGGTCCCCGTGCCGCCGGAGTCCCCACCGGAGTTCCCGGCCGGGCCTCCACCCGCCGTACCCGCGGTACAGGCCGCCACCAGCGCGACCACCACGCAGGCCGAGACCAGGGCTAGCAGGCGCCTTCTGGCGCGGCTGATCACTCGCGACAACTTCATCGTCGATCCTCTCGACCGGGGCGGACGTGGGTCCTGATCTTGTCTAGGTAAAGCGAATTAGTAAAGAGGATGGGGAAAGTAACTTGTTTGCGAAACGGCCACATTCGTTCGCGCGACGGCCATCCCGATCGCGGATCGCGACCTCCGGGCCGGGGCGGTCGACGCTGCGTGACGTGACCGAACGGTGACGCAGGCGGCTGATCCGCGGCTTGGGCGTGCCCGCTAGGGTGGGCGCGTTCATGGCCGTCCAGCAGGCGCGGGGTCCGCGCCGGGATTTTTCGAGGTGCTTCGTTCGTGCGCAAGCTGTTGAGTGTCGTCGCGGTGATCGCGCTGGGGTCGTCCCTGGCCGCCTGCGGCTCGGAGTCCGGCGGGAGCAAGGACTTCGGGGCCGGCGGGGTCAAGGTCGAGTCGGAGTTCGGGAAGAAGCCGACCGTCACGCACCGCGAGGGCGAGCCGGACAAGACCCTGGTCACCGAGGTCCTCAAGGAGGGCGACGGCCCCGAGGTCAAGAAGGGTGAGCTGCTCACCGCGAACTACCTCGGCCAGATCTGGCGCGACGGCAAGGTCTTCGACAACTCCTACGACCGCGGCGCGCCGTCGTCGTTCCCGATCGGCGTCGGCGGCGTCATCGCCGGCTGGGACGAGGGTCTGGTCGGCAAGAAGCTCGGCAGCCGCGTGATGCTGTCGATCCCGTCCGACAAGGGCTACAAGGAGCAGGGCAACGAGCAGGCCGGCATCAAGGGCGACGACACCCTGATCTTCGTCGTCGACCTGGTCGCCGCGGCCGCCAACGACACCAAGCTCGAGGCCGACCCGGTCGCCGCCCCGGCCACCAAGTTCAAGGTCACCGGTGAGCTGAACGCCGAGCCGAAGGTGACCGTCCCGGCCGGTTCGAAGCCGCCGGCCAAGCCCGGCAAGCCGGTCGTGATCGCCACCGGCAAGGGCAAGCCGGTCGACAAGTCGAGCACGGTCGTCTCGCGGTACGTGATCTTCGACTACACCGGCAAGAAGCAGGCCAGCACCTGGGACGGCCAGCAGGGCCAGGCCGGTGCGCCGGCCGAGCTGCAGGTCGGCCCCGGCCCGACGGGCCAGGCGGGCGCGCTCGACGGTCTGGCCGGCATCCCGGTCGGCAGCCGCGTGCTGGTCGAGCTGCCGCCGTCGAAGGACGACAAGGGCAAGACCGTGAACGCGTTCGCGGTGATCGACCTGCTGAACAACTTCCCGGCGGGCAAGCAGCAGCAGTAGGTACTTCTCCGAAGGGCCGGCTCCGAGACGGGGGCCGGCCCTTCGTCATGCCCGGCGGAACCAGCGGTTGGTCTCCGGCTGCCAGCTGAGCGCCAGCGCGGTGATCAGGGCGACCAGGTGAACGGTCCTGAGGGCGGCGTCGGTGACGAAGCTCGCGGTGAAGGAGAGGTCGGTCAGGTGGTGGTTGGCGAGCCAACTGATCGGGCCGATCAGCAGACTGGCCATCCCGGCCGTGCCGAGCAGACCGGTCAGCAGCAGCCGCGACCAGCGGACGCCGTGGCGGAAGTAGCGGTCGATCACGAGGAACAGGCCGCCGTACAGAATTGTGCGCAAGGCGACCTGGGCGATCAGCGCCAGCGCGGGGGCGCCGTCGTGGACGGCGCCGGCCAGGCCGACGACGGACTCGGCGATGCCCGCGCCGACGGCGAGCAGCCACGCGCCGGTGGCCGCGCGGGCGGTCAGCGGCGGGACAGGGAGGCGTGTGGTTTCCATACTCCGAGCCTGCGCCCGGCCGCGGCGAAGATCAGGAGTACTGGGACCCCGGCGCCAGTGGTGGTACATCCACCAGCCGCGCCGCGTGCCGCCCGGACGCGGCCGCCGCCTCGAAGTACGCGCGGTCGCCGTCCAGGTCGCGGCCCATCGTCGACAGCTTGACCGGCGCCGCCTGCAGGGCGTCGTACAGGCCCTCGACACCGACCCGTACGACGCGGTGCCGCGCCTTCAGCGGCTCGGCGGCGTCGCGCACGGCGTCGCCGAAGTCGCCGTCGAGATCCGGTACGACCACGTCGGCCGGCTGCAGCGCCACCCGCCCGTACGCCGTGAGGCTGTGGTGGGAGATGCCGCGGTGGCGCGGCCGAGGGTCGGCCTCGGAGATCCGCAGCGACGCGACCGCGCGGCCACCGAGCGTGCCGACCGCGTTGACCGCCTCGCCGGACTGGACGCCCGAGAAGCCCCAGCGGGTGCCGGTGCCGAGGTTGCCCGGGCCCTGGGTGATGACGATCAGCTCGGCCGCGAGGACGTGGGCGGCGGTGAGCAGGCCGGTGTGCACGGTGACGGCCTCGCGGTCGCCGCCGTACGCCTGGCCGACGGTGACCGTCCCGGCGAGCCAGCCGCTGTCGCGCAGCGACGCGACCGTGCGGGAGAACGCGAGCGGGAGCGCGCCGCCGTCGGTCATCACGTAGACGACGCGGGTGGTCGGGCGCATCTCGTACACCCCGGCCAGGACGGCGGGCAGCGCGGAGTGCAGGTCGGCGACGACGACCGGCGTACCGAACAGGTCGTCGGCGTCACGCAGTACGGCGTGGTCGGGGGAGTCCTGCTCGTCCGCGCCGAGCACCATCGCCTGGAGCGGGGTGTAGCGGGCCTTGACCAGGTGGCCGTTCTCGGGCGGATCGGCGGGGAGGCGGTCGGGGATGGCGACGACGAGGGCGTAGCCACCGGTGCCGAGGCCGCGGTCGAGCGCGCCGACGTTGAGCAGCACACGGTCGCCTGGCTCCGGCTGACCGACCAAGTCGGGGTAGGCGAGGGCCTTCACGTTCTGCTCGCCGATGACTACTCGAAGCTCCTGCGCACCCGTCCAAGCTTTGCCGAGCTCGGCCACCACACCTTCACGCCAACGCATCACACCGCAGACCCTAGGACATCGAACGTCTGTTCGGCGCGCAGTACGTGATTCGGACCTGCGACCCCGTAAGGTGGTCGGGTGTCGGCGCGGAAGAGTGAGCGGCTGCTCAACCTGGTGATCTGCCTGCTGGTCGCGCGCACGTACGTGACCAAGGAGCGGATCCGCGAGGTGGTTGAGGGCTACGCCGGGCAGACCGACGACGCCTTCGAGAAGATGTTCGAGCGCGACAAGGACGAGCTGCGCGACCTCGGCATCCCGATCGAGATGGGCACCATCGACAAGTTCTTCTCCGACGACGTCGGCTACCGGATCCGCCGGGATGTCTTCGAGCTTCCCGAGGTGCACCTCGAGCCCGACGAAGCCGCCGTGCTCGGCGTCGCGGCGCGGGTCTGGCAGCACGCCAGCCTGGCCGAGGCGACCACGTCGGCGGTGCTGAAGCTGAAGGCCGCGGGGATCCAGACCGACCAGTCGGCGCTGAGCGCGATCGAGCCGCACGTCGGCGCGTCCGAGCCGGCCTTCGACCCGCTGTGGTCCGCGGTCGTCAGCCGGACGGCGGTCCGCTTCGAGCACCGGCGCTCCGGCGCCGCCGAGGCGACCCTGCGGACGCTGGAGCCGTGGGGGATCGTGTCGTGGCACGGCCGCTGGTACGTCGTCGGCCGCGACCGGGACCGCCAGGCGACCCGGATGTTCCGGATGTCGCGGATCGGCGGCAACGTGAAGACCGTCGGGCCGGCCGGCGCGTTCACCGTGCCGGAGGGGACCGACCTGCGCTCGCTCGTCGCCGAGCTGGCGCCGCCGCGGCCGACGTCCGAGGCGAAGGTCCGGGCGCGGACCGGCTCCTGCGTCAGCCTGCGCCGCCGCGCGAACGCGATCGAGCCGTACGAGGAGGGCTGGGACCTGCTGCACGTCCCGTACGCCGACTCCGGGGTGCTGGCCGAGGAGATCGCGTCGTACGGGCCGGATGCGGTGGTCGAGGGTCCGGGGGATGTGCTGGACGGCGTACTGCGTCGTCTGCGGACGGTGGCGGGGGCTTCATGAGCAACGCACGTGACCAGGTGCAGCGGCTGCTGGCGCTCGTGCCGTACCTGCGCGAGCACGACGGCGCGCGGGTGGACGACGTCGCGGCCGACTTCGGCGTACGGCCGAAGCAGATCATCGCGGACCTGAAGGTGCTCTGGTTCTGCGGCCTGCCCGGCGCGCAGATGGGCGACCTGATCGAGATCGACATCGACGCCGCCGAGGGCGAAGGCGTCATCCACCTGAACAACGCCGACTACCTGGCCCGCCCGCTGCGCCTCGCCGCGGACGAGGCGCTCGCCCTGCTGACCGCGCTGCGCACGCTGCGCGAGGTGACCGCCGGCGCCGACCGCGACGCCGTCGACCGCGCGATCGCCAAGCTGGAAACAGCCGCCGGCGCAGGCGCCGCCGCCGTCGAGGGCGCCGCCGCGCACGTCCACGTCGAGCCCGCCGCGCCCGAGATCGCCGAGACCGTCAACCGCGGCCTGGCCGGCAAGCGCCGCCTGCACCTCACGTACGACGTACCGTCCCGCGACGAGACCACCGAACGCGACGTCGACCCGATGCGCCTGGTCGTCTCCGAAGGCCGCACGTACCTGGAAGCCTGGTGCCGCCTCGCCGAGGACGTCCGCCTCTTCCGCCTCGACCGCATCGCCGGCGTCAAGCTCCTCGACCTCCCCAGCGAGCCCCCACCGGAGGCGACCCCACGCGACCTCTCCAACGGCATGTTCCAGCCGTCGGAGTGCGACTTGCTCGCGACAGTCTCACTCGCGCCGCCTGCGCGCTGGGTCGCCGAGTACTACCCCACGGAGTCGGTCAAGGAGGGCCCTCAAGGCTCGCTGATCATCCAGCTCCGAGTCGCCGACACCTCCTGGCTCCAGCGTTTGGTCCTCCGCCTCGGCGGCTCAGCGACGGTCCTGGAGCCCGCCGACCTGGGCGCGCAGATCGCGAACACCGCCCGAGAGGCGCTGTCGGCGTACGACGATCTGCTCTGACCTACTCCAGCGCGGTTGTCTGGCCTGCTACGTACAGCCATGCGTCTTCTCGGAGCACGTAGGTCTGGGTTGAGCGGAAGACAGCGTCGAAAGGCTCGCCCTGCCAGGTGCCGGTGTCGTGGACCAGGCAGGTGACAACCGCTGTGTTGCCGTGGACGCGGATTGCTAGCTCGTCGGTTGTTTGTTGGTCGAAGCGGAGTGGGCCGTGCTCGATGAAGTCCAGGTAAGCCTGCTTGGTGAGCAGGGCGCCTTGGGAGTTCACGTACGTGAAGTCGTCGGCGAAGAGTTCGGTGAGCGTGGCGATGTCGCGGGTGCGGAGTGCTTCGGCGCGGCGGGTGATGGCTTCGCGCAGGGCCGCCTCGACAGACATCTGGTCTGACATGGCTGGAAAGTACCACCGGGGGTCGGACGCCAGCCATCGCTTCATGCCGCTGGGACACACCTCGCTCTGTTCCGGCCGGTGCGGCCTCAGCCGAAAGCAACTGTGTCGGCCGCATCCGCGCCTCGGTCACCACAACTCTGTTTGTTGATGGTTGTGGCTCAGGTCATGGGGATGCGGCCGGTGAGGTCGGCTTGGGCTGAGGTCGCGGCGGCCGGAGGGAAGGCGGAGTGGTGGAGGGCGAGTGGTGGAGCACCGAGCGGTGGAGCGTGAGCGGTGGGCTGGGCGTTGGCTCGGGGGTGGGTGGCTGGTGCGGTGGTGTGCAGGGTGCCCCGGCGCTCAGCCCTGGCTGAGGATTCTTTCCAGGGGAGTGCGGAAGCGGGGCGTGAGGCGGACGCCCGCGAGCCAGCTCGTCCAGGCGGCGGCTTGGGATTCGATCAGCGACTCGGTTTCCTGGCCGACGTCTTCGAGGAGTTGGTAGCGGACCTCGCCGGATTCCGGCTGCCCCCAGGCGCCGACGATGCGGCCGTTGGACCAGATGGTTGGGCCGATGTTGCCGGTGGTGTCGAAGAGGCGGGTTTTGTGGTCGCCGAGGTACCAGTGGCGGTCTTTCCAGCCCATGGGGGTTGGGTCGAGGGCGGGGAGGAAGGCGACCCAGGGCTCGACGGGGATCTCGGGAGACTCGTCGCCGGGGAGGACGTAGCCGACGGCGCCGTCCAGGTCGACCTCTACTGCTTCTACGGCGACCAGTGCCTTGCGGGACTGGCCGAGTGTCCAGCCGGTCCACCACTGGAGGTCGGCGAGGGTGGCTGGGCCGAAGGAGTGCAGGTACGCGCGGGCGAGCGTCGTACGGGCTTCGTCGGCCGACAGGTCGCTGGCCAGACCACCGGGGAGCCAGGCCTCTACCGGCGACCACTGGTGCTGGCTGCTCAACCAGGTGCCCAGCGGGCGGCCGCGGACGATGCGGCCTTCCGCTGCGAGCTGGAACAGCACACGGCTGGTCACGTACGGCTGGGCCGCGTACGACTTGCCAGGCGCCATCGCCAGCCGACTGCGCAGCCTGGGCTCGTCCTGGGCGAGCTCCTGCGCGGTCGCCGAGCCGCGCAGGCTCAGCGCGGTCGCCGTCGACTCCTCCACGGCCTGCAGCCACTGCCCGGCCGCCTCGGCTTCACCCGCGATGCCTGCCTCGACCAAGTGCTTGACCAGCAACCGGCGCTGCTTCACCGCGATCTCGTCGCTCGCAGCAGCCTGTACGACGGCCGCGAACGCCGTCGGTACGACGAACACCGTGCGCCGCATCCCGAGCATCCGGATCAGCGTGCGGTCGTCGTACAGGGCACGCTCGGTGAGGACGACGTCACCGTCCGGCATCCGCGCGGCGACCGAGAGGTGGACGGTCGCCGGGTCGGTCGCGTGCAGAACGACCACCGAGGTCGCCGCCTGAACGGGGTCCGTCGCCTGGCTGGAAGTCGCCAGCCGGTGCCGGCGGCCCAGCCTGGTTCGCCGCTCCTCGATCCCGATCCGCAGCACGCTGCCCCCTCGATCCCTCGCCGGACACCAATTCTTACCATCACGTTCCGACACCGTTGCCCGTGACGAACACCCATCCGCGTGGGCAGCGGCCCCGAACCGGATAAGGTCGGAACATGTACTGGTTCCTGCTCTTTCTCGCGGTCGTGGCGGTGTGGCTTCTGGTCCTCGCCCTGCTCGCGAAGAAGCTGTGGGGCCAGACCAAGGCGCTGACGCGTGAGTTGGGCGCCGCCCAGTCGAAGCTCGAAGCTGCCCAGCGGCCAGGTCCGGACCGGACCGGCGGGTCTGTGCGGTCGCGGGCGTAGTATCGGCGACGTCTCACCGTTGAGCCATCAGTCAGTCGTGAAAGGGAGATCCTCATGCCCCCGCTTCTCGGTATGCCCCAGGGCGCAGAGTGGCTCGTCATTCTCGCGATCGTCGTGCTGCTGTTCGGGTCGGCCAAGCTGCCGGCCCTGGTGAAGCAGCTCGGCAAGTCGAAGAAGATCTGGGAAGAAGAGGTCGGTCCGGGTCGCAAGAAGGACGGCGAGCTGACCGAAGGCACCACCCAGCCGTCCGCCCAGCAGCAGGTCCAGCCGCCGGCGCCGCAGGCCCAGCCGGCCCCGCAGCAGAACCAGGCGAACGGTCAGGCCCCGGGCGACGGCATGCCGCCGACGCACACCGCCAACTGATTCCCGCGCACCACCTGTGACGATGGTGAGGTTCGGACGGCGGAAGGAAGAACGTCCGAAGGACGAAGAGGGTCGGATGACCCTGCGCGAGCACATCGCCGAGCTGCGCAACCGCCTGCTCATCTCGGTGCTCGCGATCGTGGTGCTGACGGTCGTCGGGTACGTCTTCTACGACCAGGCGCTGGATTTCCTGGTCAAGCCGTTCAACACTGGAGTCCGCCAGCTGCTGGCGGACAGCAACGGCGGCAAGGTGCCCGAGCTCACGTTCAACAACGTGACCTCGCCGTTCACCTTCCAGATCAAGATCTCGCTGGTCTTCGGCCTGATCCTGGCCGCGCCGATCTGGCTGTACGAGCTGTGGGCGTTCATCGCCCCCGGTCTGCACCGCTCCGAGCGGCGCTGGGCGTTCCTGTTCGCCGGGATCGCGACGCCGCTGTTCGTGGCCGGCCTCGCGGTGGCGTACTGGACGCTGCCGAAGGGCATCGAGATCCTGATCGGCTTCACGCCGGACTTCGCGCAGAACCTGATCACGCTGCCGGAGTACCTGGACTTCGTCCTGCGCACGATGCTGGTCTTCGGCATCGCGTTCCTGCTGCCGCTGGTCGTCGTGCTGCTGAACATCGTCGGCGTGGTGCCGGCCAAGGCGCTGGCCAAGTTCCGGCCGTACATCATCCTGGCGATCTTCATCTTCGGTGCGGTCGCGACGCCGTCGGGTGACCCGTTCTCGCTGATGTTTCTGGCGGTGCCGATGTGCGCGCTGTTCTTCGGGGCCGAGATCATCGCCCGGGTCCTCGACAAGCGGAAGGCCCGCAAGGCCGAAGCGCTGCTGGCCGACTGATGGGCCGCAAGATCGCGCTGGTGGTCAACCCCACCAGCGGTCGCGGCCTGGGTGCCCGGGTCGCGCCGGTGGTCCGGCAGCGGCTCGAGCAGGGTGGGCTGAGCGTCGACCTGTACGAGACCACCTGCGCGGAGGACGTCGGCCGGATCTCGGCCGAGGTGATCGCCTCCGGTGCGGACGGCGTCGCGCTCGTCGGCGGCGACGGCACCCTGCACCTCGGCGCGCAGGTGCTGGCCAAGTCGGGGATGCCGTTCGGTGTCATCCCGGCGGGGACCGGCAACGACTTCGCCCGCGGGCTCGGCGTACCGCTGAAGGATCCTGCGGCGGCCGCTGACCTGATCGTCGCGGGCCAGACCCGGACGGTCGACCTCGGGGTCGCGGCGGGGGAGTTCATCACCACGGTCGTGGCCGGCGGCTTCGACTCGCTCGTGAACAAGCGCGCCAACGCGATGACGTGGCCGAAGGGCAACGCCCGCTACACCGTAGCGACGCTGGCCGAACTGCGCACCTTCACCCCGCTCTCCTACGTTGTCACCGTGGATGGCGAGCGGATCGAGACCGACGCGATGCTGGTCGCGGTCGGCACCGGTCCGACGTACGGCGGTGGGCTGCAGATCTGCGCCGGGGCGGAGATCGACGACGGGCTGCTGGACGTCACGATCATCAAGCCGGTCTCCCGGCTGACCTTGCTGCAGCTGTTCCCGAAGCTGTCCAAGGGCACCCACGTCGGGCATCCGGCGGTGCACGCGCTGCGCGGCCGCGAGGTCCGGCTGGAGTCGCCGACGGTCACGGCGTACGGCGACGGCGAGCTGCTCGGCCCGCTGCCGCTGGACATCACGATCGCCCCGGGCGCGCTCACCGTCTACGCCTGAATCCATCGGTCACGAAAAGAATTCGCTCGATCTCTGTTCGTCACGATCCAGATCTGATAGGAAAGCTTCCTAACAGATACCTCTCGACGCCCCTCAGAGGAGAGATCGTGCTCAACCGCCCCAGCACCACTCGCCGGTTCGCTGCCGTCCTGCTCGGCCTCGCCGTCGCAGCCGCCCCGGCGACAGCCTTCGCCTCGCCGTTCCAGCCCCTGCAGCACCAGGCCGGTACGCAGTACCAGGACCAGGTGCAGGCTCCGGCCGCCGTCGGGCTCGACGACCCGGCGAAGAAGGAGATCGCGATGCAGATCGTGTCCAGCGCGGAGAACTCCTCGCTGGACTGGAAGGCGCAGTACAAGTACATCGAGGACATCGACGACGGCCGCGGCTACACGGCCGGCATCATCGGCTTCTGCTCCGGCACCGGCGACATGCTCGACCTGGTCGAGCTGTACACCCAGCGCAAGCCCGGCAACGTGCTGGCCAAGTACCTGCCCGCGCTGCGGAACGTCGACGGCTCCGACTCGCACGCCGGGCTCGACCCGAACTACACCCGGGACTGGAAGACCGCGGCCAACGACAGCGCCTTCAAGACCGCCCAGAACGACGAGCGGGACCGGGTCTACTTCAACCCGTCGGTCAGCCAGGGCAAGTCCGACGGCGTCGGCGTACTGGGTCAGTTCATGTACTACGACGCCATCGTGATGCACGGCGACGGCGGCGACTCGACCAGCTTCCGCAACATCCGCAAGCGCGCCCTGACCAAGGCCAAGCCGCCGGCCCAGGGTGGCAACGAGACCACCTGGCTGAACGCCTTCCTGGACGCCCGGGTCTGGGCGATGAAGCAGGAGGAGGCGCACAGCGACACCAGCCGGGTCGACACTGCCCAGCGGGTCTTCCTGCGCAACGGCAACCTCAACCTGAACACCCCGCTGGACTGGAAGGTGTACGGCGACAGCTTCCACATCAGCTAGTCACCGTGCCTCCGCGCCCCACCCTGTCCCGGGGGCGCGGAGGCGCCGCCCGTGCGGTCCGGCGTGGTTCTGGGGGTGGCGTCGCATAGATTGGGACCCATGAGCACTCCGTCCGAGAAGTACGCCCTTTTCCGCTCGGACCAGGAGCACCCGGCCGTGAAGGAGTTCCGGTCGCTCTACGACTTCCAGCTGGACGAGTTCCAGCTCCGGGCCTGTGCCGCGCTCGAGGACGGCCACCAGGTGCTGGTCGCGGCGCCGACCGGGTCCGGCAAGACGCTGGTCGGCGAGTTCGCGGTGCACCTGGCGCTGCAGCGCGGCCAGAAGTGCTTCTACACGACTCCGATCAAGGCGCTGTCCAACCAGAAGTACTCCGACCTCGTGCACCGCTACGGCGCCGACAACGTCGGCCTGCTGACCGGGGACAACTCGATCAACTCCGAGGCCCCGATCGTCGTGATGACGACCGAGGTGCTGCGCAACATGCTGTACGCCGGGTCGCAGACCCTGCTCGGCCTGTCGTACGTCGTGATGGACGAGGTGCACTACCTGGCCGACCGGTCCCGCGGCGCGGTCTGGGAGGAAGTGATCATCCACCTGCCGGACTCGGTCGCGGTGGTCTCGCTGTCGGCGACGGTCAGCAACGCCGAGGAGTTCGGCGACTGGCTGGAGACCGTCCGCGGCAACACCGTCGTCGTGCTGGAGGAGAAGCGGCCGGTGCCGCTGTTCCAGCACGTGATGGTCGGCAAGCGGCTGCACGACCTGTTCGCCGGCGAGACGCCGACCGCCGGTGCGGCGCAGGCGCAGTTCGGCCCGTCGGCCGGTCGCGCGAGCCGCTCGGGGAACCCGGCCAAGGCGGCGAAGCCGGGCGCGCCCGACCTGCGCGACCTGGTCAACCCGCAGCTGGTCCGGATCGCCCGTGACGACAACCGGATCTTCCGCGACGACTCGCGCAAGCCGCGGCGCCGCCGGGACCTGCCGAAGAACCGGCCGGCCCGATCGCACTTCACGCCGTTCCGGTCCGACGTGGTCGAGGAGCTGGACGCGGGCGCGCTGCTGCCGGCGATCTACTTCATCTTCTCCCGCAAGGGCTGCGAGGACGCGATGCTGCAGTGCCTGCGGTCCGGGCTGCGGCTGACCAAGCCGAGCGAGCGCGACGAGATCAAGCGGGTGCTGGCCGAGCGGACCGTCGACCTGCCCGACGAGGACCTCGGTGTGCTCGGCTACCACGACTTCGCCGAGGCGCTCAGCCGCGGGATCGCGGCGCACCACGCGGGCATGCTGGCGGCGTTCAAGGAGGTCGTCGAGGAGCTGTTCGCGCGCGGCCTGATCAAGGTGGTCTTCGCCACCGAGACGCTTGCCCTGGGCATCAACATGCCGGCCCGCACGGTGGTGCTGGAGAAGCTCAGCAAGTGGAACGGCGAGGCGCACGTCGACATCACCCCGGGCGAGTACACCCAGCTGACCGGCCGGGCCGGGCGGCGCGGGATCGACGTCGAGGGGCACGCGGTGGTGCTCTGGCAGCCCGGGTTCGACCCGCGCGAGGTGGCCGGTCTGGCGTCGACGCGTACTTACCCGCTGCGCTCGTCGTTCTCCCCGTCGTACAACATGGCGGTGAACCTGGTCCGTCAGGTCGGGCGGTCGCGCGCCCGGGACATGCTGGAGCTGTCGTTCGCGCAGTTCCAGTCCGACCAGGCCGTGGTCGGACTGGCCCGGCAGGTGCAGCGCAACACCGAGGCCCTGGAGGGCTACAAGGAGTCGATCGACTGCCACCTCGGCGACTTCCTCGAGTACGCCGACCTGCGCCGCCGGATCGGCGAGCGCGAGTCGTCGGGCTCGAAGCGGCGCAAGCTGGACCGCCGGGTCGAGGCCCAGGAGTCGATCGAGAAGCTCCGGATGGGCGACATCATCCGGATCCCGGCCGGCCGCAGCGCGGGCTGGGCGCTGGTGATCGACCCGGGGATGCGCTCGGAGCGGGAAGGGCCGCGGCCGACCGTGCTGACGCTGGACCGGCAGGTCCGCAAGCTGTCGATGGTCGACTTCCCGACGCCGGTGGAGTCGATCGGCGTGCTCCGGATCCCGAAGAAGTTCAACGCACGCAACCCGCAGCAGCGCCGCGAGCTGGCCCAGGTGCTGCGGAACCGGACCGACATGCACGGCGACGAGGGCCCGCCGTCGTACCGGAGCCGGGCCGGCGACGTGATCACGCACGCCGACGACCCGGTGCTGCAGGAGATGCGGGCGCAGCTGCGCGCGCACCCCTGCCACGGTTGCTCCGACCGCGAGGACCACGCCCGCTGGGCCGAGCGCTACTACCGGCTCGACCGGGAGAACCGCGAGGTGCAGCGCAAGATCGAGCAGCGGACGAACACCATCGCCCGCCAGTTCGACCGGGTCTGCCAGGTGCTCGACGCGCTGCACTACCTGGACGGCGACAAGACCACCGAGGCCGGCGACCGGCTGTCGCGGATCTACGCCGAGCTCGACCTGGTCGCGGCCGAGTGCCTGCGCCAGGGGGTGTTCGACGACCTGGATGTGCCGCAGCTGGCGTCGGCGCTGGCCGCGCTGGTCTACGAGTCGCGCTCGAAGGACGAGCCGACGTCGCCGCGGCTGCCGCGTGGTGAGGTGCGGGAAGCGCTGGAGAAGATGGGTGCGATCTGGCGCGACCTGTCCGCGCTGGAGCGGGACATGAAGGTCGACTTCCTGCGCTCGATGGATCTCGGGTTCTGCTGGGCGGCGTACCGGTGGGCCTCGGGAGCGTCGCTGGCCGAGGTGCTGTACGAGTCGGACCTGGCGGCGGGTGACTTCGTGCGCTGGGTGAAGCAGCTGATCGACCTGACCGAGCAGGTCGCCGACGCGGCCGGCCCGACGCCGCTGCGCGCGACGGCGCGCGCGGTGACGGACCAGATCCGCCGCGGTGTCATCTCCTACGCGTCGGTGGTCGACGAGCCCTAACAGCGCCTGATGGCTGCGCTGCCGGCGGTGGCTACGTAGTAGTTGGTGACGTAGCTGCCATCGGTGAGGCGGTTCCAGAGGTTCGTCGTACCGACGGTGCTGCCCGGGCGTTGGCAGGTCACCCAGGCCAGCGAGCCGCTGGGGAGCGTGCCGACGACGCCGTACGACGTACCGGGGCCGCTGCGGCGGCTGAGGGACGTGGTGGTCTGGTACGGCAGGCTGCAGCCGGGGACCGGTGGCGAGTACGTCGTGTTGGACGGGGTGCTGACGTAGTAGTCGGTGACGTAGGCGCCCGAGGTCAGCTTGTTCCAGACGGTCGTGGTGCCGACCTTGGTGCCGTAGGTCTGGCAGGCGACCCGCACTGTCGCGCCGGCGGCGTACGTGGCGACGACCGGGTGACTGGTGGTCGGGCCGCTGCGGGCGCTCAGCGTGGTGCTGGTCGTGTAGTTGAAACCGACGGAGGCGACGGGGGCGTCGAAGCGGTCGGCGTCGATGTTGAGGGTGACGCCGCCCCAGGTTTCGTTGTGGTCGCCCCAGTACTGCTTGGCGCGCTGGCCTGTCGCCCAGTAGCTGTTATCGATCAAAGGCCAGCCTGTGAGTGCCGTCTTCATGTCCCACCGGGCGATCCACAACGCATCCGGTCTCGCATAAGCGCTGCTGTTGTACACCTCTGCCAAGTGCCGAGCCCCACTGTCCTGGTGCGCGTACACCGCCGACAGGTACCCGTGCCGGTGCAGCTCCTTCGTCCACGCCGACAGGTAGCTCAGTACGGCGGCCCGGCAGGTCGCGTTGCCCAGGTCGTAGTGCTCCATGTCGCCGTAGATCGCACTGCCGCCGATCAGCCCGAGCGCTCGCGCCCTCGTCACCGCGTCCGCCGCCGAGCCTCTCGCCTGCGTGGCAGCCGTTGCTGTCGACGACGACATCTTCAACGCGTTGGTCCGGTGCGTGCAGGTCGCCTGCCACCCCAGGTAGATCGGGATGAGCCGCCAGCCCTGCCTGGTCACCGTGCTCACCCAGCTGGCGGTCAGCTGCGGCTGCGCACAGCTCCGGTTGCCGCCGCCGATGTAGATCCCCACCGCCTGGTACGGCGAGGAGGCCCTCCACGCCGCCATCTGCGCAACGGTCGGCGCCGTACAGGTGTCGAACGCCCACCCGTTCACCCGCGTCGCCGTCGCCCCCGCCGGATAAGCCACCCCGGTCGCCGGCTCAGCTCCCGCCGTACCGGCCGTCCCCACCACCAGCGCCCCAGCCACCACCAACACCTTGAGCCGCCACACTGTCATCCCCTCCCACCAGCAGTACACGCCTGCAAACCCGCGACGGCAATGCCCTCGGTGAGGCAGGATGTTGGGCATGCCGGAGATCGTGGAGCGGGACGAGCAGCCGTACGTCGCCATCAGGGCGAAGGTGCAGATGAACGAGATCGGGACCTTCGCGCGCCGCGGCGGGGAGGTGTTCGGGTGGCTGGCTGCGCGGGGGATCACGCCGGTGGACGCGCTGTTCTTCAAGTACGACGTGGTCGACATGGAGAACGGGCTGGTGATGGAGATCGGCATCCCGGTCGAGGAGCGGCACACCGGCGAAGGGGAGATCGTCACCGGCGTGCTGCCGGGCGGCCGGTACGTCAGTCACACCCATCACGGGCACCCGGACGGGCTGTACCAGGCGACCGGTGACCTGTTGGCCTGGGCGGAGAAGGAGGGGCTCGAGTGGGACGCCGACGGCGACCACTGGGGTGCTCGGCTCGAGGTCTACAAGTCGGACCCGGTCGAGGTGCCGGACATGGACCAGTGGGAGACCGAGCTGCTGTTCCGGCTGCGGGGTTAAGTGCCGACGGTTCTCGCCGGCCTTACCAAGCTGGACCCGGAGCGGATCCGGCATGTCGCCTCACCACTGATCGAGCTGGGCTGCGCGCTGCATGTGCTGGCCGAGCCGCGCCACCACGACAAGACCGAGTGGGCTGCGGGCATCGAGCTCAGCAAGCCGCTGCGTAAGGAGCTGGCGGCCTGGAGCTGGACGGTCCGTGCTGTCCGTGCCCGCTTCTTCGCCACCAGTTCAGCGACCGGTGTGCCGACCTGGCAGGACGAGCTGGACGCACTACGAGCCCGTACGCCGGAGGACCTCGCCGCTGAGCTGGTCCGCCCGCTCCGAGGCCGCCCGCTCAGCTCCCGCACCACAGACACCGAAGCCGTACGCCGCTGGGCGCGCAGCCGTGGCCGGGAGGTCGAGGCGCTGGTGGAGTCGTTGCTGACGGCTCCTGCCGAGCCGGTGCAGCGGTTCCTGGCTCTGCTCGATTCCTGCTGGCACGAGTGGTTCGGCGAGCTCTGGAGCGAGTCCCGCGACCAGCTGGCGGCCCGTGGCAGGCAGGACCGGGACCTGGCCGCCCGGGACGGTGTGGAGACGATGCTGCGGTCGCTGGACGGTTCGGTGCATCCGCGGGACGCGGACAGCGTGGTGGTCCAGAAGGTGCAGAACAAGCGCATCGACCTGGCCACGCGGTCGCTACTGCTCGTACCGAGCAACTACATCGCGCCGCACGTCTTCCTCGGTGAGGTGCCAGGGGAGCCGCTGACCGTCATCTACCCGGCGGGGGCCAAGCGGACCGGCGTACCGGCGGCGCAGGTGGTCAGGGCTCGGCTGGAAGCGCTGGCAGCGCCCGACAGGCTGCAGATCTGCCGTGCAGTCGCCAGCGAGCCCAGGACGGCTGGAGAGATCGCAGCGCTCTGGGGACTCAACTCAACCCAGGTCACTCGGCATCTGCGCGTGCTGACCCGTGCAGGCGTGGTGACGGCCGAGCGGCAGGGCAGGTTCGTCGCGTACCGGCTGGACGACCAGGTGATGCGTGCCCTCGGCACAGATCTGCTGGACCTCGTCATGCGTTGACGGATCCCGTCAATCCACCAGCTGCCCGGCCGCTGGAGCTGTTGGCTGGCTGCTATGACTGCTTCCCTTCCGCCTGAGGTCCGCCGGCTGGTGGTCGCCACACTGGTCAACACCTTCGGTAACGGCGTGTACGCCGCCGTCGGCGCGCTCTACCTGACCCGCGCCGCCGGTCTGTCCGTCCACGAGGTCGGCCTCGGCCTGACCGTCGCCGGACTGGTCGGCCTGATCGCCAGTACGCCGCTGGGCGTCGTCGCCGACCGCCTCGGGCCGAACCGCGCGTACGTCGGCTTCCTGCTGCTGCAGGCCGTCACGATGACCGCGCTCACCCAGGTCCGGTCGTTCGCGCTCTTCGTCGCGGTGGTCGGCGTGACCGCGATCGCCGACTCCGGGCAGCGCGGCGCGAAGGGCGCGCTGATCGCCGGGCTGGTGCCGTCCGACCAGCGGGTCCGGACGCGGGCGCTGCTGCGGGTCACCACCAACATCGGCATGGGCGTGGGGATGGCGCTGGCCGGGATCGTGCTGGCGGTGGACCAGCGCGAGGTGTACGTGATCGCGCTGCTCGCCAACGCTGCGACGTACCTGGTGACGGCCGGGCTCGTGCAGTGGGGGATGGCGCGGGTCGCTCCGGTCCCGTCGGCTGCCGGGCCGTCGGGGATGACGGCGCTGAAGGACCGGCCGTTCCTGGCGTTCGTGGCGCTCGACGGGCTGTTGAGCATGCACAACGCGATGGCGCAGGTGGCCATCCCGCTCTGGGTGGCGACGGCAACGGATGCGCCGGCCTGGTTGATCTCGGTGCTGCTGGTGGTCAACGCGGCGTCGGTGATCCTGCTGCAGCTCCGGGTCGCGCGGGGGACCGAGCACCTGGCCGGTGCGGCGCGGGCCGGTCGACGGGCAGGGCTGCTGCTGGCGCTGGCTTGTGTGGTGCTGGCTGTCACTGACGTCACCTCTGGTGCGGTGACGATCGCGCTACTGGTCGCGGCCGCGCTGGTGCACGTACTGGGGGAGATGCTGCAGTCCGCCGGTGGCTGGGGGATCAGCTTCGAGCTGGCGCCGCCTGGTGGGCAGGGGCAGTACCAGGGGGCCTACTCGATGGGGACACAGCTCGGGGACCTGATCGCGCCGGCTGTGCTCACGGTGGTGGCGGTGAGCTGGGGCTGGCCAGGGTGGTTGCTGACAGCGACTATTTTCTTGGTTGCGGGCAGTTTCATTCCCGTGGCGGTCCGGCGGCACCAGCAGTGGCAATCCCAAGTACCTGTTCCTGCTTAGGGTGCAGCAGATCTCGCAGCTCGCGAGCGGCGGCGAAGCCCGCGCGGTTGCCGCCGATCGTGCTCGCGGACGGGCCGTAGCCGACCAGGTGCACGCGCGGGTCGAGCACCGTGTGCGTGCCGTCCATCCGGATCCCGCCGGACGGTTCGCGCAGGTGCAGCGGCGCCAGGTGCGCCAGGTCGGCGCGGAAGCCGGTCGCCCACAGGATCGCGTCGACCTTCTCCTCGCGGCCGTCCGCCCACACGACGCCGTCAGGCGTCACCCGCGAGAACATCGGCAGCCGCGTGTAGACGCCACGGTCGGCGGCCGCCTGCTCCTGCCGCCGCAGCTGCAGGCCGGTCACGCTGACCACGCTCTTCGGCGGCAGCCCGGCGCGGACGCGTTCCTCGACCTTCGCGATGATCTTGCGGCCCAGCTCCGGACCGAACTCCTCGTCGGTGCGCCAGACCGGCTCGCGCCGCGTCACCCAGGTCGTCGTCGCGACCTCGGAGATCTCCGCGAGCAGCTGAACGGCCGAAGCGCCGCCGCCGACCACCAGCACGTGCTTCCCGGCGAACTCCTCGGCGCCGCTGTAGTCCGCCGTGTGCAGCTGCCGGCCCCGGAACGTCTCGATGCCGGGGTACCAAGGGACGAACGGCCGGTTCCACGTCCCGGTCGCGTTCACGATCGCGTCGGCCGTGTAGGTGTCGCCGTCGGTGCTGAGCTCGAAGCGGCCGTCCTGCGTCCGAACGCTCGCGACTGCGACGGGCCGGACGACCGGCAGCGCGAAGCGCCGCTCGTAGTCGGCGTAGTACCGCGGTACGAACACGTTCGCGCGCTCGGCGCCGATCGCCGGCGGGACGTCGGCGCCGGGCAGGTTCGCGATGCCGTGCACGTCGTCCATGGTCAGCGAGTCCCAGCGGTGCTGCCAGGCGCCGCCGGGGGCGTCGTTGCGGTCAAGCACCAGCACCTCGTCGTACGGCGTGAAGCCCAGCCGGACCAGGTGGTACGCCGCCGACAGCCCGGCCTGGCCGGCCCCGATCACCACGACTTGGGTATCCACAGTCTCTGCAACGCCCGGTCCGGGGCGAGTCTTCCCGGATAACCTCACTGCATGGATCTCACAACCGCGTACGGCTACCGGCTGGACTGGGTGGTCAGCTTCGTCGCGGTCGCCCGGAACGGTGGGTTCTCGGCGGCCGCGAAGGCGGTGTTCCGCGGCCAGTCGCGGATCAGCGAGCACGTCGCCGAGCTGGAGAAGGCGCTCGGCGTGCAGCTGTTCGACCGGTCCGCGCACCCGGTCGCGCTGACGCCCGAGGGCCGCGCGCTGCTGCCCGCGGCCGAGGAGATCCTGCACCGGCTGGGTGAGCTGGCGACCGTGCAGGGCCAGGTCCGCTTCGGGACGTACCCGAGCGCGGCCGCGTGGCTGTTCCCGCAGGTCGCCGTACGAATCCGGGATGTTCGGCTGCTGCTGGTCGAGGGACCGAGCATCGAGCTGGAGCGCGCGCTCGTCCAAGGCGAGATCGACCTCGCGATCCGTCCGGTGCACCCGCTGGTCGCGTCGGAGTCGCTGGAGCACCGGGTGCTCTGGCGGGAGCCGCTGGTCGCCGTGTTCGCCGCGAACCACCCGCTGGCCGCCCAGCCGTCGGTCGGCCTCGCCGACCTGGCTGCGCTCCCGCTCATCTCGATCGGCGAAGCCTCGGGCGGGCGCCAGTTCGAGTCGCACCTCGCCTTCGCGTCGGCCGGTCTCAGCCCCGCGAGCGTCTACCGCACGAACCAGCCCCAGACACTGCTCTCCCTGGTCCGGCACGGCCTCGGGACCGGCGTCACCAACGCGCTCGCGGTGACCACCGCGAACCTGGACGGCGTCCGCCTGGTGCCGATCCACGACGCGGGCGTCGAGCGCCAGGTCGCCCTCTTCCTGCACCGCGACCGCCCGAGGACTCCCGCGCTCACCGCGGTGATCGATACGGTCACCGCGATCGAACCACCGTCCTCGAGCCTCGGCCAGAACCGTGACGCCGTACCCCGGCGGTGACTCGCAACGGGCAGCCCGCCTGAGATGATGGGGCCGCGCCAGGGCACAACGAGGAGTGGGACACGTGACGTCATCCAGGACCAAGGCGGAGTCGCCCAAGGTCCATCCCAAGTCCCGGGGCGCGGCCCGGCGGGCGATGCGGCGCGGGCCGACGATCGACGACGTCGCCGAGCTGGCCGGTGTCTCCCGGGGTACCGTCTCCCGGGTGCTGAACGGCGGGCACTACGTCAGCGCCGCGTCGCTGGCGGCTGTCGAGCAGGCGATGGAGCAGACCGGCTACACGGTGAACCAGAGCGCGCGCAGCCTGGTCACCAAGCGGTCCAACGCGATCGGCTTCGTGCTGTCGGAGCCGCAGGAGCGCCTGTTCGAGGACCCCAACTTCAGCGTGCTGCTGCGCTCCTGCACGCAGGCGCTGGCCGAGCAGGACATGAACCTGGTGCTGATGCTGGAGACCAGCGACGCCGAGCGCAACCGCATCCTGCGCTACGTCCGCGGCGAGCACGTCGACGGCGTGCTGCTGATCTCCACGCACTCCGGCGACCCGCTGCTCACCGAGCTGGCCCGGGCCGGCGTACCGGCTGTGGTGTGTGGCCGGCCGCTGGTCAGCGGGGACGTGCTGCCGTACGTCGCTGCTGACGACCGCGAGGGCGCCCGGCAGATGACGCGGTACCTGGTGGAGCAGGGGCACCAGCGGATCGGCATGATCAGCGCACCGCAGATCGCCGGTGGGCAGGAGCGGCTGCAGGGCTACCAGGACGTGCTCGGGCGGAAGGCGCTGAAGCGGCTGGTGGTGTCGGTGGAGGACTACAGCCACGAGGCCGGCGTACGGGCCATGCATGAGCTGCTGGCCAAGAGCCCTGACGTGGACGCCGTGTTCGCCGCGTCGGACCTGCTCGCGTCGGGGGCGCTGGTCGAGCTGCGGCGTGCGGGGAAGCGTGTCCCGGAGGATGTGGCGGTCGGTGGGTTCGACGACTCGCGGATCGCGCGCGAGTCGGACCCGCCGCTGACTACGATCCGCCAGCCGCTCGAGCTGGTCGCGCACGACCTGGTCGACGTCCTGCTCCGCCAGATCCGCGGCGAAGCAGGCGAAACCCGCATCCTCCCGACCGAGCTCGTGGTGCGTGAGTCCGCCTAGCGGATGAACTGGTCGACGTAGTCGGCGCCGAGGCCGTTCGCGGCGTAGTGGTCGCGGCAGAGCTGGATCTTGGTGAAGGTGTCCTCGTAGCCGGTCTGGTGGCCGTCGTCGTCGACGTAGATCATCGCGCCGGAGATGTTGAAGAAGGTGATCATCTCGCCGGTGTCCTCGGGGACGCGCAGGGTGTGGATCTCGCCCGGCGGCTCGTAGACGAACGAGCCGGTCTCGGCCACCCACTCGTGCTCGTCGTACTGCCACTTGCCCTTGATCACGTAGCCGAACACCGCGCTCGGGTGCCGGTGCCGGGAGACGATGCCGGCCCGGGTGACCTTGAGCAGGTTGCACCACTGGCCGGTGACCGTGTTCAGCATCAGCGGGCGGAACCAGACGTCCGGCGCCTGCGGCACCCAGAGGCGGTCGTCGTCGGGCACCGCCTGGACGGCGATCTCCAGCGGGACGCTGGACGAGATCGGGATCTGGCTCATCTGGTCTCCTTCAGGCGCTCAGGTAGCCGCCGTCGACGGGCAGAACGGCACCGGTGACGAACCCCGCGTCCGGCCCGGTGAGGAACGCGATCACGCCGGCCACCTCCTCCGGCGTACCCCAACGCGCCATCGGCGTCCGGCCGAGGATGCGGCCGGAGGCTTCGGGGTCCGCCTGCAGCGCGGCGGTCAGATCGGTGGCGATCCACCCGGGCGCGACGGCGTTCACGCGAATGCCTTCGGCCGCCCAGGCGACCGCGAGCGAGCGAGTGAGCTGCACGATCCCGCCCTTGCTCGCGCTGTACGCCGGGACGAGCGGCCCGCCGAAGTAGCTGAGCATCGAGGCGACGTTGACGACACAGCCCTTCGTACTCGCCAGCGCGTCGTGCGCGGCCTCGGCGGCGCGCATCGCGCCGGTGAGGTTGATCGCAAGCACCTCGGCGAAGACATCCGGCCGGTGCTCCTCGCCGCGGCGGATGATCCCGGCGGCGTTGACCAGCACGTCCAGCTCGTCGTACGGCTTGATCAGGTCCTCGAGGTCGGTGGGCGAACGCAGGTCGAGCGCGCGGAGCTCCGCCACCTGACGAAGCTCCGCCGGAGCCGCTTCCGGATTGAGGCCGGCCGCGACCACTTCCGCCCCATCACGGGCCAGCCGCAGAGCGGCGGCGGCACCGATGCCGCTGGTCCCGCCGATCACCACCGCTCGTCGCACTGACATGGGACCGATCCTGGGCGCTCGCAGACAGGTGGGCCATGGAATCCCGCAGAGCGGATCGGGGTGATCCGGCTTGTTCGGCACAAAGGCGAAGCGGGGAAGCCGGGGGAGGGTCCGGCTTCCCCGCTTCGGGGGGGAGGGGGAGATCAGATTTCGGGGGAAGCTCAGTCGAAGCTGTGGTCGATCCGGTGGTGGTAGCGCTGACCGGCCTTGCCGCCGATCACCGCGGCCAGCAGCGTCACGACCAGCACGGCCGCGCCGAGGATCATCCCGCCGGTGGTCAGATCCGCCTCGGCGATCGGGACCGACGGCAGGTCGACCCGCCCGAGCATGTCGTACTGCGAACCGGCCAGCGCGCCGATCCCGGCGACGATCAGCGTCACGATCACGCCGATGCCCCAGACGCCGAAGCCCTGCCGGGCGCCGTCGAAGCGGGCCAGCCGGCCGGCGACGTACCCGCCGTTGTAGTAGGCGACCGCGAGCACGACGACCAGCAGCGCCCCGGACACGATCCCGATCGTGCCGGCCTGCTCGTCGAGCATCGAGCGGTCGATGGTGACCGCGTAGTCGACCGCCGCCGCGACCGCGCTGACGATGCCGGTCAGCAGCACGATCAGGCCGACCGCGATCAGCCAGCCGAAGAACGCCGAGCCACCCTTGAACCCCCGGTACGCCGGGTCGACCTCGGCGGCGCTGGACGTCTTGATGTTCGACCGGTGCAGCGGCTTGCGCTCGTCGACCGGTCCTTCCTCGACCACCGGCTGGGTCGCGGTCCGGTCGGGCGTGAACCGCTGCTCGGGCGGACCGACGCGGCTGTCGGTGTCGTCACGGTAGTGCTGGACCATGGCAGTTCTCCTCACAAGGACGGCCCCGTCTCGCACCTCCCGTACCCTCCGTACGCCGGTGCATGCGCTGCGTCCGATTCCCGGGCGCCCCGACGCCCCGGCCGGTCGCGGCTAGACCAGTTCGCGGTCGATCTTGTCGTGGAACCGCCGCCCGGCGCGGCCGCCGAGGATCGCGAAGATCAGCGTGCAGAGCAGCACCGCACCCGCGGTCGCCAGTGCGCCGTACAGGAGCACATCGGAGTCGAGCGTCCCGATCCGCAGCGGCAGGTCGGATCGGTCGAGGCGGTCGACCGCGTCGTACCAGACGTTCAGCGCGGCGCCGATCCCGGCGATCAGCACGACGACGAGCACGGTGATCAGCCAGACCCCGAAGCCCTGCCGCTTCCCGTCGAAGCGCGCGAGCCGGCCGGCGACGTACCCGCCGGTGAAGTACGCGAGGGTCAGCACGACGAGCACCCCGACCGCGCCGACCAGCCCGACCTCGGTGGGGTGCTCGCGCGCGTCGGTCAGGGTGTAGTCGAGGAAGTAGCCGGCCAGACCGCCGAGCCCGGCGACGACCAGGCTCAGGAAGACCGTCATCGCCAACGCGATCAGCCAGCCGAAGAACGCCGCGCCCGCCTTGAACCCCCGGTACGCCGGCCGCTCGGTCTCCGGCTGGTCGGGGACCAGCCGGACGCTCGTCATCGCCCGGTGCGCCGCCGCCCGCGCCTCCTCGTAGCGCTGCGTGCTGGTGTCGCTCAACGGACCGGGATCTTCGTACGGCTGAACCACGACAATCTCCTCCAGGGGGCGCCTCGTGAGAGGGGCCTACCCCGGAGTGGTCACCCTCATTCCCCCGGTTCTGGAGAATTAACGGGGGCTTTCGGGCCGGTCGGGTAGCGCCGCGGAGTGAACACAAGTGGTCCACCCGGACGGTCCACGGATCGCGTCTGCGACGAACCGATCAGCAGCAGGCAGCGCATGTCGACGGTCGCCGGGTCGAGCTCACCGAGCGTGGTGATCGTGACGGACTCCTGCGCGCCACCGACGTCGCGGCCGACGACGACCGGCGTACCGGGGTCGCGGTGCTCCAGCAGCAGCTCGCGGGTCGCGGCGACCTGCCAGGTGCGCGACTTGGACGCCGGGTTGTAGATCGCGATCGCCAGGTCCGCGGCCGCGGCGGCGGTCAGGCGGGCCGCGATCACGTCCCACGGCTTGAGGCGGTCCGACAGCGACAGCACGCAGTAGTCGTGGCCGAGCGGCGCGCCCGCGCGGCTCGCGACGGCCTGGGCGGCGGTCATGCCGGGCAGGATGTGGACGGCGAGGTCGGCGTACTCGGGTTCGGCGGCGACCTCGGTGACCGCGCTGGCCATCGCGAACACCCCCGGGTCACCGGAGGACACGACCACGACCCGGGAGCCCTTGCGGGCCAGATCGAGGGCGAAGGCCGCGCGCTCGGACTCGACCTTGTTGTCGGAGCCGTGCTTGCGCTGCCGCGCGCGGTCGGGCAGGCGGTCGACGTACGGGCCGTAGCCGATCACGTCGTCGGCGTTCGCCAGCGCGGCGCGGACCTCGGGAGTCATCCACTCGGGCCCCGCTGGCCCGAGCCCGACCACCGTCACGGAACCTTCCACCTGCTTGCGTTCTGCCGGCTCGGTGAAGGTGTTGTTGATCGGGCTCGGCAGCAACGCGAGCGAGAAGTACGGCACCTCACTCGGATCCACGTCCGCCAGCTTGGCCGTCCGCTGCTGATCTGTCGTCGCGCGCTCGACGTACCAGGCCTCGTCCGCGCGCCCGGCCAGCTCGAACGCCTCCCGCACGTTGCCGAACGTCCGCCCGAGCTTCATCACCGCCGCCGCGTCGGTCTCCCGCAGCTTCTCCGCGAGCACGTCCGGCGGCAGCGTCCCCGGCAGCACGGTCAGGATCTCGTCCCGCTCGCACAACGGCCGGCCCAGTACGGCGGCCGCCCCGCTCACCGACGTCACTCCCGGCACGACCTCGCAGTCGTAGCGGTCCGCGAGCCGCTTGTGCATGTGCATGTACGACCCGTAGAACAGCGGGTCACCCTCGGCCAGTACGACGACGTCGCGCCCGGCGTCCAGGTGCGCGGCCAGCCGCGCGGCGCACTCGGCGTAGAAGTCGTCCATCGCGCCCTGGTAGCCGCCCGGGTGATCGGTCGTCTCCGTGGTCAACGGGTAGACGAGGTGCTCCTCGACCTGCCCGTCGCGCAGGTACGGCGCCGCGACCGAGCGGGCGATGCTCCGCCCGTGCCGCGCGCTGTGGAACGCGATCACGTCGGCCGCGCCGATCAGCCGCGCCGCCTTCACCGTCACCAGTTCGGGGTCGCCCGGGCCGAGCCCGACACCCCACAGCCGTCCGGTCACTCTTCCTCGCTCGCGATCGCGTTGATGGCGGCGGCGGTGATCGCACTGCCGCCCCGGCGCCCGTGGACGACCAGGTACTCCAGCCCCAGGTCGTTGGCCGCGAGGGCGTCCTTGGACTCGGCCGCGCCGATGAAGCCGACGGGGATGCCGAGGACGGCGGCCGGCTTGGGGGCGCCGTCGCGGATCAGCTCGAGCAGCCGGAAGAGCGCCGTCGGAGCGTTGCCCACGGCAACAACAGCTCCTTCGAGTCGGTCAACCCAAAGGTCCAGCGCAGCCGCACTCCGCGTAGTCCCTAGACTCTTCGCCAGCTCCACCACCGACGGGTCGCTCAGCGTGCAGACCACCTCGTTGTCCTTCGGCAGCCGGCGCCGCGTCACACCTGCTGCGACCATCGCCGCGTCGCAGAAGATCGGCGCGCCTTGCCGGAGTGCTTCTCTGGCGGCCTTGACCACGCCGGTCGACCAGCCGATGTCCTGGACGAGATCGGTCATCCCGCAGGCGTGGATCATCCGGACCGCGACCTGCGCGACGTCCGGCGGCAGGGCGCCGAGCGCGGCCTCGCTCCGGATCGTCGCGAACGACCGCCGGTAGATCTCGGCGCCGTCGGTCTCGTACTCGTACTGGCTCACCGCATCCTCATCACACTCTGCTCGGCGCTGACGGCCTGTGAACCGTCCACCGAGTACCCGTCGGCCACCGCGAGCACGTCCACGAACTCTCCCGCGGGCTGCCCACACCGCCGCTCACAACCGGACCAGTGCACCTGGCGCCTGCCTTTTCGCATCAGCGGGGTGATCCGCCGGGCGTCAGCTCGTACGTCGGCCAGCGCCTTCGCGCAGCCCGGCTTGCCGGCACAGGCGGTCACTCTGTTCCAGGGGGAGTCGCCGTCGATCACCAGTCCGTGCTCCTGCAGCTTCTCGGCGTCTCCACTCAGCACTACAACAGACCGCCACGGTGTGACCCGCAGCTGGTCCGCCTCAGCGAGCACGGCAGCCTGCTCCTGTTTCAGAACCCCCAGTGGGACGGTTGCCACCAGCAGGTCGGGCCCGTAGAGCCCAGCCGGCACAGGCTCACGTCCTGACACCAACTGCTGTGAAGACCTGCTGTAGCCCAGTCGGCTCAGCACCTTCTCCACACCGTCCGCCAGCTCGCTCAACCGCCACTCGCCGTCCCGCTCCTCCAGGAACGCCTCAGCAACCCGCAGCAGCGCCTCCGGAGCCTCCGGCGGCGCCAGCCGCACACCGGTGTCCGCCCCAGCCAGCAGCAACGCCAACTGCTCCCCAACCACCCGCACCCCGGCATCAGCCTCGATCGCTGCCAGATCCCCGCGCCCGTCGTCCAGCGCGAACAGGAACCGTCCCGGCAGTCCAGCCAACCGCGGCGACGCACACAGCGCACGATCCAGCTCCGCCACCAGCGGCTGTACGTCGTACGACCCGTCGAGCCCGCTCAGCGGCGACGCGAGGATGTTCCGCACCCGCTCGTGGCTGATCGACGGGAGCAGCCCAGCGTCGTACAGCCGATCGGACAGCTCCTCCGGCGCCCGCAGCGCCCGGATCTGCACGTTCCCGCGCGAGGTGAGCTCCAGATTCCCGTCACCCAGGTCCCGCGACGCCTCAGCGAGGACCCGCAGCTGCGGCGGCGTCAGCACCCCACCGGGCAGCCGCACCCGAGCCAGCCCACCGTCAGCAGCCTGATGCACCGACAGCACACCAGGACACCGGTCCGGCTGACTCCTCCCACCACTGGCCACGCGGTGATGCTACGTCCCGCCGTACCGCTGTGTTCTGCGTCACCGCCTCAGCAGCACCCCGACCATGCCCAGAGCGGTCAGCCCGCCGCACACCATCACCGCCGCCACCGAGGTCCGGTCGACCAGCACCCCACCGAGCAGCGCCCCCGCCGACAGCGTCGCCTGGAATGACGACGTGAACACCACCGTCGCCGCCTCCCGAGCCCGTGGAGCCGCCGCCGCGAACCAGCTCATCGAGCAGACCGGCACTGCGCCGTACCCGACACCCCAGATGACCAGCAGCGCCGCTGCGCCCAGCGTCGTACGGCCAACGAGCGGCAGCAGGAGCGTGGCGAGCGCTACGAGCCCGGCCGCGCTCATGAAGGACTGCCGCAACCAGCGCTGTGCGGTGAGCCCAGCGATGCCGTTCCCCACCAGCCCGGCCGCGCCGTACACCAGCAGCAGCGTGCTGATCAGCTCCGGTCGTACGCCGGTCACCTCGCGCAGGAACGGCGTCACGTACGTGTAGGTGCCGAAGTGAGCCACCACGATCAGACAGGTCGCCAGCAACCCCACCTGTGTCTGCCGCAGCCGCAGTACCTCCAGCAGCACCGCCGGACGCGTCACCTCTTCCGCCGGCAGCGGCGGTACAAACAGGATGAGCGCCACCAGCACCAGCAGGCTCAGCCCTGCCAGGAGCACGAACGGCAACCGCCACCCGCCGTACTCGCCGAGGAACGTCCCCACTGGCACACCGAGCACCGACCCGAGCGGCACCGCCGAGAAGATCACCGCTGTCGCCCGCCCGACCTGCTGCTCAGGCACCAGCCGCTGCGCCAGCCCCGCACCGATCGACCAGAACCCACCGATCACCAGCCCGACCAGCACCCGCGCCACAAGCTCCAGCCAGTACGCCGTCGCTGCTGCCGCCAGCAGGTCAGCCCCGGCGAGCACCACCATCAGCACGCCGAGCATCACCCGGCGGTCCACCCGGCTGGTCGTCACGGTCACCAGCGGCGCGGCCACGGCCGCGACGAGTCCAGGCGCCGTCATCAGCCACCCGGTGCGCCCGGGGGAGAGCCCGAAATCCGCGCCGATCGGGGTCAGCAACCCGATCGGGAGGATCTCCGCGGTGACGATCGAGAAGATCCCGAGCGTCACCGCGACGACCCCGAGCCACCGGACCACCGGCGTACGGACGAGCACCTGAGGCGACATGGCACCCAGTCCACCCGGTTGCCGGCGGCAACGCTGGCGGTTTCCCGCCGTGCTGGTGCCGTCCGGCGTACCGACCCTCGGTCCACTACCGTGGTCGCTCGTGAGCATGTCCAGAAACCCCGACCGGCTGGTGCTCTTCACCGACGCCGTCGTCGCGATCGCCGTCACCCTGCTCGTCCTGCCGCTGGTCGACGTGGTGGCCGAGTCCAAGACCGAGGGGCTGTCGGCCACCGAGGTGTTCACCGAGCACCGCGCCCAGTTCTGGACGTTCCTGCTGAGCTTCGTGGTGATCGCCAGGTTCTGGCTGGTCCACCACCGGGTCTTCGAGCACGTCCGGCAGTACACGACGCGCCTGATCCAGGTGAACCTGATCTGGCTGCTGGTGATCGTCCTGCTGCCGTTCCCGACCGAGATCATCGGCACCTACCCGGCCGACCGGTTCACGGCCGGCTTCTACATCGGCACCATCCTGGTCCTCAGCCTCTGCCAGACCGTCCTGGTCCTGCTGATCCGCCGGCATCCCGAGATCGAGAACCCCGACAACCCCGTCACGCGCGGCGAGGTGATCAACTCGCTCGTCACCGCCGGCCTGTTCGCGACCGCCTTCGTCCTGGCCGCGCTCGTCCCCGGCGTCAACTTCTGGGCGCTCTTCCTGCTCTTCCTCACCCCGGCGATCAGCCGCCCGCTGATCAACCGGAAGCCCTGATGCGCGGGCTCCCGGCTGACCGATCTGACTAGTTCCAGAAGTCGCAGTGGTGCTCGTCGGTCAGGCTGACGCGCTGGATGCCGCCCTGGTCGGTGGGGGCCAGTGAGAGGCCCTTGACGTTGCTCTCGTTGACCGGAGCCCAGTGCGGGCGGTCCGGGCCGTTGGGGTTGCCGGTGCGGGCGAAGGCTGTCCAGTAGTCGATCATCTGCTCCGACAGCCGCTGCTGGGTCGGGGTGAGCGGTGCGTCCCAGCCACCGAGGCTGAACAGGTAGGGGAGCTCCACCGCGTGTGCTGCACCCTGGCCGGGCTGCGAGATCGGCGAGTGCTTGTCGGCGAACTCGTACGCGTACACCGGCACCCTGCGCGCCGCTTGCTGGTCGGTGGCTACCTGGGTGCAGGACCAGATCCGGTCCGTCGTCACCGTCGCCCACGCCTCTGCTGCCGACGCGTAGTTCTTCAACGGGTACTCACGCAGTACGGCGGGCGCCTGCTTCGCGCCGACCATGTCCGTCACCAGCCGCGGGTAGTCCGCGTCCGTCAGGTCGCCGAACGCCGCCAGCCAGGCCGTCGCCTCGTCGTGGTTGTTGCCGGACAGCACCGGCACCCGGTGGAACAGCCCGGCCTTCATCGCCTTCGCCGGACTGAACGGCAGCACCGCCGTACCGCCGTACGCCGGCTGGGTGAACTGCAGCGTGCCCTCAGTGAGTACGGCGGGGTCAGCTGCTCGCAGACAGGCCAGCATCGCCTGGCCGGGCTTGCACTGCAGCTTGTCCTTGGTGTCCGCGGCCCACTCGACACCTGTCTGCCGCACTCGGCTCTCCGGTACCCACGGGGAGTCCGCAGCCTGGCCGGGGTACTGGCCGTTGTCGGGCCAGTTGAACGCGCAGGAGCCGCTCTGCATGACCGCCTTGGCGAACAGGCCGGTCGAAGTCGGTGAGGTGAGCTGGGCGCAGACGCTCATGCCTCCTGCGGATTCGCCTGCCACCGTGACGTTTCTGGGGTCGCCACCGAAGCTGCGGGCGTTCCGCTGCACCCAGCGGAGTGCCGCCTGCTGGTCCTGGATGCCGTACGTGCCGGAGCCGCTGAGGCCCGGGTAGCCGAAGAAACCGAAGATGCCCAGCCGGTAGTTGACGGTGACCACCACGACGTCGCCACGGGCGGCCAGCTTGCTTGCGCCGTAGCTGTTGCCGGCGCCGGAGAAGAAGCCGCCGCCGGGAATCCACACCACTACTGCGCGCGGCTTGCTGGACTGCTTGGCCGGGGTGGTGACGTTCAGGTAGAGGCAGTCCTCGTTGGTGGAGCCGCCGGGGGCCTCGGGGTTGTCCTGCTGGGGGCAGGCGCTGGAGAGCTGCTTGGCGTCGCGGATGCCTTGCCAGGGCTTGGCGGGCTGCGGCGCCTTCCAGCGGAGGGATTTGACCGGCGGGGCGGCGTACGGGACGCCGTTGAAGACGCGGGTGTCGCCGGAGACAGTGCCGCGCAGTAGGCCGGCGTCGGTGCGTACGACGGGGTCGGCGGGGGCGCCGGTGTCGGTGGCGGCCGGCCGCGCCGTACCGGTGCTCGCCGTACCGGCGTTCGCCGTACCGGTCGCGAGTGCGGCCGGCACCAGCACCAGGGCCAGCGCCAGCCGCACTCCCTTGCTCTTGCTGAATCGTCTGCTCATACCCAGCAGCCTCGGCGTTCGCGGATGGTTCCCGCTTCGGCCGGACGGCCAGGCGCACTACACCTTTGGTCGAACTAGCAGTACAGGTTCCCGCCGGGCGACGTGCCGAGCATCGCCGTGAACCGCTGGTACGCGTCGACCCGGCTCTGCACCTGACCCGGGTTGCCGCCGTTGCACTCGATCGACCCGTTGATGCTCCGGATCGTCTCGCCGAAGCCGGCGCCGTTCACCATCGCGTTGTGCGGCGTCATCGTGCCCGGACCGGTCTGGGTGTTCCAGTACCAGAGTCCGGTCTTCCAGGCGATCGCCGAGTTCTGCTCGACCTGCCAGGGGTTCCCGAGCAGGTCGATGCCGAGGGCATCGCCGGCCGCCTTGTAGTTGAAGTTCCAGCTCAGTTGGATCGGGCCACGCCCGTAGTACGCCGCCTGCCCGGCCGGGCAGCCGTACGGCTGACCCCAGTCGCAGTAGTGCGGGTAGTTCGCCTCGTTGATCTCCTTGATGTAGACCAGTCCACCGGTCTCGTGGTTGACGTTGGCCAGGAAGGCGGCCGCCTCACGTTTCTTGGTGGTGTCGTCGCCGGTGTTGGCGAACCCCGGGTAGGCGCCGAGCGCGGCGACCAGCCCGGAGTAGGTGTAGAAGGGGTTCCGGCTCGGGAACATCTGGTTGAACTGCGACTCGCTGACCGGGAAGGCCTGGACGCCGTCCGGCGCCTGTTCTCGCGCGTCGGCGGGTGCCGTCAGCACCATCGAGATCGCCGCTCCGAGCGCTACCAGGACCGGCAGCGCGCGCACGAATCGTGGAGTTTTCATGGTGGTACTCCTGTCCTCGACCGTGCCGGGTAGGGGCGGGGCACGGCCCGTTGGGGGCGGTGGGACAGGACCGAAGCTATATGAAATCTCTCTCCATATCTATGGGTGATCGGTAGGTAACTCTCTGTATCTATCGGTGGTTGCGGCGGAGTAGGTAGGTGTCCATGATCCAGCCCTTCCGCTCCCGCGCCTCGGCCCGCACCTGCTCGATCTCCCCGGCCACCTCGGACAACTTCCCGGCCACCAGCAACTCGTCCGGCGTCCCCAGGTAGGCACCCCAGTAGATGTCCGCGTCCTGATCCGTGTGCGCCGTGAATGCCGTCCGTGCATCCAGCATCACCACGACGTCGTCCACCCCGTCGGGCCAGTTCTCCTCCAACCGCCGCCCGGTCGTCACCTGAATCGGCTTCCCGACCTGGTTGAGCCCCACCCGATGCTTCGCGGCGAGCGCCGAAACGCTGCTGATCCCAGGAATCACCTCGATCCCGAACTCCAGCTCCCCTCGCTCCAGCAAGTCGTCGAGAATCGCCAACGTGCTGTCGTAGAGCGAGGGATCGCCCCACACCAGGAACGCCCCCACCTGATCGGGTTCGAGCTCCCGAGCGATCATCCCCGCACAAACATCCCCCCGCCGACGCCGCCAGTCGTCCACCGACTCCACGTACGCCGAACTACCCCGATCCCGCTCCGGATCCCGCCCCACCACAACCTTCGCCCCCGGCGCGTACCGCTCGAGGATCTCGGTCCGCAGCTCGACAAGCTCCTGCTTCACTTCCCCCTTGTCGAGCACGAAGAACACATCGGCCCGCTCAATCGCCCGAACCCCCTGCACAGTCAGGTACTCCGGATCCCCGGCCCCGATCCCGATCACCAAGATCTCCATGACCGAGCAGCCTAGTTCCCGCCCGCTGCCGCCCAGCCGGACGGCCCCACTGTCCGCCCGTCAATCCCACCCGCTGCGCCGCCCCTATCCTCGGGCGCTCAGAGCACTGACATCGCCTGGGTGATCAGTTCTCGCATGTCCTTTGTGCCGTTGGAGTTCGTCCATGCCTGGTTGGCGGCGTCCAAGCACGCCAGCGCGGCGCCGGCTACTGCTCGCGGGCGGGGATCGGTAGGCGTATCGGTGATGCGAAGCCGGCGCGCGACCTCAGGAGTCAGAAGGTCCTGCCAGTTCTGTTGCTTCTCCAGGTGCCGCGCCCGCAGTGACGGCGTGTCCTGCATCATCCTCGCCAGCCGAAGGGCTCGGTCCGGGTCTTCCAGGGTCTCGCCGAACTGGTCGAAGAACGCCTGCTCCAGCGCCACCCAAGCGCCCTCGTCGGCCGGCCGGGCTGCCAGGGCGGCCGTCAACTGCTCGCCCATCTCCTCCAGGTGACCCAGGACGACGTCCTCCTTGGTCGGGAAGTAGCGGAAGAAGCTCGTCCGCGACATGCCTGCGGCGGCGGCGATCTGGTCGGCGGTCACCTGGTCGAAGCCGTGTTCGGCGAAGAGGGTGAAGCCGACGCCGGCGACCTCTGCGCGGACTGCCCGCCGGGCGCGATCCCGAAGTCCTGTCATGCGCCCTAGTGTACATTCTGGTACTGAGTCCCACTTTAGACACTCAGTAGGAGGTTGACGTGACCAAGACCTGGTTCATCACGGGTGCGTCGTCCGGGTTCGGGCGGCAGTTGGCTGAGCAGTTGCTGGCGCGGGACGATCGGGTGGCCGTCACGGTTCGGCGGCCCGAGGCGATTGCTGGGCTGCAGGAGCAGTACGGCGAGCAGTCGTGGACGGCGACGTTGGACGTGACCGACACCGTTGCGCTCCGGGCGACAGTCGACGCCGCGTTCGCCGAGCTCGGGCGGATCGACGTCGTCGTCTCGAACGCCGGCTACGCGCTGCTCGGAGCGGCCGAGGAGTACTCCGACGCCGAGGTCGAGCGGCAGCTCGACACCAATCTGCTCGCCTCGATCCAGCTCGCGCGGGCGGTCATCCCGCACCTGCGGGCGCAGGGCGGCGGGCGGATCATGCAGCTGTCGAGCATGGGAGCGCACGTGTCGGTGCCGGCGCTGAGCGTCTACCACGCGACGAAGTGGGCGATCGAGGGGTTCTACGAGTCCGTGATCCCGGAGATCGCGCCGTTCGGGATCGGGGTCACGCTGGTCGAGCCGGGTGGGTCGCGGACGGAGTTCACCGGCCGCAGCATGGCGTTCGCGAGCGCGCTGCCGGCGTACGAGGAGACGGTGGTCGGGTACATCCGCGGGCGGGCCGGCGCGGGGGAGCTGCCGGTGGGGGATCCGGCGAAGGTGGCGCGGGCGATCATCGATGCCGCGGACGCGGAGACGGTGGTGAAGCGGTTGCTGCTGGGGAGCGATTCCTACGCTCAGGTCATCACGACGCTGCGCCAGCGGCTCGACGAGTTGGAGCCGGGCAAGACCCTGGCGCACAGCACCGATGCGTGACTGCTAAATTAGAAGTAAGTCTGCGACGCGAGGGGGAGGCCAGTGCCAACGGCCGAGGAAATGCTGAGTACACAGTCGGTTGTCACACTGGGCCGGATCCTGTCCGAGCTGGCTCCCGAGCTGACGTTCACCGCCCTCAAGGCAGCGCCGGGTCAGCTCGAGGACCTGGCCTTCAGTGACCGAGGCCGCCTGGTCAGAGACGCTTTACTGACGGATCTACCGGCAGGTTTCACTCCTGTCGACGACCTGTTTCGAGCAGCGCTCGCCCGTCCGGACTTCACCGGCTGGATGATCTGGCCAGTGACAGAAGCAGTTGCTGTGCGGGCTACAGATGGTGACTTTGAGCGCGGGCTCGAGCTGCTCGCGCTGCTCACGTCTCGCTTGACCGGTGAGTTCGCGCTCCGCACGTTTCTGGCGGCTGACCTGCAGCGCACTCTGGCGGTCGTCAGCACCTGGACGACTCACCCCGACGAGCACGTACGCCGCCTGGCCAGCGAAGGCACCCGCCCTCGGTTGCCGTGGGCCAAGCAGGTTCGGGCGATCCTCGCCGACCCCGCGGTCACTCGCGGCATCCTCGACGCGCTGCGCACCGATGAGTCGCAGTACGTCCGCCGATCGGTCGCCAATCACCTGAACGATGTCAGTCGGGTGGATCCAGCCCTGGCGGTCGAGATCGCCACCGGCTGGCTCGCGAAGCCCACGGAGACGACACCCCAGCTCGTCCGGCACGCGCTGCGCACGCTCATCAAGGCCGGTGACCCCGCGGCACTCGTGTTGCTCGGGTACGAACCGCCCCATGCGTTGAGCGTCGAAGGCCCGGTGCTCTCCGTCGACGGCGTCGCCGTCGGCGACACCCTCGGGTTCAGCTTCGACGCGCGCAACGACGGGCCCGACGACGTCCGGCTCGCGATCGACTACGTCGTGCACCACGTGAAGGCGAACGGCACGCTCGCCCCGAAGGTGTTCAAGCTGACCACCCGCACCCTCGCGCCCGGCGAGTCCGTCACGCTCGCCAAGCGGCACTCGTTCAAGCCGATCTCCACCCGCCGGTACTACGCCGGCGAGCACGCGCTGGAGCTCCAGATCAACGGCCGGTCGTTCGGCCGCGCCACCTTCACCCTGAGCACGGAGGCCTGATGACCATCCCCACCCCGCCCGACCCGACCGTCGCCGAGACGGCCAAGCACCTGCCGCCCGCGATCACGGCGTACCTGCGCGAGTCGCAGCCGGGGCGCAAGGCGAACTTCCACGACCTGCTGCCCGCGTTCGCCGAGGACGCGACCGTGCTCGACGACGGCAACACCTACACCGGCCACGACGAGATCCGGCACTGGCGCGAGACCGCGGCGAGCGAGTTCACCTACACCCAGGAGCTCACCCACGCCGAGCAGCTCGACGACAAGCACTGGGTCCTCACCCACCACCTGGAGGGCAACTTCCCCGGCGGCGAGGTCGACCTGATCTACCGCTTCACCCTCGAAGGCGACGTCATCACGTCGCTGGAGATCGCTCCCTGAGGAACGCGAGCAGAGCCTCGGCGGTCTCCGCCGGGGCCTCCTCGGGCAGGTAGTGGTCGGACGGCAGCCCGTTGCCTCTGACATCGGTCGCGTAGTTGCCCCAAGCATCCAGTACGTCGTACGTGCGCCCGACGAAGCTGTTGCTGCCCCACAGCGCCAGCACCGGGCACCCGACCGGCGTCCCGTACGACGTGTCGTCGTGCACCAGGTCGATCGTTGCCGCGGCGCGGTAGTCCTCGCAGCTCGCGTGGATCGCGTCAGGAGACGAGAAGCACCGCACGTACTCCCGCATCGCCGCCGGATCGAACGCGGTCCCGCCGTGGTGCCGCGCCTCCATCCGGGCCCGGATCCAGAACTCCGGGTCGCCGCCGATCAACCGTTCCGGAATCCCGTTCCCGGCGGTCAGGAAGAACCAGTGGTAGTAGCCCTGGGCGAACGCCGCGTCGGCGTGCTCGAAGGTGTGACGGGTCGGCACGATGTCGAGCACGGCGAGCCGATCGACCTCGCCAGGATGGTCCAGCGCGAGCCGATGCCCGACGCGACCACCGCGGTCGTGACCGACCACCGCGAAGCGCTCGAAGCCGAGCGATCGCATCACGAGCAGCTGGTCGCGAGCCATCGCCCGCTTGCTGTACGGCGCGTGGTCGGGAGCGCTGACAGGCTTCGCGCTGTCGCCGTACCCGCGCAGGTCGGTCGCGACAACGGTGTGCGAACGAGCGAGCACCGGCGCGACCCGGTGCCAGATCAGGTGCGTCTGTGGATACCCGTGGAGCAGCAGCACCGGTGGCCCGCTGCCGCCGACCGCGCAGTTGATCTCGATGCCCTCGGCATCGATTTGCCGGTACGAGAACCCGTCGAGCTTCACCGCGTCCCCAGCTGGTCGAGCACGGCCTGGGTGAACGTAGTCGTCGTCGCCGTGCCGCCGAGGTCAGGCGTTCGGACCTCCCGAGCAGCCAGTACGCCGGCGATCGCGCTCTCCACCTCCGCCGCCGCCTCGACGTGCCCGAGATGGTCGAGCATCATCGCCGCCGTCCAGATCGCGCCGATCGGGTTCGCGATCCCGCGCCCGGCGATGTCCGGCGCCGAGCCGTGCACGGGCTCGAACATCGACGGGAACTCCCGGGGCGGGTTCAGGTTCGCGGCCGGGGCGATGCCGATGCCGCCGGCAACGGCTGCGGCGAGGTCGCTGAGGATGTCGCCGAACAGGTTCGAGGCAACGATCACGTCGAACCGCGCCGGGTCGAGGACGAGCTTGGCGCTGAGGGCATCGATGTGCTCCTGGTCCCAGCGCACCGCCGGGTGCAGCGCGGTGCGCTCGGCAACGATCTCGTCCCAGAACGGCATCGTGTGCACGATCCCGTTCGACTTGGTTGCCGAGGTCAAACGACCGGTCCGAGCAGGAGGCGACACCGACCCGAACGAACGCCGCCCCTCGGCCAGCGACAACCCGTAGTCCACCAACCGCGTCACCCCCGCCCGCGTGAACACCGCCTGCTGCACCGCCAGCTCGTCCGCGAACCCCCGCCCCATCCGCCCACCGATCTCGCTGTACTCACCCTCCACGTTCTCCCGCACGACGACCAGATCCACCGCCCCCGCGGCAGCCGCCCGCACCGGACTGTCCAACCCCTCGAACACCCGGATCGGCCGCAGATTCACGTACTGCTGAAACGATCGCCGGATCGGGATCAGCAACCCCCACAGCGACACATGATCCGGTACGCCGGGCGCCCCCACCGCCCCGAGAAAGATCGCGTCGTGCCCCCGGACCAGGTCCAGCCCGTCCGCCGGCATCATCGCACCCTCGCTCAGGTACCGCTCGCACGACCAGTCGAACTCGTCGTACGAGAACCCCACCCCGTGCCGCCGCCCCACCGCCTCCAGCACCGCAACCGCCGCCGGCACCACCTCCCGGCCGATACCGTCCCCGGGAATGAGCGCGATCCGCTGAGTCGTCATGCCCCGATCACATCAGCCACCACCCACCCGAGTCCAAGCCCCCCTCTCGGTGACGCACAGTAGTTCTCCCGAAACGGGAAGCAGACCGGTGCGACGGCTGTTGACTGTCTGGCAGACGGCAACAAAGAGGAGAGCTTCGATGGACATCGGTCTGCAGATTCCCGACTTCACCTGGCCCAACGGGCCCAGCGCACTCGGCCCGGAGCTCGCGGCGGTCGCCCGGACCGCGGACCAGGCCGGCTTCCGGTACCTCGCGTTGATGGACCACTTCTTCCAGATCGGCGGCGTCGGTCCCGCCGAGAACGACATGCTCGAGGCGTACACCGCGCTCGGGTTCCTGGCCGCGCACACCGAGCGCGCCAAGCTGCTGACGGTCATCACCGGCGTGCACTACCGCCAGCCGGGGTTGCTCGCGAAGGCGGTGACCACGCTGGACGTCCTGTCCGGCGGCCGCGCGATCCTCGGCCTCGGCGCGGGCTGGAACGAGGAGGAGTCCCGCGGGCTCGGCTTCCCCTTCCCCCCGCTGGCCGAGCGGTTCGAGCGGCTGGAGGAGACGGTCAAGATCGTGCTCCAGATGTGGTCGGACGACGAGGGCGGGTTCGAGGGCAAGCACTACCAGGCCACCCGGCTGCTGAACTCGCCGCAGGCGCTCAGCAAGCCGCATCCGCCGCTGATGATCGGCGGGGGCGGTGAGAAGAAGACGCTCCGGCTCGTCGCGCAGTACGCCGACGCCTGCAACCTGTTCAACACCCCGGAGCTGGAGCACAAGCTCGACGTACTGCGGAAGCACTGCGAGACGGTCGGCCGCGACTACGACGAGATCACCAAGACCGTGTACCAGCCGCTGGACACCGGCGAGAAGGGCGAGAAGACGCAGCAGCTGATCGACGAGCTCGGCAGGTTGCACGGCCTGGGCGTCGACGCCGCCCTCGGGTTCGTCCCGGAGGTGCAGAAGCTCGACGGCTTGGAGCGCATCGGCGCCGACGTGATCCCAGTGGCCGCGGCCTTCTAGCCGGCGATCACCGCCACTCCCATCCGTCCGCCGTCCACGTCCAGCGTGGTCGCGTGGATGAACCGGGCATCGTCGCTGGCCAGGAACACGGCGGCCTGCGCGATGTCGGTGGGACGGCCGATGTCACCACCCGGCGTACCGGTCATCATTCCGGCCGCCGGGTGGTCGGTCATCGTGTGCACGACGCCGGGCGAGATCGCGTTCACCCGTACGCCGGACGGCCCGAACTCCGCCGACCAGGCGCGGGTGAGCGTCTCCAGCGCCCCCTTCGAGGCCGCGTACGCCGTACCGCCGCTGACGCCGAGCCGGGCCACCCACGAGCCCAGGTTGACGATCGTGCCGCCGCCCGCGGCGGCCATCGCGGGAGCGATCGCGGCGGTCAGGAAGAACGGCGCCTTCACGTTCACCGCGTAGACGGTGTCGAACGCGGCCTCGTCGATGCTGGTCGTGCCGGTGCCGTCGAGCGCGCCGGCGTTGTTGACCAGGATGTCGATCCGGCCGCCCAGTACGGCGGTCGCCTGCTCCGCCAGCTGCTGGGCCGCGGCGGGCGAGCCGTCGAGGTCGGCGGCGACGAAGTCCGCCTTGCCGCCGGCGGCGCGGATCTCGGCGACGACCGCCTCACCGCGCTCGGCGTTGCGGCCGGTGACGACCACGTGCGCGCCCTCCGCGCCGTACGCGACCGCGATCGCGCGGCCGATGTTGCTGGTGGCCCCGGTGACCAGGGCGGTCTTGTCTGCCAGACGCATGGCAGCTGCTCCTTCGCTAGTGATTGGACTGATGGGTCCAAAGTAGCACGCCGATTGGACCCGTCGGTCCAGACGTCTGAACTGGGCGGTCCAGTACACTCGAGGCATGGAGGAGCGAGTGCTGACCGCGAAGGGCGCTGCGACCCGGCAGCGGATCGTCGACGGGGCCGCGCAGCTGATCCGCGAGCAGGGCGTGGTGAACGTCGGGCTGGACGACATCCGGGCCGCGACGTCGACCAGCAAGAGCCAGCTGTTCCACTACTTCCCCGACGGCAAGTCCGACCTGATGCTGGCGGTCGCGCGCCACGAGGCCGAGCAGGTGATCGCCGAGCAGATGCCGCAGCTCGGCGAGCTGACCACCTGGCGCAAGTGGCAGGCCTGGCGACGCCGCGTTCTCAAGATGTACGACGAGCAGCGCGAAGGCTGCGCGCTGTCGGCGCTGGTCGGTCAGCTCGGGTTGGGGGACACGACGACCCGGCAGATCGTCGGCGACATGCTCGACCGCTGGCTGCAGTACCTGGTCGACGGCGTCGAAGCACTGCGCGCTTCCGGCGAGATCAGCGAAGCGGTGGATCCGGTCCGCAGCGCCACCGCGATCCTCACCGCGATCAACGGCGGCGCCACGATGCTGGTCGCGACCGACCGGATGAACTACCTGGAGACCGCGCTGACGGCGGCGATCGACGACCTGCGCCGGCCCGTCTAGCTCTTCTGCTCGCGCCACTCCCGCTCGAACGGCAGCCGCCAGGCCCGCGGAGCGATCAGCTGGTGGATCGCGTTCGGCCCCCAGGTGCCCGGCGCGTACGGCTTCACCGGCGGCGGGTCCTCGAGCAGGAGCGTCGAGTTCTCCCACAGCGACTCGATGCCCTCGGCGGTCGTGAACAGCGTGTGGTCGCCGCGCATCGCGTCCAGGATCAGCCGCTCGTACGCCTCCAGTACGTCGGCCGCCGACTCGGTCTCCTGGGTCGAGAACTGCATCGACAGCTTCTCCAGCCGCATCCCCGGCCCGGGCCGCTTGCCGTAGAACGACAGCGACACCCGCGACGAGTCGGCCAGGTCGAAGGTCAGGTGGTCCGGGCCCTGCGCCCCGACGCCGGAGCCGGCCGGGAACATCGTCTTCGGCGCCTCCTTGAAGGCGATCGAGATGATCCGCATCCCCTCGGCCATCTTCTTGCCGGTCCGCAGGTAGAACGGCACGCCGGCCCAGCGCCAGTTGTCGATCCCGACCTTCATCGCGATGAACGTCTCGGTGTCGGAGTCCGGCGCCACCCCGGCCTCGGCGCGGTAGCCGCCGTACTGACCCCGGACGACGTCGGCCGGCTGGATCGGCAGCATCGACCGGAAGACCTTGTTCTTCTCCTCCGAGATGGCCCGCGGCTCCAGCGCCGTCGGCGGCTCCATCGCGACGAACGCGAGCACCTGCAGCACATGCGTGACGACCATGTCCTTGAACGCGCCGGTCGGCTCGTAGAACGTCGCGCGCTGGTCGAGCCCGAGCTCCTCGGGGATGTCGATCTGGATGTGGTCGATGAAGTTGCGGTTCCAGATCGGCTCGAACAGCCCGTTGGCGAACCGGAAGGCCAGGATGTTCTGCGCCGCCTCCTTGCCGAGGAAGTGGTCGATCCGGAAGATCTGCGACTCGTCGAAGGTCTCGTGCACGAAGTCGTTCAGCTCGATCGCGCTGGCCAGGTCGTCACCGAACGGCTTCTCCATCACCACCCGGGCCCGGTCGACCAGGTCGGCGTCGCGCAGCATCTCGATCACCGAGTGCGCGGCCTTCGGCGGCACCGACAGGTAGTGCAGGCGGCAGGTGTCCGGGCCGAGCAGCGTCTCGGCCTCCTTCACCGCGGCGGCCAGCGCCGCCGGCCCGGCCGTGGTCGGCACGTAGCTGAGGCGGGTGGAGAACTGCTCCCACTCCTCCTCGGTGATCTTGTGCGTCCCGAAGGTGTCGATGGCCAGCCGCGCGCGGGCCCGGAACTCGTCGGTGGTCAGCTCCTCGGTCGCCGTCCCGATGATCCGGACGTCGGGCGCGAACCGGTTCTGCTGCAGGTAGGCCAGGCCCGGCAGCAGCTTGCGCTTGGCCAGGTCGCCGGTGGCCCCGAACAGCACGATCACGTGCGGCGCGAGCGGCTCCAGGTCCCGTCGCGACGGTCGCGCACCGGGCGCGGGGTAGGCGATCGTCTGGGTACGGGAGTCGGGCATCGGTCCTCCTACGGATGGCACACCACAAACGGATTCAGTGTAGGCACGCGGACCCTCCCGGCCTCGCAGTTCAGCCGATGTTCAGCAGGCCGTTTGCGTACCGTGTGTCCGGAACGACTTTCCCCGTTCGTCGGTGGGGTGGAGAGGAGTCCGGATGAAGTACTTGCTGATGATCTGTGGCGACGAGACGGCCGAGGAGCACGCGCAGGACGGGTGCGGAGGCTGGTCGGAGGAGATGGAGGAGCGCGGCGTGGTCCGCGGGGGCGCCGGGTTGCGGCCGCCGCAGGAGGCGACGACGGTCCGGGTCCGGGACGACGAGCTGCTGCTGACCGACGGGCCGTTCGCGGAGACCAAGGAGCAGATCGGTGGGTTCGTGCTGATCGAGTGCGCGGACCTGGACGAGGCGATCGAGATCGCCGGCAAGCACCCGGCGGCGGCGTACGGGACGATCGAGATCCGCCCGGTGCTGGAGGGGCCGTTCGGGTGAGTGTCGCCGACCAGCTGGACCGGGTGTTCCGGGAGGAGTGGAGCCAGGTGCTGGCGACGCTGATCCGGGTCACCGGCGACTGGGAGGTGGCCGAGGAGTGCGTGCAGGAGGCGTTCGCGGCGGCGCTGCGGACCTGGCCGGAGGACGGCGTACCGGACAAGCCGGGGGCGTGGCTGACGACCACGGCCAGGCGCCGGGCGATCGACTGGATGCGGCGCGAGGCGGTCGGGGCTGCGAAGCTGCGGGAGGTGGCGGTGACGATGGACTGGCCCGAAGAGCCCGAGCACGACCTGTTGCGGCTGATGTTCACCTGCTGCCACCCTGCGCTGGCGATGGAGACGCGAGTCGCGCTGACACTGCGCACGCTGGCCGGGCTCTCGACGGCGGAGATTGCCCGGGCCTTCCTGGTGGGGGAGGAGGCGATGTCCGAGCGGCTCACTCGGGCGAAGCAGAAGATCAAGCACGCGGGCATCCCGTACCGGGTGCCGCCGGACCACCTGCTGCCGGAGCGGACACCCGCCGTACTGGCTGTGCTGTACCTGCTCTTCAACGAGGGGTACAGCGCTACCGCGGGCGCTGAGCTCGTACGCCGTGAGCTGGCGACCGAGGCGATCCGGCTGGCGCGTCTGCTGGTCCGGCTGATGCCCGACGAGCCGGAGGCGGGCGGGCTGCTCGCCCTGATGCTGCTGCACAACGCACGGCGGGACACGCGCTCGGCCGGCGGCGTACTGGTGACGCTGGAGGAACAGGACCGCAGCCGCTGGCACCTGGACGAGATCACCGAGGGCACCGAGCTGCTGGACGCCGTACTGCGTCGCAGGCGTCCTGGGCCGTACCAGATCCAGGCAGCGATCGCCGCCTGTCATGCGACTGCGCCGACCGCTGCTGACACCGACTGGCCGCAGATCGCTGCGCTCTACGGGCAGCTGCAGCAGACACCTGTCGTGGCACTCAACCGGGTTGTGGCCATCGGGATGGCGGACGGTCCCGCGATCGGTCTGCGGCTGCTGGACGAGCTGGACGGGTACTACCTGCTGGCAGCGACCAGAGCCGACTTCCTGCGCCGGCTGGGCCGCTTCACCGAGGCAGCCGAGGCCTACCGAGCTGCGCTCGCGCTGACCAAGTCAGAGGCCGAGCAGGCCTACCTGCAGCGTCGGCTCGACCAGGTGTCCGTCTAGCCGCGCCCCTGTTCGTCGGTAGGGCATGACCGACATCCAGAGCACCATCGCCGCCGAGCGCACCGACCTGGTCGCCGTACTCCGCAACCTCTCCGCCGCGGACTGGGACCGCCCGACCCTGTGCGAGGGCTGGCGGGTCCGCGAGCTGGTGGCCCACATCGTCATGCCGTACCGCTACAGCACTCCGCGCTTCCTGCTCGGGATGCTCAAGAGCCGCCGCAACTTCAACCGCCTGGCCAACCGCCAGGCCGCCGCCGACGCGGCCGCGCTCGCCGCCGACGAGCTGACCAAGACCCTCGAGGACAATATCCACCACCAGTGGAAACCTCCGGGCGGCGGCTACGAAGGGGCCCTCTCCCACGACGTCATCCACGGCCTCGACCTCACCGTTGCCCTCGGCATCGATCGCCACGTCCCCCTCGACCGCCTGGCCGTCGTCCTCGCCGGCGCCGGCGAGAAACAGCTGAAGTACTCCGGCGTCGACCTCACCGGCACCAGACTCCAGGCGACCGATCTCGACTGGAGCCTGGGCACCGGGGAAGTGGAGGAGGACACCGCCGAGAACCTGTTGCTGAGGATCAGCGGGCGGCGCCTCCCCGGTTGATCAGAGGCGGTGGCGGCCGCCGCGCTCCTGGTGGGGGACCACCTGGGCGGCGCCCGGGAAGGTCGGAGCGGGGAGCTGGGCGGCCTCGTAGGTGGCGAGGTTGAGAGCGGCGCCGGTCTCGGGGAGCGCCGGCGGCTTCGCGGCGTGGTTCTGGCGGAAGACCGACGTCAGGTCGCCGAAGGTCCGGCGCCGCCATGCGGAGATGTTCGGCTCGCGGACGCCGGTGAGCTTCTCCAGGAACTGCAGCACCGAGGTGTGGTCGAACTTCTGGCTGGTCACCCAGCCACCGGCCGTCCACGGCGACACGACGATGCACGGCACCCGGAAGCCGCCGCCGATCGGCAGGTCGAGGGCGTACTCGTCCGGCGTACCGGCCGGGGCGGTCGGCGGGACGACGTGGTCGAACAGGCCGTCGTTCTCGTCGTAGTTGAGGATGAAGACGGTCTTCTTCCACACGTCCGGGTTGGCCGCGATCGCCGCGATCTTCGCGGCGACGAAGTCGGCGCCGGCGGCCGGCATCTCCTTCGGGTGCTCCGAGACCCCACCGGCGGTCATCAGCCAGGACACCGCCGGCAGCTTGTCGTGCAGGGCGTCGTACTCGAACTGGCCGAGCGGGGACGTCTTCATGCCCTTCTCGTACAGCGGAGAGCCCGGCGCCGCGTCCTGGAACTGCTGGAAGTGCGGCAGCATGTTGTAGCTGTTCAGCCCGACCGAGTCCTGGTAGACCTTCCAGCTCACACCGGCGGCCTCCAGGCGTTCGGCGTACGTCGTCCAGCGGTACGCGCCGTTCGGCAGCGAGTTGGACGTGATCGGGCCGCCGTGCGTGCCGGCCGGGTCGACCGTGCCGGTCTGCCAGTACAGCCGATTCGGCCAGGTCGGGCCCTGGACCGAGCAGAAGTACTGGTCGCAGATCGTGAACGCGTCGGCGAGTGCGTACTGGAACGGGATGTCGTCGCGGGTGTAGTAGCCCATCACGTACGGGCCGTTGGCCTTGTCGGCGGCCCGGTGCGCGGGCAGCCAGTTGTCCATCTTGCCGCCGTTCCAGGCCGCGTGCTGGACCGAGTAGGCGTGGCTGGTGGACGGGATGGCCTGCGAGTTGGTGGCGTGGGTGTCGAGGTGGAAGGGCAGCAGGTAGCCGTCTGGGTTCTCCGGGTCGGGCTGGTGGAAGACGTTGCGGCCGGTGGAGAGCCGGATCGCCTGCGGGTCGTCGAAACCGGCCACGCCGGACAGCGTGCCGAAGTAGTGGTCGAAACTGCGGTTCTCCTGCATCAGCATCACGACGTGCTCGATGTCGCGCAGCTTGGCCGGCCGCGGGGGCGGGCTGGCCAGGGCCTTCTGGACGCTGGCGGGCATCAGCGCGGCGGCGGCGCCGATCCCGGCGGCGCCGCCGAGGAACCTGCGGCGGGTGAAGTCGGTCATGTCGGGCGAACCTCTCGGGGGGTAGGCGGTTACCGCCTCGGAGTCTTCGCCCGTTACTTGTCTGCCAGCAGGCAACTAACGGAAAAGGTTTGCTACCGCAACCTTCCCCGGAGGTGAACGGAAGCTGGGAACATGCTGGCAACGCCGCGGGTTGGTCCAGATGTGCATGGTGAGTACAAGGTCCCGGGCGGGAAGCTCGTGGTGGCCGATCTCGAGGTCCTGGACGACACGGTTCTGAAGGCGCAGATCAGCGGCGACTTCTTTCTCGAACCCGACGACGCGCTGCAGCGGATCAACGACGCCCTGGCCGGTACGCCGGTCGACGCGCCGGCCGCGCAGGTCGCGGCGCGGGTGCGCGCGGTGCTCGGGGACGGCGTCGAGATGCTCGGGTTCTCGCCGGAGGCGGTCGCGGTCGCCGTCCGGCGTGCGCTGACCGGGGCGACCGGCTGGCACGACCACGCCTGGGAGTTCGTGCACGACGTACCGCGCGAGCCCGCGCTGCAGATGGCGCTCGACGAGGTGCTCACCGAGCAGGTCGGGTCGGGGGAGCGGCCGCCGACGCTGCGGGTCTGGGAGTGGGCCTCGAACGCGGTGATCATCGGCAGTTTCCAGTCGCTGCGCAACGAGGTCGACCTCGACGGCGCGGCCGAGCACGACGTCACCGTCGTACGCCGGATCAGCGGCGGCGGCGCGATGTTCGTCGAGCCGGGCAACACGATCACCTACTCGCTCTACGTCCCCGAGTCGCTGGTCTCCGGCCTGTCGTACGTCGAGTCGTACGCGTTCCTCGACGACTGGGTGCTCGGCGCGCTGAACGACCTCGGCATCGCAGCGACGTACCAGCCGATCAACGACATCACCTCGCCGGCCGGCAAGATCGCCGGCGCCGCGCAGAAGCGGTTCGCCGGTGGCGCGGTGCTGCACCACGTCACGATGGCGTACGACATGGACGCCGCGAAGATGGTCCAGGTGCTGCGGATCGGCCGCGAGAAGCTCTCCGACAAGGGCACCAAGAGCGCCGCCAAACGCGTCGACCCGCTGCGCAGCCAGACCGGCCTGGACCGCGCCGACGTGATCGACCGGATGGTCGCGTCCTTCCGCGGTCGCTACGGCCTCGCGCCCGGCGAGATCTCCGCGGAGACGGTCGCCGAGGCCGAGGAGCGCGTCGTGACGAAGTTCGGCACCGAGGAATGGCTCAGGCAGGTTCCATAGGTACGGCGTACCCGCTGACCCGCACCCGGTTGTCGTCGTCGCGTAGCTCGACAGTGATTCGGCTCGGCCGCCCGAGATCGTCGCCCTGACGGAGCTGGATGGTGGCGGGTGGGTGGGCGAGTCCGAGCTCGCGCAGGTAGGCCCCGAACGCGGCGGCAGCAGCGCCGGTCGCGGGGTCCTCGACGACGCCACCCACCGGGAACGGGTCGCGCACGTGGAACACGGTCGGCGACTCCCGCCAGACCAGCTGCAGCGTCGTCAGGTCGTGCTCGAGCATGTACGCGCGCAGCCCGTCGAAGTCGTACTCCAGCGCAGCCAGCCGCTCCCGGGTCGCCGCCGCGAGCACCAGGTGCCGCGCACCCGCGTAGGCAACCCGCGGCGGCAGCGCAGCGTCCAGCTGGTCGCTCTGCCAGCCCAGCAACGCCAGTGCCTCGCTGACGTCGCCCGCTGCCTCGACGTACGGCTCCACGCTCGTCAGTGTCGCCCGCAGCCCGTCCGGACCCTGCTCAACCACCACAGGCACCACTCCGGCTGGTGTGGCGAACGTCAGCTCACCAGGACCCACCCGCTCGGCCAGGGCGACAGCAGTGGCCACCGTCGCGTGCCCGCAGAACGGCACTTCGGCTTGCGGCGAGAAGTACCTGATCGGGATCGCGCCGTCGGCCGCGCCGCTCATGAGGAAGGCCGTCTCCGAGTACCCGACCTCCGCGGCGACGGCAAGCATCTCCGCATCACTCATCCCCGCCGCGTCGAGCACGACCCCAGCCGGGTTCCCTCCGGCCGGGTCGGTGCTGAAGGCCGTGTAGTGCAGCAGTGTCATGGCCCCATCCAACCAGCGACAGGCTGCGGTCATCAGGGGGTCACGTTCCGGACATGCGGTACTACAATCTGTTCTGGCCGACGCGGACGTCGTGCAGTTGCTGAGGGCAACGTGTGGGTCTCGGGGCTGACGCTGATCGTGGTCGACGACGGGTGGATCGCGTAACCGCACGGGCTACCTAATACCGCCGCTCTCGCAGGCGGCTGGAGACGTGATCCTCGACCACTACGCGGAGATCCTGAAAACACGAAAGGCCCGGGTGTAGACCCAGGCCTTCGGTGGTACCTTCTGCGCCCCCGGCAGGATTCGAACCTGCGCACCCGCCTCCGGAGGGCGGTGCTCTATCCCCTGAGCTACGGGGGCTCAGGAACGAGCAGAACAGTAGCAGGAGATCCGCTCAGATCCCGAATCGGGCACCCCTGTGCGCGTCACCGGGATGACCCTGAACGGTCCCTGGCTCCTCCGCGCGGCGGGATCAACCGGGCGGACCCGGACGTCATAGTGGTCGTATCGCCAACCCCGGAAAGGAAATCCGACCTCATGGCTTCCACCACTCTGGTCCGTCCGTCCCGCGGTCGCTGGATCGCCGGCGTCTGCGCCGGGCTCGCCCGCCGGTTCGGCACCACGCCGAACACGATGCGCCTGATCTTCGTGATCAGCTGCATCCTGCCCGGCCCGCAGTTCCTGATCTACCTCGTGCTCTGGGTCCTGATGCCCGCCGAGGACTGACCACCTGTCCGGTACGCCGGACGCCCGTGACACCCTGCTGCCCATGAGAGCAGGCCGCCGGGTGATCGCTGCCGTCGTACTGGCGGCGCTGCCGGTGCTGGTGACGGGTTGCCAGGTCGGCCCGGCCCCGCCCGGCCCGGCCGAGACCCGGGACGGGCCGCCGCCGTGGGACGCCCCGCGGGACGCGGTGTCGTACATCGACCAGGCCGGGATGGAACGCCTGCCGCTCGACTTCAGCGGCCCGACGCCGTACACGGTGAACGTCTCGCTGACCGTCGCCGGCAGCGCGGTGAAGATCCCGGCCGGGATCGGCGTCGACCGGGTCCGCGCGGAGCAGGCCGCGATCCACACCCACACCGACGACGGCCTGGTCTACGTCGAGGCCAAGACCACGGCCGAGCGCCCGACGCTGAAGCAGTTCTTCGAGCTCTGGGGCGTCCGGTACGACGGCAAGTGCGTCGGCGACGTCTGCGGCAGCGTCAAGGTCGAGCTCAACGGCGAGCCCGTCGCGTGGGACACCAAACTGGTCCGGCAGAGCAGGATCCAGGTCACCGCGACACGGTGAGTCCATCAGGTGGAACGCTGCCTGGCAGGAAAGTGGCAGACTGCCGCCAGTGACCCGTCCACTACGCTTGGCTGACCTCATGCGAACCAGTACGCCCCTCGCTGTCACCGCACTGGCCGCCGCCGCTCTCACCGTCTGCCTGACCTCCTGCGGCGCCGACTCCGGCGCGGCCCCGTCCGGTACGCCGAGCTCGGCGCCGCCCGTCGACGAGTCCAGCACGTCGCCCACCCCCACGTCCCCACCGAAGCCCACCGGCCCGTACGCCAAGAACGGCTTCGACTACGACACCTGCAAAGACGGCACCTGCGAGATCTACGTCCGCACCGGCACCAGAGTCCCGATGAAACAAAGCGTCGCCGGCTTCGCCACCTTGGTCGTCAGCAAAGCCACCGCCAGCGGCGTCGACTTCGCCGGCACCGGCCCCGACACAGCCGGCAGCGTCGGCCAGCAGCCCGGCTACCGGGCCCGCATCGGCAAGCTCGACGTGGTCACGGTCACCGTCAACCAGCGCCACCCCGCCGGCAACGGCGTAGAAACCCTCGCGATCATGCGCCTCAGCCCAGCCTGAGCGACGGGTCCAGCCGCGCAGCAGCCACCGCGCCTCCGCGTTCCATCCGGCGGTCGAGGTGGGCGCAACCCTGAAGGCAGTTGGTACCTGCTGCCATCGCGCGGGCTGCCGGGCCGCATGTGGTCGTCCGGCGAGCATGGTTCGACTCAGCTGGACATGCGGACGTGCATCACCCACTAAGCGGCGAAATCAGGCGCGACACGCCGCGACACGCCGTCCGAAGGGCCGGTTCGCGGAGGTTACTGGGTGGTGGGCGTCCGGCCACGGCGCAGGTCCGACCGGCCACTCCTCGTCGAGCCGGGCCCGGACGGCGCCGGCCCACTCGACCACCGGCCGACGACACCCACCACTGACCAACCCCACGACACGCCGCACCGAACCCCGCTGCACACGGCGTGTCGCCCCCCTTGGACAGTGGTGGGCGTCGCATCCACCCACTCGACGATGCCGATCACCATGCAGGGTGGTGAGGAGGTGTGGTGTAGGCCCTGCGACTTGGTCAGGCAGGCCCGCGGCCTGCACAGCACCGCCGTCGGATGGAACGGGGAGGCGCGGCTGCCGTCGCCGTCGGAGGCGTCTGGATCGGCGCGGGAGTGGCGTAGGCGTTGCGCGCCTGGATGCGGCAGCTCCGTGTCTGACCGCGCCGCCGAGTCCCACCCACCCCCGCCGCCGGATGGAACGGGCAAGCGCGGCGTCTGCCGCACGGCTGGATGCGGCAGCTCCTTCCCCCTGAACCCGACCACCGAGACACGCCTCGGGTCGCGCGGGGTTCCGGCCTGTGGATGGCGGAGGTGGAGGCAGAGACGTGGGCCATTAGGCTGAGCGGGTGACTCCGGAACAGCTCGCTGAGAAGATCCTGCAGGCCCTGACCGCGCTCGTCGACGACGGCACCATCACTGTCGACGGCGGGTTGCCGGGCGAGCTGAAGGTCGAGCGGCCCAAGAACCCCGAGCACGGGGACTACGCCACGAACGTCGCGATGCAGCTGGGCAAACGTTCGGGGATGAACCCGCGCGCCTTCGCCGAGCTGCTGGCGGCCAAGCTGGGCGGTGACGACGCGATCACCGCGGTCGAGATCGCCGGCCCGGGTTTCATCAACATCCGGGTCGCGGCCGATGCCCAGGGCAAGATCGCGCAGTCGATCCTGGACGCCGGCCCGGCGTACGGGAGCAGTGACAGCCTGAAGGGTCAGGCGATCAACCTCGAGTTCATCTCGGCGAACCCGACCGGCCCGCTGCACCTCGGGCACACCCGCTGGGCCGCCGTCGGTGACGCGCTGGCCCGGGTGCTGACCAAGGCCGGTGCGGTGGTCACCCGCGAGTTCTACGTGAACGACCGCGGCGCCCAGATGGACAAGTTCGGCGCCTCGCTGCTCGCGGCCGCGACCGGTCAGCCGATCCCCGAGGACGGTTACCACGGCGAGTACATCGGCGAGCTGGCGCAGCGGATCGTCGCCGAGGTCCCCGGCATCCTCGAGGCCACCGACCCGGTCGTCGCCTTCCGCGAGGCCGGGTACGAGCGGCAGCTCAAGGAGCAGCAGGACCAGCTGGAGCACTTCCGCACCAAGTTCGACGTCTGGTACTCCGAGCGCAGCCTGCACGAGCAGGACGGTGTCGGGCACGCGATCGAGAAGCTCCGCGCCCAGGGCCACCTGTACGACGAGGACGGCGCGCTCTGGATGCGCACGACCGACTTCACCGACGACAAGGACCGGGTGCTGATCCGGTCCAACGGCGAGCCGACGTACTTCGCCTCGGACGCGGCGTACTACGTGAACAAGCGCGAGCGCGGGTTCGAGGTCGCGATCTACCTGCTCGGCGCCGACCACCACGGGTACGTGAACCGCCTGAAGGCGATCGCGGCCTGCGCCGGTGACGACCCGGAGCACAACATCGAGATCCTGATCGGCCAGCTGGTGAAGATCCTCAAGAACGGTGAGGAGATGAAGCTGTCGAAGCGGGCCGGCACGATCGTCACGCTCGCCGAGCTGGTCGAGGAGGGCGGCGTCGACCCGCTCCGCTACACGCTCTGCCGCTACCCGGTCGACTCCCCGTTGACGCTGGACATCGAGGAGATGACCCGTCAGGTCAGCGAGAACCCGGTGTACTACGTGCAGTACGCGCACGCCCGGCTGGCCTCGATCCTGCGCAACGCCGACGATCTGGGCGTCAAGCTGGACGAGTTCGACCCGGGTCTGCTCAGCCACGAGCGCGAGGGCGACCTGCTCCGCGCGCTGGCCGAGTTCCCGCGGATCGTCGCGACGGCGGCCGAGCTGCGCGAGCCGCACCGGATCGCCCGCTACCTGGAGGACACCGCGTCCGCCTTCCACAAGTTCTACGACAGCTGCCGGGTGCTCCCGCGCGGTGACGAGGAGGTGGAGCCGGTGCACAAGGCTCGCCTGACCCTGGTCTCGGCGACCAGGACCGTCCTGGCCAACGGGCTGGACCTGCTCGGCGTCAGCGCTCCGGAGCGGATGTGAGGGCGCACGAGGCGGGCACGCTGCACGCCGACATCGGGCACAAGGCGCCGCCGTGGCTGCGGGCGCCCCGCGACGTCAACGACCTGGTCCCGGCGCTCTGGTCCGGTACGGCGAAGAAGTCGGCCGAAGGCTCCCTGGTCGTCGGTGGCGTCGACCTGCGTGACCTGGTCGCCGAGCACGGCAGCCCGGCGTACGTGCTGGACGAGGACGACTTCCGGAGCCGGGCGCGCGCGTTCAGGACCGCGTTCAAGGACATGGACGTGTACTACGCCGGCAAGGCCTTCCTCTGCACGACGGTCGTGCGCTGGGTGATGGAGGAGGGGCTCAACCTCGACATCTGCAGCGGCGGCGAGCTCGCGGTCGTGCTGCGCGCCGGCGCGGACCCGAAGCGGCTGGGGTTCCACGGCAACAACAAGTCGGTGCCGGAGCTGACCCGCGCGCTGGAGGCCGGGGTCGGCCGGATCATCGTCGACTCGCTGTTCGAGATCGACCGGCTGATCGAGCTGGCCGCGGAGCGCGGCGTGGTCGCGCCGGTGATGGTCCGGGTCACCGCGGGCGTCGAGGCGCACACCCACGAGTACATCGCGACCGCGCACGAGGACCAGAAGTTCGGCTTCTCGATCACCTCCGGCGCGGCCTTCGAAGCCGTTGCCAAGGTCAACGAAGCGGCCGAGCTGCAGCTGCTCGGGCTGCACTCGCACATCGGCTCGCAGATCTTCGACACGGCCGGTTTCGAGCTGGCCGCCAAGCGGCTGATCGCCTTGCACGCAAGGGTATCCGACGAGCTCGGCGTGGACATGCCCGAGCTCGACCTGGGCGGCGGTTTCGGGATCGCCTACACCACCCAGGACGACCCGGCCGACCCGGCGCAGCTGGCCACCGAGATGACCAAGATCGTCGAGCACGAGTGCCGGGCCTACCAGGTCGAGGCGCCGCGGATCTCGATCGAGCCGGGCCGCGCGATCGTCGGCCCCGCCGTCTGCACGGTGTACTCGGTCGGCACGGTCAAGGAGGTCACGCTCGACGCGGGCGCCTCCCGCACCTACGTCTCGGTCGACGGCGGGATGAGCGACAACATCCGCACCGCGCTGTACGACGCCGACTATTCCTGCACGCTCGTCAACCGGTACTCCGACGCCGCCCCGACGCTCGCGCGCGTGGTCGGCAAGCACTGCGAGTCCGGTGACATCGTCGTCAAGGACGAGTTCCTGCCCTCCGACGTCGGCCCCGGCGACCTCGTCGCCGTACCGGGCACCGGCGCGTACTGCCGCTCGATGGCGAGCAACTACAACCACGTTCCGCGGCCACCGGTGATCGCGGTCAAGGACGGTCAGACCCGCGTCGTCGTCCGGCGGGAGACCGAGGACGACCTGCTGCTGCTGGACATGGGAGCCGCCGAATGAGCCTGGACAAGAAGCCCCTGAAGGTCGCGCTGCTGGGCTGCGGCGTGGTCGGCACCGAGGTGGTCCGGATCCTGACCACGCGCGCCGACGACCTGGCCGCCCGGGTCGGTGCGCCGCTGGAGATCGCGGGCATCGCCGTACGGCGGGGTGGCCGCGAGCGCGACATCGCGGTCGACCCGTCGCTGATCACGACCGACGCGCAGGCGCTGGTCAGCCGCGGCGACCTCGACCTCGTGATCGAGGTGATCGGGGGGCTGGAGCCGGCTCGCGGGCTGATCCTGACCGCGATCGAGCACGGCGCCTCGGTCGTCACCGCGAACAAGGCGCTGCTGGCCGAGGACGGGCCGACGCTGTTCGCCGCCGCCGAGAAGTACGAACGCGACCTGTACTTCGAGGCCGCTGTGGCCGGCGCGATCCCGATCCTGCGGCCGCTGCGCGAGTCGCTGGCCGGTGACGACGTGACCCGGGTGATGGGCATCGTCAACGGCACCACGAACTACATCCTCGACAAGATGGACTCCACCGGCGCCGGGTTCGACGAGGCGCTGGCCGAGGCCCAGGAGCTCGGGTACGCCGAGGCCGACCCGACCGCCGACATCGAGGGTTTCGACGCCGCCGCGAAGGCGGCGCTGCTGGCCAGCCTCGCGTTCCACACCCGGGTCTCGATCGCCGACGTGCACCGCGAGGGCATCACCGACGTCTCCGCGACCGACATCGCCTCGGCCCGCGAGATGGGCTGCGTGGTGAAGTCGCTGGCGATCTGCGAGCTCGACGAGGTGACCGACTCGGTCAGCGCCCGGGTCTACCCGGCGATGATCCCGCAGAACCACCCGCTGGCCTCGGTCCGGGACGCGTACAACGCCGTTTTCGTGGAATCCAAAGCGGCCGGCCAGCTGATGTTCTATGGTCGTGGTGCCGGCGGCGCCCCGACGGCCAGTGCTGTCCTCGGGGATCTGGTGTCCGCCGCGCGCAACCGGCTCAAGGGAGTGCCGGGGGTCGGCGAGTCGTCGTACACCCAGCGAGCCGTGCGGCCGATGGGCGACGCGATGACCCGCTACCACGTGTCGCTGGACGTGGCCGACAAGGCCGGTGTGCTGGCGGCGGTGGCCCACGCGTTCTCCGAGCACGGTGTGTCGATCCAGACCGTCCGCCAGGAGGGCCGGGGCGGTGACGCGCAGCTCGTCGTGGTCACCCACACCGCCACCGACGCCGCGCTCTCGGCCACCGTGGAGACCCTGCGCGACATGGACATCGTTCGTGAAGTCAGCAGTGTGATGCGGGTCGAAGGGGACTGATTCGGATGGCGCACCAGTGGCGAGGCGTGATCGAGGAATACCGCGACCGGTTGCCGGTCTCGACGGACACTCCGGTGGTCACGCTCGGCGAGGGCGGTACGCCGCTGGTGGCCGCGCAGTGGCTGTCCGAGCAGACCGGTTGCGAGGTCTGGCTCAAGGTCGAGGGCAACAACCCGACCGGCTCGTTCAAGGACCGCGGCATGACGGTCGCGATCTCGCTGGCCGCGCAGGCCGGTGACAAGGCGGTCGTCTGCGCCTCGACGGGCAACACCTCGGCGTCCGCCGCGGCGTACGCCGGCCGGGCCGGGCTGATCCCGCTGGTGCTGATCCCGGCCGGGCGGATCGCGCAGGGCAAGCTGGCGCAGGCGATCGTGCACGGCGCGCAGCTGGTGCAGGTCGACGGCGGCTTCGACGACTGCCTGCGGATCGTGCGCGAGCTCGGCAAGCACTACCCGGTCGCGCTGGTGAACTCGGTGAACCCGGTGCGCCTGGAGGGCCAGAAGACCGCGGCGTTCGAGGTCGTCGACGCGTTGGGTGACGCGCCGGACCTGCACGTGCTCCCGGTCGGGAACGCGGGCAACATCGCGGCGTACTGGAAGGGGTACGGCGAGTACGCCAAGGACAAGGTGTCGTCGCGGCGGCCGCGGATGTGGGGTTTCCAGGCCGAGGGCGCGGCGCCGATCGTGCGTGGCGCGATCGTCGAGCAGCCGGACACACTGGCGACCGCGATCCGCGTCGGCAACCCGGCGTCGTGGACCCTGGCCGAGAACGCGCGCGACGAGTCGGGCGGCCTGATCGAGGCGGTCACCGACGACCAGATCCTCGCCGCGCAGCGGGAGCTGGCCGCGCGCGAAGGTGTCTTCGTCGAGCCGGCCTCGGCGGCTGGTGTCGCCGGGCTGCTGAAGTTGAAGGCGGCCGGTCGCGTCGACGGCGGCCAGACGGTCGTCATCACGGTCACCGGCCACGGGTTGAAGGACATCGACACCGCGCTGTCGTCCGCGCCGCCCGCGGAAGCAGTAGTCACCCCGGCCGACACCGACGCCGTCGCCCGCGTAGCAGGGCTGGCCTGAGTTGGGGGCTCTGCCGACCAACCTCGCTCTCCCCACCGATCCTCGGCCCGCAGGGCCGGGGGAGGTGCGGGTTCGAGTGCCGGCTACCAGCGCCAACTTGGGGCCGGGGTTTGATGCCTTCGGGCTGGCGCTGGGTTTGTATGACGAGCTGACGGTGATCCCCGGTGGTTCTGGGGTTTCTGTTGAGGTGACCGGAGCTGGGGCTGGGGAGGTTGCTCTCGACGAGTCGCATCTAGTGGTGCGCGCTGTGCGCGCCGGGCTGTCGGCGCTCGGTGTCGACGTGCCCGGTTTCGTACTGCGGTGCACGAACCGGGTGCCGCACGGACGCGGGCTCGGATCCTCCTCGGCGGCGATCGTCGGCGGGATCGCGGCGGCGTACGGACTGGCTGGTGCCGAGCTCGATCGGGAACACGTCGTCGCGCTGGCCAACGAGCTCGAAGGGCATCCGGACAACGTGGCGGCGGCCGCGTTGGGCGGGTTCACGACGGCCTGGGTCGACGGCGGCGTCGGGAAGGCCGTGCGGACGGATCCGGTCGCCGAGCTGCGGGCGACCGTCTACGTGCCCGAGGTCAAGGTGCTCACCAAGCAGGCGCGCGGGCTGCTGCCGGACGTCGTACCGCACGCGGACGCCGCGGCGAACGCCGGACGGGCCGCGCTGCTGGTGACGGCGATCACGTCGCAGCCCGGTTTGCTGATGACGGCGACCGAAGATCGCCTCCACCAGGAGTACCGCGAGCCGGTGATGCCCGAGACGCTGGCGCTCGTGCACAAGCTGCGGGGGAGCGGTCTGGCCGCCGTCGTGAGCGGAGCCGGTCCTACCGTTCTGGTGCTGGATGCCCTTTCGGGCAAGGAGATCGCGGCACTTCCGGTTGCGCCGGACGGCTGGACGCGGCACGACCTCGCGATCGATCCAGCCGGCGTACAGGTCTGGTCCGGGGTCGCCGACGGCGAGAGTTCGCCGTGGGCGGAATGATCAGGACCGGACACGCGTTGTACCCCACGAGGCAGCAGAAGGACCCTGTGTGGTGCTAGTCTCGACTCACCCGATCCCCTCCAGGTGATCGGTGACTCTCGCCGCTTCCGGGCTGTGTTCCCGGCACCCAGGTGTCCGTGGCGATCTCCCAGTGAATGACCTGCGCCGCCTGCGCCGGAGAATTTCGGGGGACCGGATCCAGCGAGAACCTCTTGTACCCACGATGCCGTCCGCCGGCCGTGGGAGCTGATTCCGGGCGATGAGCCGGTCAGGACATCGTTCATCCGTGTGGGAAGGACCTCACGTGACAGAAACTGTTGAAGCCTCCAACGGCGCCGCGGCGCCCGAAGCGAGCGCGAGCACGCGGCGCCGCAAGACCGGAGGCGGCCTCGAAGGCATGCTGCTCCCCGAGCTCAAGCAGCTCGCCGGGACGCTCGGCATCAAGGGCACCGGCGCGCTGCGCAAGGGCCAGCTGATCGAGGCGATCAAGGCCGCTCAGGGCGGTAGCTCGACCGGTGGCGCCAGCCGCGCCCGGTCGACGCAGCCGACCCTGGACGAGGCGGCCTCTGATGTTGTTTCGGGGCCGGCGGCGGCGCGCAAGAGCGCGCCGGCCGAGGCTCCGGTGCGCGAGGGCGGCAGTCGCCGGGCCCGCGCCGCCGCGGCCGAGACGGCCGCCGAGCAGAACGGAGCGACCGCTCCGAGTGTGACCGCCGAGGCGAAGAGCGCCGACGCGAAGAACGGCGCCGACCGCGCTGACCGCGCCGGCCGGGCCGCTGATCGTGCTGCCGCGACGCAGACCGCCGCCGTACCGGTCGTGGCCGTCGAGAGCGCGCCGGCCGCCGACCGCGCCGCCGCGCAGAACGGGACCGCGCAGACCGGTGGCGACGAGCGCGAGGGCCGGTCCGAGGACCGCAACCGCGAGGGTGGCCGGGAGCGCGGGCGCAGCCGCGACAACCAGCAGAACCGCGAGGGCCAGCAGGCCCGCGAGGGTGCTCGTGACGGCCAGGCTCGTGAGGGCCAGCGGGACGGTGGCCGTGACGGTCAGCAGAACCGCGACGGCGGGCGCGACCAGCGCAACCGCACCGACGGCCGGGGCGACACCCGGACCGACGGGCGCAACGACAACCGCGACAACCGGGACAGCCGCAACGACGGCCGGACCGACAGCCGCAACGACAACCGCGCGGCCGACGACCAGGACGGCGACGGCCGCCGCCGGCGTCGCCGCGGTCGCGACCGGGACCGCAACCGCGACGACCGCCAGAGCACCGGCGGTCGCGACAACACCCGCAACCGCGGTCGCGGCGAGCGGTTCGACGCCGAGCCGACGATCAGCGAGGACGACGTCCTGGTGCCGGCCGCCGGCATCCTCGACGTCCTCGACAACTACGCGTTCGTCCGGACCAGCGGCTACCTGCCCGGTCCGAACGACGTGTACGTCGCGCTGTCGATGGTGAAGCGCTACGGCCTGCGCAAGGGTGACGCGATCACCGGTGCGGTGAAGCAGCCGTCGGACGGCGAGCGCAAGGAGAAGTTCAACCCGCTGGTCCGGATCGACACCGTGAACGGGTCGGACCCGGAGATCGCCAAGCAGCGCCAGGACTTCAACAAGCTGACCCCGCTGTACGCGACCGAGCGGCTCCGGCTGGAGACCGAACCGGGCATCCTGACCACCCGGATCGTCGACATCGTCAGCCCGATCGGCAAGGGCCAGCGCGGTCTGATCGTGTCGCCGCCGAAGGCCGGCAAGACGATGGTCCTGCAGGCGCTGGCGAACGCGATCACCACGAACAACCCCGAAGTGCACCTGATGGTGGTTCTCGTCGACGAGCGCCCCGAAGAGGTCACCGACATGCAGCGCACGGTCAAGGGTGAGGTCATCGCCTCCACCTTCGACCGCCCGGCCGACGACCACACCACGGTCGCGGAGCTGGCGATCGAGCGCGCCAAGCGCCTGGTCGAGCTCGGCCACGACGTGGTCGTCCTGCTCGACTCGATCACCCGCCTCGGCCGCGCGTACAACATCGCGGCCCCGGCCAGCGGCCGGATCCTGTCCGGTGGTGTCGACTCCTCGGCGCTCTACCCGCCGAAGCGGTTCTTCGGCGCGGCCCGCAACATCGAGGACGGCGGCTCGCTGACGATCCTGGCCACGGCCCTGATCGAGACCGGCTCCAAGATGGACGAGGTCATCTTCGAGGAGTTCAAGGGCACCGGCAACATGGAGCTCCGGCTGCGCCGCGAGTTCGCCGACCGCCGGATCTTCCCCGCCATCGACGTCGTCGCCTCCGGCACCCGCCGCGAGGAGCTGCTGATGAGCAAGGACGAGACCCAGGTCGTCTGGAAACTCCGCCGGGTCCTCTCGGCCCTGGACGGCCAGGCCGCCCTGGAACTCCTGATCGGCAAGCTCAAGGAGAGCAAGTCGAACATCGAGTTCCTCCTCCAGGTCAACAAGACCACTCCGAGCACCGGCAACGGCCGCACCACGGACGACGGCAACTAGCAAAAACAACACGACGGCCCGGGAAGCGCACCAGCGCGACCCGGGCCGAGTGCCGTCAAAACAACCCCAGCCACAACCGGCAACCACCGAAGCCAAAGGTGAGCAGGGCAATGGCCCACCCCAAGGTGACGCCTGCTGACTTCTCGCCCAACAGCGTGCCTGTACTTGGTAGTCGGCGGAGGTAGGCGAGAAGTACACAGGTGGCACCTACCCGCACCCGACCGCCGGCCCGCGGCCGGCGCCGCGAGGCTGGAACCACCCGCACCCGCCCTACGTGCGCCAGCCCCAGCCGGTCAGCCGGCAGACAACCCCAGCCCCCACCGGTCAGCCGAAAAGCAACCCCAGCCCCCACCGCCCGGCGTACCAAACCCCCGGTTTGCCGCCCCGAACCCCCACATGGCAAACTTGCCTGTTGGTTCCGGTTCACGTCAGCGCCGCTGGCGACCCGGGGCACCTGAAACCTAGGAGATCCATGAAGAGCGACATCCACCCGACCTACGTCGACACCACGGTGACCTGCACCTGTGGCGCGACCTTCCAGACGCGGTCGACGGCCGAGTCGGGTTCGATCCACGCCGACGTGTGCTCGCAGTGCCACCCGTTCTACACCGGCAAGCAGAAGATCCTCGACACCGGCGGCCGGGTCGCCCGCTTCGAGAAGCGGTACGCCAAGAAGTAGCTTTTCCACCGCGCGCCGGTCTGCAGATCCCCGATCGAGGGGTCCGCGGACCGGCGCGCGGTTTGTGTTGTGCCCACGATCTGGAAGGAGTGACCGATGTTCGAAGCGGTGCAGACGCTCAAGGCGGAGTACGCCGAGCTGGAGCGGCAGATGTCGGACCCCGAGCTGCACTCCGACCAGGCCAACGCCCGGCGGGTCGGCAAGCGGTACGCGGCGCTGGCGCCGGTCGTGCGGGCGTACGACGAGTGGCTGCAGACCGCCGACGACATCGAGGCGGCGAAGGAGCTGGCGAGCGAGGACCCGGCGTTCGCCGACGAGGCGACCAAGCTGGAGGCCCGCCGCGAGGAGCTGACCGAGAAGCTGCGGATGCTGCTCGTCCCGCGGGACCCGAGCGACGACAAGGACGCGATCCTCGAGATCAAGGCCGGTGAGGGCGGCGACGAGTCGGCGCTGTTCGCCGGCGACCTGCTGAAGATGTACCTCAAGTACGCCGAGCAGCAGAACTGGAAGACCGAGGTGCTCGACTCGGCCGAGTCCGACCTCGGCGGGTACAAGTCGATCACGGTCGCGGTGAAGGCCAAGGGCACGCCCGAGCCGGGCGAGGCGCCGTACGCGAAGCTGAAGTTCGAGGGCGGTGTGCACCGGGTCCAGCGGGTGCCGGTGACCGAGTCGCAGGGCCGGATCCACACCAGCGCGGCCGGTGTCCTGGTGCTGCCGGAGGCCGAGGACGTCGACGTCGAGATCGACCAGAACGACCTGCGGATCGACGTGTTCCGGTCGTCCGGTCCGGGCGGTCAGAGCGTGAACACGACCGACTCTGCGGTCCGGATCACGCACCTGCCGACCGGCATCGTGGTCTCGATGCAGAACGAGAAGTCGCAGCTGCAGAACCGCGAGCAGGCGATGCGTGTACTGCGCTCCCGGCTGCTCGCTGCCGCGCAGGAGGCCGCCGACCAGGAGGCCTCGGACGCGCGCCGTTCGCAGATCCGGACGGTCGACCGCTCGGAGCGGGTCCGCACCTACAACTTCCCGGAGAACCGCTTTTCCGACCACCGCGTCGGCTACAAGGCGCACAACCTCGACCAGGTCCTCGGCGGCGAGCTGGCGCCGGTGATCCAGGCGCTGACCGACGCCGACATGGCCGCCCGGCTGGACGCCGTCGAGACCCACCAGTGAACACTCGCCAGCTGATCGCTGCTGCCACCGAGCGGCTTGCTGAGGCAGGGGTCGCTTCACCCGAGTACGACGCTGCCGAGCTGCTCGCCTTCGTCGCCGGCGTCTCGCGGCTCCAGCTGGGCCTGGCTGACCTCAGCGACGACCAGCTCAAGCAGTACGACGTACTGGTCGATCGCCGCGCCCAGCGCGAGCCGCTACAGCACCTGACCGGTACGGCGGCCTTCCGCTACCGGGAGCTCGCCGTCGGCCCAGGGGTCTTCGTGCCGCGGCCGGAGACGGAGGTGCTGGTCGGCTGGATGCTGGACCGGCTGAAGGACGTCGAGGCGCCGCTGGTCGTCGACCTGTGCAGCGGCTCGGGTGCGATCGCCGGAGCGGTCGCGACCGAGCGTCCGGACAGCACCGTCCACGCCGTCGAGCTGTCGGCGGACGCGGTCGTCTGGGCTCGCCGCAACCTCGCCGGGACCGGCGCCACGCTGCACGAGGGCGACATCGACGGCTGCCTGCCCGAGCTGGACGGGCTGGTCGACGCGGTGATCGCCAACCCGCCGTACATCCCGCTGACCGCGTGGGAGTCGGTCACGGCCGAGGTCCGCGACCACGACCCGGCGCTGGCGCTGTGGTCGGGCGACGACGGTCTGGACGAGATCAAGGTGGTCGCCGCGACCGCGGCCCGGCTGCTCAAGCCGGGCGGCTGGTTCGGCTGCGAGCACGCCGACGTCCAGGGCGAGTCGGCCCCGGCGGTCTTCGCCGCGACCGGCCAGTTCACCGAGGTCCGCGACCAGCTCGACCTGGCCGGCCGCCACCGCTTCGCCACCGGCCGCCGGGTCTAGCCGCCTCCGCACCGGACCGCCACGCCGGTCGCGGCGAGAGGTACTGACCGACAGGAGGTCATGGCCTCCAGACGCTCCGGCGCCTGCGCACCCCGCCTGCACCCCCGCGCACCCGTCGCCTCCGCCGCACACCTCCTGTCGCTAGGTACTCACCCCGCCCAGCAAAACCGCTCCTTGTGCACGGCCCAGTCACCGCAGGCCGCGAATTGTGGCTGAGCGGTGCCCAAAGTGGGCTCCGGGCGGCGCGGCGGGGGAGAGGCCGGGCGGGGCGGAGGCGGGGCGGCGCGGGGGCGGAGTGTGGGTGGGGGACCGGAGTGGTGCTGGCCGACGGTGGGCGAGGTCGGCTGCGTGGCGGAGGCGGGACGGGGCGGAGGCGAGCGGAGGCGGAATGTAGGTGGGGATCAGGGTGGTGGTGGCTGACGGTGGGGCGGAGGTCGGCTGCGTGGTGGGGGCCGGGGCCTGCCGACGGCTCGCTACTCGTAGACCACGAACTCCGGCCGAGGCTTCAGGGCCATCACCTGCGCGGGGGTCATCAGCGGTCCGTGCCGGGTGTCCTCCTCGTAGAACAGCTTGAAGCCCGCGTGCACCCCCGGCGCCATCGTCGGCGTGAGCTTGCGCCAGGTGGATTCCTTGTCCTTGCGGTGGCCGATGCCGTCGACGGACTTGATCGTGACCACCCCCGGCTGCTGCTTGAACGCTTTCTCGTTGCTCAGGATCCGCGACGAAAGCTGGTGGAACACGAATACCTTCTCCGGCAGGTCGTTAGCCTTCACCAGCCCCGACAAGTACGTCGCGATCGAGGTCAGTTCGGCGCCCGTCGTCCGGCCGAAGACGCGCCCCGGCACCTGCCCGGGGCCGACCGCCCACTCCGGGTCGAACGACAGCCCGACGTCAGGCTCCTTCAGCCATTTCTCCAGCCGCTTGATCTCGGTCAGCGAGTCCGCGCGCCCGGGCTGCACGTCGAGCAGCAGCAGCATCTTGTGCTTGCGCGCGGTGTCCAGGTACGGCTGGATCTTCGCGTCGCTCAGCCGGCTGCGGTACTTGTTGTCGGGTCCGGCGTGCCCGTTCGCGATCACCACGATCAGTTCCATGACGGGCAGCGGCGTGCGCCCTCCGGCGTACGCCGTCGCGAGCTTCTCCAGCTGGGCGGCCTTGGCGTCGATGTTCTTGTCGAGCGGGCCGAGCGCGGGGGAGCCGGGCAGGCCGACGTACCCGACGAGCTGGTGCTTCGGGAAGATCGTCCGGCCGCCGCGCGGCAGGTCGCCCTCCACCGGGGGAGCGGGTGGCTCGCTGGTCGGAGCGGTACTCGGAGTGGTCGCCGGCGGCTTGCTCGGCGTCGGGCCGGCGTCGGCGGGATCGTCGCTGCAGCCGGTGAGGAGGCCGAGCAGGATCGCCGTCGCGCTGAGGACGGGTAGCTTGCGCACCGGTCAAGGGAACCACGCGAGACCGACAGGACAAGGGCCCGGCGTGTCCGCGGCGCCGAAGTGTCATCATGGCTTCACTTTCTGTGACCTTCGCCGCCTTCGAGGAGCACGCGATGCCCGTCCTGATCGAGCTGGTGCTGGCCGCCGCGCTCACCGTCGGCAGCCCGGTCGCGCCCGACGAGCAGTTCCCGGGCCGGGCTCCCCAGGGCGAGGCGACCCCGCTGAAGGCAGCGGTCGCCGCGGCGACCGTCGCGGCTAACCCGATCGTCTGCGAGGGCGACGGTAAGGCGGGCAAGCGGGTGCAGGTCCTGTATGCGCGGGAGAAGCAGCAGGCGTCGCGGCTCGCGCTGTTCCTGCCGTCGTTCCGGGCCTGGTCGCACGAGATCGACGCGTCGTACAACGACAGCGCCGCGCAGACCGGAGCCAGCCGGCACATCCGCTTCGTCACGGAGACAGCCGGCAGCGCCTGCAGGATCGCCGTACAGGAGGTGGTCCTGCCGACCGGTGGCCTGGACAGCTGGGACTCGATGGTCACCGCGCTGCAAGGCGCCGGCCACAAGGATCCCAACCGCAAGTACCTGGTCTTCGCCGACGCCAAGAAGATCTGCGGCGTCGGCACCCTGTACGGCGACGACCGGCCCGGCCCGGACAACGCCAACAACCGCAACACCGGCTACGCCCGCGTCGACGCCTCAGCGAACTGCTGGGGCTTCAACGCCGCCGCCCACGAGCTCGGCCACACCTTCGGCGCGGTCCAGAGCTCGGCACCGCACTACAACGGGCACTGCAGCGACGAGTGGGACCTGATGTGCTACGGCTCCGGTACGACGGTCGTCTGCCCCGAGAAGGACAGCGACCGCCTGCTGGACTGCAACAAGGACGACTACTTCAACACCGCCCCAGCTCCCGGCAGCTACCTGGCGACCCACTGGAACGTCGCCAACAGCGACTGGTTGATCAAGAGCGCCGTACCGGACGCCCGGCCGGGTCCACGCCACGGCCAGGTCTACGAGTTCGTCAACGAAGCTGGTGCGCTCGGCGTCGCCTCCGCTGACGACCTGGCCTACGTCACGAGCCAGCCGGCGACCGGAGCGACCAGCCAGCAGTGGCGCTTCCAGTACGCGACCGGCTGGCAGCTGCAGAACGTCAGCAGCGGCAAGTGCGCCGACAGTGCCTTCAGCGGCACCACACCGGGCACCCAGGTCCTGCAGTACCCCTGCAAGGGTCAGGACGGCATGCGCTGGACGCTGCACCCGCTGGGCGACGACCTGTACGGCGTACTCAACACCCTGACCGGCCTGGCCATAACTGATGCCGGAGGCAACCAACGCGTCACCCAGCAGCCGTTCACCGGAGCTGCCGACCAGCGCTGGCAGCTCCGCAAGGTCAGCGACTGACCGTCGTCCAGGTGACCGGCAGGTGCTCCGGCGCGTGCATGATCGAGCCCCGCTTCCAGTGCAGCTCCGGCTCCGGTACGGCGAGCGCCAGGTCGGGAAAGCGCCGAAGTACGGTCGCGAGCCTGATGCGCAGCTCGAGCCGGCCCAGCTGGGCGCCGATGCAGTGGTGCATCCCGTGCCCGAACCGCCTGCTGCTCGGGGTTGGTGATCATCAGGTAGAAGAAGTTCGCGAACTGGCTGGCGGTGGTCTCGTAGCCTGCGACCAGCAGCGCCACGCCGTACCCGATCACCTCCTGGTCGGATAGCAGCCCCTCCTGCTCGGCCTGCACGAGCACCGACAGGAAGTCGTCACCCGGCCTCCCGCGCCGCTGCACGGCCAGACCGCCGAGGTAGTCGCACAGGTTGGTGACGGCCGCGAGCTCGCCCTCGGGCTCGCAGCCGGGGAACGTTCGGGGTGCTCAGCTGCCGGGTCCGGCTGAACCGCGGGTCCGACAGCACCGCCCGTACGTCGGCGTACCGGCGCGCCAGCCAGCCGTCGGGTCCGTGCGGCAGCCTGACCCGGACCAGCGGTTCGCCGTCGGCGAGCCCGGTCCGGTCCGGGGTGACGTTCAGGCGGTCGTACTCACCGCCGTCGAACGGCAGCGCCACGGCTCACTGCTGCCGTACGGCGTACCCGTCGATCTCGGCCAGCAGGGCGTCCTTGACCGGCTGCTCGGCGAACGAGACCTCCACGGCGGTCCGGGCCAGGTCGGCCGCACCGGCCTCGTCGAGCCCGAGCAGCTCGGTGGCGACGCCGTACTCGGTGACCAGGTCGGTGCCGAACATCGGCGGGTCGTCGGAGTTGATGGTGACCACCAGACCGGCCTCGACCATCGCCGGGAGCGGGTGCTCGGCCAGCGTCCGGACCGCCTGGGTGGCCAGGTTCGAGGTCGGGCTGACCTCGAGCGGGATCCGGTGCTCGGCCAGGTACGCGACCAGCTCCGGGTCCTGCATCGCCGAGGTGCCGTGACCGATCCGCTCGGCCTTCAGGTCGCGGATCGCGTCCCAGATGGTCTGCGGGCCGGTGGTCTCACCGGCGTGCGGGACGCTGTGCAGCCCGGCCGCGCGGGCCTGCTCGAAGTACGGCGCGAACTGCGGCCGCGGCACGCCGATCTCCGGGCCGCCCAGGCCGAACGCGACCAGACCGTCGGGATGGATCTTGGTGGCGATCCGCAGCGTCTCCTCGGCGGCCGGCAGGCCCGCCTCGCCGGGGATGTCGAAGATCCAGCGCAGCGTCACGCCGAGCTCCTTCTCGGCCGCCGTCCGGGCGTCCTCGATCGCCTCGCAGAACGCCTCGGCGGCGATGCCGCGGATCACCGACGTGTACGGCGTGACGGTCAGCTCGGAGTAGCGGATGTTCTGCGCCGCCATCTCGCGGGCGATCTCGTAGGTGAGCAGCCGGACGTCGTCCGGGGTGGTGATCAGGTCCACGACGGTCAGGTAGACCTCGATGAACTTCGCGAAGTCGGTGAAGGTGAAGTACTCGGCCAGCGCGGCCGGGTCGGCCGGCACCGGCGACCCGGGGTGCCGGGCGGCCAGCTCGGCGACGATCCGCGGCGACGCGGACCCGACGTGGTGGACGTGCAGCTCGGCCTTCGGCAGGCCGGTGAGGAAGTCGCGGGACACAGTCATGGCCGGGATCTTCGCAGGAAAGCAGGCGGACCGGCTGCATTCCTGACAGCCGATTGTCAGCTCCACGCTGAAGCCGGGCCGAGTTCCTGACAGCGGGCTGTCAGCGTTGACCCGATGACGGGGTTTCACCGGGACAGTGGCACGATTCACTGCGTGAGCGAGCGCTTTGACTTCACCGGAGACGAACTGGCGCCGGCCTACCGCGCCGCCGTGGACGCGATCGAGGCCGGTGACCTGGTCGTGCTGCCGACCGACACCGTGTACGGCCTGGCCGCCGACGCCTTCAAGGCCGACGCCGTGCAGCGGCTGCTGGACGCCAAGGGCCGCGGCCGGGACATGCCGCCGCCGGTACTGATCTCGGTGGTCGAGTCGCTGGACGCGCTCGCGACCGACGTACCGGACGACGGCCGGAAGCTGTGCGAGGAGTTCTGGCCCGGGCCGCTGACCGTGATCTGCCACGCGCAGGGCTCGCTGATGTGGGACCTCGGCGACACCCAGGGCACGGTCGCGCTGCGGGTGCCCGACCACGAGAACACGCGTGAGCTGCTGTCCCGGACCGGGCCGCTCGCGGTCAGCTCCGCCAACCTGAGCGGCCAGCCGGCCGCCCTCGACGTGTACGACGCCGAGGCGCAGCTGGGGGAGTCGGTCGCGGTCTACCTGGACGGCGGCGAGGTGACCGGCGGGCAGCCGTCGACGATCGTCGACCTGACCGGGGACGTGCCGCACGTCGTACGGATCGGTGCGCTGTCGATGGTGGACATCCGCAAGGTCGTCCCGGAGGCGACCACGGATCTGGAGCCCAAGCCGGCCGACGTCCAGGACGAGGCCGCCGAAACCGCGCCGGTCGACGACAAGCCAACCGATCGGCCCGCGTCGGCGTCCAACGACGAGCCGGGCAAGCCGGCCGACTCGAAGGCACCTGATGTGAGGCCTGCGGACTAGTGCGCGCGTACCTGCTCGTCTTCTTCGTGGCGATGGCCACGACCTTTCTGCTGACCGGGCTGGCCCGCAAGATCGCGCTGCGCTACGGCGCGGTCGCGAAGGTCCGGGCGCGTGACGTGCACAAGGTGCCGATCCCGTACTTCGGTGGTGTCTCGATCCTCGGCGGCCTGATCGCCGGGTACCTGGTCGCCTCCAGCATGCCGTTCCTCGGCGACAGCCTGCAGGTCGCGCACGACGCGCGCGCGATCCTGATCGGCGGCATCGTGATCTGCGCGGTCGGCGTGATCGACGACCTGTACGAGCTGGACCCGATCACCAAGCTGGCCGGGATGGTGCTCGCGGTCGGCGTGATGATCGTCCAGGGCATTCAGCTGTACTGGCTGCCGCTGCCCGGTGGCATCTTGTCGCCGCCGCCGGCCCAGCTCGCGGTCGTCACCGCCGGCATCCTGCTGGTCTCCTGCAACGCGGTGAACTTCGTCGACGGTCTGGACGGCCTGGCCGCCGGGGTCACGACGATCGGCGCGATCGCGTTCTTCACCTACTCGTACCTGCTGAACGTCGAGCAGAACCTCGACCGCGCCACCACCTCGACGCTGATCACGGTCGCGCTGGCCGGTGCCTGTCTGGGCTTCCTGCCGCACAACTTCTTCCCCGCAAGGGTTTTCATGGGCGACTCGGGCTCGCTGCTGATCGGCCTGATGCTCGCCGCGTCGACGATCAGCCTGACCGGCCAGATGGACCCGAACGCCGTCCCGTACGAGGTCGGCGGCTCGAGCCTGCTCCCCGCGCTGCTCCCGCTGGTCCTGCCGATCGCGGTCCTGGCGATCCCCGCGCTCGACCTCACGATGGCATACGTACGCCGTACGAAGGCCGGCCGCTCGCCCTTCGCCGCCGACAAGCTGCACCTCCACCACCGGCTCATGCAACGCGGTCACAGCCACCGCCGCGCGGTCCTGCTGATGTACCTGTGGACGGCCCTGATCGCCTTCGGCGTGGTCGTCCTGGGCCTGCTGCTGGACTGGTGGACGGTGCTCATCGTGCTGGCCGCGACGGTCACCGCGATCGTGCTCACGACGGGCCTGCCGCGGCGCTCGACCCGCAAGCTCGCGAAGGTCTGAGCACCCCAACCGGGGACCAGACCAGTCGCTCGCGTGGCCTACCGATAGGGTGTGTGCGTACAGCGGCAGTGGACTCGTTTTGCTGACGGTGCAGACTTTGTGCTAGTTTTCACAAGCACCACCGAACAGCAGCGTGACCCCTGACCCCGCCCACCCGACGACCGAGGGCAAGAATCCCGGTCGCCAGCAGGACGGAACCACCAGATGGCTCCCCATCGAAGCACCGACGAACCCGCCGGCCAGGCCACTCGGCACCCGGCGCTGGCGATGCTGCGCGGCGCGGTCGTCGCCGCCGTCGTCGTCGGGGTGAACGCGGCCGCGATCGCGACGGTCGCCGCCGGGATCGCGGGCCTGTGGGGCGCTCTGCTCGGCCTGCTGATGGTGATGGTCTTCTCCGGCCTCGGCCTGTTCGCCTTGCACCTGTCGCGCCGGGCCAGCCCGACCGCGCAGCTCGGCGTCGCGATGGCCAGCTACACCGGCCGGATCGCGATCTTCGGCGGTCTGCTCGCGATCGCCCTGAACTCCGAGAGTCTGGCCGCGAACGTCAACCTGACCGCGCTGGGGATCAGCGCGATGGTGGTCGTGATGGGCTGGATGGCCGGCGAGATCTGGGCCTGGTCGCGGCTGCGGATCCCGATCTACGACCTCGACCACGAGGTGACCGCGTGAGTACCGGTGGTAGTGCCCGGGTAAGCCGTTTCCCGATCGTGACAACGGGTGTGGCGCACCGCACTGGTGCCGATGTGACCCGGCGTGTCGCCGACTGGTACCTTTCGGGTGCCGATGAGCCAGCAAAGCGATCCGAAGCCGACACCCGACACCTCGGGCGACGGCTGGCGGGTCCTGTCCTACCTGATCGGCGGTGTCCTGGTGTACGGGGGCATCGGCTTCGGGTTGGACCGCTGGCTGGGCACCCAGTTCCTGCTGCCGGTGGGCATCGTCCTCGGAGCCGGACTCACGATTCTGATGTTGCACTTCCGGTACGGGCGCTCCTGAGCTCTGCCGGGTCTGACGTTGTTGACCGCCTTGCCCTGAGCCGCCCTGCCCCAAGCCCGATGGCGAACGACTTGAGCACGACGCGAGAGGAGACCCGGTGATTGCCGGCGTTTCGACCGAGTTCACCCCGCCCGGTCCTGAGAGTTTCGACCTGCCGCCCATCATCGACGGCGTGGAGTGGTTCACCAAGCCCGTCCTGGTGGCCGCCCTGTCGGTGATCGTGATCGTCTGGTTCTTCTGGGGTGCCTCCCGCAAGGCCGCGATCGTGCCGAGCAAGCTGCAGTTCGCCGGCGAGCTGGGCTACAACTTCGTCCGGAACTCGATCGCCCGCGACGCGATCGGCAGCCAGGACCACATGAAGTACGTGCCGTACCTGTGCGGCCTGTTCTTCTTCATCCTGCTGAACAACGTCGCGGCCTCGATCCCGCTGATCCAGTTCCCGACCTTCAGCCACATCGGCTGGGCCTACGTGGCCGCGGTCATGAGCTGGGTCATCTACAACGCGGTGGGCATCAAGAAGAAGGGCCTGTGGGGCTACTTCAAGCACCAGACGATGCCGGCCGGTGTGCCGGCCTGGCTGATGCCGCTGATGATCCCGATCGAGTTCATCTCCAACATCCTGGTCCGGCCGGTCTCGCTCAGCCTGCGGCTGTTCGCGAACATGTTCGCCGGGCACATCCTGCTGCTGGTGTTCGTCCTCGGCGGCGAGTACATGGTCTTCGAGACCGGCAACATCGCCCTCGGCGGTGTCGGCATCCTGACCTTCCTGATGGGCCTCGCGATCGCCGGACTCGAGCTGTTCGTCCAGTGCATCCAGGCCTACATCTTCGTCGTGCTGACCGCGCAGTACATCGGCAGCGCGATCGCCGACGAGCACTGATCGGCACCCCCCAGATCCCGTAGCAACGGAAAACCCGGATAGACCCGCTATCCGTACCGAAAGGAAGCACCTCAAATGAGCCAACTCGCTCTCGCCCTTTCCGGCAACATCGCCGTCCTGGGTTACGGCCTCGCCGCGATCGGCCCGGGCGTCGGCGTCGGCCTGATCTTCGCCGCTGTCATCAACGGCACGGCCCGTCAGCCGGAGGCCCAGAGCAAGCTGCAGTCGATCGCGTGGATCGGCTTCGGTGTGACCGAGGTTCTGGCGATCATCGGTATCGCGCTCGCCTTCGTCTTCCGTCAGTGATCACCCTTTCCATCGACTGACAGGATTCAGACATGATGACGTTAGTGCTCCCGCTCAGCGAGGCCGGCGAAGCGCCGAGCCCGCTGATGCCGCACACCGCCGAGATCATCTTCGGCTTCGTCTTCCTGGTCCTGCTGGCCATCGCCTTCGCCAAGGTGGTCGTCCCCAAGTTCGAGAAGGCGTACGCCGATCGGACCGCGGCGATCGAAGGCGGGATGAACGAGGCCAAGCAGGCCCAGGCCGAAGCGAAGGCGGCGCTCGACAAGTACAACGCGCAGCTGGCCGAGGCTCGCCAGGAGGCTGCGAAGATTCGCGAGGACGCGCGTGAGCAGGGTGCGCAGATCATCGCGGAGATGCGTGAGCAGGCGAACGTCGAGGCCGAGCGGATCGTGACCCACGCCCGGACCCAGATCGACGCCGAGCGCACCCAGGCGGTCGCCTCGCTGCGCAGCGAGGTCGGCACCATGGCTACCTCGCTGGCCGGCCGGATCGTCGGGGAGTCGCTCGAGGACGAGGCGCGTCAGCGCCGTACGGTCGAGCGCTTCCTGGAGGAGCTGGAGTCGAGCGAGTCCGCCCGTCAGGCTGTCGGAACGGACGGCTGATGCGCGGCGCGTCGAAGGAGTCACTCGCCCGGGCCGAGCAGGCCCTGGCGGGTGTCACCGTCTCCGAAGGCCTCGGCGGCGAGCTGTTCTCGGTCGCCAAGGTGCTCGACACCAACGGGTCGCTGCGCCGTGCGCTGACCGACCCGGCGCGCGGCGCCGAGAGCCGGACCGGCCTGGTCCGGCAGCTGTTCGGCGGCAAGATCTCCGACCAGGCGCTGGAGGTCCTGACCGCCGCGGTGGCCGGTCGCTGGGTCAGCAACCGTGACCTGGGCAACGCGCTCGACGAGCTGAGCGTGCAGGCCGAGGTCGCGTACGCCGACGGCGAGCGCAAGCTGGACGAGCTCGAGGACCAGCTGTTCCGGCTCGACCGCGTGGTCGTGGCCGAGCGCGCGCTGGCCGACAAGCTGAGTGACCGCAACATCCCGCTGGCACCGCGGCAGGAGCTGCTCCGCGGTCTGCTGCAGGGCAAGGCCGATGCCGTCACCGTGCGGCTGGCCGAGCGTGCGGTGGACGGCCGGGGCCGCAGCTTCGCGGCCTCGCTGCGCGCGTACCAGGTCGCCGCGGCGGCCCGGCGCAGCGCCAGCATCGCGACCGTGCGCGTCGCCACCGACCTGACGGCGGCCGAGCGGGACCGGCTGGCCGAGCTGCTCGGCCGGCAGTACGGACGCCAGATCCAGCTGAACGTCATCGTCGACCCGAGCGTCGTCGGCGGCGTCCGGGTGGACATCGGTGACGAAGTGATCGACGGAACGATCGCGGCCCGGCTCGACGAGGCGCAACGGCGCATCGCGGGCTGACCCCTAACGACATAGCAGGCGCTAAGGGTCGGCAAAGCCTTTAGAGCCACAACAGGCCAGCAAGGTCAAGGAAGCAGGGAAGCACAATGGCGGAGCTCACGATCAGGCCGGAGGAGATCCGGGACGCCCTGGATCGCTTCGTCTCCAGCTACGAGCCGGAGACGGCGACCCGTGAAGAGGTCGGCACCGTTGTCGACGCCGGTGACGGCATCGCGCACGTCGAGGGCCTGCCCTCGGCGATGACCAACGAGCTGCTGGAATTCGAGGACGGCACCCGGGGCATCGCCCTGAACCTGGACGTCCGCGACATCGGTGTCGCCGTACTCGGCGAGTTCGACGGTATCGAGGAGGGCCAGCAGGTCCGCCGGACCGGCCAGGTCCTGTCGGTCGCCGTCGGTGAGGGCTACCTCGGCCGCGTCGTCGACCCGATGGGCCGTCCGATCGACGGCCTCGGCGAGATCAAGGACCTCGAGGGCACCCGCCCGCTCGAGCTCCAGGCGGCCGGCGTGATGGACCGCCAGGAGGTCCGCGAGCCGCTGCAGACCGGTATCAAGGCGATCGACGGGATGATCCCGGTCGGCCGTGGCCAGCGGCAGCTGATCATCGGTGACCGCAAGACCGGCAAGACCGCGATCGCGGTCGACACGATCATCAACCAGAAGGCCAACTGGGAGTCCGGCGACCCGAAGAAGCAGGTCCGCTGCATCTACGTCGCGATCGGCCAGAAGGGCTCGACGATCGCCTCGGTGCGCGGCGCGCTCGAAGAGGCCGGCGCGATGGAGTACACCACCATCGTGGCCTCCCCGGCGTCCGACCCGGCCGGCTTCAAGTACGTCGCGCCGTACACCGGCTCGGCCATCGGCCAGCACTGGATGTACCAGGGCAAGCACGTCCTGATCGTGTTCGACGACCTGAGCAAGCAGGCCGAGGCCTACCGCTCGATGTCGCTGCTGCTGCGTCGCCCGCCGGGCCGTGAGGCGTACCCGGGTGACGTCTTCTACCTGCACAGCCGGCTGCTCGAGCGTTGCGCGAAGCTGAGCGACAAGCTCGGCGCCGGCTCGATGACCGGTCTGCCGATCATCGAGACCAAGGCCAACGACGTCTCGGCGTTCATCCCGACCAACGTCATCTCGATCACCGACGGCCAGATCTTCCTGCAGTCGGACCTGTTCAACGCCAACATCCGCCCCGCCATCGACGTCGGTATCTCGGTGTCCCGGGTCGGTGGCGCCGCGCAGGTCAAGGGCATGAAGAAGGTCTCCGGCTCGCTGAAGCTGGACCTCGCGCAGTTCCGCGCGATGGAGGCCTTCGCGATGTTCGCCTCCGACCTCGACGCCACCTCGCGCCGCCAGCTGGACCGCGGTCAGCGACTGGTCGAGCTGCTCCGTCAGCCGCAGTACTCGCCGTACCCGGTCGAGGAGCAGACGGTCTCCATCTGGGCCGGTACGACGGGCAAGTTCGACGACGTCCCGGTCGAGGACGTGCTGCGTTTCGAGCGTGAGTTCCTCGACTACCTGCGCCGCGACTCCAAGGTGCTCGACGCCGTCCGCGAGAGCGGCAAGTTCGAGGACGACTCGGCCGAGGCCGTCACTGCCGCGCTGGACGCCTTCAAGCCGACCTTCCAGACCTCCGGCGGCGAGCTGCTCGTCGGTCGCGAGGAGACGAAGGCGATGGACGAAGAGGACGTCGAGCAGGAGCAGATCGTCCGGCAGAAGCGGGGCTGATCAACCCATGCCAGCCAGTCTGCGGGAGCTTCGCGAGCGCCGGGCCTCGGTCTCGACGATCAAGAAGCTCACCCGCGCGATGGAGCTCATCGCGGCGTCCCGGATCGTCAAGGCGCAGCAACGCGCCCAGGCGGCCGGTCCGTACGCGCGTGAGCTCACCCGTGCCGTGTCGGCGGTGGCGACGTTCTCCAACGTCGACCACCCGCTGACCACCGAGAAGCCGAACCCCAAGCGGGCAGCGGTTCTCCTGATCACCTCCGACCGCGGTCAGGCCGGTGCCTACTCGTCCTCGGTGATCCGTGAGGGGGAGCGGCTGCACCAGCTGCTGCGCGAGGACGGCAAGGAGATCGTGCCGTACCTGACCGGGCGCAAGGGGATCGCCTACTACACCTTCCGGCAGCGTGAGGTCGCGCAGTCGTGGAGCGGCGAGTCCGACTCGCCGTCGTTCGCCCGGGCTCGGGAGGTCGCCGACGCCCTGATCGAGGCCTTCCTGACCCCGACCGAGGAGGGCGGCGTGGACGAGATCCACATCGTCTTCACCCGGTTCGTGTCGATGCTCACCCAGCGGCCGGAAGTGATCCGGCTGCTGCCGCTGGAGGTCGTCGAGGGCGAGGAGGCTCCGGCCGAGGACGACGTACTGCCGCTGTACGAGTTCGAGCCGTCCGCCGAGGACGTGCTGGACGGACTGCTGCCCAAGTACGTCGCCAGCCGGATCCACTACTGCATGCTGCAGGCGGCCGCTTCCGAGCTGGCCAACCGGCAGCGGGCGATGAAGTCCGCGACCGACAACGCGCAGGACCTGATCGAGCGCCTGACGCGTGAGGCCAACCAGGCGCGCCAGGCCCAAATTACCCAAGAAATCAGCGAGATCGTCGGTGGCGCCGGTGCGCTCGCCGATGCCAACGCCGGGAGCGAGTGAGAGAGATGACTGCCACGGTTACCGAGAACAACAACGAGGCGGGCGCCCGCGGCGTCGGTCGCGTCGCCCGGGTGATCGGCCCGGTCGTCGACGTCGAGTTCGCTGCGGACACGATGCCGGACATGTACAACGCGCTCGAGGTGGACATCACCCTGGGTGGCGAGACCACGACGATCACCCTCGAGGTGGCGCTGCACGTCGGCGACAACATCGTCCGGGCGATCTCGATGAAGCCCACCGACGGCCTGGTCCGCGGTGCCGAGGTGCGCGACACCGGTGCGGCGATCTCCGTCCCGGTCGGCGACGTCACCAAGGGCCGGGTGTGGTCCGTGACCGGCAAGTGCCTGAACCAGGACGAGTCCGAGTTCGAGATCGCCGAGCGCTGGCCGATCCACCGCAAGGCCCCGGCGTTCGACCAGCTCGAGTCCAAGACCGAGATGCTGGAGACCGGCATCAAGGTGCTGGACCTGCTGACGCCGTACGTGCAGGGCGGCAAGATCGGCCTGTTCGGCGGTGCGGGCGTCGGCAAGACCGTCATGATCCAGGAGATGATCTACCGGATCGCGCACAACTTCGGTGGCACCTCGGTGTTCGCCGGTGTCGGTGAGCGCACCCGTGAGGGCAACGACCTGATCGGTGAGATGGAGGAGGCCGGCGTCTTCAAGGACACCGCGCTGGTCTTCGGTCAGATGGACGAGCCGCCGGGCACGCGCCTTCGCGTCGCGCTGTCGGCCCTCACGATGGCGGAGTACTTCCGCGACGTGAAGGAGCAGGACGTGCTGCTCTTCATCGACAACATCTTCCGGTTCACCCAGGCCGGTTCCGAGGTCTCCACGCTGCTCGGCCGGATGCCGTCCGCGGTGGGTTACCAGCCGAACCTGGCCGACGAGATGGGCGTGCTGCAGGAGCGGATCACCTCGACGCGTGGTCACTCGATCACCTCGATGCAGGCGATCTACGTGCCCGCCGACGACTACACCGACCCGGCGCCGGCCACCACGTTCGCGCACCTGGACGCGACCACCGAGCTGTCGCGTGACATCGCGTCGCGTGGTCTGTACCCGGCCGTCGACCCGCTGACCTCGACGTCGCGGATCCTCGACCCGCAGTACATCGGCCAGGAGCACTACGACGTGGCCGTCCGGGTGAAGCAGATCCTGCAGAAGAACAAGGAGCTGCAGGACATCATCGCGATCCTCGGTGTCGACGAGCTCTCCGAGGAGGACAAGATCACCGTCGCCCGCGCGCGCCGGATCGAGCAGTTCCTCTCGCAGAACACGTACATGGCCGAGAAGTTCACCAACACCCCGGGTTCGACGGTGCCGTTGAAGGACACCATCGAGTCGTTCAAGAAGATCACCGAGGGCGAGACCGACCACATCGCCGAGCAGGCCTTCTTCAACACCGGGTCGCTGGACGACGTCGAGCGGCGTTGGGCCGAGCTCCAGAAGGAGCTCTGACCGTCTGATGGCCGAGGACACCGGCAAGCACCTCGAGGTCGCGCTGGTCGCGGCCGAGCGGGTGGTCTGGGAGGGGCAGGCGAAGATCGTCATCGCCCGCACCACCGACGGCGACGTCGGCATCCTCCCGGGCCACGCGCCGCTGCTCGGACTGCTGCAGGGCGGTACGGTCCAGGTGCGGACCCTCGACGACGAGTACTTCGTCGCCGCCGCACCGGACGGGTTCATCTCGGTGGCGAACGACCGGGTCTCGATCCTGGCCGAGAACGCCGAGATGGGGCACGACATCGACCTCGAGGAGGCCAAGCGGGCCCTCGAGCAGGCGCAGGCCGCGGGGACCGACAGCGAGGACGAGCAGGAGCAGGTCCGGCTCGCGGAGGCCAGAGTGCGGGCCGCCGAGAAGGTCTCCTGACCCACCCTGTAATAATTGAATACATACAGTTGGCAGTAGGAATGAGGTTGGCATATGAGGACAGTCCTCGATGTGGTCGGGGTCTGTTTTCTCGCTGCCGTACTGCTGGTAGTCGCTTTCGCGTGCCGTCGTCGCTGGTTGTCCAGGGACGGCGGCACGTTCGACTGCAGCCTCCAGCTCGCTGAGAAGGACCACGGCCGCGGCTGGGCCCTCGGCCTGGCCCGCTACGTCGGCGACGACCTCCAGTGGTTCCGGGTCTTCAGCCTCGCCTGGTGGCCCAAGCTCGTCGTGAACCGCCGCCAGCTCCAGGGCGTGACCACCCGCCGCCCGGTCGGCAACGAGCCCCTCGTCACGTACGCCGGCCACGTGATCGTCGACGCCGAGCTCCGCGACCGCACCGTCCACTTCGCGATGACCGAGGAAGCCCTCACCGGCGTACTCGCCTGGATGGAATCGGCCCCACCGAGCAGCCAGACGTACCACTAGCTGTTGCTGCTGAGCCTTGTCCCGGCCGTCTAGGGTCGGGGTATGACGGGCATCTTGCTGGAGCTGGATCTGAGTCGGGGTGTGGTGGAGACGCCGCCTGCTTCGCCGTTGGCGGCGTTCAGGGCTCGGCATCTGCCGACGGTGCGGGAGGTGGTCGCCGGGTTGCGGAAGGCGGCGACTGACGAGCAGGTGGTCGGGCTCGTCGCGCACGTGGGTGGACCGGCGCTGTCGCTTGCTCAGGTGCAGGATCTGCGGGCTGCCGTCGCCGGGTTCCGGGCGTCGGGGAAGCGGGCGATCGCGTGGACCGAGTCGTTCGGTGAGGTCGGCGGCGGGACGGTGCCGTACTACCTGGCGACGGCGTTCGACGAGGTGTGGGTGCAGCCGTCGGGGGAGCTCGGGATCACCGGGGTCTCGGTGCAGGCGACGTTCGTGCGGGGTGCGCTGGACAAGGCGGGCGTGATCCCGCAGTTCGGCAAACGCCGCGAGTACAAGACGGCGGTCGACACCTTCACCGAGAAGGAGATGACCGGGCCGGCGAAGGAGATGGCGTCGCGGCTGGCGGAGTCGGCGTACGAGCAGATCGTCGCGGGGATCGCCGAGGGGCGGTCGCTGACGGTCGCTCAGGTGCGGGAGCTTGTCGATCAGGCACCGCTGGGCGCTGAGGCCGGGCGTACGGCGGGGCTGGTGGATCGCCTCGGCTACCGGTCCGACGTGTACGACGAGCTGGAGAAGCGCCTGGGGGAGACCACCGCGCTGCTCGTCGAGCGGTACCACCGGCGCCCGCCGCGGACCGTGCACGACGTCCTCGACCAGCTCCCGTGGCCGCCGAAGCCCGCCGTCGCGGTGATCCGCGTCAGCGGCGGTATCACCGTCGGCCGCAACTCCGGTGGCGGCCCGCTCGGCGGTCCGCGGACCGGCTCGGACACGATCACGGCCGCGCTGCGTGCTGTCGCCGCCGACGAGAAGGTGAAGGCCGTCGTACTGCGCATCGACAGCCCGGGCGGCTCGTACGTCGCCTCGGACGCGATCCGGCACGAGGTCCTGCGGCTGCGGTCGACCGGCAAGCCGGTGATCGCGTCGATGAGCAGCGTCGCGGCGTCCGGTGGGTACTTCGTCGCGATGCCTGCCGACGTGATCGTCGCGCAGCCCGGCACCATCACCGGCTCGATCGGCGTACTGTCCGGCAAGGGCGTCGTACGGGACGCGCTCGGCCGGATCGGCATCACCCAGCAGGCGGTGTCGGAGGGCGAGAACGCGCGGATGTACTCCGCCCAGGAGGAGTTCTCGCCGGCCCAGTGGGAGCGGCTGGAGGAAACGCTCGATCGCATCTACGCCGACTTCGTCGCGAAGGCTGCCGACGACCGGGGCCTGGCCGTCGACGCCCTGGAAGCCCTGGCCCGCGGCCGTGTCTGGACCGGTGCCGACGCGCACGAGCGCGGTCTCGTCGACGAGCTCGGCGGCTTCGAGCACGCCCTCGAGCTGGCCTGCTCGCGGGCCGGCCTCGACCGCGACGAGATCGCCGTCGTGACCGCGCCGAGCCGCTCCTTCCTCGACCGCCTGCGTCCACCGACGTCGACCGAGGACCTTGCGGTCACCGCCCAGCCGCTGACGCTGGACGGCCTGGCATCGTCGGTCTACACCGCGCTCGGTCTCCCGCCGAGCGGCGCGCTCACGATGCCGCTGAGCTGGCATCTCACCTAGCTGGACTGGGGAACTCGTCGCCGTTCAGCTGGTCGCCCTTGGTGAGCTTCAACGGATCGGTCACCGGGTGTGGGGCGCCGGTGTAGACGGTCTCGGCGTCCATGTAGATGTTGACGTGGGCGAAGCGTGCCTGGTCGGTGGTGTTGGGCAACGCCATGTGCCCGGTGTAGCCGCTGTGGAAAGTGCAGTCGCCGGCCTTGAGCGGGATCGTCACGCGTGGCGCGTAGCGCAGCTCGGGTGCGCGGGTGAACAGGTCCTCCTCGTCGCTCAGGTCCTGCGGCTCCAGATCGGTGACGGTCTGGGTGCCGGGGAGGAACGTCATGCAGCCGCGCTCCGGCGGTACGTCGACGAGTGCGATCCAGGCTGAGAGCGGGAGCCGGTCGTTGGCGTGCGGCCAGTACGGGCGGTCCTGGTGGAAATGGGTGGCGGCGTTGCTGTTCGGCTCCTTCACGAGCATCTGGTCGTGCCAGATCCTGAGCGGGAAGCCGGCGAGCTGCTCCGCCGTACTCGCGATTTTGGGATGCAGGGTCAGCTCCCGCAGTACGTCGTCGTGCTGCCACACGTTCACCAGCTGACTGAAGATCGCATCCCGCTGCAGCCGGTCGGCCCGATGCGCCTCCAAATAGCTCGCCGCCCGGGTGCGATAACGCTCGACCTCCTCCGCCGTGAGCACTCCCGGCACTCGGACAAATCCGTTCTTCCGGTACTCCGCAACTAGGTCTGTCATAGCTCAACAGTCGCTTTTCCTGCGCTTCAGGGCCAGGACAGTCCGCGCCTACCATCGTACGATCCTGACATGCCCGAAACCCTGCACGAGGCGACCCTGTTCCAGGGCGGCCCGGTCTGGGGCAGCGTCCACCACCTCACCACCGGCGTCGACCCGCACGCCCACGACTTCCTCGAGCTCGCCGTCATCGGCCCCGGAGCCGGCCGTCACCAGACCAGCAGCGGCTCGTACGCCGTACAGCACGGCCAGGTCCTCATCCTCAGACCAGGCGCCTGGCACGCGTTCACAGCCTGCGACAACCTCACCGTCGCCAACTGCTGCGTCTCCACCCGCTCCCTCCGCACCGAACTGAACGCCCTGCAACAACTCCCGGCCTTCCGAGACCTCCTCTGGCCCACCACCGCCCACCACGGCACAGCCACCCTCCAGGTCACTCCGACCGCGGCCGACGACGCCATCGCACTGATCACCCACCTGGCCACCCCCACCACCCCGGCCCTCACCCTCGCCCGCCTCACGGTTGTCCTGGCGACCCTCGCCGACGGCCGCCCCACCCACCCCGTGACCCCGCCCATCCACCCCGCAGTCACCACCACCATCACCCACTTCGAGTCAGCCCTCGCCCACCCGTGGACCCTCGACTCACTCGCCCACCTCACCAACCTCAACCCCGCCTACCTGAGCCGCCTCTTCAAACACCACACCGGCCTCAGCCCCCTGGCCCACCTGGCTCGTCTCAGGGCCGAACAAGCAGCCCTCCTCCTCACCGACTCCACCCTCCCCACCTCCCGAGTCGGCGCCGCCGTCGGCTGGCCCGACCCGACGTACTTCGCCCGCCGCTTCCGGACTTTGGTGGGTCTCACGCCCACGGAGTACCGCGCCCAAACCCAATCGCCACCTGCTCAGGAGTCCTGAAGACTGAGCAGCATGTACGAGGTCAACCTGTGGATCCGCCTGCACGAGAACGTGTACGACGGCGACAGCGGCGGTCAGTATGCCAAGGCCACCGCGATTGCGGAGCGCGTCGCCGCCTGGACCGACCCCACGCTCGCCGCCGACGTCCGAATCCTCAACGGCACGTTCACCCTGACCCTCACCTGCCACGCGAACCGCCGCCGAGCCCACGAAACCGAACTGATCGACGACCTCCTCGCCGAGGTCATCCGGCTGCTGCCGGCGTCGTACGGGCTGATCTACGAGCGCGACGACGAAACCACCGAGCACCCCGGCCACAACGCCTTCCGAGTGACGGTCCTGGCCCGCGGCAAACTGAGCATCCGCGAGGACCCGTTCCTGTCCCCGGCGTACCCAACCATCGAAGACCCGTACGCCGACCTCCCGGGGGAGCTGTGACGAGCGACGCCGACGCGTGGGCGACTGTTGCTGTGCGCGTGAGAGTGCCCGGGCTCACCGCGGAGGAAATCTCCCGCCAGGTGGGGCTGGAAGTGGAGCGGTCGCCTCGGGATCCCGGCGTGTGGGTGTACGACGTGCCGGTGGGACAGGAGCGGCCGCTCAACGAGCATCTGGACGGGTTGGAGGTCTTGCTCGCTGAGCGCGGAGAGCAGCTCGGTGGGTTGCCCGAGGGGCGGGAGGTGGATGTGGTGATCGGGTGGTCGCCGAAGCGTGGTCAGGACGGGATGACGTTGACGCCGGAGCTCGTGGCGCGGTTGGCGCGGCTCGGGGCGGGGGTTGTGACCTGGACCTACACCGACCACTCGTAGCCCGGCCGTCGGGGGCGGCCGGGCTTCGGTGGCTACTGCTTTTCGCGGTCGCCGCCGGGGACCCACAGGACATCCCCGCCGCTGGAGAGGTTGGCGACCCGGCCCAGGATGAACAGCAGGTCCGAGAGGCGGTTGAGGTAAGTGATGGCCAGGAGGTTGACCGACGGGCCGTGGGCCTCGACGGCGAGCCAGCCGGCGCGTTCGGCTCGGCGGACCACGGTGCGGGCGACGTTCAGATAAGCCGCACCCGGAGTGCCGCCGGGGAGGATGAACGAGCGCAGCTTGGTGAGGCGGCTGTTGTAGTCGTCGCACCAGGCTTCGAGGCGGTCGATGTAGTCCTGGGTGATCCGCAGGGGCGGGTACTGGGGGTCGGGCTGGATCGGGTTGCACAGGTCGGCGCCGACGTCGAAGAGGTCGTTCTGGATCCTGGTCAGCAGCACGACGATCGCCGAGTTCAGGTGGCCGGCGGCGATCGCGACGCCGATCGTCGAGTTCGCCTCGTCCACCTCGCCGTACGCCGCCAGCCGCGGGTCGGTCTTGGTCGTCGTGCTCATGTCGCCCAGGCGGGTCTCGCCGGCGTCCCCGGTCCTGGTGTAGATCCGCGTCAAGTTCACAGCCATGTCACGGCACTCTACGCAAGCCCGAAACCGCAGGGCGCTACAGGCCATGACCCCCTGTTCTGCGCGTGCTGCGCGACCCGCGGCGGGCACCTCGCGGCACTGGGGCCAAGGCCACGATGCTTCGCATCGCAACCTCGGCCCCAGCACCGCGAGGCACTCCGCCGCGCGCCTGCTCGCGACTGCGCAGAACAGGGGGTCATGGCCTATTGTCGGCGGGTGGAACGGTTCAGGATCTCTGGTGAGGCAAGGCTCGACGGCTCCGTCGAGGTGCAGGGCGCGAAGAACAGCGTGCTGAAGTTGATGGCGGCGGCGTTGCTGGCCGAGGGGACGACGACGCTGCGGCAGGTGCCGGGCATCCTCGACGTCACCTTCATGGCCCAGCTGCTGGACACGCTGGGCTGCTCGGTGAAGGTCGACGGCGACGCCGGTACGGCGACGATCGCGGTCCCGGGCGAGATCGGCCACCAGTGCGACTACGAGCTGGTCCGCAAGCTGCGCGCCTCGATCTCGGTGCTCGGGCCGCTGCTCGGCCGCTGCGGGCGGGCCGAGGTGGCGCTGCCCGGTGGCGACAACATCGGCTCGCGCGGGCTGAACATGCACGTCGCGGGGCTGGAGTCGATGGGCGCGAAGGTGCACATCGAGCACGGGTTCGTGATCGCCGAGGCGCCGCAGGGGCTGTCCGGCGCCGAGGTGTGGCTGGACTTCCCGAGCGTCGGCGCGACCGAGACGATCATGATGGCCGCCGTGCTGGCCAAGGGCACGACGGTGATCGAGAACGCGGCCCGCGAGCCGGAGATCCAGGATATCGCCGAGATGCTGGTCCAGATGGGCGCCCAGATCGAGGGCGCCGGGTCGCCGCGGATCGAGGTGACCGGGGTGGACGGGCTGCTGCAGCCGGTCGACCACGTCGTCGTACCGGACCGGATCGTCACCGGGAGCTGGGCGTTCGCGGCTGCCATCACCAAGGGTGACGTGACGATCACGAACGGGCACGCCGAGCACCTCGAGCTGCCGCTGGACAAGCTGCACAAGGCGGGTGCGGAGATCTCGGTGCTGGAGCAGGGGTTCCGGGTGCGGATGAACGACCGGCCGAAGTCGGTCGACGTCGTCACGCTGCCCTACCCCGGGTTCCCGACCGATCTGCAGGCGTTCTGCATCGCGATGAACGCGGTGAGTGTCGGCGCGGCGATGGTGACCGAGAACCTGTTCGAGGGCCGGTTCACGTTCGCGCAGGAGCTGACCCGGCTCGGCGCGCAGGTGCAGACCGACGGGCACCACGCGGTCATCCGCGGCGTCCCGCGGCTGTCGGGAGCTCCGGTGGTCGCGAGCGACATCCGCGCCGGCGCGGCCCTGGTGATCGCGGGCCTGGCGGCCGAGGGCGAGACGCTCGTCTCGGCGGCGCACCACGTGCACCGCGGCTACACGGACTTCGCGGGGAACCTGCGCAGGCTGGGTGCCGACGTCACGGTGGAGCCCGACGACGCAGAGCTGTACTGGAACTAACTGCAAGGTCAGTTAGGGTCGTCCGCATGACTGAGCGCGTGGTGAAGCCTGTCGGCCGTGGGTTCCTGTTCCTCGACTCGCACCCTGCCGGGTGCGAGCGGGTGGTCGAGGACCTGATCAGCCAGGTCGACGCCCGTACGCCGGACCGCAAGCCCGTCGCACTCGTGATCGGCTCCAGCTCCGGCTACGGACTCGCCGCGACCATCGCGGGCCTGGCCAGGTACGGGATCGACGGCGTCGGCGTCAGCTTCGAGAAGGAGCCGGGACGCCGTACGGCGACCGCCGGCTGGTACCGGACCGCCGCCACCGCCCGGTACGCCGAGAGCGCCGGCCGCCGCTTCCACTTCGTGAACGCCGACGCCTTCGCGGACACCACCAAGGACGACGTGCTCGACCTGGTCGCCAAGGAGTTCGGCCCGGTCGACTACCTGATCTACAGCGTCGCGGCCCCGCGCCGGGTCGACCCGCGCACCGGTACGACGTACCAGTCGGCGCTGAAGACGATCGGTACGCCGTACACGACCAAGAGCATCGCCTTCGAGGGCACCGACCCGGTGCTCACCGAGGCGAGCCTCGACGTGGCGACCGACGAGGAGATCGCCGAGACCGTCCAGGTGATGGGCGGCGAGGACTGGACCCGGTGGGTCGACGCCCTGGCCGAGCGGAACCTGCTGAACGACGGGTTCACCACGGTCGCGCTGACCTACATCGGCAGCGAGCTGACCGGCCCGATCTACCGGCAGGGCTCGATCGGCGCGGCGAAGGCGCACCTGGAGCAGACCGCCAAGGAGCTCTCGACGCGCGACGGTGTCAAAGCGCTCACCTCGGTGAACGGCGCCGCCGTCACCCAGGCCAGCTCCGCGATCCCCGGCATCGGCCTGTACGTGAGCCTGCTGCACAAGGTGCTCGGCGCGAAGATGCAGACCCCGATCCAGCAGTCGATCGCCCTCTGGGACCAGCTGACCGGCGAGACCACGCCCGATCTGGACGAGGACGGCCGGCTACGGCTCGACCGCTGGGAGCTCGATCCCGCCGTGCAGGACGCGGTGAAGGACCAGTGGAACGCCGTCACCCAGGACAACATCGCGACGGTCGCCGACGCAGCCTGGTTCTTCGCCGAGGTCCGCCGGCTGTACGGCTTCGACGTCGACGGCGTCGACTACGAAGCCGAGACCGAGGTCGACGTCGCCTGGCCTGCCCAAAGCTCTACAGGGGCTTGAACGACACCATCTCCAGCACCAGCTCGCCGGCCTCGTCCGAGGCGCCGAGGTCGACCGTCGCGGTGATGCGCCAGTCGTGGTTGCCCTCGGGGTCGTCGATGATCTGCTGGACCTCCCAGTACCCCGGGTGCTCCTCGACCATGAACAGCGCCGGGCCGCGCGCGGCCGGACCGGTCCCGAGCGAGGAGTGCTCGGCGTAGTACGCCGTACCGGCCTCGGCCCAGCGCCCCGCGTCCCAGCCTGACTCGTTGTCGAGCTGGCCCAGCTCGGCCCACCGGTGCAGCGCGACGAGCTCGACCCGGCGGAACAGGGCGTTCCGCACGAGCACCCGGAACGCCCTGGTGTTCAAGGTGATCCGGCGTGGCCCGGCGAGCACCGGGACGACGGCGACCTCCTCGGCGGTCGGGTTGGTCAGCTCCTCCCACTCGTCGAGCAGGCTGGAGTCGGTCTGCCGGACGACCTCGCCGAGCCACTCGATCAGGTCGGTCAGGTCGTCGTTCACCTTGTCCGGCGGGACGGTCTGCCGCAGCGCCTTGTACGCGTCGCTGAGGTAGCGCAGCATGATGCCCTCGGAGCGGGCCAGCCCGTAGAACTGGACGAACTCGCCGAAGGTCATCGCGCGCTCGAACATGTCCCGGACGACGGACTTCGGCGAGAGCCCGGCCTCGGCGATCCACGGGTGCGTCTGCCGGTAGATCTCCAAGGTTGCCTGCAGCAACTCCTCGAGCGGTTTCGGCCAGCTGATCTCGTCGAGCAGCTCCATCCGCTCCTCGTACTCGATGCCGTCGGCCTTCATCGACTGGACGGCCTCGCCCTTGGCGTGGTGCAGCTGCGCCATCAGTACGGCGCGCGGATCCTCCAGCGTCGCCTCGACCACGGACACCACATCGAGTGCGTACAAAGGATCCGAGGGGTCGAGCAGGTCGAGCGCCGCCAGCGCGAACGTGGACAGCGGCTGGTTCAGCGAGAAGTCCTTCTGCAGGTCGACGGTCAGCCGCAGCGACCGGCCGAACTCGTCGGGCGCGTCCAGCCGCTCGACGACGCCGGCGGTGAGCAGCGTGCGGTAGATCTGGATCGCGCGCCGGATCAGCCGGACCTGCGCCCTGGCGTCCTCGTGGTTGTCCTGGAGCAGGTGCCGCATGCTGGCGAACGCGTCGCCGTCGCGGGCGATCACGTTCAGCAGCATCGCGTGGCTGACCCGCATCCGCGACTGCAGCGGCTCGGGCTCGGCCGCGACCAGCCGGTCGAAGGTGTCCTCGCCCCAGGTGACGAACCCCTCCGGCGGCTTCTTCTTCTGCACCCGGCGCTGCTTCTTCGGGTCGTCACCGGCCTTGGACATCGCCCGGACGTTCTCGATCACGTGGTCGGGCGCCTCGACGACGACCGTGCCCGACGTGTCGTACCCGGCCCGGCCCGCGCGGCCGGCGATCTGGTGGAACTCGCGGGCCTTGAGGATGCGCTGCCGGCGGCCGTCGTACTTGCTCAGGGCAGTCAGTACGACGGTCCGGATCGGCACGTTGATCCCGACGCCGAGGGTGTCGGTCCCGCAGATCACCTTCAGCAGCCCGGCCTGCGCCAGCTGCTCGACCAGCCGCCGGTACTTCGGCAGCATGCCCGCGTGGTGCACGCCGATGCCGTGCATGACCAGCCGCTGCAGCGTCCGCCCGAACCCGGAGCTGAACCGGAAGTGCCCGATCAGCTCCTTGATCTTGTCCTTCTCCTCCTTGGTGCAGACGTTGATGCTGGTCAGCGCCTGCGCGCGCTCCAGCGCCGAGGCCTGGGTGAAGTGGACGACGTACACCGGCGACTGGTTGGTGACGAGCAGCTCCTGGAGCGTCTCGTGCAGCGGCGTGGTGACGTACTTGTAGACCAGCGGGACCGGGCGCTCGGCCGACGACACGATCGCGGTCGGACGGCCCGTCCGCCGGTTCAGGTCGAGCTTGAAGCGTTCGACGTCGCCGAGCGTCGCCGACATCAGGATGAACTGCGCGTTCGGCAGCTCGAGCAGCGGCACCTGCCAGGCCCAGCCGCGGTCGGGCTCGGAGTAGAAGTGGAACTCGTCCATCACCACCTGGCCGACGTCGGCGGCCGCGCCCTCGCGCAGCGCGACGTTGGCCAGCACCTCGGCGGTGCAGCAGATGATCGGTGCGCCGGCGTTCACCGAGGCGTCACCGGTCAGCATGCCGACCTTGTCGGCGCCGAAGATGTCGCAGAGCGCGAAGAACTTCTCCGAGACCAGCGCCTTGATCGGCGCGGTGTAGAAGGTGCGCTTGCCGTTGGCCAGGGCCGCGAAGTGCGAGCCGGTGGCGACCAGGCTCTTCCCGGAACCGGTCGGGGTGGACAGGATCACGTTCGACCCGGTCATCACCTCGATCAGCGCCTCCTCCTGCGCCGGGTACAGCGAGATGCCCTGCGTGCCCACCCAGGTGGCGAAGGCGTCGTACAGGGCGTCGGGTTCGGTGGAGTCCGGCAGCTTCTCGGTCAGCGTCATCACCGACCATTGTCCCGTACGGCGTGAAAAGCCGTTGCGGGTGGCACCCTGCGTGCCTACGGTGCTACGCATGCCCGAGGACCCGCACGGCGACGAGCAGCTGGTCGAGCTGTACGACGAGGACAACGCTGCTGGTGACGATCATGCGTACTACCGAGCGCTGGCGGACCGGATCGAGGCGGAGACGACCGCCGATCAGGGGGATGCGGTCGCGGGCCGGGCCCGCGGTCTGACGATCGTCGACCTGGGCTGTGGCACCGGGTTGCTGACGCGGGCGCTGGCTGGTCCTGGGCGCACGGTCATCGGCGTCGACCCGAGCCCGACGATGCTCGGCTACGCCCGCCGGCAGCCCGGCGCCGACTCCGTGATCTGGATCGACGGCGACGCCGCCGCGCTGCCCGGCGACGGCAGCGCGGACCTCGTGATCAGCAGCGGCAACGCGATCATGCACGTCGAGGACCTCCGGGCCACGCTGACCCACCTGGCCGCCACGCTGCGCCCGGGCGGCGTGATCAGCTTCGAGACCCGTAACCCCGCCCGCCGGGCCTGGGAGCACTGGACCACCGAGGCGACCGAGCACGAGACCCCGTTCGGCCTGCTCCGCGAGTGGATGCAGGTCACCTCGGTCGAGCACGGCCGGGTGACCTTCGACGCGTACAACGTGTTCGAGGACGGCCGCGAGAAGGTCTTCACCACCGTGCTGTACTTCCGCACCGCCGCCGAGCTGGTCGCCGACCTGGCGGCGAGCGGGTTCGAGGGGATCGAGCTGCGGGGTGGTTGGCACGACGAGCGACTCGCGGAGGAGTCCCGCTTGATCGTCGTCAAGGCGCGGCGGCGCTAGAACAAGGCAGTGATGAGGTCGGCGGGATCGCGTCCCGCCGGCCAGTCGCTGACCTGCCCGTCGCCCAGCTCGACCACCCGCCAGGCGCCGTCGGCCCGGCGTACGAGGTCGACGGTGACGAACGGCAGCGCCAGCTCGGCGACCAGCGGCTCGACCTCGATCAGGTCGAGACCCGTCGGCAGCTCGTCAGGCGTGTCCGGGTGCGGCGTCGTCAGGACGCAGCGCCCGCCGACCCACCAGGTCCGCGCCTCGGCGCCGCTGAACTCCTCGTACCGCCGTACGACGAACCCGCCGGTGAAGGCGTCGTCGCGCAGCTCCAGGAACCGCGCGCCGATCCGCTCGACCGCGGCCTCGTCGGTGAGGTCGGGGAGGAAGCAGGCCTCGGTCCAGTAGTGCTTCATCGACTTCACGTAGTCGCGCAGCACGCCCGCGCCGCCGCCGAGCGCGCGGGTCGCCTTCAGCAGCTCGGTGAGATCGCCGCCCGTGGTCCAGACGGATTCGGGGGTGACGGTGCGGAGACCTTCGTACCAGCCGGGCAGCTCGTGCGCCGTCCGGTACTCGTCGGCGGAGGTCCGCAGCTGGACACCACACTCGGCCAGACCAGCTTCGAACGACTCGTACTGCGCGGAGGAGAGCATCCACCCGCGGTACACCGCGTCCTCGGCCGCCGGCACCCGAAGCTCCGCCTCGCCGCGGACGAGCGCGTCGTGGTCGACCCGCACGACAACGATCCCCAGCTCGCGCGCAGCGTGGGCCTGCGCGGCGAAGTGGGGATCGTCGCGGCGCGGATTCAGCGGGTCCGCCGGAACCAGGAGCATGCACCGCATTCTCCCGAACCCGCACCGGTTTCGCCTCCCGATTCCGCGCGCCCGGCGGTCCGAGGCCCCTCAGCCCGAGACCGCCGGGAGCCGGTCAGCGCAGCGCGTACGCCCTGGTCACGCGCTGGTCCACCTTGTTGCCTGCGGCATCGATCGCGACGGTGCGCAGGCTGACGAAGCCGCTGCTCGGTTGCGTCAGCGACGCCGTCCAGCCCCTCGCCGTCCGCCGCACGGCAGCGTTCACCCACGACCGGCCGTCGTCGTACGACGCCTGAACAGCAACCGAAACCACCGGCCGCCGCGGACCGCCGTACTGGTGCTCGACCGTCAGCGGCACCTCGAACCGCCCACCCGGCGCTGCGTTCCGCTCGTCGAGCACCGGCGACCACCGGACTGTCATCAGCGGCAGCGCCGACGCCACCCCGTCCGGCGTCCGCGCCGACCGGAACGTCCACGCCACCTCGCTCCGCGTCGACAGCTTGAAGCGCTCGTCGGACCCCCGAGTGACCTCCTTCTTCAGCACGTACGTCGCCGGCTCCGCGGGCAGCGCGAACGTCTGCTGCTTGAACGCGTCCGATGCCCCGATCTCGACGCCGTTCCGCGTCACCGTCGTCCGCTCGGAGTCGGTCAGCGCGTCCCCGAACGTGCCCGCGCCGGAGCTGTGCATCAGCGCCACCACGTTCAGGCTGTCGCCGTCGCGGAACGTCCACGGCTGCTTGTCCCGTCCCGGCAGACCACCGCGCGCGTCGGTGAGGCTCGGGCCGAAGACACCGCGCTGCCAGTTCACCTTCGTGGTCCGCCCGGCCGGGTAGACGACGTGCTGGGAGTCGACCAGCGCGGTGTACTCGACGCCGTCGTCGGGCAGCCGCCGGTACAGCTCGTTCTCGAACGCCCAGGCGACGCCCTTGGCCGAGTAGTACTCGTCGCGCCGGAACGGCAGGTTCATCACGACCGCCGGGGTGAACACGAACAGCGGCGTCCAGCGCCCGCTCGGCTCCGGCGCCGGCAGCGTCGGGTAGCTGTAGTTGTTGGCCTTCACACCCGCGTCCGCGCTCGCGTACGACGCGTCGAGGTGTGCGTAGTCGCGCCGGTCGGTGACCAGCGACGGGTTCGCCGGGAAGCGGCCGGGCCAGGTCGTCACGTCGTGGTAGACGTACGGGCTGTCCAGGAAGAAGTCCCGGTCCGGGCTCTGGCCGTCCGGCATCCCGGCCCAGGCCAGGTGCGCGAACCCGGTGAACGTCTTCCTCGACCCGGTGACGTTCGGTACGACGTACAGGTTCGGGAAGAAGTCCGGCTCGAACGACGTCGCGACGCCGACCCCGCCGACGTAGGTCTCGTCGCCGAGCGGCCGGACGAACCCGACGCCGCCGGCGGCCGGGTGCGCGCCGGTGACCGGCGACTTCAGCGCGATCTTGCGGGCCTTGCGGCCGTCGAGCGTGATCGTGCCGGGCCTGTCGACGACCAGGTCGGGCTCACCGAAGTACGTCGCGTCGCGGAAGCCGAGGCCGTTGGCGTTGAAGACGGTGGTGAACGCGTCGACGAGGTAGCGGCCGCGCGGGAGCTGGAGCTTGTCGCCGGGGTTCGCCAGGTAGGCGACCTTGCGGTCGACGTCGACGACGTACGCGCCGGAGACGTGCTGGTCGTCGTTGACCGCGGGCTTGCCGTCGCGGTCGAGCATCTTCAGCTCCTGGGTGAAGCTCGGGACCTGCTTGCCGACGCCGATGGTGCTGCGGATCTCCATGCCGTTGCCGCGGGCAATCAGCCAGCCGCCGTACGGGCCGTCGGGGACGTTGGTGGCGGTGTTCGCCGTGACGTCGACCGTCGCGGTGCCGTGCGCGGGAACCTTGACCAGCGACTTGGCGAGGCGGAAGACGCGGGTCGAGGCCTGCAGGTGCAGCGAGAGCGTGACCGGCTTGCTGCTGTCGTTGCGGTAGGTGACCTGGCGGGTGACCGGCTTGTCATCGGTGTGGGGAGCGGTCTGGAGCCCGAAGTTCAGGCTGCTCGGGCTGGCGATGACGGTCTGCGTCAGGGCGCGGTCGAGGTCGACCCGGCCGGCGCCCTGCGCGAAGACGCCGAGACCCTTGAGATCGAGCGCCGAGTTCATCAGCGCGGACTTCAGCTCGGGGGCCTTCCAGTCCGGGTGCAGCTGCGCGAGCAGCGCGGCGGCGCCGGTGACGTGCGGCGCGGCCATCGACGTCCCCGAGAGTTCGGCGTACGACGCGTTGACGGCGAACGACTCCAGCGGCGTGTTGGCCGCGCGGGCTGCGACGATTCGGTCGCCGGGGGCCGCGATGTCGGGCTTGACCGCGAGGTCGCCGAGCCGCGGGCCGCGGCTGGAGAAGACGCTGAGCGTGTCGGACTTGGTGACCGAGGCAACGGCCAGCGCGGAGTCCGCGGCCGCCGGGCTGCCGACCGTGCCGTCGGCGCCGAAGTTGCCCGCCGAGGCGACGAAGAGCGTGCCGGTGCTCGCGGTCAGCTCGTTCACCGCCTGGGCGACCAGGTCGGTACCGTCGGTCGGGCCACCGCCGACGCTCAGGTTGACCACCCGGGCGCCGTGGGTCGCGGCCCACTGCATGCCCTCCATGATGTCGGAGTCCTCGCAGTTGCGGGAGCCGCAGATCTTGCCGATCATCAGGTCCGCGTCCGGCGCGACGCCGCGGTACTTGCCGCCCGAAGCCGCGCCGGTGCCGGCCACGGTCGAGGCGACGTGGGTGCCGTGCCCGATCCGGTCGACGACGCCGGTGTCGGTGGTGAAGTTGTCGGTGGCAACGACCCGGTCCTTCAGGTCGGGATGCGTGGCGTCGTACCCGGTGTCCAGGACGGCGACCTTGACGCCCTTGCCGGTGATGCCGTGCCGCCACAGCGTCGGCGCGCCGATCTGGGCGACGCTGCGGTCGAGGTTCGGCTTGATCCCGCCGTCGAGCCAGACCTTCTTGACCGTAGGGGAGAGGGCGGTACGGCGCTTCGCCTGCGCGGTGCTCGTCCAGCTGCGCCAGAGGTCGGTCGCTCGTGTGCGCTCCTGGCGGACGGCGACGGCGTCGACGATCGGGAGCTCCTGGTCGACGGTGGTCCCGGCCGGGAGGGACTGGCGGACGGCGCGCGGTTGTCCGGCGTACCGGATCATCAGTGGGAGCGTGGGGCTGGAGGCGTCGTCGAGGCCGAGGTCGGCGAGGAGGGCGACGTCGAAGAGGCGCGGGTCGACGATACCGGCGGCGATCAGCGGGACGGCGTCGACCGGGACCACGCTCTGCTGCTTGCCGAGGGTGAGCTTGTGGAAGAGGACGCCTTCGCGGCCCGGGCCGGGGTGGACCTCGACGCCGACGGTCCCGTCCTGGGTCTTGCGGGTGGTGACGCGGTCGCCGGTGACGAGGGTGACGGTGACCGGCTGCAGGCTGGCCGACCGTGCGGTGGCCGGCTGTGCGCTGGGAGCTGGCTGGTCACCGGCTGCTGGGACGGCCCAGGCGGTACCGGCGACCAGGGCGACGGCGACGGCCGGGGCGAGCAGCCGGGGGTGGAATCGGGACAAGGGTCACCTCTCAGATGGGCGTTTCTGGGCAGGGTGAGACCCAGCTCCGGCACGGGGTCCGGAGCTGGTGACTGGGGAGGGTGGAGGGAGCTAGCGGATGGCCTTGCTCGGCGGAGTGGGCCGCTCGTCGGTCCAGCCGGACTCGAGGACGACGCTGGCGCCGGTCTTCGGCCCGGTCGACTCGGAGCTCAGCAGGCGACCGGTGGTGGTGTCGACGACGTACCGGGCGCTGCCGCCGTACAGGGTGGTCGGCCGGGCGCCGGGCTTGCCGCCCAGCTGGCTCCAGTCGTAGCTGAACGCCGTGCCGGTGCGGCCGATCGGGTCCTTGACGCCCTGCTCCAGCTCCGCGCCAGGCAGCATCGACAGCACCCGCAGGGCGGCGCCACGCAGCTTCGGCGGCGACGGCATCTCGAACAGCAGCCGCCCGGCCGCGTTGAAGACGGTGTAGTCGATCTCGGCCTGTGTCGCCTCCGGCTCCGCACCGGAGGCCAGCACCTTGCGCAGCTCCTTCGGGTCGGTCGGCAGCGCCTGGATCTGCTGCGCCGTGACCGGCTTGATGCCGCTCAGGTAGTACCCGGGCGGCACCTGGTCGAAGGTCATCTTGTTGACCACCGGCTCACTCGGCGCCATCGTCACCGGGTCCACCTCGTACGACAGCTGCCACGACGTCGGCGAGCCCTGCGCCTTCCAGCGGGCCGTGTCGGCCGGGGTGGCCGGCCGCGCGCCCAGGTCGACCCAGCCGAACCAGGACTCGACGCCCTGCTTCATCGGCATCCAGCTCTCGGTGATGCTGCGCCGCTCCAGCTGGTACGACGGCCTGCCGACCGTGGTCGTGCCGCGCAACTGCAGGCTCCGGACCCGGAAGTACTTGCCCGAGACCTTCTCGTTCTGCTCCTGCTTGACCGCCAGGTCCAGCAGCACCTGACTGGCAGCGCTGCGCAGCTGCGGTGCGGACGTCGTACCGGGCGCTGGTGCTGCGTCCGAGCCGGAGCCGTTGCCGGGGGAGAGCAGCACGGGCGTCGCCAGCGCTGCCAGCGCCACCGTGGCTGCTGTGGCGGTCAGCGCGATGCCGACGCGCCCAGAGCGCGCCGCGGCGTACCAGCGGTTGGCTCTGCTCGGCGGAGTCGCCTCTGCTCTGACCAGCGCCTCCAGCTCGCGCCGGGCCTTCGCAGTGGCCTCCGGCGTCGGGCCGGGCGGCTCGGGGAAGGCCGAGCGGATCTTGTCGAGGTCGTCCATCTCAGTCCTCCTCCAGGCTGGTCGGGTCGGTGTTGCCCAGATGCTCCCGTACGACGCGTCTGGCGCGCGACAGGCGTGAGCAGACCGTGCCGTACGCGATCCCCAGCGCCTCGGCGACCTCGTCGTAGCTCAGCCCGCCCAGCGCGACCAGCATCAGGACCTCGCGGTCCTTGCTGGACACCTTGACCAGCGCGGCGGCCAGCTGGCGCCCCGCGCTCTCGGCGGTGACCTGTGCTGCGACCCGCTCCTCGTGCCCGCCGGACGGCAGGGGCAGCGGCAGCTTGGCGGTCGCCCGCCAGGCCCGGACCTCGTCGCGCCGGTGCCGGCGGATCAGGTTGGTGGCGATCCCGTACAGCCAGGCGCGGACCACGCCGCTGCGGCTGTCGAACCGCTCCCGCTGCCGGAACGCGATCAGGAAGGTCTCCGAGGACAGGTCGTCGGCCAGGTCCGGCCCGAGCCGGCGGGCGACGTACGCGTGCACCTGGGGGAAGTACTTGTCGAAGATCAGCGTGAACCGGTCAGGACTGCGCACGGTCGACTCCAGCAGCCGGGCGTCCTCGTCGGGCACGACCTGAGCCCGGACGGCAGCCGGACGGCCTGGCAACGCGACGGTCGCCAGCGCGAGGTCGGGGGTCATCGAGCTCCTCACTCGACCGGCCTGGGCAGACCCCGGCTCGGGGCCCGTGGCAGCGGCGCTGCCGTTCGGCTCACCCTGTTCTTGTCCGATGTCCCCAGAACCCTTCTCGTACCCCCGACACGTTGCCGCGACGTTGACGCGCGAGGGGGCCCGCCGGTGGACACGGCGGGGAAATCCGGGCTCAGGAGGCGTCGAGGAAGCCCCGGGCCGCGGCCTCGTCCTTCGGCCAGACGTAGACCGACCAGCCGTCGCTGGTCCGGGCGGCGGTCGCCTTGATCCCGAGATCCTTCAGCTTCGACACCGCGACCCGGGCCTCGTTGTACGACGTCGTGGTCCGGACGTCGACCAGCAGCCCGAACTTGTCCTTCTCCGCCGGGGAGTAGTCGGTACGCCGTACGAGTGACCCGCCCTTGGCCTTGGAGAACGCCCAGCGGCACAGCAGCACCACGCCACCGGTCAGAGCGATGGCGACCACGGGGAACAGGAAGTACCGGTCGGCGAACACACCCCATTGTCTCCCACCACATCCGGCACGGAATTGAAAGGTTCCGAGGTCTTGGCAACCTCCCGGGTCCCCGGGGAGTCTTTACCAACACACGCTGCAGTGCGGCCAACTCGGGGGCTGCCGGAAGAGCGGAGGGCACGGACATGGTTGAACCGACCCCAATCGCAGGTTCCGTCAACGACAACGTGGTCCGGCTGGCCGGACTGCTGGACGTCCGCTCGGTGGGCGACGCCCGCCAGCGGCTGAACGACCTGATAGACCGCACCGCCGGCGACGTGGTGGTCGACCTGGAGGCGGTCGACGCGCTCGACGCCACCGGTCTGGGCCTGCTCGTCGCGACCCACCGCCGGACCCAGCTGCTCGGGCGCCGGCTGGTCCTGCGGCACCCGGTCCCCTCGGTGGTCCGGATCCTCGCGGTCACCCGGCTGCACCGGATCCTGGCGGTCGAGAGGACCCCGCTGCCGATCTCCGCCTAGGCGCGCGAACCCCAAGTCTTCCCCGCGTCACGGACCCCTGCCCAGAGCTCGGTGGCTGTGATCTAAGCCGCTGGTGACACCCGTCACGAGCTGCGGACTCACAAGGGCACACAGTCCTACTCTCGGGTACATGACCGCGAAGGACCGTCCCTGGGTGATGCGTACGTACGCCGGCCACTCGTCGGCGGCCGAGTCCAACGCGCTGTTCCGGCGCAACCTGGCCAAGGGCCAGACCGGGCTGTCGGTCGCCTTCGACCTGCCCACGCAGACCGGCTACGACCCGGACCACGTGCTGGCCAGGGGCGAGGTCGGGAAGGTCGGGGTCCCGGTCGCGCACCTGGGCGACGTACGGGCGCTGTTCGACCAGATCCCGCTCGCGCAGATGAACACCTCGATGACGATCAACGCGACCGCGATGTGGCTGCTCGCGCTCTACCAGGTCGCGGCGCAGGAGCAGGGCGCGACGCCGGACGAGCTGACCGGGACGACGCAGAACGACATCGTCAAGGAGTACCTGTCCCGCGGGACGTACGCTTTCCCGCCGGACGCGTCGCTGCGGCTGACCACCGACCTGATCGCCTACACGGTCACCAACGTCCCGCAGTGGAACCCGATCAACATCTGCAGCTACCACCTCCAGGAGGCCGGCGCGACGCCGGTGCAGGAGCTGGCCTTCGCGCTCTCGACGGCGATCGCCGTGCTCGACCGGGTCCGCGACGGCGGCCAGGTGCCGGCGGAGCGGTTCGGCGACGTGGTGCAGCGGATCTCGTTCTTCGTCAACGCCGGCGTCCGGTTCATCGAGGAGACCTGCAAGATGCGGGCCTTCGTGCAGCTCTGGGACGAGATCTGCCTCGACCGGTACGGCGTGACCGAGGCCAAGGCGCGCCGCCTGCGGTACGGCGTACAGGTGAACTCGCTCGGCCTGACCGAGGCGCAGCCGGAGAACAACGTGCAGCGGATCGTGCTGGAAATGCTCGGCGTGACGCTGTCCAAGAACGCGCGCGCCCGCGCGGTCCAGCTGCCGGCCTGGAACGAGGCGCTCGGCCTGCCGCGGCCGTGGGACCAGCAGTGGTCGCTGCGGATGCAGCAGGTGCTCGCGTACGAGTCGGACCTGCTGGAGTACGAGGACATCTTCGACGGCTCGCACGTGATCGAGGCGAAGGTCGCCGAGCTGGTCGCCGGTGCGCGCGAGGAGATCGACCGGGTGCAGGCGATGGGTGGTGCTGTCGCCGCGGTCGAGACCGGGTACCTGAAGCAGGCGCTGGTCGCGTCGCACGCCGAGCGCCGGCAGCGGATCGAGTCCGGCGAGCACGTGGTCGTCGGGGTGAACAAGTTCGAGAACACCGAGCCGTCGCCGCTGACCGCCGACCTGGACACGGCGATTCAGACCGCTGACCCGGGCGCTGAGGCGGCCGCGCTGAAGTCGCTCGAGCAGTGGCGGGCTGCGCGTAGTTCTGAGGCTGTTGAGGCTGCGCTCGCTTCCTTGCGCGAGGCGGCCAAGGGCACCGACAACCTGATGCCCGCGACGCTGAGCTGCGTGCGCGCCGGGGTGACGACGGGCGAGTGGGCCGGCGTGCTGCGGGAGATGTTCGGCGAGTACCGCGCGCCGACCGGGGTCTCGGGGTCGGTCGGGGTCTCCGGCGCGGGCGCCGAGATCGCCGCCGTCCGGACGAAGGTCTCCACGACCGCCTCCGAGCTGGGCGGCCGGCTGCGCTTCCTGGTCGGCAAGCCCGGTCTCGACGGGCACTCGAACGGCGCCGAGCAGGTCGCCGTACGGGCTCGTGACGTCGGCTTCGAGGTGATCTACCAGGGCATCCGGCTGACCCCCGAGCAGATCGTCGCCGCCGCGGTCGCCGAGGACGTGCACTGCGTCGGCCTGTCGATCCTGTCCGGCTCCCACATGGAGCTCGTCCCGCAGGTCGTCGAGGGGCTGCGGGAGGCCGGGCTGTCCGACGTACCGGTCGTGGTCGGAGGCATCGTCCCCGACGGCGACGCCCGCGCACTGAAGTCAGCAGGCGTCGCCGCGGTCTACACCCCGAAGGACTACGACCTGACCGGGATGATGTCGGACGTCGTCGACGTGATCCGGCGGGCGCACGGTCACTGAGCCTGTTGGGCCTTGGCGTCGATCAGGTCCTGGACGTCCTTGGGCAGCGTGGTCTCGAAGTCGATCAGCTTCACCCAGGTCGGGGTGACGGTGATCCGGACCATCTCGTCGTAGAGGTCCTTCACGCCGGCGGTCCAGCCGACGTGCTGCTCGTCGGTCATCACCTTCTTGCCGGACAGGATGTACTCCTCGGGGACGCCGGGCTCGAGCCTCTGCTCGGTGGTGCCGCGGATCAGCAGCACCTTCGGCGGGAAGCCCGCGGTGTCGAGGGTGAGCGCGACGTGCGGGTTCTTGCGCAGCGCCTTCAGCTTGGCGGCCTTCGGGACGGTGAAGATCTGCAGCTGGGCGCCGTCGAAGTGGAAGCCGATCGGGATCACCCGCGGTTCACCGTTCACGGCGACGTACGACATTCGGGCCGGCTGCGGGGCGAACAGCAGCTGCTGGGCGTAGGGCTTGGCCAGGATCTCGGCGATCTCTTGCTGGTTCATCTCGGTGTCCTTCGTGGTTGGTGGGGCTGACAACCAGGGGACGAAGCTCGGCGGCGGCTCTCGACATCGATAGGTTGGGAAAATGCCGGAAACTTTTGCGCTGGGGGCCGGGCAGGTCGAGGTGGGGGACGACGGTTCGGTTTCGGCCGTGGATCGTCCGGGGCGGTCGATGCTGCTGCCGGACGGTGCGTGGCACGATCCGGCGCACCACTGGGGCAAGGGGTTCGTGATCGCGTCTTGTGGGAGCTACCGGTTCGACGCGCCGGTGATGACCCGCTGGCGGTCCAGCGGGATCGACCTGCTGTACAGCCTCGGGCCGCTGGAGCTGCGGGTGGGCCGGCGGTTCGGGGAGCGGTGGACGGAGACGTACGAGCTGCGCAACACCTCGGCGTCTGCTCTTGAGGTCGGCTCGCTGGCGGTCAGTACGCCGTGGCGCGATCTCTACAGCTCCAGCCGCGAGAGCCTGCGCGGCGCGGTCCACGCCCACGTCTGGACCGGCGGCGCGGACTCCTGGGTCTGGGCGCAGCCGATGGACGGCAGCGGGCCCGGCCTGGGGCTGCGGCTGATCGAGGGCGAGCTCTGGGCGTACTCGGTCGAGTCCCGCGACAGCGTCACCAGCAGCAACAGCCGCGGGCACCTGTACCTGCACGTCACGGACCATGCGCGATCGCCTGAAGCGTTCGGCGGCCAGGAGGGTGTGGTGCTGGCGCAGGGGGAGTCGTACCGGTGGACCTGGCAGCTGGAGTGGTTCGACTCGCTGGCTGACTTCCGGGCGAGCTGGCAGCCGCTGGTGTCGGCTGCTGAGCTGGCTGGTCTGGTCGGCTCGTCGCTGCCGCTCTCGCTCGCTCCTGGTGTTTCCGGGCCTGCTGCTGTCGTCGGGGAGGAGCCGGGCGTTCGCTACGTCGAGGTGACCGACGGCAAGGTCCGCTCCCGCGTCGGCCTGCTCTTCCACGACCCGCTGCGCGAGATCGTCGAGCGCCGGATCCGCTTCGTGCTCGACCACCAGCGCCCGTCCGAGCTGACCGACAGCCGCCGCTTCTCCTTCGTCCCGTACGACGCTCGCACGGGTCTCCGCATCCTCTCCGGCGGCTGGCGCGACTGGTCGGACGCGCGGGAGCGCATCGGTACCGCGCTGCTCCTGCAGGAGGCGCGCGACCTCGGCTGGGGTTCTCGTGCCGAGCTCGACGAGGCGCTGGCGGGCTACCAGCAGTTCGTCATGGAGCACCTGATCGCGGCGGACGGCACGGTCGCCGACGACAGCCTGCACGAGAGCCCGACGCGGCTCTACAACTTCCCGTGGTTCGCCCGCTTCCTGCTCGGCCAGGGCGATGTCGCCGGAGCAGTGCGGGTGCTGGACCGGTACTACGCGCTGGGCGGTGACCACTTCCTCGCCTTCGACCTCGGCCCGCTGCTGCGTTCGCTCGCTCAGGCTTCCGACGCCGAGACAGCCGCTCGCATGCTGGGCCACCTGTCCCGGCACGCGGCCGCCTTCATCGAGTACGGCGACGACCTGCCACCGCACGAGGTCAACTACGAGCAGTCGATGGTCGCGCCGCTCCTGGAGCTGCTGCTGGCGGCGTACCAGGAAGGCATGGTGCCGCTGGAGGAGCTGACGCAGCGCCTGCCCTGGCTGACGGCGTTCGCCGCCGACCAGCCCGACGTACGGCTGCGGCACGTCCCGATCCGGCACTGGGACGGCTACTGGTTCGGCCTGCTCCGGCTGTGGGGAGACGTCTTCCCGCACTACTGGTCCGTGCTGAGCGCTGCGGTCTACCTGACCTGGCCGACCGACGAACTGCGCGCAGCGGGTGAGGCGATCCTCCGGGCGAACCTGGTCAACTTCCACCAGGACGGCACGGCCACCTGTGCGTTCGTGTATCCGAGCGCGGTCAACAACCTGTCCGCGCATGTTGCTGACCCGCTGGCGAACGACCAGGACTGGGCGCTGGTCTACGCGCTTCGCCTATCCGGCGGCTCGCTGGGGACGAACCCCTCGACATGATCACCAGACGACGCCTGCTGCTGGCGGCAGCCGTCACCACTCTCACTGCCTGTGCTTCGAGTACACCTAGTGGCACTCAACAGATCCGGTACGGCAGTGACGAGTCCCAGGTCGCTGACCTCTTCCTCCCGCCCGGCGAGGGCAAGGTCCCAGCGGTAGTGGTGATCCACGGCGGTTTCTGGATGAGCGGCTACGGCAAGGACCTCGCCACCCCGCTCGCCGAGGACCTCATTCAGCACGGCGTAGCGGGCTACGCGATCGAGTACCGCCGCGTCGGCAACGGCGGTGGCTGGCCCGCCACCTTCGACGACGTGGCAGCAGCCATCGACGCACTGGCCGACCAGCCGCGGATCGCAGCTGATCAGGTGGTCGCCGTCGGCCACTCCGCTGGGGGACACCTCGCGGTGTGGGCCGCTGGCCGTACTGGGCGGGTTGTGCTGAAGGGCGCGGTCTCCCAGGCCGGCGTACTCGACCTGGTGAACGCCTACGACGCACAGATCGGCGGCGACGCGGTAGCCCAGCTCATGGGCGCCACACCGACGCAGGACATGAAGCGCTACACCAGCTGTTCGCCGTACGAGCAGGTGCCGTTGAGGGTGCCAGTGGCGCTGGTCCACGGCACCCGCGACGGCCAGGTGCCGCTCGACCAGAGCCAGCGCTACCTGACCGCAGCCAATCGCGCCGGTGGAGAGGTGACGCTGACCGAGCTGCCCGGCGTCGGGCACTTCGAGCTGATCGACCCGAAGCACGACGCCTGGGCAGCCTGCCGCAAGGAGGCCCTGCGGCTGCTCAGCTGAGCTCGGGCAGCAGCTTCCGGAAGCTGTCCATCAGGTACGCGTGCAGGCTGGTCCCGTACGAGATCCGAGTCGCGCCGGCCGCGATCAGCTCGGCGGCCGTCGGCCCGTTCGGGGCCGCGTGCGCGTTCAGCGGCCCACCGATGACCTGCTTCAGCTCCGGGATCGTCTCCACCGGCGCGAAGATCGGGTACACGCAGTCCGCACCCGCCCTCCGGTACGCCCGGCCACGAGTGATCGCCTCAGCGACCGTCCCACCGTGCAGGAACGAGTCGATCCGGGCGTTGACGACCAGGTCAGCCCCAGCAACCTCCCGTACGCCGGCCAGGTAGTCCGCGTGCCGCTCCGGCTCGGTCAGCCCGGCAGCGGTCGAGTCCTCGAGGTTGCAGCCGGCCGCTCCGGTCTCCAGCAACCGCTCGGCGAACTCCCGTGGGCTGAGCCCGTACCCGGCCTCCATGTCCGCAGTGACCGGTACGTCGACCGCCCGCACCATCCGCGCGACCACCGCGAACATCTGCGCCGGAGGCGTCAGCTCGCCGTCGTCGTACCCGATCACCCGGGCGGCCGCGCCGCTGCTGGTCGCCACCGCCGGGTACCCGGCCTCGGCGACGATTCGGGCGCTGACTGGGTCCCAGGCGTTCGGCAGCAGCAGCGGGACGTCCCCGTGGTGCAGCGCTCGCAGGCTCTCCGCGTGGCTCGCCACTGGTCAGCTCGGGGAGTAGTGGCCGGGCTCCAGACGACAGGTGACGCCGACCCGGTTCCAGGCGTTGATCATGATGATCAGGCTGATCAGCTGGGCCAGCTCCTTGTCGTCGTACTGCTCGGCGGCCAGCGCGTACACGTCGTCGGGCACGTGGTCGACGCTGATCAGCGTGATCGCCTCGGTCAGCGCCAGCGCGGCCTGCTCGCGCGGGGTGAAGAACTTGCCCGCCTCGCGCCAGGCGGCGACCAGGTGCAGCCGCTGCTCGGTCTCGCCCTCGTGGCGGGCGTCCAGGGTGTGCATGTCGAGGCAGTACGCGCAGCCGTTCAGTTGCGAGGCCCGGATCCGGACCAGGTGGGCCAGCAGCGGGTCGATGCCGATCGCGGACTGCTCGTCCAGCGCGAGCAGCGCCTGGTAGAACTCGGGGGCCAGGGCCGGGAGCTTGACGCGGCGTTTCGTCGGTGTACTCATACGACCAACGTAGTCAGGGACCGGCCCAGGGGTATGGTCCATTTCCATGACGGATCTGAGGGCCATTTCGTCCGACCACGGAGCGTCCGAGCGCGGAGTGTCCGAGCGCGGAGCGTCCGAGGCGGGAGCCTCTGAGGCAGGGGCGGATCTGCACCTGGACCTGACCGGCAGCCGTGGCCGGGCCGACCTGGTCACCGCGCTGCACAGCTCGATCCGTAGCGGCCGACTGGTCCCCGGGACCCGGCTCCCGTCGTCGCGGACGCTCGCCAAGGACCTGGGCATCGCCCGCAACACTGTCGCCGACGCATACGGGCAGCTGGTCGCCGAGGGCTGGCTGACCGCCCGCCAGGGCTCCGGCACGGTAGTGGCCGGCCGCCCCGGCCTGACTCCGCCACCGGCGCCGGCTGAGCGCCCTGCGGCTCGCCGCTTCCGCTACGACCTGCGACCGGGTTCGCCGGACGTCGCCACCTTCCCCCGGAGCGAGTGGCTCGCCGCCGCCCGCAAGGCGCTGTCGGCCGCCCCCAACGACGCCTTCGGGTACGGCGACCCGCGCGGCCGCCCGGAGCTGCGCCGCATGCTCGCCGACTACCTGGCCCGAGCCCGAGGAGTCCACGCCGACCCAGAGCGCATCCTGATCTGCTCCGGCTACGTCCAGGCGCTCAACCTGCTCAGCGAGGCCCTGCGCAACCAGGGCGCCACCACGGTCGGCGTGGAGGAGTTCGGCTACGACCTGCACTGGGACGTGATCAGGACGCGTGGCCTGAAGGTCGCGCCGGTCCCGGTCGACGAGTACGGCGTACAGCCTGATCGGCTGGCCGGTCAGGCCGTGCTGCTCACACCGGCCCACCAGATGCCGACCGGCGTACCGATGGTGGCCGAGCGGCGTACAGCAGCGTTGGAGTGGGCTCGCGACACAGGTGCCGTGCTGATCGAGGACGACTACGACGGCGAGTTCCGCTACGACCGGCAGACGGTCGGCGCGCTGCAGACACTCGACCCGGAGCGCGTCGTCTACACCGGTACGGCGAGCAAGAGCCTCGCACCTGGGCTCCGCCTGGCCTGGATGGTCGTGCCGCAGCACCTGATGGAACCGCTGCTCGCAGCCAAGCGCACCGCGGACCTGCAAACCGCCACGCTCGACCAGCTGACGCTCGCCGAGTACATCGACTCGGGCCACTACGACCGGCACGTCCGACGCTCCCGCCTGCACTACCGCCGTCGCCGCGACCGCCTGGTCGAGCTGCTGGGCGTCCGGGCGCCCGGCGTACGGGTGGCTGGGATCTCAGCCGGGCTGCACGTCCTGCTCGACGTACCGGGGGATGCGCAGGACATGGTCCAGCGGGCAGCTCGGCAGGGGCTGGCCGTGGCGGACCTGAACAACTACCACTTCTCCGGTGAGTCGACCCGGCAGGCGATGGTCGTTGGCTACGGCACGCCGCCGGACCACTCGTACTCCGGAGCGCTGGACCTGCTCTGCCAGGTGCTAGGCGTTCTTGACTAGCGCCAGGACCTCGTCAGCGCAGCCCCACGACAGGGTGACGCCGGAACCGCCGTGGCCGTAGCAGTGCACGACCGTCTGGTCGCCGACGCGAACGCTCTCACAGCGGACCGCAGGCCTCGCGGGCCTCAGCCCTACCCGGTGCTTGAGGATCCTGGCCTGCTTGAGCTGCGGGATGTGCACGGCCGCGCGGTCGAGGATCGCCTGGGCGGTGTCGGGCCGGACAGCGAGGTCCCAGCTGTCGGGCTGGCTGGTGCCGCCGATGACGACGTCCTTGGACCGTGGTACGACGTACGTGAGGTCGGTCGGGCTCTGGTCGGCCAGCAGCCAGTCGGTGAGCCCGAACTGCTCGACGGTCAGCACCTGGCCGCGGACCGGCGTCACCGTCGGGTCGCCGGCCGTCAGGCGAGCGCCGAGCCCGGCACAGTTCACGACGACGTCAGCGGTGTTCGGCAGGGCTGAGAGCGCCGAGCGAGTCAGCGAACCGCCCGCTGCCTCCAGCCGCTTGACCAGGTACTGCAGGTAGAGCGGCATCTCGACCACGGGAGTGGTGAACGCCCAGCCGTCCTTGAACCCTTGCGGCGGCGCTCCGACGCGCTCGAAGTCGCTCAGCACGTCGGCCCAGGCGGGGAGCGGCGTCGACTGGGTCAGGTACTCGCGGCCGCGCCGCAGTTGCACCGACGACTCGTCGCGGGCCAGCTCCACCAGTTCGGCGTACGTCGTACGGGCCCAACCGGCGACCCGGTCGGCCGGAGCGGACAGGAACGGGTACCAGATCGCGGCTGCGACCGAGCTGGTCGTCTCGAGCGGGAGGTCCCGCGCGAACACCCCGACGTCGTACCCGGCCTCAGCCAGCCGGACGGCAGAGGTCAGCCCGATCACGCCGGCACCCACCACGATCACGCGCATCCACAGATTGTCACCTGTGCACCACAGTCCCCGCTAGTCACAGCGGGGACTGTGGTGGCGCTCAGTGCAGGTCTACCGCCAGCGAGTAGAGGCGGGTGATCTGAGTCGGACCGTCGTTGTCGTCGGACAGCAGGTACAGCTGGCGACGGCCGCCGGGCAGGTAGCCGCCCAGCGCCAGCGCCTCGACGTTGTCGAGCAGCGGGTTCGGCTGGGGCTGCTTGGCGACGGCACCGGACGGCGGGCAGTCGACCAGGTCGAACAGGAGCTTCTTCTGGACGTAGTCGCGAGCCGGGAGGTCTGCGATCGACTCGCGCTTGGTGACGTCCGGGGCGTGCTTGGTGGAGACCGAGAAGACCCGGATGGTGTTGCCGACGTCCGGGACGAACGTGCGCTCCATCGAGACCAGCTGGTTGCGGCCGACGACGGCCAGCTCGACCAGGCTCAGGCCCGGGTCGGTCTTGTAGGCGAGCTGGGCGACCGGCTTGTAGGCGTGGCCGGGCAGGCCGGCGTACCGGATGATGCGGTTGCGGCCGCGCTCCTCGGCGTCGGTGCCGTCGGGGGAGAGCGGGCCCTCCATCCCGGCGTACAGGCTGAGGCCGTCAGGGCTGACCGCGAGCGACTCGAAGGTCGCGTTGCCCGTCGCCTGACCGGCCGGCGCGACCTGGAAGCGCGACGGCACCGGCAGCTCGCCGATCTGCTTGCCGTCGGACAGGCGGAAGCGGCGGATGCTCGGCTCGCGCTCCGAGGTCGCCAGGATGGTCCGCGCGCCGCGCTCGACGACGAGACCCTCGCCGTCGAAGTCGGCACCCGTGTACGGCGTACCGTCCGGCCTGCGCAGGATGGTCATCCCGTCGACCGAGGCCGTGGGCTTGCTGCTGATCCGCAGGTCGAACACGCGGGCGGGGGAGGTCTGCACGTTGTCTACGAGCGCCACCGCGTGGCCCGGGCGGGTCACGTTGAGCGCGGACAGGCCGGAGACCTTCTGGCCGGCGTACGTGGTCTTGTCGAGGCTGTCGGTGAAGCTGAGGAAGCGGGCGTCACGCGAGCACGAGGCGCTGTGACCGGGGGAGCCGGTCGCGACGGCGGGGACGACGGTGGTGAGGGAGGCGGTCAGAGCGGCGACCGTGACGGTCGCCGCGAGTGGAGCCTGCCAGCGCATGAAAGTCCTTCCGGGAGGGTGGCTGCTACTCGTCCATGTGGAAGACGTCACGGGTGTAGACCTTGTCCTGCACGTCGGCCAGCTCACCGGTCAGCCGGTTGGCCACGATCACGTCGACGGAGTCCTTGAACTCCGCGAGGTCGTTGACCACCGGCAGGCCCTCGAAGCTGTCGGCCTCCAGCGCCGGCTCGTGGACCACGATCTCGGCCCCGGCGCGCTGCAGGCGGCTGACGATGCCGAGGATGCTCGAGGACCGGAAGTTGTCCGAGCCCTCCTTCATCACCAGGCGGTAGATGCCGATCCGCTCCGGCTTGCCGGCCAGGATCTGGTCGGCGACGAAGTCCTTGCGGGTCGCGTTCGACTCGACGATGGCCTTCATCAGCCGCTGCGGGATGTTGTCGTAGCTGGCCAGCATCTGCCGGGTGTCCTTGGGCAGGCAGTAGCCGCCGTAGCCGAACGACGGGTTGTTGTAGCCGGCACCGATCCGGGGCTCCAGGCTGACGCCGTCGATGATCGCCCGGGTGCTCAGGTCGTGCTGAGCCGCGAAGGTGTCCAGCTCGTTGAAGTACGCGACCCGCATCGCCAGGTAGGTGTTCGAGAAGAGCTTGACCGCCTCGGCCTCGGTCGAGCGGATCGCCAGCACAGGCGTGTCCGGCTGGGCCGAGCCGGCCAGCAGCAGGTCGGCGAAGCGGCGGGCCGCCGGGGTGTCGTCGCCGACGATGATCCGGGCCGGGTGCAGGTTGTCGTGCAGCGCGTGGCCCTCGCGGAGGAACTCCGGCGAGAACACCACCTGGCGCCCGTACTCGGCCGACATCCGCTCGCTGAACCCGACCGGGACGGTCGACTTGATCACCGGTACGGCGGTCGGCGAGACCTCGACGACCTTGCGGATCACCGACTCCACCGACGCGGTGTCGAAGGTGAGCGTGGTCGGGTCGTAGTCGGTCGGCGTGGCCACCACGACGTAGTCGGCGGCGGCGTAGGCCTCGTCGGCCGCGGTGGTCGCCCGCAGGTTCAGCGGGGCGGTGGCCAGGAACTTCGACAGGTCCTCGTCGACGAACGGACTCTCCTGGTTGTTCACCAGGTCGACACGCTCCTGGGCGATGTCGACGGCGACGACCTCGTTGTGCTGCGCCAGGACGGCGGCGTTCGAGAGTCCGACGTACCCCAGGCCTGCGACGGCGATCTTCATGGTCAGGAGGCTACCGGGGCGAGGTGACGGGCGGCCCGCGGGGAGCCGCCCGTCACCTGGCGACTACTCGACAGTTACCGACTTGGCCAGGTTGCGCGGCTTGTCGACGTCGTGGCCGAGCGCGACCGACGCGTGGTAGGCCAGCAGCTGCAGCGGGATCGTGAGCAGGATCGGGTCCAGCTCCGGCTCGTTCTTCGGCACCCGGATCACCGCGGCCGCACCGTCCGGTACGGCGACGCCGTCGTGCGTCACGACGTACAGGGGGCCGGAGCGGGCCGAGATCTCGTGCAGGGCACCGATGTTGCGGTCCAGCAGCTCGTCATCGGGGACGATCGCAACGGTCGGCACGTCCGGCGAGATCAGCGCCAGCGGGCCGTGCTTGAGCTCGGAGGTCTGGTAGGCCTCGGCGTGCCGGTAGGAGATCTCCTTGAGCTTCTGCGCGCCCTCGCGGGCGACCGGGTAGCCGCGGGTGCGGCCGACGAAGAACAGGCTCTCGTGCTGGGACAGCCGCCCGGCGATCTCGGCCAGCTCCTGCTCGGTGTCGACGATCGCCTGGATCTGCTCCGGGATCTTCTTCAGGCCGTCGATCAGCCGGCGGCCGTCGGCGGGGGAGACGTCGCGGATCCGGCCCAGGTGGATGCCGAGCATCGCGAACCCGACCGCCATGTTGGTCAGCGCCTTGGTCGAGGCGACCGACACCTCCGGACCGGCGTGCAGGTAGACGCCGCCGTCGACCTCACGGGCGATGCTGGAGCCGACCGCGTTGACCAGGCCGATCACCCGGCCGCCCTTGCGCTTCAGCTCCTGGACGGCGACCAGCGTGTCCAGCGTCTCGCCGGACTGGCTGACCGCGACGTACAGGGTGTCCCGCTCGACCACCGGGTTGCGGTAGCGGAACTCCGACGCCGGCTCGGCGTCGGCGGGGATCCGGGCCACCTCCTCGATGAACTGCGCGCCCAGCTGACCGGCGTAGTACGCCGAACCGCAGCCGAGGATCTTCACCCGCTTGATCTCGCGGGCCTCCCGGGCGTCCATGTTCAGGCCGCCCAGGTGGACGGCGTGGAAGCGCTCGTCGAGCCGGCCGCGGATCACCCGCTGCACCGCCTCGGGCTGCTCGTGGATCTCCTTGACCATGAAGTGCTCGTGCGCGCCGCGCTCGAACTCCTCGGCGTCCCACTCGACGGTCTTCTCGGTCTTGGTGGTGGTCCGCGAGTCCTGGGTGAAGGTGCGGTAGCCGTCGGCGCGGACGGTGGCCAGCTCGCCGTCGTCCAGGTAGACGACCTGGCGGGTGTAGCGGATCAGCGCGGCGGCGTCCGAGGCGACGTGCATCTCGCCGTCGCCGACGCCGAGGATCAGCGGGCTGCCGTTGCGGGCGACCACGATCCGGTCGGGGAAGTCCAGGTCGACCACGGCGATGCCGTAGGTGCCCTCGATCCGGCGCAGCGCGGCCAGCACCTTGTCCTCGAGGGTGTCGCCGTCGGCCTGCTCGATCAGGTGCGCGAGCACCTCGGTGTCGGTGTCGGAGCGCAGCTTGACGCCGGCGTCCTCGAGCTGGGCGCGCAGCACGCCGGCGTTGTCGAAGATGCCGTTGTGCACGACCGCGATCCGCTCGTTGGTGCTGGCGTGCGGGTGCGCGTTGTCCTTGCTCGGGCCACCGTGGGTGGCCCAGCGGGTGTGGCCGATGCCGACCTTGCCGCCGAAGCGCTTCGGCAGCGAGGCCTCCAGCTCACGGACCCGGCCGGCGTCCTTGTGCACCTTCAGCTCGCTGGAGCCGACCACTGCGACACCTGCCGAGTCGTACCCGCGGTACTCCAGCCTTGCCAGGCCGTCCACCAGGATGGGCGCGGCCGGCTTGGTGCCGACGTACCCGACGATTCCGCACATGGGATGGGGTTCCTTTCGCTGTTGGTCAGCCGTAGACGATCCGTCGTAGCTGCCGGGCAGACAGTTCGGGGGAGCGGACCGGCCAGTGCCGCAGCTCGTCGCCGAGCCGGGCGAAGATCTCGTCGTTGCGCGCGCCGTAGGTCTGCAGCTCGCGGTGCCGGCGCCGGACGTACTCCTCGGTGGTCTCGGTGAAGTACGCGAGCACGTCGGCGACCACCCGCCGGGCGTCCTCGGTGGTCAGGCCGGTGGTCCGGCTGACCTGGTCGACCAGCTCGTCGCTGGGCTGCGTCACCTCACTCATCACCCGACAACTGTGGTGGTTGGACGCAGATATGCCAAGGATCTGCCCGAAATCGGGCAGATCCAGCTGTTTTCTCAGTTTCTGACGGAGCTAGAACAGTCTGAGGACGTCAGATTCCATGCCGCGGAGGGCGTCGTAGTCGACCGTGACGCAGTCCAGACCGCGGTCGGTGGCCAGGAACTGGGCCTGCGGCTTGATCAGCTGGGCGGCGAAGACGCCACGCACGGGGGCCAGCAGGGGGTCACGGTTCAGCAGCTCGACGTACCGGGTGAGCTGCTCGACGCCGTCGATCTCGCCGCGGCGCTTGATCTCGACCGCGACGTGCTTGCCGTCGGCGTCGCGGCAGAGCAGGTCGACCGGCCCGATCGCGGTCGGGTACTCCCGGCGGACGAGCGTCCAGCCCTCACCGAAAGTGGTCACGTGCTCGGCCAGCAGCTCCTGCAGGTGCGCCTCGACGCCGTCCTTGATCAGCCCCGGGTCCAGCCCCAGCTCGTACGACGTGTCGCTGAGCACCTCCTCGAAGGTGATCCGCAGCTCCTCGCCGGCCTTGTTCGTGACGCTCCAGACGCCCTCTTCCTCGGTCAGCTTGCACGGAGGAGACATCCAGTTCAGCGGCTTGTACGACCCGCCGTCGGCGTGGATCAGCACCGAGCCGTCGGCCTTCACCATCAGCAGCCGGGGAGCCATCGGGAGATGGGCGGTCAGCCGTCCGGAGTAGTCGACGGAGCACTTCGCAATCACCAGGCGCACGAGGAGACACCGTAGTGCAAAGTCCGGAAGAGTGCCGGAAAAGGGCCGGTTGCGTTCCTGGTGTGTGTCGGGGCCCGGGTGCGAATCTGAACGTACGACCACTTCCTGGGGGAATGCCGAATGAACCTGATGTGCCCCGCCCGAATCCTGCTGCCGCTGCCGGGGACGCCGCCGGAGGCCTTCGCGGGTGAGCGTGTGACAGCGGTGTACGCCGCTGCGCTCGATGCTGCCGCGCCACCACCTGAGGAGCTCGCGGCCGCGCTGGGCCTTCCCATCACCCTCGTTGCAGACCCGGCCGGGCAGCTGCAGGAGATCTCTGACCTTCATCGCGGTGAAACAGTGGTCCTGCTCGGCACCGACCTCGGCGTCCGCCTACCAGCAGTCGTCGAACACACCGGCGACGGCTGGACAGCGGTCCTCGCCGACGGACTGCTCCGAGCCGCCAACGCAGTCACCATCGACGCGTACGAGCAGCGCGCAGACTCCTTCCGCAACAGCATCCCGAAGGAACCGAACAACGACCTGATCAGCCTGGTCGACAAAGCCCTGCCCTCCGGCGGCACCCTGCTGGAGCTGGGCAGCGGCACCGGCCGCGACGCCGCCGAGCTGGAACGCCGGGGCCACCAGGTCCGCCGTACCGACGCGACGCTCGCCTTCGTCGAGATGATGCGCAACGACGGCTTCAAAGCCGACCACCTCAACGCCCTCACCGACGACTACGGCGGCCCCTACGACCTGGTGTTCGCCGACGCCGTCTTCCTCCACTTCACCCCCGACCAACTGGCTCACGTCCTCACCAAGTCCGCCGAAGCAGCCCCGCTGCTCGCCTTCACCACCCGCGAGGGCGAAGGCATCGAGTGGTCCACCCGCTACCTCGACCTCCCGCGCCAGTTCACCCTTTGGCAGGAAGCCCCACTCCGAGCCCTCCTGGCCGAAACAGGCTGGCAGGTCCAGCACCTCAACCACGGCGAGCACGGCTCCAGCCAGTGGTTCCACGTCCTCGCCTCCAGGAGCACCGAGTGATCCGGGCTGGCATCATCCTGCTCACCGACGGCGGTAGCACTGACGACGACGTCACCGGAGTCGGCGTCGCCGCCATCGAACGTGTGCGCGCGGGCCGCCGCTACCACACGCTCCCCGGTGGCGGCGTCGAACCGGGCGAGACCTCGGCCGAGGCCGCGGTCCGCGAGGCCCACGAAGAGTTGGGCCTGATCGTCAAAGTCCACGGCCTGGCCGCCATCGTGAACTTCCGCCTCACCACCCAGCACTACTACCTCGCCACCACGTTGAGCGGCACGTTCGGCGAGGGCACCGGCGCCGAGTTCACCTCACTACCGACCACGGAGTCCGGCACCTATCGCGCCGTGTGGCTCCCACTGCCCGACCTCACCCAGGAGAACCTCTACCCGATGCCCATCGCCACCGCGCTGCAGTCCGCTCCGAGCCCTCAGCAACTCCTGAAGACCTGGCTCGCCGAGCCCCCGACCTTCGACGAACATCCACCGGCAACCACCGGAAAGGAGGTGTGAGGTTGAACTCGCAGGTGACTCACCTCATGGGCAGACCACCGGCCGACTGGCACACTGCGCCCATGGCGCGTGAACTGCAGACAGTCGGTGTGGTCGGGCTCGGCACGATGGGAGCCGGGATCGCGGAGGTGTTCGCCCGGCACGGGCTGACCGTGGTCGGCGTGGAGCGGGACGAGCAGGCGGTCGAGCGCGGCCGCGGGCACATCCAGCACTCCACCGACCGCGCGGTGAAGCGCGGCAAGCTGTCGGTCGAGGACCAGCAGGCGCTCTTCGACCGGGTGACGTTCGCCACCGAGCTGGAGGCGCTGGCCGACTGCGACCTGGTGATCGAGGCGGTGATCGAGCGGCTCGAGCTGAAGCGCGAGATCTTCTCCGCCCTGGACAAGGTGGTCCGCGAGGATGCGATCCTCGCCACCAACACCTCGTCCCTGTCGGTCACCGAGATCTCCGTCGCCACCGAGCGTCCGCGCCGGGTCGTCGGCATGCACTTCTTCAACCCGGCCCCGGTGCAGGAGTTCGTCGAGGTGATCAAGACCGTCGTCACCGAGCCGGACGTGGTCGAGGACGTGCTCGCGCTGGCCCGCAAGCTCGACAAGGTCCCGGTCGTCGCCGCGGACCGGGCCGGCTTCATCGCCAACGCGCTGCTGTTCGGCTACCTGAACCACGCCGTCTCCATGGTCGAGTCGCGCTACGCGACCCGCGAGGACGTCGACGCCGCGATGCGGCTCGGCTGCGGGTACCCGATGGGCCCGCTCGCGCTGCTCGACCTGATCGGTCTCGACACGGCGTACGAGATCCTCGACACGATGTACAAGCAGGGTCGCAACCGGCTGCACGCGCCGGCCCCGATCCTCAAGCAGATGGTCACCGCGGGCCTGCTCGGCCGCAAGACCGGCCGCGGCTTCTACACCTACGAGGCGCCGGACTCCCCGGTCGTCGTCGACGACGACCTGACCCCCCGGGTGAACGGCGACGAGCTCGCGGTCCGCCCGATCCGGCAGATCGGCGTGGTCGGCTCCGGCACGATGGCCGTCGGCATCATCGAGGTCTGCGCCAAGGCCGGGTACGACGTCCTGTACGTCGCCCGCGGCACCGAGAAGGTCGACCGGGTCCGCGCCGGCCTGGAACGCTCGCTGGAGAAGGGCGTCCAGCGCGGCAAGCTGTCCTCGGAGGAGCGCGACGCCGCGCTGACCCGCATCGTCGGCACCGCGAAGCTCGACGACCTGTCCACCGCCGACCTGGTGATCGAGGCCGTCGTCGAGGAGCTCTCGGTCAAGCAGGCCCTCTTCGAAACCTTCGACGAGATCTGCAAGCCCGGCGCCATCCTCGCCACCACCACCTCCAGCCTCCCGGTCATCGACCTCGCCATGGCCACCAAGCGCCCGGCCGACGTCGTCGGCCTGCACTTCTTCAACCCGGCGCCGGTCATGAAGCTCGTCGAGGTGGTCAGCACCGTCAGCACCACCCCCGAGGTCGCCGACACCGTCGCCGCCGTAGCCGTTGCCGCCGGCAAACACCCGGTCCGCTGCGGCGACCGCGCCGGCTTCATCGTCAACGCCCTCCTCTTCCCGTACCTCAACGACGCCGTCCGCATGCTCGAGGCCCACTACGCAGGCGTAGACGACATCGACGCCGCCATGAAACTCGGCTGCCGCCTCCCCATGGGCCCCTTCGAACTCCTCGACGTGGTCGGCCTCGACGTCTCCCTGGCCATCCAGCGGACGTTGTACCTGGAGTTCCGAGAGCCCGGCTTCGCCCCCGCTCCGCTCCTCGAACACCTCGTCACCGCCGGCTACCTGGGCCGCAAAACCGGCCGAGGCTTCCGCGACTACAGCAACTGAAAGCGCCCTCAACGACTCATCTAATGCAGATGCATCCACGACAACCGCGGGCCTAACCTCCAGAGATGGAAGGTCGCCCCACACCCAAACCCCGCTCCCTCCACCAGGATGCCACCGGCCACTGGGTCCGCCACTGGACTGGCACCGACTGGTTCGCGGCGGCCGACTCCTGGGTGCGCGACCAACTCACCGAAGCCGGCATCACCCCCACCGGCGACCCCGTCCCGTACAAGATCCGCTTCTGGGCCGCCGTCTGGTGCTACCCCACCACCCACGGCCTCTACTGGTTCAAGGAGAACAACCCCGGCCAGTCCTTCGAAGCAGCCCTCGTCGACGCCATGGCCCGCGAGCTACCCCAACACGTCATCCCGCCCCTCGCCATCGACCGCACCCACGGCTGGCTCCTCACCGCCGACCAGGGCGCGACCCTCGACGAGCAACTCAGCCACGTCGATCCCCTCACCCTCTGGCGCCGCCTGGTCGTCGAGTACGCCGCCCTCCAGCGCGACACCATCCCCGCCGAACACCCGCTCCTCGCCAGCGGCCTCACCAACGCCGCCCCTGCCAACCTCGGCGCAATCGTCCACACCATCGCCGACTGGTTCACCAACCTCGCCCCCAACCACCCCCTGGCCATCACCCCCACCCAATCCACCCACCTCCACCGGGCAGCCGACAACCTCACCACCTACGCCACCAAACTCTCCGGCGCGATCCCCCTCGCCATCGACCAGAACGATCTCCACGCCCACAACGTCTTCGCCGCGAGCCCCACCGCCCCCTTCCGCTTCTTCGACTTCGGCGACTCTCTCTGGGCTCACCCCTTCGTCACCCTCGCCTGCGTCCACTCCGCCCTCGTCGACCCCGACACCTGGCAGGAGAACGACCCCCGCCTCACCGAGATCACCGACGCCTACCTCCACGAGTGGACCGACCTGGCACCCCTCGAAGACCTCCGCACCGAGCTGGACACAGCCCTACCCCTGCACGTCGTCCACCGCCTGATCTCCTGGCACCGCCTCCTCGTCCACGCCGACGAAACCGAAGCCGCCGCCTGGGCCTTCTCACCGAAGCACTGGATCAGCGAAGTCATCCGACTCTTCGGCAAGGACTGAAACCCACCGAGCCCTGACCCTCCGCGTGCAACACTCCAGCAGGTGACCACCCCGACGCCCAGCGCCGACTTCCTGCGCAAGGAGGCCAGTGAGATCGTGCACGCCGTCGCGTTCCGCCTGTTCCCGGTCGTCACCGGCCTCGGCCTGCTCCTGATGCCGCGGCTCGTCGGCGCCGACTGGCCGGGCTGGTCCTCGACGATGGTCATGATCATCCTCGTCGTCATCCCGGCGGCCTTCGTCATGACGATGATCTCCGCCCGCACGAGCCGCCTCGCCCGCTGGATCGCCGCCCTCGCGGTGATCGCCTGCGTCGCCCGCATGATCTGGAGCCTGTACGACGCCGGCGACCGCGCCGCCTTCGCCGTCATCGCCCTGACCCCGTTCCTTCTCCTGCTGGGCGCAGCCGTCCTCTTGATCGCCTACTCCTGGCCGCGCGCCACCACCCGCGACCTCGCGATCGTTGCCCAAGCCAACGGCTGGCAGGTCCACCGCGACCTCCCGAACGACCTCCGCCTCCCCGCAGCCCCGCTCCCGCTGCCGATCGGCCGCACCTGGGTCGTCCGCAACGTCGTACGAACCAGCAGCGCGCTCGCGTTCGAGGTGCGTTGGCTCGAATGGCATGGCCTCCTCTGCCGCCGCCAGCGCCTGACCGTGTTCGTCGGCCGACAACTCCAGCAGGAGCTGCCCGCGCTGGAGGTCCGCCCAGGCCGCGGCCTGACCCGCTCCGACCTCTCCCTGGAGAGTGCCGAGTTCAACCGCGCGTACGACGTGATCGGCGACCACCCGCAGTACCTGATGGCCATGCTCCAGCCCCGAGTCATGCAGACCCTGCTGGACGCCCGTCCCATCGGTCTGGTCGTCGATCGCGACGTCCTGCTCGCGTACGACGACGCCGCACTGACGGCGGAGTCCCTGCGCCGGGGAATCACCGCCGTCGAGCGCCTCACCGAGCTGGTCCCGCAGCACGTTTACGACCAGTGGGGCCGGCGCCACCCGTTCGCGCCGACCGCCAAGCTCCGCTTCGCCGGCCCCGGCTGGTCCCACCACATCGGCAAGCTCTACCTCCGCTGGCTGGCCCTCTCGACCGGCCTGCTCGGCCTGACGCTGGCCGCATGCCTGGCAGGCGCCGCCGCCGAGTCCCACGTGAACGGCACCGCCTTCAACCCAACTCGTCCGCTCAGCTCACTGCTGACAGCTGTCGTCGTACTGTGGCTGATCGCCACCATCAGCGGCATCGCGTCCCGCCCGCGATTGGCTCACGGCTCGGCATCTGCGTAGTCCCCGCAAGGTCCACCGCCGATCGCCGCCGCGATCGACACCGTCCGCCGGTCCGGCCGGACCAGCGGGTCGTAGAACGCCGCGATCTCGGTGCTTGCCTCCGGCACGTAGTGGAAGATCAGCGAGCGCCGGAACCGGTCCGCGCTCGAGTTCGGCCGCGAGCCGTGCACGACGCTCCCGTGGAAGAACAGCACGTCCCCGGCCGCCATCCGCGTCTGCACCTTGCGCATCCCGTCCGGGATCGGTACCTCGACCGACGTGAACGACTCGGTCAGATCCGCCGGCTCCGGACACACCAGCTCGGTCCGGTGCGACCCCGGTACGACGGCCAGCCCGCCGTTCTCCGCATCCACGTCGTCGACCGCGATCCACGCCGCCAAGCACGTCTCCGGATCGGCGCGAAGGAACGTGTTGTCCTGGTGCAGCGCCTGCCCGCGCGCGCCCGGCGGCTTGAAGTAGAACATCGACTGTGCGCCGAGCGCGGGCCCGATCAGCGCGGTCACCACATCGAGGATCCGGCTGTCCAGCATCAGCTCCAGCGAGATCCGGCCGGCTTCGACATCGGTCCGGCGGTGCGGGTGCACGAACCGCGGGTACCGCGCCAGCGGGTCGTCCGCCGGTACGCCGTCGTCGATCGCCAGTGAGTGGTCCGCTGCGACCTGATCCATGAAAACCCGCCTGATCCGCTCGATTTCCGCCCGCGAGATCAGCCCGGGAACCTGCACCACCCCTTCTCGTGCGTAGACGTCGGCCACGGTCTCGGACGCTGTGCTCGTCATACGTCGAGTCTGCGCGCGGCAGCCTCCGGAGTGGATAACGTATCTGGCTGTGAACCTTCGAGATCCTGCTAGAGCCGACTCGTTCACGCCGACCGTACGTCGCCTGCTGGCCGGGGAGTTCGACGAAGGCCCCGGCTACGCGACGTACCGGCGCAACGGCACCACCGACTGGCTGCTCTTCCACACCCTCAACGGCCGCGGCCGAGTCGGCACGAAGTCGGCGTCCGCCGGTGCGACGTCCGTCGCCGTCGACGGGCGCGTTCGCGCGGGCAGCGCGAATCCCATGCGCCCGGATGTCGCAGCGCTCCCCGACACCCTCACCCTGATCCGCCCCGGCACCCTGCACGACTACGGCGTCGAGCCCACCCTCCAGCACTGGCACTTCGTCTACGCGCACTTCCACCCCAAGCCCGACTGGCTGCCGCTGCTCGACTGGCCCGAGGTCGCGCCCGGCATTCTTCAACTCCAGCCGAGCGAGCAGGCGTCAGCCCGGATCGCCGACAACCTCGCAGCCGCCGTACGGCATCAGTCGAGCGTCCTGACCCAGGGCGAGTTGCTCGCCCTCAACGCCCTCGAAGCCGCGCTGCTCTGGGCCGACACCCAGAACCCGAAGGCGAGCCCGATCGACGACCGCCTGCTCCGCGCGATCGAGCTGGTCGACCGCGACCTGAAAGCCGACCTCGGCGTCCCCCGACTGGCTCGCGCAGCGAACCTCTCGCCGTCCCGCTTCGCGCACCTCTTCCGCGCCCAGCTCGCCGTCACGCCCCAGCAGTTCGTCGAACGCCGCCGCATCGAGGCCGCCCGCCGCCTCCTCGAGCTGACCACGCGAACAGTGCAGTCGGTCGCCGCCGAGGTCGGCTTCACCAACCCGCTCTACTTCGCGACCCGCTTCCGCCACCACACCGGCGTCACCCCCACGGCGTACCGCAAGAGCTGAAGAATCCGCACCGGAGGAGGAACTCCACCGGCCCTCAACCGGAATTCTGCCTGCTCCTTTGGGTGAAAAGGCTGATATCGGGCGACCACCGTCGGTGCCGGGCTCTAGTCTGCTGCCATGAATCTTCGGACTGCCGTGGCGGTGCTGGCCACCCTCGTCGTTGTCGCAGTGTCCGCGTGCGCGCCGGAGGACGAGACGTCCGGTGCGCCGAGCCCTACCGGGGCCGATGCCTGCGGCAAGGACAAGCTCGCGCTGAAGACCGCGGGTGCGTTCACCGTCGGCACCGACAAGCCGGCCTACGCGCCCTGGTTCGTCGACGACGACCCGGCCAACGGCAAGGGGTACGAGTCAGCGGTGACCTACGCGGTCGCCAAGAGTCTCGGGTTCACCGAGGCCGAGGTGAAGTGGCAGACCGTGCAGTTCAACGCCGCGTTCGCGCCCGGGCCGAAGAAGTTCGACCTGGACGTGAACCAGATCTCGATCTCGGAGGACCGGCGCAAGGCCGTCGACTTCTCCTCGGGGTACTACGACGTCCGGCAGACCGTGATCACCACCGCCGGCAGCAAGATCGCCGGCGCCAAGTCGGTGGCCGAGCTGGCCGACGCCAAACTCGGCGCCCAGGTCGGCACGACCAGCTACACGTCGCTGCGCGACGTCATCAAACCGAAGCAGACCCCGGCGGTCTACGACACGAACGACCTGGCCGTGCAGGCCCTGAAGAACAAGCAGATCGACGGCATCGTGGTCGACCTCCCGACCGGCTTCTACATGACCGCGGCCCAGCTCGACGACGGCAAGATCGTCGGCCAGCTCCCGGCCGGCGGCCAGGCCGAACAGTTCGGCTTCGTCCTGGAAAAGGGCTCCGCGCTGACCGCATGCGTCTCCAAGGCCGTCGACAGCCTGAAGGCCGACGGCACCCTGGCCAAGCTCCAGCAGCAGTACCTGACCGCGGAAGGCGCCCCGGAGCTCTCGTGACGATCAGCAATCAGGGTTCGAGGTGAGCGACTGGCAGCCGTCCGCGCTGCAGTTGGAGCGGCTGGCGTACCGGCGGCGGCGGACCGTGCGGTCGGGCATCATCGCGGCGATCAGCACCGTCGTACTGATCGCGCTGCTCGTGGTCGGGATCGGGTCGACACCGGGCTGGCCACGAGTCCGGGAGACCTTCTTCAACGTCGAGCGTGGCTGGGAGGCGCTGCCGGTCGTTGCCCAGGGCCTCTGGTTGAACGTCCGGGTGATGCTGGTCTGTGCGGTGCTGATCGTCGTGCTCGGCCTGACGCTCGCGATCATGCGGACGTTGCGGGGCCCGATCTTCTTCCCGCTGCGCGTGTTCGCAGCGGCGTACACGGACATCTTCCGCGGGCTGCCGCTGCTGCTGGTGATCTTCCTGCTCGGCTTCGGCGTCCCCGCGCTGCAGCTCCGCGGGCTTCCGAACGAGGCGGTGATCTGGGGCGGCGCCGCGCTGGTGCTCACCTACTCGTCGTACGTCGCGGAGGTGTTCCGCGCGGGCATCGAGTCGATCCACCCGTCGCAGCGCGCCGCCGCGCGATCGCTCGGCCTGTCGCACCGGCAGACGCTGCGCTTCGTCGTCCTCCCGCAGGCCGTCCGCCGTGTCCTGCCGCCGCTGCTCAACGACTTCGTCTCGCTGCAGAAGGACTCCGGCCTGATCGCCGTCCTCGGCGTCATCGACGCGATCCGCGCCGCCCAGCTGGAGACCGCCGAGGACTTCAACTTCACCCCGTACGTCGTCGCCGGCATCCTGTTCGTCGCGCTGACGATCCCACTGACCCGCCTGACCGACTGGGTCGCCCGCCGCCAAGGCTGGTACGGCGGGGGAGGAGGCCCGGTATGACCCTGCTGTCGCTGCGCGGCGTCCGCAAGACGTACGGCGCGAACGTGGTCCTCGACGACTTCGACCTGGACGTCGGCGCCGGCCAGTGCGTGGTCCTGATCGGCGCCTCCGGCTCCGGCAAGTCCACGCTGCTCCGCTGCGTCAACCTCCTGGAGACCGTCGACGACGGCGTCATCGAGCTCGACGGCGAGGACATCACCGACCCCCGAGCCAACGCCGACCGCATCCGCGCCGGCATCGGCATCGTCTTCCAGTCCTACAACCTGTTCCCGCACCTGTCGGTCCTCGACAACGTCACCCTCGCCCCGATCCGAGTCCATGGCGTCCCCAAGACCCAAGCCCGCACTCAGGCCCTGCAGATCCTCGACCGGGTCGGCCTGGCCGACAAAGCCACCGCCCGCCCCGACAACCTCTCCGGTGGCCAGCAACAACGAGCCGCCATCGCCCGCGCCCTGGTCAACAACCCGAAGCTCATGCTCCTCGACGAGGTCACCTCAGCCCTCGACCCCGAGCTGGTCGGCGAAGTCCTCGACCTCCTCAAGGACCTCAAGTCCGACGGCATCACCATGCTCATCTGCACCCACGAAATGACCTTCGCCCGCCAGGTCGCCGACCAGATCTGCTTCCTCGACCAGGGCCGCCTCCTGGAGTCCGGCCCACCCGCCCAAGTCCTCGGCAGCCCCCGCGAACCCCGCACCCAGGAGTTCCTCAGCCGAATCACCGGCCGCCTGTGACCCGCGCGGCCAGCAGGTCCACCGGCCCACGGAACGGCATCAGCGTGTGGATCTCCGCTACGCCACCCGCACGCGACAGCAACACGAATGCCCGCTGAGGCCGACACCAGCTGAGCCGACGCCGGAGCAGCACCGCGACGGCCAGCAGCGCGACGCACCCGCCCAGACCGGCTTCGCGAGCGACTCCGCGAAGTACGCCTCGGCGCCCGCGTAGTCGTCCTCGCTGCTCTCGATTCAGCAGACGAGAAGCTCCGAGCGCGGACGATCAGGCGGTTGTGGACGAGCGCGTCACCGGCTGCCCCGATCGCTGTCCGCAGTGGATGCCAACGGTGGGCCGCGAGCGTGGAGAGCCCGGTGCAGCGTGCGCTGGTCGAGCAAGATCGCCCGGATCAACAGCTGTGTCGCCTCGCGCCAGTGTGCGCGGATCGAGGAGCTGTCTGGCGGCCGTAGTCCGCCTAGGACTGCAGCGACGCCAAGTACTCCGTGACCCGGGACTGGATCTCCTCGCGGGGGACATCCCGTTCGCGCAGTTCCTGCAACCAGGCGGTGAGGATCGGGTACGGCGCAGTGAACTCCAGCGCGATCCCGTCGGGGTCGCGGAAGTTCAGATGGTGCGAGAACTCCATGTCGCGGATCGGCGTGTACGTCACCCCGTACTCGTCGAAGCGCCGTTCCCACTCGACCAGTTCCTCGCGGGTCTCAGCGGTGAACCCGAGATGATCGAGCCCGGTGCTGAGCTCACTGAACGGCCCACCACCCGCCGCGTCATGCCGCACCACCGACAACATGAACCCACTCGCCCGATCCACCAGCATCCGCGCGTACCCGAAGTCGAGCAACGGCATGAACCCGAGGACCTCGGCGTAGAACCGCTCACTACGCTCCAGATCAGTCACCGAGAAACTCACATGATCGACACCCTTGAACCCGAGCATCACCGCCCCCTTCCCCCGAGGGCAATGTAACCCCCGGGGACCACCGCCGACAGCCCCAGGCTCAGCCCAGCGGGTTGAGCTCCTGGTAGTCGGCTTCCTCCATCACGCGCCGTACGCCGATCGGCTGCTGCGTCGGCACCCCACCCGGCCCCGGCACCTGCGACACCAGCGCGGCGATCTCGATCGCGCGCTCCTCGGACTCCACGTCGATCACCTGGAAGCCCGCCAGCAGCTCCTTCGACTCCAGGAACGGCCCGTCGGTGATCACCGGCGCCGACACCCCGTCCGACGTCACCGACTTCGCCAGCTCCGGCCCGGTCAGAGCCTCGCCGCCGATCAGCTCCCCGGACTCCCGCAGCTCCGCGTTGAGCTTCTCGTAGTAGTCCATGTGCGCCTTCACGTCCTCCGGCGCCCACTCGGTCATCGGGGTCTCGATCGCCCCACCGTTGTAGTCCACGATCAGCAGGAACCTGGTCATCACACTCTCCATCCACTCAGCACCCGGTCGGTGCTCTCATCCAGGGGACGAAGCCGGTACGACGTCCTCGACATCGCCGGCGGAAGAAAAATCTAACGCGACGACAAGTACGTCAGGACGGCCATCACGCGGCGGTTGTCGTCTTCGGACGGGGGCAGGTCGAGCTTGGCGAAGATGTTGTTGGTGTGCTTGCTGACCGCCTTCTCGGTGACGAAGAGGGCGGCGGCGATGGCGGCGTTGCTGCGGCCTTCGGCCATCAGGCCGAGGACCTCGGACTCGCGGGGGGTGAGGCGGGCGACGGGGGAGTCGCGGGTGCTGCGGGCGAGGAGTTGGCCGATGACGTCGGGGTCCATGGCGGTGCCGCCGGCGGCGACGCGGCGGACGGAGTCGAGGAACTCGGCGACGTTGGAGACGCGGTCCTTGAGCAGGTAGCCGACGGCGCCGCCGCCTCCGGTGAGGAGCTCGCGGGCGTAGAGCTGTTCGACGTACTGGGACAGGACCAGGATGGGGAGGCCGGGGACCTGTTGGCGGGCCTCGATGGCGGCCTTGAGGCCCTCGTCGGTGAAGGTGGGTGGGAGCCGGACGTCGACGACGGCCACGTCCGGCCGGTGCTCGACGAGCGCCGGGACCAGGCGGGGGCCGTTGTCGACGGCTTCGACGACGGTGAAGTCGTGGGCTTCCAGCAGCCGGATCAGGCCGTCCCGGAGGAGGGCGTGATCTTCAGCGATGAGGACTCGCAAGGCAACTCCATGATCACGGTGGTCGGCCCGCCGGTCGGGCTGACCACCGTCAACGTACCGTCGAAGGCGGCCAGTCGCCGCTGGATTCCGTACAGCCCACCGCCCGGCGTCACGGCCGCCCCGCCGACGCCGTCGTCACCGACCAGGATGTGCAGCTTGTCCTGCTCGAAGCTGATCTGCACCCAGGCGTTCGTCGCGGCGGAGTACTTGACTGCGTTGGCCAGTGCCTCGGCGACCGCGAAGTACGCCGCGGACTCCACCGGGGCCGGCGGACGACCCGGTACGTCGTACGTCACGTCGACCGTGAACGGGCAGGTCAGCGCGAGCGCCTTGACCGCGCCGTCGAGTCCCCGGTCGGCGAGGACCGGCGGGTGGATGCCGCGGACCAGGTCGCGCAGCTCCGACAGCGCCGTACTGGCCGACTCGCGGGCCTCGGTGAGCAGCGCCGCGGCCTGCTCGGGGTCGCGGGCGACCATCTCCTCGGCCATCCCGAGGTTCATGCTCAGCGCGGCCAGCCGGGCCTGGGCCCCGTCGTGCAGGTCCCGCTCGATCCGGCGCAGCTCCGCGGCCTGGGTGTCGACGGTCTCGGCGCGGGACTCGGCCAGCTCGCGGACCCGGATCGCCAGCTGAGCGCTCTCGGTCGGGCCGAGCAGCGACTTGGCCAGGTACGCGTTCGCCTTCAGCAGCCGTTCGCCCGACGCCGACCAGATCAGGAACGCGACCAGCCCGAGCGGCACCATCACGAACGCGGTCACCGGGTTGAGCTGCATCCAGCCGCCGAACGGCCGGTCGAAGACGCCGTCCGGCGTCACCCAGACCAGGAACGGGTAGATCAGGTAGAACACCGAAGCCAGGAACAGTACGGCGGACAGCAGCGTCAGCGTGAACCCGAGCACGGCGTTCACCAGCAGCCACGCGATGTCACGCCAGGTCGCCGGGTCGGCCAGCGTCGTGCGCAGCCACATCAGCATGCCGCGCATCGGCGGCTTGCGGTACGGGCGCTCGATCGCGACGCCGAGGAAGCTGCCCATGATGGTGCGGTGGCAGTTGGCGAACCAGCGCACGCACGGCACGAAGACGAGCAGCATCGGGATGCCGACCCAGACCGCGATCAGCGGCACCGAGACCACGTTCAGCACGAAGAACGCGATCCCGATCTCGGCGAGGATCGCCAGCCCGAGCGCGACGAAGGGCTGCGCGAGCCGCGGGAACCGCAGCGGCGGCGCCTTGGCGGCGGTCTGGAGGGTCGTCATCGTGTCTCCCGTGGTGAGGTGGCCGGCCGGTGAAGGTCCGGTCCGTACTCCCACCATGATGACCGAGCGCCGGGTCCGGATCAGTGGTGCTAGACCCACCCTGACCAGCGGGTTAACCCCCAGTCCACTCGGGTGGTAGCCCGCGTGTGCCGGGCGCCCGCCGGCACCAGAGTTGATCGGGTAAGCATTCGCACCTGATGAGACGAGGAACCCGATGGCACAGCCGCTCGCAGTGGCCGACGCACCCAGACAGTCGAGGGGCAGCGATTTCGCACCGCTGCTGCGCCAGGTCCGCGAGGCCGGCCTGCTGGAACGCCGTACGGCGTCGTACGCGATCTCGATCGGGCTGAACGTCGCGCTGATCGCCGCCACCTGGATCGGGGTGCTGCTGCTCGGCAACTCCTGGCTGCAGCTGCTGCTGGCGGTGCCGCTCGCGATCTTCACCACCCGGGCCGCCTTCATCGGGCACGACGCCGGGCACCAGCAGATCGGCAGCTCCCGCAAGCTGCACGACCTGATCGGCCAGCTGCACGGCAACCTGGTCTGCGGGATGAGCTACGGCTGGTGGAACGACAAGCACAACCGGCACCACGCCAACCCGAACCACACCGACAAGGACCCTGACGTCGGCGAGGGCGTGTTCGTCTGGACGCTGGAGCAGGCCGAAGGCCGTAAGGGGCTGCACGGCTGGCTCACCCGGCACCAGGCCAAGGTCTTCTTCCCGCTGCTCACGCTGGAGGGCCTGAACCTGAAGGTGTCCAGCCTGAAGTTCCTGCTCGCTCGCCGGCAGCGGCACGACGCGCGGGTCGAGCTGGGCCTGATGGCCGCGCACGTCGTGCTCTACTTCAGCGCGCTGCTCCTGGTGATGTCGCCGGGCAAGGCGCTGGCCTTCGCCGCCCTGCACCACGCGCTGTTCGGCCTGCATCTGGGCAGTGTGTTCGCGCCGAACCACAAGGGCATGGAGATGCCTGACGACGACAGCAACTGGGGTCACCTGGAGAAGCAGGTGCTGACCTCGCGCAACGTCGACGGCGGCCTGGTCACCGACTGGATGATGGGTGGCCTCAACTACCAGATCGAGCACCACCTCTTCCCGAGCATGCCGCGGGCCAACCTGCGGTTCGCGCAGCCCATCGTGCGCGACTACTGCGCCCGGATCGGGATGCCGTACCTGAGCACCGGGCTGATCGAGTCGTACCGGATGGGCCTCGGGCACATGCACGACGTCGGCAGCGAGCTGCGCGCCGCCGAGAAGTGAGCAACTCTCCAGGAAGTACGGCGGCCGGCGCGGCAATCGGTTAGGTTCCTGGTCTCGGGGCCGACCTTCGCCCAAGGGAGACCTGCATGACCGAACTGAGTCGTCGAGGCCTGCTCGGGGCCGTCGCCGGTGCGACCGCCGCCTCTGCCCTGAGCACGACCGCGCTGTCCACTCCCGCCTGGGCCGCTGACGACCAGCGGCCCGGTGCGGCCCGCCCGCCCCAGCTGGACCGGTACGACCGGCAGATCGTCAACGGCCTCTCCTCGGAGCGGGCGCTGCAGCACCTGAAGGTCCTGTCGGAGCAGATCGGCCCGCGGATCGGTGGCACGGTCAGCGAGAAGCGGGCCGCGGACTACATCGCCGGCCAGCTGGACAGGTTCGGCTACCGGACCCGGCTGGAGCCGTTCCCGGTGGCGGACAAGTTCACCGCCCAGATCGGCGACCCGCGCAACCTGCTGCCGGACGACGTGTGCTGGCAGGCGGGCGCGGCACCGGGCGGCAAGCTCAACGTGACCGTGCAGGGAGTGGCGCGCGACGTCGGTGCTGCTGCGGCGCCGGTGTGGCCGGCGGATGTGGCGGGCGCCGTCGTACTGGCTGATGACCTGGCGGCTGCTCGACCGGGGTTCGTTGCCGAGGCTGCGGCGCGGGGTGCTGTGGCGGTCATCCTGCTGCCGGCGGACCAGGTGTTTCCGCGGCGGGCTGCGGCGTTCCAGCCGAGCGGGCTGACGGACGCGCCGATCCCGGTGGTCGGGGTGGCGCAGGTGCAGAAGCGGTTGCTGCGGGAGGCGCTCGCGGTGGTGACGTCGCTGCCGTTGTCGATCGGTACGACGGCCCACCGCAGCCTCGTGTCGAACAACGTGATCGGTGAGCGGCGCGGGCGCGGGAGCAACTCGCCGATCGTGATGGTGTGCGGGCACTACGACACGGTGATCGGTGCGCCCGGCGCCAACGACGACGGGTCCGGGACGGTGCTCACGCTCGAGCTGGCGCGGGTGCTGGCGAAGCTACCGACCGACGCGACGCTGCGATTCGCACTGTGGGGGTCGGAGGAGCAGGGGCTGATCGGGTCGCGCTACCACGTGGCGCAGCTCGCGCAGGACCAGCGGGATCGGTACCGGGCGGTGTTCCAGAACGACATGGTGGCGACGAGCTGGGATCCGGCGATCGTGTACTGGCTGCTGTCGTTCGACGGGCTGGCGAACGCGGCGACCGACGCCGTACGGGCCTCCGGTCAGCGGCTCGGGTACGACGCGCAGCTGGTCGGGCCGGTGACGCGTGGGGCGTCGGACCACCAGTCGTTCCAGGAGGTCGGGATCGCGGCGGCGAACTTCTCCTGGCGCGGAGAGTCGTCACCGGCGCTCCTCGAACCGCCGTACCACTCGCCGGAGGACACGATCGCGAAGAACGTCAGCCTGGAACGGCTGCAGGTCTCGATGGAACTGATCGGCACGGCGGCGTACGCCGTGGCCCGGCGGCGCTGAGTCGGGCCGTGCGTGGAGGGCTGCCCGGCGGCGGATAGGCTTCAGGGCGACATGTCACCCCGTCGGCGCAAGCCCTCCAAGCACACGCGGCCCGTCAGCGACCGGCCGTTGCTCGGCGGTACCCAGGAGCGGCAGAGTCGCGGTGACGGCGACTGGATCGTCCGCCGGGTCAGCGGTACGGCGTCGACCAAGGCATACCGCTGTCCGGGGTGCGACCAGACGATCCTGCCGAACACGCCGCACGTGGTGGTCTGGCCGGAGAACCCGAGCCTGCTCGCGGCGATCGGCGGCGCCCAGTCGCTCGACGAGCGCCGCCACTGGCACACCGCCTGCTGGCAACGTCGCCGCTAGAACCGCCGCGCTCGAATCGCCGCCGCTAGAAAGGCCTTCCGCATGAAGCTTCCCGTCACGTCGTACGGCGAGAGTGGTACGCCGGTCGTGGTGATGCACGGCCTGTTCGGCTCCGGCCGGAACTGGATGACCGCGGCCCGCCGGCTCGCGGAGTCGCACCGGGTCTACGCGCTCGACCTGCGCAACCACGGCAACTCCGAGCACCTGTCGACGATGAGCTACCCCGAGATGGCCGAGGACGTCCGCGAGACGGTCGAGGCGCTCGGCGTCGGCCCGGTGGCGCTGGTCGGGCACTCGATGGGCGGCAAGACCGCGATGCTGACCGCGCTCACCCACCCGGAGGTGGTCGAGCGGCTCGTGGTCGTCGACGCGGCGCCGGTCTCGTACCCGCCGCAGTTCGAGCAGTACTCGCAGGCGATGCGGAACGCCGACCTGTCGAACATCCAGCGCCGCGCCGAGGTCGACGCGCAGCTGCAGGCCGCCGTACCGACGCCTGGGACGCGCGCGTTCCTGCTGCAGAACCTGATCCTCGACGACGACGGCGCCCGCTGGCGGCCCAACCTCGAGGTGATCGAGGCGTCGCTGCCCGAGATCTCCGGCTGGCCCGACGGCATCACCGGCTCGTACGCCGGTCCGACGCTGTTCATCTACGGCGGCAAGTCCGACTACGTCCAGCAGGACCACCGGGCCGCGATCGAGGCGCTGTTCCCGCAGGTCCGGTACGAGGTGGTCGCGGAGGCCGGGCACTGGGTGCACGCCGAGCGGCTCGACGACTTCCTCGCGGTCCTGACGCCCTTCCTGGCGTGACTCGTTGACCGCTCGCGTAGGGTCTAGGTAACTTTCTACCCAAGACGCGAGCGGGAGGTGCCGGTGAACCGATCAGTCCTGGCCGTCGGTGGCCACATCGGGGACATGGATCTGTCGGCCGGGCCGACGCTGGCCAAGCTCGTGCTCGAGGGCGCCAACGCGACGATCGTCGCGCTGACGCCGGGGGAGCGCGGGCACCCGCGGTTGTCGCCGGCGGAGTACCGGCGGCAGAAGGTCGCCGAGGGCGAAGCGTTCGCGACCGCGATCGGCGCCGACTTCATGGTGCTCGGCTACAGCGAGGGCTTCCTGCCCGACACCGACGACGTCGCGCTGGAGCTGGCCACCATCATCCGCGACCAGCAGCCGGACACGGTGATCACGCACTGGCGGCACAGTTCGCAGCGCGACCACGAGCACACCGCGCGGATCACCGAACGGGCGATCTACCTGGCCGACCTGCCGATGGACCACGAGCTGCCGCGGCACGCCGTACGGACGTTGCTGCACACCGAGCACGCCGAGGACCTGCGCGACTTCACGCCGACGGCGTACGTGCCGATCCCCGACGACGCGTTCTACCGCTGGGTGAGCGCGATCCGGCACCAGGCGTTCGCGCGCGGCGAGACCGACGGGTTCCGGCACATCGACTACTACACGGCGCTGATGACGATGCGCGGCTGCCAGGCCGGCTATCCGCGGGCGTGCGCTGTGCTCGATCCGTCCGGGCCTGAAGTGAGCAAGCTGTCCGCCTAGAGCGGGACCTGGAACCAGCCGCCGACGTCGATCCGCCCGGAGGCGTTGGCGGCCTCCAAGGCCGAGCGGTTGTCCGCGTGGATGACGCCGAGCAGGATCGGGCGGTCGTCCGGCAGGGCCTCGGCGAGCAGGGCCGGGAGGTAGCGGCCGTAGCCGCGGCCGCGGTACGCCGGGTCGAGGATGAACTCCTGGACGACGTACGCGGGCAGGCCAAGGGTCTCGTCGTTGACGTGCGCGCCGACGTAGCCGGCCCATTCGTTGTCGACCAGTACGTCGTACAGCAGGCCGGCCGCGACGGACTCGGCGAGGTCCTCGGCGGTCTCGATCTTCGCCTGGTCGGGATGGTCCGGATGTGCCGCATCGATGGCGGCGTAGGCAGCGACAGCCCGTGGGTAGTTGTCGAGGTTCGCCGCCGGCGCGAAGCTCAGCTCGGGCGGGATCTCGCGGCCGCGGAGGGACTCGGTCGGCGCGGCGAGGAAGCGACGGTCGACGTGCGTGCCCTCGAACGCGTTCAGCGGCTCGCTGCTCCACAGCCTGAGGTATCTCGGCCCGAGCACGCCGTACGCCGCCCGCGCGGCCGTTGCCAGTGGCACCAGATCCGCCGCGCGCACCGCCCGCGTCAGCGGCGTCGCGTCCACGAACGGCTTCACCGCGTCGCCGCCCTCGTACCGCATGCTCAGCATCGCGTGCAGGTCGCCGACCGGCGTCCACCGGTTGAGCAGCAGCTCCGCCGGCTGTCCCGGCGCGTAGACCTCCGCTCGCCGGCGAGCGATCTCCAGATCGTTCGCCAGCGTCACGTCCAGCTCGTGCTGCTCGGCCAGCAGCCCGAGCCGGACGTCGTCGGCGACCCAGGACCGCGTCATCGGGTGCTGCCGCGGCAGGCTGTACGCCGCCAGGTCGGTTGCCGTGGGCACCTTCAGGACGCGTCCGCCTTACGGACCCAGACCTCGCGGATGATCAGCAGCACCGCGGCCGCGGTCGGGATCGCCAGCAGCGCCCCGACCACACCGAGCAGCGCGCCGCCGAGCAGCGCCGCGATCACCGTCACCGCACCCGGGATGTCGACCGCGCGGCGCATGATCCGCGGCGCGACGACGTAGTTCTCGATCTGCTGGTAGATGATCCCGTAGGCCAGGCAGGCGACGCCGACCCACAGCCCGTCGGTGAAGCCGATCGCCGCGACCAGCACGACACCGATCAGCCCACCGACCATCGGGATGAACGCGGTGAACATCACCACGATCGCCAGCGCCACGGCGTACTGGTTGAGCCCGACGATCTCCAGGAACACGAACATGAAGAACCCGGCGCAGAGCGCGACCAGGAACTGCCCGCTCACGTAGCCGCCGACCCGGCCGAGGACCTCGTCGCCGAGGATCGAGACCCGCTTGCGGCGGGTCGCCGGGACCAGGCTGTACGCCGCCCGCTTGACCGTCGGCAGCGAGGCGAGGAAGTACAGGGTCAGGATCAGGATCGTGAAGCCGGAGAACAGGGCGTTCGCGACGACCTTGCCGACCCCGAGGATGCCGCCGAACGCGCGCTGCGCGAGCGCCGGGTCCTGGATGTAGTCCTGGGCCTTCTGGATGAACTGGTAGCGGTCGTTCAGCTCGTTGAGCGTCTTCGACTTGGTCAGCAGGTCGAGCCACTCGGGGGCGTTCTTGATCAGCCCGTTGATCTGGTCGGTGACCACCGGCACGATCGCGAACCCGACGCCGGCCACCGCGAGGATCATCAGGATGAAGACGACGCCGACCGACAGGCCGCGCTTCAGTCCGCGGCGCATGAACCACTCGACCAGCGGGTTCAGGCCGACCGCGATGAACATCGAGACGACGAGCAGGATCAGGACGGACTTGGCCTGGCCGAGCGCGTTCCACAGCCCCCACGCGACCAGTACGCCGAGGGCGGCGAAGAAGCCGAACACGAACGGGTTGGAGCGACGCAGCGGCGGACCGGGGCGACCCATGCCGTCGTCGGGGTGGCGCTCGTCCATCAGGAGCTGACCGGCGAGGTTGTCGTCGGTGTCTGCTTCGGCGGCTGAGCGCTGGGCGACTGCCGCCGACTCGCGGGCGGCGTCGGCCGAGACCTCGGCGTCGTCGGCGGATTCGTCCGCTTCGTCGGCTGAGACGTCGGCTTTCTGCGCGGAGCGTTCGGCGTCAGCTGCTGCGGCCTTGGCTTCCGCGGCAGCAGCTTCTACCGCCGCGACCTGCTCGGTCTCGGGGTCGGCGGTTTGCGCGCGCGGCTCCGCGGGGACCTCTGTGGCCCCCGCGGTCTGTGCCTCCTGGTCCGGGCCGCCCGACTGCGGGCGGCCCGGGGTCTTGCTGTCTTCGGTGGAGTTGTCGTCGCCGGCTGGCGTCACTTCTCATCCTTGTCGGCGGCGTCGTTCTTGCTGTTCTTCGGCGCGAACGGGCTCTCCCCGGTGATCCGGGTCTCCTCCGCGGCCAGGTCCTCGAGCCGGAACTCGTCGATCTTCGTCGAGTCCTTCGGCTCCTCCAGCTCCTTCTCCTTGGCCAGCACGTCCGGGTCGACCCGCAGCCCGGTGTCGATCCGCGTCTCGTCCACCCGCGCCGTCCCCGCGTCCGGCCCCGAGAACGGGCTGCTGCCGGTGAACACCTCGTCCTTCGCGTCCGCCGGGTAGTTGTTGTCACCCGGAGCCGTGTACGACGAGTCGACCGGGTACGCCGCGTCGCCCGCCGGGACGGCGAACGGGTTGTTCTTGGCGTCGTCGGCGAACGGGTTCGCCGAGGCCTTCGCGCCGGAAGCGCTGTCGTCGCTCGCGAACGGGCTGGTGCTCGCGCTGCTCGCCGGAGCGTCGTTCTCCTTCGCGAACGGGCTCGCCGAGGAAGCGGCGTCCGCGCCGCTGTCCTTGGCGAACGGGCTCGCGGGGGCGTCGTACGAGCTGGTCGACTTCTCCGGCTCCGTCGCGAACGGCCGGGCCGACGTGGTGCTCGGGGCGTCGTCCGCCTCGGACTCCTTCGCGAACGGGCTCGCGGTCGGCGCGTCGTACGAGTTGGCCTCAGCGCGCGGCGCGTCGTACGAGCTCGGCTCGCTGCTCGGCGCGTCGAACGAGGGCGCCGGCGGCGAGTACGTGAACGGGCTCGCCGACGAACCGCCCGGTGCGCTCGCCGGCGCCGCGAACGGGTTGTACGACGGCGCCGCCGTCTCCGAGTCCAGCTCCGCCGCCTGGCGGGCGATGTTGCTGGCGATGTCGTTCAGCCCGGCGATCTGCGCCAGGATCCCGTCCCGCCGCTTGGCCAGCCGCTCGGTCTCGCGCGCCACGATCGTCCGCGACCGCTCGGCCTCGTCGGCCGCGCTCGCCAGCTCCGCCTCGGCGCGCGTCCGCGCAGCCGTCAGCACCTGCTCCGCCTCGCGCCGCGCCCGGGTCAGCGTGCGCTCCGCCGACTCCTCCGCCTCGGCCCGGATCTTCCGCGCCTGCTCGGTCGCCTCCGCGACCCGCCGCTCGGAAGCCTCCGCGGCCTCCTTCATCTGCGTCGTCAGGTTCTCGGTGTCGGCCGCGATCTGCTGGTGCTTGTCCGCCAGCTCCTTCGCCTGCTGCTCCCGCTCGTCGGCCAGCCGCGCCCGCAGCGCCGCCGACTCGCGCTGGATCGCCGTCCGGATCTTCTCCGCCTCGTGCAGCGCACCGTTCTTCAACGTGCTCGACTGCGACTCCGCCGTCAGCTGCAGCTGCTCGGCCTTCCGCCGCGCCGCCGCCAGCACCTCGGCACCCTCGGTCTCCGCCGTCCGGCGAATCTCCGCCGCATCACCCTCGGCGGTCCGGCGCATCGAGTCGGCCTCGTTCAGCGCGACCGTACGGATGTCCTGCGCCTCGCGCTCACCGGTCGCCCGGGACGCCAGGGCCTCCTTGTTCGCCGTCGAGCGCAGCTCCTCGGCCTCGCGCCGGGCCTCCTCGAGCGCCTCCGACGCCTGATCCTGGGCCAGCCGCAGGATCTGCGCGGCCCGGTCACCGAGCCCCGCGTACGACGGGTTCGCGCTCGCCTCCAGCTGCCGCTTCGCCTCGTCCAGCTGCTTCTGCAACGGCGCGGACCCGGCCTGCAACTCCTCGGCCTTGCTCCGCGCCTCGCCCAGCTGCGCCTCGAGCGCGCGGACGTAGTCGTCCACCGCGTGTTTGTCGTACCCACGGCGCGCGACGGGGAATCCCCCGGCCGCGGTCGCCGTACGGTCGAAGAACGGCAGGCTCGACTCGTCGCCCATCCCTGAGTGTCCCTTCTGGCGGAGCGGATGAAACCCCCAGCGTAAGCCTGTCAGAGACCGGCCTCACACACCTAACCGGCCGTACTCCGACGGTGACCGGACCGGGCGGTTTCGCCCTACGGCCGATCGGTGGGGCTCCTTGTCTGGCCCACCCGCCCCCTCTGGGTGAGGGGTTGGCGCGTCGGCGGGGTGGGTGGGCCGGCTCCTCGCGTGTCTGCCGGCCGCGGCGGTTGGTTGGCGCCTCCTCACCCGGTTGGTAGTCGCCCGAACGGCCGATCCGGGTGCTGCCTGGCGCGGCCCACCCGCCCCCTCTGGGTCAGGGGGAGATGTGTTGGCGCCGGGTGGGATGGCGTGGCTGCTGGCGAGGGTTGGTGGTGGGGCCGTTGGTGATTGGCACAGGGGAGCCGGTTCAGTCGCCCGAACGGCCGATTCGTGTGCTCCCTGTCGCGGCCCACGCGCCGCTCTGTGGTGAGGGGGCCACGCGTTGGCGGTGGGTGGGGCGGGCTGGGGTTTGGCGCCGGCGTGCGGCAGCTCGGTGAGTTCACACCGCGGCACGTCAGGCTGGTGACCGACCGCGTCAGCTCACCACCGTCGCGGTCCGCGGAACCTGACCTACTTGTCCCGGAAGCGGTTGATCGCCTCCAGGTGCCGCGCCCGCATCTCCTCGTCGCGGACGCCGAGGCCTTCGGTCGGGGCCAGCGTCAGCACTCCCACCTTCCCCTGGTGCAGGTTCCGGTGCACGTCGTACGCCGCCTGCGCCGTCTCCTCCAGCGGATACACCCGGCTCAGCGTCGGGTGCACCATTCCCTTCGCGATCAGGCGGTTGGCTTCCCACGCCTCGCGGTAGTTGGCGAAGTGGGAGCCGATGATCCGCTTCAGGTTCATCCACAGGTAGCGGTTGTCGTACTCGTGCATGTAGCCGGACGTCGACGCGCAGGTGACGATCGTGCCGCCGCGGCGGGCGACGTACGTGGAGGCTCCGAAGGTTTCGCGGCCGGGGTGCTCGAAGACGATGTCGGGGTCGTCGCCGCCGGTCAGTTCGCGGATGCGGGCGCCGAAGCGTTTCCACTCCTTCGGGTCCTGGGTGGTCGGGTCGGACCAGAAGCGGTAGCCCTCGGCGTTGCGGTCGATGATCAGCTCGGCGCCCATCGCGCGGCAGATCTCGGCCTTCTCGGGGGAGGAGACGACGCAGACGGGGATCGCCCCACCGTTCAGCGCGAACTGCGTCGCGTAGGAACCGAGCCCACCCGAAGCACCCCAGACCAGGACGACGTCGCCCTGCTTCATGTTCGCGCCGTTCGCGGAGACGAGCTGCCGGTACGCCGTACTGTTCACCAGCCCGGGCGAAGCGGCCTCCTCCCAAGTGAGATGCGAGGGTTTCGGCATCAGCTGGTTGGACTTGACCAGCGCCAGCTCGGCGAGCCCGCCGAAGTTGGTCTCGAAGCCCCAGATGCGCTGCTGGTCGTCGAGCATCGTGTCGTTGTGGCCGTCGGGAGACTCCAGCTCGACCGACAGGCAGTGCGCGACGACCTCGTCGCCGGGCTTCCAGGCGTTGACGCCGGGGCCGGTGCGCAGGACGACGCCGGCCAGGTCGGAGCCGACGACGTGGTACGGGAGGTCGTGGCGGGCGGTCAGCGGCGACAGCTTGCCGTAGCGCTTGAGGAACGAGAACGTCGAGACCGGCTCGAAGATCGACGTCCAGACAGTGTTGTAGTTGATCGCGCTCGCCATCACGGCGACCAGCGCCTCCCCGGGGCCGAGCTCCGGCGTCGGGACGTCGTCCAGGTGAAGACTCTTCCGCGGATCCTTCTCGCGAGTCTCCAGGCCCTCGAACAGACCGGCCTCGTCGGCGTGCACGGTGATGCCCCGGTAGTGGTCCGGGACGTCCAGCCCGCCGACGGCTGCGCTGTCGCCGGCAAGGATCGCGTCGAGGATCTGCTTCACGTCATACCTCCTGGAGCGGCGGTCGGGTGAGCGGAACTTACCGTCGAGTATGCCCGGGTGGCTGTGCTGCGTGACACAGTTCGGGCCGGGTGAGACCACCGTCACTTTTCCAGTCCACCGGCCGCAGTGGTCTTATCGCCGCGCTGTCCTTCGATGTCAGTACGACGTCAGCGGCGCTTCGCGTCGGTACGGCGTCAGCGGGCGCTGGTGTGCAGCCGGACCTGCGTGCCGTCCGCGCCGGACCGGACCTGCACCAGGTCGCAGAGCTGGTTGGCCAGCCAGACGCCGCGGCCGCCGAGGCCGTCGACCGGCGGCAGCACGCGGCCGATCAGCAGGTTGTCGATGCGGCCGTCGTCGGCGACGTCGCAGATCAGCTGGTCGTCGGCGGTCCACCACGACAGGGTGCCCTGGCCGCCGCCGAAGCGGACGCTGTTGGTGCAGATCTCGTGCAGCGCCAGCTCGAGGTCGTCGAATCGGTCGGCGCTGAGGCCGAGCGACCCGGCTGCGGCGTTCAGGCGACGGCGTACGGCGCTCAGGTCGTTGAGGCCGAACTTCTGCTGCTCCGCACCGGCCGGTACGGCGGACAGCGGGCGTCGGAACCGCGCGTCGGCTCCTTGCTCCGGGTGGGGCGCGTGCAGCGCGGCCGGGTCGACGCCCAGCTCGGCGGCGTACGGGCAGCGGAGCTGGAAGCGGCCGGCGTACCCGGCGAAGGCGACGCCGAGCAGGTGCTCGTGCAGGGCGGACTCGTCGAGCTCGGCGCCGGAGCGACCCGGGTACGCCGGTTCGCCGAGGCCGCGCAGCGGGATGTCGGGGGCCTGGTCGAGCAGGCGGCGCCAGAGCGGGATGATCCGGGCCGGGTTGCGGCCGACCTGGGTCATGTCGAGCCAGATCACCTGGTCGGCGACGTCGTCGAGCGCTGTGCGCAGCAGGCTGTTGCGGTCCTCGGGAAGCACCGCGACCACGGTCTCGCCGGCGTTCAGGCCGTCGTGCACGTACGCGGCGGTCTGCCGGACGAAGTCTTCCTCATCGGTGTAGACGAAGGCGTCGTGCCGGAACCCCGCTGCGACGGGGCGACGTCGATCCGGAGCGCTGTCCATCAGCACCTGACCAGGCTAACTCCGTACTCACCGGTTGTGACCGCCGGGCGCGCGTCTTGAACAGAACTTCACGCAGCGTCAGCAGACGGAAACGGTCGGGTCAGCGGATGTGCAGCACTCAGGTCGGCGGACGTGCAGCACTCAGTAAGTGTCGCGTCGCCGGCCCGCTCACGCTCAGGCCGGCGCGGATCCGCGGGGTTAGTGAGTGGTGGAGTGACAGGGGGCCGACACCCACCACTGTCCAAGCGGCCGCGGTCGAGCTCGGCCCCGCCTGAAGGAGGCCGATCAGCCCGGTGAAAGCGAGGTTGATCAGTGGTGGGCGTCGGCCGCGGGCTCGACCAGCTCGACGAGGATGCCGCCGGCGGACTTCGGGTGGATGAAGTTGACCCGGGAACCGGCCGTGCCGCGGCGCGGCTCGTCGTACAGGAGCTGGGCGCCGCGCTCACGCAGGATCGCGGAGACCTCGTCGAGATTGCCGACCCGGTAGGCGAGCTGCTGGATGCCGGGGCCGTTGCGGTCCAGGAACTTGGCGATCGGGGAGCTGTCCGACAGCGGTGCGAGCAGCTGGATCGACGAGCCCGAGTCGCCGACCGAGAGCATCGCCTCGCGGACGCCCTGCTCCTCGTTGACCTCCTCGTGCGCGACCGTCATCCCGTAGGTGTCGGCGTAGAACCGGACGGCCTCGTCGAAGTCGGCGACCGCGACCCCCACGTGGTCGATCGCGTCGAACAGCGTCTTGGTCAAGGGCTCCATCCGACCACGATCGCCCGCGGATCGGCCCGCTGCCAACAAAAGGTGGCGGATGCGACACTGAATGATGGGTGTGATCCACGCCGGCTACCGGCTGCTGCTCGGCCCGTCCTGGTCGCGCGTCGCACCGGCCCGGCTCGAGGCCGCGGTCGGCGACCGGGTCGTGCTCGTCACCGGCGCGTCGTCGGGGATCGGCGCCGGTACGGCGGAACTGCTGGCGGGCGCCGGGGCGCACGTCCTGCTCGCGGCGCGGCGGCTGGATCGCCTGCAGGGGTTGGCGGATCGGATCACCGCGAGCGGTGGGCGGGCGACGGCGTACGGCGTGGATCTTGCGGATCCGGAGGCTGTGGATCAGCTGGTCGCGGACGTGCTGGCGGATCACGGGCGGGTGGATGTCGTGGTCAGCAACGCGGGGAAGTCGATCCGGCGGTCGTTGGCGGCGACCGAGGGGCGGTTTCACGACGTGACGCGGACGGACTCGGTGAACTACCTCGGGCCGGCGCGGCTGCTGTCGGGGTTGTTGCCGGGGATGCGGGCTCGAGGGGCGGGGCATGTCGTCAACGTGAGCAGCCTGAACGTCGATCTGCCGGTCGCGCAGTGGGCGGGGTACAGCGCGTCGAAGGCGGCGTTCGAGACGTGGTTGCGGTGTGTCGCGCCGGAGGTTCGGCGGGACGGGGTGCGGGTGACGTCGATCCACTTTCCGTTGGTGCACACGGAGATGAGTGCGCCGACGTACGACGCTCGGCTGCCTGGGTTGACCGTCGAGGCGGCTGCTGAGGTGATCGGGAGGGCGTTGGTGCACCGGCCGCGGTTGCTGGTGCCGTGGTGGGTGCGGCCGGTCGCGCTTGCGGCGTCCGTTGCCCAGGGCCCCTATGAGGCGGTGCAGGCGCAGGTGCTGCGATGGTCACGCTGATCGGGTTGGTGCGGCTGCTGCGGGCTGTTCCGTTCTGGAGGCCGCGGGTCCTGCGGGTGCTGTGGGTGCAGGGGCTGACGCTGGGTGCGTTGGTCAGGGTGGCGGCGCTGAAGAATCCGGGTGGGGTCGCGTTGGTCGACGAGGATGGTTCGCTGACGTATGCCGAGCTCGACCGCCTGGTTGACGAGGCCGAGGTGCGCGGGGCGCGCGTTCATGTTCGGGAGCCGAATCACAGGAGCTTCGTCGTGGCTGTTGCCGCGGCGCTGCGGCGGAACGCGGATGTGGTGCTGCATGAACCGACGACGACACTGGTTGAACCCGACGAACCCGGCCCGCGAAGCACTCGGCGGCGGGGACAGATCATCCTGCTCACCTCCGGCAGCACCGGCGTCCCGAAGGAGGTCGAGCGTGGGGGAGTGCGAATCGCGCAGAGTCTGCCGATCGCCACGCTGCTCGGCGTTCTGCCGGTGCGTGGGCCGGTCGTGCTCACGGTGCCGCTCTTCCACGGCTTCGGGCTCGGGTTTCTCGCGCTCGGGCTGGCGTTCGGGGTGCCGGTGGTGCTGTGGCGCAAGGTCGACGCCGACGCGGTCGCCGGGTTTCTCCAGGACCATCCCGGGTGCGTGCTCGTCGGCGTACCGCCGGTGCTTGCCCGGATTGCACGGAGCGAAAGGCCTGCCCGCCCAGCCGCGCTGATCAGCGGCGCGGGGCAGCTCCATCCCGTCGTCGCCGAGCGCCTGCGGACGGCGTACGGCGACGTGGTCCACAACCTCTACGGCTCCAGCGAGGAGGGCTGGTCGACGATCGCAACGCCCACGGATCTTCGAACAGCACCGGGGACGATCGGGCGGCCCGCCGCAGGAGTGAGGGTCGCGATCCTCGACGACGCGGGAAACCGCGTGCCGGACGGCGAGACCGGGCATCTCTGCGTCGCCGGGCGGCTCGAGTTCCAGCAGTACGGCGACGGCGGGCGGCGCCGGCGGCTCGGGGGGATGAGCGACTCCGGCGACCTCGGGCACCGCGACGCGGGCGGGCGGTTCTTCGTCGACGGCCGCGCCGACGACATGGTGGTGACCGGCGGCGAGAACGTCTTCCCGGCCGAGGTGGAGAACGTGCTGCTCGACCACCCGGCGGTTGCCGAGGTGTGCGTCGGCGGCGTACCGGACGAGGAGTACGGGACGCGCCTCGAAGCGACCGTCGTACGGAACGCGGAGCTGACCGCGGAGGAGTTGATCGCCTGGACCCGCGCCCGGCTGCCCACCGCGAAAGTCCCACGAACAGTGCGATTCGCGGCCGAACTGCCGGCCACCGCGAGCGGCAAGTACCGGCGGCGTGTGACCTGATCGACACCGTCGTACCAGTGTCCCCGCAGGTATCGTGACAATCATGTCTGACACCACCAGCGCGCAGAACGCAAGCGTCATCGTCGCCGGAGCCAGGACCCCGATCGGGCGGCTGCTGGGCGGCCTCAAGGGCTTCACCGGAGCCGACCTCGGTGGGTTCGCCATCAAGGGTGCGCTCGACAAGGCCGGGATCACCGGCGACCAGGTCGAGTACGTGATCATGGGCCAGGTGCTGCAGGCCGGCGCCGGCCAGATCGCCGCCCGGCAGGCCGCGGTCAAGGGCGGCATCCCGATGAACGTCCCGGCGATCACCATCAACAAGGTCTGCCTGTCCGGGCTGAACGCGATCGCGCTCGCCGCGCAGCTGATCAGGGCCGGCGAGTACGACGTGGTCGTCGCGGGCGGCATGGAGTCGATGACGAACGCGCCGCACCTGCTGCCGAAGTCCCGCGAGGGCTTCAAGTACGGCGACACGACGCTGGTCGACTCGATGGCCTACGACGGCCTCTGGGACGCGTTCACCGACCAGACGATGGGTGCCCTGACCGAGCAGTGCAACACCGAGGGCCTGAAGCTGACCCGCGAGGAGCAGGACCAGTTCAGCGCCCGGTCGCACCAGCTGGCCGAGGAGAGCTGGAAGAACGGCGTCTTCGCCGACGAGGTGGTCCCGGTCGAGGTGCCGCAGCGCAAGGGCGACCCGCTGGTCGTCGACACCGACGAAGGCGTCCGCGGCGACACCACCGTCGAGACGCTGTCCCGGCTGCGCCCGGCGTTCGGCAAGGAAGGCACGATCACCGCGGGCTCGGCCTCGCAGATCTCCGACGGCGGCTGCGCGGTCGTCGTGATGAGCAAGCGCAAGGCCGAGGAGCTCGGCCTGACCTGGATCGCCGAGATCGGCGCCCACGGCTCGGTGGCCGGCCCCGACTCGACCCTGCAGAGCCAGCCCGCCAACGCGATCGTCAAGGCCTGCTCGAAGCAGGGCATCGACCCGGCTTCGCTCGACCTGATCGAGATCAACGAGGCCTTCGCCGCGGTCGGCATCGCCAGCGCCCGCGAGCTGAACGTCGACGTCGACAAGGTCAACGTCAACGGCGGCGCGATCGCCTTGGGGCACCCGATCGGGATGTCCGGCGCGCGCCTCGTCCTCCATCTCGCGCTGGAGCTCCAGCGCCGCGGCGGCGGCACGGGCGCTGCCGCGCTGTGCGGTGGCGGCGGCCAGGGCGACGCGCTGATCGTCAGCGTCCCGACGCGGAGCTGACGTCCGTACGGTGAAGCCGACGACGCTTGGGACCCCGGCGACACGCACGTCGCCGGGGGCACCGAACGCGGTCAACCCTCCGACTCAGCCGATACTGATCTGATGCCACGACGTACGCCGCCTGTCGCCGAACTGGTCGAACGTGCTCGCGCCGGCGAGTCCCGCGCGGTCGCGCGGCTCATCTCGCTGGTCGAGGACGAGTCGCCGTTGCTGCGGGAGGTGATGGCCGCGCTCGCGCCGCACGCCGGGCAGGCGCACATCGTCGGGATCACCGGGTCGCCGGGCGTCGGCAAGTCGACGTCGACCTCGGCGCTCGTCTCGGCGTACCGGGCGACCGGCAAGCGGGTCGGCGTACTGGCTGTGGATCCGTCGTCGCCGTTCTCCGGCGGCGCGCTGCTCGGCGACCGGGTACGGATGCAGGACCACGCGACGGACTCCGGGGTGTTCATCCGCTCGATGGCGTCGCGCGGGCATCTCGGCGGGCTCGCCTGGTCGACGCCGCAGGCGCTGCGGGTGCTCGACGCGGCGGGCTTCGACGTCGTACTGGTGGAGACCGTCGGCGTCGGGCAGTCCGAGGTCGAGATCGCCGGGATGGCGGACACGACGCTGATCCTGCTCGCGCCCGGGATGGGCGACGGGATCCAGGCCGCCAAGGCCGGCATCCTCGAGGTCGGCGACATCTACGTGGTGAACAAGGCCGACCGCGACGGCGTCCAGAACGTCACCCGCGACCTGCGCGCGATGCTCGCCCTGGCCGAACGCGGCGAGGACGCGTGGACCCCGCCGATCCTGAAGACGGTCGCCAGCCGCAACGAGGGCGTCGACGAGGTCGTCGCCGCCATCGAGCAGCGCCTGGACTGGATGCGCGCCTCCGGCGTCCTGGAGGACCGCCGCCGCGGCCGCGCCCGCGACGAGATCGAGGCGATCGCGATGACCGCCCTCCGCTCGCGGTTCGCCCACCTGCACGGCGACGCGCGCCTGGACGTCCTCGCGGCCAAGGTCGCCACCGGCGCCACCGACCCGTACTCAGCGGCGGACGAACTGATCTCGGCCCTCTGACCTGAGCGGGCAGCGGACGTCCACCACGCACCAACCAGCCAGACTTCCGCCTGGGCACGCCTAGCCCGGCGCGGCAAGGCGGCGTTCGCCGGGGTTGCTGCGTGCTGCACGTCCGCCCCCGACGTCCACCTTCCACCAACTCGCCGGTGTGCGGTGGCCGCACGCTCGCGGCCGGTGGCACATCGATGGCCTGCGAGGGTTGGTGGGTGGTGGGCGTCGCACCAACCCGCCGCTGCGACATCTGATGACTCTGTGTCACAGCCTCGGCGGGATAGGGTGTGATCGACCTGAAAACGGGCAGGTAACCCCGGCGTTGCGGGCCGTGAGCGATCTGCGTCTCACGGCGGCGCGCCGGTGGCTGCCATGCCCCCCGATCCGTAACACAATGGTGCTTGTAGCTGGTGAGCATGATGCTGTGGGCTGTGTTCAGTCAGTGACAGATGGTGACTATCCGTGATAGAAACACAGTCGACCGAATTGGTTGCGAACGAGGAGTGGTGACATGCCGAAGAAGCTGCTGATCTGGCTGGTCATCGCCTTTGCGGCGTTCTACCTGTTCACCCAGCCAGAGGGTGCTGCGGACGCCGTAGGAGGTGCGTTCTCGGCCGTCGGTGATGCGTTCGGGAGCGTGATCACGTTCCTGTCCGCGCTGTTCAACTGATCGTCGCGTCAAGTGTCCCGTCACGAGCGTTCGTGCGGGACACTTGGCTGTGAAGGTCGTGGCCGAGTGGCCGACAGCGGGGTGGACAGGGGAGTGAGTGGATGGCCGGAATAGGCCTGTTCCGGATCTTCGACCCGAAGGTCCGGCGCCATCTCATCTCGGACGAGGGCGAAGTCGTCATCGACGAGGTGCGGCACCACTGGGTGGTGTTCGCGGTGCCGATGCTCGAGGTGGCACTGGCGACGGTGCTGCTGCTCGTGGTGCTCTGGAAGACCCCGGGCAACTTCTCGATCGCGCTGCTGGCGATCGTGCTGATCCTGCTGCTGCACGCGTTCTGGCGTTTCCTCACCGAGCACCGGGACCGGTTCGTGGTCACCAACATGCGCGTGATGCGGATCCGGGGCGTGTTCTCGCAGACCGTCGCGACCACCCCGATCGCGCGGATCCTCGATATCACGCTGCAGAAACCGTTCGTCGGCCGGTTCCTCGGCTACGGGCACTTCGTCTTCGAGTCGGCGGCCCAGGACCAGGGCTTCCGCGAGATCAGGTTCGTCAGCCGGCCCGACGACCGGGACCTGACGATCCAGCGCGTCATCCAGCGCACCGGCCTGCGGGCGTCCGCCAGCGTCGACGTCGTCCAGTCCGACGACGACGACTCCGACGACGACGGTACCGGCCCGATCGGGATGGACTCGGCGCAGGAGGTCACCACGACCGTCCCGCGTCAGGCGCCCGCCGCCTCGTCGTCCACCCGGATGGCCGGCAGCAGCTCCAAGTCGATCTTCAACAGCGAGCAGGCGAACTGGTCCGACCAGGACCGCGACGACTGACCCCAGTACGCCGGTACGCCGTACGCGCGGATGTCAAAGTCGCCCGGTCCGCTCCGACCAGCCTCCGTAGTCACCCGATCTCCGGAGGACCAAGTGGCCCAGCTCCTGCGCGTGCAGAACTTCAACGTGTCCCGCGACGGCATCGCCGCGGGACCGAGCGGCGACCAGTCGCTCGAGCTCCCGTTCGGCCTGCCCGGCGCCGAGCGCCTGTTCTCGTGGGCCGGCGCGACCGCGAGCTGGCCGAACCGCACCGAGCCCGGCGGCAGCCGCGGCCTCGACGACTACCTGACCCGCGACTTCACCCACAACATCGGCGCCGAGATCATGGGCCGCAACAAGTTCGGCCCGCAGCGCGGCCCGTGGCAGGACCACGAGTGGCTCGGCTGGTGGGGTGACGAGCCGCCGTTCCGGACGCCGGTGTTCGTGATGACGCACCACGAGCGGCCGTCGTACACGCTGTCCGACACCACGTTCCACTTCGTCGACGGCGAACCGTCCACGGTGCTCGCGCAGGCGCGCGAAGCCGCGCAGGGCAAGGACGTCCGGCTCGGCGGCGGCGTCAGCACGATCCGCCAGTTCCTCGCCGCGGACCTCGTCGACACGCTGCACATCGCCGTCGCGCCGGTCGAGCTCGGCACCGGCGTACGGCTGTGGGAATCGCCCGACGAGCTCCTCGACCGCTTCCACTGCGACGTCGTCCCGAGCCCGAGCGGCATCACGCACCACCTCTTCTGGCGCAAGTGACGAGCACGCATCAGGTCGCGCTCGGCCCCGGCACCGTGACCAAGACGTACGTCGACTGGCGTCGGGGCGAGCACCTGCGGGAGTGGGCGGCGCTGAAGGTGTTGTCGGCGGCGACGGTCGATCTGGTGCCGGAGCCGTTGGAGTTCGATGCTGCGCGACCGGCGGTGGTGATGAGCCGGGTGCCGGGGCGGGCGCTGGGTGGGTGTCTGAGCGCCAGGGAGATGGCGGGGCTTCGGGTCGCGCTGGGGGAGTTGTGGGCGGTTCCGGCGGTGGGGCTGGAGGCGATCGACCTCAGCGGTTTGATCGAGCGAGTACGGCGGGAGCTCGGCGGCTGGGTGGGTGTCGGGGTGGTTGGTGAGGCTCAGGCTGCGGCTGTCTCGTGGTTGGGTGGTCCGGCGGTGGAGGCGCTGGTCGACCCGGAGGTACCGGTGGTCGGGCACGGGGATCCGAATCTGGCGAACTACCTGTGGGACGGCAAGCGGGTGCGGATCGTCGACTTCGAGGACGCCGGGCGGAGCGACCTGGCGGTCGAACTGGCGAACCTCGTCGAGCACCTGGCGTCGCGGGCAACCGACTGGGCGGGGTTTCTGGCCCGGCACCCGACGGAGGCCCTGCAGCCGGCGGACGCGTGGCAGCCGACAGACGGACGGCAGCCGGTCGACGCCCGGCATCCGGTGGACGCCCGGCATCCGGTGGACGCCGCGCGGCTGCTCGACGCCCGTCGGTTGTGGGCGGCGTTCTGGCTGACGTTGATCCGGCCAGGCGGCCCGTCAGCGGATCGCAACCCGCCGGGCACCGCCGAGTCACAAGCCGCGCGGCTGCTCGGACTGCTCTCGTCCTAGTCGCCCGGTGCGGGGCTGAACCACCGCCACCACGCCACACCCCGGCGGCGGGCGCCCCTGGTCAGGCCTGCCAGTGCGACGAGGGTCACCGCGAGTCCGCCGGCGATCATCCACCTGCTGATCACCGGCGTACGCCGGTCGGCGACCCACTCCTGGGCGTCGACCGAAGCGACGGCCACCGTCGGGTCCGACCGCCGGTAGTTGATCGTCAACGGCGGCGCGTACCGGGTCCCGGGGGCCGGGGCTTGCAGGCCTTCCGGCATGCCCTCGTCATCCGTACCGGTCTCGGCCAGCACCGCCTTCACCTCCCGCCCGCCGTCGGTCCGGAAGGCGACCTCCACGTCTCCTAGGCCGCCTCGTCCCGAGAACACCTGCACCGACGAGGCGACAGCCTCGCCGCCGCCGTCGAGCAGTTCGTGGCCGAGGTTCTGCCGGTACGACACGTCGGCCAGCATCAGTACGCCGACGAGCGCCACCACCAGCGCGGGCACTCCCAGCCAGGTCGGTCCTCGGCCCGGCCAGTCCACGTTCGTTGTCACGGTCACCCCCGACCCGGAGTATCTCAGCTTGCCGAGAAACTGTCGGTGCGGTGCTGCAGACTGCGTTGCATGGCTGAGTTTGTGGAGAGTGACCAGTTCAAGGGCGGGCGGATTCATCTGTCCGAGCTCGGGGGGCTCGAGATCCGGGACTGTGAGGTGTCGGGGCTCAAGGTCGTCGACTGTTACGGGAGCGACGTCTATCTCGGTGGGGACTTCGGGCGGGTGGTGGTGAACGACGTCGACGTGACCGCCTACGTGCAGGGGGAGCTCGACCGGGTGTACCCGGAGCGGGTGATGGCTCGGGACGCGACGACCGTGGCGGAGTACCAGGCGGCGTGGGCGAAGGTCGAGGAGCTGTGGACCGAGACCCTGGCCAGGGCGAAGCGGTTGCCGGAGGCAACGTTGCAGGAGCGGGTGGGCGGCGAGTGGTCGTTCGTCGAGACGCACCGGCACCTGCTGTTCGCGAGCGGGGCCTGGGTGGGGAACGCGGTGCTGGAGGAGGACGCGCCGTACCACCCGCTGGGGTACCCGGCCGGCGGGATGCCGGCGGCGGAGTCGGCGAAGCTCGGGCTGACGCTGGACGCGACGCCGACGCTCGACGAGGTGCTGGTGGCGCGGCGGGAGCGGATGGCGACGGTGCGGCGGGTGATCGACGGGCTGACCGAGGCCGAGCTCGACCGGGTCTGCGCGCGCAAGCCCGCCGATCCGTACCCGGACCAGGAGTACGTCGTACGCCGGTGCCTCAAGGTCGTGCTGAAGGAGGAGGCCGAGCACCACCGGTACGCCGTGCGCGATCTCGCGACCCTCGAAGGTGTCGGATCCGGGGAGCCTGCTTCGTAGCAGAGGTAACCGACCGGAGGAGCCCACCATGACCGCGACCTACACCTTCGACATCTTCGCCACCCTCGACGGCTTCGCTTCGTACGACGCCCCCGGCGACTGGGGCGGGTACTGGGGCAAGCAGGGCCCCGAGTTCCTCGACCGCCGCCTACAGCTGTACGGCGAGCAGCAGCGGCTGGTGCTCGGCGCGACCACCTACCGTCAGATGTCGGAGATCCTCGGCTCCGACGCCTCGGCCCTCGACCCGGTGAACGCCCGCATGCTCAGCCTGCCCACCACAGTCGTCTCGACGACTCTCGACGCCCCACTCAGCTGGCCCAACGCCACCCTCGCCCCCGGCGACGCCGTCGAGACCGTCACCCGCCTGAAGCAGGAGTCCGATGTCCCCCTGCGCTCGAACGGCAGCCTCTCCCTCAACCGTTCGCTACTGGCCGCCGGTCTTGTCGACCGCCTCCAACTCACGATCTTCCCCGTGATCACCGGCCAGACCGGCGCCGAACCGGTCTTCGCCGACGCCCCCGACCTCGACCTGGAACTCCTGGAGTCCCGGACCCTCGACGGCAACATCCAGGAGCTGATCTACAAGCCCACCCTGCACACCTGATCAGCGCGGCCGATAGGCCTCGTACCGCCGAAGCCACTCGGCCCGCACCGCCGGCGGGTGCGCGTCCTGCACGCAGAACTCGTTGCCCTCCGGGTCGGCCATCACCACCCACGGCTGGTCGCCCTGCCCGACGTCGACCCGGGTGGCGCCGAGCGCCTCCAGCCGAGCGATCTCGACAGCCTGGTCGTCGGGGCGCAGGTCGAGGTGCAGCCGGTTCTTGCCGACTTTCGCCGACGACGACTTGATGAACAGCAGGTCGGCGACCACGCAGTCCTCGCGGCTGCCCTCGGCCGGCTCGACGACCCACTCGGGATCCTCGGCGTGGCTGATCACCCAGCCGAGCGCCTCGGCCCAGAACCTGGCGACCCGGCCAGGCTCCCGGCAGTCGACGATCAGTGCACCGATCCGCAAGCCCATGGGCTCACCGTACGGAAGGACGGGGCGCCGACCGTCCACCGGACGGGAGCGCCCGGCCCTTCACCGCAGGTGCTTGATCACCTCAGCGAACGCCGCCATGTGCGGCTCCAGCACGCTGATGTAGTTCACGTTCCACTGCTCGCGGTAGCGCTGGAGACGGTCCGCGATCTCGTCGGGGGCACCGACCAGAACACCGGGCAGCTGCACGAGCTGCTCGTCGGAGAGTCCGCTGGCGTTGCGAATGATGCTGAGGTCGACCTTCTCCACCGCATCTCCGACGGCGGCGACGAACAGGTTGAGCTCAACGTCGCGGTCACCGGCGGCGTCGCCGAGCTTGGCGACCCGCTCGGCGAACGCCTCCTCCGGCGCCATCCCGGGCGTCAGCCCGGCCATGATCGAGAAGCTGAAGATGTCGGCCTCGCGGCCGCCGAGCTTCAGCATCTTGTCGCCGGCGCCGGACAGCATGATCGGCGGGGCCGGCTGGTCCGGCTCCGCCGCGAGCAGCGGGCGCAGCCCGGCGAGCAGCGCTTCGAGCTTGCGCAGCCGCTCACCGCCGGTCCCGAACGGAACGCCGTACGCCGCGAACTCGGCTTCGACGTACCCGGTGCCGAGCCCCAGCTCGAGCCGGCCGTTGGTGAGCCGGTGCACGTCGACGACGTCCCGGGCCAGGTACGCCGGGTTCGCGATCCCGCCGTTCAGCACGTAGGTGCCGACGCGCAGGTTCGACACCTCGGCCGCCGACACCAGCGACGGGAACGGCGCGGCCGTCCCGAGGTGGTCGGGGACCTGCAGCACGTCGTACCCGAGGGACTCCGCCTCGCGGACCCGCGAGTGCCACGCGGACCGCGACCCGACGTTGAGCAGCGAAACACCGAACCGGAACGGCCGAGCAACCATGAGACCTCATCTGACGAAATCGAACCCCCGCTGACAGGTCAAAACCGTACTGTCGCGGCCCGCGTCAACCCCGTCAGTCGCCGGATACTCGGCGAGTTCGTGCCAGGACGGCCTCAGGTCGTGCACTCCGCCACCCGGGACCGGAACGCCTTCACGGCCTCGTCGTCACCCACAGTCTGTACGGCGGACGTCTCGACCCGCCCCCACAGCCAGAGCAGCACCGCCGTCGGATCCCCGTAGATCTCCGCCGCGACCTCCGCGTCCGTGTCCCGGGTGACCTCAGCGCTCGTCGCGTTCAGGGCGATCGTCCACGAATGCCCGTCGGCAGTCACCCGCACCGTCGCGTCGACCGGCGACGAGGTGTCGCCCTCGGCCCACCAAGGCCCGCCGAGCATCAGCGTCAGCACCTCGTCGATCCCGTCCAGCGCCAGCTCGCGATCCACCGGCGTCGCCACGTCGTGCGCCAGCTCGGCGTCGACCCGGTGCACGGCGGTCTCCAGCGCCATCCGCCGGTACCAGAACCCCGACGTCGAGTCCCACGGCGAGAAGGTCCAGGTCTCCGACGACGTGCCGGCCTTGTCCAGCGCGGTCAGCAGCGTCGCGAAAGCCTCGTCGTACAAGGCGAACGGCTCGCGGTCGTCCAGGTTCGGCGGCCAGGGCTCGGGGCGCTTGCCGAGGCGCAGGATCTCGACCTTGTGCAGGTAGACCTGCGCGGTGTGCCGGACGACCGAGTCGACGGTCCAGCCGGGGCACGGCGGAACCTCGGCGGCCAGGCCGAGGCGGGCGACCTCGGCCAGCCGCGCGGCGTCCGCGCGCAGGCAGTCGAGGTAGAAGGTGGCACGTTCGGGCGACAACGTCATGCGCGCATCATGGCAGGCCCCGCCGACAGTTTCAGCTGCTGCGCTCCCGCATGGCCGAGGCCCAGCCGGCGGTCTCCGCGTTGCTCAGCTCGACGACCCGCTCGGCCAGCAACCGGGCCGGGTCCTCGACCCCGGCGTACCGGCCCGCGAGCCCGGCGTACAGCCAGGCCTCGTTCCGCAGTTCTTCCGCCGTACGCCGGTACGTCGGGTAGGTGTCGCGCAGCCCGAACAACGTCCGCGCCCCCTCGGCCAGCGCGATCACGCCACCGAGCGCCGGCGCGAACCAGACCGGGGCATCGAAGGCGACCGACACCGCGATCAGCAGCGCGGCGGCGAGCTGGACGATGCCCAGCCAGATGTAGCCGAGCCGGTGCCGCTGCGCCTGCCGCGCGTACCAGCGGAAGCGAATGCCGATCAGCTCTTCCGCGGGCGAATCACTGCCCAGCGCGGGGAAGTCACGGTCCATGGCCAGCACACTAAGGTTAGTGTTTCGTGCATGGCGAGGAAGAAACCGTTGCCGTTCGACCCGATCGACGAGGCTTCGCGACAGTGGGGACGGCGTTGGGGCGCGGTCGAGCAGATGCGCGCGGTGACCTCGCTGATGCGGGCCCAGCAGATCGTGATCGGTGAGCTGGACGAGATCCTGCGCGCGCACAACCTGAGCTTCGCCCGGTTCGAGGCGCTGGTGCTGCTCACGTTCTCGCGGCGCGGGTCGCTGCCGCTGGGCAAGATGGGCGAGCGGCTGCAGGTCCATCCGACGTCGGTGACCTCGATCGTCCGGCGGCTGGAAGCGGCCGGCCTTGTCACGCGGACGCCGCACCCGGACGACGGCCGCGCGGTGCTCTGCGAGATCACTCCGGAGGGCCGGGAGCTGGTCGAGAAGGCGACCGACGACCTGGTCAAGGCCGACTTCGCGCTGCGCGGGCTGACCGACGAACAGCTCAAGGTGCTCTGGTCGGTGCTGGAGCCGCTGCGGCACAACGCCGGCGACTTCTGAGGCATCGAACACAAACCCGAAGACCGCCCCGCGCTGGGAATTAGTTGGACGTCCTAGTATTTTGGTGTCCATGGACGCTGAGCAGATCGGGGCCGGCCGGAGCCGGTGGCAGGCACGGTACGACGCCTCGCGGCGCCGGGAGGCCGACTTCACCACCCTGTCCGGCAGCGAGGTCGAGCCGGTCTACGGCCCGCCCGAGGGGTACGACGACCCGCGGATGGAACGCATCGGCTGGCCGGGGGAGTACCCGTTCACCCGCGGCCTCTACGCGACCGGGTACCGCGGCCGGACCTGGACGATCCGGCAGTTCGCCGGGTTCGGCAACGCCGAGGACACCAATGCCCGGTACAAGATGATCCTGAACGGCGGCGGTGGTGGCCTGAGCGTCGCCTTCGACATGCCGACGCTGATGGGCCGCGACTCCGACGACCCGAAGTCGCTCGGCGAGGTCGGCCACTGCGGCGTCGCGATCGACTCCGCGACCGACATGGACCGGCTGTTCAAGGACATCCCGCTGCAGGACGTCACCACCTCGATGACGATCTCCGGCCCGGCCGTCCCGGCGTTCGTGATGTACCTGGTCGCCGCCGAGCGGCAGGGCGCCGACATCACCAAGCTCAACGGCACGCTGCAGACCGACATCTTCAAGGAGTACATCGCCCAGAAGGAGTGGCTGTTCCCGCCGGAGCCGCACCTGCGCCTGATCGGCGACCTGATGGAGTACTGCGCGACCAACATCCCGGCGTACAAGCCGCTCAGCGTCTCCGGGTACCACATCCGCGAGGCCGGTTCGACGGCCGCGCAGGAGCTGGCGTACACGCTGGCCGACGGCTTCGGGTACGTCGAACTGGGGCTCTCAAGAGGGCTCGACGTCGACGTGTTCGCGCCCGGCCTGTCCTTCTTCTTCGACTCCCACCTGGACTTCTTCGAGGAGATCGCGAAGTTCCGGGCCGGCCGCCGGATCTGGGCCCGCTGGCTGCGTGACGTGTACGGCGCGAAGACCGACAAGGCGCAGTGGCTGCGGTTCCACACCCAGACCGCGGGTGTCTCGCTGACCGCCCAGCAGCCGCACCTGAACGTCGTCCGGACCGCGGTCGAGGCCCTGGCCGCGATCCTCGGCGGCACCAACTCGCTGCACACCAACGCGCTCGACGAGACGCTCGCGCTGCCGACCGAGGAGTCGGCCGAGATCGCGCTGCGCACCCAGTCGGTGCTGATGGAGGAGATCGGCGTCACCAACGTCGCCGACCCGCTCGGTGGTTCCTGGTACGTCGAGGCGCTGACCGACCAGATCGAGGCCGAGGCCGAGGCGATCTTCGCCCGGATCAAGGAGATGAGCCCGGACGGCTCGATGACCGCGGGCATCCTGCACGGCATCGAGGAGGGCTGGTTCATGGCCGAGATCGCCGACGCCGCCTTCGAGTACCAGCAGAAGCTGGAGAAGGGCGAGAAGAAGATCGTCGGTGTGAACACGCTCACCGACACCGTCTCCGGCGAGCTGGAGATCCTCCGGGTCAGCCACGAGGTCGAGATCGAGCAGTGCCGGGTGCTCGCGGCACGCAAGGGGCAACGCGACGAGGACCGCGTGCGTCGTACGCTAACGGCGCTGGTCGAGGCGGCCAGGGGGACCGGCGGTCTGATCGAACCCATGCTGGAGGCGGCGCGTGCGGAGGCCACGATGGGGGAAATCTGTGACGTTCTTCGGAACGAGTGGGGCGAGTACCGAGAGCCCGCCCGGTTCTGAGGAAGGGAACGGACAACCCACCGCGACGGAGGTCCCGCCGTCCACCGGACGGCGGCGGGGCCGGGCCTCGGCCCAGAACGACAAGACCCCGGCCCCGGACAGCCGCGGTGTGGTGGTCTGCGGCTCGGACCGGACGATGCTGCGCGTCGTCACCGAGCTGGTCAGCTCCGGCGAGCAGGTCACCGCGATCGTCAACCCGGCGTCGCGGCACATCGAGCGGATCGGTGAGCTCGGCGCCCAGGTGATGGGCGTCCGGGTGGTCCGCGAGTCCGTGCTCCGGCGGGCCGGGATCGACACCGACGGCACCAAACCGTCCACCGCCCGCGCGCTGGTGCTGCTCGACGCCGACGACGTGCACAACGTGCACACCGCGCTGACCGCCCGCGACATGGACGAGAACCTCCGGATCGTCGTCCAGATGGTCAACCCGCGGATCGGCGCCCAGCTGCACCAGCTGCTCGGCGACTGCGTGGTGATCTCCGGTCCGTCGCTGGCCGCGCCCGCGTTCGTCGCGGACGCGCTGGAGGACGACGAGCTGACCTGGCTGGAGCTCGGCGGCCGCCGGATGGTGGCCGGGCCGGCCCAGCTGATCCGCGAGCACGTCACCGTGCTGGCCGACACGACCTCGTCGGCGACGCCCGACCTGCTGCCGCAGTCCAGCTCCGACCCGGCCGAGGACATCGTGCTCGGGACCGGCGTACGGCACCTGCGGCGCAAGCGCGACGTCCGGCGTACGGGCTGGGTGATGGCGACCCGGGACGTGCTCGACCGGCGGGTGCGGGTGATCGCGGCCGTGATGGCCTCGCTGGTCGTCATCGGTACGGCGCTGACGCACTGGATCACGGGTGTGGAGTGGCTGCGGGCGCTGTACCTGGTGATGGGGGCGGTGACGTCGGCCGGGATCGAGGACGACGTGTTCGCCGACGCCCCGCCGTACGCGAAGGTGGCGGCGGTGGTCGTGCAGCTGACGGGGATCGTGCTGGTCGCGCTGCTGACCGCGGTGATCGTCGACTCGCTGATCGGGGCGCGGCTGTCGCGGGTGATCGGCGGGGTGCGCGGCCGGCCACGCAACCACGTGATCGTGTGCGGGCTCGGGACGGTCGGGGCGCGGGTGCTGGAGATCCTGAGCGAGCGTGGGGTCGCGGTGGTCGGCGTGGAGCAGGACGAGGAGGCTCCCGGCGTACAGACTGCTCATCGGTTGCGGATCCCGGTCGTGATGGGCGACAGCAGCCAGGAGGAGACGCTGCGGCTCGCCGGTGCGCCGCAGGCACAGGCCGTGCTGGCGCTGACCGACGGCGACATCACCAACCTGGAGACCGCGATGGTGGTCCGGGACCTGAACGACGACGTCCGGATCACGATGCGGATGTTCGACCACGACCTGGCGCACAAGGTCGAGCGGATGCTCGGGCTCGGGCACAGCCGATCGGTGTCGATGCTGGTCGCGCCCGCGATCGCCGCCGCGGTCGCGAACCGGCGCAGCCAGGCGACCGTCCCGGCCGGACGCCGGGTGCTGCTGCTGACCGAGGTGACCGTCGAACCGGACTCCGTCGCGGTCGGCCGGCGGCTCGGCGAGCTGGACGAACCCGGCGGGCTGCGGGTGCTGGCCCGGGCCGACGGCGCCGAGTGGGACTGGTCGCCGACCTTCGAACGAAGCCTGCGCGCAGGCACCCGGCTGGCCGTCGCCGGGACCCGGAGCGGGCTGGCCAGACTGCTGCTGGTGACCCGCGCTCCCCATCGACCGGACCGGTCGGGGAGGATAGGACCATGAACCGAGACGTAACGACCGGAGGGCAGCGGTGAGCCAGCCGAACTTCTCCCGACCTGGAGCGATCGACCTGTCGGCCCTGCGGCAGCCTGCGCGTCCCGGCGGCCCTGGACCTGGTGGACCTGGCGGCCCCGGTGCTGGTGGACCCGGCCCTGGCGGCCCAGGCCCTGGTGGGCCCGGCGGTGTGAGCGGGCCGTACGTGCTGAACGTGTCCGAGCCGACCTTCCAGTCGGATGTGCTCGAGCGGTCCGTGCAGCACCCGGTGGTGGTCGAGTTCTGGTCGCCGCGGTCCGAGGCGTCGGTGGCGCTGAGCCCGGTGCTGGCCCGGCTGTCCACCGAGTACGACGGCAAGTTCGTGCTCGCCCGCGTCGACGTCGACGCGAACCCGCAGCTCGCGCAGGCGGTCGGCGTCCAGAGCATCCCGCTGGTGATCGCGGTGCTGCGCGGGCAGGTCGTGCCGCTGTTCCAGGGCGCGCTGGGTGAGCCGGAGGCGCGGCAGTACCTCGACCAGTTGTTCACGGTCGCGGTGGCCAACGGGATCACGGGTCGGGCCGAGCCGGTTGGACCGGCCGCTGCCGAGGCTCCGGAGCCGGAGGCTGATCCGCGGTACGAGGCTGCGGAGGACGCGGTCGCGTCGGGTGATCTCGACGGCGCGATCGCGGCGTACGAGGCGCTGTTGAAGGAGACGCCGGCCGACGCCGAGGCGAAGGCCGGGCTCGCTCGGGTGCAGCTGGTGAAGCGGACGCGCGACGTACCGGCTGAGGTGCGGACGCGGGCGGCGGAGAACGCCGGCGACATCGAGGCGCAGATGCTGGTCGCCGACGTGGACCTGATGGGTGGGCACGTCGAGGACGCCTTCGCGCGGTTGATCCGGACGATCCAGTCGACCGCCGGGGACGAGCGGAACACGGTGCGGCTGCATCTGCTGGAGCTGTTCGAGGTCGTCGGTGGGGACGACGAGCGGGTGGTTCGGGCGCGCAAGCAGCTGATGACCGCGCTGTTCTGATGTGGTGGGGTGGGCGGCGCCTTTCGGGGTGCCGCCCATTCTTTTGTCTGATGCTGTGAACTATTGACAGCTGCGGTGTGAGCTTCTGAGAATCATTCACATGTCTCTGGAGGCGCGGATCCACGGGTTGCTGCCGTCGTTGTCGCCGGCGCAGACGTTGGTCGCCGAGGAGGTCCTGCGGGATCCGGCGGCGGTCGCCTCCTCCACGATCGGCGAGCTGGCGGCGCGCTGCGGCACGTCGCTGCCGAGCGTGACGCGCTTCTGCCTCGCGCTCGGGCTGCCCGGGTACGCCGAGCTGCGGCTGGCGCTCGCCGCCGAGAGCGGGCGGAGCTGGGAGCGGGGGACCGGGACGTCAGTTGGTCCGGACGACTCGCTCGACGCCGTACTGCGGACGCTGCTGCGCGCCGACACGAAGGCGCTCGAGGACACTGTCGCGCAGCTCGACGTCACAGCGCTCGGGTCGGCTGTTGAGGCGCTCGCTGGTGCTCGGCGGATCGATCTGTACGCCGTCGGCGGGTCCGCGACTGTTGCCGAGGACCTGCGGTTGCGGCTGCATCGGATCGGGTTGGCTGCCAGCAGTTGGAGTGACGTGCACACTGCGCTGACGAGTGCGGCGTTGCTCGGGGCGGGGGATGTTGCTCTCGGCATCTCCCACACGGGGGAGACGAACGAGGTCCTGGAGCCGTTGCGCCGGGCCCGTGCTCTCGGCGCGACGACTGTTGCCGTGACCAACTACCCGCGGTCGCCGCTCGCTCGCGCCGCCGATCTGGTGCTGGTGACTGCTGCTCGCGACATCACCTTTCGGACCGGCGGGATGGCGGGGCGGCACGCGCAGATGATCGTGCTCGACGCGCTGTACGTCGGGGTCGCCCAGCGCGACTACCAGCAATCCACCCAAGCCTTCGACCGCACCGCAGAGGCGGTCGCCGACCACCGAACCCCGCACCGCTGAACTCCACGACCTTTGTCCACTGCTCCACCGCCCTGGAGGAACCATGCAGAGCCCGCACCAGAAGCTAGGCCCGACCCGCCGCACCCTCCTGCTCGGCGCCGGCGCCGCAGCCGCCACGGCAGCCACCGCCGGTCCGGCCCTCGCCGCACCTGCCGCCGACTCCACCTCGCCGACAGGCCTACCCCCTCGAACCTCCCAAGTCGGTACCACCGCTCAAGTTGCCCAAGGCAACCAGGCCGACGTACCGATCCCTTCCCCCGACGACCTCCCCCTGACCGGCGGCCCCGACTTCCCGATCGGCCTCTTCTGGCCCCCGCACCCCTACGAGTCGACCGCCAAGCGCTTCACCGAGATCGCCGACGCCGGGTTCGACTTCGTCATCTCCGGCAACTACGCCGGCGACGGCAACATCTTCATGCACCAGCTCGACCTGGCCCGCACCGCCGGCCTGCAGATGCTGATCTCCGACGACATCCAGATCCGCAACATGTCCCGCTGGTTCTCGATCTCCGACCAGCCCACCGACTTCCTCAGCATCACCCCCGCCGAGGCCCGCGAGTTCTACACCCGCGCCCGCGACGCCTACGGCCCGTTCTCCTCGCTGGCCGGCTTCAACTTCTACGACGAGCCCGGCGCCGGCTGGTTCGCCACCCTCGCCAAGGCGCTCGCCGTCTCCCGCGAGCTCGCGCCGCAGCTCCTCCCGTACGTGAACCTGCTCCCGTCCGACGACCCGGCGTACTACAACGCCTTCGTCGACGTCGTGAAGCCGTCCCTGGTCAGCTTCGACCGCTACCCGCTGCTCTCCGACGGCCGCGAGGACGGCAACTACTTCCACAACTGGTCGATCGTCCGCGACGCGGCGCTGCGCGGCAACGTGCCGGCCTGGGTCTTCATCCAGACCCTCGCCTACAACGGCCACCGCGAGCCCACCGCCGCCGAGCTGCTCTGGCAGATCAACATCAGCCTCGCGTACGGCGCGAAGGGCATCCAGTACTTCACCTACTGGACGCCGGAAGCCGCCCGCGGCGAGGGCTTCGGCCCGGCTCTGATCACCGTCGACGGCAAACGCACCCCGCGCTACGCCGCCGCCAAGAACATCAACAACGGGTGGCTGCACCCGGTCGGGCGCGAGCTCAAGCCCCTCGTCTCGGAGTCCGTCGTCCACGCCAACGAGACGCCGCTGCCCAACGGAACCGTCGGCTTCACCCCGACGGACCTCGTCACCGCGGTCGCCGGTTCGGCGGCGGTGATCGGTACGTTCCGCTCCCGCGACGCCGCGGCGACCGACCGCTGGCTCCTGGTCGCCAACCGCTCCCACTCGGCGGCCGCCCGGACGACGCTCACCTTCAACCCCGCGAAGGTGACCGGGGTCGACGTCTTCCACCCGGTGTCGGCGAAGTTCGGCGCCAACCGCGGCGCCGGCTTCCAGGTCAACCTGCCTGCAGGAGGTGCGCAGCTGCTCCACCTCCACGTCCGCTGACCCATCCGCCGGACCTGCACAGAACCTTCACGAGTCGTCCCCGGTTCCTGACCGATCGGGATCCTAGGCTCGCAGCATGCCAGTCAACGCAGCGGGCTCCCGGATCCTCGTCGTCGAGGACGAGCCGGTCATCAACCAGGCGGTCGCTGACCGGCTGCGGGGATCCGGGTACGACGTCGTACAGGCCTGGGACGGTCCAGGTGCAGTGACGCAGTACGACGCGACGCGGCCCGATCTCGTGGTGCTGGACGTGATGCTGCCTGGGTTCGACGGCCACGAGGTCTGCCGCCGGATCCAGGCAGCGCGCCCGGTCCCGGTCCTGATGCTGACCGCCCGCGACGACGAGGCCGACATCCTGATCGGCCTCGGGGTGGGCGCCGACGACTACCTCACCAAGCCGTTCCGGATGCGCGAACTGGTCGCCCGGGTCGCCGCGCTTCTTCGACGCGTCGAACGCGCCGCCGAACTGGCGAGCCGCCCCGACGACACCCCCGACCTGGGCGACCTCCGCATCGACGCCGCCGCCCGCCGCGTCTGGGTCGCCGACTCCGAGGTTCATCTGACTCCGACCGAGTTCGACCTGCTGATCTGCCTGGCGCGAACCCCAGGCGCGGTCCTCACCCGAGACAACCTGTACGCCGAAGTCTGGGGCTGGCCCGGCGCCTCCGGCACCCGTACGGTCGACAGCCACGTCAAAGCCCTCAGATCCAAGATCGGCTCCGAGAAGATCCGGACGGTCCACGGCACGGGCTACGCCCTCGAACCAGGCGGTACGCCGTGAGCCGCACCGAACACTCTGAAACTCCTTTGCGGAACGCCCCCCTCGACCAGATCCGTTCCGTCAAAACCAAACTCGGCCTGCTCGTCGCCGTCAGCACCATCCTCGCCTCCGTCCTGGCCGCGGTAGGCGCCGTCGGCAGCGTCCCCGTCTGGCTCAGCATCCCGGTCACCGTCGCCCTCGCCCTCGCGGTCACCCAGCTCCTCGCCGTCGGCATGACCTCACCCCTCCGTGAGATGACCGCCGCAGCCCGCAGCATGGCCCGCGGCGACTACTCGACCCGCGTCACCGCCTCCTCCAGCGACGAGGTCGGCGAACTGGGCCGCGCCTTCAACCGCATGGCCGAGGACCTGGCCGCCGTCGACCGCCAGCGCCGCGAGCTCGTCGCCAACGTCAGCCACGAACTCCGCACCCCGCTCGCCGCACTCTGCGCCGTACTGGAGAACCTCGTCGACGGCGTAGCCGAGCCCGACCCCGTCGCCCTCCGCACAGCCCTCGACCAAGCCGAACGCCTGTCCGCCCTGGCCTCCGACCTCCTCGACCTCGCCCGCGTCGACGCCGGCAAAGCCCCCCTCACCACCACCCAGATCTCCGTCCAGACCCTCCTCGACAAAGCGGTAGCCGAGGCACGAGTCACCGGCCGCCAGGTCCGGTACGCCGTACAAGTGACCCCCGCGACCCTCACCGTCGCCGCCGACCCCGCCCGTCTCCAGCAGCTGATCGCCAACCTCCTCGACAACGCCTCCCGCCACAGCCCCGCAGGCGGCGAGGTCCGCATCACCGCCGAGCAACTGCCGGCCGGCGGTGCCGCCGGAGCGCGTCGTGACGAGGCCTGGCGCCTGGAGGTCGCCGACGACGGCCCCGGCATCCCCGCCGCCGACCGCGACCGCGTCTTCGAACGCTTCGGCACCCTCGCCGAAACCGACGGCGGCGGCGGCACCGGCCTCGGCCTGGCGATCGCCCGCTGGGTCACCGACCTCCACGGCGGCACCATCCACTTCGTCGACCCCGACCCCACCCACCCCGGCGCCCGAGTCCGCGCCGACCTCCCCACCAACCCGAGACCCGCAGGAAAGGCCCAGGCCCGCCCAATGCCGACCGACCCGAAGAAGAAGCCGTCAGACAAACCCAGTACGCCGCCGGCCGACGCGCCCAACGCGCCGACCAGCAGCCCCGCCGCTCCGCCTTCCGGACCACCGGTCGCCCGTCCCGCGCCTGCTGCAGCTATGGCACCCACCGCGTCGGCATCGCCCACCTCGCCCGGCTCCTCCGCCCCGCCCGCGTCGCCTGCCGGGTCCGCGCCCGCCTCGGCCGTCGCCACAGCCCCCCGCCCAGCACCCCGCACCCCCACCCGCCCGCCGGAGTCCGGCATGGATCTCCTCTTCGGCAAGTTCTGGCCCGACAAGAATCTCCCCGGCAGCCTCCCCGCCCTCCTCTGGTGCCTCGGCGTCGGCGTACTCGCGGGCATCATCCTCCCCTTCCGGGACCTCGGCCTCGGCACCTTCCTCGTGCTCCTCGCCGCCGGCGCCGTCATCCTCACCTTCAGCGTCAACCGCCGCTCGCGCTTCACCCTCACCTGCGCCGTCCTCTGCTTGTTGCTGGCAGCAACAGTCGTGATCCGCGACGCCGAATGGATCACCGTCCTCTGCCTGCTCGCCGGCGGCGCCCTCTGCATGACCGCGCTGGTGAACGGCCGCAGCGTCCCCGCGTTCGTGCTCGCCGGCATCTCCTGGCCGCTCGCCGGTCTCCGCGGCCTCCCATGGCTCGGCCGCTCCGCCCGGACCGTCGGCAGCGTCCGCGCCAACGCCGCGCTCGTCCGCACCATCGCGATCTCCGCCCTCGGCGTACTCGTCTTCGGCCTGCTCTTCTCCTCCGCCGACGCCGTGTTCGGCGAGTGGGCCGGCGCGCTCGTCCCCGATCTCGAGTTCGACACCTTCGTCCTCCGCGCCTTCATCACGATCGCCGTCGGCGGCGTCGTACTCGCCGCGACGTACCTGGGCCTCAACCCCCCGAACGTAGAGGCCAACGCCGGCACCCCCCGCCCCGTCGCCCGCCGCTACGAGTGGCTCGCCCCCGTCCTGCTGGTCGACGGCGTCTTCCTCGTCTTCCTCGCCGCGCAGGCCACCGTCATCTTCGGCGGCCACGACTACCTCGAACGCATCACCGGCCTCACGTACGCCGAGTACGTCCACCAGGGCTTCGGGCAACTGACCGTCGCCACCGCCCTCACCCTCCTGGTCGTCTGGGCCGCCGCCCGCAAAGCCCCCCGTACGACGCCCGCCGACGTCGCCTGGCTGCGCGGCTCCCTCGGCCTGCTCTGCGCACTCACCCTCGTGGTCGTCGCCTCGGCGCTCTACCGCATGCACGTGTACCAGCAGGCCTACGGCTTCACCGAGCTCCGCCTCCTCGTCGACGTCTTCGAGGGCTGGCTAGGCCTGCTCGTCATCGGCGTCATGATCAGCGGCGTCGTCCGGAAAACCGGCTGGCTCCCCCGCGCCGCCATCCTCAGCGGCGCCACCGCCCTGCTGTTGCTAGCAGCAATCAACCCCGACGCCTGGATCGCCAAGCACAACGTCGACCGCTACACCACCACCGGCAAGGTCGACTGGTGGTACCTCCAAAGCCTGTCCGACGACGCCGTACCCGTCCTCGCCAACCTCCCCGCCCCAGTAGCCCACTGCGCCCTCTCCGGCTACGAACGCACCAAGGACGACTGGCTCGAATGGAACCTCGGCCGCCACCGTGCCCAGCAACACCTCAGCCCGACCTCTAGCGGCACTAGAACCCCCGACCCCACCTGCCCCACCGGCTGACCGGTACGCCGCTACCGATGGCTCACCTGGAACCGCGGCCGGCATCACAACCGCCGCACCTGAGCCCCACCTCCACGCAACCGAACCGCCGACTCCACCAGACCCACCCCAGCCCACCCCCACCGGAGCCACCCCAGCCCACCCACACCCCAGCCCACCCCCACCGGACCCACCCCAGCCCACCCCGACCAGACCCACCCCAGCCCACCCTCCACCGGGATCCGGCGCGACCATCCGGTCGTCCGCTCGCCCACATCTACGACAACCTCGGGTACGCCGCCGACGCGGTGACCCACGAGGTTCCGCCGAGAGCAACGCCGTCGCGTCCTGACCCCCGACCCCACCTGCCGCACTGGCTGACCAGGTGATGGCCGGCCCCGCGACGGGCTCTACAACCAGCGGGCCCGCCGCTCACCGATGACCGTGTACGCGGCCGCGAGCACAACCTGCAGCGGGAGGTTGGGGGAGCAGCACGCCGCACCAAAGGCGCTGGCTCCTAGTGCGTTCTAGGTGGTTTCGGGGCCGGTGTAGACGCCGAGGGCTCGGAAGCGGAGGGGTGGGGCGGCGTACTCCTCCAGGGCGTGGGCGGTCCAGCCGATCATGCGGGCGATGGCGAAGAGGGCCTCGCCTGACTCGGCGGGGAGGGAGTGGGCGTGGAGGATCGCGGCCAGGGCCAGGTCGGAGTTGGGGAAGCTGGGGACTTGGGCTGTTAGGTGCTCGATGGTGTCGACTACGGGGTGGTCGCCGAGCATTTCGAGGAGGGCTTGGGCTCGGGGGTCGCGTTGTTGGTAGATCTTGTGGCCGAAGCCTGGCGTGGGGTCGCCGGAGCGGAGTTGGGCTGAGAGGGCCTTGGTGGGGTCGTCCAAGGCTCGGGCGAGGAACTCGTAGGCGAGGGTGGGGGCGGCGCCGTGCAGGTGGCCGTCTAGTGCGCCGAGGCCTGCGGAGATCACGGCGTACAGGTTGGCGCGGCTGCTGGCGGCGACGCGGGCGGCGATGGTGGAGACGGCGAGGCCGTGGTCGGCGAGGAGGATGACGGCGGCGTCGAGCAGGTCGGGGAGTGATGCCGCTGGGCTCTGCGCTGCCGCGAGCGGGGTTGGGGCCGGCGAGGGGGACGCGGACAGTTGTGGGGAGACGGTCTGAGCGAGCTTTGGGGCCAGGCGGGCACCGAAGGTTTGAGGGGCTTCGGGGTCGGGGCCGGGGAGGGCGGAGGTCAGGGTGCCCAGGAGGTTTCGGGCGGTGCGGGTGACTGATTCGGGGGAGAGGTCGTAGCGAAGGGGGTCGCCGGCGCCCAGTACGGCGACTGCGATGCGGAGTTTGTCGGTGAGGCGGGCGGTCGGGGGTGCGGCGGCGATGGCCTGCCGAGCCAGGGCGACCTGGTCGGGTGGGGTGGGGAAGGGCGGGGACGGGGCAAACGGTGGGCGGCCCGGGCGGGTTGGGGAGCGGTCCGGGCGCGTGGGGGAGCGGTCCGGGTGGGAGGTGCCGGTCCACAGGAGGGTTGCCACTGACTCGACGGTGTGGGTCTTGACCAGGTCTTGGACGCGATGGCCGCGGTAGTGGAGGTTGTCGTTGGTGATCGAGGTGAGCTGGGTTTCGATGCGTTCGATCGCGCCAGGGTGGTCGACGGTGCGGTCGGCCAGGCGGGCTACGTCGGCGGCGAGGAAGAGGCTGCCGCGGCGGCCTCGGGCTCGGGTGCTGGTGAGGAGGCCTCGGCTGACGTAGGCGTAGATGGTCTCGGGTTTCACCTTCAGGCGGGCGGCGACCTCGGCGGTGGTGAGGTAATGCTCGTCACTCGGATCCGGCACGGCGCGCTCCCGGTGGGACTCATGTTGACTTGATCAACGTTGACAATAGTGGATCGGAGTATCAATTTGAATCTATGTCTATCAATGTGGATCAACTCTTCGAGGTGCCGCCGGGGCTGCGGAACGTTGTGGTGACCGAGACCGAGCTGGGGGATGTTCGGGGGGACGAGGGGTTCTATCACTACCGGGAGTACTCCGCGGTCGAGCTGGCGCGGACGAAGACAGTGGAGGACGTCTGGTTCTTGATGCTCGAGGGGCGGTTGCCGTCGGCGGAGGAGCGGGCTCGGTTCGTGGCTGAGGTGGCGCCGCTGCGGGTGTTGCCGGATGAGGTGCGGGGGATCTTGCCGGCGGTCGCGGCGGCGGGGGTTGTCGAGAAGCCGTTGGCTGGGCTGCGGACTGCCTTGTCGGTGCTGGCGGCGGCCCGGGATCTGCCGGCGTTGTGGGATGTCGACCCGGTACGGCGTAAGGCTGACGCGATGTTGGTCTGCGCGGTGACGCCGACAATTCTGGCGGCGCTGCACCGGCTGCGGCAGGGGGAGGAGCCGCTGGAGCCGCGGGACGATCTGGGGGCGGCGGCGAACTGGCTCTACCTGGTGACCGGGGAGGAGCCGTCGGCGCAGCAGGTGGCGGCGATCGAGAGCTATCTGATCGCGACGGTCGATCACGGGTTCAACGCGTCGACGTTCACGGCGCGGGTGATCGCGTCGACCGGGGCGGATGTGGTGTCGGCGGTCGCGGGGGCGCTGGGCGCGTTCTCGGGGCCGTTGCACGTTGGGGCGCCGGATCGGGCGCTCGCGAGCCTGGACGAGATCGGGACGCCGGAGCGGGCCGATGCGTGGGTTCGCGAGAGGGTCGCCGAGGGGGACCGGATCATGGGGTTCGGGCACGCGGTGTATAGGACGGATGATCCGCGGTCGTTGATGCTGCGGGAGATCGCGCTGGGGATGGGTGGGGAGCTGGTCGACTTCGCAGTGACCGTCGAGCGGACGGTGGTCGAGGTACTGGCCGAGTTGAAGCCCGGGCGGAATCTGTACGCGAATGTCGAGTTCTACGCGGGGGTGGTGATGGAGTTGTGTGGGTTGCCGCGGTCGATGTTCACGCCGACGTTCGCGACCAGCCGGGTGATCGGGTGGACGGCGAACATCCTGGAGCAGGCCGAAGAGGGGAAGGTCATTCGGCCGGCCGCACGGTACGTCGGCCCGGCGCCGAGCTGAGGCCCCGAGGCGAGTCGCCCAAGCCGCGGGGGCGTCGGCGTCAGGTGAAGTGCAGATCGGGGTTGGTCAGGCGGCCGAAGCGAAGGGAGACCAAATCTCGCGGGTAGTTCTGCCGGAGGCGCCACGGACCAGTGGTGCCCTGGCGCGGCAACAGATCGGCAGCCCGGCGGATGTAACCGGAGGTGAGGTCCACGACGGGACGGGCCGGCTTGGTGAGCTCCTCCGCCGGGATCTCCGGCCGGCAGATCCGCGTCCCCGTCCGGGTCATGTGGTTGAGCAACCGGCACACGTACTGCGACGTGAGGTCCGAGCGCAGGGTCCACGAGTTGTTCGTGTAGCCGATGCACCAGGCCAGGTTCGGGACGCCGCTGAGCATCATTCCGCGGTAGACGAACGTCTCGCCCACGGAGACCGGCCGTCCGTCGACGGTCACCGCGATCTTGCCTAGGGCAACCATTTGCAGGCCGGTCGCGGTGACCACGACGTCGGCCGCCAAGTGCTCGCCCGAGCGGAGCCGGATGCCGTCGGGAGTGAATGTCTCGATCGCGTCCGTCGCGATCGAGGCACCACCGGAGCGGAGTGCGCGGAACAGGTCGGAGTCCGGAACGAGGCACAGCCGCTGGTCCCACGGCTTGTACCGGGGCACGAAATGCGGATCAGCAGGAATCGAGGCCGGCAGCTGCCGCGCGGCCGCCTGGTTCAGGAAACGCGTCGCCTGCGCGGGAAACCGCCGGAACGCGCCGTACGCCAGAGAACTGAACGCGACGTTCTTCCCCCGGATCACCCGATGCGCCAGCCGCTCCGGCAGCAGCGCGCGCAACCGGTCCGACACCGCGTCATGGGCCGGCCGCGAGGCGATGTACGACGGCGACCGCTGCAGCATCGTCACGTGCTCGGCCTGCCCGGCCATCGCGGGGACCAGCGTCACCGCGGTCGCGCCGCTGCCGATCACGACGACGCGCTTGCCGGTGTAGTCGAGATCGTCCGGCCAGTGCTGCGGATGCACCACGCGACCCGCGAAATCCGAAAGGCCCGGGAAGTCGACGACGTACCCGCGGTCGTAGTCGTAGTACCCGCTGCACACGTACAGGAAGTTGCACGTGTACGACTCGCCGGACGTCTCGACCGTCCAGCGCGCCTCGTCGCTCGACCACGACGCCGACACCACCCGCCGCCCGAAGCGGATCTTCTCGGTGATCCCGTACGCCGCCGCCGTCTCGTGCAGGTAGGACAGAATCGACGGCCCGTCCGCGATCGCCTTCGCCGCGGTCCAGGGGTGGAACGGGAAGCCGAGCGTGAACATGTCCGAGTCCGACCGGATCCCCGGGTAGCGGAACAGGTCCCAGGTGCCGCCGAGGTCGTCGCGTGCCTCCAGTACGGCGTACGAGCGGTCGGGGCTCTGGGTCTGCAGGCGGTACGCCGCGCCGATGCCGGACAGGCCGGCGCCGACGATCAGGACGTCCAGGTGCTCCACGGGCGGTACCTCCTGGGGGCTTGTTGAGTAGCTCGTCAACAATAGGCCAACCGGCGCGGCCGCGCAGTACGGCGGGTCACGTGATCCACACGCAAAGTTGCCGGGTCGGTTTGTCGATTCCGTCGCGGCGCGATCGTCAGCAAGATGTCAGCAGAAGCCCTAGACGAGGGAGCCCGTGATGGCGCAGTACATGTTCATGCTCTTCGACTCCGAGGAGTGGTACGACCAGGTGACGCCCGAGGAGTGGCAGAGCCAGATGAAGCTGCACAACGAGTTCGCCGCGGCGGTCGAGGCGGCCGGTGCGTCGATCGTCGGCGGTGCCGCGCTGCTGCCGTCCTCGACGGCCAGCACGGTGAAGAAGGGGGAGGGGGAGCCGCTCGTCACCGACGGGCCGTTCATCGAGACCAAGGAGGCGCTCGGCGGGTTCTACCTGGTCGACGCCAAGGACCTGGACCAGGCGCTCGCGCTGGCCAAGCTGGTCCCGTCGGGCAACATCGAGGTACGCCCGGTGATGGACACCTCGGACGGCGCCGAGCCGCCGGCGTAGTTCGGTGGGTGGGGTCTCCGCACCGGAGACCCCACCAGCCGGAGCAGACCGTACGACGTACGCGGGGAGGTCGGGTGGGAGCAAGTGCTCGGGTGGTCGCCGAGCGGGTCGAGGCAGCGCACCGGGAGTGCTGGTCGGTCGTGCTGGCCTCGACCGTGCGCGTCACCCGGGATCTCGATCTCGCCGAGGACTGCGCCCAGGAAGCGTTCCTCAGAGCGCTGAGGACCTGGCCCGACCAGATCCCCGACAACCCCGCGGGCTGGCTGACCACGGTCAGCAAGCGCCTCGCGCTCGACAAGCTGCGCCGCGAGACGACGCTCAGGCGCAAGCTCCCGCTGCTCATCGAGGAGCCCGGCGAACAACCGACCGACCCGCTCAGGCTGGTCTTCACCTGCTGTCACCCGGCGCTGGCCCGCGACTCGCAGGTCGCGCTGACCCTGCGCCTGATCTGCGGACTGACGACGAAAGAGGTCGCCGCGGGCCTGCTGATCAGCGAGGCGACGGCGGCCGCCCGCATCACCCGCGCCAAGAAGAAGATCGCCGCCGCCGGCATTCCGTACCGCATCCCCGCCGACGACGAGCTCGCGAGCCGCCTGGACGTCGTACTGACGGTCGTGCAGCTCGTGTACACCGCCGGTCACGTCGCGGCCGGGCCGGAGCTCACGCGCGCCGATCTGACCGGCCGGGCGATCGAGCTGGCGCAGCTCCTGGTGCGGTTGATGCCGGACGAGCCCGAGCCGGAGGCGCTGCTCGCGCTGCTGCTGATGACCCAGGCGCGCGGTGACGCGCGGGTGAGCGAGGACGGCGAGCTGGTCCTGCTCGCCGACCAGGACCGCTCGCGGTGGGACATCAAGATGCTGGCCGAGGGTGTCAGCCGCGCGACCAAAGCGCTCAGACAACGCGCGCGACCCGGCCGGTTCGCCTTGCAGGCGGCGGTTGCCGGGCTGCACGTGACGGCGGCGAGCTGGGAGCGGACCGACTGGGTGCAGGTCGTACGGATGTACGACGCGATGCTGGTCGACTGGCCGTCGCCGATCGTCGCGCTGAACCGCGCCGCGGCGCAGAGTCTGGTCCCGGGCGCCGACCTGGACGAGGTGCTCGGCGAGTTGGATGCCCTGGGCAAGGAGTCGGCGCTGAAGGCGTACGCGTACCTGCCCGCGACCCGCGCGGACGTGCTGGCCCGCCTGGGGTGCCGCGACGAGGCGGTCACGGCGTACGACGCGGCGATCGCCCTGACCGCGAACGGCGCCGAGCAACGCTTCCTGCTGCGGAAGAAGTCCGAACTGTCGTTGCCGCGCACACCGCCCGGTGCTTGACTGGGGTATGAGCTATTCGCAGGGGCAGGGCGTGCCGCTGTCGCCGTCGGAGGAGAAGACGTGGAGCATGCTCGCCCACGTCGGGGTGTTCATCGCGGCCTGGTTCGCGATGGGGTTCCTCTGCCCGCTGGTGATCTGGCTGATCTTCCGGTACCGCTCGGAAGTGGTCCGCCGGCACGCGGTCGAGTCGCTGAACTTCCAGCTCTCGCTGCTGATCTACGGCGTCGTCGCCGGGATCCTGATCCTGATCACCTTCGGGCTCGGCGTCCTGATCGTGCTGCCGATCGTCGCGATCGGCGCCGTCGCCGCCGTGGTCGTGATCATCCGCGCCACGATGGCCGCCTCGGACGGGCGTGACTACCGCTACCCCCTCTGCCTGCGCATGGTGAAGTGAGCCGCGCGTTGATCAGTACGCCGTACCGTCGCGCAGGTTGTGCAGCCGGTTCGGCTCCGCCAGCAGCACCGGCAGCCGGCGCGCGTTGAGCGGCGACACCAGCCCGGCCAGCTCCTCGGCGGCGTACCAGTCCAGCCCGAGGATCTCGAAACCGTCAGGCTGCAGTGAAGAGATCAGCGAAGCGTCGACCACCCCGCCGTCGTACAGGATCTCGATCGCGTCACCCCAGCCCTCCCAGCGCGGCAGCCAATCGATCGCGAGCACCCCGTGCACCGGCAGCGCGGTCCCGAGCTCCTCCTCCATCTCGCGCCGGGCGCCGGTCAGCGGGTCCTCGTCGGGCTCGACGACGCCGCCGGGCAGCTCGAGGTCCTTCTTGTAGCTCACCTTGCACAGCAGCACCCGCCCGGCCGGATCGCGGACGACGACGTGCGCGATGACCCGCTTCTTCGGCAGCACCGAGTCCATCAGCGCGGTCCAGCCCGACAGCGTGTCCGCCCGCGGGTCGTCGCGACGCAACCCGTAGACGGCGACGTCCCGCCGCTCACCCTGCAGTACGCCGCCGCCGCGCAGCAGCCCCTCGCGCCGGAAACCGGACCGGATCGCGACCCGCGCCGCGGCCCGGTTCTCCGGGTCGACCTGCACCTGCAGCCGGTCCAGCCCGAGCTCGCCGAACGCGTAGACCACCAGCACCCGGACCGCGCGGCGCGCGACCTGCCGCCCGCGGTACGGCTTGTACGTCGTCCAGGTGACCGCGCCGACCCCCGGCGAGACCCGCCGGACCTCGACGGTGCCGACCGGGCCGCGCTCACCCGCGAGCTCGACCACGAAGCTGACCACCGACCGGTCGTCGGCGTACGCCCGGCGGGACGCCTCGACCGCGTCGGCCAGCTCGGACCGCGGCGGCGTCCCGGCGAGGTCGAACCAGCGGACCATCTGGTCGTCGGCCAGGCCGTGCGCGACGTCGATGTCCTCCTCGCGCCACGGCCGCAGCGTCAGGTCCCCGTCGGTCAGCGTCGGTTGCGGCGGCACACCAGTCACGTCCGGAACGGTACCCGACGCAACTTCATCGGCCTCCGATGCATCGAGCAGGAGGTGAACAGAACCCTCCCCACCGCTGCCGTCCTGCTCGCGGCCTCCTGGATGCTCCCCACGACAGCTTCCGCCGCGGCACCGGTCAGCGACGTGAAGATCGCCTGGTCCGACGCCACCCACACCAAGGTCCGGATCACCTGGACCGAATCCACCCCGGTCGCCAACACCGTCGACCTGGCGACCTGGATCGACAACCCGATCGGCACGACGACCGCGGCCCAGCCCGACGAGGTCCTGGTGCCGGTCGACCGCTTCCCGCAGACGAATGCCGACGGCAAGCACTACGTCACCGTCAGCGGCCCGGGTGGTGTCACGGCGCGATCGGTCGACTTCGACGCCTACGTCTACGCGCCTCAGCAGGCGGCGCTGAGCTTCCCGTCGTACGACCGCCTGGCGTGGTCCCTGCCGGGCGACACCAGCGTCGACGGTACGCCGAACGACCCGCTCGACGTGCCCGCGAACTACACCTACCGGGTCGAGACGCGCTTCGACGACCCGGAGCACTACGACGCGGAGTGCACGCCGCTCCCGACCACGACCAGCCCGGTCCCGAACGGTCAGCTCGCCCGGCCGAGCACGCCGATCTCGCTCTCGATCCACGCCCAGAACGAGTGGGGTTCCTCGACGTACGGCACCTGGGATCTGATCGACCTCACCAGCGGCGTCACGATCGCGGCGCCCGCCACCTCGCCGCTGGGCGGAAGCACCACCCTGACCGGACAGGTGAAGGTCAGCGGCCTGGACGTGAGTGGGCGCCCGCCGAGCTGCACGGCGTACGAGAACGCGGCGGCGCTCACGCCCGTCATCGTCCATCAGCGCACATCGCCGACGGCGCCGTGGACCGTGGTCGGCAGCACCAGGACCGACAACACCGGTAGGTACTCGGCGACCTTCCGGAACCCCGGGCACCGTGAGTACCGCGTGGTCGTTGCCGGTCAGGCCGTCGCCGGCCACACGCTGTTCGGCGGCGACAGCGCCACCAAGGCGGTCCGCGCCACGACGCGGGTGGTGTCGGCGAAGTTCATCCAGCCGGTCGTCGACCTCGGCACCCAGCCGCAGGCGTACCTGTGGGTCGACCCGGCGGGTTCGCAGCAGGCGGCGCTGCAGTTCAAGAACGCTTCGGGTGCGTGGCAGGGGCTGACGTACAAGACCCTGTACGCCGGCCGCGGGCTGGTCGCCTTCCCGTGGAACAAGCGCGGCGCGACCCAGTTCCGCTGGTGGGTCCCGGCGACGGCGACCGCCGACGCGACGTACAGCGAGATCTTCACGCTCACCGTTCGCTGAACCTTTCGGCCGCGGCCCGCATCGTGCTTGGTGAGACCACCCTGGGGGACACATGCTGAAACGAACGCTCGGCCTCGCGCTGCTGCTGACCGCACCGGTCGCCGTACCCGCCCCAGCGGACGCCGCCGGGACGGGGATCGGACCGGTCACGATCGCCTGGTCCGACGCGACCCACACCAAGGTCCGGATCACCTGGACCGAGACGACGCCGGTCGCGAACACCGTGACGGTGGGGTCGACGGCACTCGGTACGACGACTGCCGCGCAGGCCAACGAGCTCGTCGTCGCGGCTACCTCGTTCCCGCGGACGGTGGCGGGAACGAGTCACCGGGTCAAGGTCGCGGGCTCGGACGGGACCAGCGCTGAGTCGGTCGCCTTCGACAGTTACGTCTACGAGCCAGGGTTCCAGACGTTGACCACGTCGTTCCCGGCGTACAACCAACTCCGCTGGACGCTGCCGGCCGACACCGCCACCGACAGTACGCCGAACGATCCGCTGGACCTGCCGGGCACGACCAGCTACCTGGTCACGCAGGGGTTCGACCCGGATCCTGACGAGTGGTGGAGCTCGTTCTGCGCCGAGACCACGACCACCAGTCCGGCGCGCACGGGTGTGCTGCCGAACTCCGGACACCCCTTCACGCTCGAGGTGGCGCCGAAGAACGAGTGGGGTGTTTCACGCGGCGGCCGTGAGGACGTGGGCACGATCGCCGACGTGCAGGTCACCGCCCCGGGCGCGACGCCGTACGGCGGGACGACGACCCTGACCGGGCACGTCGACCAGCGCGGCATGGTGATCAGCGGGAGCCCGCCGACCTGCGACGAGCACCGCTACGAGGCCTACGGTACGACGCTCTTCGTCCACCAGCGTCCGTCCGCAGCCGCGCCCTGGACCGCCGTCGGCACGACCAAGACCGGTGCCGACGGCAACTACCAGGCGGTGTTCCGCAATCCCGGCTACCGGGAGTACCGCGTGGTCGTCGCCAGCGGGGCTGCTGAGGGCATCGCCCCGCGCTTCGGCGCCGACAGCCAGACCGTCGCGGTTCGTTCGACCACGCGGGTGGTGTCGGCCAAGTTCATCCAGCCGACGGTCAACCTGGGGACCCAGCCGCAGGCCTATCTCTGGGTCGACCCTGCCGGCTCGCAGAAGGCCGCACTCCAGTTCAAGAACGCGTCGGGCGCTTGGCAGGGCGTCAGCTACAAGACCTTGTACGCCGGTCGCGGGCTGCTCACCTTCCCGTGGAACAAGCGCGGCGTCACCCAGTTCCGCTGGGTCGTGCCCGCCTCGCCGGGGGTCGACGCGGCGTACAGCAGCACCTTCTCTCTCACCGTCCGTTGAGTCTCGGGGGATCACCACATGCTGAAACGAACGCTGGCTCTCACGCTCCTGCTGTCGACCCAGGCTCTGCCGGCGCCCGCGACGCCGGCCGCGGTCGGGCCGGTCACGATCGCCTGGGCTGACGCGCAGCACGACACCATCAAGATCACTTGGACCGAGACCACGCCCTCGGCGAACACCCTGACGCTCGGCGGCGGTGGGGTCGGGCTGGAGACGACCACGGCGGCCCAGCCGAACCAGTTCCTGGTGAAGTCCGACAGCATCTTCAACAGCCGCGATCCGAACGACAAGGTCTGGATCGAAGTCACGGACGCCTCCGGAGCGAAGGGCCGGTCGGTGGACTTCGACCGGTTCAACTACGGCGGGGGACCGACGGAGCTCTCGTTCACCGCCGACGGCAGGCTGCGATGGACGATGGCGCCCGACACCTCCGTCGACGGTACGCCGGACGACCCGCTCGACCTGCCGAAGGCCTACACCTACGCGCCGCGGCAGCTGGTCGACAACAACCCGAGCAGCAGCTACGACTGTGTGGACCTCGGCCTGCCGAGAACCACCTCCCCGACCGGCACGGCGCCGAATCCGGGGGAGGGGTTCGACCTGTTCGTCGACGTCGTCAACGAGTGGGGCCTCGCGCAGTACAGCTACCTTCCGGTCGGGGTCACGAAGAGCCTCACGGTCGCTGGGCCGGCCGCGACGCCGTACGGCGCGACCACGACGCTGACCGGTGTGATGACCGGGTCGTACCTGTACGAGTCGGGCCACCCGCCGGCCTGCCAGGAGTACACCGAAGCGGTGTCGAACGCACCGGTGGTCGTCCAGCAACGCACGTCACCGGCCGCGCCGTGGACCACGGTCGGGACCACCAGGACCGGTACCGGCGGGAAGTACACCGCCGTCGTCAAGAACCCGGGCCACCGTGAGTACCGGGTGATCCGGCTCAACACGGTCCACGACCAGGGAGCGTCGTTCGGTCTGGTCGGTGGCAGCAAGTCCGTTCGCGCGACGACGCGCGTGGTGTCGGCGAAGTTCATCCAGCCGGTGGTCACCCTGGGCACCCAACCGCAGGCCTACCTTTGGGTCGACCCCGCGGGCACGCAGAAGGCCGCGCTGCAGTTCAAGAACGCGAGCGGTGCGTGGCAGGGCGTCGCGTACAAGACCCTGTACGCCGGCCGCGGCCTCCTCGCCTTCCCGTGGAACAAGCGGGGCACGACCCAGTTCCGCTGGTGGGTTCCGGCGACCACAGCGGCCGATGCGACGTACAGCAGCACCTTCACGCTGACCGTCCGATGAACCCGCAACTTTCCGCCCCGGCCGTGCATCGTGCCTGGTACAGAGAGAGGACGAGCATGCTGAAGAGATCGATCGCGCTCGCCGGGGCGGCGGTGCTGGTCACCGGGCTGGGCGGGCAGGCGGCGTCGGCCGTGCCGGCGCGGGCCGGCGCGGTCACGAACGTGCAGGTGGCCTGGGTGAACTCCGAGCACACGAACCTCAGGATCACCTGGAACGAGTCGGCGCCGGCGGCCAACACGATCGTGCTGCGCACCGACGCGAACGAGGGCGGCAACGAGTTCGGGCACACGACAGCCGGGCAGCCGAATGAGTACATCGTCGACTCGGCGGACCTGGGGGTCAGCGGCGACCCGAACGACAAGGTGTTCATCGAGGTCAGCGACGGCTCCGGGACGGCCGGGCGGACGGCGTACTTCGACCGGTTCAACTACGGCGGCTACCCGACCACGACCTCCTTCGAGCCCAACGGTTCGCTGCGCTGGACGGCCGGGCCGGACACCTCGGTCGACGGTACGCCGGACGACCCGCTCGACCTGCCGAAGGTCTACAGCTACGCGCCGCAGCGGCGGGAGCAGACCGACGACCCGAGCGTCCCGGGCTGCGACGGGGTCAACCTGCCGCAGACCACCACCCCGACGGGCACGGTGCCGAACCCGGGCCACGTCTACAACCTGTGGATGATCGTCGACAACGAGTGGGGTGCCCAGCCGGGGCCGTTCATCAACGTCGGCGCCACCAAGAGCATCACGATGACCGGCCCGGCCGCGACGAAGCTCGGCGAGAAGACCACGCTGACCGGCGTCCTGACCGGCGCGACCCTGTTCGAGTCCGGCCGCCCGCCGACCTGCAACGAGGAGCTGCTGCCGCTGTCGAACCAGACGGTGGTCATCCAGCAGCGCACCTCGCCGACCGCCGCCTGGACCACCGCCGGCTCCACCAAGACCGATGCCCAGGGCAAGTACACCGCAGTGCTGACCAACCCGGGCCACCGCGAGTACCGGGTGATCCGCCTCAACACCACCGCCGGCGAGACCGCCTGGTACGGCGGCACCGGCGACAGCAAGGCGGTCCGGGCCACCACCCGCGTGGTCTCCGCGAAGTTCATCAACCCGGTGATCAACCTGGGCACCCAGCCCCAGGCCTACCTCTGGGTCGACCCCGCAGGCACCCAGAAGGCCGCCCTGCAGTTCAAGAACGCGTCCGGCGCCTGGCAGGGCGTCTCCTACAAGACCCTGTACGCCGGCCGAGGCCTCCTGGCCTTCCCGTGGAACAAGCGCGGCGCCACCCAGTTCCGCTGGTGGATCCCCGCCACGACCACCGCCGACGCCACCTACAGCGGAGTGTTCACGCTCACTGTCCGCTGACCCGAAATCGTTGCAGGCGGTGCCCTCAATCCCCCGGCCCCGCCTGCAACTTCGTCCGCCGAGGAACACAGCAGCAACCTTTCGGCGAGGAAGCGCATCGAGTCAGGTAGACGACTACTGGGGGCTCGTATGCTGCAAGGTCTTCTCGCCACCGTACTGGGACTGGCGGCCGTCGCGAACGCATTTCCCGCGGCGGCGGCCACGTCCGTCGACGAAGTGACCCTCGCCTGGACCGACTCCACCCACAGCAAGATCCGGATCACCTGGACCGAGCCGGCACCGGTCGCCAACACGCTGCGCTTCGAGAGTGCGGAGCAGCAGCTCGATCTGGGGTTCACGGGCGCCGGGGAGCCGAACGAGGTGGTGATCAACACGTCCCACCTCGGCGTGCAGGACCGGTACGACGAAGGTCGCGTCGTCGTCACCGGCGCCGGCGGGGCCGAGGTTGCCTCGCCGGCGTTCGACCGTTTCCTGCCGGCCGTCGAGCCCTCGCTCGGCTTCGCGGCCGACGGGAGCTGGATCTGGTCGGCTGGGTTCGTGCCGCGCGACACCACACCGAACGACCCACTCGACCTCGAGCCGCTCGCCCGGTACACGCCGCAGTTGCTCGTCGACCAGGAGCCCCGGGTCCTCGGCGGTTGCGGCGCGATCTCGGGGGCGACCACCACCGAGACCGCTGGTCCGGCGACGCGGGCCGACCAGGCGGGGGCGCTGGTCGTCCGAGCCGTCAACGAGTGGAGACCGAACGGCCGGTACGGGTACAGCCTGCCGGTGACGACGGCGACGCTGTCTCTCAACGCCCCCACCAGTACGCCGTACGGCGCGCCGCTGCTGCTGACCGGCCTGGCGATGCACAAGCGGATCACCTTCTGGCCGAGCTCCGGAACCTGCAACATCGCCAACGATCCGTTGACGGGCTCGCGCCTGGAGGCACGCGACTCGAGCACGAGCCCGTGGTACCTGGTCGGCACGCTGCAGCAGCCGCGCGGCGACGGGAGCGTCACCGCCAACCTGGTCAACCGCGGCGCCCGGGAGTTCCGGCTGCACCGGCCCGAGGTGCAGTACACGAGCTTCGTCGACTTCGAGGCGATGTCTCCGGTCCGTTCGGTCCGCACCACGACTCGGGTCGTGTCGGCCAAGTTCATCCAGCCGGTGGTTGCCCTCGGCACCAAGCCGCAGGCCTACCTCTGGGCCGACCCGGCCGGGACCCAGCGGGCCGCCCTGCAGTTCAAGAACGCTGCGGGCGCTTGGCAGGGCCTCACCTACAAGACCCTGTACGCCGGTCGCGGGCTGGTCTCCTTCGCGTGGAACGTCCGCGGGACCTACCAGTTCCGCTGGTGGGTCCCTGGCACGACGACGGGTCTGAAGGTCGATCCGGTCCACAGTCCCGTCTTCACCCTCACGGTTCGGTAGGTCCTCCTGATGCTGACCTCACTGCTGTTGCTCTCCGCCACGCTCACCGCCCCGCCGTCCGTGCTGGCCGCCGACGTCCAGCTCGCCTGGACCGCCGAGGGCCAGATCCGGATCAGCTGGAGCGAGAGCACTCCCGCCCCCAACACCGTCCTGCTCGAACGCCCGGGCGCAGATGACCTGCTGCTCGGCAGCCGTTCCGCCGCCCAGCCCAACGAGCTCGTCGTCGAGCGGTCTGCGCTGGAGCCGTCGCCGGCCGGCGGCACCGCCGCGCGGATCGTGGTCTCCGAACCGTCCGGCGACATCGCCCGCTCGGCGCCGTTCGACCGTTACGTGCGCGGCCCGGTCGCCCCGGCGTACAGGTTCCGGCCGAACGGCGATCTGGTCTGGTCGGTCCCGCCGGACCCGACGGTCGACTCGACCCCGAACGATCCGCTCGACACCGGCGAGCCGACGAAGTACGGGCTGCGGCTGTTGACCGGGGAGCAGCCGTGGACGTACGACCGGTGCCGGATCGAGTACACACCGACCAGCACGGCGCCAACCGGTGTGGTGGGCAAGCAGCGGGCGATGGAGATCATGGTCAGGTCCGTCAACGAGTGGGGGGCCAGCACGCTCGACTGGCGGCGGATCGGCAGCAGCACCATCACACTGAACGCGCCGAGCGCGGCGGCGTACGGTACGGCCACCGTCCTCAGCGGACAGGTCGCCGCGCGCAGGATCTACGAGAACCCGAAGCCGCCCGGTGACATCCCAGCGATCTGCCTCGACACCGAGGACGGAGTCCGGGCCGGCATCGCCGTCACGCTGCAGGCGCGCGACTCGGCCGGCGGGAGCTGGTACGTCGTCGGACCCGGCAAGACCGATGCGGCAGGCAACTACAAGTTCTCGCTGCGCACCCCCGGCACCCGCGAGTACCGGGTGACAGTCGGCGGCACCACGACGATGCAACCCGCGGTCAGCCCGGCCCGGAGAGTCCGCACCTTCACCCGGGTCGTGTCGGCCAAGTTCATCCAGCCGGTGGTTGCCCTCGGCACCAAGTCGCAGGCCTACCTGTGGGTCGACCCGGCCGGAACCCAGCGCGCCGCCCTCCAGTTCAAGAACGCGTCCGGCGCCTGGCAGGGCCTCACCTACAAATCCCTGTACGCCGGCCGCGGGCTGGTCGCCTTCGCGTGGAACGTCCGCGGGACCTACCAGTTCCGCTGGTGGATCCCCGGGACCTCCACCGCGACCGGACTGCCCGTCGAACCGGCGTACTCGGGTGTCTTCTCGCTCAGGGTCGGCTAACCGTCGTACCGGAACCACACCGCGGCCAGCGGCGGGACCGAGACCTCCGCGCTGCTGGCCATGCCGTGCCAGGGGGTGCCGTTGGCGGTGACGCCGCCGAAGTTGCCGACGCCGGAACCGCCGTAGGTTTCGGCGTCGGTGTTGAGGATCTCCTGCCACTGGCCCTCGTAGGGGAGGCCGAGGCGGTAGCCGTGGTGGGGGACGGCGGAGAAGTTGACCACGCAGGCGACGGTGGCCTCGTCGTCGCCGCCGAAGCGGACGAACGAGAAGGTGTTGTTACCGGCGTCGTTGGCGTCGATCCAGCTGAACCGCTCGGGGACGTGGTCGTTGGCCCAGAGCGCCTTCAGGTCCTTGTACGACGTGTTCAGGTCCTTCACCAGCTGCCGCAGGCCCTGGTGGTCGGCGTGGTCGAGAAGCCACCAGTCGAGCTCGCCCTTCTCCGACCACTCCGACTCCTGGCCGAACTCGCCGCCCATGAACAGCAGCTGCTTGCCGGGGTGCGCCCACATCATCGCCAGGTAGGCGCGCAGGTTCGCCAGCTGCTGCCAGCGGTCGCCGGGCATCTTGCGCAGCAGCGAACCCTTGCCGTGCACGACCTCGTCGTGCGACAGCGGGAGCACGAAGTTCTCCGAGTAGGCGTACATCATCGAGAACGTCAGCTCGTGGTGGTGGTACTGGCGGTGGATCGGCTCGTGCTCCAGGTAGCGCAGCGAGTCGTTCATCCAGCCCATGTTCCACTTGAAGCCGAAGCCGAGCCCGCCCAGGTGCGTCGCGCGGGTGACGCCTGGCCACGACGTCGACTCCTCGGCGACCGTGATCACGCCGGGGACGCGCTTGTAGAGCGTCGCGTTCATCTCCTGCAGGAACGAGACGGCCTCCAGGTTCTCGCGGCCGCCGTACTGGTTCGGGACCCACTGGCCCTCTTGCCGTGAGTAGTCCAGGTAGAGCATCGAGGCGACCGCGTCGACGCGCAGGCCGTCGATGTGGAACTCCTCGGCCCAGTAGAGCGCGTTCGCGACCAGGAAGTTGCGCACCTGCGGGCGGCCGAAGTCGAAGACCAGCGTGCCCCAGTCGGGCTGCTCGCCGCGGCGCGGGTCCGGGTGCTCGTACAGGGGCGTCCCGTCGAAGCGGGCCAACGCCCAGGCGTCCTTGGGGAAGTGCGCCGGCACCCAGTCGACCAGGACGCCGATCCCGGCCTGGTGCAGCGCGTCGACCAGGAAGCGGAAGTCGTCGGGGTCGCCGAAGCGCGACGTCGGCGCGAAGTACGACGTGACCTGGTAGCCCCAGGAGCCGCCGAACGGGTGCTCCATCACCGGCATGAACTCGACGTGGGTGAAGCCCATCTCGTTGACGTAGGCAACGAGCTCGTCGGCCAGCTCGCGGTAGCTCCGGCCCTTGCGCCACGAGCCGAGGTGCACCTCGTACACGCTCATCGGCTCGGCGTAGGCCTGCGCGGCCGCGCGCCGCTCGAGCCAGTCCGCGTCCTTCCACTCGTACGTCGTCTCGTGCACGACCGACGCGTTGGCCGGCGGGACCTCGGCCAGGTTCGCCATCGGGTCGGCCTTCTGCCGCCAGACGCCGTCGCGGCCGCAGATGTCGAACTTGTACCGGGTGCCCGGGCCGACGCCGGGGACGAACAGCTCCCAGACGCCGCTGGAGCCCATCGTGCGCATCGGGTGCGCGCGGCCGTCCCAGAAGTTGAAGTCGGCGGTCAGCCGGATGCCCTGGGCGTTCGGCGCCCAGACCGCGAACGACGTCCCGGTCACGGTGCCGCCCGGGCCGTCGTACCGGCGGACGTGCGCGCCGAGCACGGACCAGAGCTGCTCGTGCCGGCCCTCGCCGATCAGGTGCAGGTCCATCTCGCCGAGCGAGGGAAGGTAGCGGTAGGGGTCGTCGACCTCGAGCGCCGGGCCGTCGGTGTAGGAGACCTCGAGCCGGTAGTCGGGCACCTTCTCGACGTCCAGCACGCCGACCCAGACGCCCTCGAACTCGTGCTCCAGCTCTACTCGCTGGTCCTCGAACAGCGCGGTCACCGTCGCCGCGAACGGCCGCAGCACCCGCAGCGTCACCGAGCCGTCGCCCAGGTGCGGTCCGAGCACCTGGTGCGGATCGTGGTAGGTCCCGGAGACCAGTCGCTCGAGCACCGCGCGGTCGACGTCGACCCGCTGCGACCCGTTCGGCGCCGCCGCCGCGGGCACGACCTGCCCGGACGTGGTCGCAACCGCCTGTTCCTGAGGCTTTCCGACCGGTTCGGTCATCGCCTCCGACAGCGGCGTCCGCACCTCGGCATCGTGCTCGTCGCGCTCGTTCGATCCCATGCACCCAATCCTGCCCGATGGACTCTTCGATTCCCGCATCCCGTACCCGTCCGCCGGGGACGTACACAAAGTCCTAGCGTGACGGCAGGTGGTCGCGGACGGCGCCGGGCATCCGGAACCGGCGTCCACCGACGGCCTCGACCAGCAGCAGGTTCCGGTCGGCGAGCTCGGTGAGCGCGGGTGCGACGTCGCGCGGGTCGGCGGCGGCCTGCTCGGCCGCTTCGAGCGTGAACCCGTCGGCGAAGGACGCGACCAGGAGCAGGACCTCCCGTTCCACGGTGTCCAGCAACTGCAACGACCGGTCCAGTACGGCGTGCAGCCCGTTGCGCTCGCGCATGTACGCCGCGACCTCGCCGACCGGGACCGTGCGGGTCAGGCCGGCCGCCAGCTCGATGCCGAGCGGCATCCCGCCGGCCGCCGTACAGATCGCTGCGACCAGATCCGGATCGGCCTGCTGGGCGTCGGCGGCGCAGCGCTCGGTGAACAAGCGCGCCGCGGCGAAGGCGTCGAGCGGTTCCAGCTGCTGGGTCTCTTCCTCGTCCAGCCGCAGCGGTTCGCGGGAGGTGACGAGGACGGTGAGCGTGGTGCGGGCGAGCAGCCCGGAGACCGCTTTGGCGACCGGCTCCAAGAGGTGCTCCGCGTCGTCGAGCACGAGCACGTGGTCGTCGAGCCCGTCGGCCAGCGGGTCGAGCTCGGCCGAGGTGATCGCGCGGAGGGGGACGAGGCGGACCGGGCGACCGGTCGCGGCCACGGCCCGGACCGCCTCGAAGGCCAGCCGCGACTTGCCGCTGCCGGCGGAGCCGGTGAGCGTGACCAGGCCGGGGCGGCCGAGCTGGCGGATCAGGTCGGCCAGGGTCGCCTGGCGACCGACGAAGGTTGTCATGGGCAACGGAAGCCAGTCGGGTGCCTGCGGCGGTGGGGGAGTGCCGGACTCGCCGCGGCCGCTGAGCTCACCCAGGTCCGAGTCGCTCTCAGGGAGCAGCAGTCCGGGGTCCTGCCGCAGCAGGCGCAGTTCCATCTCGCTGGTGCCGGACGCCGGGTCCACACCCAGCTCGCTCGCCAGCCGCCCACGGAGTTGCGCCAGCCGGGCGAGCGCGTCGGCCTGGCGTCCCGTCCGGTAGAGCGCCAGCGCGAGCAAGCACCACAAGCGCTCGTGCAGCGGATGCTCAGCGGCCAGTGACTCCAGTTCGCGGCCGGCTTCGGTCGCACCACCCAACGCCAGGTCGGCCTCCAGCCGCTCGACCTGCAAGTCCAGCCGCCAGCTGTCGAGCTGCTCCGCCTCGGTCGCGGCGTACGGGACGGTCCGCAGATCGGCGAGCGAAGCACCGCGCCACAGCCCGAGCGCCTCCCGCCCGAGCGCACTGACCGCGGCGTGATCGCCGGCGCGTGCCGCGGCGTACAGGTTCTTGGCGAGCGATCGCGCGGCCGTCAGGTCCGTCATCTCGGCCGACAACGCGTACCCGTTGGAGGCCCGCGTCAGCACGTCCGGCGTACCGAGCGCGGCGCGCAACCGCGAAGCGAGCACCCGCAACCGCTCGGTCGGACGCGCCAGATCGACGTCGCCCCACAGGTCGACCGCGAGCCGTTGATCAGGAACCGGCAGCCCTCCGGCCAGCGCCAGCCGGACCAGCAGCGCTCGTTCGAGCGGCCGGTCGACCGCGAGCGGGACACCGTTCAGCCGCACGGCTAGAGGCCCGAGAACCAGGACCTCCAGCTGCGGCTGAGACGGCATAGGGAGAAGTATGACAAAACTCCACCCGCGACGACCTCAGTCGTGGTCGGCGGACTCCGTCGTGCTCAACTGAGCGGCAGCCGCCAGCGGGATCGGCAGCCAGGTCGGGCGGTTGCGCGCCTCGTACATCGTCTCGTAGATCACCTTGTCGGCCAGGAACGCGCTCAGCAGCACACCCTGGTCGCGCGGATCGGTACCGGCGACCTCGGCGTAGCCGTCGCAGAAGGCGCGGCGGTTCCGGTTCGCCCATTCGGCGGCCCGGTACGCGATCTGCTGGTCGCCCTGGTGGTCGGCCAGCAGCGAGCGCGCCGCGTAGTCGAAGGAGCGCAGCATCCCGGCGATGTCCTTGATCGGGGTGTCCAGCGCGCGCCGCTCGATCAGCGACTTGGCCGGCTCGCCCTCGAAGTCGATCAGCTTCCAGCCCTCGATCGTGCGCAGCACCTGACCCAGGTGGAAGTCGCCGTGGATCCGCTGCACCGGCACCGGCTCGCCGATCTCCGCGAGCGCGGTGAACGCGCGGCCGAGGCCCTCGGCGTACGGCGCGAGCTCCGGGATCGCCGCGGCGGCCTTGTCCAGCCGGCGCTGCATCGCGGCGGCGTGCTCGACCATCTGCTCCGGCGCCCAGACGTCGGCGCCGAGCGCCTTGGCCAGCTCCGAGTGCACCTCGGCGGTCGCGGCGCCGAGCCGGTGCGACTCCCCGGCGAAGTCGCCGCCGACCTCCTCGGCGTGCAGGTCGGCCTCGGCGTACAGGTCCCGGACCGACGTCGTCGCGTACGACCAGCCGTCGGTCGAGTTCTTCTCGAACGCCGTCATCATCGCCAGGTCGCCCGAATCGGTGCCGCCGCCGGCGCGCGGCCAGGAGCCACGCGCCGACCCGAGCACCTCGGGCACCAGCTCGGAGCCCGCCTCGGTGAGCGCCGACTCGATCTCGACCCCGGGATTGCTCCCGGGCTCGAGCCGGCGGAACACCTTCAGCAGGGCGGTGTCGCCGAAGACCAGCGACGTGTTGCTCTGCTCGACCGTCAGCACCAGCGACTGGGCGTCGTCCGGTACGACGAGCGTGCGCTCCGGTGCGTGCACCGGATGGAACTCCAGACCGTCCAGCCGACGCCCGTGGGTGAGCGCGTCCAGCCAGTACGGCGTGGCCTCCTTGTCGTGCAGGGCGTCGTACACCCAGACCCGGGTGTCCCCCAGGTCGGGCTCGGACCAGTCGCCGATCAGCGCGTGGCCGAGGTTGTCGACCGGTGCGGTGCGGTAGCTGAGCGGCAACTGGTACACCCGGATGGCGTTCTCCGCCCCGGGCGGGCCCGCACAGTAGACGAACCCGATCCGGACCGCGGGCCAGACGCCGTCCTCCGACAGCCACGCACTGGTGGCCATCGCTTCGACGTCGACGTCATGTCCTTTCTCACCGAACCATCGCTGGTGGGTGCAGAAGGACTGGACCTGGTCCAGATGGGAAGTCACGAAGAGCTCTCCTCACGATCGGCCGACTTGTTCACCGGCAGCCGGAACCAGTAGAAGCCGTGCGCGCCGAGGGTGAGCAGGTACGGCAGCTCACCGATGGTCGGGAAGTGCACGCCGCCGAGCAGCTCCACCGGCTCGACGCCTTGGTACTGCCGCAGGTCCAGCTCGATCGGCTGCGGGAACCGCGACAGGTTGTTCACGCACAGGACGACGTCGTCGCCGAACTCCCGGATGTACGAGAGCACGCTCGGGTTCGAACCGCCCAGATCCGTGAAGGTACCCATGCCGAAACACGGGTGCTGCTTGCGGGTCTGGATCATCCGCCGGGTCCAGTGCAGCAGCGACGAGGCGTTCTCCATCTCGGCCTCGACGTTGACCGCCTGGTACCCGTAGACCGGGTCCATGATCACCGGCAGGCTCAGCTTGCCCGGGGTCGCGGTCGAGAACGACGCGTTGCGGTCCGGGGACCACTGCATCGGGGTCCGGACGCCGTCGCGGTCACCGAGCCAGATGTTGTCGCCCATGCCGATCTCGTCGCCGTAGTACAGGATCGGCGACCCGGGCAGCGACAGCAGCATCGCGGTGAACAGCTCCATCCGGTTCACGTCGTTGTCGAGCAACGGCGCGAGCCTTCTCCGGATGCCGATGTTGGCCTTCATCCGCGGGTCCTGGGCGTACTCGCCCCACATGTAGTCGCGCTCCTCGTCGCTGACCATCTCGAGCGTGAGCTCGTCGTGGTTGCGCAGGAAGATGCCCCACTGACAGGTGTCGGGGATCTGCGGGGTCTGGGCCAGGATCTCCGAGATCGGGAACCGCGACTCGCGGCGTACGCCCATGAAGATCCGCGGCATCACCGGGAAGTGGAAGGCCATCTGGCACTCGTCGCCGCCACCCTCGCGGTCGCCGAAGTAGTCGACCACGTCGGCCGGCCACTGGTTGGCCTCGCAGAGCAGGACGCGGTCGGTGTAGTTCGCGTCCACCTCCTTGCGGACCCGCTTGAGGAACTCGTGCGTCCGCGGGAGGTTCTCGCAGTTGGTGCCCTCCTCCTCGAACAGGTACGGCACCGCGTCCAGCCGGAAACCGTCGATGCCGAGGTCGAGCCAGAACTTCAGCGCCTCGATCATCGCGTCCCCGACGGCCGGGTTCTCGAAGTTGAGGTCGGGCTGGCTGGAGTAGAACCGGTGCCAGAAGTACTGCTGGCGGACCGGGTCCCAGGTCCAGTTCGAGGTCTCGGAGTCGACGAAGATGATCCGGGCGTCGGAGTAGGCCTCGTCGTTGTCGGACCAGACGTAGAAGTCGCCGTACGGGCCGTCGGGATCGGTGCGCGACGCCTGGAACCAGGGGTGCTGGTCCGAGGTGTGGTTCATCACGAAGTCGACGATGACGCGCATGCCACGGGCGTGGCAGGCGTCCATGAACGCGGCGAAGTCGGCGATCGTGCCGACCTCGGGCATCACGTTGGTGTAGTCGGAGATGTCGTAGCCGCCGTCACGCAGAGGTGAGGGGTAGAACGGCGGTAACCACAGACAGTCCACGCCGAGCCACTCGAGATAGTCGAGTTTCTCGGTCAGGCCTTGCAGGTCGCCGATTCCGTCGGCGTTCGAGTCCTTGAATGACCGCACGAGGACTTCGTAGAAGACGGCCCGCTTGAACCACAGCGGGTCACTCTTCGTCAGTCCGTGGTGCTGCTCCGGCAGCATGTCGGTCACGCTCACCTCCATCGGGTGTATCCCCTCGGTCCAAACCTAGCGGTACTACGGGGTGTCGTCGCCGGACGATTCCGGCGACGCGCGGGGTGGACGGTCCGGCGGGTTCTGTTTCCCGTACCCGCGCGCGGGCATCTCAAAAGGAAGCAGGGACCGAAGCGTCCTGGGGTGGGGTGGATCGACGCCCTCGGGCCGGGCCCGCAGCAGCGTCGAAGTCAGTGTGACGCCGGTTTGCCAGTACAAGCAAATAGGGGCCGGATCCCCCTATTTCACGCCCGATTCGTTACCGGAACCGCGTTGCTTCGGCGCTGTTCGCGCGTTAGTTCTGTCCGCTTCGCGAGGACGCGAGGACGCCGTACGCCGTCGCGCTCAGTCGCCGCGGCCGCGGCCGCGACCACGGCCGCCGCCGCGGTCCTTGGCCGGTTTGCTGCTCTGCGCCGACTTGGTCCCTCGGCTGCCGGGCGGCGGGTTGCCCTCCCGGAGCAGCTCCATCGGCTCGCGGCCGCGCCGTTTGTCGAACAGCTCCTCCGCCGTCAGGCCGGTCTCGTCGAGGATGCGCCGCAGCACGCCCTTGGAGACGTCGGCGCCGTTGTGGTTCGGGACGGTGACGGACTTGCTGCCGTTGGTGAAGATGACGTGGCTGCCCTTCTGGCGGGCCTCGCGGTAGCCGTTCCGTTCCAGTGCTTGTTTGACCTCGCGGAACTTCTTCGCGGGAACGGCGCCCATCAGTCGGTGGTGATCGTCACGACCAGCTGGTCCGGGGCGCCGACTTCCTCGGCGAGCAGGGCGAGCGCTTCCTTGAGATCCTCGATCGCGGCCTCGCGGGTCGGTCCCTGGCCGTGGGCGAAGGCGTCCGGGTTCAGGGCCGCGGTGGCCGCCCAGACGCCGTCCTCGTCCTGCTCGGCCTTGAACGGGACATGAATCTCGCGCTGCATCGATCCTCCAGGCTCGCGGTCGTCGATCGATGCTAGCGGCGGGCGGGGCTCAGGCGCCGGGGGACTTGCGGGGCTTGCGGACGTACTTGGTGAAGCCGGCCTGCTCGGCGTCGGCCTCGGTGCGGAACCAGACCTCGGGCTTGGTGCGGCCGTAGTACGGGGAGTCGGGGGTGTGGAAGAGCATCGACTGGGCGTTGCCCTTGATGGTGAAACCGTCGGGCGGGCTCTGGTGCTCGACGGCGTCGGCGGAGCCGGGGCCGTACCGGCCCGGTACGACGGCGCGGCCGGAACCGTCGAAGAGGGTGGGCTGAGTGGTTTCGGCCGGATCCATGCGCTGGGAGAAGGCCTCCGGCGGGCTCGGCTTCAGCGGGCTCGGCTTCGGCTTCGGCATCGGCGGTGGGCTCGCCTGCTGTTCGCTGCGCTCGAGCGGAGCGCCGGCGGAGACCAGGACCTTCTCTTCGTCCTCAGCTGCCGGCGCAGGTACTTCGGCCGGCTCCCGGCTCTTCAGCAGGAACCACGTGATCACCGCGCCGAGCGCGAACGCCAGCAGCTCCCACGGCCAGTTGCTGCGCGCCAGATCGCTCATCGCTGCGTGCTCCGGTGCAGCAGGTAGGCAGCGGCGCTGCCCAGGACGAAGGCGGCCAGCAGCAGCACCCACAGCTGCGCGTACAGCGAACTCATCGACAACCCCTACGGGACTCGGATCTCCACCCGGCGGTTCGCGATCCGCCCGGCCGAGGTTTTGTTGGACGCGACCGGCTCGGACTCGCCGTACCCGCGGCTGATGATCCGCGCGGCCGGCACGCCGCGGCGGACCAGCTCGGCCTTCACCGCGTCGGCGCGCTGCTGCGACAGCGGCAGGCTGGTCGCGGGGTCGCCGAGGTTGTCGGTGTGACCGGCGACCTCGACCCGGGCGGTGCCGCAACTCTTGAGCAGCGCCGCGACCCGTGCGACCGATCCCCGCGACCGCTCGTTCACGATCGCCGTCCCGGACAGGAACACGATCTTGTGCTGACCGGTCAGCTGCGCCAGCCGGGTCTCGAAGGTCTGGCACGCCTCGCTCACCGGCGGCTTCACCGCCGATGGGACTCGCAGCTCGTTCGCGACGACCGCGCCCGGGACGGCCTTGGCCGCGGCCCGCGCCGCCGTCGCCTTCGTCGCCTGGTCGGTGACGTCACCGGTCAGCGTGATCGTCGTCCCGTCGTACCCGACCTTGGTCTCGCCGACCGACGACTGCAGTGCGCGCAGTACGCCGAACAGCCCCGCCGGATCGAGCGCCCCCGCCGCGGGGTCGACCTGGAGCTCGCCGCTGACGACCCGGCCCTCGGCGAGCAGCGACTCGGCCTGCTCCAGGATCGTGGTCTTCGCGGCCTCGTCGCGGACGACGGCGTCGAGCACGACGCCGCGGTCGTTCCAGACGATCGCGAACGGCGCGACCTCGGCCTCGGTTGGTGCGGCGGTCGGCGTCGTGGTCGGGGCAGTGGTCGTTGCCGGGGGAGTGGTCGCCGGCGGTTCCGCCGTACCGGTTTCGTCGGCGGTCGCGTTGCTCAGACCGTCGCCCTTGAAGGCGACCAGAACGGCCGTCAGCAGCAGCGGGACGACGAGGAGGGCAAGCAGCCAGATCCGAGCGGGTCGCCGCGGTGATCCAGGCACGTGTTCCTCCGTCGATACGGTCCTTGACCGTGCGCGAGGAGATTACTCCGTGAAGCGGTTCGGATGCACGCCGGACCAGCCTCTGATCACACCGTTTTCGCGGCGGCGTCGAGTGCGGGCCGTCAGTTGGTTACCGAACGGTCCGGTGATCGCGTGGACATTTTATTTTCGGTTTCTTCTTTTCTTAACCCGCTGTGCTGAGTAGGGTGCGCACAGTGCCTCTCCCGCCCCCCTGGAGGAACACATGAGGATCCGAACCCTGCCCACTGTCGTCGCCGCGCTCGCACTGCTCGGCACCGGAGTGGTTCCCGCCGCGGTCGCGGCGACCCCGTCCGACGACGGCGCCCAGCCGCTGCCGACCCGCGTGGTCGAGCAGCAGGACCGTGGCAGCGCGGTCGCGGCCGGCAAGCGCGTCGTCGGCTACTTCACCGAGTGGGGTGTCTACGAACGCAACTACCACGTCAAGAACATCAAGACGAGCGGGTCGGCGGCCAAGCTGACCAACATCGTCTACGCGTTCGGCAACACCACCGGCGGGCGCTGCACGATGGGCGACTCGTACGCGGCGTACGACAAGGCCTACGACGCCGCCGGGTCGGTCGACGGCGTCGCCGACACCTGGGACACCGGTGCGCTGCGCGGCAACTTCAACCAGCTGCGCAAGCTGAAGAAGGAGTTCCCGAACATCAAGGTGGTCTGGTCGTTCGGCGGCTGGACCTGGTCCGGCGGCTTCACCGAGGCCGCCAAGAACCCGACCGCGTTCGCGAACTCCTGCTACAGCCTGGTCGAGGACCCGCGCTGGGCCGACGTGTTCGACGGCATCGACATCGACTGGGAGTACCCGAACGCCTGCGGCCTGAGCTGCGACACCTCCGGGCCGAACGCGTTCAACAACGTGATCAGCGCGCTGCGCACCCGGTTCGGCTCGTCGGCGCTGGTGACCGCGGCGATCACCGCCGACGGCACCAACGGCGGCAAGATCGACGCCACCAACTACGCGGCGGCGGCCGGCAAGCTCGACTGGATCATGCCGATGACCTACGACTACTTCGGGGCGTTCGCGGCCCAGGGCCCGACGGCGCCGCACTCGCCGCTCACGTCGTACAACGGCATCCCGACCGCCGGCTTCTACAGCGACGCCGCGATCCAGAAGCTGAAGTCGAAGGGCATCCCGGCGTCCAAGCTGCTGCTCGGCATCGGCTTCTACGGCCGCGGCTGGACCGGCGTCACCCAGGCCGCTCCCGGCGGTCGTGCGACCGGCGCGGCGCCGGGGCAGTTCGCGGAGGCCGGGATCGGTGACTACAAGTGGATCTCGACCAAGTGCCCGGCGACCGGGACGGTCGGCGGTACGGCGTACGGGTTCTGCAACGGGCAGTGGTGGGGTTACGACACCCCCGCGACGATCCGCAGCAAGATGACCTACGCCAACCAGCAGGGCCTCGGCGGCGCGTTCTTCTGGGAGCTGTCCGGCGACACCAGCAACGGCACGCTGATCACCGCCGTGAAGACCATCGGCTGATCCGGCAGCCCTTCCCCCGCGTCCGGTCCTTCTGCCCCGTCCGGCAGAGGGTCCGGACGCCTCCACGCGGGCCCGACCCGGCCTGTCGCGGGTTTCCCGTCTCCCGGCTCCGCGTCTGGCGGCGCAGCCGGGCGTACGCCGTACTGCGGGCGTTCGCAGTACGGCGTACCGGTGTGTGTGGAGGGGGTTTCGGCCCTGGCCGGTCTCGGCCAGGTCGCATTTGTGCCACGCGCTCGCGCAGGGTTTCCCTTGACTTCACCCTCGCGGTTGAGCGTACTTGTCCCTGCGCCTGTCCCGGCAAACGTTTGAGCGGAGGGGCTCCATGGAGACTGTGCCGGACTCGTCGTTGATCATCGGCGTCGCCACGACCAGTGCCGAACGCGTCCAGCTCGCGCGCCTGCTGAGCGGCGCCGAAGCCCTGCTCCTGGTCTCCAGCGCCGACCAGGCCCGGGCCTTCCTCGACCTCACGACCACCCCGACGACCAACCCCGTCGTGCTCACGCCAGGCGTCCTCCCATCGGACCCCGACGTTGAGACTCCTGCCCAGATCGAGGCAGCCGACAACGTCATTGCTTTGCCGGCCGCCCTACGCCTCGACGAGGACCGCCGCGTGGTGCGCTGGAAGGACCGGGAAGTCCCGCTGACGCGTTTGGAACACGACTTCCTGCACTGCCTCGTGCAGAAGCCGGGGCAGGTGTGGACGTACCAACACCTCCACCACGCCGTGTGGGGGAACGAGCACCTTGGCCATGGGTCGCACATCCACTCGGTGGTCAAACGCCTGCGCCAGAAACTCGCGCATTTGGGGGCGACGGTGACTATTCATGCGGTGCGGGGTGTTGGCTTCCACTTGCTCCCGGCCGCGTAAAGGTAAACGCAAAAGACAAAAAGCAAATACAAAGAGATAGTGGGGTCGCAGGAGGCCGACGCTCTGCCTGGACTGTGGTGCGTTGGGGTTGGGGGAGATGCTCAGGAGAACTGCGGCCCGGCCCCACCCAAAGACTCTGGGCGGGGCCGGATGCTGCCAGGTTGGGGTCAGTCGACCGAGATCTCGTTGCTGCAGCTGCCGACCTCGCGTGGGGTCGGCCAGACGATCCAGGCGTAGACGCAGATCTTGAAGCGGGTCACCGCGCGGGGGAGGTCTCCTTCGTCGATGCTGTTGCCGCCCCAGGCGGTCAGGAGCCAGTCGCCCTGTTCGCCGCTGACGTGGACCTGGGCTTCGGTCTTGGTGTAGCCGGCGCCGCTGTTGATCCGATAATGCGCGCGGCCGCCGCTCAGGCAGTTGTCGAGGACGAACGAGGAGTTGAGGAAGTTCGTCTGGGTCGCGGCGCAGCTGTTCGTGGCGGCCGGGCTCGCCTGGGCCGCTTGGGTCATCCCGGCCATCACCATCGCGGCCGCGGCCCCGACCATCGCCACCCGACGGACACCATTACGCAGTTTCAGCACGGTAGAAACTCTTTCTCTTCGGAATTGTGGGCGGACTCGAAGAGCCCCCGAGAACAATTCCGAAACTAGCAGTGAGTCAGTCGGTGAATCGCCTCGGTGACAAATTCCTGACACCCTCCGGTAATCGACGAAAATCATTCCGGCCATGCCTGAGAGGTTCGCATCACCTCGGGATCAGATCACCGTCCGCGCGTGGTCTGAGGTGATCCGGACGTTCCGGCCGGCGCGAGAAAGTTTGCTGGTCGAGCCAACCTGACGGGCCCGGCTCGACTCCTGATGGGTGTGACCGAGAACTTCGCCGTGCCCGCGACGCCGTACGAGGAGCCTGCCCGGCTGGCGACCGACGCGGACTTCGAGGGTTTCGTGACGGCCTGCTACCCGCAGTTGGTGAGGACAGCGTTCCTGCTGACCCAGGACCGGCAGCTGGCCGAGGATCACGTCCAGACCGCGCTGCTGAGGTGCTGGCGGACGTGGGGCGGAATTCGTGCGGCGGATCCGTACCCGTACGTTCGTCGCACGCTGCTCAACGTCTACTTCGCCTGGTGGCGCCGCTCGAAGGACAGGCCGGAACACCTCACCGACACCATCTTCGAGTCCGGCGTCCACCACGGAAGCGTTCTGGTCGACAACGCCGACCTGCTGGAGGCGCTGCGGCGCCTCCCGAAGAAGATGCGCGCGATCGTCGTACTGCGGTACTTCGAAGACCTGAGCGAGGCGGACATCGCGGCCGCACTCGGGTGCTCGGCGGGAACGGTGAAAAGCCAGTCGAGCCGCGCCCTGGCCAAGCTCCGGCTCGACCCCGAGCTGGCTCCGGCGGTCCGGTCGTGAACGAACAGGAACTTCGAGATCGGCTGCGGAGCATGTCCGCCACGGTCACACCCGTCGAGGACCCGATGCCAGTGCTCCGGCGGCGCCGGCGAAACCGGCGCAAGGCGACCGGGCTGGTGGTCGCAATGCTTGTCGTGATCGCTCTGTCGAGCGGCCGCGACGGACTGCGGAACGCTCTCCTGGGCAGCACCGAGGTGGATCCGGTCGCGGCCACGACGCCGCTGAGGTCGGACGAGTTGCTCCCCGCGCGGATCGACGCGGACGAGCTGATCGATCAGCAGGTCATCGGCCCGGGGACGGGCCGCAAGCTCACCTTCGCATTCGAGACCAGACAGCACGACGTGGTGAGGGTCGTCGTCCGGTGCGCCTCGGCGCGCTCGTACGCGGTGCTGAGGCTCCGCGCCGAGGGCTTCCACAGTCAGCGCTCCACGATCGCGTGCTCGCGCGCCGGCGACGTCCTCGATCTACGCCCCGACTGGCTGTGGAACTTCCCGTGGGAGTCGCGGAACGACTTCCCCACCACAGTCTCGGTCGAACTCGTCTCACCCGACAGCTCGGCCGCCTCTCCGTCGGAGGCAGCGATAGGCCTGTACAGGTCGGGCTGGAGGAACTGACCCAGCCGCGTACCGACGGACAGGAGGTGTGCGTCAGCGGCCGATCGTCGTCGGTCGGACCGCCAGATTTTCAGGCGCTCCGGCGCGCACACGTCCTGTCCTTCGGTACGACGTTCCGCCGCGGTCGTCCTCGACGAAGTACCCACAGGGACCTGCGGCGCCGCATTCACCACACCCGGCACCCCAGCAGCCCACTCCAAGGTCAGGGAGTGCGCCACCGTACGACGACCTGTCCGTTGCACTGGCCGTCCGCTGTGCCGGTGAACCAACTGACGTACGCGCCCGCGAGGACGACCTCGCTGCAGCCACGCGCCGCGCCGACTCGCCAGATCGTCGTGCTGGACAGGTCCATGACGTACTCCCCGGAGTCGCCGGCTGAGCTCGATCCGCCCCAGCCGAGCAGAGTGGGGGAGAGGACCGGAATCGCCAAGTAGGTGTGCAGCTTGATCCGGATCGCCTGGTTGGTGCCGTGTTCCATCAGGTAGAGCGAGCAGCCGTGGTCCTTGGTGTCTCGGCAGCCTTCGTCGGGATCGTCGCCCGGCGGTGCCTGGCGGTCGGTGTCGCTGATCACCCAGGCCAGGTGCGTGGGGCTCGCGGCGAGCCGCAGGATCTGCTGGTCCTTGACCAGCGGGGCGTTGACCACGACGCGGTCTGTTCCGTCGGGAGTGCGCGCGTGGATCTCGAGCTTGCGCTGTGGGGTCTCGGGCGACACGTCGTCCAGGTAGCTGTAGTAGAGGGTCGAGCCGACCACCGCCGGGGTGCTCGCGTTCCGCGCGACCGTCCGGACCGGTCCTTTCGCCTGGGCGTCGCGGGCCATGATGACGCCGGTGTGGCCGAGGTGGGCCTTGGGATCCGGTACGGCGGCCTCCCAGTAGATGGTGCCGTCAGCGGCCATGATCGGGGTGGTGTCGCCCGGCGGCGGGCGCAGGTTCTGTACGCCGGGGAACAGCACAGCCGAGTCGGCGATCAGCCGAGTGGTTCGAGTGGCCGCGTCGTAGTACCGAATCTGCCAGTCCTGCTGGAACAGGTCGGTGCTGGTGGTGTCGACCCAGGTTGCGTTCGGGCCGTGCGCCTGCCCGTTGATCGGCTGCCGCACCGGTTTCGGCCGCCCGGCCGCGTCGTCCAGAAGTTGCTGCCGACCGTCAGGCGACCACAAACTCATCTTCGCCGGCTGGAGGACCGGCTCGCCGTCCTTGCTGACCTGCTCGGACTGGGAGATCAGCAGGCCACCGGTGTCGGTGAGGTCGTGCACCACCGCGTCCTTGGGCAGCTTGCTGTTCCGGGTCGTGTCCAGGACCACGTCACGGGCCCAGGTCCTCGAATCCACAGTTGCCGCGGTCGTCCGCGGATCGATGGTGCGGGTGACCACGAAGCTGTGCCCTGGCGCGGGTTTCTCCTCGACCGGCACCCGATCTGTCGCTGCCGGCGAGCAGCCGGCGAGCATCGAGGCAGCCAGTGCCGCACCGAGAATCCTCCGCATGACCACTCCGTTCTGGTGGGGACGCTGCTCGTTCGACCGCTCCGGTGCTTGTTTTGTTCGCTTTTCTTCCCTCACACGAGACCGGCCCCCGCCCAATCTCTGGGCGGGGGCCGGTACTGCTAGGTCGTTGCTACTTGATGGCCTTCAACGCGAAGTCCTCGACGACCGGGGTGCCTGCTACCAGGCGTGTCGTGCGGGTCTGGGGCTTGTAGCCGTCCTTGGCGGCGATCAGGGTGAGGGGGTTGTTGCGGCGGTCCAGCCAGTAGGCGTAGTTGCCGCTGGTGTCCGTGGTGAACGTGTAGGACTGGGCCCACGAGTCGACCTGGACGATGGCGCCGGACAGGGGAGCGGTGTTGCCGTTGGTCGCGACGCCGGTGACGGTGCCGGACAGCTTGCTCCAGGTGTTCGGCGGGGTGACGTTCATCTTCACGCCGACCGCGTCCACGCTGTACGGCGTGTTCTCGGCGATGGTGACCGACCCGGAGTACGTACCGGGCTGGTCGACGCTCGCGGTGAGCGTCACCTTGACGGTGGTGCTGGCGCCCGGGGCCAGGGTGGCCTCGGTCTTGTCGATGCTCAGCCAGCTGACGTCGGCCGACGACTCCGAGCAGTCCTCGAGACCCGGCAGGGCCTCGCTGTCGACGGTCGCGGTGAAGCCGCCGGACGAGCCGCCGACCTTGTAGAAGCCGCACGCCGCCCCACCGCGGTACCGCGGCTGGTTGGCGTTCGGGAGCGCGCCCCAGGTGCCGGCGGCGGCGTCGAACGCGAAGCCCGCGTTGGTGACCGCACCGGCCTGGACACCGCCGACGACCAGCAGCTTGCCACCGGCGACGGCGAACGAAGCGGCCCAGTGGTCGGCCGGGGAGTCGGCGATCGCGGACCAGGCGTTGGTGGCCGGGTCGTAGACGTAGCCGCTCTTCTGCGCGTTGACGCCGTCGTTACCGCCGGAGCAGTACACCTTGCCGTCGATCGCGCCGCAGGAGGCGAACGCCACCGACTTCGGGTAGTCGGCGATCGGGGCCCAGGTGTTGGCGCCCGCGTCGTAGACGACCGCGGTGTTCGACATCGGGGTGCAACCGGCCGTGGTGCAGCCACCGATCGCGTACAGCTTGCCGTCCAGGACGGCCTGGCCGGCGGCCGCACGCGGCGCCGGGTTGTTGGCGACGGCGGTCCAGGCGTTCGCGGCCGGGTCGTAGGACCAGGTCGCGGCGTCCGGGCCGGCGGCACCCCAGCCGGAGCTGGCGATGATCTTGCCGCCGACGGCGCCGACGGTGATCGCGTTGCGGGCGCCCGGCAGCGGGGCGATCGCGGTCCAGGCCAGCGAGGCCGGGTCGTACACGTAGCTGTTCGCGCTGGCCGCGGAGCCGTTGCCGCCGGCGATCGAGTAGATCTTGCCGTCGACGTTGACCACGCGGTTGTCCATCACGGTCGCCGGGTAGTCGGCGATGTCGGTCCACGGAGCCGCGAGCGGCTTCGGGACGGCCGGCGCGACCGGCATCTTGCCGGCCATCTTGCTGCCGAACGACGTCGCGACGTTCAGCCGCTGCAGCGGGGCACCCTGGCCGGTCAGGACCTGGGCCTTGGTGGTGGTGCTGCCGTTGGCGTTGGCGATCTCGAAGCCGCCGTCGCGCTCACCGAACTTCACGTCGACCGGTGCGCCACCGGTGTTCTTGACCGTGAAGGACTTGGTGACCTTGCCGGTGGGCAGCTTGAGGTTGCCGTCGATCGAGCCCGGGGTGACGGTCAGCTTGCCGGCCGCCAGCGTGTAGTCGGCCGGGGTGACCCAGTCGGCTTCCACGTCGACGTTCTGGCTCGCGGTGACGTAGCCGCCGGCCTTGGCCGAGTAGCTGTGCGAACCGGAGTCCGCGGAGTACAGCCAGTAGAAGCCGTCGTTGAGGCCGGTGTCCTCCGGCGTGGCGACGGTCGTGGCGGTCTCGGTGGCCTTGTCGTCACGGGTGACGACGGCGCCGTTGACGAAGGAACCGGTGTTGGCGTCCTTCACGTTGCCGACGACGAGGCCGCCGCCGGTCGGCTCACAGGTGATCTGGCTGCCGATCAGCACGCTGTCGACCTGCCACCACCAGTCGTACGAGGCGTCGTAGTAGTGGAAGCGAACCTGGACGGCGGACTGTCCGGCCGCCTGCGGGATCGCGATCTCCTGGACACCACGGACGTCCGCGGTGGCCTGGGTGAGCACGTTCGTCCAGGTGCTGCCGCCGTCGAGGGACAGGTCGACGTCGGCCTTCTCGCCGCCCAGCCAGTTGAAGTCCTGGTTGAAGCGGATCACCGGCGCCGCGACGTCGGTCAGGTCGACGGTCGGGCTGACCAGCGAGGTGTCCTGCGACTGGCCGGAGCCGAACTTGTCGCTGTCGGCGATGGCGAAGCCGCCGCCACCACCGGTCAGGTTGCCGCGGTTGCCCGGGTCGTTGAAGGCCCAGACCTGGCCGTTGCCCTTGCCGTCGACGACGGTCCAGCCGCTCGGCGCCGCGGTGGCGTCGAACGTCTCGTACAGGCCGTCGGAGCCGTTGCGGTAGCCCGGCGCGGTGGCGCAGGCGTCCGAGCGGACCGGGACGGCGATGTTCTTGGTCACGTTGCCGGTGCCGACCGTGACGGCCTGGGTGACGGTCTCGTAACCGGGGTACTGCGACTCGACCTTCAGGTTGTACGACGTACCGGACGGCACCTTGAAGCTGTACCGGCCGTTGGTCGGGGTGGTGTAGTCGAACACGCCGCCCGGGCCCTCGACGCTGACCTTGGCGTACAGCGGCCAGCCGTGGCCGCCGCCGTCGGTGACGGTGCCGCCGATGTTGACGGTCGGCGCCGACTCCAGCGCGAAGTCCTTGGTGGTGGTGGCGTTGGCGGTGACCGTGGCGGTCGCCGTCTGGCTCTTGTAGCCGAACGAGGTGACGGTCAGCGTGTAGTCACCGGCCGGTACGACGGACGAGTAGCGGCCGTCGGCGCCGGTGGTCAGCGACCGGTCCGGCTGGCCCGCGGTGGTGACCTTCACCGACGCGCCGGCCAGGGCGGCGCCGGCGGAGGTGACCTTGCCGGTCAGCGTGCCGGTGTCACCGATCGGGGCGGCGTTGAGCAGCGCGAGCGCGTCGAGCCGGCCCTCGCCGTACACGTTGTTGTCGTCGGTGGTGCCGCCGCACTGGGTGTCGGCCTTGTCGACCGAGGAGTTGTCCAGCAGCGCGCGGGTGGCCGGGATGTCGCCCTTGAGCGACGGCGCGGCCGACCAGAGCAGCGCGACGGTGCCCGCCATGTGCGGCGAGGCCATCGAGGTGCCGTTGAAGCTGGCGTAGGCGTTGCCCGGGACGCTGGAGCGCACGTTCACGCCCGGCGCGGACAGGTTCGGCTTGATCTCACCGTTCTGACCGACACCACGGCCGGAGAACGACGCGATGTTGTTGTTGATGTCGTAGGCGCCGGCCGAGTAGTTGCTCACGATGCTGCCGGGTGAGCCGCTGGTCTGGCAGGCCGAGCCGCTGTTGCCGTTGGACCAGGCGCCGAAGATGCCGGACGCGGCCCAGGCCAGCGTGATGTCCTCCATGAACGGGTCGTTGGAGGGCAGCTGCGAACCCCACGAGTTGTTGATGATGTTCGGCCGCTTGCTCGCGTCCGGGTTCTGCCCGGCGAGGTTGGTCGGCTCGAGCATCCACTCGCCGGAGCTGATCAGCGCCGCGTCGGACGGGCAGCACCCGTTCGCCGCGATCCACTTCACGCCCGGGGCGACCCCGATCTGGTTGCCGGCGCCGTCGTCACCGGCCATGGTGCCCATCGTGTGGGTGCCGTGGCCGTTGCCGTCGGCCGGCTGCGCGGGCGAGGTGCCGGCCGCGTCGAACCAGTTGTAGTTGTGGTCGAACTGCCCGTTGCCCAGGTTGCCCCGGTAGGAGTTGACCAGCGCCGGGTGGTCGAACTGGACCCCGGTGTCGATGTTGGCGATGACGATGCCCTGGCCCTTGTCGCCGTACTGCGACCAGACGTCGTCGGCGTTGATGTTGGCCAGACCCCACTCGATCGAGTTGATCTGCCGCTCGTCCTTGCCCTGGGTGACCTTCGGCACCTCGATCGCGGTCGGGTTGTACAGCCCCTCGACCTCGGCGTGCTGGGCCAGGTTCTGGGCCAGCGCCAGCGAGCCGCCGTTGATCCGGATCGCGTTGGTGCCCCAGAAGGTCTGGTACTGGACGTGCTGCGCGTCGAGCTCGGCCTTGACCTTGGCCTGGCTCTCGGCGGCGGTCTTGCGCAGCGCGGCGGCGACCGCCGTACCGCGGGCGTTCCAGTCCGAGATCCCGGCGGCCTTGGTCAGGTCGGCCTTCGCGGTGAACCGGACCCAGTAGTCGCTGGCCTCCTTGGCGTCCTTGCCCTGGAGCTTGCTCAGCAGCTCCGGCTTGATCTTGGACGCCGGGTCGGCGGCGGGTTTGGTCGGCGGTGCGGCCTGGGCGGCGCCCGCGGCGGCCAGCCCGGTCGTGACGACGGCCACGGCCGCCAGGGCACTCACCAGTGACCTGGCGACACCCCTTCGTCGTTGATGTGACATCTCTGCAGCCCCTCACTTGAACGACCCCGAGTTGACTCCCCCGAGTCATTGGTGCAGAGGTGGCCGGCGGCTCCGCCCCGGTCGTGGTGAACCGGTTCTGCGACGCCCCGTGCCCCCCAGGTCGCAAGCTGTGACGCTGCGAGCCTGACGTGGACCTTATGTGTCAGACGCGAGGGGGAACAAGCACACTTCGTGAGCAAGACGTCACCAGCGGTTGAGCCGTTCTGGGCAAGTTCAGGCAGATTTTGTCAGTCCGTTGACGATAAGAGGCAGAGGTTGACATCGTGACCGGATGGTCACCGCCCGTGTCCCCGCCCCCGGCGACGACGGAACCATCGATCACCCGGACTTCCCGTTGCTGATCGCCGTCGCCGCTTCCGTCGAAGAGCGCGTCCGGCTCGCCGAGCTGGTCGACGACGTCGCTCCGCTGCTGCTCGTCTCCAGCCTGGACGAGCTGCGCAAACTGCTGACACCCGCCCAGGACCCGCCCCCGGCCCCGGCCGAGGAGCCCGACCCACCCCGTACGCCGGACGCCCGGCGTACCGACCGCCGCCCCGGCGACCCGTTGACGATCGACTCGCACCGCTCGGTCGCGCAGTGGCGCGGCCGCGAGGTGCCCCTGACGGATCTCGAGCACGACCTGCTGACCCGGTTGATGACCGCGCCGGTGAAGGTGTGGACGTACGAGGAGCTGCATCAGGCGGTGTGGCGCAACCGCGACCTGCGCGGTACGGCGGACGTGCACTCGCTGGTGAAGCGGCTGCGGCGGAAGCTCGACGAGCTGGGGACGACGGTGACCATCGACGCGGTGCGGGGGACCGGCTTCCGGCTGGCGGATCATCAGCGGCCGGCGATTCGCGGGCTGCGGGCGGGGTGACCGGTTCGGTCCTTCACGAATTACGGTTGGCCGGCGGTTCACTTTCCGCGACCGGTGGCAGAACCTTGCCGGTTCCGGTTGTTCTGCGAGCTTTTCGCTGCGGCTGATGCCTACTGTTTCGAGGAAATTCACCCACTCGAGCACGGAACGCAGATGAACACCATTCGTACCATTGCCCGCCGCGCTGCTCTGACCGCGGCCGCGGCCACCGTCGGCGTCACGGGGATGGCGCAGCTGGCTCAGGCCGCGCCGGCGTCCACGGCGGGATCCTGCGCTGTGCTGGTCAGGTTCCAGGGATCGGAGGTCCTGGTCGACAACTGCGACGACAGCCGGGGGCAGCAGGCCCGGGTCACGGTTCGCAACAACGCGATCTTCGGCCGGACCGAGATTTCCTTCACGCTTCGCAACGGCGACGGGTTCGTGACCTCGGCGCGCCAGAAGGAGAACAACGGCTTCATCGAATTCCACACGCCGGTGGATCTGTCCGAGGTCATTGTCCGGGTCTACAACTTCAGCGACGACAACAATCCGGCGCACGTTTCGGCGCCCGTGCCGTTCTGAGGTCCGGGCTGTAGACGGTGTACGGCGGGCAGTAGCCGGGTAGCGTCCGGGTCGTGCGCTTCTCTGCTCTGACCCAGCTGGAATGTCCGAAGTGCGGCCTCCGCCACGACCCGGATCAGGTGATCGGGCTCTGCTCGTGCGGATCGCCCTTGCTGGCCCGGTACGACCTGGACGAGGTTCGTGCCGGGCTGACCAAGGCCGATGTCGCCGCGCGGCCGGCCGATCTGTGGCGGTACCACGAGCTGTTGCCGGTCCGCGATCCCGCGAACATCGTGTCGCTGGGGGAGGGGATGACGCCGCTGCTGCGGCTCCCGGCGTACGGGCGTGAGCTCGGCGTCGACGACCTGTGGATGAAGGACGAGGGGCTGATCCCGACCGGTACCTTCAAGGCGCGCGGCGCCGCGGTCGGGGTGTCGCGGGCGCGCGAGGTCGGGGTGCGCAAGATCGCGATGCCGACGAACGGCAACGCGGGCTCCGCGTGGGCGGCGTACGGCGTACGGGCGGGGATGGAGGCGCTGATCGCGATGCCGGTCGCCGCCCCCGAGATCTGCCGCCGCGAGGTCAGCGTGGTCGGCGCGGAGCTGCAGCTGATCGACGGGCTGATCAGCGACGCCGGCGTCTGGATCCGCGAGCAGCTCGCGCTGCGCTCCGGCTACCAGGACGTGTCGACGCTGAAGGAGCCGTACCGCATCGAGGGCAAGAAGACGATGGGCTTGGAGATCGCCGAACAGTTCGGCTGGCAGCTCCCGGACGTGATCCTCTACCCGACTGGTGGCGGCGTCGGCCTGATCGGCATCTGGAAAGCCCTGAACGAACTCCTCGAACTCGGCTGGGTCGAGGGCCCGCTGCCGCGGCTGGTCTCCGTTCAGGCCACCGGTTGCGCTCCCATCGTCCACGCCTGGCAGGAAGGCAAGCCCGAGAGCGAGCCGTGGCCCGACGCCAAGACGGTCGCCTTCGGCATCACCGTCCCCAAGGCGCTCGGCGACTTCCTGGTCCTGCAGGCGATCGCCGAGACCGACGGCTGCGCGATCGCCGTCACCGACGAGGAGATCCTCGCGGCCGTACGGCGGTGCGCCGAGCTGGAGGGCTCCTTCGTCTGCCCCGAAGGCGCCGCCAACTTCGCGGCCGTCGCTCAGCTTCGGGAGTCGGGCTGGATCAAGCCGGGCGAACGCGTCGTCGCGCTGAACACCGGAACTGGGCTGAAGTACCCGGAGACCGTCGAGCTGTAGGAGGCTGTGCGACCACACCTGCGGTCACGTACGACGGCGAGCTCGACCGGTACGCCGACCTCGCCGTCACAGCACCCGAACGCGTGGGCTTACGCCTGCCCGCGCCGCACAGCGAGCACGTGGGCAGGATCGCCGTTGGGGTCGAGGCGGACGTAGTTGCTCTGGCCCCAGCGCCAGGTCGCGCCGGTGATCTCGTCGTAGACGGTGAAGGTGTCCTCGGCGCGCATGCCGAGCGCTGCCATGTCGAGGTGGACCATCGTCTCGCGCACCGAGTGCGGGTCGGTGTTGACGACGACGATGACCGTGTCCGTGTGCCCGTCGGGCCCGGTGGTGCGCTTCGAGAAGCACATGATCGCGTCGTCCTCGGCGTTGTGCAGGCTGAGGTTCCGCAGCTGCTGCAGAGCCGGGTGACGGCGCCGTACGGCGTTCAACAGCGTCAGGTACGGCGCCAGCGTCTGCCCCGAGGCCTCAGCCGCCGCCCAGTCGCGCGGCCGCAGTTGGAACTTCTCCGTGTCCAGGTACTCCTCGGACCCCGGTCGCAGCGCCACGTGCTCGAACAGCTCATACCCGGCGTACACACCCCACGCCGGCGACGAGGTCGCCGCGATCGCCGCGCGGATCTTGAACGCGCCAGGCCCGCCGTACTGCAGGTACGCCGTCAGGATGTCCGGCGTGTTGACGAAGAAGTTCGGCCGCAGGAAATGCCCGGTCTCCTTCGTCAGCTCGGTCAGGTACTCCTCGAGCTCCCACTTCTCGTTGCGCCAGGTGAAGTACGTGTACGACTGGTGGAAGCCGACCTTCGCGAGCTCCTGCATCATCGGCCGCCGCGTGAACGCCTCCGACAGGAACACCACGTCGGGATCCGTCTGCCGGACCTCGCCGAGCAGCCACTGCCAGAAGTTGACCGGCTTGGTGTGCGGGTTGTCGACGCGGAAGACCGTGACCCCGTGCTCGATCCACAGCTTCACGACGCGCAGTACCTCGGCGTAGATGCCTTCGGGGTCGTTGTCGAAGTTGATCGGGTAGATGTCCTGGTACTTCTTCGGCGGGTTCTCGGCGTACGCGATCGAGCCGTCGGCGCGCACCGAGAACCACTTCGGGTGCTCCTTGACCCACGGGTGGTCCGGCGACGCCTGCAGGGCGAGGTCGATCGCGACCTCGAGCCCCAGCTCACGGGCCCGCGAGACGAAGAAGTCGAAGTCCTCGAACGTCCCGAGCTCGGGGTGGATCGCGTCGTGCCCGCCCTCGGACGACCCGATCGCCCACGGCGATCCCGGGTCACCGGGCTTCGGGTCGAGGGTGTTGTTCGGCCCCTTCCGGTACGCCGTTCCGATGGGGTGGATCGGCGGCACGTAGAGCACGTCGAAGCCCATCGCGGCGACCGCGTCGAGCCGCTCGGCGGCGGTCCGGAAGGTGCCGGACTTCCACTCGCCGGCCTCCTCGTCGTACACCGCGCCCTCGGAGCGCGGGAAGAACTCGTACCAGCTGCCGTACAGCGCGAGCTGCCGGTCGACCCACACCGGGTAGGTCTCCGACGACGTGATCAGCTCACGCACCGGGTACCGCCCCAACGCGGACCGGACCTGCGGCGAGATCCCAGCCGCCAGCCGAGCCTCAGCAGGCAGGGCACCATTCGCGAGCGCCTGAGCAGCATCGCTCAGCGTGCTCCGATCTAGCCGCACGGCAGGCGGTACGCCGGCCGCCGCGCGGTCGAAGAACGCAGCGCCCTCGGCGAACATCAGGTCGACGTCCAGCCCGGCCGGCACCTTGATCTCGGCGTTGTGCCGCCAGGTCCCGTACGGGTCGCTCCAGCCCTCGACGGCGAACGTCCACGCGCCCTGCTCCTGCAGCGTGACGTCGACGGTCCACCGGTCCGAGCCCTGGCCGACCGGGGTCATCAGCATCCGTCTGGTCTGTCCCGACGGCGACGTCAGAACCACGTTGGCGTTCACCGCGTCATGGCCCTCACGGAAGACCGTGGCCGCGATGGTGAACGTCTCGCCGACCGACGCCTTGGCCGGATACGCTCCGGCGTCGACGGTCGGGGTGACCTCGGTGATCGGGATGCGCCCAGTCATGGTGGTCGATGAACCTTCGCTTTCCGCGTCGCTGGAACCGGACAGAAGAGAGTGTGGGTCTGACGTTATCGGTTCCCGAAGCCCTCGCGCGTCATGCGGCCCGCGTGGTTCGTCCACACTGCGGACTGCTCTGCACGAATTCCGTGCGGGCCCCCGCCTGAAGGCCCTGCAAGATCTTGCTCGCGTTGCAAAATCGATGCATACCGAAGGTGCTCCGGCCTCGTCAGGGCGCTACGGTGTCCCGGTGCGAGCGATACGACGATTCTCCGTCCGCCCTGTCCTGCCCGAGCCGCTGACCGGCCTCGGCACCCTGGTGAACAACCTGCGCTGGGCCTGGCACCCCGAGACGCAGGACGTGTTCGAGGCTGTCGACCCGCAGCTGTGGCGCAGCACCGGCGGTGACCCGGTCCGGCTGCTCAGCGAGGTCCCGGCGGCCCGCCTCGACGAGCTGGCCGCCGACCACGGCTTCCTGCGCCGGCTCGAGCTGGCGGTCAGCGACCTGAACGGCTACGTCACCGACGACCGCTGGTTCCAGGCCGACGCCGGTTCCCCGGTCAGCTCGGTGGCCTACTTCTCCCCGGAGTTCGGCATCACGCACGTGCTGCCGCAGTACTCCGGCGGTCTCGGCATCCTGGCCGGCGACCACCTGAAGGCGGCCAGCGACCTCGGCGTACCGCTGATCGGTGTCGGGCTGCTCTACCGCCACGGGTACTTCGGCCAGTCGCTGAACCGTGAGGGCTGGCAGCAGGAGCGCTACCCGCTGGTCGACCCGGACGGGCTGCCGATCAGCCTGCTCCGCGACGGCGACGCGCCGGCCACCATCGAGGTGGCGCTGCCGGGCGGCCGCAAGCTGTGCGCGCAGATCTGGGTGGCCCAGGTCGGCCGCGTGCCGCTGCTGATGCTCGACTCCGACATGGAGGACAACGAGCCGGCCGAGCGCGAGGTCACCGACCGTCTGTACGGCGGTACGACGGAGCACCGGCTGCTCCAGGAGCTGCTGCTGGGTGTCGGCGGTGTCCGCGCGGTCCGCGCGTTCTGCCGGATCACCGGCCACGCGGCCCCGGAGGCGTTCCACACCAACGAGGGCCACGCCGGTTTCCTCGGCGTCGAGCGGATCCGCGAGCTGGCCACCGACCAGGGGCTGGACTTCGACACCGCGCTCGAGGTCGCCCGCGGCGGCACCGTGTTCACCACCCACACCCCGGTCCCGGCCGGGATCGACCGGTTCCCGGTCGAGCTGATCCAGCAGCACTTCTCGCCGGACGTGTTCGGCGACGGCGTCCCGGTCGAGCGGATCCTGGCGCTCGGTGCCGAGGACTTCGAGAACGGCGACCCGGCCGTCTTCAACATGGCGATCATGGGGCTGCGGCTGGCCCAGCGCGCCAACGGCGTCTCCAAGCTGCACGGCGTGGTCAGCCGCGGCATGTTCGCCGGGCTGTGGCCGAGCTTCGACCCGGCCGACGTGCCGATCACCTCGATCACCAACGGCGTGCACGCGCCGACCTGGGTGGCCCGCGAGATCCACGACCTGACCTTCGCGCGCACCGACACCGCCGAGTCCGACGGCATCTTCGAGGGTCTGGACAAGACCACCGACGCGGCGCTGTGGGAGACCAAGCGGATGCTGCGGCAGCGCTTCATCGACGACACCCGGTCCCGGGTCCGCGCGTCCTGGGTGAACCGGGGCGCCAGCGAGGCCGAGCTGGGCTGGGTCGACTCGATCCTCGACCCGGACGTGCTGACGGTCGGGTTCGCGCGCCGCGTCCCGTCGTACAAGCGGCTGACGCTGATGCTGCGCGACCCGGAGCGGCTGAAGGCGCTGCTGCTGCACCCGACCCGCCCGATCCAGATCGTGATCGCGGGCAAGGCGCACCCGGCCGACGAGGGCGGCAAGAAGCTGATCCAGGAGATGGTCCGGTTCGCCGACGACCCCGAGGTCCGGCACCGCATCGTCTTCGTGCCCGACTACGACATCGCGCTGGCGCAGCCGATGTACCCGGGCTGCGACGTCTGGCTGAACAACCCGCTGCGTCCGTACGAGGCCTGCGGTACGTCGGGCATGAAGGCGGCGCTGAACGGTGCGCTCAACCTGTCCATCCGCGACGGCTGGTGGGACGAGTGGTACGACGACGAGTTCGGCTGGGCGATCCCGTCGGCCGAGGGCATCGAGGACACCGACCGCCGCGACGACCTCGAGGCGCACGCGCTGTACGACCTGATCGAGAAGCAGGTCGCGCCGCGGTTCTACGACGGTGAGGTCCCGGGCCGCTGGATCGAGATGCTGCGGCACACGATCAAGGAGCTCGGCCCGAAGGTGCTGGCCACCCGGATGGTCCGCGACTACGTCGAGCGGCTGTACGTCCCGGCGGCGCAGTCGTCGCGGCAGCTCAACTCGACGTACGACGGCGCCCGGCAGCTGGCGGCGTGGAAGAAGCAGGTCCGGGCGGCCTGGCCGCAGATCCGCGTCGACCACGTCGAGCTGCAGGGCCTCGGCGACACGCCGCAGCTCGGCACGACGGTCGGGATCCGCGCGTTCGTGACGCTCGGCGAGCTGAACCCGAACGACATCGACGTCGAGGCGCTGCACGGCCGGGTCGACTCGGCCGACGAGATCACCGAGCCGGTCCGGGTCTCGCTGCGGCTGGCGGAGACCTACGAGGGCAACCGGCACCGCTTCGAGGGTGAGCTGAAGCTCGACCGCACCGGCCCGTTCGGCTACACCGTGCGCGTCCTGCCCAAGCACCCGATGCTGGCCAGCCCGGCCGAGCTCGGCCTCGCCGCCGGTCCGTCCGACCCCGAGGACCCGGACACCCCGGACCTCCCGGCCGGCTCGGAGTTCTGAGCCTGCCGCACCGCACCACCGAGCCCCCGTCTGGAGCAGCAGACGGGGGCTCGGTGATTTCCTGAATCCTTTTCGTGCCTCGATGCCTCTGATGTGCGTGGGCCGGCAACAGCCGCCGGACCCGGACAGGAGGTTTACTCATGACCGTCGCCGCGATCGTCGCCGGTGCCGCCGTACTGGTCTGTGTCTGCACCGTCACCCTGCTCCGGAAGCGAGGTCGCACCCGTGGCTGAGGCCTGGCCCGCCGAGGACCTGGTGGTCGCCGCGCAGCGCGGCGACGTCGAGTCGATCGCGGCCGTGGTCTCGGGGTCGCACCCGCACGTCCGCCGGTTCGCAAGGTCGCTGTGCTCGACCCCGGAGGACGCCGAGGACGCGGCGCAGGAGGCCGTCCTCATCCTGTACCGCAAGATCGGGACGCTGCGGGCGACGGGTGCGCTGGCGTCGTGGATGTTCCGGATCGTCCGCAACGAGTGCCTCCGCCTCGTACGCCGGCGCCCGGAGCTGCTGCCCGACGCCCGGCTCCAGCCGTCGGCGGAGGACGACGTACTGCGACGGCTGGAGTTCGAGCGGGTCGCGCTGGCCGTCGCGGCACTCCCGGACGACCAGCGGCAGGTCCTGGTGCTGCGCGACCTGCTCGGCTGGCCCGGGCGCACGGTGGCCGACTCGCTCGGGCTCAGCACGGCGGCGATGAAGTCGCGGCTGCATCGGGCGCGGTCCGCGCTGGTGGAGGAGCTCCGTGACTGACTTCGCGAGCACGTCGTTGCCCCGGCACCTCATCCGCGGTGCCGTCGGCTTCGGGGCCCTGGTCGCCGCAGTCGCTCTGCTTCCGGTGGTCGGTCCCGTGTCGTTGCTACTGGCACCGATCGGCTTGGTCGCCCTGCGCGGATGCCCGACCTGCTGGGCGATCGGGCTCGCCCAGACCATCTCCCGAGGCCGTCTTCGCCGGGTCTGCGCCGACGGCCGCTGCACGATCAGCCGTTGACGAGCCGCTCCCGCGTCTTCAGATCCACCCGGTACGGCGCCCCGCCGGTCGGCGAGTTGACCTCGATCGTCGAGCCCGGGTGCAGATCGGGATCGCTGCGGTACCAGTCGGCGAGCTTCGCCGTGGCCGACTCGTCGCCGTTGTCGAAGGCAACGAGCAGCGCGGCGAGCTCGTCGGTCGGGGCGAGGTCCATCTCGAGGTCGTCGGCCATCGCGCCCCAGCCGTCCCAGAGCAGCAGCTCGTCGCCGTGCAGGTGGGCGGCCTGCAGGAAGACGTAGTCGCGGATGAACCAGCCGCCGCGGATGTCGAGGTCGGGGCTGACGCCGTACAGGTCGGGGTCGATCTCCCCGGCCCGATACGCCTGCCAGACCTCGGCCGCCGACCGGAACGGGCCGGCCGGGATGTCGTGCACGTCGAAGCCCCAGTGCTCGCCGGGCTCGATCTGCGCCTCGACGCGGACCCAGCGCTCGCCGTTGAAGTACTCGGCGATCACGTGGTCGTAGTTCCAGCCGGGGTTGAAGTACGACGCGAAGCCGATCCGCGTGCGGGCCGGAACACCTTGGTGCCGCAGGGCCGCGACGAGCAGCAGCGCGAAGTCGCGGCAGCAGCCCGCGACCCGGTCCTCCAGCTTGCGCGGCTCGGCCAGCGGACACCCGTTGCGCTGCTGGTCGGTTGCCAGGATCGCCTCGACCCAGCGGTTGTTCACCTCCTCGAGCCGCTCGCCGGTGAACTCGACCTCTCCGCCGCGGTAGTGGATCACCACGCTGCGGATCACCGCGGTCAGGCCGGGGATGTCGGTGGGGAGAGCGTCCAGCAGCGCGGCGTACTGGCCGGGGTCGCTGTACGGCGTCTGGTCGGCGTAGTTCATGCGGTTCCTCTGATCGGTTGGGCGATGTCGACCGCCGGGTCGGTGTCGGTGAGGTGCCGGTAGCCGGCGTGGTAGATCTCGCGGCTCGGCCCGGCGGTCGGGAGGCCGGCGTCGCGAACCCAGTCCTCGACCAGGTCGTAGGCGTGCATCACCCGCGGGTACATGCACTCCGCGCGGCTGAGCACGCAGTACGCCTCGGTGTGGGCCGGCTCGATCCGGATCCCGATCGACCCGGCCGGGTCGACCAGCCCGGTGAACGGCACGCAGATCTCGACCGTCGCCTCGCTCTCCGGGGTGACCGCGCCGTGGAAGATCACCCACGAGTCACCTGGCATCGAGGCTCCGGCCGTGGCCAGGTAGGTACGGATCTCCAGCGTCGAGGCGACGATGTTCCCGACCAGCGTCTGCTGATCGACGTCCACCCGGACCGAGGCGATCTTGGTCTCCGGTACGTCGCGCAGCAGCACCGGCCGCGGGCTCAACCCCGGCGACCCGTGCTGCAGCAGCCGGTCGCGCAGGTACAGCACGGTCGCCTGCCGCGACTCGGTGGTCGCCTGCTCGGCGGCCCACCACCGATCCAGCCGGACCAGCGCCTGCTCGTCGCTACCCGCCAGCACCTCGGCGATGGTGGCCAGCGGCATCTCCACCTGCCGGAGCATGCTGATCCGCCGGGCACGCTCGAGCTGCTCCTCGTCGTACCGGCGGTACCCGCTGGCATCGACCTGAGCCGGCGGCAGCAGCCCCGACACGTCGTACAGGCGCAAAGCCTTCTGGGAGAGCCCGGACCGGCGCCCGAACTCGCTGATGGTCAGCATGGGGGTACTCAACACCCTGCCCCAGGGGCAGAGTAAAGACCCGCTGTGAACTGAGTCACCGCAGGGAACGTTTGCCGCTGTCGCCTCCTCTTCCGGGTGTCCGACCCGAGAAGGAGACGAGCATGCTGATCAGACGAGTCGTTGCGGGGCTCCACATCGTACTGGCGCTGGCCCACGTGTACTGGGCCACCGGAGCGACCTGGCCGGCCAGCGACGAGCGGGAGATGTCGCTGGCGGTGCTGGGGATGGCGCTGGACTTCTCACCACAGGTGGTCCTCCCGCTGGCCGCGTTCCACCTGATGATCGCCTGGTGCGTACTGCGCATCGACCGCTCGCGCCTCAGCCGGCTAGTGGTCGCGGCGGTGGCACTCGGCGCCTCAGCGCGCGCACTGCTCGGCGTGGTGTGGGTCTTCACCTCCGACGCCGGACCGGCGTTCTTCTGGCTCAACCTGCTGGCCTACACCCCGGCCTGCGTCCTGCTCGCGCTCGCCGACCTGCACCTGGTCCGGGCGTCGGCGTCCCCCACTTCCACGTCCCGGGTTGAGACCATTCTGCGGTGACCGAGGACATCGGGGACCTCGTCCGGGCCGCGCAGGGCGGGGACACCGTGGCGATGAACGACCTGCTCGACCGGCTCGCGCCGTACGTCGGGCGAATCTGTGCGCCGATCGCCCTGGCCAACGCCGCCGACGCCGCGCAGGAGGCGCTGATCGCGGTCTTCCGTTCGCTGCCGGGGCTGCGGGAGCCGGAGGCGGTGTTCGGCTGGGCTCGGACGATCGCGGTGCGCGAGGCGATCAAGGTGTCGCGGGCGGCCGAGCGGCAGGTCCCTGCCGACCTGACCGAGCTCCCGGCGCGGACCGACCCGCAGACCCTCGTCGACCTGTGGGACACGCTGGCCCGGATGTCACCCGAGCACCGGGCGGTGCTGGTGCTGCGCGATCTCGAAGGCCTCGACGAGCGCGCGGTGGCCGCGCTGCTCGACGTCCCAGCAGGTACGGCGAAGTCCCGGCTGAACCGAGCCCGGGTGAGCTTCCGGAAGGCGTGGCGAGCATGAGCGACCAGTGGCCGGCCATCGAGCTGGACGACGTGCAGCGGTTCCGGGTGCTGGCAGCGGCCGTTCCCGGCGCGTCGGTGACCGAGCGGGTCGTGGACGCACCGGTGGAGCGAGTCCGTGAGCTGCTGGCTGATCCGCAGGTACTGGTCGCGATCCAGGCAGACATAGCTTCAGCCCAGCTGGTACGGCGTACTGGCGACCGCGTTGTCCTGCTGGTGCGGAGTCGCTGGGGGATGCGGGCTCGGCTGGAAGGCCAGTACCGCGCTGGCTGGTGCTGGCTGCAGAGCAGGTTCCTGGTGATCGGTATGGCGGCAGTGGCCGAACCAGGTGGAGGCACGCGGGTAGCGATGACCGGGGGAGTCCGCGTGCCCGGCCGGGCGGCGCTCGTGCCGGTAGGGGTGCGCCGGGAGAGCCGGAGAGCGTTGGACAAGCTGGAGGGCCTGCTCGGCAAATAGGTGGCGCCCGTCGGCGTCGCCGACCACCATGGGGTGATGTCCGTCGAGCCGGTCTGGTCAGGACTCGTCGAGGTCGCTTGCGACGAGTCCGGTTTCTCGGGGACCAACCTGCTCGACCCGGACACCCGGGTGTTCACCCATGCGAGTGTGCGGATCGGGCCGGGGGAGGCCCGTCGGGCGGTGGAGGAGCTGCGGGAGCGGTCGCGGTTCGTCGCGGGGGAGTACAAGTCGGCGCGGCTGTTCAAGCAGCGGCCGGCGCTGACCTGGCTGCTCGGTCCGGAGGGGCCGCTGCTCGGGCGGTCCGCCGTACAGCTGACCGACAAGTACTACCTGCTCTCCGGCCGGCTCACCGCACTCTTCACCAACGGCTTCGACTACCGGACCGGCACCAGCCTGGACCCGCACGACCCGGCGACCGCTCTGGCGCTGCACCGGCGGGGCCCGGCGCACGGCGACATCTGGTGGACGCTGCTGCAGAGCTTCATCGACCTGCTCCGCTCCAAGAACCGCACCATGTACGACGAGCGCACCGACGACTTCCTGGCGGTGGCAGCCGAGTTCACCCCGCTGGAGCCGGGCCTGCGGATCAGTCGCGCGCCGCTGGAGGCCCTGCGGGACCGGCTCTTCGACGACCGCACGCTGCTGCCGCCGCTCGAGGTGCTGATCCCCGCACTCGTCGAGACCACCCAGTACTGGTACGCCGACGGCAACGCAATCTCGATGGTCCACGACGAGCAGAGCGCGCTGACGCCGTACCGGATCGACCAGGTCGACCTGCTGATGGACCACGCGCCACTCGACTTCCGGCAGACCGACTCCCGCACCGACCCGCGGGTGCAGCTCGCCGACCTCCTGGCCGGCTCCGCCCGCCAGATCGCCACGGCGGAGCTCAACGGCCAGGGCGATCCAGCGCTGACCGCGTTGCTCAGGCCCTACCTGACTCCGCACCCCATCTGGGCGGACGCGGCGAGCTGGGCTCGGCTACGACCGCTGTAAGACGGCTACGACCGCTGCAGATGCACAGCAGGCAGCGCCGCCCGCAGTGCGTCAGCATGCTGCCGGTAGCCGAAGTTGTTCGGGTGGAAGTTGTCAGCCGCGAGCAGCCCACGCCACGGCGGCCGCGCGTACCGGGAGACCTCCGCAACCGGCAGACCACGCTCCAACGCAGCAGAGCCGATCAGCTGGTTCACGCTGGTCACGTACGGGCTGATAGCTCCGCCCACGCGCCAGAAACGGTCCGGCACGGTCAGGTCCATCACCACCGAGGAGGAGGGCAGCCGGCCGATCACCTGACGCAGGTGGTCGCGGAAACGCTTCGGCGGCGTACCGAGGACGTCGTTGGTACCGATGCCGCAGGTGACGAGCGCTGGTTGCAGCCCGTCCATCAGTGGCAGCTGGTCGTTCAGCACGTGCTTGGTCTGCGCGCCGGAACGCGACAGGTTCAGCACGCGCCACGGCGTACCGGTCGAGCGCAGCGCGCGCAGCACCTGCCCGACGTACCCGTGCTGCGGAGAGGACGCGCCAAGACCCTGGGCGGTCGAGTCACCGAGCACCACCCAGAGCGGTCCATCAGCAGCGAGCGCCTGCTCGTTCTGGCGGTTCCAGTACTCCGCGTAGGTGCGCGCCTGGACGTCGACGTACGCCACACCGTCGCACCAGCGGCGGAACGCCAGCCGCGAGCTGGAGCGGTCGGCCTCGCCCCACCGGGTCACCGCGCGGTGCAGCGCGCCGATGGGCGTGGTTCGTTCCCGGGCTTCGCGGCGCAACAAGAACATTGGTCCCCCCTCGCGTGAACAGCAGGTGACCAACGAAGATACGGCGCGAAGGTTAACAACCCGTCAGAGTGCGCGAAGCAGCACCACGCAGCGCGGCGCGAGCGGCACCCGCGCCCCTGCCTCGACCTCGGTGACACCCGACCCCGAGGTGTCCACGACGACCTCGTACCCCGGCGCCCAGGACGCGTCCGGGACGACGACCTCGCGGGCGTCGGCGGTCGCGTTGAGCACCAGCAGGAACGAGTTGTCGGTCAGAACGTTGCCCTCGGCATCGGTACCGCGGAGCGCGTCACCGGCCAGGAACATGCCGATGGTGCGCAGGTTCCCGTCGTGCCAGTCCTGCTCGGTCATCTCGCCGCCGTGCGGCGCGATCCAGGACAGGTCCTTGCGGCCGCCCGCGACCACCGGCTGCCCGGAGAAGTAGTGCCACTGCCGCAGCGCGGGGTGCGCGGCCCGCAGCGCGAGCAGCTGCTTGGTCAGCCCGAGGTGCTCCGACCAGGCCGACGGCAGCGTCCAGTCGAACCAGGAGATCTCGCTGTCCTGGCAGTAGGCGTTGTTGTTCCCGTACTGCGTCCGCCCGCACTCGTCCCCGGCCGTGATCATCGGTACGCCGGTCGACAGCACCAGCGTCGTCATCAGGTTCGCCATCTGCCGCTTCCGCAGCGCGATCACGCCGGCGTCGTCGGTCTCGCCCTCGACCCCGCAGTTCCAGGACCGGTTGTCGTCGGTGCCGTCGCGGTTGTCCTCGCGGTTCGCCTCGTTGTGCTTGTGGTCGTAGGAGACCAGGTCGCGCAGGGTGAAGCCGTCGTGCGCGGTGACGAAGTTGATCGACGCGTACGGGTAGCGCCCGTCGTCGCCGTACAGGTCGCTGGAGCCGGACAGCCGGTAGGCCAGGTCCTGCACGCCGTACGAGGAGGTGCGCCAGACGTCGCGGACCGAGTCGCGGAACTTGCCGTTCCACTCCGACCACGGCGTCCCGAAGTTGCCGACCTGGTAGCCGAACGGGCCGACGTCCCACGGCTCGGAGATCAGCTTGACCCGGCCGAGCACCGGGTCGGCGGCCACCTCGGCCAGGAACGGGTGGTCGGCGGTGTCGACCTCGTGCCGCTCGTTGCGGATCAGCGTCACGGCCAGGTCGAACCGGAAGCCGTCGACGCCCATCTCCTCGACCCAGTAGCGCAGCGAGTCCATCACCAGCCGGCGGACCTGCGGGTGCGCGGTGTTCACCGAGTTGCCGGTGCCGGTCACGTCGTAGGTGACGCCGCCGTGGGTGAGCCGGTAGTAGGCGCGGTTGTCGATCCCGCGGAAGCTCAGCGTCGGCCCGTCGAAACCGCCCTCGGCGGTGTGGTTGTAGACGACGTCGAGGATCACCTCGATGCCGGCGGCGTGGAACGCGGCGACCATCGCCTTGAACTCGGCGACCTGCTCGCCGGCCGAGCCGGCCGACGAGAACGGGCCGTGCGGGGCGAAGTAGTTCAGCGTGTTGTAGCCCCAGTAGTTCGGCAGGCCGCGGGCGGCGATCGCCGGCTCGGTGAGGAACTGGTGGATCGGCAGCAGCTCGACCGAGGTGACGCCGAGCTCGGTCAGATAGTTGATCACGGACGGGTGCGCCAGACCGGCGTACGTGCCGCGCTCGTGCTCCGGTACGTCGGGGTGCAGCTTGGTGAAGCCCTTGGTGTGCAGCTCGTAGATGACCGTCTCGCTCCACGGGACCGGGCGGCTGATCGGCGGCGGCGGAGCACCGTCCGCGACTACCACGCCGACCGGGACGTGCCCGGCCGAGTCGCCGTCGGAGGAGTCGTAGATCAGCGGGCTGGCGAAGTCGAGGTCGCCGTCGACGGCCCGGGCGTACGGGTCGAGCAGCAGCTTCGACGGGTGGAAGCGCAGACCGTGCGACGGGTCGAACGGGCCGTGCACGCGGTAGCCGTACCGCTGGCCGTGCCCGATCCCGGGCACGAACCCCGTCCAGTACTCACCCGTGTGGGCGAGGTCGAGGTTGCGCTGGGCGCCGTCCGGGCCGAGCAGCGCGAGCTCCACCCGCTCGGCGGCCGGGGCCCAGAGCGTGAACGTGGTGCCGTCGGTGTGCACCTGCGCGCCGAGCCGGACGTCCGGGTCGAGGGCAGGGCCGAGCTCGTTCGGGGCGGCGGTGGCTTCGGTCACCGGCACATTCTGCCCATGACGTGTCAAAGAGGTGTACAACGGGCAAGAGTTGTCTCTAGCGATGTTGGTAGTGTTCATGAAAGGCTGTTGTGAACACCCATGCGCACTGTTGGTAAGATTTTACCACTCGAGCCTGGAGCCGAGGAGAAAAACCATGCGAATCTCAGCCCTGGTGGCCGGCGTCGTTCTGGCCGCCACCGCACTCACCGCCTGCGGCGGCGGCTCCGGCACCGACGCCGGTGACGCCAAGGTCCCCGACGACCCCGCCCAGGTGAAGGGCGATCTGACCTACGCGATCTGGGACGTCAACCAGCAGCCCGCGATGCAGGAGCTGGTCAAGGCGTTCAACGCGAAGTACCCGAACGTGAAGGTGTCGATCTCGCTGGCCACCTTCGACCAGTACTTCACCAAGCTGAAGACCCAGGGTTCCTCGGACAACCTGCCCGACGTGTTCTGGATGAACGGCCCGAACATCCAGCTGTTCGCGTCGAACAAGCAGCTGGCCCCGCTGGACGGCCTGATCGAGGGCAAGCAGGTCGACCCGGCCAACTACCCGAAGGCGCTGGACGACCTCTACTCCTGGGACGGCAAGCAGTACGGCGTACCGAAGGACTTCGACACCATCGCCTTCTGGTACAACAAGAAATTGTTCGCGGAGGCGAAGGTCGCCGAGCCCACGGCCGACTGGACCTGGGACGACTACAAGGCCGCCGCGGCGAAGCTGAAGGCCGCGCTCGGCCCGAAGGGCATCTGGGCCAGTGGTGACGAACTGGGTAACCAGGGCAACTACTACCCGGCGATCATGAGCAACGGCGGCTACGTGATCAAGGACGGCAAGTCCGGGTACGGCGACCCGAAGTCGGTCGAGGGCCTGCAGTTCTGGTCCGACATGGTCAAGTCCGGCTACACCCCGACCGCGGCGCAGAACGCCGAGACCCCGGGCCGGGAGCGGTTCTTCAGCGGCAAGGCCGCGATGATGTGGAACGGCAACTGGCTGGTCTCGATGGCGCTCAAGTCGCCGGTCAAGAACGACCTGGCCATCCTGCCGTTGCCGAAGGCCCCGAACGGCGAGCGCAAGACGCCGATCCACGGGCTGGCCAACGTGATGAGCGCCAAGTCGAAGAACCCGCAGGCCGCGGCGGCCTTCCTGGCCTTCCTCGGCGGCAAGGACGCCGCGCTGATCCAGGCCAAGGCCGGCGCCGCCAACCCGGCGTTCAACGGCACCCAGGCCGACTTCGTGAGCTCCGCGCCGTACGCGCTGAAGACCTTCATCGACGCGGCCGCGGAGTACTCCGAGCCGTACCCGGTGAGCAAGGACACCTCGGTCTGGAACAAGCTCGAGACCGACGAGATCGCCCCGGCGTTCGGCGGTGACAAGCCGATGTCCGAGGTCGGGCCCGCGGTCGCGGCGAAGATGGACGAGGCGCTGGGCAAGGAGAAGTGAAGGCGCGGCGGGCCGACGGCGGGTGGCCCTGGCTGTTCGTCCTGCCGACCTTTCTCGGCGTCGGGGTCTTCTACCTGTGGCCGTTGCTGAAGACCCTGTACGACAGCTTCACCGAGACCGGGCCGTTCGGCGGCAGCGAGTGGGTCGGGGCCGCGAACTACACCACGCTGGTCGCCGACGGCGAGGTCTACCGGGCGATCGTGAACACGGTCGTCTACACCGCGATCGTGCTGCTCGGGATCCCGCTGGCCGTGCTGTTCGCGAGCCTGCTGAACCGTCCCGGGCTGCGCGGCGCGATGGTCTACCGGACGCTGTTCTTCCTCCCGTACGTCGCGCTGCCGACCGCGATCTCGCTGGTCTGGCGGATCATCTACAACGGCGAGTACGGCGTCCTGAACCAGGCCCTGAAGCTGGTCGGCATCGACGGTCCGTCCTGGATCACCGAGCAGTGGTTCGCGCTGGTCGCGGTCGCGCTGCTCGGGCTGTGGATGTCGATCGGTTTCAACATGATCGTGCTGTCGGCCGGCCTGAAGGGCATCCCGGGCGAGCTGTACGAGGCGGCGTCGCTGGACGGCGCTTCCCGGTTCCAGCAGTTCCGCTCGGTCACGGTGCCGCTGCTGACGCCGTCGATCTTCTTCCTGTCGGTCGTCACCACGATCGCCGGCTTCCAGCTGTTCGACCAGCTGTTCGCGCTGCTCGGGCCGACCAACCCGGTGATGCCGAAGACGCAGTCGCTGGTCTTCCTGTTCTACGACGCGGCCTTCGTCGGCAACGACCGTGGGTACGCCGCGGCCGTCGCGGTGCTGATCCTGGCCGTGGTCGGGTTGCTGACGCTGTTCCAGTTCCGTCTCCAGCGCCGGTGGGTGAGCTATGACTAAGCGCGACAACACGCAACGCCTCGGCAGCAACCGGCTCGCGCACGTCGTCCTGACGCTGGGCAGCCTGGTGATGATGTTCCCGTTCCTGTGGCAGCTGAAGATGGCGTTCTCCAGCCAGGCCGAGATCCAGTCGGTGCCGCCGGACGTGGTCCCGGCCGAGCTGGAGTGGAGCAACTTCTCCGAGGTGTTCCAGCGGCTGCCGTTCCTGGACCAGTTCTGGGTGTCGGTCGCGGTCACCGCCGGCCGGACGATCGGTCAGCTGGTGCTCTGCTCGATGGCCGGGTACGCGTTCGCCCGGATGTCGTTCCGGTTCAAGGGGCTGATGCTGGCGCTGATCCTGTCCATCCTGATGGTGCCGAGCCAGGTGTACCTGATCCCGCAGTACCAGATCATCCGGTCGCTGGGCTGGCTGGACTCGGTCCAGGGGATCATCGCGCCGGGCATCTTCAGTGCCTTCGGCACCTTCTTGATGATGCAGTTCTTCCGGACCGTCCCGGCCGAGCTGGAGGAGGCGGCCCGGCTGGACGGCTGCAACCCGTGGCAGACGTTCTGGAAGGTCGTGCTGCCGGTCGCCAAGCCGGGCCTGATCTCGCTGGCGATCATCACGGTGCTCGCATCGTGGGCAGATCTGCTGTGGCCGTTGGTCATTGCGACAAGTCCTGACAAAATGCCGTTGTCGGTCGGACTGGCCACCCTGGCCGGCTACCAGGGCACGATCTCGCCCGGCGTTCTGATGGCCGCCGCGCTGATGGCGATGGCCCCCGTCCTGATCCTCTTCGTCGTACTGCAGCGTCGCGTCGTCGAAGGTATTGCCTTCTCCGGTCTCAAGTAAGGAAAGCTGATGGTTGATCTCACCGGCCTGACGGTCGGAATGGTGGGCGCGGGCAACATCGCCCACGTCCACGTCGAGGCCTGGAAGGCGCTCGGCGCGCGCGTCCTGGTCCACTCCGTCGACGGCGCCGACGAGCTGGCGGCCGAGTACGGGCTGGAGGTCGCGGGCACGCTCGACGAACTGCTGGCCGCGGTCGAGTTCGTCGACATCGTCACCCCGTCGGCGACCCACCACGAGGTCACGCTGGCCGCGATCAAGGCCGGCCGTGACGTCATCTGCGAGAAGCCGCTGACGCTGACCGCCGCGGCGTCGCACGAGCTGTCCACGGCCGCGGCCGCTGCCGGTGTGAAGCTCTACCCGGCGCACGTGGTCCGCTTCTTCCCGGCGTACCAGGCCGCGTACGAGGCGGTGCGGGCGGGCCGGATCGGCCAGGTCGCCGTGGCGCGCTTCTCCCGGCAGGCGAGCTCGCCGGCCGGTAAGGGCTGGTACCGCGACGTCGCCCGCTCCGGCGGCGTGATCATGGACCTGATGGTCCACGACCTCGACCAGGCCCGCTGGCTGTGCGGCGAGGTCGAGAGCGTGTACGCCGTGCAGAGCCCGCCGTCGGTCGACGGGATCTCCCCGGTCAACGTCGCGGCGCACGTGACGCTGACCCACTCCGGCGGCGCGATCAGCCACCTGCGCGCGACCTGGGGAGCCCCCGGGACACCGTTCAAGACCACCTTCGCGATCGCCGGCGCGACCGGCCAGTTGCACTTCTCGTCGGCCGACGACAGCGGGTACGCCGAGGAGTTGCAGGGCGGCGGATCGACCGGCGATCTGCTGATCCCCGCGAACACGCTCGGCGAGAGCCCGTACCTGACCCAGTTGCGCGAGTTCGCCGTCGCCCTGCGCGGCGGGGCGGAGCCGCGCGTCGACGCCGCGGACGGCGCGGCGGCGGTCTACCTGGCCGAAGCCGCCCGGGCCTCGATGGAGACCGGGCGCACGATCGACATGAAGAGCTTCGACCCGGCGGGAGTGGCCCGATGAGCCTCAAGGTTGCGATCGCTTCGTTCGCGCACACGCACGCGTCGTCGTACTGCTCGCTGCTGGCCGGCCTGCCGGACGTCGAGGTGCTGTCGTCCGACCCGGACGGCGCCTCCGCGCCCGACGCCGGCCCGCGCGGTGCGGCGTTCGCGGCCGACCACAGCATCGCCTACGTCGACTCGTACGACGAACTGTTCGCCTGGGGCCCGGACGCGGTGGTGGTGACGAGCGAGAACGCGCTGCACCGGCCGCTGGTCGAGCGGGCCGCGGCCGCCGGTGCGCACGTGCTCTGCGAGAAGCCGCTGGCCACCGAGGTCGCTGACGGCGAGGCGATGCTGGCTGCCTGTGCGGACGCTGGGACGATCCTGATGGTTGCCTACCCGGTGCGCTTCGCGCCGTCGTACGGGCGGCTGCGGGCATCGGTCGAGGCGGGACGGCTCGGCGACGTGTTCGCTGTGCTGGGGACCAACAACGGGAAGATCCCGTACGACCAGCGCCAGTGGTTCACCGATGCGAAGCTCGCCGGTGGGGGAGCGCTGGTCGACCACACCGTCCACTGCGCCGACCTGATCGACGGCCTGACCGGTGGGGTCGAGGCGGCGCGTGTGCACGCGGCCGCAAACCACGTGCTGCACCAGGACAAGGACGTGGCGGTCGAGACCGGCGGTCTGGTCACCATCACGTACGCCAACGGGTTGCTGGCCACCATCGACTGCTCCTGGAGCATGCCGGACAACGGCCCGACCTGGGGTGGCGTGACGCTGCAGGTGACCGGCACCAACGGGTCGGTGGAGATCGCGCCGTTCGAGGAGCACGTCGGTGGCACCGACCTGTCGGGTGAGGTCTACCTGGGCATCGGCGGCAACCTGGACGCCGCGATGGTCGGGGAGTTCCTCTCGGCGGTCCGCGCCTCCGGCCCGGCGGTCGCCGGGCAGCAGCCGGCCGTCGTACCGCAGCCGGACGGAGCGGTCGGTCTGCGCACCCTCCGGATCGTCGACGCGGCCCGCCGCTCGGTAGCGGCCGGCCAGCCCGTCGACCTCTGACCACCTCGGGGCGGAGGTGGACGCGGGGTGGGAGCTTGGCTCCCACCCCGCTCAGTTCTTGACCACCGCGGCGGCCAGGTTGCCCAGCGAGTCCTCGAGCTGGTCCTGGCCGACCAGGGGGAACGTCACCTTCTGCAGGATCTCCCGATCGGTCACCTTGGACCAGTCGTAGGTCAGCGTGACCTCGGTGTCGCCGGCGTCGAGCGCCTTGAGTTCCCAGACCCACTGCCAGCCGGGCGGCTCGGTGCCCGCCGGAGCGGTCTGCCAAGCGACCAGGTGGTTCGGGTCGTACCCGACGACGGTGTTGTCCGTCTGGTACTCACCGCCCATGTGGTCCCCGGTCATGTTCATCCGGAAGACCTGCCCGCTGCCGGTGATCCGGTTCGACTTCTCGTCACTGACCACGAACCCGGAGCCGTCCAGCTCGGCGTGCCGCTCGGGATTGGTCAGGACGTCGAAGAGATCCTTCGTCGAGGCGTTGATCGTGCGGGTCACGGTGATGGTCTTGTCGTCACTCATGGCCACCCGGTGCCCGGTGCGGATGATCGGAATCGTCGTCCGGTACGGTGCCGTGGATGTGACCCGCGGGTAGTACCACGACTGGAGGAGCGAGGCGATGGGCGAGTTCGTCAACCTGACGGTGGCCGACGGGGTCGGCACGATCCGGCTGGACCGGCCGAAGATGAACGCGCTGAACGTCCAGGTCCAGGAGGAGATCCGGGCCGCCGCCGAGGAAGCGGCCGCCGACGACGCGGTGCGCGCGGTGGTGATCTACGGCGGCGAGAAGGTGTTCGCCGCCGGTGCGGACATCAAGGAGATGGCGGACATGTCGTACGCCGACATGGTCCGCCGCTCCGGCCCGCTGCAGTCGTCGCTGTCCGCGGTCGCCGCGATCCCGAAGCCGACGGTGGCCGCGATCACCGGGTACGCGCTCGGCGGCGGCTGCGAGCTCGCCCTGTGCGCCGACTACCGGATCGCCGCCGACGACGCCAAGCTCGGCCAGCCGGAGATCCTGCTCGGGATCATCCCCGGCGCCGGCGGCACCCAGCGGCTGTCCCGCCTGGTCGGCCCGTCGAAGGCCAAGGACCTGATCTACACCGGCCGCTTCGTCGACGCGGCCGAGTCGCTGGCGATCGGCCTGGTCGACAAGGTCGTCCCGGCTGCTGAGGTCTACACCGCCGCTGTCGCCTGGGCCGCGCAGTTCTCCGTGGCCGCCGCGCTGGCGCTGCGCGCGGCGAAGGAGTCGATCGACGCCGGGCTCGGCGTCGACCTGCACACCGGGCTGGAGATCGAGCGCCAGCAGTTCGCCGGGCTGTTCGCCACCGAGGACCGCGCGATCGGGATGAAGTCCTTCGTCGAGAACGGCCCTGGTAAGGCCGAGTTCAAGGGAATCTGATGACCACTTCCGCCGAAAAGCCCGCTGCCACCGCCGAAGAGGTCGAGGCGGCCTGGAACGACAACAAGCTCGCCCAGGTGCTCTACCACGACTGGGAAGCTTCGACGTACGACGAGAAGTGGTCGATCTCGTACGACGAACGCTGCGTCAGCTACGCCAAGGACCGCTTCACCGCGATCGCCGGCGACCAGGGCTGGCCGTACGGCAAGTCCCTCGAGATCGGCGCCGGCACCGGCTTCTTCACGCTCAACCTGAAGCTGGCCGGCGTCCTGGCCGAGGCGCACGTCACCGACCTGTCCCCGGGCATGGTCGAGGCGGCCAAGAAGAACGCGGCCACGCTCGGCTTCGAGGTCGAGGGCAAGGTCGCCGACGCCGAGAAGCTCCCGTACGACGACGACACCTTCGACCTGGTGATCGGGCACGCGGTGATCCACCACATCCCCGACGTCGAGCTGGCGTTCCGCGAGATGCTGCGGGTGCTCAAGCCGGGCGGCCGGTTCGTGATCTGCGGCGAACCGACCCGGTACGGCGACTTCGTGGCCCGGCGGCTGTCCCGGTTCACCTGGTGGGCGACCACGAACCTGACCAAGCTGCCGGCGCTGTCGGACTGGCGGCGTCCGCAGGCCGAGCTCGACGAGTCCTCGCGCGCGGCCGCGCTCGAGGCGGTCGTGGACCTGCACACCTTCGATCCCGACACGCTGGCCCGGACGGCCACGCGGGCCGGTGCGGTCGAGGTGAGGACGGTGACCGAGGAGCTGACCGCCGCGTGGGTCGGCTGGCCGATCCGGACCTTCGAGGCCGCCGTACCGGAGCAGAAGCTCGGGTTCGGGTGGCGGATGTTCGCGTACAAGTCGTGGCTGCAGCTGTCGAAGGTCGACAAGGTGCTCGCGCAGGTTGTCCCCGACGAGTTGTACTACAACGTGTCCATCACCGGCGTCGCGGAGTAGATACTGGCCTGATGCGGTTGCTGTCGTACTCGAACCTGCGCTGGGTGGTCCGCCACCGGGCGTGGACGCCGTACTACCTGAAGCGCTACTGGCGGTTCGCCTGGTTCAAGCTGCGGCACCCGCAGGTGGTCACCGAGGGGTTCGTCTTCCTCGGCAAGAAGCTGGAGATCGTCGCCCGGCCGGGCCACGGCCGGATCGTGCTCGGCAAGTGGGTGCACCTGGGCGACGAGACCCGGCTGCGCGCGCACGAGGGCACGCTGCGGATCGGCGACAAGGTGGTCTTCGCCCGCGACGTCACGGTGAACTGCTACCTGGACGTCGAGATCGGCGCCTCCACGCTGATCGCGGACTGGACCTACATCTGCGACTTCGACCACAAGACCGACGACCTCGACCTGCCGATCAAGGACCAGGGCCTGGTCAAGTCGCCGGTCCGGATCGGCCCGGACTGCTGGCTGGCCACCAAGGTCACCGTCACCCGCGGCACCGACATCGGCCGCGGCGCGGTGGTCGGCGCCAACAGTGTTGCCCGAGGCAACATTCCGGAGTACGCGGTGGCGGTCGGCGTACCGGCTGTCGTGGTGCGCGACCGGGTCAGCCGGTACGCCGCTGACGCGGAGCGGCGGGCCTACCTGGACGGGCTGGCGCGGGAGAACGAGCAGACGGCGGCGCGGTTGCGGGCTGGGATGAGTGGTACGGAAGGTACCGGTGGTGCGGAAATCCCGCCCGTACGCGGCGTGGCGGGTGGTGTGGACGGTACCGGGGTGGGTAACCGTACTGCTACGGCTGGTGAACCGGAGGACGCCGAGGGGTTCTCAAGTTACTCACCAGTCGGGCAGTATGTCCCGGAAGTCGTCGGAGAGGAGCCCCCGCGTGGTTGACCAGACAGGCGCCGCACGCCTGTCCACGGACGCGGTGACTTCTGCTGCCGACGTACGGACGGCGCTCGACCAGGCGGCGGCCGACGGCTCGATCACGCAGGCCCGCTACCGCGCGGTCGACCCGGTGCCGATCGTGACGGACGGGCCCGGCGTCGCTACGTTGGACAGTACGGACCAGCGCCCGCTGGGCGTACGGCGGCGGTTGTCGCCCCGCCCGGTCCCGGGCAACCGGCGGAAGCGGCCGCCGGCACAGGTGGCGGACGAGGAACCGACCCCGGCTGAGGAGATGGACGACGTGGGTACTCACGACGACAAGGCGGCCAAGGCCGCCGACGCCGAGCAGGCGAAGCCGGGCGCCGATCCCGGCAGCTCCGGCAGCTCCGGTACAGGTGATTCGGGCACGGGTGGTGCGGACGCCGGCGGTTCGGGCGTGACGGCGACCAAGACCAAACCGCAGACCGCGGCCGAGATCGTCGCCGCGCAGAAGGCCCGCGAGGCCGAGGCGGCGGCGAAGGCGGCCGCGCCGAAGGCCGACGACACCGCGGCGACGTCGGTGATCACCCGGCAGACCGGTGCCTCGGGCAACAAGCCGGGGGAGAACCCGCTGGCTGCGGCGCGGAAGGCGCGCGAGTCCTCCTCGTCGTCCTCGGCTTCGGGCAAGGGCCGCGCGGCGATGTCGACCGTCGGCTCCGGCGTGAAGCGCCTGCGCAACCTGATCGCCTCGCTGGTCTGGCTGCTCGCCGTACTGGCGGCGGCGGTGCTTGCCCTGGGCGCGCTGTTCACCGCGCTCGACCAGGCCAACCAGAGCAACGAGATCGTCCGCTGGGTGCTCGAGCGCGGCCACGACCTGGTCGGCCCGTTCAAGGACCTGTTCCGGCTGGAGACCGCGAAGAACACCCTGCTGGTGAACTGGGGGATCGCCGCGCTGGTCTACCTGATCGTCGGCAAGATCATCGAGCGCTTCGTCCGCCCCTGACCCCACCAGCACCTTTCAAGTACCGACCACCGATCGGTGGTCGGCACTTGAGCGTCGCACCGGCAGTTTCAAGTACCGACCCTCGATCGATGGCCGGTACTCGAAAGCTGCTTGGCCGGTAGTCCTACGGCAGCGGCAGGAACGCCAGCCGCTCGTGCGTCTCGCCACCGATGTGGGTGGTGTCCGACCCGACCCAGAGCCCGGCCGCGGTGAGCAGCAGGTCGTACCCACCGACGCCACGGTCCTTGGTCGGGTTCCACGAGTACGCGAGCCCGTGGTTCGGGTTCAGCGAGGCGATCCCCGGCCGCGACACCGCCCCCGGTCCGGCGAAGTCCGATCCGCCCGGGTTGTTCATCCAGCGCTGGTGCCCCTGCACGTACACGGCGGCCCGGGTGACCTGCACCGAGAGCAACGTGTCGCCACCGGTGTAGTTGGCCCACACCGGGTACGTCGTACGGGAGTCGTTGGCGTTCCAGCGGGAGGCGGAGTCGCAGAGCCGCGTCTTGTCGTTCGGGAACCCGCCACCCGTCGTGACGATCACGAAGAACGCGCCGTCGGGGGAGAAGTCGACGTCCCGGGTCCAGGTCGGGTGCGCGCTGTTGCAGGGCTTGTCGAACAGCGGGGAGTACCAGCCGCTGACGGTCGCCTTGGTGCCGAGGTTGATCAGCGCCGCGCGCTGCCGGGCCTGGCCGCCGATCGATGTGAAGGTGCCGACGATCGCGAGCCGGGTGCCGGCCGGGTTGGCAGCGAACCGGAACACCTTGGTCTGACCGGCCAGCTCGCTCTGCGGCTTCCCGGTGATCGCGAGGTTGATGTAGCCGGTGTCTCCGCCGGTCGCCGGGTTCACCGCGACCAGCTTCTTGGCGAAGGTTCCGCCCATGATCAGCCGGCCCTTGACGATCGCCAGGTCGGTGACCGAGCCGCTCAGCTTCGCGTTGAACGCGGGGTCGACGGCGCCGGTGTACGGGTTGAGCTTCACGACGCCGGTGCGGGCGACACCGTTCACGGAGTTGAAGTAGCCGCCGACCCACAGCGACTTGCCGTCGGTGGCCAGCGCCCAGACCTCGGAGTTGAAGGTGGCCTTGAACGCCGTCAGCCCGCCGGAGACCGGGTTGAACCCGAACAGCCGGTTGCGCGCGATGGTGGCGCTGTTGTTGTACGGCTTGACGCTGCTGAACTGCCCGCCGGCGAACATGATGCCGCCGAGCTGGAGCATCTTGTAGACCGCGCCGTCCTGCACCCGCGGGGTGAGGTCGGACGGGTTCGGTGACACGACGACGGTGTGCACCACCGGCGAACCGGCGGCCGGGCCGCCCGTGAAGACGGCCGCGAGTGCCGTCGCGCCGGCGGCGACCACGGCAGCGCCCACCAGCAAGAGTTTCTTCATGTGCTCTGGTCCCCCCACGGGATCTCGGCGGGCGCCACCAGGCGACCGCGGGTAGCAGACTGTGACACACAGAAAGATGCGTCAGGAAGAGCCGTGGTTGTGGAAGACCGGCCGGTGTCCCAGATCGTGACCTTTGGTCACTCCGCGTGGTTGTCCGGTCTCCGCGCGACGACCACCAGGTCCAGACACTCGTCGAGTCCGTCACGGCGCAGCTCGAAGTCGGTGTGACGGGTCCCGGTGACCAGCTCCACCAACCCGTCGTCCCACTGCGCGTACTCGGTCTCCAGCTGCCTCCGAACGCAGTCGCCGTACTGCGACTCCCACGCTCCGAGGCGTTCTCCGTGGTGCAGCCCGAGCACGTCGGTGATCTCCAGCTCGGGCTGGACGAGCGCTACCAGCTCGTCCGCCGTCAGCTCCCGCGTGTGGTACCAGTTGCCCGGCGGAAAGGTCAGCCGGTTGGGCGTCGTGAGCACGAGTGTCCCTTCCGGCACGAGGATCCGCGCGCACTCGGCGACGAACCGCGGCTGCTCCCACAGGTGCTCGATCGTCTGCAGACTGGTGACGAGTCCGAAGCTCTCGTCGGCGAACCCGGTCTGCACGAGATTGCCCTGGACCAGATTGAGCTGTGGATAAGCCTTCGCGGCGTGCCGGATGCTCGTACCTTCATAGTCGAGACCGAACACCTGCCGCGCGCCGCCGGCCCGCAGCAGCTCAGCGCCGTACCCCTCGCCGCACCCGGCGTCGAGGACCCGGCCGTTCGGCCTCGCCCAGTCCACGATCCAGCGGTAGGCCGCCTCGTGGCGCGCGAACCAGTAGTTCTCGTGCCAGATCCCCGGAGCGGTCCGCTCGCCGGTTAGAGGTAACGTCTCGGTCACCGAGCCAGCGTAACTGTGATGGGACTCGCACACGTCTTATGTTTCTCGTGAGTAACATCCGTGGCAGGCTGGGAGAGACCGTTAACCAGAAGGGGTCCCACACGCTATGAAGATCGTCGTCTGCGCGAAGTTCGTGCCGGATGCCACCGCGGACCGCCGCTTCCGCTCCGAGGACAACACGGTGGACCGCGCCGGTGTCGACGGGCTGCTGTCCGAGCTGGACGAGTACGCCGTCGAGACCGCGCTCACCGTCAAGGAGAACGGCGACGCCGAGGTGACCGTGCTCACGGTCGGGCCGGAGCAGGCCGCCGACGCCGTGAAGAAGGGTCTGCAGATGGGCGCCGACGCCGGCGTCCACGTCATCGACGACGCGATCCACGGCTCCGACGCCGTGGCGACCTCGCTGATCCTGGCCAAGGCGCTGGGCAAGCTCGAGGCCGACCTGGTCGTGTTCGGGATGGGCTCCACCGACGGTGGCATGGGTGTCGTCCCGGCGATGGTGGCCGAGCGGCTCGGCCTGCCGGCCGTCACGCTCGGCTCCGAGGTGACCGTCGACGGGTCCACGGTGAAGATCCGCCGTGACGGCGACACCGCCAGCGACACCGTCGAGGGCACGCTGCCACTGGTGCTGAGCGTCAGCGACCAGGCCAACGAGCCGCGGTACCCGTCGTTCAAGGGCATCATGGCGGCGAAGAAGAAGCCGGTCGAGACCTGGTCGCTGGCCGACCTGGAGCTGTCCGGCGACCAGGTGGGCCAGGCGTCGGCCTGGACCGAGGTCACCGAGGTGACCGCCCGTCCGGCGCGCACGGCCGGCACGATCGTCGCCGACGAGGACGGCAGCGGCGCTGCCCAGCTCGTCGAGTTCCTGTCCACCAACAAGTTCCTCTGAGGAGCGACCCGAATATGTCGAACGTTCTCGTTCTCGTCGACCACACCGGCGGCACGGTCCGCAAGACCACCGCGGAGCTCCTCACCATCGCCCGCCGCCTCGGCGAGCCGGTCGCGGTCTACATCGGCGAGGGAGTCCAGGACGCCCTCCCGGCCCTCGGCCAGTACGGCGCCACCAAGGTGATCGCGCTGACCGACCCGGAGCTCTCGCAGTACCTGGTCGCCCCGAAGGCGGAGGCGCTGCAGCAGGTCGCCGCCAAGGTGGAGCCGGCCGCGATCCTGATCTCGTCCAGTGCGGAGGGCAAGGAGATCGCTGCCCGGCTGGCGGTCAAGCTCGAGTCCGGCCTGATCACCGACGCCGTCGACGTGCAGGAGGGCCCGGTGACCACCCAGTCCGTGTTCGCCGGCAACTACACGGTCCAGGCCAAGGTCACCCACGGCACCCCGATCATCACGGTGAAGCCGAACGCGGCCACCCCCGAGGCGGCCGAGACCTCGCCGGAGGTGGAGGAGTTCGACGTGACGATCTCCGACGCCGCCAAGACCGCGCGGATCACCGACTCCAAGCCCCGGGAGGCCACCGGCCGGCCGGAGCTCACCGAGGCCGCGATCATCGTCTCCGGCGGCCGGGGGACCGGTGGCGACTTCGGTCCCGTCGAAGCCTTCGCGGACTCCCTGGGCGCAGCTGTAGGCGCTTCCAGGGCCGCTGTGGACTCCGGGTGGTACCCGCACGCCTACCAGGTGGGCCAGACCGGCAAGACGGTGTCCCCGCAGCTGTACGTGGCGGCAGGCATCTCCGGCGCGATCCAGCACCGGGCCGGCATGCAGACCTCGAAGACCATCGTCGCGATCAACAAGGACGAGGAAGCGCCGATCTTCGAGCTGGTCGACTTCGGGGTGGTGGGGGACCTGCACAAGGTGCTCCCGACCGCCACCGAAGAGGTCACCAAGCGCAAGTCCTGACCTGCGCGGGGCCCGTCAGTACCCCTCCTGGCGGGCCCCAACCCCCCGATTTGCATCTTCACCGTGAATGTCAGTAATGTTCTTCTTGTTGGAGCGAGTGCGGGACGCGAAAGCGGCCGGTCGCTCCGGACTCCCTGAAGGTTCCTGGTAGCCGAGACGCGCCTCGCGCGGGTTTGGGCCGCTGAGTCACGCAGGGAACTGGATCGAAAAGGGCCGATTTGACCGGGCCTGGACGAAACAGTAAAGTTTGGCGGGTTGCCCCGGAGCTTCGGATGAAAGTCTGAGAGCGCGGTGTGCGTCCGATTCTTGAGAACTCAACAGCGTGCCGAAAGTCAATGCCGAAATTTAGCATTAACCCCCATTCACAGGCCATGGTTCATGGTTTTGTGATTGGATTCCTTTGTAATTTTTCTGGATTCAAGTCAGTTTGATTTGTTTCTGATTGCAATGGATCGTTTTTCGTTTGTCTGTTATCCACGGCTTGCCGTGGTTGACATATAGATTTCAACGGAGAGTTTGATCCTGGCTCAGGACGAACGCTGGCGGCGTGCTTAACACATGCAAGTCGAGCGGTAAGGCCCTTCGGGG